>JAFXVF010000010.1 GCA_017524665.1 Clostridia bacterium | reverse complement strand
CTGGTGTTGGTGCTGGTGTTGGTGCTGGTGCTGGCATTCCTTCTGTTGATGCAAACAACGAATTTAAATTCAGTTTTATTCCGCTTGTTCCTTCTCCAAGTATTTTTGAAATATTTGCTGTCATATTATTCAATATTTCATCATTTGATTTTTCAAGTTTTTTTATGGTTTGTTTGTATTTTTCTACTTCTTTTTCTTCTTTTTTAAAATCAGCTATTATTTCTCCTACTTTGCTTGCTTCTTTCGTCGCTTGTTTATTGTCTTTTTTATTATTGCTTTCAATTAAAGCATCTTCAAGTTTCTCTTGCAATGCTTTTACGTCATTATTAATTTTATCTGATAATGCATTTTTGTTCTCACCAGACATTAAATCATTTAACTCTTTTACTGATTGCTGTATGTTTTTTTTCAGTGCTTGTTTCGTGTTTTTTGTTGTTTCTTCATTAGCTAATTTTGTTAAATTTTTTTTAGCTTTTTTTAATACTCCACCTGTTTCATCTATCAGTTTTAACTCTTTTTCCGTATTTATATTTATCATTTTTTCACCTGCCTTAAAATAATTTCAGGTTATTTTTATGTATATAGTTTCAATTAAACTTATACCAATAAATACTTTTATTGTCAATCTCTTAAATTTAAAAAAGGAGCATTTCTGATTGGTAAAGATAATTTTAGACATAGGTACGGAGCTTTTGTCTTGCGGGTTTCAGGGAAATCTCCCTAAAATCCGCAAGACAAAAGCTCCATACCTATGTCTATCTTTTCATCGAAACAACTTTTTACATTTCTACTTCAATTTCGTAAGTGTTGCCACTTTCATCTAATGAGATTTTATGTTCTGGTATTTCTTTGCCATTTACCATAAATTTACTAATTCCAGTTTCTTTCCCATTTGGATTTTTTACCCTTATATTGTATATTGTGTTTTTATATCTATATCTCATTGAATATTCTTGCCAATCTTTAGGTATGCATGGCAAAACCGTTAATTCTTTTTTTATTATTTTTAGTCCTAGTATATGTTCTATTCCGGCTTGGTATAACCATCCACTAGAGCCTGTATACCATGTCCATCCTCCATGGCCTGCTAAAACTCCTTCTCCATAAACATCTCCTGCTACAACATATGGCTCTACTTTGTATTTATTTGCTTCATCTTTTGTTTTAGCATGTTCTATAGGGTTTATCATTTTAAAATATTCAACAGCCTTTTGCCCAAAACCTAATTGTGTTTCCGCTATTATTGTCCATGCTGCAGCGTGTGTATATTGACCTCCGTTTTCTCTTACTCCTGGCATATATGATTTAATATATCCTGGCTCTAGCTTACTTTTTTCAAATGGTGGTGTTAGTAATTTTATTATTCCATTTTCTTTGTCTACAAGATAGTTTTCTAAAGATTCCATTGCAATAAATTTTTTGTCATTGTCTCCTGCATTAGACATTACAGCCCAGCTTTGAGAAATGCTATCTATCTTACATTCTTCATTTTCTATACTTCCTAAGACATCTCCATCGTCTGTAAATGCACGTCTAAACCATCGTCCATCCCATCCAATAGCATTTAAAGATTTTTTTAATCCATCACATATTAGTTTATAATACGATGTTTTTTCTCTATCATCTTTTAAAATACATATCGAAATAAATTTTTGTAAAACGTCATACAAGAAAAAACCAAGCCAAACGCTTTCTCCAATTCCTTTATTGCCAACCGTGTTTAGTCCATCATTCCAATCTCCAGAGCCAATCTTTGGCAATCCATTTATTCCTAGAGATATCCCCTTGTCTATTGCTTTAATTGCATGTTCATATACACTTCCATAAATATTGCTACCTAAATAGGTATTATACTTTTCATCTGATTTTTCATCTAAGCATTCACCTTTTAAGAATTCAACTTCTTCGTCTAAAATGGAGTTATCTCCTGTAACATTTACGTACTCTGCCAAAGTGTAAGGAAGCCATAATAAGTCATCTGAAAATCTTGTTCTAATTCCTTTATTTGTTTCATCATGCCACCAGTGCTCCACATCTCCTTCTAAAAATTGATGAGCACATGCTTTTAATATTTGTTCTTTTATATATTCTGGAGCAGTAAATTTTAGAGATAATGTATCTTGTAGTTGGTCTCTAAATCCATATGCCCCACCAGACTGATAATATCCAGATCTTGCCCACAATCTGCAACATAGTGTTTGATAAATTAACCATCCATTTAGCATAATGTTCATAGATTCTATTGGTGTATTTACTTGTAAACGGTTTATCTGCTCAAACCAGTAGTTTTTTATATTAGATAATTCTTGATAGCAATTTTCAGTTTGTATATATTTCTTTTCATACTCTCCTATTAATGGTTCATTTTCTGCTTCTCCTACAAAAATGCTAAATTCTTTGCTCTCATAGCCTTCAAAATCAATCTCTGATTCAAAAACAATACATGGTATTCTTCCTAAAGAATTTTCATTTGAAAGGCTTACTCTTTTTGTCCCTTCGGGATTTATAATAGTTCCATTTCCTATAAATTCTTTTTTATCGCCAGTATATGATGAAATTGTAAGGTTAGTTCCCAAAAATAATATGTCTTTAAATGTATTATTTGCAAGGTTTCTCGCCTCTAAAACATGGCTGTCTTTATATTTTAAATCTATATAGGTTTTGTTTTTTTCTTCATTTTCCCCTAAAACAGGTTTTAGATAATAAAAAACTTTCAGCTTTCTTTTTTCAGCTTTTGTGTTTTTTAATTTAACAATAGTTACTTTTACTTTATCTTCTTTTGGTACAAAAATTAATGTTTCACAAAAAAAATCATTACACATATTGGTAAAACTAGCATATCCAAAGCTGTATGTTGTTTTAAAATCTCCATTGCTTCCAGAAGTAAAGCTACTATTTGACCATAGTTTCCCACTTTGAGCTTCCTTAAAATATAGTATTTCTGAAGGTATGTCCATACACGGCATGTTATTCCAACTTGTAAGTCTATTTAGTCTGCTATTTTCGTTCCAAGTAAATCCACCCAAATTATCTGTAACTACAGTGCCAAAATGTTTATTGGCAAGAACATGCGCCCAAACTGTTGGTAATTTGTTTTCTTCATTTGTTTTAAGTGTATATTCGTTCCCATTTAAAGCAAATCCACCATACCCGTTATAAAATTTAAGATTTTTACTATCTATTGTAAGTTGTCCTTTGCTCAATTCTTTCCCCTGTATCTCTTTTTCAAATCCTATATTAGTTTTTTGTTCAATATAATTTTCTTCCATTTCTTCTAGTTGTTCTTTTAAATTGCCTTTTCCTGCATCTATTGTAATATTACTCCTAAATATCAAAGAGTTTTTTTGGTGCTTGTCTATGTTATTACTATTTATTATATAAATTCCATTTTCCTTTCCAACAAGGTATTCAAGATGTCTTTCAAAAATAGCATTTTCTATCTTTTCCTTTGTATATTGCTCATATGCATTTTTCTCTTCATTAATTATAACTATATCTACGTCACAATTTTTAAGAATAAAAAACTCTTTTGCTTTTAGCAAATCGCTTATAACATGACTATCGTTCGCATCTTTTATTTTAGCAACAATCATGGGTATGTCTCCAGAAATGCCAAGCTTCCAGAGCTCTTCTTGAGAATATATCTCTTTTGGTAACTTTTTACTGTCAATACTTTTCAGTTGGTTTTGTAATAATAAATATCCCAACATCTTTTGGTAAAGGTCTGTTTCTGTATCTTTTATATTTAGATATCTGTTTTCCGCTTCATTCTTAGCTCTTGCTAGTTCAAATGATCTTTCTATTTTTTCAATATTTCTATACTTTTCTAGTCTTTCAATTACATCTTGTTTTTCGTAGGATACTGTAATTATTAAAGCTATTTTAGCAGTCTCACCTGGATTTATTTTTATAGTTTTTTTAAGTGCCACAATGCTTTCTGGAGTGCAATTTACTCTGTTTAAAAAAAGTGTTGATTTTTGAATTTTTTCCGGTATTCCTATATTACATCTTCCTAAAACATTATTTTTGTCTACATCATATTCTATTTCTCCTAGTATTTCTGCGTCTGTATTATAGAGTGAAACACCCATGTATACATTACTTTCATCTTTTCTTCTTTTGTTTCTTCTTACTAATATTGCTTCTACTTTGCTAAGCCATTCATAGTTTAGAAAAAGTCCATTAAATGCTGGGTGTGCACTATCTTGTTCTTTATTAGAAAGGACAGGCTCTAAAACACTAGTAAGTTCTATTATTTCATCTTTATTTCCTGTATTTTTTATTTCTATTGTTCTTAATTCCACTGGCTCCTCCGGAGCAATTGTAATTTTGGTTTTAGTTTCTATGTTGCCATCATATCTATATATAATATTGCTATCTGGCATAAACAAAATTCTATATTTGTCTGGTTTTTTTACACATTTAAGGTTAGAGTCGCTCCATATTTGTTTTGTTCTTACATTCTTTAAATAAAAGAAAACTCCCTGTTCTAGGTCACTATCCTCATTAAATCTATTTATTAGTAAATTATTGTATTTGCTAAATCCTTTTCCGAATTCATCCATAAATATAGTATAGTTGTCACTACTTATTACATTTGTCCTGTTTATATTTGGATTTGGTTTTGTATACACTCTTTGGCTATATGTTTCATAATCATCTACATGAATTTTCTCTATTCGTTCTTTTTTCTCTTTCGTTAATACTGCAAGTTGTGGCATTCTTTCTTGTAATAAAATATCTACTGATTCAATTTCTGGATTTTTCATAAATCTTTCAACCATTATATTGTCATGAAAAAAATTATTAATAGATATTAAAATTAAACCCTGATGATGCGCCATATATGTTTTTACTATTTCATACTTTTGATTAATTTTAAGCCTTGTTGGAGTATAATCAATTGATTCATATAGTCCAAATTCTCCTCGCATATTTTCTTTTTCTAGCAACTTTATATTATCCATTACTTCTCTTGGATAATCTGTAATTGCAAGGATAGAGCCATAACTGGAAACCACTCTTTCGCTTGAGAGCCCTCTTTTTAATCCTAGCCAAGGTATTCCAAATGCTTTATATTGATAATTTCCAAATAAATCTTTCAAAGAAAATCCCGCTTCTGATATTCCCCAAGGTATGTTTAATTTATTGCAATACTCCTTTTGGCATAACACCATAAATTTACATGATTCTTCTAACAAGCTTCCAGGGTAATTTCTTATAATTATATTTGGCATAAGGTATTCAAATGATGTCCCTGACCATGATACTAAGCCTTTAAATTTTTTATACACCGTTAAAGTTCTATTTAACGCACTCCAGTGTTTTACTGATACATCTTTTTTTGCAATTGCTATTAAGCTCATTTGCCTTGATTCAGATGCTAATAAATCATAATATGAGTCTGTTAATTTCCCGTCTTCTATATTAAATCCTACTGAAAACAACTTTTTCTTTTGATCATATAGTTTTGCAAAATTTGTGTTATTAATCCACTGATTTATAGTATTTATTAATTTATCCGCTTTTTTATCTTTTATTTCACTTAAAAATGCTTTTAAAACATACAAATATCCAACAAAGTTCCCACTATCAACTGATGAGATATATTTAGGATTTAATGGCTCTAGTGTCTCTATGTCGTACCAATTGTACAAGTGTCCATTCCATTTTTCTAGCTTATCAATGCTATTTAAGCTTTTTTCTATTAAATTTATTCCTTCTTCTAATGTAATAAACTTAAAATCTAATGCTGAAACAATACTTAATAAGCCTAGTCCAATATTAGTCGGAGATGTCCTAGGTGCAATTTTTTTGCTTCTTGCTTCCTCATAATTGTCCGGTGGTAGGTAATTATATTGCTCGTTTATATACGAAGAAAAAAAGCTCCATGTTTTTTTTGCAATTGAGATTAATTCTTTTCTTTCATCTTCTTGTATCTTACTTACTGGATTTTCTTTAACAGTAGGTCTACTTATGATACACACAATTGCTGGTCCCGAAATCCACATTAACCCAATTATTAAACCTATTATTCTTTGTATTAGACTACCTTGTATACAAAAAAAGAGTAGTATACCACCAGAAATTACATTTATAATCATTTGCCTATAATATGCAAGTTTCGCTGTTATGGCTTGTTTTTCTGCTTCTTCAGCAGTTAGCCATTCTAGCATATTTTGTTTGCTTATAAAAAGTCTGTAAATAGTTTTTGTAATTGCACACATAGAAATATATGCATTATATGGTAAAACCGAGAGTTCAAGAAATGTCTGGTATAGCATCCCTTTAACCCCACCAATTTTCCACTGGAAGTTTTTGCTTGCAACTACGAAACCATTTTCAATTTCCTTTTTTAATACTACTCTATCCATTACGTTTAATATTAATGGCATAGCAATACTTATTAATCCTGCAATTATTATTTTATCTCCTTGCGTTTTTGTCGTTAGCATTCCTATCAAAATGCATAAAAAAATAGATATTGGAACTAAGCTTCTTCGTAAGTTATCAAATATCTTATATCTAGAAAGTAAATTCAATGGATTTAGTTCATATGTGCCGTTTCTAACCATTATTTTAGATTTTATCCATTGTAATATCTGCCAGTCTCCTCTTATCCATCTTTTTTGTCTAACCATATAGCTATTATATTTTGATGGGAATCCATCTAGGAGTAAAATATCACTTGCAAGTCCACACCTTAAATAACTTCCTTCAAGCAAATCATGGCTTAACACCAAATTCTCTGGAATTTGATTTGTAATAATACTAGAAAAAGTTTGTAGATTATAAATCCCTTTTCCTGTATAAATTCCTTCATTAAAGTTATCTTGATACACATCAGAAACTGCATTTGTATATAAATCCGTTCCTCCGCGGGCATGAAAAAATTTTACTAAATACAGAATTTGTAGCTGACGTTAAATCTACTCCTATACGTGGCTGTATAATTGCGTGTCCATCTACTACCCTTCCATCTTTTGTAACCGGCAGATTTAAAATATGCTCCATTGCTCCTATTAATTCCAGTCCAGAATCTAATACTAAGTTCGTATCCGCATCTAATGTAATTACATACTTTATCTGTGGTATTAATTCTGGCTCTTCTGCAATAGTATTACATCTAAAACAATCTTTTGAATGATCTCGTAAGAATTCATTAAATTGTATTAATAGTCCACGTTTTCTCTCCCATCCGATATAGCATGACTCGCTTGAATTCCATGTTCTTTTTCTATATAAAAAATGAAATTTATTTTGTCCTTCTAGTGGGTATTTGCTATTTAGACTTGATATAAGTTCTTTTCCTTTTTTTATTATTTCTTCATCAGATGGTTCATTTTCGTTTTGTCCTGCAGTAACATCTCCTAAAATTGCAAAATATATATTTGGTGATTTGTTTGCAAGATAGTACACCTCAAGCTTTTTAGCTAGCTCTTCAACTTTTTTTGTATTACTTAGAATAGTTGGAATTACAACAAAAGTTGCACAGTCTTTAGTTATTCCCTTACTAAAATCTAGTCTAGGTATTCTTTTAGGCTTTTTAATTTTTCCTAAAATATATATAACTAATTGTGTAATTGCTTCTGTAATAGGTAAATAAACTAGAAATGACAAAATTAATGCTAATAATATGTTTTTAGTTTTACTATAAGTCCAAACATAGAATAAAAAACATAAATACATTGGAATTATAATATTTGCAGTACTATATAGCTTTGCTTTTTTATCCTCATTTAAAAAGTTTTTCTTTATATCTAATTTTTCGTAAAGTTTTGATTTATCACATTCAAGATAATATCCTATATGTGTTTTCTTTTTATGCATAATCTGATTATAAAAAGAATTGCCTATTACACCTTTTTCAAGTTCCTCATTTGCTATTTGCACTAGTGTATTTGCTATATATATTTCTGATATATTTGTTTTTTTGGAAATGTCTTGAATTATATTTTTATAATCATTTTTGGTTTTGTAATCCATTTTTTCATATACACCAGATGGATCGTTTTGCAATATTTCTTCAATGCCACCAATTTGTCTTAATATTTCTCCAAGATCCATATGGGAAATATCCTTTAGGCTGGTAATTAAATTTCCCATACTAACCTGACTTGTTGCAGATAAAAAATGTACCTGTTTTATTACTTCACCTACTGTAGTTCCAGTTCTATTTACTTGCTCTTCAAGCACTTGTAAATATATTGCACCTTTTTTCCCATAACTTTTTAGCTTATATGAAAGATGTTCTATAAAGCTATAGCTCATAATATTATAGTTATTTTTTTCATATTGAAATTGTTTGTTATAATTGCGTTTTGATTTTGCTTTACAGTCTACTAGTCTTTCAATTATGCTTTCAGCCTTATATTTTTGTAACTGTGAAATATAAATTTTTTCACATATTTCTTTAATGTATAAGATATCAGCAATTTCTAAGAAAATTGGGAAATTCCATATTTCTTCCATGGTAAGTGCTTTTTTACTTTGGTATGAACCAAGATAAAGTTTAATAGCGTCCTCATCAACTTTGCCGTCAGTATATGCTATAATTTCTGTTGCAATAGCATAAATTCTTGCAAATCCTTTGTACATACCATTTGCAATTCCACTTAATTTTTTATACTTCTTAATGCTTAGCTCTTTAATTATAGTTTTTGTAATTTCTTCTATAATATAAAAATTATCTAAGAGCCACTCTCCCGCAGGTTCAATTTTTATTTTTAATTTTACATGTTCATTTAATATTAAATATGTTTTATAAATCACATTAAAGCTCTGCTTTAGTAAGTATATTGGATATGTGTTTCCTTCTGAAAACGGCCTAATTGTTTGCTCTGAAGCCATTTTAGCTAAGTAATTACACATCATAGTTTTATCTAGTACTGCACGTTTAATGCTTAAATTATATGGTTTAAATTTTTTCAAAACTATTCCCCTCTTTACTATTTACGCATATTCATATTTTTCCTTTTAAGCAAAAAAATATACATGCTTCATTTTTAAAACATGTATATTTTTGATTTGTTTTGTAAAAATATATATTTTTCTTTAAAAAAGGAAGCACATATATAAAAATATGTGCTTCCTTTTTTTTATTTATTTTACTGTGTTTGCACTTTCTACATTTTGCATATCTTGTTGTGTTTGGTTCATTAAGCTCTTGAAATCTGCTTCGATTTGATCAAATGCAGAAATAATTGTGCTTTTTAATTTTTCAAATTGAACTTTGAATTCTTCTGCAGCTGCGCTGTTCTCCCATCTAATTTTTTCATATTGGGTTCCGAATTCGTTCATTCTTTCTTTTGCATTTCTGAAGTTATTTGAAACTTTGTTCTTAACTTCTTCTACTTCTGATTCAACAAAATGCATTCCAACATCATTTGGCATTGATAAATTTGCTATAGAAGTAGGTTTTTCATCTACTACTGTTGTGCAGTTTTGTCCTTTGTCTGCTTGAGAATAGTTATTTGCTATTTTCTCAAGATTAACTGGTACTTCATATGCTACAGTTGTTAGCATTTGATTCAACTGTGGTATTAAGTTGTTGAATTGTTCAACTAACGCATTGTAACGTTTTCCATACCATGATTTGTGCATATCACCTATGCTTGCATAAGCTTGTAAAAGCTCTTGATTTAAAGATTTTCCTGTCTCTCTCATTTGTTTTGCCTGAGCTGGCATTCCTTCATAGTCTACGTACATTTTTTTCACCTCCATTATTTATCTTATTAATATCACTAATATTTTTTATTGTCAATACATTTTTTTATAGTTTTCCTGCATGCTTTACATAATTAGTATTGACAATTTGTGGAAAAAATGCTATAATTGAATATAGTTGTAATAAAAATTAAGAAAGGATGTGAGATTACATGTCAGAAGAAAGTAATGCAGCAAGTGATTTTCGTAAGTCTCAGGTGGTAACTCCTCAAAAAAAACAACCTCAAGATAAAAGAAAAATGCACCCAGGTATGTTTATACCACACAAGGGATTCTGGGAAGCTAGAATCGAAAAAGAGCATCCAGTTAAAGAAATATACACTCCATCTATTAATGATTAAATAAAAAATATATGAAATCTGCACTAATATAAAGTGTAGATTTTTTATGTTTTATTTAAAAAATAGTTATTTATTCCTATATATATTCCCCATGCAATTTTACTTTGGTATTCATCAGTTATCAATAATTTTGCTTCTTCGGTATTAGAAAGGAATCCACATTCAACTATAGTTACAGGTATTTTAATATTGTCTATTATATATTTATTAGAAATTGATAATGCTTCTCTATTGTTTTTCTTTTTTATTGTTTTATTTAATCCTTCCTGTATAGATATTGCAAGTTTTTTACCTTCTTCATTATTATTTTTGTAAAATGTTTGCCATCCCCAATATTTGCTTGCATCTATTTTATTTAAGTGTATAGATACAAAAATATCTGCATCAGACGTATTCCCTATTTCTACTCTTTTATTCAAATCACTTGCTTTCTTTTGTCTAAGTGTTTTACTGTCCATAGAAAATATACCATTCTCATCAGATCTTGTAAGTATTACAATACATCCGCTTTGTTCTAATAAATATTGAACTTTCATTGTTATTTGTAAGTTTATATCACTTTCTGTTATGTTTTCTACACCTATTGCCCCCTCATCTGGAACTCCATGCCCTGCATCTAATATAACAACCTTACCTGTTGCAGGAGTAGCTACAGTTTCTATAGTGTTTTCTCCTCTTACAGCTAACATGTTTATAGTGTAAAATGCAAATGAAATAATTGTTAATGATGTTAAAAAAAATATTCTATTTTTTTGTAATATTATCATTGTTTTCACCTGTTGGCCTTACGCATACTATAAGTTTTTTATAACAAAAAACTCTTAATAATATTTATTAAGAGTTTTTGTTTTTATTCAGTTTTTATATAAGAATTATCTCTGTTCCGCTTCTAATGCTTGATTCCTTTACACTTAAATTTATATCATATTCTTCTGCAGTAATCCTATCGTACAAAAGTGGCATACTTTTCGGTCTATAGCAGTTGCCATTTAGTTCATTAATGGCTTTTACTATCATTGGGATTATATTATAAATTTTTTTATACGTAGGTAGCCATACATCATATGTCTTTTCAAGTATAGGCACATATAATTTAATTAATACTCTATCCATATTTCTCACCCTTATTCATGCATACCAATTAGTTTAACCATTGTAGGTTCTCCTTGGTTAATTATGCATCCAAAACTAAATCCACAATTGTTCAATGTATCATTTCCATATGCATTAACATTAATTAGATACTGGCTTCCAACACCATTTCCAATCCAAATTCCGTTGTCTTTTTGTGTAAATTCTTTAAACCAGTCGTCATATTCGTGGTTCTTCATTCTAGTAAAGTTGTCTACAGCGATAAAACTATAGTTTCCAAGTTCTTCAGCTCTTCGTAGCACGCTTGTAAAGTCGTCTTCGATATCATTTAAGAATTTGTCAATTCCTAATATAATGCATATGTTTTCTTTGTTCATATCAGGGCTTCCATTAATCTCTAACACAAACTTTTTAAACTCTTCATTTATATTAGCCTTTTGTGTATGTATTATTTTTTCAGCATCAAAAACAGTAACATTTGTATTTTTAATTTTTCTTAAGACTTCTAGCAAGTGTAGTATAAATTCTCCAGGCGCGTCAATATTTTTTCCTGAAATAATATTTAGAATATCTCTCTTGAAGTTATATGTTGCAATTTCTAGTGTGTTTCCATCAATTCCTACAGGTACATTTTTTATGTCGCTAATTGCTTCTTCAATGTCTGAAATAGTAACTTGTTCAGGTAATATAGGAACATGTTTAGCACACACTTTATTTGAGCCTTTAATTTCTTCCACTTTTTCTTTTATATGGTCACTCCAATTCTCTGGGTTACAAATTTTAGCTACTTGGAATTCATATATATCTTCTAGTTTTACGAGACCTCTTCCAAATATATTAGAAGGTCTTAGTTTTCCTATTCCCTCAAAGATGTTATAGTAGTCATCTGAATTGTTTACTTGTAATGCTATTTTTTGTTTAAAGTTTTGTCCTAAACGATATCTAATATCATTAAATGAGCTTGCTGTAATAATAAATGTTATTCCACATTTTACTCCTTCTCTTGTTAGGCTCATAAAGATATCATCATATTTATTTTCATAGTTTTCTGAGAATGCTTCATAGTTATTTACAATAGAAATAAGCATTGGCATTTCTCCAGGATGTTTCTTTATATATAAACTGTAGTCTCCACCATATTCAGATAAAATTTGGATTCTTCTTTTCATTTCCTTTTGTATCATTTCAAAGAATCTGCGCAATTTTTCATAATCTGTCGAAAGAATTACATCACCAACATGTGGTGCACCTCTAAATATCTTTAGCGCCTCACTTCCAAAGTCTAATAGATAGAATTGTACTTTATCTGAACTATAATTTGTTATAGTATCATATACTATTGTTCCAAGTAATGTTTCTTTTCCACTATCAGCATTTCCATATATAATTGTGTTTCCACCCTTCGATAAGTTAATATGAACTGGTCCTTGACGTTGATTTGCAGGATCATCAAATTCACCAATTACTGGGCTAACTTCATCTTCGTTATTTGTAATATTATATTTCTTTCTGATATCATCAATAAATATCGTTTCTGGAATGCTATCTATCCATAATTGTTCTCTGCTTATTCCTTGCTGTTTTGCTAGGTCACTAATATATCTAACAATGTTTGTTAATTGCTCTCCATTATTATTCATGCTTTCTTTCTTTGAGTTGTCTATTTGTTTTATAATAGCACCTATATTTGAAATAATTTTTACAGAGCTATCTACTTTCTTCTTTACAACATCTGAAGGATAATATAGCGCTCCGCACCATGCTGCAAGTCCTAATGTAAAGTATTCATTGTTTCCAACTTGCATATAGAACTGTCCTGTCTTTTTAAGTTCTGCTGCATCTGGTCTTTTTATAACATCATAGCTGTCTTCTTTTTCTTGAACTTTTAAGCAAACCGCAAATTTACTGTTGCTTCTTATTTGTTCATTTACAATACCAGCAGGTTTTTGTGTAGCAAGAATTAAATGAACACCTAAACTACGTCCAATTCTTGCAACGCTTATTAATTCATCCATAAATTCTTGTTGTTGTTGTTTTAATTCTGCAAACTCGTCACATATAATAAGTAAATGTGGTATTGGAGTTTTTACTACTCCTTCATGATACAATTTTTGATATTTGTAAATGTCGATAGTTCCTTCATCAATATTGTTTCTTGCTTCATTAAACATAACCTGTCTTCTTCTTAACTCTGATTGAATAGATGCTAAGGATCTTTGTAGTCCCGCAGTGTCTATATTAGTAATAGTTCCTACAAGATGTGGTAGTTTAATGTCGCCTTTTTGGAATGCACCAGCTAATCCTCCACCTTTATAGTCTATTAAAATAAAGTTTACGTCATCAGGGTGGTAATTTACCGCTAGCGATAATATATATGTAATTATAAATTCACTCTTACCAGAACCAGTACTTCCTGCAATAAGTCCATGTGGTCCATGGAATTTTTCGTGAATGTCAAGTGTTATAGGCATTCCTGCAGTATCTATTCCTATTGGTGCTTGTAGAGATGTTGTTGAATCGTTTTGTCTCCATCTTTCTAATATATTAAGTTGTTCAATTCTTCCTACATCATACATTTCTAGGAAAGTATAGCTGTTTGGCAAAGCAGTTCTGCCTCGTCCGCTATATTTGATTGGTATGTTTGAAATCTCTTTACATATTTTTTCAAAGAAAAATGTATATGAAGTGTCAAAATAGAATTTCCTCTGGTTTGTAGATGATAATTCATTTTCAAACATTGCGCCATTATTGCCTTTTAGAGTAATAAATGTTTGACACTCATTTGGTAAGTCCATTAAATCATTTGAAATACAGAAAATACTAAATCCTACATTTCTCTTTGTTCTTAATACTTCAGTTATTATACTTAAGTGTCTTATCATCTTGTAGTCGTCTGTTATTATTAAATAATATGGTTTAAATGCCTTATAGTCATATGTTTTATCGACTTCAAGTCTTGTATTTAGTTCTTCCTCTAAATAACTTGATAAGTCTTTCATGTCACTATATGTATCGGCAAAAAATCTTACCTGTTTTTCATTATCCCATACGTGTGGTAACATTTTCATGTGCTCCCACTTTTTCTTTCTGTCTTCTTTAACTAAAAATACAAGTTTTAAATCTTCGTAGCTTTGGAACGTAATAAGTTGCATAATAGCGTTTTGCACGAATTTTTCTACAATTCTCTCATCTGTTGCTACTAATGCAGAAATATTCTTCTTGCACAATGAAACAGTAATTGGTGCATCTTTTAGAGTTTTTGACTCATCCCCAATGCTCTTTACTAAATCAATCAAATTGTCATCTTCCATTGTGAATTGTTCCCCTGGGTACTCAACATCAATCTGCAATGGAACATCTCCTATTCCAAGCCTGATATTCATGAAATCGTCATCTTCGATTTTTCTCTCCCAGAGTCTAGAATTTCTTGTTAAGATAATGTTATTACATTCTTCTGCAGATACATAGTTATCAAAAAGAATATCTCTTTGCTTATCCATTATATTTTTTATGTATTTCTTTTTTAAACTTACATATGCCTTATATTTCTTTTGCCTGTCATTTTCATACTGAATCTTTTTCTTTTTCTCATGTCTTCTGCTTAAAATTGGTAATAGAATTGAACTTGTTAAAAGTCCAACAGTTAGGAGAATAGAAGGAAGCACCTCTCTAAATGTTGCCCTTCCATTCATAAAATTATCTAAAGAATTAAATCCAGTAACTGCGCTTACTGCTCCCATTGTAAGTGCTGATCCAATTATGTATATAAAAGGAGTTCCTTCTTTTGATTGTTTTTGTGGTGGTGGATCTATTCTAACTTTTTCTTGTTCAATAACCCCTGCAATTCTCGGACTTCTAGAAAAATAATCTTTGTCTGTGTATATATCTACATCTGTGTCATCTTCTTCAGAGTTGTCTAAAATTGCTTGCTCATTTTCTTTTACAGTAAACATTTCATGGTCAAACTTCATACTATCTAATGGGTTGTTAATAAAAATACTTCTTCCCATTATGATTATACGAAGCCCCATAATAAAAACAGTATCTCCGTTAAATAATAGTCTTACATAGCTTGCAACTGGCTTATTATTAATAAATGTACCAAATTTTTCATCATAGTTTTCTATCATTAATTTTCCATTGCTATAGAAAATTCTTGCATGTCTTTCTTTTACTAATGGGTGGTCAAATTGTATGCTATTATTAGGTCCACTTCCAATTGTTATTTCTGATGAATTATCTATTCCTAGTTTTGTAAAGTCTTCAAAAGAAGACATACTATACAAAATAAATGGACTTTGACAGTTTCTTAAAGCTACATACTGAATCTCATATTTGTTGAGTCGCATCTCTTCAATAAATTTAATTTTAGTCCAGTGTTCTTCAATATCTTCTGTTCTAGGAGGAATAATCTTCGCTTCATTGCTACTTATTACATACCATCCATCTTCTCTTTTTTCTATATTCAATAATTTTTTTTCATTATTATCACATAGCCAATAATTTCCTGATCCGTTTTCTGGAATATTAGCTTTGTAAATCATGTTTCTTCCAATTAAGGCAACTATCACGAGATTTCTCACCTCCTATTGTTTTGTCTTATGTTTCTAATCATTTTTTCTTCTATCTATTGCGTAGCTGCTTCCCATAATTGTTTTTGCTATGTGTTTTATCTGTGCTCCAACTTCTCCAATTTCTAGTATATTATGAAATCTCTTTGTTTCTACTGCAACAACACCAATAGAAATTGAAGTTAACGGGAATTGCTCAATTATATTTTTTCTATTTGCTACTTCTATATATCCTCTTTTAGCATCTTCCTCTGTGAAGTAGTCTTCAACTTTTGCATCAAATTCTGCAATTATATCTTGGCAAACTTCTTCATATTTGTTGTTGTCTATAATCGCTACAAAGTCGTCTCCACCTATATGTCCAACAAACGATTCTTCAGATTCACTTTCATTAACATGTTTTAATATTGTCCTAGCTGTAAATTTTATTATTTCGTCACCTTTTACAAATCCATAAACATCATTATATGCTTTAAAATTATCTAAGTCAAAATATAATACCGCAAACTCATCTCTGTTTGCTAGTCTTTTCTTAAGTTCAGCATGAATCTGAACATTTCCAGGAAGTCCTGTAAGAGGGCTTACCCTTCTATTTGTATTTAGTAATCTTACAATGTTTTTTATGGTGTGGAAAATGTAATCCCTATCAATCGGTTTTATAATAAAATACTCAACTGCACATTCAAGAATGTCTAGCCTATGTTGCTTATCGTAATTAGATGATACCACAATTATTGGTGTTATACTGTTATCTTCATCTGCTCTTATTTGTTTGCATAATTCAAGTACAGGTTTTTGGGCAGTATCTTCGTGTATGATAAACAATTCAGGTATGTTTTTTAGCGCATTCTCTATTGTCTCAGTTCTAATACCCTTAAACCTGTACTCTCTCTCATTTTTAAAAATATCTTTTACAGTATCTAGTAGATCTGTTTCATCGTCAATGATAAAAATCTCATGTTCCATTTTTTATCACAGTGCACACCAATAGCAATGGTTTGCAAGCTCTCCTTCCCTTTTAAGGCTCTTTTGTGCTGTTTTTTTTCTCTTTTCTTTGCTCTATCTTCTTTTTTATAATTTCATTTATTTTCATGTTTGGAAAAGCATCTCTAAATCTTTCTGTCTGCTTTTCAATCCTGTTTTTCAAGTCTTCTTGTTTTTGTTTTAGCTCTTCTATTGATCGTTTTATTTTTTCTTTTTTGCTTGTTTTATCTTGGTCTTTCTTTAGCTCTTCTATTCTTTCTTTAAGTGAAGCTGATATCTCACCTAGTTTAGCTAAAGATATATCAATATTTTTTACCTTAATAGCAGTTATTGTAAAGTCTATTATAATATATATTGTAAGTATTAATGTTGCTATATTTATCAACCATATAGGCTGTATTAAAAAGAATATATGGCTAACAATTGGGTGTATAATTTCTGTAAATGAAATTCCTAAAAATCCCCAAGTTAGCGAATTAACTAGGCAAATTCTTCCTTTATAATTGAATTTATAATATGAATAATCCCAATATTTTGTGTGAAATGCTTTTTCAAGAAACCATCCAACAAAATATTCCCATATAGTAAACACTATAACACTTATAATAAATGTTATAACATAATTGCTTTGAAAGGATTTAAGAATAAGCGTCATTCCAACTGCACCAATTCCATATATTGGGCAGAATGGCCCATAAAGGAATCCACTATTTACAAGTTTCTTTTGTGCTATAGTCTTTGTTATGCTTTCTAAAACCCATCCAAAAAAGGAATAAATAAAGAAAAATGCTACTATATAGATAACTTCTTGAAATTCCATATTTTCATTCCTTTCTTTAATGCATTAAGCAGAGAAGGCCTTTTAAAAAGGCCCATCTGCTTAAAATATAATTATTGCGGATTATATTCACATCTACCATGGAACTTCTTTGCTTCAATTCCTGCTTTGTTTTTTGCATTAATAATTATATCAGTTTCTCCTGGTTCAAGTGTTATTACATAGCTCCATTCTTTTGTATCATCTGTATCACTTTCCCATCTAAATTTCTTACCATTAACACTAAATTCTACACAGTCAAGTCCTTCTTCATCTGTAACAGTTATAGTTAATTCTTCACCATATTGAACTGGCATTTGAATTACTGGTCTTGTGCGTGTTTCGCATTTTTTAGTTTTGGTTGCTGTATTGTTATTAGCATCAACAGCTACAACAGTAAGTTCATTTTCTCCCTTAGGCACATCAATACTTGTTGTAATAAGTGTTTTGCTTTCCTCATCTGCAACATTAATAACTACTTCTTGTTCATCATTCCATCTATAAGTAATATATGATATTTCAGTTTCATCAATAGCTAAAATCTTAATTTGGTTTCCATCAGTGCTTAGTTCTATTTCTGGCTCTATAACGTCTTCTCCTTCGCTATATGCATATGTATTTGTAAATACTGCTTCAACTCCCATACAGTCAGTTACTTTGATATAGAAAGTTTTCTCTCCGCCTTCTGGTATTTCTATTAATCTTTCCATATGGTCTTCATTTCTACCTAATATCGTTTCTTCTTCTCCATCATCCCAGCTAAATACAGCTTTATCGAGCGGTTTGTCATGTGTAACGAAAACTCTTAAATTGCTTCCTTCATATACACTAACTGAAATAGCCGGTGGATTTGTTGTAACCGGTGTGCTTGGCATTAATGCTGGTATAAGTCTATATAAGCCCATGCCAACAAGTATTAACCCAAATACGATAAGTGCAATACTAAAAAAGCGAAGAATACTTTTTATATCAGATGGTTTATTATTCCCTAAATCCTCAGATAATATTTGGTTCATTTTATTCCTCCATTAATTCATAGTTGGTAAAATTATATCATAAACTGCTTAAAATGTAAACTATAAATTGCTATTTTTTTACATAATAAAAGGCAACCTTAAAGTTGCCTTTTATATGGTTTTAGCTTATCTAAGTACATATTTTTTTATTAGTATCATTCCTGCTGTTAATATTACTAATATTGATGTTGCTAATACAATATATGTAGGTTCGCTACCTGTTCTTACTGTTAAGATTACTGGTGCATCGTCTATGTCGTCTTCTCCATCCTTTTTATTGTTTGGAATTGAGTCAATATCTTTTGATCCATGTTCATTGTAATCTTCACTTATCTCTGCAACGTTAACTTTTAAGTCTAGGTTATCATCTCCATTAATCCATGTAAGAATAACTTCAACTGTTGCACTATCTCCAGGGTTTAATAAAGTATTTTCAAGTTTTCTTGTAACGATTTTTCCGTCTTTTTCTTCCCAATCAGGGTTATCTTCTTTAACAAATTTTAGTCCTGCTGGAATGTAGTCAGAAATCTCTTTTGCATATCCTGCAATTTCACCTTCGTTTGTTATCTTAATTGTGTATCCGAATTTTACAGTTACTTTGTTAATGTTTCTTCTATCTAGGTCTACTTTTACAACAGGCTCTGGATTTTCAAGTCCTGTATGTCCTGTATCTTTAACTGTTGTTTGGTCATTTTCTGTTACATATGTCTTGCTAACCCATTTTAGTAAGCTTAGGTCAAAATATTTTACTCTTAAATACTCTTTATCAATGTCATCTTCTTTTGGTTCATTGTTTCCTGGTGTAGAGTCTTTATCTTCAACATCATTTCCGTTTTCATCACTGTCGTCTGTAATCTCTGCTGTATTTATAATTATTCTATCAGAAGCTAAGTTCGTCTCAATTACTTTAAATGCTATCTTAACATCTCTGAAGTCAGGATTTGTTTCTGAAATTTCAGCTGTACTGTCAAATGCTTTTAGTAAATTGTCTTCTTCTCTTTCTTCTGATTTTTCCTTAGATAAGTAATCTGTTGAAACTGTTTGGCCGTCTTCTGATAATACCCATCCGTATTGTTTATTTATCTCATGCTCTGGTAAATATGAAAGTCCGTCTGGGATATCATCTGAAACTTCTTTTGCATATCCTGCAATTTCTCCTTCATTATATACACGAATTGTGTATATAACTATGTCATTGCTTGCTACTAATACAGGTTCTTTAGAATGTGCATATTCTAATTTTCCTTCATCATTTAATGTAACAACTGGATATCTTGTATCAACATCTTCTTTATTTACCTTTGTTATAAATTTACGTAAGCTTAAGTCAAAGATTTTTTCAATTGGTTCTAACTTAACTGGTTCATAGTCGTCATCATCTTCTTGATATTCTGAGTTATCAGCTGGTGGATTATAGTTGTCTAAGTCTGCATTATCTGGTGTAGAGTCATTGTCATCATCACTGTCTTTAGATATTTCTGCAATATTTCTTAATACTTTTGCACTTTCTCCAGGTTCTGCAATTACTTCAAATTCTATTGATACATCTTTGTAATCAAGTTCTGGATTTTCTGCAGTTCTGTCAAATGCTTTAATTAATGTATCTTTTAGGTAATCTGTTGTAACTGTTTTACCATCTTCTGATAATACCCATTTATATGTTGTATTTATACTGCTATTTTCTGTGAATTTTAATCCTTCTGGAACATAGTCTGTTATCTCTCCTACATATCCATCAACATCACCTTCATTGTATACACGAATTGTATATACTACCATATCTCCAGTTTCTACTTTAACTGCAGATTTTGGATGTGTGTATGTTGCTGTGTGTGCGCTTCCATTTGCTAGCTTAGAAACATCTACAACAGGTTCTCTTGTTGTAATTTCTTCGCTATTTACCTTTGTTATAAATTTACGTAAGCTTAAGTCAAATACTTTTACTATTGGTTCTAGCTTAACTGGTTCATAGTCGTCATCATCTTCTTGATATTCTGAGTTATCAGCTGGTGGATTATAGTTGTCTAAGTCTGCATTATCTGGTGTAGAATCATCGTCATCATCGCTGTCTTCAGAAATCTCTGCAATATTTCTTAGTACTTTCTCTTCATCTCCAGCTTTTGCTATTACTTCAAATTCTATTGATACGTCTTTGTAATCAAGTGTTGGCGTTTCTGCTGTTTTATCAAATGCTTTAATTAATGTATCTTTTAAGTAGTCGGTTGTAACTGTTTTTCCATCTTCTGATAATACCCATTTGTATGTTGTATTTATACTGCTATTTTCTGCGAGTTTTAGTCCTTCTGGAACATAGTCTGTTAATTCAGTTGCATATCCGTCTTCTTCGCCTTCATTATATACACGAATTGTATAAACTACCATATCGCCTGTTCTTACAGCAACTGTATCTTTTGGATGTGTATATGTTGCTGTATGTGCGCTTCCGTCTAACAATTTAGAAACGTCTACAGATGGTACTCTTGTTGTAACTTCTGTATTGTTTACCTTTGTTATAAATTTACGTAAGCTTAAGTCGAAGATTTTTTCTACTTCTATTGGTTCTAATCTAACTGGTTCATAATCGTCATCATCTTGTTGATATTCTGAATTGTCTGCTGGTGGATTATAATTGTCTAAATCAACATTATCTGGTGTAGAGTCTATATCATCATCACTATCTTCTGATATTTCTGCAATATTTCTTAGTATTTGTTCTTCAGTAGTTTGTGTTGCAACTACTTTTAATTCAATTGATACATCTTTGTAATCACATATTGGTAATGGATCTGCAAATTTATCAAGTGCTCTAATTACTGTGTCTTTTAAGTAATTTGTTGTTGCAGTTTTACCATCTTCTGATAGTACCCAATTGTATGCTTTATTTATATTGCTATCTACAACGAATTGTAGTCCTTCTGGAATGTGGTCTGTGATTTCTCTTGCAAATCCATCAACTTTTCCTTCATTATATACTCTTAATGTATATACAATTGCGTCTCCAGTTTTTACTGTAAGTGCATCTTTTGGATGTGTATATGTTGCTGTAGTTTTGCTGTTATCAAGTAAATTCCTTGTGTTTACTACTGGTACTCTTGATGTTGTAACTTTTTCTTCATTAATTGTTGTTATAAATTTACGTAAGCTTAAGTCAAAATATTCTAATTTTATTTGTTCGTAGTCATCATCATCTTGTTGATATTCTGAGTTATCTGCAGGTGGATTATAATCATTTAAGTCAACATTGTCTGGTGTAGAGTCTATATCTTGTGCTCCTGAATCTTCGCTAATCTCTGCAATATTTCTTAATACGCTATCTGTTGTATTTGGTGCTACTACTTCAAATTCAATTTCTACATCTTTATAATCAAGTGCAGGATTTTCTGCTCTTTTATTAAATGCATTTATAACAGAATCAGCTAAATAATCTGTTCTTGCTTCTTTTCCATTTTCTGATAATACCCATTTATATGTACTATTTATAGTGCTATTCTCTGCAAACTTTAATCCCTCAGGGATATAGTCTACTATTTCTGTTGCTGTTCCTTCTACGCTTCCTTCATTGTATACGCGAATTGTATATACTACCATATCTCCTTTTCTAACTGTTAATGCAGTTTTTGGATGAGAATATGTTGCTGTATGTGCACTTCCATCTACTAATTTAGAAACATCTACTGATGGTATTCTAGAATCAATTTCTGTTGTATTTATTTTTGTTATAAATTTACGTAAGCTTAGGTCAAAATATTGTAAATTAATTCTTTCATAATCATCATCATCTTCTTGATACTCTGAGTTATCAGCTGGTGGATTGTAATCATTTAAATCGACATTTCCTGTAACTCCATCTGGGTTAGAGTCAATATCTTGTATAAATTCACCATCTTCGTCAGTACTTTCAGTTATTTCTGCTACGTTTCTTAATACTCTATCAGATGTTGCTGGTTCAATTACTTCAAATTCAATTTTTACATCCTTATAGTCAATTACGCCTGTTGTTTTGTCAAATGCATTAATTATACTATCTTTTAAATAATATGTTCCTATAACTTCCGCTTCTGCTGGGTCATCTGTTTTTACAAAAGTTTCACCATTAATTGATATATGTGTATCTGGGTTTATTTCTTGTGAAACTGTTTCGCCATCTCTTAATTTTCTATACATTATCCAGCCATATTCATCATTTATTGTGCTATTTTCTACAAGCTTTAATCCTTCTGGAATATAGTCTACTATTTCACTTGCAGTTCCATCAATTTTTCCTTCATTATATACACGTATTGTATATACCACTTTTGCTCCAGTGTATACTCCAACTATATCTTTTGGATGTGTATATGTTGCTGTTCCAGCTTCTCCACTAATTAATTTTGTAACATCTACTTCTGGCACTCTTGTTGTAACATCTGCGTTATCTATTTTTGTAATAAATTTTCTAAGTGCTAAATCAAAATATTCTAATACTAATTGCTCATAATCGTCATCATCTTCTTGATATTCTGAATTATCTTCTGGTGGATAATAATCATCTAAATCAACATTGTTTGGTGTAGAGTCTATATCATCATCGCTGTCTTCTCCAATTTCTGCAATATTTCTTAATACTCTATCTGATCTTTCAGGTTCTGTAACTTCAAATTCTATTAAAACGTCTTTATAATCAAGTACTGGGTTTTCGGCATTTCTATCTAATGCATTTATAACAGTATTTTTTAGGTAATCTGTTGTTGCAGTTTTTCCATCTGCAGATAATACCCAACCATATTCATCATTTATGTCACTGTCTTCCATGAATGTTAAGCCTTCTGGAATATGGTCTACAATCTCTGTTGCATATCCTGCAATTTTTCCTTCATTATATACACGTATCGTATAAACTACTTTATATCCTGTTTTAACTTTTACTGCGTCTTTTGGTTGTGTATATACTGCTGTTGATGCAGTTCCGTCAATTAAGTGAGTAATATCTATACTTGGTTCTCTATGTAATGTTGTAGTTACATCTTCTGTATCAGTAATTGTTCTAATAAATTTTCTAAGTGATAAGTCGAAATGTTCTAATTTTAATAGTTCATAATCATCATCATCTTCTTGATACTCTGAGTTATCTTCTGGAGGATTATAATCAGTTAAATCAACATTTCCTTTAGCTTCATCTGGGTTAGAGTCTATGTCTTGTACTGCTTCGCCATCCTCATCAGTATAGTCTGTAATTTCAGCTATATTTCTTAGGATGCTATTTGAAGTACTTGGTGCTACTACTTTAAATACTACTTGTACATCTCTATATGCAATTACTGGCTCAGGTATTTCTTTATCAAACGCTGCTATAACATTTGCGTCGTCTCTTTCTCTTGATAAATAATTTGTTGTTATTTTTGTTCTATCTTCTGATAATCTCCATAAATAATCTATATTTGTTTCATTATCTGCAACAAATTCAAGTCCTTCTGGTATGTAGTCTGTAATTTCAGAAACATATCCATCAAGATTTCCTTCATTATATACACGTATCGTGTATGTTACTAAATCGTTTGTTTTTACTGTAAGCGCATTCTTTGGGTGTATGTAAGTTGCTGTAGTGCTTGCCCCAGTAACTAAGTTTCCTAAATGTGTACCAGGTTCTCTTGAAGCATCTCCTGTTAATCCAACT
This sequence comes from Clostridia bacterium, assembly GCA_017524665.1. Taxonomy (GTDB): domain Bacteria; phylum Bacillota; class Clostridia; order TANB77; family CAG-508; genus UMGS1754. The sequence goes on along the minus strand of JAFXVF010000010.1, from coordinate 27,712 downwards.
CCATTTATTGCAGTAATAAATTTTCTAAGTGATAAGTCAAAGTTAGGTCTAAATACTGTAACTTCTTTTGAAGCCTCTATTGGAATAATTTGTTTATTAACAACTACAAATGGTTGTTCTTGCTCATTAACATTTACTCCAGATCCTGGATAGTTAGTAGCATTAATCCAAGCATCTGTTGAAGTTACTGCATAGCTTCCTTCTAATTCAACTTTTATTTTTGTAATATCTGTGTTAGACACAGGTACTGCTACATAAAAGTCTTGGTTAAATAAATCTTTTCCAATTTCTGTAGTTCCAAGGTTTATATTGTCTTCATCAACTAATATATAATCTGTAACAGGGGCTCCATTTTGGTCTGTTACTTTTCCTGTAAGTGTGTAAGGAAGAGTTGTTGCATTTTCTAATCCATAATTAAATGGGCCTGCTTTAAAATATTTTGTTCCACCAATGTTTACAATGGTTGTCAATGTATCATTATTTGCAGGTAAAGTAAATGCAAGTTCTGGATTTGGTAATGATTTTGTTTCTTCATTTCCATAGTAATCTTTGTTAGCTTCACCTGAAACTACAAAATATCTATATAAATCTTGCATACCATATAAACGATATCCTTCAGTATTTGAATCTCCAATATATTCCATTGACACCGTATCTAATTTTATTGTTTCTAAATCATCTGGTTCAATGTGATATGGTCCGTCATCAGGTGATGCGAAATACCATATTGCCAATTGTTGTACAACATCGATATCGTTATCTGTTAATTCATTTAGATATTTTCTTCCGTTTTCCACATCTTCTTCATCAGCATAATAGCCAATACTTTGCAATGATTCTACTACTGAATCAAATAATAATTGTTTTGTGATTGCTTTAGAAGATTCTTCTGATGGAGTATAGCTTTGTTTATTAGGTAAATAACAATTATCTAATACCCACAAAATTGAATTATATTTGTCATGGTAGTTTCCTGCGCCATACATAGCCTCAAACATTGCTATATATTTTGTTTTGTTTTCGGCTTGTGAAAAGTCTTTCATGTTAAATGATTCATTGTATGTTACTGGAATGCCACTGCCTGCTTCAAACCCTACTTCTGGGCAAATGCAATACAATGCTTCATCATAATGAGGCCCATAGTCTGGGTCTGTTGGGTCTTGGCTAGAATATGTAACCAATTTCCATACAGTTCTATTTACTCCTTGTATAAGAACTGTATATTCCTCATCATTGCTCTCTTTGTTTCGTGCTCCAACAATTCCTACGTACTTAGTGTTGTCTGCATATGTTTGTGCAAATACTAAAAACACTAAAAGCATAGCTAGTAATGTTGTACAAATAACTCCGAACTTTGTTTTTTTACTCATAATCTCCTTACCACCCTTTTAATTATTAAAATTATAATTTTATTTTACTATTTTAAAAAAACATGTCAATATGCTATTTTTGTATATTTTTATTGTAATATTTAAGTAATATTTTTTCGCTTACGGAAGCTATTTCCCGCAAAAATAGCCTATGTTTTTTTACATATATTACAATTATATAACATTTTTTTTGCAAAATCAACATAATATGTTTATTTTTTCGACTTTTTTCTTATTTCCCTAACATTTTATAGATTATTTTAAAGAATTTTCTGTTAAATTAGTGAATTTTTTGCCTCCACAGGGCCGTTACTTAGCAGCCTCCTTTTCGATTTTCCATCAAAGCTCGCCCCATAAAAAAACAACCCCTATGGGTTGTTTTTTATGGAGGCGCCACCCGGAATCGAACCGGGGATCAGAGTTTTGCAGACTCGTGCCTTACCGCTTGGCTATAGCGCCATAATTGAAATGTTCCACTTAAAAAAATTGGAGCGGGAAACGAGGCTCAAACTCGCGACCTCTACCTTGGCAAGGTAGCGCTCTATCAACTGAGCTATTCCCGCATCAATTAGAACATTAATAGAATACCAGAATTATAGTAAAAAGTCAAGTGCTTACCTATTATTTTTATTCTTTTAAAATTGATTTATGCTTGTATTCTAGCATATTAAGCTCTTTTATTTTTTTACAGAATTCTTTTAAGTAGTCTTTTACTCCTTTCTTTTCTATTAATTGATTTATCATTAGTTTTAATTTCATAATACTTTTTCCTTTTAGTATTATATCAATATATCCCACCTCTCTTCCTTCTTCTATAGGTGCTTCAATTGAATCTTCACATTTAGTTAAAATCTCTAATTTGTTTTCCTCACTTTTGCTTATTGGATATTTTTCATATAATATATCAGCCATTGTAGGCTGAATTGAATTTATCTTCCCTTTTATTACCTCAATCTTATTTTCTTCTTGCCATGTTTTAAATTTTGCTTCTATTTTTTCCTTTAAACTTATTTGATAAAAATTCTTGTATGCATATTCTAATATTTTTGTACTATCAATTGTCCTTTGTTTTTTAGTGTCAGCTCCAAGTGTTACGGAAATAAGACTTTCGCCGTTTCTTGTGCATGATGTTACAAGGCATCTACCAGCTTTATTTGTAAAACCAGTCTTTACTCCATCTACCCCATTTAAATTACCGAAGTAATTCGTTTGTGTTATATATCTCCCTTTGTTGTTTATTTATTAATATTATTCTCTTTTTACAACTTACTATTTCAGCAAATTTTTCATTATTTAGTGCATAGTCTGTAAGCAATGCAAGTTCATACGCTGTTGTATAATGGTTTTCATTATCTAAGCCATGTGGCGTAACAAAATTTGTGTTTTTTAATCCTATTTCTCTTGCTTTTTTGTTCATCATTTTTGCAAAATTTTCGCAACTGCCACCAATAGTTTCAGCAATTTGCATTGCCGCATCATTTCCAGAGCGTAGCATTAGTCCATACAGCAAATCATTTATTGATATTTTATCACCCGCAAAAAGGCCTAGTCTCGAGCCTCCTGTGGAAGCAGATTTTTCAGATACTGTAACTATTTCATCTAATTTACTATTTTCTAGTGCAATTAAACAAGTCATTATTTTCGTTGTACTTGCCATCGCTCTTTTTTCGTTTGCATTTTTGCTATAAAGAATTCTTTTCGACTCACGGTCAATCACAACAGCAGATTTCGAATTAATAATTGGTTCTGTTTCAGCTTCAGCAGAAGCTTCTTGTATTTCTCCTAAAATTTCTTCAAATTGATTATCATCTTCTGATTCATCATCTGCAAAAGATATAATTGGCGTAAACATAAGTAAAATAACTATTATTGCAATAACTTTTTTCTTCAATAGCTATCACCTATGTAATTTATATTTTTTATTGGGAAATTTATTACATTTTGTTGCAGTAAATAGGGTAATATTATTTATTTTCCAATAAAAATTTGCACAAATATTTTACCGTATTTGGGGCTACTAACAACTGCAAGACCCGTGTGGCTATAACCATTGTTTAAAATGTTTGCTCTATGGCCTTCAGAGTTCATCCATGCATTGACTGCTCCGCTATTTGAGCTGTTTCCTGCAATGTTTTCCCCTGCGGTTTTATAGCTTATCCCATAGTTTTTAAGCATATCAAATGGAGAACCATATGTTGGGGATGTATGGCTAAAATATCCTCCATTTACCATATCTTGAGCTTTTATTCGCGCAATGTTTTGTACTTCTTCATCAATAATAAGGGCATTTAGGCCTGCTACGGTTCTTTGCTCATTAATTAGATTTAGTGTATTCTCTTCATCTTTTGTTAAAGTAGATTCATTCTTTAAATCTTGGTCTGTGTTTATAGTTTTTTCGTCTTCATTTGCACTTTTTGTTTCCTGCTTTTGTGGATAAATTGCTTTTACATATTCTTTGTTTACAGCTCCTACAAAGTCTTTATCCGTTTGTACAACATACCAATTTCCTATTTTTGCAAATATCCTTATGTATTCGTTTTTATATGCTTGAGTAATTATTTTATAGCTTGTTCCTGGTCCAGACCTAACATTTAACACACTTGCTGTAACTATTCCAGTTGAAAAATCTAATTTTTCGTAGTAATGCATTCCTAGTGATTTTGCATTGGTGATAAATGCAAATAAAAAAAGAATTGTGAAAAAGCAAATTCCTTTTGCTTTATTTTTAGAAATAATTTGAAACATTTTTACCTCCTATTATAATTAATTTAGTAAAGTGTTCCCATTTTTTTCTATTTTATTCACAATTCTTAAAAATATTTATTTTATAATCCGTCTTCGTAGTCAGTTAAGTTTTGCATTAAATCTTTTTGAGCATCTTTTGATCCAAGAGCAGTATGCATTTGCTTTTCTGCTTGTAGCCACTCTGCCATATTTCTCTCATCGGCACTTAATGTTGGATCATTTAAATCAACTTGTGATAGTCTTTCTGCCTCAGCTAATCTCTCTTCTCTTGTATTTAATCCCTTATGTTCTGCATAATCTTGGTATGCATCCCTTGTATCTTGCTTTCTCTTGTTTATATTTTTCTTTAAGTTGGCTTTTTGTATTGATGCTTTTCCAGATTCAATAGCAGAATGTGCAGCATACGCTTTGCCAGCATCTCCTGTCATTCCATATGCAATTGTAGAGCTTAGCATCATTCCGGCTAATTTTCTTGCTGTTTTTCCGGTATTCATCTTTAAATAGCCTTTGCCAAATGACTTTGCCTTATCTTTAAATGATTTCTTGCCGCCATTACCTTCTCCTGTACCACCGCCAGTTGTTTTTCCTTTTTTCTCTGGAGTCTTTTTCCCTCCTGGTCCTTTTCCTCCAGCTCCTGTCCCTGCTTTGCTTGGCAGATTACCTGGCGACTTAATTCCTTTTACAGCAGCATTTGCCTTAGAAATATTTCCTGCAGCCTTTGCGCCTTTTTGCACTTTTGCTACTGCAGCTGCTCCTAAAGCTGCTGCGGAGCTTAAGCTATGCGTTTCAAATCCGAATATCTCTCTTACAACATCTTCTGCTTTATACATGAATCCGAACATTGCAAAAGCAACAACAATTTTTCCAAATTGTAGCACTCCTGAAATATCTATTATAGTCATATATATATTTTGTATAAATAGCATATATATTATGCAATGAAATGGCTGAATTAATATGTTAAATACGTATTCTTTCATCCACTTGCTGAGGGCTTGGGCTTTTCCATCTCCTACTTTATCTATAGCATATGTAACAGTAATCAGAGGCGCTATAATTGTTAGAATAGATATAGTAATAAAACGTTTAATATATACTATTAAAAACATAAGAGTCATTGCAACCATCATTAAATAAATTGCTGTAGCTGTAAATCCCCTTGAAAATGATACGTCAAAAGCCAATTTTACTATTTTTGTTTGCATGCTTTCTACAGTTTCTTCAGTTGTAAATATTCCGCCGAATCTTTCACTTAACTGCAAGCTCTGTGCTGTTCTTGCATTTTTCATAATATCTATTATGCCCTCATTAGTTTGAATAATAAATACCATAAAATAATTTAATAAGAATATAAGTGCAAAGCTCACAACCCAGTCCATAAGCATTTTTTTGTATTTTGCCTTATCTTCCGCAATGCTCGATATTGCCATTCTAACAGCTATATAAGCAAGTACAACAAGTGACAGCGCTATACATAAGTTTCTTATAGCATAATACCAAGCAGCTACATTTTCTCTTATTTCATATAAAACATTTCTGCTTCCTATTTCCGAACCTGCAGCCGTACTAAAATTAAATATATTAACGTCTAACATTGCTATCTCATTAAAGAAAATATTATCAAGTGATATGACTTTATATGTCGACCCAATTGCAGCCATTAAACTCTCTGTTAGTTGTAATACTGCTCCTGTTACTATCAATAAAAGCTTTAATGGGTAAAACGCAATACCTGCAATTACGTCTCCAATGCCACTTACAGAATTGAAAATGCTATCTGCATTTATAATTTCTCCGTCCTAGCTGATTAACAATAAATTCCTCTATGTAGTTTGGTACTCTTTCTATAAATTCTTCTCTATCATCTGGTATCGCAATCTGTTCTGTTATAATATCAATTTTTCTATTTAAATCCGTATCCAATTTGTTTCTGTAATCATTAATTAATCCATAAAAATATGATCTTATTCTCGTGTTTTGTGTCTCTTCATCTAATTCAGCATATACTTGCCTTTGAGCAGTGGCTATATTTAGTAGCTCTCCATTTAGTTCAGCTCTAGCAGCAGCTAAGGTATACCCTCTTGGAACGTATTCTTCTGGCGTTCCAAGTTCTTCTTCTGTTAAATGATAAGTTTGAGCATTATTGTTAGCATATCTGATTGCATCTTCAAGTGTATATGTTTCGTTTTGACTTAACCCAATATATACATTTTGAGCATATCTGTCTGTGTTCTCTAGAAATATTGTCAAAAAGGAGTAGTCGGTAATGCTATAATGGATAACTCCTTGATAATGTAAATAATCTGCCGTGTGTATACTAGGATATGCTATAGTGTATAAAAAATCTAATAGAGATCTTCTATCCATTGTTCCACTTTGTTCTCTTATAAACCCATTAAATTGCTGTACCCATTCCACATAACTTCTAGCAATATCTTGATGTTCAATTATAAAAGTTTCTTCTTGTTGCTGTTCTTCTTGTTGCTGTTCTTCTTGTTGCTGTTCCTCTTGTTGCTGTTCCTCTTGTTGCTGTTCTTCTTGCCCACCCATTTTTTCGAATATATAATAACAATATTCCTCATAGTTATCATCGTCATATGCACTATACAGCCTTCCGGTATGGATATTCGTATAAATATGTGCATGGATACTCTTGTATACGATTAAATGTTTCCGATGTGTACCCTCCATATGCTTCATATGCCTCTCTTAATATCACGTATAACCCGGGTGCTTTTTCTCTTAATCTTTCATCGTCGTAATTCACAGAATGCAGATCGTTGTATCCAAGTCCTATGTCAGTAAGCCCTGGATATGTGTTCACCTGGTATCTATCAATAAAACAGTCCAAGTAATCTCCAACATCTTCTACTGTTCTGCAGTCTCTTTTCACTCTTTGCACTACTAAGTAGTCAATATATTGTCCTATCAAAGCATTGTATTGAGATTCGCTTAAAATACTACCATTAGGGATTTCAACTTCTGCAACAATTCTAGTACCATATCTTAGTCTTGCAACATATCTCCCGCTTCCGGAATAAGTTTCTTCAGTTCTTAGGGATACTGTCACAGGATCTGCGAATACAACATCAGGGCATATAAAATTAGCACACAAAACTAATATTAATGTAAAAAGTACTATCTTTTTTATCAATTCCATATCCCCTTTCTTACTGTATTGGCATTGTAATACTGTACAAATCGACTGCACCTTCTAGCTCTTCATCAGTTGCCTCCCCTTGTCCACTATATGATCGAAGTATTTTAATTTGATTAAATATAATTCCTGTTGCTTTTACTCCTTCGTCATAAAACTTATTAAATGTAATTGTAAATGTGTTGCTCTCTTTTGCGTTTAAGTAAATATTCTCAACTTTGTTGTCTTTAAATGTTCTATTTATTATATCATTTTCTGTTTCCAACTGTATTTCATTATCTGTAGTTTGGCTATCTGCTAAAACTATAATATGTTCTGTCTTATTTTGAATTCTTATTGTATACGACTCTTGTTCATAAGTTACATTATTATTTTCTACTGTTATTTTTATGTACTTGTCTTCGTAAAGTCCGCTTACTTTTTCTTCGCCTATGAATCCTTTTATTCCCATAAGGAGCTTTCCTCCATCCTCTTTAAATGTGAACTTCTCTTCAAAATACTTAAAGTCTTCACTAAAAGTAAGTCCTGTTTCCATGATGTTCTCAAATATTCTTATTCTAAATATGTATATTCCGTCATGGTTTGAATAGTTTTGTATAGAATACAGTCTTTTTTTACTAAATACATAGTCCACATATGATTTAAAATTATCTAAAGTCGGATAAACTTCTTCCTTACATGATTCACTTATCATGTCATAGGCCTTCTCATACTCTTTTTTATTGCAATATTCTATATATTCATCTATCATATTTTCAATTGTTTTCTGCCATTTAGAAGGCATTGTTTCGCCGTTTTCTATTATTGGCTCAAATGGGGTGTATGTGGTAATTGGCATTTCTACTTTCATATTTGTAAGTACAGTGCTAATTGCTATTAATACTGCCCAAACAATCAAAGCAACTATAACTTTCCATTTGTTTTCTCTTATAAACTTTCCAATAGATAATCTTAACTTTGTAAACATTTTACACCCCTTTTAGAAATCTATTTTATAATTGTACTTGAAATGAAATATAATAATCATTTATTCCATTTTCTTGTATTATATATTTTTGTTTTACTTCATTACACATTCCGTCTAAATTTGTAATGTCAAGGCTTAAAATATAATACTTACCATATCTTTCTGTATTTTCATATGTAACTGCTATTGAATTTGAATAATTTCTTCTTGCATAAGAAACAAATGAATTTTCTGTTTTAAAAAACTTTTGTCTAAAATCAGGGTGTAGCTTTTCATATGCTAAAGAATACTCTTCTCTTTCCAAGTGTTTCAGAAACTCTGCAATATATGTTTTAGTTCTTTCTGCCTCTCCTCTTGGTCTTACATAATTTGTTATTGATTCTTCTCTTTCTTCTTGAGAAATAATAATTACTTCTTCATTATCTTTTATATTATTTTTTAAAAACAATATAGTGAGAAGCAAGGCTACAATTAGTATTGCCAAAATAATAATAATTTTTTTAATTATTTTGTTTTTATTTTTTTCTTTTTTCACTTGCTTCTCTCCTATCTTTATTAATAATTTTCAATTGGCTCACGATTTACAATAATATCTGAAGTTATCTCTCCATTTTCGCCTACCGTATATTCAAATTGCCATTTTACTACATAATTGCTATTTACTGTTAAAGTAAATTTATCAATTATTGTGGAATCTTTTATTTGTTGTGATAAATTGCTTTTTACAATCTCATATACTATTTTTGCAGTATCCTCGTTTATTCTTTTTAGTCCTCCACATTCATCCATAAAAGTTGCTTCGTTATAGTAATCTGTTATTTCCTTTTTTGCATTTTTAAATTTTTCTTTTAACTCATCGAATTCTGCTATTCCTCTGTTATATCTCTTTATATTTAGTTGGTATATAACTTCATCGATTTTCATGCTCACTATGTTACTTAAGAATTCATAATATTCTGCATTTGTAACACCAAAAGTTACAGTTAAGTCTTGCGATGAACTTGAACTATCTGCAGTTGAGCCATGTCTTTCTATTTCCATTTTTGTCTTAAATTTATCTTTTGCGCTATCATATGCATCTGCGTTTTCATACCATTCAGTTGCTATAGCTAAATCTCTGCAGGCTAAATAATTCGTTGCACCTAACACAGTATATTCTTTTGTAATATCTAAGCCATTTAATGCAGCCATTATTGAATACTTTGTGTTGTTTTTGTCTTCATTTGTTAATTCAGTTTCTTGAGAGAATGATCCAAAGTTATTTGCTGTTAAAACAAAACCGTGTTCTGCCGCTGATGCCCTAGTACCTATTACAGATCTTATATTTGTTTCATTTTTATAATAAGGTGATGCTATTCTGTTAAATACAACATTTGCTAAACCAACTTCCTTTATAAGCGTATTATTATCGCTTGCGCTGTTTGGTATTTCTGATTTAATCATAAATAATAATAAAGCTCTTTCCTCATCTGTTAAATCATTGTATGTTTTTGAATTAACCGTCATGTAATCTTCTGCTTTTAAAATTTGCTTGGTTGCATTAAATAATTGTAGTTTAATTATTACTATTCCATCACTCGGTGAAATGGAGCCTATCTCGTTTCCTTCTGCAACAGTTGATCCAACTACTCCATTTATATTTATACTACCGGCCTCTGCTTCAATTTTCATTGTTATTCCAAAATTTAATGTGTCTGTAAATTCAATTTCTACACCTTTTTCTGTTTTAGATGTTATAGTTCCTGTTGCAGGAGCTACTAGCCTATGAGTGCTGTTTGTTTTTAAGATCATTTTTGTGGTATTTGTTTCATTTTTTTCATAAGTAGATGGCCATGGTGTGTATGGAACATAGTCAGGTAGTATGTTTTGCATTGTTTTTCTTGGTTGTGCTTCGGTATTTATAAGATCAAATTCAAAATCTTCGCATAGTTCAATTATATCCCTTAGTAAATACTGCATATCTGATCTATATGTTGCTTGATCCATTTGTTCTTTGAGAGCTTCTAAAGCATGTGCACCATTTATATATTGTTTTCCTTCTGCTTTTTTCTTTGCATTTACGGATCTCGCCGTTGTAGTTCCATTAGCATTTTCGCTATCTGTATCATTATCTGTACTTCCATCAAAAATATAATACTTGTCTTTCAGCCAGCTTCTAATATATTGTGAGTTGTCTATAAAAAGAGGGTTATGTATCTGCTCTAATGTTTCATCCCATTCTTCTCTTATTGTAGATGCTTGTATTATGTTTTTAGTTTGTTCTCCCCAGTCATCTTTCATATTCTTATCAAAATGTGAGTATACAACACTTGTTTCAACAAATGTTGGAGCTGGATTAGCTATTAATTTATATGCGCTTCCAATAAATTCGTTATTTTCCAAGCTATTAAACTCTTTATCTATCTCTTCTTGTTTTTCTTCTGGTATTGTAAGGCTTGCCTTTATGCTATTTATAATGCTCATTACTCCTTGTGCTGTTGTTTGACTCTCTATTTGTTCATGCTTTTCCTTTAGCTCTCTAAACTTAGGCTGAATTTCATCTGACTCTTCTGTTGGATTCATCTCATCAGGATATAAAATGGTATATACATTTGTAATAGCTAATTTAGCTGCTTGTTTTAGACTAAATAAGTCATTTTCTATATTAGTAAAATATTGGTTTCTGTACCAATGATGCTCTACTTGTTTGATATATGGTTGATATATTTTATCATGGCCATTAATTCTTCCAAGAGCAGCTTTGAGTGTTGTTTTGTCAAAATTTGATCCGGTCTCTTTTCCAAATGTCATTATATGTACAGTCAAAACCTAGAATAGTAGTAAGTTTAATATTTTTAAGGCTTTCTATTTTACCTCCCGCGGATTTCAAACTTTGGCCATTACTTGATGGTTTGTCAAATACCTTTTCTTGGTTATTTCCCAGTCTATCGCAAAGGCTGAAAAACGCCTCTATTGATTTTGCATTAACAAGTCTTGTTCTTATTGTAGAAGATATGCGTCTTTTTATATCACTATATATTTGTTCGTCACTTTTTTCATTTGTTTCTATTGGTGGCGTTAGTGTTAGTTCTCCTGATTTGATTCTATCTGCTATATTCTTTAAGTTGCTTTCACTATATCCTTCTGCATATGTATCAGCAAGGTCTGTAAGGACGTTCTTTCCAGATGTTTGAAAAGTCATATTTTTCAATATACTCAATCTGTTTGCTTCTTCATCTGTTGTTGTATATAAGTCATCTATTATCGCTTCTATAGAGTTATTGCTTCTTTTATCATCTACAATAGTAAATGTAGCACCTGTTTCAAAAGTTTTTAAATGCACTGTCGTGTCTACTTCAGGAGATGTTGCAAGTTTATATGCGAAGTCTGGAGCCATAGTTGAAGTATGTACAGCAATCATAAATTCAACTGGTTTTCCATATTTTGTTAATACATTATTTAGTGAAAACATGTATCTGCTGTAGTTGCCCAAACCAAGAGCAACTCCAATACTTCCTCCACCACCATTTTCAGTTCCATAATGAGTTTTTATAATTAATGCTCTAGATTCTTCGTCTACTTCGAATGTATACTTATCTGGTACATCAAATAATTCTGTAAGTTTAACATGTCCAGCCTCTTCAGCTCCTTCTATATAAATCATTCCTTTATTTGCTGTTAAGTATCCTGTTTCTCCAGCTGTTAGTTTAATTGTATTTATTTCCAAATAGGTAGTGTATACCCCTTTACTTTCATCATCCATAGCTCCCATAAATTTTTTTGCATAAAGGTAAAGGCATCTCATGCCTGCTTTTGCTTCTTCTGAGTCTTGGTTTGTAGCCATTTGTATAAAAGCATGTGTTGCAGCCGTTGAATTAGCATTAGCAACATTATATTGATCAAGAACTGATCCAATTAATAAAAGTGGATTAGTAAACTGCCCCCAAAAAGTATCCCAAATGGTTCCCAATGTTTGCAAAATACCTGCAGTGTTAAAATCATAAAACAGTGGAGCTATTTGGTGTCCCAAAAACATTCCACCTATGGATTCTCTTAGGTCCTCAGCGTTTATTTCATCATATGTGTTTATTGCATGGCCATTTTCTGTCTCTGTCAATTTATAAGTTGGACGTATTTTATATGTTTTTGATTCTGCATCATAATCATACATCTCGTTAATTCCTTGTTCAAAAATTGTTCCTTCAGGTGTTTTTTTAGAAGTTGGCCACAATTGCTCAAAAGTCGTGTTTGAAATTTGAATAAGCATAGAGGCAGCATTAAGTCTTTGCGTAGCTTCATCTTTTATAGCCTTTACTTTTTGTTGGTAAAAACTGTCTTCCTCCCAAAATGCAGCATAGTAAAGTGGGATTAATAAATTTTTTCCAACTATCGCTAAATCACTTTGTAATTCACTGCTACTTACGTTTGATATCAAATATGTCTTTTTCTCAGCAATTAAATATGCTGTTAGATATTTGCTTTTTACACTCTTTAGTTCCCCCTTCGTAGGTTGCTTTTCTGCCCCATCATATTCAATTTGATCATAAGTTGGTTCTTTATCTCTTGTTATTTCTTCCACAAACCCGTAACCTTCAAGGTCGTATCCCATTGATTCTATATATTCGCATAAATTTTTTATGTCGTCATCTTTTACGGTTATTCCAACATCGCTTGAGTGTAACAATTTGTCTGTAAGTTGAGTTATAAATCCTGCTATTTTACCAGCAATCGCTACAAAAAATCCAATTATTCCTATAAGTAATATAATAATAAGTATAATTACAACAGTCCAAAATATTACAGGGTTAGCCAAATGCTTCGCCATTTTTGCTATATTTGCAATTGTTGATCCTAGCTGTTGTATTTTATCTGAAGTTGATTTTTTTTCAGCCATATTATATCACCTACCTACTTTCTCCATCTTCTATTTTGTCCGCTTCCATATATTATTGCGTCTTGGATTTCTTGGTCGCTTAAGTGAAGCTGTGCCTTCACAGCCTGCATTTCAATAAAGAATGCTTGTTCTTTTGCACTTAAACTTTCTCCTTTTGCTCCTGCCTCTTGTACTCTTTCGTATTCACGTGCTAGTTCCTCATTAGACATATTTGGATTGATTCCTTCTCTATAACGTTGTGCCATTCCTATTGCTATATCTCTATCATTCAAATTGTGAGAAGCTCTTCTGTCTCTTCTCGTTTTGTTTATTTTTTTCCTTATTGGGCTATATAAAGTAGTTTTTCCTAGTAAGCCTGTGTACATCCTAATTGCTTTTTTAACTTTAGGTGGAGAATTTCTAATTCTTCTTCTAGTATTTGTTCTAACGGCTTTAGCTTTATTGCCGATAGCTTTTGCTTTATTGCCGATAACTTTTGCTTTTCCGTAAGATGCCTCCTTTTGGACTGCTACTCGTATTTTCTCTACTATGTTCCTCTGCATTCATTCTTAGACGAGCTATTTCGTTTGCATCTAATTTACCTTCTCCAGCATTTATTAATCCTCCAACTTTGTTATCTACTTCTGTTTGTTGTTTCTTTGCACGCCTGTCATTAGCAGATCCCTTCATTGCTCCAATTTGTTTTGCTGTACTTATTGTCTTACTTGCAATAGCAAGAATCGCAACTTTTTCCGACAATGTAGAGGATTTAAATCCAAATATTTCTTTTATCAGTTTTTCTACACTAAATATGCTTAACGTTAATATAACTGCATACAGCATTCCTCCAAAGTCTGCAGTCCTGCTTACAAGTTTCATGGCTATGCCTATTAATACAGCATAAATAATGCAATGAAATGGCTGTATAAGCACATTATACAGAAATTCTCTAAGCCATGTGTTTAAAATTTCTGCTTTATTATTTCCCACTTTGTCTACAGCATATGTTACACATACTAGTGGAGAGATTGTAATGAGGAACGAAACTGTAAGCATACGTTTTATATATCTGATTAAAAACACTAATGATATTACAAGAAGTATGCAATACATAAATAGTGAAGAAAAGCTTATAGTTAACGGTATGTACCATACTTGACGTTGCAATGTGGTCATATATCTTGTATTGTTGACGGTTCCATCTCCAATTGCCTTTATTAACATGTCATTAGCTGTTAGCATAATTATAATTATAAAGTGTAATACAAAGATAAGTGCAAATCCAACTACCCAGTTTATTAATAATTGTTTATATCTTGCTTTGTCTTCTGCCACACTGGAAATTGCCATACGTATGCCTATATATATTAGTGAAACAAGAGACATTGCAATTGCTAAGTTTCTAAATGCTATATAGAAACTTGCAATAGAATCTCTAATTAATTGCACAGGACCTTGATCCGATGGTTCAAATACATTAATTTTTGTAAGTTCTACGTTGTTAAAAAAGATGGTCTCAACAGTAGTATTTGGACCTCCAACTGCAGATAGTGCAAAATTAAGCATTATTGCTGGCATAACAAAATTAAGCTTTAATGGATATAGTAAAATTCCCAAAATTGCGTCTAATGGTCCAGAGTTGAACTCATTTATTGGGTCTATTTGTCCAATTGTTGTATTATCATAAAGCGTTCTTTCACGATCTTCTAAATGCTGTTGTCCTAATTCTGTTCCTGCAACTTCCAGATCTTCAATTTGCGGTATTTCTCCGTATTCTTCTATACGCTCTTCTAAGTTCTCAAGTGTATCATGTATAATTTGTCTAATATTATCTTGATTATTAACGTAACCTATAATTATTGGTTCAATGTTTTTATATGTTTGTTCTTTATGGCGTGATACAATTAAATACATAAAAGGATCGTCCGCTTTTAGTTCTGTAAGTCTAAGAGACGCTACGTCAAAATTATTGTAATTACTTTGGTACATATGAAATAAGTCTCCAAATAGCCCATCTCTTCCTCTTAAAGCTATTTCTTCTAGCCTGTCACCAGCAACTTGCAAGCTAAGTTCTCCCCCATTAGCATCCATCCAGTGTATTATTGCCATTCTTAGCCTTAAATTAAAATATTCAGTTACAAGGTTTGTATAAAATGTTTCATAGTCTTCTATCGCGTTTTCCGTGTTAACTCTAATCTCTCCACTTACATTTAGTACTTTTTCTCTATTTATTTCTAGAACTCCTGTTATAGTTTTTCTTCCATTACCAGCATCAGATGATACAATATAGTATTGTACGTCGTCAAAATCGCTTTCAGCATATACATAAATCGGGAATATGTAATTAATGCACATTGTAAAAAACATTGCAATTACTAGAAATTTTTTTAATATTTTTTTCATATTCCCTCCTTTATTACTTTATAATATTTATATTTATAAGTTTTCACGAATGTAGTCTCTCATTGCAATATCTGGTCTTTTCTCTCCATTTTTTTCTAAATCTTTGTCCATAGCATCTATCCAATTTCTGTATATAATGTCACTTGGATTATCTCTTATGTCACTTATATTAGTCTTTCTTAATGCTTGTATTTTTAAGTCTAATTCTCTTTCGCTTAAGCCATGTTGCTGTGCATATATTCTACTTGCCATTAGAAATTGCTCTTGTATACTTGGTTTTCTTTTTTCTTTTGTTTTCTTTATTCTGCTTTGCACTGGATTTATAAGTGTTGCATTTTTAACTATATTTGCATATCCTCTTCCAAAATTTTGTGCTGTTATCGATGGTGTGTGGTCTGATATTATTCTCATTGCATTTTTTAGCTTTGCGTTATTCTTTCCTCTTGCATTTGTGCCTCCCGCTCCTCTTGTCTGGGCACCACCATTTGCTTGTTCTGCACTTCTAGGTTTTCTTTTATTCCCTTCATTGCTACCTTGGCTTTCGTTTGCGCCTGTCCCATGCATAGCCTCATTTTCTGTGGTTGCAGGTGTTTTCAGTTTTCCATTCATTATTCTTTCCGAGCTTTCCCCATTTGGCATTAGCGCAGGAGCAGATGTTTTGCTTTCTCCTTTGCTTGCTTCTTTTGCCTGTTTTATTTTTGTAATGTCTTTTGCTGCTGTCATTATCATGCTTCCTACAAACATTTTCTTTGTCAAGCTGCTTGATTTATTAAATCCAAATATTGTTCTTATTATTTTATCTCCAACAAATATACAGCAAATACATACTATTGCATATATAAAATTAGAAATACTTGGTCCAAATTGCCCGTTTAAATTTGTATAATTATATACTAAATTCATTGCTGTTCCAACGAATACAAGATATACAATGCAATGTAATGATTGTATAAAGACGTTGAAAAAAAATTCTTTTAACCATTGGTTTAATATCCCGGATCTGCCATTTACCATTTTGTCTATTGAATAGCTAAGTGCTGCAAGTGGTGCAATTATTACTAAAAAGCAAACCATTATCATACGTTTTATGTACATCATTAAGAAAACAAATGTTACTGCCAATAATATGCTATACATAAAAGCAGCACTCCAGCTTATCATAAGCGGTATGCTTAAAGCTGTTTTTAATAGTTTATCTACAAATCCATCGTTTTCACTTTCTACGTCTTGTATTATCATACTTGGATCTGTCACTGGTGTATCTATGCCTGGTGTATCTGTGCCTGGTGTTTCTGTTCCCGGTGTGTCCGTGCCTGGTGTTTCTGTTCCTGGTGTGTCTGTTCCCGGTGTGTCTGTTCCCGGTGTATCTATTCCCGGTGTATCTGTTCCCGGTGTGTCTGTTCCTGGTGTATCTGTTCCCGGTGTATCTGTTCCCGGTGTATCTGTTCCCGGTGTATCTGTTCCCGGTGTATCTGTTCCCGGTGTATCTGTTCCCGGTGTATCTGTTCCCGGTGTATCTGTTCCCGGCTCTTGTTCATAAAAAGGTCTAGAAAAGTCTATCCTGTCATATGGAGACCTTCCGTCACTTTCTATATTTAAAAACATATGCGTGTTATAATGAATATCTATAATCTTGTTTAATAAAACTTCCGCATCTATTGCCAATTGTGGAAAATGAGGATCAGGATCATCACTTGAAAGCAAAAAGTCCCATTTCATATCACTGTATATAGTAATGTTCCCTGGTATTTCAAAAAAATGTCCATCATACATATTGACATTTGCAAGGGTATATCCATCTGTATCTGGTGTGCCATTACTTAATGCACCTTCATAGTCAGCATCATAGCTATTTTCATAAATGTCTTTTTTAATTTCTTTCAAATATTCAATATGATATTTAAGCAGTCTATCTTTTTGATCTGGCAAAAGTGTTGTGGAGTTTCTTATTGATTGTGCAATTGAAGCCATATACTCATATGGATAATCTTCTAAACTTTTTTGGCATAGCCAATTTAGACCCTCGTTATTATCTAACGCCTCTATATTATCTAATGCCTCTATTATCATATATGCCATTCTTTTTCTCAGGCTTGGTACATATCTTGTCTCACCAGTATTTGGAGATGTTTCATAAAATCCTTTATAATATTTTCCATCTGTATACTTTTCAAATGCAATATATACTTCTTCAAATGTGTCAAATGGCGAAATATTTCTCCTTTCTTCGTATTCCTCTGTTCTCCTTAATTTAGGCCAGAGTAACGCTTCTCTATAGTGATCTCTCGCGAATGGAGTTTCTTGTTCATCCAATGAATTCTCCATTTTTATTCTGCACATTTCATCTATTCTGTCCATAAACTCTGTATTATACCATAACCAATTTGGTGTTACTAAGCTATCCAGCCAATCAGCATCTGACTTATGATCCACTATATCAGTAAATTTGTCATATAATATTTTTTCTATTGCATATTCTATTAGCTGTTTGTAATAAGATTCTTCATTCATTCCCTCTCTTTCTAATTCTTCTGTTGGACTTGTAATATGTAAAATATCACTTTCTATATAATCATATTCCCATGATAAGTATTCTACCGCATAATGAGGGTAAATAATGCTATTGCATAATAAAAATATAAGCGTTATTATCAATACCTTTTTTAATAGTTTCATTTTTCACCCTCCTCCCTATAATTTTGCCTTGTTAAATGCATTAGATTTATTTTATAGCTCTTCTTAAAATTGCTACAAGTGCTGAATTTGCATTTATTGTTATTATTATCAAATAGTGTAAAATAAATATTAGTCCTAGTCCGTACTGCCCAATCTATTAACATTTGTTTGTATTTTGCTTTTTGCTCTGCTATATTACTTATAGCCATTTTTATTCCAATGTATAATAGAAATACTAGTGATACGGCAATTGAAAAGTTTCTTAAAGCATAGTACCATTGTGCAACATTAGTTCTAATTCCTCTTATAGTGCTAGATGGGGTTTCTTCTTGCGTGGCTGTAAACCTTGAAAACACATTGATATCTGTAAGAGCCAATTTGTTGAATAATATGGATTCAAGCGTAATTCCAAAAGTTGGAGATTCACTTCCCACCATTGCAATTTGTGTTAGTATTAAATTTGCAATTAACCCTGGTACTAAAAACGTTAGTTTTATTGGGTATAATAGAAAGCCAAGTATTGTATCTAGTATTCCTCCTGCTCTGAATACACCTACAGTATTTGTATTTCGATCTGTATCTACACCATCTACACTATAATACCTATATTCAATACGACTTTCTGGTTCTGGCTCTAGTGTTGGTTCTGGTGTTGGTTCTGGTTCTGGTGTTGGTTCTGGTGTTGGTTCTGGTTCTGGTGTTGGTTCTGGTGTTGGTTCTGGTTCTGGTGTTGGTTCTGGTGTTGGTTCTGGTTCTGGCGTTGGTTCCGGCTCTGGTGTTGGTTCCGGCTCGAATAATGGTCTAGCATAGTCTATTCTATCATATGGTGACATTCCATTATCTTCTATGTCTTGAAGCTTATGATGCTGAAAATGAATTTCCAATAGACGATTTACAAAATAATCTTGAACATAAAATACATCATCACGTAAAAACTCATTAGGTCCATATGAACAATCCGCCATAACTGTAACCCCTTGCCATTCTCCATACGCAAAAAACGTGTATGCGCCATTTCCTTCTGGTGCATGTGTAGGATAGTCTCTATGATAATCTCCTGAAAAATAATTGTTATCTGCCCACACTCCATCTGCAAAATGGTCTCTTATCTCATCTCTAATACTCCTTAATTTTCGAAGGTGATGTGTTTGTAAACGTTCTTTTTGTTCACTGGTTAACGTTGTCGAATTATTTATTGATGTAACTATAGCCTGCATATGTACTTGTGGATAGTCTTCAAGTCTTTTTTGGTATAACCAATTTGTTGGAAGTTCGTAGTTTTCATCGTTTTCTCGAGCTCTTTCTAATTCGATGCATCTATTAGAATCAAATGGGTAGTTTCCTAAACTTTCAGGGTACAGCCAATTATATTCTTCATCTAATGCATCTATTAATTGCCACGTTAATATTCTGCGGTAACTCCAAGTATGTGGTTCAGACCAGTCATATGATAATTCACCAACATAGTATTTTCTATCTATATACTGCATGTACCATCTATATTTTTCATCAAAATCAGCGTATTCCCCAATAAAATTACCGTTCCAGTTATCCCCATATGCTTTGATAATTTCAAATCTCCTTTTAGGCCATGATATTATATCCTCGTACCATCGCTTTGCATAATCGCTTTCTTGTTCTTCTAACCCCTTTGTGAAATCTATTTTATATTTTGATTTTAGCGTGAAATTTCCGCTACTGTCAACGACATTATTCCAAAAAATCCAAGTGTTTGTGCTTAAAGCGAGAATAAAATCCGCATCGCCGCTGTGATTTATTATGTCTACTAACTTGTCATACACTATTTTTTCTATAGCTATGTCAATTAAATATTCATAATACTGTTCTTCATCAAGAACAAGTTCGTCTAATAACACCTCGGTTGATTCGTTTAAAAACAAAATTGGTCCCTCAATATCTTTTTCGTACGAAAATTTGTCGGGGTCATCAGAATCAAATTTAACCCCAGTGTCAAACACTACAGCATAGTGAGGGTAAATAATGCTATTACACATTAAAAATATAAGTGTTATTACCAATACCTTTTTTAATAATTTCATATTCACCCTCCTTATTCAAATTTATTTAATATTATGTTGCTTCACTTGTTTCTTTGTTAGCCATATTTTCGGATATTCTTTGTATTTGTGCTCTTAAGTCTTCTCTTGTAAATATTCCTGTTCTTGTAGTTATTGTTACTACTTTTCTGCTAAATTCAGAAGTCTTTTCAAATGCATCTTCAAATTGCTCTAATTCATCTGAAATGTCATCAGTTAAATGTATTCTAATTGATGAAGCAAATAAGTTTTTCTTCTCTTCATAACTAAGAAGTTCAAATATTCTTGTTGACATTTTATCTCTTGGTATTCCTTCAGTGCTCATTTTTTCAGCTATTTCTCTTAATCTTTCTGCACTTAGTATATGGCGTAATTCTCCTCTAAATTCTCCTTGCATATCATCAGTAATTGATATAATTTCTTCTTCGCTTCTATCATCTTCTAATATATCTTTTAGTGCAATTCTAATTCTACTTAATTGTTGTTCTTGATTTACTCCAAAATGTGTAGTAGCTAATTGAGCTCTTTCTTCATTTGAAAGCATAGTATATACTCTTGCAGCCGCATACTCTGGGGTTAATCCTTCTTCTTGTATTCTATTTGCAATTTCTTCAAGTCTATCTTCTCCTATTACATGTTCTAGCTCGTCTCTTGCTTCTGCTGGGGTGTCACTTATTGCTTCTTCAATTCTTCTTAGTTGTTGTTCTTCGTCTACTCCAAAGTCATGTTCAAAAAGTTGTGCTTTTTCTTCATCTGATAGCATTTCAAGTGCTTCTTGAGCCGCTTGTTTACCTTGAATATTGTTTGCTCTTAATGTTTCTACTATTTCTCTTAGTCGTTCTTCTCCTATAGCTTCTGCTAATTCTTCCTTAGCTAATTCATGTCTTATTTGTGTTTCAGATAATCCACTCGTTACTCTGCCTTCATCCTCTGCTGTAATTTCTCTCATTGCAATTCCAATTCGGCTTAATTGTTCTTCTACTCTTCTTTCAAAATGAGAATCAAACATTTCTTGTTGTGTTTCTGTCATATTGCTTCTCATTGTAGATGTAAATGAACTTATATCAGCAACACTTGATGGAGCATTTCCACTCATTGATTTTTCAAGCACTTCTCCATAAATGTGTCTTGTTACACTTGATTCCGTAGAGATGCTAAATGCTTCTTGGCCAGTAGCAGTTCTTCCACTTGCAGCCCTTGAAATCAATGTTGCTAGGCTTGCCATGTCAAGGCTTTCCATTACTTGTCTTGCATTTTCTTCTCCTTTTTCTTCATCGAAAATGTAATTGCTTATTTCTTGTGTAACAGCATTTTCAGCTCTTTCTTGTTTGCTATCTCCTAATGTTTTGTCTTTGCTTGCTCTTGCTTGTCTTATAGCCTCATATAGCCTATCACCTAATAGTTCTCCTCCACCTACGTCTTTGTCAAACCCAAGCCTAATTGTTTCTGGTTTACCATTCGCAACATTTATCATTGCTAAAGCTAATTCTTCTCTTAATCTTTGAGACATAGCCTCTCTATTAAATGTAACATTAGGGTTTCCTTTTTCTAGCTCATCTAAAATCGCTCCTATTGTAAGCCCCTTACCATTACTCTTTAATATTATTTTAGACATAATTGTTTGTATTTGAGCCTGTCCAAATATTGTAGCTCTTGCTCTAAATGTTTGCATAACAATTTCTTGTGCATATTTAGATCTTTCTTCAAGTGTTGAGCCTTGCCCTGCAGTTTGACCTCTTGCAATTAGTCCATCTCTATTCCATGCTTTTTCAAGTGTTTCTCTAAATTCAATATCAGTTTCTCTAAATTCTCTAAGCTCTTCTTCCTCTTTTTGCATATATCTCATTTGTCCATAAGCACCATGTTGTGATTTAAATCTCTTTTGGTCTAGCTTGCTAGCTTTTTTTATTGCAAGTTTTTTGGTTCTTTCTCTATGTTTTTTTACAAAGTTTTTTGCTTCATGTGCAGCTGTTCCACTTGCTATCATATATGAAACTGATGCTGCTGTTTTTGAAAATAGTGTTCCTAATCCTTTTGCAGCATTTTTTACAGCATTTTTTCCAGTGCCATACATTGTTTTAGCTTCTCTTCTGCCATCTTGTATTAGTCTTTCTTGTTGTTGCCTTTTAGCTTGAATCCATTTATCAATTCCGGTAGTTGTTTTTGCATCTCTCAATTCTCCTTTATATCCAGTTCTTAGATCTTTTGCTTTATCTTTTAATTTATATTTTACTTTGTCATATTTTTCGACAGCATTTCCTATCGGTTTAACATGTCTTCCTAAAGCTCTTGTAGGTTTTCCAATAATGTTTTTTGCTGTAAACCCTGCAAATTTTCCAATTCCTATTCCCCCGTATTTTACCGCTTTTCCATATCCAACAGCTACATCTTTTACCATTTTTGCTTTGCCAAATGCTTCAATTGTAGAATCCATAGTTTCTTTTAATATGTTAGATGAGTTAAATCCAAATATAGTTTTAAATGTTTCTTCTGCCGTTTCCATGAATTTTACAGCAATTATTAACACTATTACACTTCCTACAAGGTTTAGTATTGATGCATTTGCTGAAATTGTGATAATAATAACCATGAATACTGCATATATTAACGCATGTACTGCTTGTATTAAAACTGTAAATACAATTTCTTTAAGCCATTTTCCAAGTGATTGTGCTTTGTTATCTTTTATTTTATCTAAAGCATATACTATTGACACAAATGGTGAAAGTATAATTAATATATACGCTGTAAGCATTCTTCTTGCATATTTAATCGTAAATTTAAGTGTAAACCATACTAGAGCTACATATAGTACTGTGCCATACCAGCCATCTGTAAATTTGATACTGTATGCTAAGTTTCTTGACTTATCATATAAGCTTTCTACTCCACTTTGGTTTCTCAACGCATTTTGTATTAGTTCTACTAAAAAGTCATTTAGGTCAAATATTATTACCAAAAAATAATGTATAAACATAACCATGAAAAAGCTTACAATCCAGTCTACAATCAACCTTTTATATCTTGCTTTTTCTTCAGCTATTGCAGTTAATGCCATTCTTATACCCATGTATAGGAGTGCAACAAATAGTATAACAATCACAAGATTTCTAAATGCAAAATACCATCCTGCTATATTTTCTCTAAATGTAGTAACTACTCTGCCATATGTTCTATTTGTATTAAAAATATTTACATCAAATAATGGAATTTGATTAAACACAATTGTTTCTAAAGTTACTGAGTTTATATATTCTGTAGATATTACTTGAACTGTCGATGTTATAAGGTTTTCTATAATATACATCCATCCAACAACTGGCATTCTAAACGCCATTGTTATTAATCCAATTAATGTATCTAGAAAATCTTTGAATAGTTGGCCTAGTCTTTTTATCAAATCTTCAAAGCCATTTCCATGTCCTAAAGTTCCAATTGGAGTTGCCAAACCATCATAAAACATTGGTCTTGATTCATCAAACCCTGTCTCAATTAATATGTTGTCTAAATCTTCTGTGTCAAATCCAGAAGTTTCGCCATTAGGCCATTGAATTGTTATGTATCCTGGTAGCGTCCACCCCTTTGGAATTATCTCTGGTTTTACTCTACTTACGTGGTATAAGCTACGTCCGCCTGTTTCAGCATACACAGGGCTAATTTGTCTTAAAAGATTTACAGTAAGAGGTCTGTTTAGTTGAGATCCCCTTATTCTGTTTATCCCAATTACTCTTGAACCTCCACATGTTTCAGCTACTATGTGATATCCTTTTTCATCCACTCCTAAGTATAACATAGAGTGATGAAAGCTTTGTTCTGAAATGACATCACCAATTTGTAATATTTCTTCTCCTTCAATTCTATTAAAATATTCTGCTCCTCTTCCTCCTACGCTTGCATAGCCTGCTCCTCTATATATAGTGTCTTCAAAATACGCTCCTACTGACTGGTGTAGCATCGCAGCGGTAAACACACTGCACACAAAAACAAGTTTGTTAGTATATGGCTGTCCCTCTCTCCATGTACCACTTGAGCCAATTCTTGTTGAGCTCCAATCATTTTGGTGGAAAGCTCTTGTATAACCGTTAAGGTTATGTGCATCGTATACAAAAGGCTTTGGATTAAACTTATATGCTTCGGATAAATATGTTTCAACATATACTTTTACAAGTTTTTGTTGCTCCATTGTAAGGCCTATTGTAGCACCTTGACCATAGGCTTCATATATTTCTTGTGCCTGTTCTTCACTTACCTCATACCCATATTGTATTGGCGGTTTTTGTTCTTCATCTATAGCTGCAAGTACAGGGTTATATGTAAATAAGCATGGCAATAAAATTACAACAATTAAAAACACAATTAATGCTTTTTTTGCTAATTTCATTTTATCACCATCCTTTTTGCTAAATTATTATTTCTTTAGCATAATTTTATTATTATCGTAATAAACAGTATTATTTTCAATTTTAATTATTTCGAATGTATCTGATCCTGTTATTATTGTCTCAAGTTTTCTTGTTTCTGCATTATATTTAAATATTCCTTCTCCTTTTACAGAATACAACAGTTCTTCATCATTTAACCATCCATATGTATTAATTACCTTGTGTCTAATTAGTTCTGAATCAGGGAGCTTACGGTCTTTAGACATAAACTTTATATCCCTAACTCCAGATTCTGCATATTTATATATTAAGTAAAACTTGTTACTGTGTACATTGTTAAATGAATAACTTCCGTTTAATAGAAGCTATTTGGGCTGCATTTCCTTTATCATCAAAATACAGCTCTTCATTATGTTGTGAATCTACCATAGGCATATATTCATCTGTTCTCATGAATGTTTTTACTCCGTATTCTGTTTATTTCTTCTGTCTCCACTAAGTCTTCATCAGTATGTAAATATATATTTTTAGGTATATTTTCAGGATTTATATCTTTAAGTGTTAATTCATTTCCAATAGTTCCTTGAAAATTGTTATATAACACTATGCCATTTTCTGTTGTAACATTAAATTGTATTACTATTCCCTTTAGCGTATATTTTAGATATACAAAATTAGAATCGTATAAAAATTCACTATATCCTGGCCAAATATCTGTAACCTTGTTTACAAATGATTTAACATCTTTTTCATTTAAGAATGTATTCCATAAGTTAAGAAAATCTTTCATGTCTTCAAATGTTTGAACTCTATATACTGATATTTCATTTTCAGAAAAGAATACATAAATGTCTTTACCTTTATATCCAATTACAGATGGGTCACTAAATGATGGTTTTCCTAATGCATTTGTAATCTTTTCTTTTGTATCATTTACTCGTAGTCCATTTAATATAGTTTCTTTGTACTTTTCAGTAAAGATTATATTATATACCTTGCCATCAATAGTTTTAACCTCTATTCCTTCATCAAAGTATATGTCATAATCTTCAAATCTACTTTCTATTGTTCCTAGCTGAATTGGTTCCCAGTTGTTATTAATTAATGCATTTATTTCTTTTGCCTGAATCTTCATGTCTATTTCTTTTACTTCTTTATATGTATCTGCAATTTTTTTTGTAAGCTCTCTTGAAAAATAATCTATTTGTCCGTTAATATATGTTTTTTGTATCTTTCTTTCTGCATTATTTGCAATTATAGTAATTAAAAGTTTTCGTTCTGAGTCTATCATTCTATAGCTGTTATAGTTTAATAAGTTGGCCACATTTACAATTATTGATGTATAGTATGCCTCATTAGAATTTCCATTTTCTTTCCAAGTGTCTTCACCAAATTTAAGATATATGTCATACTCAAAACCGTTTTCTTTGCTTTCTGTTATCATTATATTTGTACAGTTATAATATTTAAGCAAATCTTCTATTGATGTAATTTGAGAAGGCATTTCATATTCCACTTCGTTATTTTTAGGCAGTTGATTTATAATAATAAATAAAGTAATTATGATTATTACTAAGATTACAATAGCAATTTTTATTCTATTTAACTTTTTCTTCTTCATCAATCCACCGCCTTATTATTTTTTTCCTTTTCCTAAGCCACCGATTGCAGCTGATGGTCCCATCTTGAATATTTTTCTAACTATACCCTCTCCTCTTGATAATGCCGAGATAAATAATATAGCTAAAAGAGGTGCTCTTTCCATTATTCCATATATAGAATACATAAATACTATAAATATCAATGCGTGTAGCGGTTGAATAAATACATTTACAAGGAATTCTTTCATCCATGTTTGATATGCTTGTGCTTGATTGTCACCAGCTTTATCAATAGAATAAGTTATTGTAATTAATGGAGAAATAACTATTAAAAAACCAACCATGAGCATTCTTTTTAGGTACATAAAGAAAAATTTAACTTGGTAGCACGCTATTACGCAATAAACAATTACTAATGATAACATTTCCCAACCGGTTTCCCTTTTGGAGCTTAGTTAATATTCCGTCAAAGCCATTTCCATTTTCATCCACTTTCCCATAGAGCAATGTTTTTTCAAAGTTTAGTCCTCCTGTTTGTACTACATCGGGATTATTTATTTGAACTGTAACAGCCTTTTCTGCTACTCCCCTTATTACATTTATTGTAGCACTACATACGGTTGTTGCAGCCGCTATTATGTATGGTAATATCATAAGAATTACTATACTTGCTAGCCAATTTAAAAGCATTTGTTTATATTTTGCTTTATCTGAAGCTATCGTAGAAGTTGCCATTCTTATACCAATATAAATTAATATTACAAGTAAGGCGGCGAGTGCAAATGATCTTATAGCATAAAACCACTGTGCAACATTTTCTTTTACTAATCTATTTATGCTACTGGTAACATATACAGGCTCTGATGACAAACTTGAATGTCCTGTAAAGTTTACGTCAAACAACTCAAATCTACCGTAATAGCAAATCTTCTATAGTAAATTCTTGCACTTGGCTAACGTTTTCTGGCAATACAACAAATGTTAGTAATAAATGTATAACAGTCGGAATTACGAAAAGGATACATCCAAGTATTGTTCCTATAAATCCAAAAGATGCATTAGTTTTGGATATTTCTTTTTTTTGTGCGTTTCTAGCTGCTATTGCTTCTCTTGCATCTCCCCCGCTTCGTATCTGTATAGCTCGTGTAGCCTTCGTTTATCTCATTAAAAGCTTCCATGCTAGTAGCCATTACACGGTTGTTTAGGGAAAATTCAAATAGCAATATTATTAATATTACAACTGTAATGGCTTTTCTCATAGCTTGGCTCCTCCTTCTTTTCATTCTACATTTGCTCTACATTTACTTTGCTTATCTTTATTGTTTTGCTCCGTGTTGTTCCTCATCTTTTCATTTCTTTTCTTCTTATTTACTGTTTTCCTTTTCTTTTCTCATTTCTGCTAGTTTGTTTTGGTTTGTTTCTACAAATTCAAATTCTTTCTTTGTCGGTCTTATTGCTATTATTGCTGTTTCTTCTCCTACTTTTAGTAGTCCTTCTCCTCT
>JAFXVF010000009.1 GCA_017524665.1 Clostridia bacterium | reverse complement strand
TCACTTGCTGTTATCAGGTTGCCACCTTGTGCTGCTCCATTTGCTATAAAGCCTTGTGCCTGGCTATCAATTGTGCTCCAACTTAGAGAAGCACGACTAATAGGCATTAGCAGTATTATTCCAACTAATGCCATCACTAAGATTTTAATTAATATTTTCATAGCACCACCTCTTGTTTTTATTTTTTGATAAAATAGTTCATATTACTTTATATTATACCATTTTTCCATATCACCTTTCAATATTTTTTCGCCTTTTGGACCCCAAAAAAGAGAAATGTCACACAATTGTAACATTTCTCTTTTCTTCTTCATTTTATTGTTTCTTTGGATTGTTGATTTAAAGCCATAAATGCAACCTCTATTTTTTAACTTTGCAGTTGCAATATGTATTTGTAATATAATTGTAATATTTGTTTACATTCCTTCATAATCTCTAAGTTGTTGCATTACTGTCTGTTCTGCTTTGTCATCTCCAACTACTTGTTGTGCTAATACATCATTTTGTAGCCATTCTGCCATATTTCTTTCTTCTGGGTCAGTTAAGCTGTCTAAATCCGCATGCATTAGTCTCTCTGCCTCTGCAAGTCTCTCTTCTGCCGTTGATAGTCCTTTTGATTCTGCATAATCTTGGTATGCATCTAGTGTTTCATCCTTTTTCTTGTCTAACTGTCTTCCTAGTCTTGCACCATCTATTTGTCTCTTTACGCCTTTATATGCTTTTGATGCTCCATATGCTGTATTTGCGTCTCCTGTCATTCCATATGCCAACGCTGCTGTTACTGCTCTTCCTGCAATATTTCTAGCTGTTTTTCCAGTAGTGTTTTTAAGTACTTTCTTAGCTGTATCTTTTGCTTTTGCACCGATTCCTTTTTTTGCCACTGCTCCCGCTGTGCTTCCAGCTGCTGAACTTGCTGCTGTTCCAGCTGCCTTTCCTGCAGCTTTTCCCGCTGCACCTCCTGCTCCTTTCTTTGCCTCACTTGGAAGAACGTTTGGCTTTTTCATGTTTTTAAGGGCTGCTGCTTTGTCTCCAGCATTCTTAACACCCGATGCTGCTTTGCCACCTTTTCCTCCAATAACTGATGCAGCTTGTCCTGCTCTTTTTTGTGCTTGTGCAACGGCAGCTGCGCCTAGCATTGCTGCTGAACTTAATGATTTCGCTTCAAATCCAAATATTGCTCTTACTATATCTTCAGCTTTATATACAAATCCTAGTATCATCATTACAACTATAGCTTTACCTGCTATTTGGTCTAATCCTGATGATGTGTTTATTACGTTTAGTATGTTTTGTAAAAATAGCATATATATTATACAGTGAAACGGTTGTATTAATATATTAAACACATATTCTTTAAGCCATTTTCCAAGAGCCTGGGCTCTGCCATCTCCTACTTTGTCTATCGAATATGTTACAGTTATTAATGGTGCTATCATTGTTAAGAAACAAATCGTAATAAACCTCTTTATATATACAACTATAAACAACATAGTCATTCCAACTAACATAACATATAAAATCGCTGCTGTCATTCCTCTACTTAGAGTTACATCAAATGCTTGTACAAGAATACTAGTTTGTAGACTACTTGTAGTTGTATTGAAAATTGCTACAGATGCAGTTGTTGTACTTGCTTGTCTTTGTCTTGCTGTATCCAAAACAGAAACTATTCCATTGTTTAAATTTACAATAAATATCATTAAATAGTGTAAAACGAATATCAATGCAAATCCAACAAGCCAATCTTTAAGCATCTTTTTGTATTTTGCTCTATCTTCTGCGAGATTTGAAATTGCCATCCTAACTGCTATGTAAACCAAAACCGCAAGTGAAAGGGCAATACATAAATTTCTTATTGCATAATACCATTTTGAAACATTATTTCTAATGTCATATAGTACGTTACCCGATTGAAGTTGCACACCTTCAGCTGTTGTCATACTGAAGACGTTTATATCAAATAGTGGTAACTGATTAAAGAAGATTGTATCCAAGTTAATCCATTCAATTGTATTATTTCCAACACTTCCTAGCAAGCTTTCAATCATTTGTATTATTGCTCCAGGGACTATAATAAATAGTACTTTAAACCCATACAAGGCTATTCCTGCAATGGAGTCTCCAACTATACTAAACAATCCAAATACTGTATTTCCTACAGATTCGTTTCCCCATTGCATCGATATGAAATTTTCCAAATAAGTAGTAAGGTTTTCTCTAAATACATTGCCATCACTTTCTGGGCGTATCTCATTTGCTTTTGCGATTACGCTTCTATAAAATTCCTTTTGTTCTTCAGTTCCGTACCTCTCCTGCTCTTCTAAATGTTGTAAGCAGTGCTGAGAAATAGTCTTTTGCATTGTCCCCCTGGTTTACCATTATTTCTACAAATCTATTTCCAAGCCAGATTATCGCTATGTCCAAAGTAGTTGTTGCTGAATCAGCTGACATAGCATCTGCAGCTTCTACAGCGACTTCTTCCTCTTCTTCTACAGCCTCTTCTGGAGATAACGGAGGTCCATCATCCTCTCCAGCCACAACTAATTCTCCAGGTTCTTCTTCCTCTACGAGCTCTTCTGGAACTTCTTCATCCTCTTCTACAGCCTCTTCTGGAGATAACGGAGGTCCATCATCCTCTCCAGCCACAACTAATTCTCCAGGTTCTTCTTCCTCTACAGGCTCTTCTGGAACTTCTTCCTCTTCTTCTACAGCCTCTTCTGGAGATAACGGAGGTCCATCATCCTCTCCAGCCACAACTAATTCTCCAGGTTCTTCTTCCTCTACGGGCTCTTCTGGAACTTCTTCATCCTCTTCTACAGCCTCTTCTGGAGATAACGGAGGTCCATCATCTACGCCTATGTCTCCGCAATACACAAAGCTAGGAAATATGAAGTTGAAGTTTATTAATATAATTAAAAGAATTATTAGTATTTTCTTTGTTACGGTTTTCATATTTCCCCCTCCTTACTACAATGGAATTGTAAAACTATACAGTTCTACTGCCTCTTGTAGTTCCTGTTCTTTTAATGATTCATCTCCTGAGTATGAACGTAATATTCTTACATTGTTAAACTTCATTCCTGTTGTTTTTACTCCTAAGTCAAATAATTTTGTAAATTGTATTGATAATGTTATGCTTCCACGCGGTGGTAAAATAATAGGTTGTTCATATCCTTCTGCAGTTTGATTTATTTCACCATTTTCTGTTTCAATTTTGATGTTACCTGACATAGCTCCATCTGAAATGGCCGCATAATGCTCTGTTTTATTTGTAAAACGTATTGTATATTTTTCATAGTCATAGTTGATTCTCTTTTCTGTTATTGCTATTCTTATATATTTGTCTTCATAAACTTTATCAAAGTTGTCTTTATCTATAAATTCTTTTACACTCATAGTTAATTTGCCATTTGTTTCTTTAAATGACATTCTGTCTTCAAAATATTTAAACGAAGTATCATTTGTTAATCCAGTAGCCAGTATATCATCAAATATTCTTACTCTGTATATATAAATATTATCTCTGTTAGAATAGTTTTGTATAGAATATACCTTATCTGTAGCAAATACGTAATCTACATATGCTTGAAAATCCTCTAAAGATGGATATACTTCTTTTCTGCAGTCTTCATTTATCATGTTATATGCTTTTTCATATTCTTTTTCATTGCAAAGGTTTATATATTCATCAATCATGTTTTCTATTTTTTCTTGCCATTTATTTGGCGTTGTTTGTCCGTTTTCTATAATTGGTTTATATGGATCATATGTTGTAATTGGAACTTCAATTTTAGCATTTGCTAAAAATTGATTTATAACAAACAATACAGCCCATGCAATTATGCCAAGAATTACCTTCCATTTATGTTCCTTAATAAAGTTTCTAAGCTTTATTCTAATATTGGTATACATGTTTCACCTCTTTTAAAAAAAGATATTCATTTTAATATTTTACTTGAAAAGAAATATAATAGTCATTTAGTCCTTTTTCATAAATAACATACATTTGCTCTATTTCATATTGTGTAATTGCTAAGTCTTTAATCTTTACTGTTAGTATATAATACTTTCCTTGTCGTTGTATATCTTCATGAGTTACTGACATAAAACTCGAATAATATTTTTTTGCATATTCTGTAAATGTCTCTAATGTTGGGAAATAGTTTCGTTTGAATTTAGTATATAGTCTGCTATATGCTTCTTTATATTCTCCTTTTTCTATATGCTTTAAAAATTCAGATAAATAGACCTGCATTCTTTCTTTTTCTCCGCGAGTCCTAACATAATCTGTAATTTTTTCTTCTCTATTTTCTTGTATAGCTTCTTGTGTTTTTGTCCCATCTTCCAAGTCTACTTCTCTATTAGGCTTTAGTAATAGTATAAGGAGAACTAGTATTACTATAATACATAAGCTAATCACTGCAAGTTTAATAATTAGTTTCCTTTTCTCTGTGTTTATTTTATTACGTGTTTTTTTATCTTCTTTCATCTATTTCTCCTTATACTACTTTTAATAATTTCTAACTGGTTTATATGTAGCTACAACATTTGATATAAATTTTCCTTCAGCATCTACTGTATAGGTAAATGTCCATTTTACTATGTAGTTTGAGTTTGCAGTAAGTACAAATTCATCTACTATTTCTCTTTCCTGGCCTGCATTTATACTGTTAGTTGTAACCCCTTCTGGAGTTATGTCAATTGATAGTACTTGTGTCTCTTCCTCTTCTTCCTGTGGAGTTTCAGTTTCTGTTGGTGTTGTAGCTACTGTTGGTGTTGCAGCTGCTGCATCTGTTTCGTCACCTGGATCTGTGTTATTACTCTGTTGATTTGTATTCACGGTTTGTTGAGCATTTTTATCATGTACAACTCCACTCTTTGTCATGTTTGTAACAACTTTCAAAGAATCTGGCGTGATTCCACCACAGTCTGTAAGGAATTCTCCTCTTGTATAATATCCTATAATATATTCTTTTGCTGGTTCATACTTTGGCAAAACTTCCTCTTCATATTCTTGATATCCTTTTACATATTTATCTATATTTAGCTCGTATATTACTTCGTTTAGCTTTTTCTCGAGCATATCTCCAAGATATTTTGAATATTCATCTTCAGGAAGCCCGTATAGCCTATCGTCTATAGGCATCATAAGATTTAAGCTATCTCGTTTTTCTTTTAGTTTATCAATAGTTTCTTCAGATACTTCTGCTCTTCGTCCTCCGTCTCCTGTTCCATACCTTTCGTCATTTCTAAAATATGCTGTAGCACCAATTACTGTATATTCTTTTGTAACATCATATCCAGAAAGTGCTAAGCGTATTAGTGCATCCATTTTATCAGCGGAGCTTGGACGATTTTCATATAATGTTCTAGGGGCAGTAGCTACTAATTCTTCCCCTTCATCTTGGATTTGTCTAATGTTCTTAAATTTTGTAAATGGACTACTTATCTTATTAAACAATACATTTAATAAAGCAATATATTTTACCGTTCTTGTTGGTTCGTAGTCTGCGTCACTTTCTAAAGAACCTAGTTCAGTTTGTAATATGTAATACAATCTTGCCCTTTCTCCGTCGTTTGAACCTCCCAAGTTTTCAAGGCTTTTTGATCTAACAGTCATATAGTCTTCTATTTTAGCAAGTTGTTTTGTTGCTGTTAAAAGGGTTAATTTAAGAATTATTATTTTATCTCCTGTTTCTTCTGTATAATCGTTATCTCCTGGTTGCACAGTACAAATAGTTTCTCCGTTTTGCACCAGATTGTCTTTGTATTGCATTAAGTGTACCTTTTTCCACTTCAACCCTTAACACCATGCCTGTTATACTGCTTTCATCAGTGCCTTCGCCAGTAAATTCTATAATAAATATATTATCATAAGTATCATCTCTAGTAACATTTCCGCTAGCAGGAAATGTTAGTGAATAAGCTGAATTGTTATCTGGTTTGTATATGATTTTAGTGCAACCATCTTCAGCTTTTTCATATTCAGAAGGCCATGGTGTATATGGTACATAGCTTGGTAAAATGTTGCTCATGCATTTTACCGCATTTACATCTTCATAATTTTCCAAATCAAATTCAAAATCCTGGAATAGTTCTTTTAAGTCTCTTAACATATATATCATATCTGATCTTGCATCACATTTTTCTATCTGACTTTCTATTTCTTGAAGTGCTGTTTTTCCATTTATGTACTGCTTTCCTTCTGCAATCTTTTTATCATTTAATGATACTCCTGTTGTTTCTCCTCTTTCATCTCTACTTTGTCCACTTGTTTCAATTTCAGTGTTATCTGTAGAACCGTTATATATATAGTATTTATCTTTAAGCCAGCTTCTAATATATTTAGAGTTGTCTTCAAAAAGTGGGTTGTGTGTTTGTACTAAAACCTTGTCTCTTGTTTCTTTTATTGCGAGTGTATTTGCAAGTTCAGGGTATTGACTAATCGTAGTAATGTTTCCGGATGTTGCCCTTTTTTCAACAAGTGTGGAAAACAAATACCACATTGGTTCAGGTACTTCAACTTTGTATGCAGAATTTGCAAATAGTAATGATTTTTCTGCAGCATCTAATTTTTTTCTTATAGCTTCTCTTTGTTCTTCAGAGACTTCTGTTGGGCTTGTTATGTTTAAGAATTCCAAAATATTTTGGTCTGGTGTGCCAGAAGTAATACCAACAGTGTTTTTTATTAATGCTATAAGCCCCATCATCAAGTCCTTTGTTTTAATTGCTTTTGCATATTCTCCTGCAAACATACTTGCGTATGTTAAGTTGCTATCTTCTGATGGATTTTCTACAAATCCTCCTGTATCAACTGTTT
The DNA here is from genome assembly GCA_017524665.1 of Clostridia bacterium. Taxonomy (GTDB): domain Bacteria; phylum Bacillota; class Clostridia; order TANB77; family CAG-508; genus UMGS1754. The sequence continues at coordinate 14,834 of JAFXVF010000009.1, read as the reverse complement.
CTTCTCCATTATTTACTATATAGTATACTGTCATAAGAAGCTCTCTTGCGCTTTCTATTATTGCAGCTTCTTCAGTAAGCCCTGGTATATCTGTAAAATATTGGTTTCTGTACCAGTGGTGTTCTACTTTAGTAATATATGGCTGTATTGTTGATGTTGCATCTTCTTCCCATTCTTTTATAGTGTTATATACTTCTTCAATAACATTTTTATAAGGTACATCTTTAATAATAGAATATTTTTCGTTTAGTTCTGAGTTTCCAAGGTCACTTATCTTGACATTCCATCCCGGTCTGCCTTTAATTGCTACATAACCGCTAAAATATTCGTCTACGGTCATCGTTGCAGATGCTATTGCGTCTATGTCATCGTCATCTCCGGAATAGTGGAATCTGAATTCCATATTGCTAAAAAATGACCATATGTCCCAGTTAAATCCTGCACTGTCAAGTCCGGTTTACAATGCCCTTAAAAGCAATACTTCTTTCCTGTGGTGTCAGTGATGAATAAAATGTATCAAGAAATTTATTTGCCAGTGCTCTTTTTAATGTTCTGTCCCTTTTTGATTCATCTATTAATTCCAAAATTCCTTGGTCGCTTTGATCACCTGTTACAAACTTAATATTTATTTGTGATGGAAATGCAGCAATATGGACTTTTGTATCAACATTGTAGTCTGTTGCTAATTTATATGCAAAGTCTGGTGCTTGCGTTGCCATATGAACTGATATTAAAAATTCCACAGGTTTTCCGTATTTAGTAGTCCAGTTGTTTAAATCATATAGGTATCCTGAAATATCTGATATTCCAAAGAAAGCTTTCACGCTTCTCCACCAAGTATCAGTAAGTCTTGTACTTATTCTTAGTAATCTGTTTTCTTTTTCTATACTATACTCATAAACCGTTCCGTCTTCGCTCTTCCAAAATTCACCATTATTTTCCTCTGCTAAATCATTTGTTTCAAACCAAAGCATTCCTCCATTTGATTTTGTGTAATCTATGCTACCTCTGGTATACATACTAATGTAAAATTGCATGTCCCACTCACTTTGCTTGCTACTGTCAATGTTGTTATATAACTCTAATCCCATTGCGCAAAGTGTCATTGTTTCTCCAGATGATATTGTATAGCTAGCAAATGGCATCAAAGAATCACTACGATCTATTTCTTTGTCTTCATCAGTAAGTGAATACATCATGGCTATTATTTCTCTTATGTACTCTCTTACTTCAGCTTTTCTTATAACTTCATACTTATCTGTATAGCAGTTTATATTTAGCTGTTGATTAATCCAGCTTCCGCCTCCGTAGCCATAACTTACATATGTACTAACCCATGTTATATGATACGAATTATCATGGACCCTTTGTTTTGCATTTGCTTTTATTACATATGTGTCGTCTCTTTCTTCATACATGTTTAAAAATGCATTTCTAATATAATCAGGCATTTCTTCGTTGTTTGGCCATATATATGCATCAAATATGTCTTGGGAAACCACAGCTTTATATGAGTTTGTTTCTAGCGTTTCAGTAAGCCATTCAAAATCAGTCCATCCAAAAGTTTTATTAGCTTTTACGTATGTTTTCTTCTCTGCAACAAGGTAAGCTTTTAAGTACTTGCTTTTGATAGATTTTATTTCTCCCTTTTCAGGTATATCTCCTTCATACTCTTCATCCGAATACGTTGATTCGTCATCCAGTGTTATTTCTTCTACAAATCCATATCCTTCAAGGTCATATCCCATATCTTCGATATATTTAGCTAAATCTAATATTTCTTCGTCTGTTACTTTTAGTTCATCTTCTGCATGTCCAAATAGTCCATTAAAAATATCAGCTATTTTACCTAATATTTCCCCAGGCATAGATATTATAAAGCTAATAATTCCAATTATTAGTACAATAATTATAATTATTGCAAGAGCATACAATACCGCTGGATTAGCTAGATATTTTCCATATCTTATTATTTTTGCAACATTTGCTCCAAACTGTTCTCTTCTCTTTTTGCTATTTTCTTGTTTTTTCTCGTCTTCTTCGTCCATATCTATACCTCCTTTTTTCCTATTCTTTATCCGTTTTCTATAATTCTTCTTATTTCATCATCATCTAATCCAAATTTCGTTTTTGCTGCTTCCATAGCCAATTTGAATTTTATTTCTTGCGGTGTTAAAGTATTTAAATCTGTTGTTTCGCTTATCCTTTCAAACTCTCCTGCTAGCCTTCTTCTATCCATGTTTGGGTCAACTGCTTTTCTATAGCTTTGCGCAAATGCTTTAATAACATTTGCATCTGTTAATTTCGCAACTTTTTTGTTTGTTTTATTCTTTCTTCTATTCTTTCTTGCCGCATTTATTGCATCATAATAACTAAATCTTCTAAAGTTTTTGCCTTCCCACCTTAAAACTCCTTTTAGGGCTCTTCTTGTTCTTCCGTCTGTTGCCCTTTTTCTTAATACTCTCCTCCTATTTACATTGCCCACTTTAGGTCTTTTAGCTTCAATTGCTCCTTCAATTTTGTTTCCAACTTTATTAGCAGCTCTTTTTACTATGTTACCTTTTTTGCCTGATCTTTCATTTTCTGTTTGGTCAAATTCATCTGATAATTTGCTTATATTTTCTCCGCTTGTTTCTTCTCCTCCAGGTAAGTCTACTCCAAGTTTTTTCAGTTGTTTGTTCTTTTGCTCTGCTTTATATTTGTTTTTCTCCTTATTGGCACTTGCAATTGATTTTACGTTGCTAGCAGCAGATGAAGCAAATGCAACTACTGCAAATTTTTCACTTAAACTGCTTGATTGGCTAAATCCAAATATTTCTCTTACTATTTTTTGCATTGAAAACACACTAAGAGTTAATATAATTGCAAAAAGCATAGTGCCAAAATTTGAATGATCGGTTGCAAACCTCATTCCTGCTTCTATAAATACTACATAAATAATACAATGAAATGGTTGTATTAAGACATTATATAGGAACTCTTTAAGCCATGTATTTAAAATTTCTGCTTTATTATTTCCTACTTTATCTATTGCATAAGAAACGCTTATTAAAGGCGATATTGTAATTAACAAGCAAATCGTTATTTTCCTTTTTACATAGACGATAAGGAAAATTATAGAAATTATTGCCATTCCAATATACATAATGGCAGATCCAAAACTGGTTGTAAATGGGATCCACCATGCCTGTGCCAATAGAGTTGTCATCATGCCACCAAATGATTGGTTAGAAGCGCCTTTTAGTGCATCTATTAACATTTCATTTGCCGTTATCGTAATTATCATAATATAATGCATTATAAATAAAAGCGCAAATCCAATGAGCCAGTTTACTAGCATTTGCTTATATTTTGCCTTTTCCTCTGCTATGTTTGAAATTGCCATTCTTATTCCAATGTATATAAGTGAAGCTAAAGATAGCATAATAGCTATTAATCTTAATGCAATATAGAATTGGGCTATTGAGTCATTAACTACTTTTGCTGTTCCACCTGTTCCTACACTAAATATGTCAATATTGGTTAGTTCTACTTCATTAAAGAATAACCCATAAATACTTGCACCAGAAATCACTAAATTTAATAACATGCCTGGTATAAGAATTGACAGTTTAGCCGGATATAGAAGTATGCCTATTACTCCATCTAGTATTCCTCCAAAAAAGTTTCCTACTAATGGGTCGTTTCCTGGTGTTGCTTCTACTGTTACGTTGCTTCCTTCACTACAATAAGAAATTTGAGGGAATACGAAATTAATGCATATTATTAAAATCAAGAAAATTACTATATTTCTTCGAATACTTCTTTTCATATTTCCCCCTCCTTCTTATCATTTTACATTTTCATATGCATTATAATATTTTGCACTTCTGCTTGTGGATTTTCTACTCCTCTTTTTTCAAGGTTTCTTCCAACTTTATCTATCCATGTTTTAAATACAATATCCGAAAATACTCTTCTTTTCTCTAGTTCTTTCATTGGTGTTCTTCTTAGCATGTCTATTTTTTGTATTAGTTGTTGTTGTGTCATATTAGGGTCTGTTGAATCTCTGTATGTCATTGCAGCCATCATGAATTGTTCTTCCATGCTAAATTCTCGTGCTTGTGGTTCAATTTTTTTCTTTGCTCTTTTTGCAGCTTTTTTTGCCTCTTTAGGACTAGTTTCTTGTTCCGGCATTTGTTCTTGTTTTGTTCTCCAAGGTCGTTCTGAGTTTTTTTGCTGTGTATTTGCATGTCCTCCTGTTGCTTCTCCCCTATTTGCTTGTTCTCTTGCTTTCTTTCTTCTGCCTTGCTCTGTTTGTCTTCTTCCTCCTGCTGGTGGATATTCTTCTGTCTGGCTGCCTGCTGGTGGATATTCTTCCTCTTCTGCAGGCTGACCTATATTACCAGGCAGTGCACTTTCTCCTGCGTCACCCCAGCCAATACCTGCACCTTCTGCACCATAATCTGTATCTTGTAGCTGTACTCTGTTTGAAAAATTTGCCATTGCTTCGTTTGAAGTAGTATTATCAGGCATAACCGATGGCATTTCTTCTTCCCCATCATCGTCGTCATCGTCACTATTTCTTGCATTTCTCATTTGATTAAAGCTATTTATTGCACTTGTTGCCATACTTGCAGAAAACATTTTTGATGCCACACTTTTCGATTTTGTGAACCCAAATACTGTTCTTATTACCTTTTCTGCCATAAATATAAAGCATACACTTGCAACCGCATATATTAAATTTAAAATTGCAGTTCCACTAATTTCATTACTTGCATATAGCAAATTAAGTGATGTGCCAGCAAATGCTATATATACAATGCAGTGGAATGGTTGTATTAGTACATTATAGCAAAACTCTTTTAGCCATTGGTTAAATATTCCTGCCCTGTTACCACCAACGCAATAGCTTAATGGTACTATTGGTGCAATCATAATTAGAAAGCATGTCATTAACATACGTTTAATATATATTATTAAGAATAATAGTGACATTACTGATAATATACTATATATAATTGCTGCTCCAAATGATTTTACAAGCCCTATTGAAAATGCTATTTCAAGCATTCTATCTGTAATTGCGCCTCTTTCAGTTCGCGGATTTAACGCATCAACCAAAGCTGTATTTACGTGTAATACTGCAATAATAACAAAATGGAATAATATTATCAGTCCAAATCCTATTGCCCAGTCTACAAGCATTTTTTTGTATTTTGCTCGTCTCCATCCAGAACTGTTTATTGCCATATTGATTCCTATGTATAACAATACCAAAAGTGAAAAAACTATTGCAAAATTTCTAATTGCGTAATACCATCCTGCAACATTCTCTCTTATATTTTTTACAGTTTCTGAAATTTCTGGATCTTGATTATTAAATACATTTACATCAGTTAGTTTAACTCTGTTAAATAAAATTGAATCTAACGTTACCCAATGAACTTCTGTCGAACCTGGCGTTGCAACTAGAGATGTAATAGAATTTGTAACAAGTCCCGGAACCAGCAAACCTAGCTTTGGTATATATAGTAAAAATCCAAGTACTTTGTCCAAAATTCCGCCTAAAATTCCGCCTTCATTGGTCGGCATGTTACTTTCATCTATTTCATCAACTTCTTGAGGTCCTTCGGCATCACCAGGTGTTATTACTGGAGTAATTGGTGTTCCTTCTTCGTCGCTACCGAATTAACCAGTCAAGGTATGTATTATCATTATTTCTATACCATTGAAGATAAGCTGCAGCTAATACAGTCCATGAGTAACGTCTAAATGTTTCTTGATCCTCTGGTGGCTGTATTCTTCTTGCTATTAATTCGATTATATCTCCTAATGGTTCTTCATTTCCAAGCGTATAATTTAACCAAAGTGCAGCTAGTTGTAATTCCATTTCACTTTCTGTCCATCCATTTCTGTTTGATTCTGCTTGCAATACCTCAAATAATGCTGTAACTGCTTCAGCCAAAGTCAGTGTATGCGTATAACGATTGCTATAATAATCCGGAGCAAGCCCTAGTTCCAGCATTTCTATTTGTTCATCAAGGTCACTATTTACAGATCTTTCATAATCGTCTTCAAACCTTCCATCAAAGTTTATTCCTTGTACTCTTAAATAACTCATTAACGTCATACCATTATATTGTTCTTCTGGATATATTTTATTTTTTAAATTTCGTAGAAACTCTAATTGTCTTTCATAAGGCATAGTTCCTAACGTGTCAAATAGCCACTCTTCGAAAAAGTCTCCTATTCCAGAATAGCTCAACAATTCTTGACTTTGTACTTCAGTTTCTTGTGAAATGTATGTGCCTTCATAATATAAAATCGCATCATTAAAATACTCGTTTGGTATTGTTGCTACATAATAAGTCCATAAATCCTCGTCATCAACACTAATAGTATATTCATTTTCAATATGGTCATAGCACCATGTTCTAAACCTAAAATCATCATTTTCATCATTACTATCTCTTTGATATGCTCTTTCTATCATGTCTAAGACAGATCTGTGTTTTGTGTCTAAAAACGAGTATCTAATTGCCTCTTCCCAAGATGCATCGTAAAAGCCTGCCACTTCCAAAACACTTCCCATAGTATCTTCAGAAATATCTTCTCTACCTCTGTGATTATTTAAAATGTTTTCTCTAGCCTCAATGTAATAACTATTGTCTCCATCATATGTAGCAAGATATGCTATAGCATCTTTTATGCAATACTCCATATAGCCTGCAGCTAAACTTGTTGCATCTTCATATGTTAGAATTGGACCTGCCATTGCTGTTTGTGCTATAGTTGTTCCTCCTATTCTAAGGTATGCCGTCCCATTGCTTATAACAATTTCTGCATTTAACGTTTCTGCAAACACAAAATGAGGGAATATAAAATTAATGCATATAGCTATAATAAGGCATACTATTGTAACTTTATAAAAAAATCTTTTCATATTCCCCCTCCTTTTTTTACTCTTCTATTTTGCTTCTTGCACTTTCTCTTATTCTGCCTACTACTTCTGGTATTGAACTATATCCAAGTCTGCTTGTTGTTCCTACATATTTTGTCCTTAAGTCTTCTACTGCGTCTAATAACCTGCTTGTCTCTCTTCCTTCTTCTTCATCTTCTGGTATGTCTACAAGTGCTAGTTTTGTAAATAGCTCTGTTCTTTCTCTATCGCTCATACTTCCAAATACTATTGAGCTTACTTGGCTTCCTGTTGCTCTTTGCTTTCTTATCTTTTCTATTACTTCTCTTGTTGTTTTTCTGCTTAAGCCTGTCGCTTTTGATACTCTGCTAACAGTTTCTTCTTCGCTTTCTTTGCTTCGTAATTCTTCTTCTATGTCTTCTACTAGATGTAGCCTTACTGTGTCTGATGTTAGCCTTCCCTTTTCCTCTTCTGTTAGTAGTTCATTTACTCTTCTTTCTATCTCCTCTTTGCTTGTTATTCCTTCTGTACTTATTGTTGTTACTATTGTACTTACTCTGTCTTTTCCTAGTATATCTTCTGCAACATGCTCTCTACCTTCTACTCTTTCTTCAATGTCTTCTACTAAATGCAGCCTTGTTGAGCTTGATATTACTTGCTTCCTTTCCTCTTCTGTCATTAACTCATATACTCTGCTTGCTATTTCTTCTTTTGTTTTTCCTCCTTCTGCTTGCATCTCAACTTGTATTATTGATGTTATCTCTCTTGCCCTATCTTCACTTAGTATGCCTCGTAAATCTTCTCCTGCTTCTCTTCCTTCTAGCCTTTCTTCTATATCTTCTACTAGATGCAATTCTGTTGATCTAAATAATAGCTGCTCTCTTTCTTCTTCTGTTAGTAGTTCGTATACTCTGCTTGCTATTCCTTCTTTGCTGCTTATGCCTTCTATTTGTATTGTTGCTGTTATTGCTTTTGCTCTGTCCTCACTTAGTATTCCTCGTAAGTCTTCGCCTGTTTCTCTTCCTTCTAGTCTTTCTTCTATGTCTTCTACTAAGTGTATTCCTGCTGACCTTGAGATTAGTTCTTTTCTTTCTTCTTGTGTTAACATGCTATATGCTCTGCTTGCTATTCCTTCTCTTCCATCTACTAGTCCAGCTTGTGCATCCATTTGCACTCTTCTTGTTATTTCATTTACTCTTTCTCTTCCTAATATCTCTTCTGCTGTTCTATCATTTGCACCTTCTCTTGTTTCTCCTCCATCATTTAGTCTTTCTTCTATCTCTTCTACTAGTCTTATTCCTGCTGACCTAGAAATTAATTCTTTTCTTTCTGTTGGTGTTAGCATTTCATATGCTCTGCTTGCTACTGCTTCTTTGCTTGTTCCTTCTGTTCTTATTGTTTCAGCTATTCCTCTTAGTCTGTCTTCGCCTAGTATCCCTGCTCCTTCATGCGCTGTCTCCGGTTTTAATTGCCCTGCAAATGTATAGCTCATCCTTTGTAGCTCTTGTTCTACTCTTGTTCCATATCCTCCCATTTGTACTACTTGTAGTCTTTCTCCTACTCTTTCTTGTACTCTGTCTGCAAATGCTCTTACCTCTTCTATTGTCTTTGGTGTTGTTGTTCTTAATTCTTCTTCTATTACGTCTCTACACTCTTGTGGTACATATGTACTGTCTCTCTTTATTCCGCCTTTTCCATTTATTGCTCTTGTTAATAGTTCTGACATCTCACTTGTGCTTAATCCTCTTATTGTTTCTTCAAAGTTTTTGTCATCACCTAAATATTCTTCTATTCTTCCAAGCAATTCTTCTCTTTGTGCTTCTCTTGCTGCTTCTACTCTATCTAAGTATCCTTTTCCTAGCATCTGTGTTACTACTGCTAATCTTTCTTTTGCTCCTCTTCCTTCTGCTTCTATTCCTAAGCTTTGTCCTACTGTCTCTGGTTTTCCTTCCATTATGTTTAATATCGCATTTGCTAGTTCTCCTCTCATGTTGTCTCTTGTTGCGTCTCTGTCTATCGTTAGCCCTGGATGGGTCTTTTCTATTTCTCCTATCCATTCATCTATTGTTATTGCTTTGCTTCCTCCGACGTGCTACTAACCCATCTAATGCTGTTAATACTTCTTTGCTTCCTACTATCTGGCTCTTCTTTCCCATTACATGCAACAAATATCCAATTAGAGCTTTATTATTTGGATCTACTTTTGATATTAATTCTTCTATTTGTTCGTCTACTTCGACTGCTCTATCATCTAATTCAAATAACAAGTTCTCTCTTTCTAATCTTCTCTTATATTCATGTATTGATTCCTTCGTTCCTCTTTGTCCTGCATATTTGCCTTTGCCCTTTGAATATGATGACATTACATTTCTCTTGTTTCCGCTTCTGCGTTTTGACCCCCTTAGTGTTTCTCTTGTTAGTTTTGCTGCCCTTGATACTCCTGATACTATCTGCAATACTCCACTTACCGGGCTTCCTTTTCCTATTGCTAATATTCCATGCCCTATGCTTCTCATTGCTCCTTTAAACTGTCCTACTCCAGCTTTTCTTCTGTCTCTTGCCTTGTTTTCCATCTCTCTTGTTGCTGCTTTTTCTTTTGCTATTAATCCTCTTACGCTTCCTCCTAATGCTGAATCTCTTTCTTCATCTATATCTCTTCCTCTGTATCCATTCCTTAGACCTCTGCCAAATTGTTTTACTTTAGCAAATTGTGCTCCTGCATATGCCATAAATGGCATGAATCTCATGTCTTGTTTTAATTGGTTTGTTCCAAATTTTATGCCTTTTCCTACGCCTTTTGCTCCAAATTTTGCACCTTTCCATGCAAGCTTATAGTATCCCGTTGCAAAACTCTTTACCTTCTTTACTGTTCCAATCGCCTCTAATGTTGAATTCATTGATTCTTTTAGTATAGAACTTGACTCAAATCCAAGAATTCCCATTATTACATGCTCAGCTGATTCCATGAATCCTACTGCAATTACCATAAATACTGTCATTCCTGCAAATTGTATAAAGTTTCCTCCACTGCTTGCTATTGTGTGAATTATGCCAGCTTCAAACGTTACATATACTAGTACATGTAATGATTGTATAAGTATAGTGAAGCACACTTCTTTTATCCATTTAGATAATGATTGTGAACGATTGTCTTTTATTTTATCTATAGCATAGCTTATTGATACTAATGGAGATAACATAATTAATATGTATCCACTAAGCATTCTTTTTGCATATTTCAATGCAAATTTTACCATTAATACAACAAGTGAAATATACATTATTGTACCTAGCCAACCCTCTGTTATTGCTACACTATATGCAAGAAGTCTAGAACTCTCATAGATACTCTCTACTCCAGTATTTTCTAATGCAGATCTAAGTAAGTTAACAAGAGTATCGTTCAAATTTAAAACAATTACTAAGAAGTAATGTACAAACATTACCATGAAAAAGCTTACAAGCCAATCCACTAACATTCTCTTATATTCAGCTTTTTCTTCAGCTATACTTGTAATTGCCATTCTAACTCCGAGGTAAACCAATATTGCAAGCATTACTGCTATTGTAAAGTTTCTAAAAGCATAATACCATCCTGCCATTAATTGTCTTAAGCTAATTATTACTGCTGCGCCATCTGAAACTGCGTTTCCTGTTTCATTTAACAGGTTAACTCCTCCTGCATTTGTCATGTTAAATATATTAATGTCGAATAAAGGTACTTGGTTAAATATTATCTTTTCAAATGTTATCAAAGAGCCCGTACTTCCGGCTGATACTGCCTGAGCTGCAGCACTAACTAGTACTTCTGCATCATATGTTAGACCAATAAATGGTGCTCTTAAAATTAGAAGTAACATTCCTATTATGAAGTTTAAAATGTCTTTTAAAAATTGAATAATACGTTTTATAAGTTCTGCTAATCTATTTGTTGTTCCAATTGATCCTATTGGTGTGGCTAATCCTGAATAAAATAGTGGCATTGTTTCATCATATTCTGTTCTAACAACACTTATATCGTTTGGGTCTACGTGGCTAATTAGTCCTGAAGGCCACTGTATAATAATTTCAGTTGGTGCTACCCAATTGTCATAATTTGGTATGTAAGCTGGGTCTAATCTGTGTACATGAGGATATTTAGCTTGAACTCCGTCTTCCGTCTTTCCAATTATCGTTTTTATTTGAGCCACACGAATTGGTGCCTCTCCTTCAAATTCACTTAAAATAGTTAAATCTACTACATTTTTCGTTCCTGTTGTTTGTGCAATTTGATGTACTTTTTTTCCACTTGACGTTTCTCCTACTCCTACGTATATCATAGAGTGACCATTTCTCATTAAAATGTCTCCTGGCTGCAAGTAGTCTGTATCCTCCAGCTCATTAAATATATATGCATATTTAGGATCTTTTGGTTCTCTATTTACTCTTCTGTTTGAATATCCGGCTCCTCTTACTGAGTCTCCTGCCTCTTCTATTACTTCATGCGGATCAGTATATGGTTTTGTCCAGAAATCGACTCCTAACGATTGATGAAGCATTGCTCCAGTAAACACACTACATACTAAAACTAATTTATTGTTGTATGCAACTCCGTTTACCGCTAATACCATTTGATCCTATTTCAGATGTGCTTAGCTCATTTTGAAGAACTGTTTTTCCATAAGGTATTGCTCCTGCTCCGGAAGAGCCAGGTTTACCCGCGTTATATTGAAGAGGATTTGGGTTCTGTTTATGTGCTTCTTGTAAATATGCTCTTATATATCTTTCTACATACGTTTGCATTTCTTCAGTAAGTCCTATTGTGCTGGCTGATACTCCACCTCCTCCGGCCATATCTGCTCTGCTTACATTCATTTGTGGCAAAATGATAATAGCTACAATTGTTAATGCAAATACAATTGCAAGTTTTTTTAGCATTTTCATTTTACCACCTCTTTTCTTATAATTTTATTTTTGTATTATCATAGTATATTGTATTGTTTGCAAATGTTTTTATTTTATATATTTCGTCTCCTTCTAATATAGTCTTTAGTTCTCTTGTTCTTGCATTATAGCAATAAATTCCTTGTCCTTTTACTGAATATACAAATTCTTCTTCGCTTATCCATCCATATGTATAAATTTGTTTATGCCTTATCAATTCTGAATTAGGATTTTTTCTATCCTTTGATATTATTTTTACTCCATATATTCCATCTTCTGTTGTATAAGTATATGCTATTCTAAAACTTCCAGTTTCTGCTTCTGAAAAGTTATAATTCACATCGCTTTCCTCGTCTTCTAGTATACGAAAATACAATTCCTCATCTTGCATTTTCATAAATTCGTCTGACAAAGTATAAATATTTTCGCTCACTCTGTTTTGTTCTGCTACAAATACCAAATCTTCTGTTGTATGCAGATACACATTTTGCGGTATGTTGCTTTCATTTATATCTTTTAAGCTTAGCTTTGTTTCTTCGTCAAGTGTCCCCCCAAAGTTATTATATATGGTAAGTCCATTTTCTCCATTTGTATTAAATTGGATTACAGCTCCCTTTAATGAATATTTCAAATATACAAATTGTGAGTCTGTTATGTATTCGTCAAAGTCATCCCATACACCAGTTATTTTGCTTACAAATTCTCTTGCATTTTTTGTTTCTTGGAATTCAGACCAAAGTTTTAAGAATTTTTCTTCATTGTAATCGTCTTCTACTCTATAAATTGAAATTTCGTTTTCAGAGAAGAATACATATATGTTTTGTCCTTTGTATCCAATTATTCCATTTGATTTTGATTCAAATGTTGGTTTGCCTAGTGTTTCTATAATTTTGTCTTGATTTTCATTTACCTTAAGCCCATTTACAACCGTGCTTAAGTATTTTTCATTGAATATAATGTTATATACTTTTCCACCTAAAGTCTTTACTTCAATGCCTTCGTCAAAGTAAATGTCATAGTCGCTGTACCTGCTTTCAACTGTTCCAAATGAAACTTGTGAAGCTTTCCAATTGTTATTTAATAAGTCTTTTAATTCTTTTGCCTCCACTGTTAAACTTGTTGTTTCTGTCTCTTTGAATCCTTTTTTTACAGTCTTTTTTGTTTCTTCTTTTTGGAAATAATTTACTTGTCCGTTTATGTATATAGCTTGTATTTGCTCGTTTTCAGATATTATAGATATTACTAGTTGTCTTTGGTTATCTATCATTCTATAATTTTTATATTCTAATATTGGTGTTAAATTAATTATTATATTGTTAAAATAACCTTCGTTTGATTTTTCATCTGTCCACAAGTCTTTGCCAAATATGAGGTATATGTCTTTTTCAAAATTCTCTTCAGGTGAATCAGTTATATTAATTTCACTACATTGGTAATACTTTAGTAATGCCTCTGCTTCGTTATATTCTGACGGTATTTCTGTAGTTTTGTTATTTGTTTTGTTGTAAAAATCTTTACTTAAAATGCTTAATGCTACAATAATTATTATTATCAAAATACCTAATATTGCTATTGCCAGTTTGATAGCCTTTTTATTCTTCATCTAATTAATCACTTTCCTTTCTTCAATGATGTCATAGATGTTGTTCTATCAATTTTGAATATATTTCTTACTATTCTCTCGCCTCTTGAAAGTGCTCCAAAGAATATTATTGCAAGTAGTGGAGCTTTTTGCATTATTGCAAATGCAGTTGACATGAATATAACAAAAAGCAAAGCATGTAATGGCTGTATAAACAGGTTTACTAGAAACTCTCTTAACCATGTGTTAAATGCTTGTGCTTGGTTGTCTCTTGCTTTATCGACTGAATAGGTAATAGTAATTAATGGAGATATTACAACCAAGAATCCGTGTCGCTAGCATTCTTTTCATATACATGAAAAAGAATTTAATCTGGTAATATACTAATACACAGTAAACAATTGTTAATGCCAATAAATTGCCACTATCAGACTTTTGTAGTCTTGTAAGTAGTCCGTCAAATCCTCTTCCGTTTGTGTCAGCCATACCAAACACTAAAGTTTTTTCAAAATTTGCACCGCCTGACTGTGCTATAAGAGAATTGTCTGCTGTATTATGAGCCATATTATTTGATATGTTTTTCACAACATTTATTGTTACTCTGCATAAGTTCATTGAAAATGCCATTATGTATGGTAATATTAGTAATATTACTACACTCGCCAGCCAATGTATTAGCATTTCTTTATATTTTGCTTTATCGTCACCAAGTGTTGATGTTGCCATCAATATTCCTATAATAATTAATATTGCAAATAATGCAACAAAAGAAAAATTTCTAATAGCATAAAACCACTGTGCAACATTTTGCTTTATTGTTCTGTTTATTAGTGATGTACTATAATCTGTTTCTCCAATATTGGATGCATTATATAAGTCTAGAAAATTTACATCAAAGAGTTCAAATCTTCCGTAGTAGCATATCTTCTATTGTAAATACTCTCGTTTTTGTTATGTCTTCTGGTAAAACAGCTAGAGTAAGCAATGTTTGCCCGGCTAGTGGAAGTTGTACGATTATAATCGCAAGAACAGTGTAAATTAAATTAAAACTTGAATTTGAAGCTTGCACATTTCTTGTTTCTGTTGTTCTGGTGCTGCCACCACCTGAACTAAATTGGTTTGCTGTAGTATTTGTTCTTCCACTTTCAAGTTGGTTTAATGTTAAAGTGCTTGCAAATGTATAGTTATTAAAAGCAAAGTTAAAGAATGTTATTATGATTAGGAATGTTATTACTATTTTTTTACACATGTTCTCACCTCCCTTGATGCTTCATTTTATCTTTTTTCTTATTTACTGTTTTCCTTTTCTTTTCTCATTTCTGCTAGTTTGTTTTGGTTTGTTTCTACAAATTCAAATTCTTTCTTTGTCGGTCTTATTGCTATTATTGCTGTTTCTTCTCCTACTTTTAGTAGTCCTTCTCCTCT
>JAFXVF010000008.1 GCA_017524665.1 Clostridia bacterium | reverse complement strand
TTGCATTAGCGGAATCGAAAAGGAGGTTGCCGAGTACAGAACTTGCGTAGCAAGGTTTGTACGAAGGCTAAAACAGTCCAGTGGACTGTTTTACCGACGCGGCTCGTCGATTCCGCGTCTAGGCACCAAATAAGAAAACTATAGCGAAAGCTATAGTTTTTTTATTTGCATTAGCGGAATCGAAAAGGAGGTTGCCGAGTACAGAACTTGCGTAGCAAGGTTTGTACGAAGGCTAAAACAGTCCAGTGGACTGTTTTACCGACGCGGCTCGTCGATTCCGCGTCTAGGCACCAAATAAAAAGCCATAGCAAAGCTATGGTTTTTTTGTTTGTCTTAGCGGAATCGAAAAGAGTGCAGAGCTTGCAAATCTTGTTTTTTAGGGCTAAAACTGGTATAATATAATTATGAAGCTGTGCTTCAATTTTTGAAAAGGAGGAATCCCCATGACCCGCAAGGAGCTACGGTTGCTGGCGCAACAAGTAGTACGACGTCTTCTCCCTCACAACACCCCGTCCGTGAGGCAAGGGAAAGCCTTAGAAAGCTTTTCTCACCTGGAAATCCGGTTGGTGGAACTTGATGGCAGTCATTATCCAGGCATTGACGGCAAGTTCATCGACAGAGTGGCGCTGCCGGACCTTACCAATGAAGATTGGAAGAAGTTCGAGCACCTTCTCTTGAAGGCATCCAGGTATCGCCGGGTTAGCCCGTATGATGGGTACGTAGAAGGAAGCGTGTGGTACTAAGGTTTACTCCTGAACACGGGAGCCCTGTGTATTTCTGTAATATGGAATGCATGGGGCTTCCCCTTTATGCACATATAATTAAAAGTCATAGCAAAAGCTATGACTTTTTGTTTATTTTAATATTTCAATTGCTTTTTTTAGTTGAGTATCTTTATCCCTATCTATATTATAGCTTGTTTTTACACCTTCAGGTAACTCTACTACTTCATTTGGTTCTATTCCAACTTTATTAATTTTGCTTCTATTTGGAGTAAAGTATTCTTCTGTTGTAAGTTTTAATGCACTTCCATCTAATAGCTTTAATACCTCTTGTATTACACCTTTGCCATATGTCTTAGCTCCAACAATTTTTGCACATTCATTGTCCATCAATGCACCTGCTAGAATTTCTGATGCACTTGCTGAATTTTCGTTTACAAGCATAACTACTGGGACCTTAATTGTCGGATTTTCTTTAGAATATACAGTTTCTTCTTTTTCTGTTTTATTTACTGTTATCATTAATGTCTTTCCCTTTGGCACAATATAATCCGCTATGTCTAATGCTTCTTGTACTATTCCTCCGCCATTGTTTCTAATATCTATAATAAGTGCTTTAATATTTTTCTCTTCTAATTCCTTGTATTTTTCTAGAAAATCTATGCTACAGTCTTCATCAAAGCTTGTTACTTGGATGTATCCAATATTGCCATCTAACACTTCACTAGTTACTGGGTTCATAACAACTTTTTCTCTTGTAATTGTAAAGTTCATTATATCTTCGTTTCTTTTTATTTCTAAGTCAACTGTCGTCCCCGCTTCTCCTTTTATTTTTGCAGCAGCAATTTCTAACTCATCAGCACCTGCATATGGTGTTCCATCCACTTTAACAATTATATCTCCTGAAAGCAATCCGCTTTTTTCGGCTGGTGAACCTTTAATTGGAGCTACAACTACTATTTCATCTGTATCTTTATATACAGACATATATATTCCTATACCAACATAATTTCCCATTATGCTAGTTGAAAAAGTCTCATAATCTTCTTTAGTTATGTATTCACTATACTCATCTCCAAGGGCATCAACATAACCAGTTATTGCACCGTCTTTAAGTTTTGTTTCATCTATTTCTCCTAAATAGTATTTGTCAATAACCTTTCTTATGCTTGTAATATATGAACCTATTGATGACTCTCCACTAGGCGCAATTACATATTTAGTGTTGTCATTGTTCTCGTTTTTTTGGTACATAAATAACGTCGTTATAATAAACGTTATAATAACTGAAACAACAACAAGCATTATAGATTTATATACATTTTGTTTTTTTTCTGAGTCCATAGTTTCCCTCCTGAATTTATTTATACTATTATATAATACTCTTAAAACATTATTCACTACTCGCCATTTGTTGTTTTTAAATCACAAACAACGAGTAGTGAATAGTAAATAAATATTTCTATGGTAAATATGGTCTTGGATCTACTCTACTTCCGTTTACTCTTACTTCAAAGTGTAAGTGAGGTCCTGTAGAGTTTCCTGTTGTACCAACATTCATTATTACTTGTCCTTGTGAAACCGTTTGTCCAGCAGAAACTTTTCTAGAACCAGGTTGTCCATGTGCATATAGTGTCATTGTTCCGTCATGGTGGTTTATTATAACATATTCACCGTAACTGTAATAGTTTCCACTTGAGTTGATTGCTGCAGTTGATGTAACAACAGTTCCTGCCTTAACAGCTACAACAGGTTGTCCTGAAATTCCGCTTCCACTAAAATCTACTGCTCCATGGTATCTTCCACTGCTATAGTACAGTCCAGTTGTAATTGGATATCCAGCAACTGGTCTTATGTATCCACTTGCACTTGGCGTTGATGTTATAACTGTAGTTGATCCACTAGAAGCTGCTTCTGCTGCTGCAATTCTTCTAAGCTCTTGCTCTATTTGATTTTTATGTTGCTCATATGCTTCAATTTCTGCTTGTGTTTCTTGTTCTTTTTCTGATAGTTCGTTTACTTTTTGATTTTTAAGATTTCTTGTTTCTGTTAATGCTCTACTCGTTTGTTGCATTGTTGTTCTTTTTTGTTCTAATTGGTTTTTGTTATTTTCTAGTCCCTGTTTTTCTGCCTCAATTTCTTTTTGTTTTCTTTCAATTTCGTCTAGCATTTCAGAATCTGCTTTTGCAATTTCTGAAGCAAGATAATAGTTAGATATAAAATCAACTATGTCACTAGATCCTAATAATATATCTAAGAAGCTTATTTCACCTTTTTCATATATGTATACTATTCTTTTTTGCATTTGGTCATTTAATTTATTGTAATTTTCTTCTTCTTGCACTAGTCTTTCTTGTGCTGAACTAATTTCATCTTCAAGTCCGCTTATTTCAGATGTAAGATTTGATATCTCTCTTTCATAGCTACTAATTTGATATATCAAACTTTCAACTTCAGATAAGGTTTGAGATTTTTCATTTTTTATTTGAGTTTTCTCATTTTCTTTTTCTTTAATCTGTTCTTCAATCTCACTCATTTCATTATTGAGTTCTGTCTTTGTTGCTGCATAAGCATAATTAAGTGGCATGTAACTTACCGTACATGCTATTATTAGAGTACATAGTCCTTTGTGAATCTTTTTTCCCTTCATTTGAACCTCCAATTTTGATTTGTAAATTGAGTCTTTATTGTTCTATTGTATTTCCACTAGTTGTTGTAGCTGTCTTCTTTAGATAATTTAACGGTTGAACACTTGAACCATTTATTCTAACTTCAAAATGTGCATGTGGTCCAGTTGAATATCCTGTTGATCCAACTTTTAGAACTGGCTCTCCACGTTTTACAGTTTGTCCAACTGTTACTAATATTTCAGAACCATGTGCATAAAGAGTTGTAACTCCTCCTCCATGGTCTATTACTACCATTTTTCCATATGATGTATTTTCGCAAGCTTTAATAACTACTCCATCACTTACCGCAATAAAGTTTGCACCTGTTGGAGCACCTATGTCAATTCCTGTATGTAGCTTGTATACACCTAATATAGGGTGAAGCCTCATTCCATATGCAGATGTGATTCTTGTGTATCCCGGTACTGGCCATGCCATAACACCACCAGTGTATTCTTCGCCCAATTCTAGAGTTGTAAGTGCTATAATTTCTGCTTCAATTTCTTGTAATTCTTTTTCATATTCTTCAATTTGAGTTTGTAACTGTTTTTCTGAATCGCTTAATTGTTCTTTATACGCATTTTGTAAAATTCTTTTATTTTCTAGGACTATTGCCGCCCTTTCTTTATCATTTCTTACTTTTTTTAGTTCTTCTTTTTCTTTAGCTAATTCTTCTTTATTTTTTGCAATTCTTACCTTTTCGCGCTCTAAGTCATTTAAAAGCTCTTCATCATTTTTTATCATTTCATTTAAATAAAAATATGTTGAAATAAACTCCGAAATGCTTCTTGTATTTAATAATACATCTAAGTAACTTACTTCTCCTGATTCATATATGTATACCAATCTGTCTTCTAATAATTGCCTTTGATTTTCATAATTTTCCTCTGCTATTTTTAGCTTTTCTTCGAGCTCTTTTACCTTGTCTATCAATTCGTTTGTTTTAGTCGTTAATTCTTTGACTTCGTTTTCATACTTATTTATATCGTCTGTTAAAGTTTGTATTTCCTGTAATACATCAGAAATCTCAGTTTGTACTCCTGTAAGTTCCTCGTTTTTTTCATCTATTTGAGTATTTAATTCTTCCTGTCTTTCTTGTAACTCTTGGATGCTCGAAGCAAAGCATGGTGCCGAGCACATACTTATAATCAGAATCATGATAATTACTATCTTCAGATTCTTTTTCATTAACATTTCCTTTCTAAACTTCCAAGTATTTTCTCATAGATATGCCACTTCCAAGTATGCCTATTCCTATTCCTAAAATACTATACACTATAATAATCATTGTAAACATTTCTCTAAATTCAAGAAGTGAAATTCCAATCATGTTGCTAAGAGAACTATCTACGATTTTTCCTGTAACAAAATTGTATAATCCTCCAACAATTAAAATTGAAATTAAGCCTGCAACTACTCCTATTATTATACCTTCAACAATAAATGGCCATCTAATAAAGCTATTTGTTGCACCTACATATTTCATAATTGATATTTCTTTTCTTCTTGCATGAACTGTAAGTTTAATTGTGTTAGATATGATAAATATTGATATTGCAACAAGTAATACAAGAATTACTATACTTGTAATCTTTATTCCATTTGCGATACTAATTAGTTTATTAACTGTATCTTGACTGCTTTGGATGCTTGCAACATCATCAAATTCATTTACTGTTTCTCTTACTGTTTTCATAAGAGTTATATCTGTAAACGTAACTACATAAGATGGTTTAAACATTGTTACACTGTCTATTAAATCTGGGCTTGTAGAAAACTTTTGCTTCATTTGTGTTTTAGCATCTTCTTCTGACTTGAATTTTATTGTGTTTACACCCTCTAATGCTAATATTTGTTCTCCTAATTCTTTAATTCTATCATCAGATGTTCCTTTTAATATGAAAACTTCCATAGCTTGTGTGCCTTCAACTTGCTGTATCGCATGGTTAATGTTTTCAATTATTGCAAAGAATATTCCAAAAATCACCATAGTAGCACACATAATTCCTAAACATGCCAGTGTAGATTTTAAATTTTTGAAAACATTTCTAAATCCTTCACCAATTAAATAACCTATAACACTAAATTTCACTGCTATATCCACCTTTACTATCTCTTATAATATTTCCCTTGTCTATTTGAATAACACGCTTATTCATTTTGTCTACAATGTCTTTTGCATGAGTTGCTACAACAACAGTAGTTCCTCTTAAATTAATGTCATTTAACAAATTCATAATTTCCCAAGCTGTATCAGGGTCAAGGTTTCCGTGTTGGCTCGTCTGCTATAATCATTGATGGATTATTAACTAATGCACGTGCTAGTGAAACTCTTTGTTGTTCTCCACCTGAAAGCTCATTTGGATAAACCTTAGATTTTCCACTAAGTCCAACCAATGAAAGCACCATTGGCACCTGTCTACGAATATGCTTTGGTGTTGCTCTTACTATGTACATTGCAAAAGCAACATTATCATATACAGTTTTATCTGGTAAAAGCCTAAAGTCCTGGAACACAACTCCCATGCTTCTGCGCAAGTATGGAATTCTGTTTTGTTTCAAGAAAGTAGTATCTTTTCCATTAATAATTATATTTCCAGATGTAGGTTCTTCTTCTTTTAGTATAAGTTTTATTAATGTTGATTTTCCGGAACCTGAAGCACCAACTAAGAAAGCAAATTCTCCTTTTTCAATTTTAAAATTTGCATTGTGTACTGCTTCTGTTCCTGTATTATATGTTTTACTTACATTTTTAAACTCAATCATGGTGTCTCCTTTTAAATATAAACTTCCTTTTACATGATACCAATAAAGAATAATAATTGCAATAGTTTTTGCGTAAAAAAACGACATAAATTGTCTGTTTTAGAACAATTTATGTCGCTTAGCTCGCGTTTTCGTAGGTATGCAAAATTCACAAAAAATTTACATTACTTTATTGCTTTGATTATACCCTCTGCTGTTAATCCATAATACTTCATAAGCTCTTCTGCTTTACCAGATTTACCAAAAGTATCATTTATGCCTATTCTGATAAGCTTTGCGGGGTATTTATCAGTTAGTACTTCAGCTATTGCACTTCCAAGTCCTCCAATAATGCTATGATCTTCTATAGAAATCAACTTTTTCGTTTCTTTTGCACATTTAATAATTAATTCACTATCTATTGGTTTTATAGTGTGTATGTCAACAACTCTAATACTAATTCCTTGTTTTTCAAGTTCTTCTTGTGCCTTTATTGCTTCTGCAACTGTTACACCTGTTGCAAATACAGTAGCATCTGTTCCATCTCCTATTTGAATGCCTTTGCCAATTTCAAACTTTTGGTTTTCGTCATATATAACTGGTGTTGCAAGTCTAGCAAGTCTTACATATACTGGTCCATCTATTTTTGATATTTCCTTTATAAGCCATTTTGTTTCAGTGTCATCTGATGGGCAGAAAACTTTCATGTTTGGCATTGTACGCATCAAGCTAATGTCTTCAAGCATTTGGTGTGTTGCGCCATCTTCTCCAACTGTAATTCCACAATGTGTTGCACAAACTTTGACATTATTGTTTGGATAGCATACACTGCTTCTAATTTGGTCATATGCTCTTCCTGCAGCAAA
The DNA here is from genome assembly GCA_017524665.1 of Clostridia bacterium. Lineage (GTDB taxonomy): Bacteria > Bacillota > Clostridia > TANB77 > CAG-508 > UMGS1754. The sequence continues at coordinate 90,684 of JAFXVF010000008.1, read as the reverse complement.
AACGGCGAATGTACTTACATATGGTATCTTGCCGCATGTAGCCATTCCAGCAGCAGTAGAAATCATGTCTTGCTCAGCAATTCCCATATCAAAATGTCTACTAGGAAATGCCTTTTTAAATATATCTGTTTTCGTTGCGCCTGCTAAGTCTGCGTCTAATACAACAATGTTTTCATTTTCTTCTCCAAGCTTAGCTAATGCTTCACCGTAGCTTTGACGTGTAGCAACTTTTTTATTTAAATCCATATTTACCTCCTTAGTTTAGGTCAAACAGAACCGTTCCTATTGACCTACTTATTGGCATAACTCTTCCATTGCTTTTTTAAATTCTTCCTCATTTGGAGCTTTACCGTGCCATCCTACTTGGTTTTCCATAAATGAAACACCTTTGCCTTTAATTGTTTTTGCAATTATGGCTGTTGGTTTTTTCTTTGTATTTCTTGCTTTATTTAAAGCTTCTAAAATGTCTTTGAAATTGTGTCCATCAATTATTATTGTTTCAAATCCAAAGCTTTTGAATTTTTCATCTATTGGATATGGGCTCATAACATCACTTACTTGTCCATCTATTTGTAAGTTATTATTATCTACTATTACACAAAGATTGTCTAATTTATAGTGTGATGCTGTCATTGCTGCTTCCCAAACTTGTCCTTCTTCAATTTCTCCATCTCCAAGAAGGCAATATACTCTAAATCCATCACTGTTTAGCTTTGATGCCATTGCCATACCATTTGCACATGATAATCCCTGTCCTAGAGACCCCGTTGTCATGTCAACACCAGGTACTTTTTTCATATCTGGATGTCCTTGTAACATGCTATTTATATTTCTAAAAGAAGTTAGTTCTTTTTTATCGAAGTATCCTCTTTCTGCTAAAACAGCATATAGTGCTGCTGAAGCATGTCCTTTAGATAAAATGAATCTATCTCTTGATGGCGAGTCTGGCTCTTCCGGATGAATGTTCATTTGGCTAAAATATAGTGCTGTTAATATATCAGCACATGAAAGCGCTCCACCAGGATGACCTGATTTAGCATTGTAAACTTCTTGTATTATACTTATTCTTACATTCCTAGCTCTTTTTTCTAATTCTCTAATATCTACAGTTTTCAACGAATCGCCTCCTTATTTAATTCTTCTATGTATTCTATAAACTTACCTATTGCACGTCCTCTGTGGCTAACTTTATTTTTTTCTTCTCTAGTTCTTTCTGCAAATGTCCTTCCTTCGTACACAAATACAGGGTCAAATCCAAATCCATTTTCGCCCTTCTTTTCATGTCCGATTGTTCCTTCACATGTTCCTTCAAAGATATGCTTTTGTCCTGTTTCATCAATATAGCAAATTGCTGTTCTAAACCTTGCTGTTCTTTGTTCATCAGGCGTATCTTGCAAAAGTCCTAGTAACTTATTTATTCTGTCATCGTCTGTTGCATTAGGTCCTGCAAATCTATGTGAATATACACCCGGTTGTCCTCCTATTGCATCAACCATAAGTCCACTATCATCAGCAATTGTTGGTGTATGACTTAACCTAAAAATTGCTTCTGCTTTTAGCTCTGCATTTGCTTCGAAAGTTGTACCAGTCTCATCTACTTCGATGTCATATCCTGCTTCTCTTTGTGATAGGACTTCTATTCCAAATGGTCTTAGTTTTTCTCTAAGTTCAACAAGTTTGTGTTCATTGTTGCTTGCTAGAATAATAGTTTTTTTCATTATTACTCCTTTCTAGAATCTTACAATTCTGTTATACATGTCTATAGCATAGTTGTCTGTCATACCTGAAATGTAGTATATAATTGCTTTGCAGAAATCTTTTTCATCTTGCACATTAAATATAACATCATTTTTTTGCTTTTCTTTGCGCTCTAGATTCCAATAAGTAGAAATCCATTCGTTAAAATCACTTGCTAGTTTTGGATGCAATTTTAATATTTTTTCCTTATCAGTACGTAACTGTTTAAGAGTATTGTATATCGTGTTAATTATCAGTTTAAAGTATTCAATTTCTAGGTCGCGTTTACCTGAAAAGTAAATGTAGTTATAGTTGAATTTTTTTATTTGGTTAATCATTTCAAATGCTTTTTCAGAAAAGCACATTCCCTTTTCAGGAGTAGAATTGACACACAAATCATATACAAAATTATTGATTAATACTGTGTTATTTATTGGTTCATCCAAACTTGCATTTAAAATCTCATATAGTTTTTCTAGGTTCTCATCTAATATTCCAAGAATAATTGCATCTTGTATATCTCTTCCTAAATATGATATTTTGTCAGCAATTTTAACTACGCATCCTTCCCATGTATATGGTGCATATTGATTTGGCATAGTATATTCTTTTAAGTCAATTGCTTCATCTCTTGGTCTTAAGAAGTTTTCATCTATTTCTCCGCAGTGTGAAATTATTCCATCTCTTACAGCATATGTTAAGTTTAGGTTTTGCTTATTTCCTTTGTTGTCTGCTAGTAATTCTATTTTATCTACCATGTCGACACCATTTTTTTCGTGCCAAAATGTTTCTCCTATATCTCTTAAGGATATTTCTGAAAGTATTCTTTCTCCCGCATGGCCAAATGGGCTATGCCCTATGTCATGTGCAGTTGCAATTGCTTTTGTTAGCTCAGTGTTAAGTCCCAAATAATTTGCAATTGTATAGCTAATTGATTCTACATGTGTAACATGCTCTATTCTTGTGCATATATGGTCATTTGTGGGTGAAAAAAATACTTGAGTTTTATGCTTCATTCTTCTATATCCTGTTGTATTAATTATTCTGTTGTGATCTCTTTCAAATTCCGAACGAATGTCTTCTTTCCTTGAATATAGCTCTTTTTCACGTTTTATCATATTTTCCCATTTAGGGTTATTGGGATTTGCGCAATAGTCTTTAAATGAATCTCTCATTTACTTTCCTCCATTTTTATTTTTTCTTCTTTTTTTGCTCTAAATGTGTTAACAATAACTACGATTGCGCACACAAATACAAAGAGGTAAAAGCTTATACCTCTATTAAGTAACATTGCTCCATTTATTATACTTGTTCCAAAAACATGTGAAAAAATTGAGATAAATGCTCCTTCTGATACTCCAACTGCCCCAGGTGATGGAATTCCAGATACTGTTGCGTATACTATACATTGAAGAGCAATTATTTGCACTATGTTATATCCTTCTATTCCAAATGCTTTGCATACAAAGAATGGAATGCTAAAATATACTGACTCCTGGACAAATGCTGTAACAAACTGCATAATCATAAGCTTTCTATTTGCCCTTACATATTTTGCACTTCCGTTATATTTTAATAATGATTTAGCTAATGCTCTTTCTTTTTCTTTAAGCTTTTTAACTTTAAATTTTCTCATTATTCTTATTGCAATTTTTACAAGGCCTGTTGATAATTTTTTAGAAAAAATTCCTATAATGAGTAGTGTAAGAGCCATTGAATTTAATGTAACTCCCACAACAAAAAATATTTTCAAAGCTGTATCTAAATAGTCATGAAAAAAACAAATACTAATAAGAGCCATCGATATTGTCATTATCTGAAAGCTCCATAGGTTCATAACTAAGCACAATGTTGAACTTGATGCTTTAATTCCATCTCTATGCATATAGTAAATTTGCATAGGCTGGCCGCCAGTAGCAGCAGGCGTAATTGAGCTATAAAAAAATCCTATTAATGTATATTTATAGCACATTGGAAGAGTAACATTTTCTCCCATTGCTCTTAAATTTCTTCTCATATTAAAGGACTCACATAAAAAATTAATGAGCATAGCAACAATCCCTGCAAACACGAATGGTAATTGCACGGTTTTAATTATATTAAATAGTTCCCCCATGTCCTGATCTTTAAGAAGAATATAAAAAGTTAGCCAAACTAAAAAAGCAAACAATAAAAAGTTTCTAAGGTATTTCTTTGTTTTATCCATATTTTTTTCCTTTATTTTTGTTCTAGTGTTGTGATTATATCATAATAAAAAAATTTTAACAAGAATAAAAATGAGCCATAAAAAACGAGCCGAGGATTTCTCCTCTGCCCGTTGCACATGGATTGAATTGTGAAAACACTTTGTGGTAATACTACCGATATCTTGTCATCCAAGTCCTATACAAATATGTCAGCGCTTTTTCAAGATCTTGCTTAAATGCATCTGCTTCTTCTTCTGTGATAATGATAGGATAATCGTCTTCCTCAGGCAGAATGAAGTAATGCATCTGGCTCTTATCAGGATTATTTAGGCACTCACTTATCCGCACAATCGAGAAATTGCGGAAAAACTCACTCTCGAATTCAGCTAAGCACCATACATCACCTGCACAAGTTACCATTAGTGGCGTATTATATGCAATATAAGTGCTTTTTCCAAAATTAATCACATACATTTTACCACATTTTGTACACGTATGTCTGTGCATGCCAGGATACGTTTTTGTTACCACATCTCCCTCATACTCAGTTCTGCACTTCAATATTTTGATAGTCCGGCTTCCAGTGTAGTTTTCTCCACAGTAAGGGCAACGAATAGGCATCCACCATTTTTCAGCCCTCACAATAGCCATACGGTTTCTCATGTTTTCTAGCCTCCTTTTTCGTTGGTCAGCATCCTAATCTTGTGCATTTTCCCTTATATAATAATATATCTTGACTAGCTTGTTAGCTAGATTACAAAGGGAAATATATATATAAACAGCATATTGCTGTGTATATGATATTATAAATCGCTTAACATAATGTGTCAATACGTTTACATAAGTATTGTTTTCAATTTAAAAATATGTTATAATCATAATTGCGTGTTCTATACACGGTTTCGCCAAATGAGCTTTAGCAGATTATTCAGCACACCCGCTGGTTGTTTGTTTTAAGTTCTATGGCATTCATCCGCCATCGGCGGATACACTTAGTTGCTTTCAGCTCTTCTGGGGCTGTTTGCATTCATCAATATAGAAAGCCCATTATTCGGGAACGAACGCCACTTCTTGTGGGTAGTAGGGAAGGGACATCATGTTACGGATTCTGCTCGAAGACGGTTCTTTCGTTCAGGCCATCGGTCTTCACGTGGAGGTTGTGTCTCCCACTCATGTAGTGGGAAATGGCTGGGACTGTTCCATCCTCGAAGATGGGTCTATCCTTTGCCAAGCTGTTGGAGACTATCCTGATGGGCAGCATTCAATGCGTTGTCTCATCAAGCCGAATGGATTTGCCCGTCACACTCTCAAGACCCCTGATGGTAATGTGCAGACTATCCAGCGCGACGTTGTCCTCCCAAAAGGAGCAAAGCTTCGCGATGGAGTAATCTGTTTGTCTCATGGTCGCATAGATAACCGTCGTTGCTTCTTCAGGCTGAATGAGTTTGGAGATTTACTCAAAAAGTTTGGTATCTCTACTATAGAACGTGAGAATCCAAACCGTTCATTTGAGAGTCTTTCAGCTCATACTCCTCAGGTGAACGCATACCAAGAGGTAATTTCTGACGGTCGTGTTTCATGGTACTATCAGGACGAACCCCAAACCGAAGGCAGATACTCAGGCACTTCGTTTTGGTCAGGAACGGTAACTCATGATGTATCAGGTGCAACATGGGCTATTGTCAAGACGTACGTTGAACGTGGTAACATTCACATCCATTCTCGCACGCTCTATACCAGGATTCAGAACCCCAAAGTCCTTGAAGCATCGCTTAGTAGTGTGCTTGGTTGAGTGCAAGCTAAGTGCCAAACGGGAGCAGATTCCTTGAATTAGGGTCTGCTCTCGTTTTTTGCATAAAAAAACACCTCGTAAAAGGTGTTTTCTATTTTAAATATTAATCTTTTTATTAATTACTAACTCTTCCCACTGTTTCTTTATATTTTCCCCATTAACTTGGTAAGCATTAATCCCAACTTTTTTTGCTAGATCTATATTTTCTTTTTTATCATCAAAAAAATAAATATTACTTGGTTTTAACTTTAATTTATCTATAACAATGTTAAATACTTTCGTTTCGCGTTTTGTACATCCGAGTTCATATGATAGGAACGTATTTTCAAAAACATTAATATCAATTTTTTGTTTCAAATATTCAAAATCTATTTGTTTTAAATCTGATAGCAAATAAATCTTTTTCCCACACTTTTTAAGATGTTCTAGTATATTCTTAGTATCGTTATATATTTTTCCCGTGTATTTGCCATATATTTCTTTTGCTTCTTCTAATGTTTTTGTTGATTTAGCATAATTTAAAATTCTTTGTATGAATTCGTCAGAATCTATTCCTCCACTTTCTGCTTTCAAAAGGTTTTCTTCCCACTTTTTTCTAAACTCATTATATTCAATTTTTGCATCAATTTCTAAATAGAATTTTTCTATATTAAATGGCTCTTTTATTACTCCGCCCATGTCAAAAACATATACATCTTCCATAAATCTTTCTCCTTAATTTCAATTAGTTTTTTATGCAATAAAATCTGGTTATCAATATATTATAGAAGGATTATTTTTTTGTCAATATAATTTGATTATATGCAGCCAGCAAGCGGGATTTCAGGTTTTAAAAAAATTTTTGAATTTTGTATTGACAACATATTTTTCTAGGTGTAAAATATGTCCATAAAGCAAACAAGAGTTTCCTATATTTTGCATGAGGGGAGCGATATTTATGGTATTAGATTTTAAAAAGATGTTTATACAAAAGTCTTATTTTTCAGTAAGTCTTCTTGGAAAAAATTTAAAATTAAATATTAACTATTCTAAAGTAAACAATGTAGAAGTAAATCTATTAGAAAACGATATAAATATTGTTCTTCCTATCAAATACAAGAATTCTGATAATATGAATATCATTAACCTTTGCATTCAAAAATTGTATAATGACGTTGCAAATTATGAATTAGAATATGCTATGGAATTTGCAAGGCACACTTTTGGATTTGCTCCTGAAGAATTTAAAATAAAAAGATTAGAAGATAGCTACTATAAGTATTCTACTAAAACTCTTACAATTAATCCTGACATAGTTCAATTTAGTGAAGAAGTTATATACACAACCGTAATAAAAGCTTTCTGCAATATTAAACATAGATACGGTTCTAAGCTTTATTTAATTGCCTTAGAAAAAGGATTAAAAGAATACGAAAAATATAAAAATAATAAATCTAATCAAGAATTATGGATAAAAGTATCATAAAAAAATGGCCTACATGGTCATTTTTTTATTTTCTTGGTCACACTCGGCAACCTCCTTTTCGATTCCTACTATTTAAAACTCCATAAAAAATAACCATAGCTTTGCTTAATAACCGAAAAAAGTATATGCATGGAATGGTGGGAATCCCCTTCGGGCCGCGTCGGAAAAATGGTCCACTGGACCATTTTTGCCTTCGTCTAGGCTTTGCTTTGCAAAACCTACACTCGGCAACCTCCTTTTCGATTCCTACTATTTAACACTCCATAAAAAATAACCATAGCTTTGCTATGGTTATTTTTTATGGAGCGGGTAGTGGGAATCGAACCCACGTAGTCAGCTTGGAAGGCTGGAATTCTACCATTGAACTACACCCGCATTTCCTCTAACAAGTATAGATTATAGTGTATTTGTTTAGCATTGTCAATACTTTTTTAAAAATTTTTCTGAATTTTATTTACAAAATATTTTAAGTGATATAGAATACAGTTAAATATATTTTGTCAATTTATAATTTATAGAAAGGATGTACTTATGCCAAACTTTATTTCACACTCTGAAGAAGATACAAAACAATTTGCAAAAAAACTCGCTTCTTTTTTGCGTGTTGGTGATATAGTTTTGCTTAGTGGAAATTTGGGTAGTGGAAAAACCAAATTTACAGAAGGCATCCTTGATTATTTTGGCTTGGCATCTGAAATTTCAAGCCCTACTTTTACAATAGTAAACGAGCATAATGCTAAGGATTTAAATATATATCATTTTGATGTTTACAGGCTTTCAGACATAGACGAGTTTTATGCAATTGGTGGCGAAGAATACTTTTCAAATGGTATATCTATTGTTGAATGGGGAGAAATAATTGAGCCAGCACTATTAGATAATTATTTAAAAATAAAATTTGAAAAAGACGACAATGACACTAATGTGCGAATTTTAACTTTAGAACCACATGGTTCACATTTTAGCGATATTACAGAAAGGATTGTTTAAATAAGTGAAATTATTAAGTATTGATACTTCTAGCGACGTTTGTTCTGTTGCATTATTAGAAGATGACGTTTTAATAAAAGAATTAAATAAGACCGACTCTAAAACTCATTCAGAAAACCTAATGCCACTTGTTGATGAACTTTTTAAAAGTTCTGGAATATCACTTTCTGATGTTAATGTAATAGCCTGCAGTATAGGTCCAGGCTCATTTACTGGAATTCGTATTGGTATAGCATCTGTTAAGGCTATGGCAGAAGTATATAACCTACCTGTTGTTGGTGTTACATCACTTGAAACTCTTGCATACTCTGTACAAAATAGCAATTCTGTTTCACTTATTGATGCAAGAAACAATCAAGTATACTGTGGAGTATTTAATAAAAATCATGAATTACAAGAAGATTATCTTGCTGATGATATTAATGCTGTTTTGCCCCATATAGATAAATATTTACCAGTTACGTTTATTGGAAATGGCGCTATTTTGCATAAAGAATTAATCGAAAAGAAATTTAAGAATGTGCTTTTTTCAGATAACAATGTCCAATCTGCTTATTTGCTTGGTAAATGCGCATATGATAAATGGAAAAAAGGAAATACTTTAACAGCTGATACTCTTCTCCCTCTTTACTTAAGAAAATCTCAAGCAGAAAGGATGAAGCAAGAGTGAATTATGATATAATTCCTATGACTGCAGAGCATTTTTCTATGATAAAAGATAAATTACTTGAAGACTATGACAGCTTTTGGAGTTCTTCTATTTTAGAAAGTGAATTATCAAATCCGAATTCATACTATTTTGTTGCAATTGATAATGGGATAATACTTGGATTTGGAGGCATTTGGAAAGCCGTTGATGATTGCCATATAACAGACATCGTTGTAAAAAAAGATAGCAGGCAAAATGGTATAGGTTCTAAATTATTGGAAAAACTGATACAAGAAGCAAAATTAAAAAATGTTAATTCTCTTACGCTTGAAGTAAACTCAAATAATTTACCAGCTCAAAAGCTATACAAAAAATATGGTTTCAAAACTTTAGGTGTGAGAAAAAAATATTATAATAATACAGATGATGCAATTATTATGACACTATATTTAAACTAGAAATTTTAAAAAATGGAGGAACGAAAGATGAAAAAGCCATACGAACTAAGTCCTAAAGACTTAAAAGATATTTGTAATCCAGATACCTTTAAGTTTGACACTACTGCTGAATTAAATGACCATGACCTCGTTTACGGTCAAGATAGAGCAATTAAGGCATTGCAATTTGGTTTGAGCGTTGATGTTAAAGGATACAACTTATATCTTGAAGGAGCAACAGGTGTTGGAAAAACAATGTACACTAAAGACTACTTAGAGAAAATAGCAAAAGCTAAAAAAGTACCATGCGATTGGTGTTACATTTACAATTTTGATAATTCTAATGAGCCTATTGCAGTTTCACTCCCTGCAGGTCAGGGTAAGGAATTTCAACAAACAATGGATACTTTTGTAAAAGACATTCGTGTTGATCTGAGAAGGACTTTTAGTAATGAAGATTTTGAAAAAGAGAAAGCACTTATTAGGCAAGAGTTTGAAGAAAAACGTAATATGTTATTAGACAAGTTAAATGAAAAGTCTATGAAACATGGTTTTCAAGTTAAGACAGCGCAAAATGGTATATACATGATGCCAATTTTAAATGGTTCAACAATCGCCGAGGAAGAATTTGACAGGCTTGACGATGCTACCAAAAAAGAGTTTGAGGATAAATCAACAATCGTACAAGAACAGATTTATGCTGCAATAAGTGAAATAAAAGCTATTGAAAAAGCAGCAGATAAAAAGGTTGAAGAATGGCAAGCTAACATTGCCCTACTTACTATTAATGTTCACATTAATAATATAAAAGCAGCATATAAAAGAAATAAGAAAATAACTACATTTTTAGATCACGTAAAAAAAGATATTCTAAAAAATCTATCGTACTTTATACAAGAAGAACAAGCAATAAATGCTATGCAACAGCCTATGCAAAAACCTGAAATTACGAAGCCTTGGCTAAATTACAGAGTTAACCTATTTATTGATAATAGTAATTTAGCTGGAGCTCCTGTTATAATGGATTCTAACTATACTTTTAGTAATATTTTTGGTAGGTTAGAATATGAGAATCAATTTGGAACATTAAAAACTGATTACACAATGTTAAAGCCTGGTTTATTGCATCAAGCAAATGGCGGTTACATTATATTCCAAGCAAAAGATATAATACAAAATCCAATGTGCTATGAATCATTAAAAAAAGCACTTTCAGTAAAAGAAATAAGTATAGAAAATGGTATGGAACAAAGAGCATCTATGGTTTTGATTTCTTTAAAACCAGAACCAATTCCTCTAGATTTAAAAGTTATCTTAATTGGAGATGCAAATATTTACTATACACTTTTATCACTTGATCCTGATTTTAGAAAACTATTTAAAATTAAAGTTGAATTTGAAGATGATGCTCCTAGAACTGAAGAAAACATGAACAGATTATCAAAATTTGTATATAGCTTCTGTGATAAAGAAGAATTATTACATCTTGACAAAGAAGCTATGGCAAAAGTTGTTGAATTTGCATCAAGACTTGCAGACGATAAGCAAAAGCTTTCTACCAGATTCAATGACATTGGTGAAATTGTAGGTGAAGCTTCTACTTGGGCAAAACTTGCAAAAGAAAAAGTCGTTACAAAAGAATATGTTCAAAAAGCTTTAGATGAGCGAATTGACAGAGTTAGAAAATACGATGAACGTTATTTAGAAATGATTCAAAAAGACACTTTGTTGATTTCAACAGATGGTTTTGAAGTTGGACAAATAAACGGATTAACAATAATGACTATTGGTGATTTCTCATTTGGTAAGCCTTCTAAGATTACAGCTAACACATATATGGGAAAAAGCGGAATTATAAACATAGAACGTGAAGTTGAACTTTCTGGTTCTACTCATTCAAAAGGAGTTTTAATATTATCAGGATATTTAGGAGAAATGTTTGCACAAGATGTTCCACTTTCACTAACAGCTAGTGTATGTTTTGAACAGCTTTATGGTGGTGTTGATGGCGATAGTGCATCTAGCACAGAAGCATATGCAATATTATCTTCATTATCTGGAATACCTATAAACCAATCTATTGCAGTTACTGGTTCAGTAAATCAAAAAGGTGAAATACAACCAATTGGTGGAGTTAACGAGAAAATTGAAGGTTTCTACCAAATTTGCAAGATGCGTGGTTTAAATGGAAATCATGGTGTTATCATTCCTATACAAAATGTAAGAAATCTTCATCTTTCAGATGAAATTATCGATGCTGTTAAAAGTAATAAATTCCACATATACGCAATAAAGACAATTGAAGAAGGAGTTGAAATTTTAACTGGCGTTCCAGCTGGAAAGAAAGACAAGAATGGAAACTTCCCTGCAGGAACAGTAAATTATCTTGCATATGAGAAACTAAAAAAATATGCTAAAGCGAGTGAAAAGAAAAATTAAAGGAAACATTGCAAAAGCGCATAAGAAAGCCTTAACTGGCTTTCTTTTTTTATTAATTCATGGTATAATATAGTTATAAAACTTCTAAGGAGGAATCTCTATGGCATCATCAACAGTCAATTCTCGGATGCATCGGTTTGGGAAAAAAGGACTCCAAGAAAAGCATGCACGAATCCATGAAGCCAGTTTCATCATGCTTCGGCATCAAAGCTACGAAGAGTTCATCAAGGAGTTAATGTTCCCCTCTCCGGAATCCGGTTTGACGCCGTTGGATCTCTCGGATGACTTCGAGCAGGGGCTTCTCCCCTATCCCGAGCATATGCCGAAGGATCCGTGGAACAGGTACGACTGAACTCCAAAAAGGCGGCCCCGTCATAGGGCCACCTGTTTTTAGTTCTGTACTAATACAGGAAATCCATCATTTTTATTTTCTATTACTTCCCATGCTATTTCGTTTTGATTTGCTGTGCTTACAAATGTAGTAGTTATATAATTTTTGTCTTTTACAAAATTTGATGCACTTGCATTCCCGATGTCTCGTGTGGCTGTTCCAGTTAAATAATAACTATTAGTACACGTTGGTTGATTCCCCATTTCTCCAATTAAACCTCCTATATTAGAAGTTCCATTTATTGCTCCAATATTATAGCAATTTTCAATGCTACTTGGATTTCCATTTCCATAAGCAGCTCCCATAATTCCTCCAGATCCGTTTTTTCCATTTATAAAGCCTGTATTATAGCAATTTACAATTGCATTAGTTGACAATACTCTACCTACTATACCCCCTGTAAAACTTCCTGCAACTTGAATTGTTCCAGTATTTGCACATTTTTCGATTCTAGAACCAATTATAAATCCCGTAACACCTCCTATATCTTGCTGATATCCACTTGTAGATGTTCTGTGTATCACTTGACCACTATTTACACAGTTTGTTATAATCGAATACCTTGTTTGTCCCAAAATTCCCCCAGTATATGTCCCTCTTCCCTCTACAGTTCCGCTGTTTACGCATTCATCTATTGTTAATACATTATTTTCTCCACCGACTAATGCTCCTGAAATTCCGCCTACCATCATGGCATTATTCGTATTCTTACAAGTTATATTCCCCGAATTGCTACATTTATATATTAATTGGTTTGTTAATCCTGCAATTCCACCTATACAGCTTTTTCCATTTACTATGGTATTATTGTTATGGCAATTTTTTATCTCGCCACCATGTCCATATCCTACTATTCCTCCTGTATACTCCGCTCCTTCTATATAGCTATCCTTTATTGTTAAATTGCGTATTGTATTTGAATTTCCAAATATCCCATTATAATCTCCATCTCTATTTACATATACACCTTTTATGCAATAATTATTTCCCTCAAATGTTCCCAGCTTGTTTATTACATTTGTTTCATCTATACCTATTGGTGTCCATTTAGTATTTAATGCCCACTTTGCGCTCTCTGTTGCTCCTTCTCCAGGTCTTGCACCTAAGTCTAGATTGTTCATTAAGTAAATAGTTGTCTCAGGATTCATTGTTACATCTTCTGTCTCGTAATCTACTACATAGCTCGTTAAATTTGTCTCTCCTGTTAAGCTATTTCCATTATTTACAAAAATAGATAAAAAGTTCAATTGTCCTGGAGTAAATATCTGCCAGTTCCATATATCATTTTTCTTTTCAAATTTTGGACATTCTATTAGCTTTTCTCCCCAAAATTCTGTTTTTCCTTCTAATATATCTCCATTCTCATATGCAGTAACCGCTACTCCATCTTTTTCCACACACACCACATCTGTATGCCCTGCTACTTCTGTAATAGCTATTCCCTCCATTTGTTCTTCTATTTTTTCTTTAAACGTTCCTTCTGTGTCATCTGTTTTGCTTAGCAAATATGCAATATCTACTGATTCTTTCAATGACTTTAAATTACTTTTTTTAGTAGCTTTGTCCGTTTTACTCATCAGTCCTTCACTATTCACAGTTATTGATACTGCTGTTCCAGCTATTATTAGAATTACAATAATTGTTATAACTAAAGCAATCAAAGTAATACCATATTGTAATTTTCTTTCTTTTTTCATTAGTTTGCCTCCTTGTTTTTATTTGTTTTTGGGGCTATCCTTTCAATTCACATTTTGTCAGTATTTACATTAAAATCTTTTTTAAAATTATATATATACATATGTTAATTGTCAATTATCTATAAATAATTATTGTGGAATATTAGTAAGGCATATACAGATTCTGATATTCCTCAAAAACCCGGCTTTCGCACTGAAGGCCGGGTACTTTTAATGTTATTTAAAAATTGAAACGTTTATCATTGTAAATTGCATCTTTTAATTATTTTCATTAATGTTTGTTCCTAAATAATAAATTTCCGAGTTACTATTCTCACCTATAATATTACTTGGTAAAGATATTATAGGACGTAAGCCACAGGCTATTCCTGTAAAACTTATCGATAATATATTTCCTTCATTCGCATCACTTGTAGCACATACAACACATTGAACAGCTCTGGTATGTCCTCGTCCATTAGAACCTGCTGCTCCAGGAGATGCTAGCCAATAACCCCAGCATCCATCAACCGAGCCAGAATGTGGAAAATATACTTTATCATTATATCCGTTTTTTTCTAAGCTTGACACAGTTAGTGAAGATTTACTGTTTGGATTATCCTCTGCAGCTATATAATATCCGGATCCATATTGTGTTGCCAGACTTCCATCTGTTCCTTCTTCTTGCGTATTTGTTGATATATTTATAGGTGTATATCCTTTTTGGTTCCAACTCGCCACCCATAAATCTATAGTTGCTGCACCTGCTGCCTGTATGTCCCCCGCGCTAGTATTTGGTACATTGGTTAATACAAAATCGCTCCATACATCTTCATCTAACAATGTAGCAGTTGCACTATGCTTAAGCTTATTAATTGTTCCCCTCCAACTTAGCAAGTTTCTTTTGGCTGTGCTTTCTTGTATAATTGATTTTAGTTTTGATTGAACATTTTGACATACGCAATATTTGCCAGCATTATCAGATGTGTATATATCTAAAATTCCTTTTGTTCTAGCCGCTGTTAATGCAGAATTTGTATTTGGCACATAATCTGCTGCAATTAAATAAGTTAATCCACTTGTTTCATCCTCGTAAAAAACTATCCAATCATCATCTACAGAATTTTTATCTGTTCCTATATTTAAATTAACGTTATAATGAACGTATTTTCCTATATTTCCCTGATAATCTGTTTTCATAGTGGCCGTTGCAACTTCTTCACTTTCCCCCACACTAGTTGCGCTTTTAGCAATTACTGTATATTCTGTATTTTCTGCAACATCAGTAAAAGTGTATGGTTTACCATCTGGTATTGATTCAGACCATGTTGTACCATTATCTATACTGTATTTATATGATATTCCTCCACACGCTTGTACCGTAAGTGTTGAACTATTTCCATTATTATAAAAAGCAACTTTTGCTATCCCTTTTGGTGCTGTCGGTATTAAATATGCTAATGCAGTTTTTGCATCTTGTTCTTCTTTTGATTGTTCTTCATTCCATTTTCCAACTGCAACATTTGTACGATTAAATAAGCTGTCTCCTCTGATTCCTACTCCTATTGCTGTTCCAGCTAAAATCAGCAATACTATAACTGTAATTACTAAAGCAATTAAAGTAATTCCATTTTTAGCTTTTCCGTTTTTCATTAGTTATTCCTCCATATTTATGTCTTTTGCCACATTAATAAGTTTCTTTCGTTTCTATAAATTTTATACATAAATTTTATTGTTGTCAAACAATTTTATAATTTTGATAATTTATTGTTTAATATATTATTAGCAATTAACACATAAAAAAACCGGCTTTCATTAAAACCGGTTTTCTATGTGGCAATGCTGTACTAATACATTCCTTCCATTCCGCCCATGCCTTCAGCTCCACCTGAATGGCAACTGCACTCTTTTGGTTCCTTTTTATCTGTTACAATGCTTTCAGTTGTAAGTACCATAGATGCAACACTTGCTGCATTTTGTAATGCACTTCTTGTAACCTTTGTAGGGTCTACAATTCCAACTTTTTTCATGTCAACATATTCTTCATTTAATGCATCAAATCCAAATCCCTGTGCAGAATTTTTAACTTTTTCAAGTATTACTGCTCCTTCTAATCCGGCATTTGTTGCAATTTGTCTTACTGGCTCTTCTAATGCCTTTAATACTGTCTTTACACCTATTTTTTCTTCTTCAGAAACTTCATTTAAAAGTCTTTGTACTTTAGGTATAACATTAATATATGCTGTTCCTCCTCCTGCAACTATTCCCTCTTCTACTGCAGCCTTTGTTGCAGAAAGTGCATCTTCAATTCTTAATTTCTTTTCTTTCATTTCTATTTCTGTTGCAGCACCAACTTGAATTACAGCAACACCACCAGCAAGTTTTGCTAATCTTTCTTGTAATTTTTCTTTATCAAATTCACTTTGTGTTTCTTCAATTGCAGCACGAATTTGTTTTACTCTTGCAGCAATTTGTTCTTTGTTACCATTTCCATCAACAATTATTGTGTCTTCCTTTGTAATCTTAACTTGTCTTGCTCTTCCTAATTGTTCTACTGTAGTATCTTTCAATTCTAATCCTAAGTCTGCTGTTATAACTTCTCCTCCTGTTAATACTGCAATGTCTTGTAACATTTCTTTTCTTCTATCTCCGTATCCTGGAGCTTTTACTGCTACTACATTTAATACTCCTCTTAGTTTATTTAGAATTAATGTAGATAACGCTTCTCCTTCTATGTCATCAGCAATTATAACTAGTTTTCCTGATTGTTGCATCAAGCTTTCAAGTAATGGTAAAATTTCTTGAATATTGCTTATCTTTTTGTCTGTAATTAATATATATGGATTATCAACTACTGCTTCCATTTTTTCTGTGTCCGTTACCATATATGGAGAAATGTAGCCTTTGTCAAACTGCATTCCTTCTACTACATCTACTTCTGTATTAGATGTTTTAGATTCTTCAATTGTAATAACTCCATCTTTAGAAACCTTTTCCATAGCATCTGCTATTAAGTTTCCAATCTCTGCATTATTTGCTGAAATGCTTGCAACTCTTGCTATATCTTCTTTTCCATTTACATTTGAACTAATATCTTTTAGTCCTTCTACTGCCTTTGCAACTGCTTTATCCATTCCTCTTTTAATTGCCATTGGATCTCCACCAGCTGCAACATTTTTTACTCCCTCTTTTATCATGCTTTGTGCTAAAAGTGTAGCTGTTGTTGTTCCATCACCTGCTACGTCATTTGTTTTTGTAGATACTTCTTTTACAAGTCTTGCTCCCATATTTTCAAAAGGATCTGATAATTCAATTTCTTTTGCTATAGTTACTCCATCATTTGTAATTAGTGGAGCTCCATAGCTTTTATCTAGAACTACATTTCTTCCTTTTGGTCCTAAAGTAACCTTTACAGTATCTGCTAATTTGTTAACGCCTTCTAATAAAGCACGTCTTGCTTCTTCGCCATAACGAATATCTTTTGCCATAATAAAACCTCCTTAAAAATATTATTATTCAACTACTGCTAAAATATCGCCCTGTTTAACAATTAAGTACTCTTCCCCATCATATTTAACTTCGGTTCCAGAATATTTGCTTACAATTACTTTGTCTCCCTTAGTTACAGTCATTTTTATCTCTTGCCCTTCTGGTGTCATTCCTCCAGGTCCTACTGCAAGTACTTCTGCTATTTGTGGTTTTTCTTTGCTTGCATTAGAAAGAATAATGCCACTTTTAGTTGTTTCCTCACTCTCCATCATTTTAATTAGCACTCTGTCTGCTAATGGCTTAATCATAGTATCTCCTCCTTAACAACAAAATTAGCAGTCGTTTTTAACGACTGCTAATAATTTATATCCATTTGTTAAAAAAGTCAATACTTTTTTGAAAAATTCACATATTTATCACATTGCCTACAAATCACTATCTAAGTGTAAATAAGAATAATGGGATAAAGTAATAAGCTGGTGTTACTGCCCAAACAATAAGTCTTGAAACTCGATATATTGTACCAACATTTTCTAGAACTGGACTTAGTTTTAGTTCTTCTTTCTTTTCTTCATTAACAGAACTGATAGTAAATGTCTTAACTCCGGAATATCTATATCTTAATTCAAACTCTTTAGTTTGGCCTGGTTGGAAGTTTCCTAAATTTTCGTATTCTGTTCCAAGAGTAACTCCTCTTTCGCTTTTTAGCTCTATTTTAATATAAACATCTTCCATGAACTCTTCCGTTTCATTTTTTATTATGCCTTCTATTATTCCGTCTACATTGGTTCCTTTAGCTTCAGTAATTTCAATTGTAGGTGATGTCGTTAAAATTTCATAATTTTTTAACGATTTTTTCCCACTACTTAAAATTAAATTTGCTAATACATCTGTCAAAAGAACTACGGATATAACAAGCAAAGCATAAATTAGAAAAGTTTTCATTCTTTTCATATTATTCCCTCCAAAATACTCTTTTATTGTACCAGATTTTTACAAAAAAGTCAATTTTATGTATACAAGATTTTTCTTATATTTCAATTGCTTTGTTTAAATACAATGAGTATATATAGCATTTGTGTACTTTCTCGTTCGTAGCCATTTCTATTGCTCTTTTATATATGTCTATTTGAGATTTATATTTTTCTATTAGTGTATTGTCATTTTCTACAAAATCTGTTTTATAGTCTACCAGTGTAATTTTCCCTTCGCTATTTTTATAGTAAAGGTCAATAATTCCCTGTACAAGTACTTTTTCATTTGATTTATCTTCACAAATCTCACTTACTGGAATATAAATATAAAATGGCTTTTCTTGATAAATCTTTTGTGCTGACTTTATTTCTTTGCCTATGTCAGACTTTAAGAATTTGTTAATTTTATCTAAATTAATGCTTTTTGCTTCTTGTTCTGTTAAAAGTTTTTTTACTACAAGTTCATTTACAAAGTCCTGTAACTCACTACTTGTGTAATCTCGTCTTAAATCCAGCCTTTGCAACACATAGTGCATTGCAGTACCTCTTTCGGCTCCTGTAATAGTGCTTCCCACTTTTTCAAATTCGGGTTCTTCTAATTTGCACTCTATTACAGTTTCTGTATCATGCTGTTTTAAACTTGTTACACTTGATTTGCTTGGTATAGATGCCAAGCTCTTCCTTGGATAATTCCATTCAATTTGCTCTTTTATTTTTTCCTTTAAAACTGGATCAACACTATAGCTTATTGTTTCTATTGCATCATCATTTTCTTCCTTTTTGCTGTCAAATTCATTTTGCTTATGAACATATAATTCCATTATATCTTTATTTTCTTTTTTTGATTTTAAATATGCAAGCTCTATCCAGTCTAAGTATGTTTTATATCTTTTAATCATCTCAGATGGTATTTTGTCTCCATCTAAACTTTCAATAATGCTTGTTTTATCATTTAGCTTTTTGTCTAAATCATTCTGGCTTCCTATAATTATTAGCTTTTCTTTTGCACGAGTTAATGCAACATATAGTACACGCATCTCTTCTGAAATTGATTCTTGTTTAGATACAATTTTTATTGCTTCTCTTGCTAATGTATCAAATTCTATTTTCCTTGAATAGTTTGTATATTTAGGTCCAAAGCCTAAGTCTTGGTGCAATAATATCTTTTCGTTTAAGTCCCTAAAGTTAAACTCCTTGCCAATTCCACATAAGAAAACTATTGGAAATTCTAGTCCTTTACTCTTGTGTATGCTCATTATTCTGACAACGTTTTCATTTTCTCCAATTATTTTAGCTGCGCCAAAATCTTGGTTCTTTCTTTTTAGTCTCTCTATATAATTTACAAAGTTATATAGTCCTGTAAATCTTGCATTTTCAAAGTCTCTTGCTCTTTGAAATAGCATTTTTAAGTTAGCAAGTTTCAAGGCACCATTTGGTACTAAAGTTATATATGAAGTGTAGCCTGTACTTTCATATAAATGCCATATAAATTCATGTAATGGCATATATTCTTGTTTTTTTCTAAAACAACTTAATTGATCTAGAAAATAATTAATCTTCGTTTTAAGTGGCTCTTCTGTTTCTTCTGCAGCCTTGGTTAACGCTTGGTAAAAACCTACTTTTCTGTCAGTTAGCCTTATTGAAATTAATTCATTATCATCAAAATGGTATATAGGACTTCTTAAAACCGTTACTAAATCAATATCTTGATTTGGATTATCAATGATTTTTAGTAATGATAATATTGTGCTTACTTCACTTGAACTAAAGTATTCATTGCTAACATCGCTAAACACTGGAATTCCTTTTTGTGTTAGTTCTTTTTCGTAAACATTTGCCACACTATTTGATGCTCTTAATAATATTGTCATGTCTTTGTAAGTGGCATTTCTGCAACCATTTTTGTCTTTTACTTGATAATTGCTATTTATTATTTCTTGTATTCGATTTGCAACAAGTCTTGCTTCCATTTGTACTGTGTCTATATCTTCTTCAGGTTCAACTATCTCTTCTTCATCTTCAGTTTCTTTTGTATCAATAACATGTAATTCAGGTTTAAAGCTATTTTTATTTGCTATGCTATCTTCATAATTTGCGCCATAATTTAAAAATTCTTCTTGGTTGTATTCTATCTCTCCTAGTTTTTTGCTCATAATTGCCATAAATACTTCATTTGTTAAGTTAAGAATTTCTTCTCTACTTCTAAAATTCTTAAATAATAACACCTTTATTCCTTCGGAAGCATCTTCTAAGCTTGTACTATATTTCTCATATTTTTCTAAAAACAACTGGGGTCTAGCTCCTCTAAACCTGTATATACTTTGCTTAACATCTCCTACCATAAAAATATTATTTTGTTTTGATATAGTATTTAAAATATAATCTTGGATTAGGTTACTATCTTGATATTCATCAATTGCTATTTCATCAAATTTTTCGCTGTATTCTTTTGCAACATCAGTTTTTGAGTATTTCCCGTCTTCATCTTTTTTTACTAAAATCTGTAACGCAAAATGTTCCATGTCATGAAAATCTATAATATTTTTTTCCTTTTTTGCGTTTGAAAATGCTTCTTTAAATTCTAATGTTAACTTTGTTAAAGCCTTTAAAATTGGCTCCATTTCGCTAATATCTTTCATTGCTTCTGCAGATGAAAACACCTTAACATTTTCAATACTTGAAGAAAAGTCTTTCTTTATTTTCGCTCTTTTTTCTTGCGCTTCATCTTTTAAAATTGAAACTGTCTTTCTGTCTATTGGCCAATTAGAAAAGCTTACAAGATTCGCCTTATTATGTGCATCTTCCCAACTTTGAATATCGTTAAATTGTGAGATTATACTTATATCTCCTTCTAAACATTGAGCAAACTTATCAAGCCCTTCTAAAGCAAGTCTATTTTTCATGGCTTGCAATTCAATACAGTATCCGTTTAGTCTCTTGGTTTAAGTTTTCTAACAGTATTTTTCCCCATAGGGTTAAACTAAAATCTTCTCCTATTTTTTCTTTCAAATCAAACTTCTTTTGATTTAAATCAAGCCACTCTTCCGGGAAAGGCGTACCCTGAACAAATTCATATATTCTTAAAATTAGTTCTTTTAAATTTTCATCGTCTCTATAGCTTGTATAATTCTCAATTAATTTTTCAAATTCTTTATCTTTTGAATCGTACTTTGTTTCAAATAAATCATCTATTACTTCTTGCTTTAGAAGCTCTAACTCGCTTGTATCGCCCATTCTAAAATTTGGTGATATTCCAATTTCGTAAAAATGGTTTTTTATAATTTCTAGACAAAAAGAGTGAATTGTTGATATATTTGCTTTATTCATTAAAACTATTTGCTTATGCAAATGGCTATTTTCAGGCTCTTCTTCTAGTTTTTTATATATTGCTTCTAAGATTTTTTCTCTCATTTGACTTGCTGCAGCATTTGTAAATGTAACTATTAACAGTCTATCTATATCTATTTTTTCATTTACTATTTTTCTAATAATACGCTCAACTAAAACAGCTGTCTTACCACTTCCGTGCAGCAGCTGCTACTAAAAGATTCTTTCCTTTTAATTCAATTGCTTGTTCTTGCTCCTTTGTCCACTCCATAAATTTACCATCCTTTAGAACAATCTTTAACTTAGTATATACATTTTTATTTGATTTGTAAATACGAATATTTTTTGTAGATTTACACAAACTAGTAAAAAAATAACTATTTTATGAATGTTTTTTGACTAATATATTTTGTTTTAAAGCGACTTAGTAGGGAAGCTCCCACAATAGAAGTGACCCTAGGCGAATGGAGCGAAGCGACAACAAGGAGCAAAAAAACAAAATATATTAGTTGGATGAATATTCAATAAAGTAAAAGGAGGATAGCATGGACGAAAATATTATTGTTTTAAATGAAATTCACAAAGGATTAGTAATGGGAATGGAATCAATTTCTGTAGTTAGCTCAAAAGTTGGAGATAAAGCATTTAAAAATGTTTTAGAAACACAATACAAAGAATATGATAATTTACTAAACAAAGTAAACTGTGGATTAGAAGGCTCACGGAAAAAAGGGAGACGACACATCAACTGGTCAAAGAATAATGGGCTGGACAAGCATACAAATGAGTACAATTACAGATAAGAGTAATTCGCACATAGCAGAAATGCTTATTACAGGAACAACTATGGGAATAATAAAAGGAAGGCAACTATACAACCAATACCCTGATATATCAAGCAGTACAAGGCAAACATTAGATGACTTTGTTCAAGAGCAAGAACATCAAGTTGAAAAACTAAAAGAATGGTTATAAATAAAAAAAGCCAAATGAAATTTTTCAATCATTTGGCTTTTAGATATTCAATTTTCTTTTTTTCAGAAGCTATTATAACTTATTAATTATTATTTTTCTGTTGGAATGTCAGTTGCAATAAATGAGTCTGCAACTATTGGTGATTTTCCATGTCCAATATCTCCGTCTAAAAACATCGTGCAAGTAATTATTCCTTTTTTTTCTCCGTTTTCACCATATACCTGAAAAGTAATTGTTTCAGCATTATTATTTCTATCACAAGATATTATTTCAACACTTAAATTTCCTACATTATCGTTTATTCCATAAGCTGTCAGATTTCCATTTAGCAATCCTGGAAGATAATTTTTATATGGTAAATCGATAGCATTTAAGTTATATCCATCTGCCTTCTCAGAGTTTTCAGACATTTGTATCAAAATATTGCATTCACAAGCTGCTATGTAAGAACAATCTTTTCCATTAGTATTTCCTTCTTTCGTTACAAAAGGAAAATAATTCGACACATCTGTTTCATTAGAAGCAATATACAAATGTAAATACGCATATTGCACAGCATTTGCAAGAATATAGTTTCTACCGCTTAAGCCATCTAAGTAAACAAGGCTATCTACATTATATATTTTTTCAACTTGTATGCCTTCTTTTAGCATTTCCAAATATGTGCGCATAGCTCCTCTTGACCCAGCACTGTGATTTATTATATCAATTGGAATGTTTGTGACATAATTTGCAACGCTTTCTTGTATTCTCTTTGCTAAAGCTGTAGTTTCCACTGCTGTTGCTTTCCATTCATCTCCGCCACGTGCTTTAACTGCACTTTCGTTTCCTATGCTAATTTGTTGAATAATAGCTGTAAAATTGTCAGTTTCACTAATTAATTTTTTTATATTAGGTTGATTTGATTGCATTGCTGTATTTAATCCATTATTTTCAGTGTCAATTTTTTGTCCTGTTCCTGCGAAATCAATCACCAATGCCGTGTTAACTCCTGATTTTATTTTTTCATAGTCATATATTGTTTCCGCAAAACAAATAAAGTCATCATCATTTAGTTTTTTACCTTTTTTGTATCTGTTTTCTACATTTTCATCACCCAATATGCACTTTCCATCTTCTGTCCAAATCATATATTGTAAAGAATCAAGTCCAAGATTGCTTGTATCTGTTACTGTTGTGCCACGTCCCATTCCCACATCAGAAACACCTGCTGAGGCTATTAGGTTTGATGGTGCTTTTCCTGTATTTGAGTTGTTTAGCTTCGTATTTCCAAGTGCTGTTCCAAGTTTTTTTAGTCCTTTTGTCATTTCATTTAATATATCTTGATTTTGTCTTTCTGCAGCTGTCATTTTTTCCGCTTTGTTTTCTAATTCTCTTTGTCCTTGATTTATGTTTTGACTTGTTTCTTGTAGTTTTTCTATAAGGTCCTTTTTGTTTGAATTATTAGCATTGTTAAGAACCATCTCTGTTTCTTGCACTTTTTCTATTATTTGCTGAGTAATCTTTTTGGCATCAGCATCCCCTAACTTCTGCAATTTTTTCTTTGCTTCTTCTGCTGCTTTTTTTGCTGCTTTTATATCGCTTTGTATATCTCCCCCTGTTTTTCCTTTTGCAACTCCTTCAAGTGCTTCTTGTATCTTTTGGTTTGTTTTGTTTAAAAGCGAATTTGCTTCTTCTAAATTACTTACTTTTTTTATTGCCATTTTTTACTCCTTATTTTATTTATATCATCAGTTTACTGATTTTCTCCAGCTAGTCCATATACGTCGATTGTTCTTTCAACAGTGTCACCATGTCCTGCTCCTTCTAGCATAACTACTTCAACATCACCAGATTCTGACTGATAAATTGTTGCAACTTCCTCTGCATTTCTTGAATCTGTAAACAATCCATTTCTATGTCCGTTTCCACGAAGTCTCCTTACTGTTCCTTGTCCATATTGGTCATTTTTCCCTTGCTCATCGGCTCCAACTACAAATGCAATATAATCAGATGTTGGTACTTTTCCGCTTATTTTCGTTATTTTCAATATTAAACTCAGCAGATCCATATGTGAATAGAATTTGAGTATCATCATCATCAAAATCACTAGGATAATAATATTGACCATTATTTCTAGTTCTTAAATCTCTTATTGTTCTTTGTGTATAGCTTGCTAAAGTTATTCTTGTTGTGTGTTGATATAGCTCTCTTATGTCAGCTTCATCACCCTCTGTTCCATAAAATAATCCAGCTGTCATACAAGAACCAGAACTATGCCCTGATATGCTTATTTCTATATTATCATCTTGACTATGTATTGTTCTTTCTACGTCAAGTACTGCTTCTCTTAAATTTCTTGTTTTTCCAATGTCTCCTCCGGGAATAATCAAATCTACCTTCTCTTGGCATTATAATTCCAATTACAGCATAATCAGAGCCTTGATATTGAGAAACCACACTGTGAGAAGCATCAGCAACTCTTCTTCCATTTCCTGCAGGAGCAAATTCGTCACCATCTCCTGAAAAATGTATCAAAACTCCACTTGGATTTGGAGGATTATTTATTACGAGTACACGTGATCCTGGAATTCCTCCAAATTCTCCACCATCCAGTCCATCAATGTAGTCATGTAACCCCTGATTGTTCTCATTTACGCCATTTTTTTCACTAGGATTATTACGTGTTTTTGGCATATCAGATATACTTCCTGATGCTATTTTCCCAAGAATATTTTGATTAGATGTTTTATCAGTCTTTATTGCCATTTCTCCAAGTACAGTTCCTAAAGCCTTAAATGAATCTACCAAGTTGTTAAGTATTCCATCATTTTGTCTCTCTGCAGCCATTAGTTTTTCTTCTTTTTGTTTTAATTTTTTCTCTTCCTCTTTTATTTTTTTTGCAGTTTCTTCAATTTCTTGTAATTGCCTTATTTTTATTTCTTCCTTTATGCTTTTTTCAAATACTTTTGTGTCGTCTAATAGTGCAACTATTTTTTTACTTGTTTCTTTGTCTCCTGCTTGTTTAATTTTTACTGCTGCTTCTTCTATTTTTGTTTTAGCTTCTCTTATGTTTTTCTCTATTTCTTTATTGTCTGCTTGTTTTTTTGCAGCGTCAGAAGCTTCTTTAATTTTGTTTACAGAATCATTAAGCAAATTCTTCGCATCTTCTATTTTCTTTATTTTATCATCACCAATAAAAGCCATATTTATTTGCTCCTTTTTTTTTATATTATATCAATTGTTTACTTTATTGCAATACATAATAAAAAAATGGTTATTATTTTAATAACCATTTTTATTTTAAATAAATATTTGGATTAATTGCTTCTCCATCTTTCCATATTTCAAAATGCAAATGTGGTTCATCAGAAGCCTCAAATGTCGCTGTAGTTCCTACCGTTCCTAATGTTTGTCCTTGTTTAACACTTTCTCCTTCAGATACAAATTCTGCAGTCAGTAAGTTAGCATATACTGTTTTAAATCCGTCGTCATGTTCTACTGTTACCGCTAGTCCATATCTTGGGTCATTTTTTATAGATTTAACAATTCCTCTTTCTGATGCTTTTACTACAGTTGTTTTTTCTGCTTTAATATCTATGCCTATATGAGTTGTCCATTCCTGTAAAGTTTCTGAAAACACTAAGCTATCCTTTGCAAATGCTTTTAAAATTTCTCCTTCTACCGGACTAATAAACTTTAATTCCTTTTTTTGCTCTTCTTTAGGCAACTCCTGGGCTTCTTCTTGTTCTTCTTCAACGCATTCTATGTTCTCTTCAATTAATTTCGTTTTCTCTTCTTCTACTTGAACATTTGCAGCATCATTAGTTTCTTGCATCTCATTTACTGTCTTTCCAATTACCGTACTTGCAGTTTCTGTGTCATTTTCTATAGTAGTTTGCAAGCTTGGAATAAGTTCTCCAACCTTTTTTGTATTAAGTGCACTTACTCTTGCTTCGTTTTTAACCTTACTGCTATATACAGCATATGTTATGCCAAAAACAATTACACTGATAAGAAGCACCCCTCCAGTCCAAAACATTAAATTCCTATAATTCATATCATCATTTCTCTTTCTAGCTCTTCTTCTCATATTTTCCTCCCACGTACTGTTCTTGAATATATTATTTCCACAATTTAGTAGACTATACATTAATAGTCTGTAATATCTACATCAAAATAAAAATGATGAATTATATCTTCATAATTTTTCCCCTCTTTTGCAAGTGCATCTGCTCCTGTTTGACTCATTCCCACTCCATGTCCATAACCTATAACACTGAACTTTATATTTTCTCCATCTTTTTCAACTTTAAAATTTGCTGATTTTAGGCCAAATATTTTTCTCGCCTCAACTCCTGAAATGCTTATATTCCCGAAAGTTATAGTTTTTATTCTTCCACCTTCAGTATATTCATTTATCTCTACCCAGTTATCTTGTTCAAAGTCTATTAAAACTCCTGGGTGATTTTCCTTTAATTTGTTTAGTACTTCTTCTTTGCTAAGAACAACTTCTGATGCATATTGAGAATATAATTCTTCTCCAGATGTTGCTACTGCTTGTAAATATGGATATCCAGTTCCTCCGCCATACGTTATATGGAATTTCTGTCATGCCACCGCTATTTGAGTGAAAAAAAGCATTTATCGGATTACCTTGATATGTTATTATTTTACCTTTTGTGTTTTTAACTGCATTTGTAATTTTCCTCCAGTATTCTTCTTTTTTATCTTCTTCCCATCTGTTAAATCTATTTTCTTTTGATATCCACGCTTGGCAACAATTGGAATCATCGCAAATTTGAGCTTCTCCGTGTTTTCCTACATTATTATTCATTTGATAAATCGTATACGTTCTTGCTACTACTGCCTGCGCTTTAAGCGCTTCTTCTTCGTAACTTGCTGGCATCTCCGCTGAAACAACACCATATAAATATTCTTCTAAGTTCATGTCTTCAATTTCATTTGTGCTTACATGTAGCAATTTTATATTTTGAATTTTCTCTTTATTTTTCTCTTCAGATACAGGTGTGCTGCTTGCATCAACGAATGGATTTGTAAAGCAAACCGGCAAAATGAAACATACCAAAATTGCTGCAATGTATATAATAATTACCTTTTTCATGTTTCCTCCTAACATACTAGTTTTGCTTTCATGTTACTTAAAATCTTTTTCTCTAACCTTGAAACTTGTACTTGCGAAATTCCCAAAATATTGGCTACTTGTGTTTGAGTTTTGTCTTTAAAATATCTAAGTACAATTATCTTTTTTTCTTTGTTATCTAGGTTTTCTAATAATTCCTTTATAGCAAGCCTGTCTACTATTTGACTAGGTTCATCTTTGTTGGTGTTTATTTTTTCTATTTTATATGTATCTTCACTATCATAAACATAGTCATATATAGACTCTAATGGCTTAGTATACTCAAGAGCTGCAGCAATTTCCTCTTTTGGAGTATTCAATATTTCAGACAATTTTTGAACTGTTATTTCCTGACTGAAAGTTTCTTCATATTTTTTTTGAATATCTTTTATTTTTGTTGCAAGCTCCTTAATACTTCGGCTCACTTTAATAGGCCCATCATCTCTTAAAAACCTTTTTATTTCTCCGTATCATGTATGGTACGGCATATGTAGAAAGTTTCACTTCAAAAGTTGCATCAAATCTTTTAATTGCTTTTACAAATCCAATTGCTCCAACTTGAAAAAGCTCTTCTAACTCATAACCTCTCCCATTAAAGCGTTTTACTATGCTCCATATAAGTCCGCGAATTTTTTTCTACAAGCTTATTCATTGCACCTTCCACATTGTTTTGTGCTTGTAAAATTTCTTCTCTTGTATTCTCATACATTTTTTAAGTTACTCCTTTTTTATCAATTTTTTCATTGTAACTTTTGTACCAAGCCCAACTATTGACTCTACTTTCATTTCATCCATAAAGCTTTCCATTATAGTAAAGCCCATCCCTGAACGCTCTAAGTCTGGCTTTGTAGTATAAAGTGGTTGCTTTGCAGTTTCAATGTCTTCAATGCCTTTACCATTGTCTGATACCTCTATTTGCAGGCTCCCTCCAAATATTTCACATGAAATTCTGACCACACCTTCTTTTCCTTCATACCCATGTATTATGCAGTTTGTAACCGCCTCTGAAACAGCAGTTTTTATATCTGCTAATTCTTCTATTGTTGGATCTAACTGCGAAGCAAATGCAGCAACACTTATTCTTGCAAATGCTTCATTGCATGATTTGCTTAAAAACTCCAATTTCATCTCATTTTCACATACACTTTTCATTTATTTCCTCCTCATTATTTATAATTTTTATTATTTTAGAAATTCCAGACATTTCTAATACTCTTTTAACATTTCCACAAGCGTTTTCTATTTCTAGTTCTCCTCCTAGCATGTGTACGGTTTTATACCTTCCTATTATTAGTCCGATTCCACTGCTATCCATAAAGTTAATTTTAGTAAAATCAAGTACAACTTTTTTAGGCATATGTCTTTGAATTTCATAGTCTGCTTTCCTCCTTATTTTTTCAGATAAATGATGGTCTATCTCTGCAGTAGGTGTTATTACAAGTGTTTTACTCTCTTGCATAAATTCAAATTCCATAACTTGTCCCTCCTTTTTCATGCGTAATTATACTATTGCTTACATTTTTTTCCAATAGCAAAACATAGGAAGTTTTAGCGTTTTATGGGAACTTTTCGACAAAAAAGCACACTAGTATTTCTACTAGTGTGCTTAATATTTGGATAGCTTTTCTATTTTAAGCCTATCATTCTTTCATCAATTGCTTTTAACATCTCATCAAATTTTGCTTGCTTCTCTCTTGCTTCTTGTATTTTAGCTTCAGGTGCTTTTGCAATAAATCCTGGATTTGATAACATACCATCAAAAATTGATTTATCTTTTAATATTTTTTCTTTTTCTTTTTCAAGTCTTTGTCTTTCCTCTTCAATATCAACTAAATCTTCAAATGGCATGTATAACTCTAGCTTTGATGTTACTACTGAAACAGCATTTTGTGGAATATTTTCTTTGTTTGTTTGGATTAATATTTCATCTCCAAAGCCTAGTTTTTTAATATATCCCTCTGATTTGCATATTGCATCTTTAAGTGCCGTTGTAATAATTATCATTTTAGCTTTTCTTGATGGATGTACATTCATATTGCTACGAATGTTTCTTATTCCAACTATCATTTCCTTTATCTGCTCTGCAGCTTCTTCTTCTTTATCAAATTTAAGGTCTTTTACATATTCTGGATAAGTACTTAACATTATTGTTTCTTCGCTGTTTGGAAGCTTTGTATAAATTTCTTCTGTTACAAATGGCATAAATGGGTGTAAAAGTTTTAAGCAATCTGTAAGTACTTTATTTAATACGTATCCTGCTGCATTTCTTGTTTTATCATCTTTATTGTATAGACGAGGTTTTACCATTTCTATGTACCAATCGCAGAACTCGTCCCATGTAAAATCATATATTTTTTGAAGTGCTACACCAAAGTCAAAATTGTCTAGATTGTTTCTTACTTCATTAACAATATTGTTTAGCTTGCTTAAAATCCACTTATCTTCATATGTAAAGTGTTCTGGATTATCATCAAATTCGTCAATTTGCTCTAAGTTCATCATAACAAATTTTGAAGCATTCCAAATTTTGTTTGCAAAGTTTCCAGCTGCTTCTAGCTTTTCTTCTGAATATCTAATATCGTTTCCTGGTGATATACCAAGTGTTAAAGAGAATCTCAAAGCATCTGTACCATATTTTTCTATAACCTCTAATGGATCAATTCCATTTCCTAAGCTCTTTGACATCTTGCGTCCTTGTGCATCACGTACTATTCCATGGAATAATACATTTTCAAATGGAACTTTGCCTGTATGCTCTATTGCAGAAAATATCATTCTTGCAACCCAGAAGAATATAATATCATATCCAGTTATAAGAGTTGCTGTTGGATAAAAATATTTAAAGTCTTCAGTTTGCTCTGGCCAGCCTAATGTAGAAAATGGCCATAGAGCTGAACTAAACCATGTATCTAATGTATCTTCATCTTGGTGAATGTGTGTTGAACCACATTTTGAACATTTCTCTGGAGCATTTTTAGATACTGTTATTTCCTTGCAGTCGTCACAATAGTATGCAGGAATTCTGTGTCCCCACCATAACTGTCTAGAAATACACCAGTCTTTTATGTTTTCCATCCAGTTGTAGTATACTTTGTCAAATCTTTCTGGAGTAAATTTAACTTCACCATCTTTAACTGCTTTAATTGCAGGTTCTGCAAGCTTGTCCATTTTAACAAACCATTGCTCAGAGATCTTTGGTTCTACTTTGCTATGGCAACGGTAGCATGTTCCTACACTATGTTTGTAGTCTTCTATTTTTACTAAAACGCCAAGTTTTTCTAACTGTTCTACAACTTTCTTTCTTGCAGAAATTACGTCCATTCCTTTGTACTCTGGTACTAAGTCATTCATATTGTATTCTGAATCAAATACGTCAACAATTGGTAGATTGTGGCGTAATCCTGCTTCATAGTCGTTTGGATCGTGTGCTGGTGTAATCTTTACAACACCAGTACCAAATTCTTTTTCTACAAATTCATCTGCTATTATTGGAATTTCTTTGTTCATAATTGGAAGTACTACTGTTTTTCCAACTAGGTCTTTATATCTTTCATCATCTGGGTGTACTGCAACAGCTGTATCTCCAAACATTGTCTCTGGTCTTGTTGTTGCAACTACAACACTGTATTTGCCATCTGGTGAGCTATATCTTATATGCCATAAATGTGTATCTTCATCTTCATATTCAACTTCAGCATCTGATAATGATGTATGGCAACTTGGACACCATGTTATCATTCTCTTTCCACGGTATATGTATCCTTTATTGTATAAGTTTTCAAATACAATGTTTACTGCATTTGAAAGTCCTTCGTCCATGGTAAATCTTTCTCTTGACCAGTCGCATGAACATCCTAATTTACGTAGTTGTTTTGATATTGTTCCACCATATTCTTTTTTCCATTCCCATGCACGTTTTAAGAATCCTTCTCTTCCTAAATCTTCTTTGCTAATTCCTTCTTCTTTCATTTTTGCTACTATTTTAACTTCTGTAGCAATTGCTGCATGGTCTGTTCCTGGAACCCATAATGCGTTATATCCACACATTCTTTTATATCTAATTAAAATATCTTGATATGTTTCATCAAGTGCATGTCCCATGTGTAGCTTTCCTGTAATGTTTGGTGGTGGAATTACTATTGTGTATGGCTTCTTTGTTTTGTCATCTGATGGTTTAAAATATCCACTTTCTTCCCAATTTTCATAAATTTTGTTTTCAAATTCACTCGGATTAAATCTATCCTCTAATTTTCCAGTTTTCATTTTCTTCCTCCTTATAAAAATCAAAAATCTCGCCCTCAACATAAGGGCGAGATTAAATCTCACGGTACCACCTTAATTGCTTTTTTAAAAAAAGCATCTTTCATAGGTTCTTAACGTCTCCTAGACGGGTAATAGCTACTTTTTAATTTCACTATTCCAACTCCAAAGCTACCTTCTGTTTACCTGTTTTGAAAAGAGCTCTCAGCCGGTGACTCTTTATCTCTTGCAAAAGTATAAACATACTCCTCTTCTTCATCGTTTTTAATATGGTAATATTTTACTATATTTTTTGCAAAAATGCAATATGATTTTGTCTAAATATTGAAATATACTAGAAGCGCTCCAATTAAACTTATTATAAATCCAAGTATTTTTAATCCCATACTTGCTTCATTTTGGTCTCCAAATCCAAATGTCTTTCTGCTTATTGGCCTTGCATCGTATATGAAAATGACGCCGTACGAGCGCTAAAAAAGCTCCTAATAAAACTAGTCCCTTCATTGCTCCCTCCAATATTTTGTAATATGCATAGTATAATAAATTTTTTTTCTTATGTCAATTGTTTTGCTGTACATAGTTTAGTCATCATATATTTCTAACTCTCCATTTTCATCTATGTAATAATCTACAGTTTTTGTATTGGAATTAGTCACCAAATTTGATTTTTCCGTTGCTTTCTGCAGATTTAGCATCTACAGCATCCATATTAGGTAATGCTCGTGGAAAGCTTGAAGATACTTTTGTATCAAATTTTGTCAAGCACCAAGTTTGTACATTATTTTCAATCTTAACATTCATATTTAATTTTTTTGAATAATAATATGTATATCCTTCATCATCCACGCCCTTTACTGTATCAACTTCTCCTACACCTTCAATTTTTATAGTTTCATGTTCATTTGAATATTTATCCAAAATATTCCATGGCCTTCCCATGCAGTAAATTTGTGGGCTTGCTGGGTAGTTTCCATTAAAATACCAACGATCCCAAGTACCATCACTAAAATATACATAAGATTTCCATTTGTAATCGCCTAGAAAATGGTAATAATAGTACTCATTG
The DNA here is from genome assembly GCA_017524665.1 of Clostridia bacterium. GTDB lineage: Bacteria > Bacillota > Clostridia > TANB77 > CAG-508 > UMGS1754. The sequence continues at coordinate 57,709 of JAFXVF010000008.1, read as the reverse complement.
CCCAAGCCATCATTTTCAGGTGTAATTAATTTACCTTTCTCATTTAATTCTTCTACCCAATATAGCATTCCATTATTGCCTCTTTTATATTCGTCCGTAATTGCATATTCATTTGAGTTTTTTACCTCCCTTCTCCAACGCAAATCCACATTTTTTGCCATGCTCATCCACGTGTCTGCCATTTTTCTCATTTTCTTTTCGTTATCAGAAATATTTGAAGTATCCTGTTGTTCAGTTGTGTCATTTGGACTAGTTGGGTTGCTATCACTAATAGCCAAATTGTCATTCGTTTCTCCACAACCAGTTAAAATAAGGCACATGAATAAGCAAATAACTATTAAGCTGAACAGTTTTAATTTCATTATAATAACCTCCCCTTTTTCTCTTTATTTTAATTCAAAATTATTATATTTTAATACAAATTTCCTGTCAACAGAAATTTAAATTGGTATTTTTTACGTCCCCTTTGTTTCAATAATTACAATTAATTAAATAAACCTAGTATTAATATTGCAGAAGCTACAGCCACAGCTATTGCTGCTATTCCAACAAAAGTAAAAATTTTTGCTAATTTTGTTGGAATAGTATCTTCTGCTATATAGTATTCATTATAATTCTCTGGATTATAATGTACTTCTATTCTTCGTCCTATTAAATGTCTTGGGTTAGTGCTTCCATAATTATACTCTTTTATAAATTTTTGTTCACCTACATTATATTCAATTACAGGATACAAACATGGATCATAATAATCCATGCTTGTACTTTTGTGTCTAACCAAATCAATTACTTTTCCATATGTGCTTGAGGTGCAATTAACATTTTTTCTTTTTCTATTATTATGCATTACTATACCAATTATAAGAAAAACAACTCCAATTAATGCCCAAACTCCTGAAAAAATAATTGCAAACAGTAATATATCATCCATTTATATTTCCTCCTAATTTTAATTTTATTAAAAGCATTTTATCATATATTAAAGAAATAGACCATAGCTTTGCTATGGTCTATTTCTTTGGTGCAGATGATCGGAATCGAACCGATACGGATTATTCGTCCGCAGGATTTTAAGTCCTGTGCGTCTGCCAGTTCCGCCACATCTGCATATTTAAATTGACAAAAATTATTATACTACTCTTGAGTTTAATTTGTCAATACTTTATTTACAATTTATATTTTTGCTTATTTAACTTTAAAATGAAGAGTGTACTTATTTACACTCTTCATTTTTATAATTGCTTAATTAATGTAATTCTTATCTGTTTTGAATTAAATTATCATTATTCCAAATTTCACTATAGTTTTCAAGTTGATTCCAATCATCTTCATATGAATGTCCTACTCTTAAGTTGTGGAATCTAATATTGTCTGAATAGCCTGTGCCTAAGCTACTTATTGCTTCTTGAGTTGTTTTATCCGGATTGTTGACACCACCTTCTGTCGTATAGAAAACATCAAAGTTTGCTCCCTCTGCTGCATACACCTGCATTCTATTCGCCCAAGCACGTCCTCTTCCGCTTCCAGGATCTGATTTAATTCCTGCAGATGGTACATAAACCATTGCTGATACAAGATTAACTTGCAAATTTGGCATTAGTTCTGGATTTGCAGCATACACTCCTTCTATAAATCCTAATCCCCATTCTCCTGCTTGACTATATAAAGTTAGGCACACAATTTCTGAACTATTTGCTTCCATGGCCCATTGCCTTCCTCTTTCAAGTCCAGCTTCATACATTGCCTGATGTTCTGTAAGAGTTATAGCCGATCCTGTATGGCCATGAGTATATCCTCCACCATCTTCTCCTGGCACAGCAGTCACAACAGTATACCTTTCTGCGACAGTCCATGTGTCATCGCTCATCCATGTTAGGTCAGCGCTTGTTGGTCTGCCAAATATATATCTAACTGTATACTCAGGCTCCTGTACTCTTTTTAGCCCACATCTTGAGCATTCATTTCCGTTTCCAAATTCATGTCCTAATGCTTTACCATATGTAAATGTTTCATCAACATTCTGTCTGCATCTTAAACAATATTTATAGTATACTGCAGGATTTGTGCATGTTGCTGCAGATTTTAAATTTGATCCCCATCTTGGCATTGATAATTCATGTCCTAATGCTTCCCCTGATGTGAATGTTGCCGTTCCTTTTTGGCCACATCTAGAGCAGCTCTTATAGTATACAGCTGGGTTTTCACATGTTGCATATGATTTTATATATTTTGGATTTTTATTTTCTATATAGTTATGTCCTAGTGATTTCCCGTATGTAAATGTCACACTAACATTCTGTCTGCATCTTAAACAATATTTATAGTATACTGCAGGAGTTGTACACGTTGCTGCAGATTTTAAATTAGATGCCATTCTCGGTGTTGAAAGCTGATGTCCTAATGCACTTCCTGATGTAAATGTACCTGTTCCCCTTGCTCCACATTTAGAACAGCTCTTGTAATAAACAGCAGGTCTTGTACACGTTGCATAAGACTTTATATATTTAGGAAGAGCTTTATTAACATATGTATGTCTACATACTCCTCCACCATCGCTTAATACCACTGGCTTTACATTTATTGCGGCACTTGCCTTATTTAAATTTAGTAAACTAATCATACAGAAGAATATAAACAGCATCACAAAAATTTTTTTGCACATACTTATACCTCCTAAATAAATTCTTTGGGCAAAATGCCCATAAATACTAATTATATTATAACATTTTAAGCCTAAAAAGTCAAGCATATGCGCTCATAGTGTGGGATACAAGGATTTTAATGCTAAAATCAAAAGTTTTCTATAATAAAAAAAAAGATAGGTGTAAAACCTATCTTTTATGATTTATTTATAATATTATCTTTTATTAACTAAATCTTTTAATGCTTTACCAGCTTTGAATACTGGAGCTTTTGATGCAGGTATTTTGATTTCTGCCTTTGTTTGTGGATTTCTTCCTTTTCTAGCAGCTCTTTTTCTTACTTCGAAAGATCCAAATCCAACTAATTGAACTTTATCTCCTTTTTTTAATGATTCTGTAACAACAGTAACGAAAGAATTAACTGTTGCTTCAGCACTTTTCTTTGTGCTTCCTGTTTTTGCAGCTACTGCTGCTACTAATTCAGCTTTGTTCATCTTAAAATTACCTCCTATAAGATTTCGTTTTTTATGTAGAATTTTATCTACAATGTATTTATTCGCCATTATTAGTCAAAATCCTTCTTTTTTTTATTTTATTTTTTTGTGTAGTTGCTCTTTCCGTAAGGTTTTAGCATGTATGTCTTGGGAAATTGGCTATTACTATGTGTTTTTAGTCATTTATGCAATTTTGTATTTTATTAAAAAACTGTATATTTTTTCTCCGTAAGGAAACAGCTTTATTTCTTCTTTATCAAATATTTTTAATTTTACAATCATAATACAATATATAATTGCTCCAAATGAAATTGCTATTACGCAAGATATTTTATTAGAGATTATTTTGTCTAGTTTAAAATATATTAAATAAGCTGATGCTATCATTATAGCTGTTGCAACTATAGGCTTTAACACACATTTGCTAAGTGGTAATTTAAACTTTATGCTCTTTTTTAATACCGTATATTCATACAAAAGTGCTGTAAAATGACATACACATGAGCCAATAACTGCTCCTTTTATTCCAAGTTGTGGTATTGGAATTAAGACGACATTTAAGATAAATTTAAAAATAATTCCGAATAGCTATACCAATAGTAGGCGCATATACTTTTCCTAGTCCTTGTAACACTCCATTTATTGTTTGAGTAAGCATCAACAAAGCAATGTTTATTGAGCTAATTTGCAAGATATCGCTACCTGATACTGCATTAGGAAAAAGTAATTCTAAGATTGGTTTTGCAAATACAGACATGCCGAACAGTCGACGGTATGCTTATTAGTTCAGTTAGTAAAATAGCATATGATATTTTGTTATTTATAGATTCCAATTTTCTTCTTGCATTTAGTGAAGATATTTTAGGAACAATGGCAATACTAAGAGCAATATTTAATGATAACGGAAACATTACTAAAGTATCTATCTTCCCTGTTAAAATCCCATATTGAGTTTTTGCTTCTGCTTCTGTCATAATATTTTTTAAGCCTCTTACTACTGTAATTGCATCAATATTTTTTGTTAAAGCCCCAAGTAAAGCTGTAAAAGTTATAGGCACTGATAACATCAAAATTTGCCTTATAATTGTTTTTGCTTTTGCCAATCTATGTTGTTCAGATAAATTTACATCTTGCCATATTTCTTTACTTTTTAATTTGTAATACAGAAATAAATATGACATTCCAAAAAATGTGGCTATGGTGGTTGCTAAATTTGCTCCAGCCGCCATTATATATGTTTTATTTAAGAATAGTTTACTTGTAATCTCTACAATAGCCACAGTAAAAATTGTTTTAAAAATTTGTTCAAACGTTTGCGATTTTGCAGTTGCTTTTAATTCTCCTCTTCCATTGAAATAGCCTTTTATCACAGATGAAATTGTTACAAAAAAGACTGATGGTGATAAAGTGACAAGTGTAAGTTCCGCTTCTGGTATTTGAAGTAAGGTTTTTGATATAAATCCTGCACCTACAAATAATAATGTGCTTCCACCTATTCCAATTAAAGAAAAAATCACGAAGCACACTTTAAAAATTCGATGCGCACCTCTATTGTCACCTATTGCCAATTTTGCTGAAATCAGTTTTGCTATAGCACTTGGCACACCAATAGAGGAAATTGTGAGTAGTATAGTATATATTTGAAATCCGCTGCCATAAATTGCATTTCCAGCATCACCAAATCCTTCATGATTTGTCAAATACATTTTATACACTAAGCCAAGAATTTTCACTATAATTTGAGAAAATGTAATTGCTACAATCCCTAATATCAGGTTCTCTTTTTTAGTTTTTTTCTTCAATCTATAATGCACTCCTTTTATAAAAATCATATTGAAGTTTATAATTTTTATGCTTGAATTGTATTTTATTCTATATTTGGCTATTTAAAATCGAGAAATTTCCTTAAAAGACTTGTTTTTTTGTCGATTTTGTTAGATAATATATATGTAGAAAAAAATTTAGTAGAGGAGTAAAAAACGTGAAATACATAGATAAATTTCTTAAGTTTTTAAAAACTGATCGAAACACTTTTGCAACTTATGTTTTATCATTGATAACTGTGTATATCGTTGTTGACCGTCTTATAGAACTTGTATTCATGGGACTTACTGGTGTTGCTTCTTCTTATTGGGGAGCAATTCAGTATACGTTGGCTCTTGCTTGTCCTGTGTTTGCTTTTTGTTTTTCATTTGCATCTAAGTTCGTTAAAGGGTCAAAAATGAAATTGTCTTTCTTTTATGTATATTGTATTTCTTTATACATAATTGCACTTTCAATGTTCGTTCAATGGTTTAACGCAGGATGTTGGGTACTTTTAACATTTGTTCCTAACTTTACTGGTATAATCGCAGACTTTAGCGATTTAATTCATCCGGCTTTTTCTGCTATTGCTTTGTATTTACCAGTTGCAACATTCTATCCTGTATTCAAATGGTTATTCCTTGGTGTAAACGATACAAAAAAATGGAAAGATTCTATTCAAGATTATGGTGGAATAGATTTAGCTCCTCCAGATGAATCAATTGTAGGACCTTATTCATGTGAAATAACATTGTGTAAAGATAAAGATACTGGTAAAAATGTTAAAGTTCCAGAAAACAGACGTTATGAATCAACTTTAATCGTTGGTGGTTCAGGAACTGGCAAGACAACTATGGTGTTTGAGCCTATGATAGCAAGAGATATGGAAAAGAAACATTTCTATAAAGAAGTTGCTAAAGAAATGGGATTTGCTGCTTTAAGATCAGGTGTAGCTTCACTTAACTCTCCTTATGATAACGAATATATGAATAAGAATTTCTCACTAAATATGATAAAGCCAAATCAAAACAAATCTAAAATATATAAAGCATATTTTAAAAGATTAATTTACAATGCTTCTGATGATAAATTTGTATACCGTGATTTAGGAATTACATATTTAGCACCAGATTACGAATCAACTAATCGTATGTTAGACGTTGCTAATAACTATAATATATCAGTTAATATAGTAGATCCTTCAAATCCTGATTCAATTGGTACAAACCCATTCGTACATAAAGATCCAATTAAAACAGCAATTGCAATTTCTTCAGTTTTAAAAGGAATGTATGTATCAAATAGAGTAGACGTAGAAGAAGCTTTTCGTGAGAATGTTGTTGTTCAAGTTGTTGAAAACTTGTGTATTCTTTTAAAAGAAGTATATCCACTTACTCATCAAGGAACCTTGCCAAATCTAGAGGATTTACTTGCTTTAATGGGTGATTTTGATTTAGTAGAAAAAATGTGCAAGCAAATGGAATCTGATGAAGTATTAGCTCAAAAGTACAGCATATTGCTTTCATATTTTAAAAAGAATTTCTATAAAAACAGCTCTGGTAGAGCTGATACAGAAAAATTTATATCTCCTGCTACAACTCAATTAGACAATTTGCTTAGATATCCGGGAGTTAGAAATATTTTATGTAATAGAACTCACAATATTAATTTTGATGATGCTTTAGCTAACGGTGAAGTTACATTAGTTTGTACAAGAAGAGGCGATTTAGGTGCCACAGCACATCAAGCATTTGGATTATTCGTTTTACTATTGATGCAATACTCAGTACTTACAAGACCAGGAAATGAAAAAACTAGAATACCACATTTCTTATATATAGACGAATTTCCTGATTTCATGTGCAAGTCAACAGTACCAATATTTACACTATATAGAAAATACCGTGTTGGAACTGTTATATCTGCTCAAGGTTTATCACAGTTCGGTGCATCAGGTAAAGATAATTATAGAGAAATAATTCTTGGAAACTCATCTTCGAAACTTGTTTTCGGTGGAAACACTCCAGATGAAAACAAATGGTGGGAATTAGAATTTGGTAAACACAGGGAATGGCAATGGAATGATTCTTACGATACAGCAAAAGGTGAATATGATCCAAAACTTGCTGGAATCAAATGGGGCTGGAAAGAATACTTCATGGCTGATAAGCTATCTAAGTTAAAGTTTAAAGAGTGTGCTTATAAGATTAGAAATGCAAAAGGTAAAGCTTTAATTGGCCCTGGTAAAGTTGATTTCTTGGAATCAAAATATAAAGAAAAACAAAACGACAAAACATTTAATTTCTTCAAATATACTAGTGGAATATATGATGAGTCTAAGAAACCTCATGAACCTGGTATAGAAACAAGTAAGAGAGATTCTTTCTTAAATGATTCAGATGACGATTTTGATCCAATTCAACATGATGTTGCTGATGGATATTTCTTCTTAAATAGCACAGATGGAATTTCTATCGATTTAAAAAACAAGAAAAATGACGACAATAAAAAATCTTAATACTAAAAAGAGAAACGTTTGGGACAATCTCAAACGTTTCTTTTTTATTTACATTCCTAATAATTTTATTTCTGGTTCTTCCATTTTGTATTTGTTTGTACTTTCATCTAGCTTGAATTCAACTAATGTTTTATCTAATGTATCATTATTTTGTCTTAAATCTGTTGAAAAATACATTTTAATTTTACTTAATTCTAGTTTGTTCTTTACGATTTCTCTAAACGTTTCTACCATATGTTTTTCATCTTCACATATGAATATAAGTTGTGGAATCTTTTCATAGTCTGAATCCCCTGACACAAAGTTTTCATAAAAATCTTGATACATACGCATTCTTTCTGCGAATCTCTCTTCCCATTCTTCTTCTCTACGTACTACCTCAAAAATCAATTCTATTGATTTTCCGTTCTTTGTAAGTTTTATTCCACCATTAGCTCTAAACGTTTTACCCATTTGCTTAGCATTTAAGGTTGGTTTTACAGAATAACTATCATATGCTTTAACTTTTCTTAAATAAGCTAGAATTGTTTGATTCCCTGCTAGACGTTTCTTTATCATGCTTACAGGTTTAACATTGTCTGTTGGTTGCCATTTACATTCTATGTCTCTTGAGGTTAATAAATATTTGCCCATTTTCTCCAAACAATAAACTCTATATGTACAATCTCCATTTTCTGAAGAAAAGTAATATCTTGTTAATATCTTTGTTTTTATTAGTTGTTCTATTCTGTCATTTAATTTATCTTGGCTTGCAATCTCTACTCCTTTTTGCGTTAGCACTTGGAAAAGCTGTCTTGATGTAATAAATTCAAATTCATTTACTGCTTCAATTATTGCAAAATGTACATCTGTAATGTGCCCAATATTAATTTTATGAACAATTTGGTTCATAGACACATATCCGTCTTTTCCATCAAATTTCTTTATCTCATCTTTTCTTATTGCAAACGGAGAAATTGTCGTTTTTATTTCGTTATCTTCTATCATAATGCTCCTCCTCTTTATTACACAACTATTTTATCACTTATTAATTAATTTGTCTACCTCTTGTATTTTTAGATATCTCCATTGTCCCGTTTTTAAATCATTAATCTTTAATTCCCCTATTTTTGTTCTTTCAAGTGCTAATGTTTTCTTCCCTATAGCCTCTATCATCTTTCTTATTTGCCTGTTTTTTCCCTCATGTATTACTATCTCCAAAGTACTTGAATCTTGATTACATTCTAGCAATTTAACTTGAGCAGGCCTTGTTATATAATCATCTATTTTTACTCCATTTTTTAAAGTTTCTATTTGTTCTTTATTTATTTTTCCATTAATTTTAGCTACATATGTTTTATTAATTTCATGTTTTGGGTGCGTAACTTGAAATATAAAATCTCCGTCATTGCTTAATATTAACGCTCCTGATGTATCCATATCAAGCCTACCAACCGGAACAATCCTTTCTTTTACATTCACTATATCTAGTACTGTTTTCCTTCCAAACTGGTCTTTTGCAGTTGTAACATATCCTGTTGGTTTATTTAGTAAAATATAAACTTTTTCCGTTTCGCATTTTATTATTTTTCCGGTTAAATATTACTATATCTTTTTCTGGGCACACTTTATCTCCCAGTTTTGCAGTATTACCGTTTACTTTTATTTTGCCATTTATAATCAGTTCTTCACACTTTCTTCTTGATGCCACTCCTGCTTCTGCTAAAAACTTTTGCAAACGAATTTCTTCCATTTTTTCACCCTTTTTATAGTATATTTTTTGTAAGTTTGCATATATATTATATTAGTTTTTCTTGTTTCAAAATAGAAAAGCTTAAATTGTTCCGGCATAGAGCTTATGCCGGAATATTTTTATGCCTTTTGTAGTCCTTTTAGTATGTTTAAAAATTCTTGCGGTACTTCCGCTTCTAGCGTAAGATTTTCTCCTGTTATTGGATGCTTAAACTCTAGTCGTTTAGCATGAAGTAGTTGTCCATGTACTCCAAAAGGATTTTTTCCATTAGAGTAAACTTCATCTCCTACAACAGGATAGCCAATTTCTGAAAGATGCACCCTTATTTGATGGGTTCTTCCCGTTTCAATATTAACCTCTAAAAGAGTATAGCCTTCTTTATATCTTTCTAATACTTTAAAATGTGTAATAGCTTGTTTTCCATTTTTTTTAACTGCCATCTTTTTTCTGTCTTTTTCTGAGCGTCCAATTGGCATATTTATCGTTGCTTCGTTTTCCTTTACAATTCCTCTTACCAGAGCTATATACGTTTTTTTGACTTCTCTGTTTTTTATTTGTTCAGACATAGCAATATGAGCTTTGTCATTTTTTGCAACAATTAGTAATCCAGAAGTGTCTTTATCTAGTCTGTGTACTATTCCTGGCCTAATTTTGCCTCCTATACCTGAAAGGCTTCCTTTACATATTGCTAGTATTGCATTTACAAGAGTTCCATCCGGATTTCCATTTCCGTGGATGAACTACTAATCCTTTTGGTTTATTTACAACAATAATATCTTTATCATCATAAACTACTTCTAATGGAATTTCTTCTGGCTTTGCATCAACCTCTTTTAGCTCTTCTTTTTCTATAGTTATTATATCTCCTTTTTTTACTGCGTATGATCCCTTTTGTTTTTTTCCATTTACAAGTATTTTACCTTCATCTATCATTCTTTGTGCTGTTGCTCTTGAAAGTGATTCGTCTAATATTGGAATTGCCTTGTCTAGTCTTTGCTCATTGTCATTAAAAGTCCAATTCGTTTCATTTTTCATATAAATTCCCTCTTTAATTCTAAGTCTTTACTCATCGAATTTTCCTTTTGTTTTGTCTTTTTTAAATAGAAGTTTTAAAACATATACTGGTAATACACTCATTCTTACTATTCTTTTAGGCTCTTTTGCAAGTCTCCAAAGCCATTCCATTCCTATCTTTTGAATAACCTTAGGAGCTCTTTTTATTCTTCCTGCTTCATAGTCAAATGTTCCACCTTGTCCAGCAGCAACATCAACTTTTAATTCATCTTTATGAGCATATATCCATTTTTCCTGCTTTGGTGCTCCCATTGCAACAAATAGTACATTAGGTTGCAAGCTGTTTATCTCATCTATTACTTCTTTTTCTGTTTCTTCTGTTAAAAAGCCATCATGAACTCCAACAATTTTAACATTTGGAAAAATTGTTAATAAGTTTTCTTTAGTCTTTTCAGGTATTCCAGGCATACCACCTAAAAGATAAAAGGTTAGTCCTTCAATTTCTCCGTCTTCTAAAAACTTCTCTAAAATATGCTTGTCCGTGGAATTCTTTCCTTAAATTTCTTTTTTTGCATTTTTGCGCCTAGCATAATTCCAACACTGTCAGGTGTGGATAATGAGGAAAGTTTCAATAAATCGAAAAATTCTTTATCTTTTTGTGCTTTCATTACAAACTCTGTGTTAGGTGCAAAAATCATTTTACACGATTTATTGCTTTCTTTTATAAGATTTAGTGTTATTTCACCAGCTTCTTCTTTAGTAATATTATCTATAGGTACTCCTAAAATGGTGATTAAATCTCTCATAATTTTAGCCTCCATTATTTTATTCTTTTTTCCTCATATATTTTATTGTGAGTACTATAAATGCAATCCAACCACACACAATACAAATATCAGCTAAATTAAAAATTGGAAATTGAAAAAAGTCTTTAATATTTATATAGTCCACAACAAATCCTCTAATAATTCTATCAAGTAAATTGCTTATTCCTCCTGCTAATACAAGACTTAATGAAATTTGGGTGAATTTATCTAGTTTATCAAGCTGTGCACTTATAAATCTTACAATCATTCCAATGATTATAAGATTTATAAGTATTATTTGCCATAAGCTTCCACTTGCAATGCTAAAGGCTCCTCCTGTGTTTTCCGCATATGTAAGCTTTAAGAATCCGAGGAATTATTATTTGCTCAGTTCTAGGCACAATTAGCTTTATTGCCTGATCTAAAAGAATAATAATGCATGTTAATAAGCCAATTTTTATATATGCCTTTATCCTCTCTTCTTTTTTCACTCTTGTACTCCTCTTTCATAAATAACAAAATAGCTATCTGAATATAATTCTTTATATTTTTCGTCTCTTGAAATAAACATATTTAATTTAGTATTTTTTTGTAAGATTACATGTGTTATTTTGTATTCTTCAAATTTTAATTCGTAATACACTCCTATATTATTTGTATCAATAAAATCAGAGAATATGTCCTCTGTTCCATTAAATTCTGGAGTATATAAGTCTGCTCTAGAATCAATAAATACAGGAATATCTTGCATTAATAAATAGCTTCCGTAATTATATTCATTGTATAATCTCATTTGGCTCATATCAATATTTTCTTTAATAAACTCTGCTGCTTTTGTAGGATATGCTGCTTCATCTATAAATGTATTTCCTATATGGCTATTAATCATAGGAATCGTTAAAATTGCCATAACCATGATGGTTATTATTTTCCCCATCCAAGATACCATTAGTTTTGTAAACTGAGTTACACCATTTCTGTCATACTTTGAAAACCATGTAGTTATAAGTCTGTTCAATACAACAGATCCAATTAATATGTACATAGACGTTTGTCTTCGTGTCTTAAAAGATAAAAGTAGTAAGCCTGCAATCATAAAGAAATCGCATAATTTTATTTTTGTATCTGTAAAAAGAAGAATTGCCAAGAAGAAAATTATAACTATCATAAATGGCACGTCATTTATTAAAGTAAGTGGTAAGTGTTCATTAATAAACTGTGTTGTATTTCCTTCCATTGTCTTAATCAAATATGTATATGGTGTACCATGTAATGGTGTTAATAGTCCAGTGAATATGCATATCATCATTATTATTATTAACCATTTTACATTGTCATTTTTTCTTACTACAAGCTTATATGCATTATTATCAATTTTTTCTCTTCTATTTTTGCTATTCTCATTATTTTTTTCCAATGATTCTATCTTACTTTTTAATTCTTCCGTTTTTTCTACAAGTGTTTCTTTTAGAAGTTGCTTGCGTAATTTCTTTATTTTATAGTTACGGAAATATATGTCTACTACTAATAAATTTGAAATAATGTATTCTGCTATATATGGCATAAAAAGAATAAAATAGAATGGCCATACTGCTAAATGTATATTTGCAATAATAATTGGAATTATTATTAATCCGGCAGCATATCTCTTCTTTTTAGTTTCTAAAAACTTTTCTATAAAGAAAATTGTTAATATGAACAACGTAAATGTTACCAGCTGTGCTCTTGCTGCTATATAGTCTTTTAAAAGATATATAACACCTATTGTTAGTACAAATGATATAAGATTATTTTTCGTTAGTTTTGTATTTGTAAAATATACAGCAATACCCAATAGCGCAGATAAAGCACAAGTTGCAATATATATTCCTAAATATCCTCCAGCATTATAAACGAGATATGTTGCAACATCATATGCCCAGTGTGGAAATGTATATGGAAGGTTTTCATGCCAAGAAAATGGATCTTGCATTGTAATACCATTTTCCAATATATATTCTCCAATTTTTATCGTATAAAATGTGTCATTTTGTAACGTTATAGGGGTAACACTTATAGCAAAAATTGCTATTAATATTACTGCCATAATATTAAATTTTAACTTAACTTTGTTTTCCATATTTTACTTTGCATTCCTTTCTGTTTTTATATTACAGTTTCTATTACATATTATCATAACAGTAATATTTATTGCAATATAAATAAATAAATAATTTTGAGCAAAAAAAAAAGCAGTGATGTTTATACGTACATCACCACTCTTTTATAAGTTATATAGCTTCCTGATTTTCTTCTTGATTTTCTTCTTTGTTTTCATTTTCTTCTTTGTTAATAACTTCCATGCTTATTATTGAAACTTCATAAGCTACCTTGTTTAAAACAGTGCCATCTTCAAGTTTCTTTTCATACCCTCTTGATTGTACACGTCCAACAATTTTTGCTTCAGTTCCAACTTCAATGTTTTGACAAAATCTTGCATTTCTTCCCCATGCAATACATGGAATATAGTCTGACTTATTGTATGCTCTGTTTACTGCTAAAAGAATGTCTGCAATTTCACGTTTAAATGGAGTTTGTCTGTAAATTGGTTTCTTGCATATGTATCCGCTTAAAACGACTTCATTTGATGTTAATTCTTTGTCTTCTTCAGATTCTTCTTCAGGCTTAAATGTAATCTCTTTTGCAAAAACCGTAAGCACCAACTTGTTCTTTTCGTTTTCATATCCATTATAAGAACGGAATTGTCCTTCAACTACTACTTTCTTTCCAATGTTAAGTTCTTCTGTTATTAATCTTTCAGAAATTGTAACTGGAATTACGTCTGAAGTTTCGCTTAGTCTTGGTACTTCTAGATTAAATGAATAGAATTTTTCTCCATAAACCTCATGGCTAAATGTTTTTTCGCTAGCAACTTTTCCCACTAATATTAAGTGGTTGTTTTCTGAATAATTTGGTATCAAAATATTTTCCTCCCTTTTTTCTATTGTTTATTATAGTAAAGATTATTTTGCTTTAGAATATTCATAATACTCTGTTATTATACCATATTTTTTTGGTTTTGTCTACATAAAATGCTATTTTTTTACTTTTTTTGTAATTTTTTCTTTTTGTCAAACATTTAATTTAATTATTCAGAATCAACTATAACATTTTTATGATTTGTATTATTATAGTATGTTGCTTTACTAGATGACTCTACAGTCTCTTGTTTATATATGTTTGTTGCAGATAAGCATAGTAGAAATACTATAGTTGAAAATGCTATAAAATAAGATACGATTTTCTCTTTACTAAACAAAATAAGCATAAGATACACCTTCCAATTAGTAATATCTTATGCTTATAAAAACATAAATATGTCATGTGTTTAAATTCGTATTTTAGCTTTTTTAATTTGTATTTCTTCTTGCAATATATTGTTAGCAACCTTTAGAAATTGGCTTTCCATATCTGTTAAATAAAACTCATATACTGGCTTAGTTTTCTTCACTGTCTCTCTTTTTGTTTCCTTTAGGTATGTTTCTAAATAGCTACCTACTTTTTTTCCTGTATCAATAATTTCTGTATTTGTACCTAGTTCCTCTTCTATAAGCTTTTTAAATAGTGGATAGTGCGTACAACCTAATATAAGTTTTTCTACCGGTTTAGATTTAAATGCTTTTACGTATTCCTTAATTGTAAGCCTTGCTACATCATTCTCTGTCCAGCCTTCTTCAGCCATTTGTGCAAGTAGAGGACATGCTTGGCTAATTATTTCCGCATCAGGCATAAGTTTTTTTATTTCTAACTGCCATGTTTTGCTTCTAATCGTTCCCGTTGTTGCCATAATTCCAATTGTTTTTGGTTTTTCTTTGTTTAAGCTTAAAACAGTTGGCTCAATTATCCCTATAACTGGTACATCATATAATTCATATACACTGTCTAATGCTTGACTTGTTGCTGTACCACAGGCAATTACTACTGCTTTTACTCCTTTATTGATTAAAAATTCTGTATTTTTTTTAGTTAATTCAATAATTGTATCTTTAGATTTGTTTCCATATGGGAATTGCTTTGTGTCTCCCAAATATATCATGTCTTCATTAGGCAATGCTTTTATTAATTCTGAAAAAACAGTAAGCCCGCCTACACCAGAGTCAAAAATTCCTATTGGTCTATTGTCCATGTGCTTCCTCCAATTATTATAGTAATTTAAAGTCTTTGTAATAATACCATAAATTTTTTAAAAATTCCATATCATTTGTAAGATTTATTTGATATAATAATTATATTAATAAAAGGAAGGTGATAAAAGTGATTTTGAGAGCAATTACTTTTAATATGTGCCATGGCCAGGGCTTAGACGATAAAATTGATGTAAAACGTCAAGCTGAATTTCTAAAAAAGCTTAAACCTGACATAATCTTTCTACAAGAAATCGATATGTATACTCAGCGTGTTGATAACAAAGACCAGATTTATTCTTTAAGTAAGCATGTAGGTTTGATGTATCGTTCAATGGGTATTAATATCAAATACAAAAATGGATTTTACGGTGATGGTTTGTTGTGCCGTTTTCCAATTGAGTATTCTACAAATTATTTAATGCCGCTTATTGATGATGCCCACGAGCAAAGAGGTTTGTTACACAATAAAATATCTTTTGGAACAACACGTTTAAATTTATTCTCTGTGCATTTATCTACAAACGAAAAAGAAAGAATTCTTGCTATAAAAGAATTAATTCGTGTAATAAAGAAATTGCCTCCTGAAGAAATTGTAATCGTTGGCGGTGACTTTAATGTAGGGGTTACAAGAATTGGTCCTCACAAATACACTTGCGAAAAGAAAAGCTCTTATCCGGAGTATCAACTTTTATCTAAGTTATTGAACAAAGTTGATAATTCAGAAGACACTTGGTTCTCAGCTGAAGGCGTTGGCTGTATTGATACTATGTTTTATTCAAAAGGTATACAAGCAGTTAAGTTTGAAACAATTAAGACAAAACTAACTGATCATAGTGCAGTCATGGTTGAATTTAATATATAATTTCACACAAACTATAACTTTGTCATACTATGTATTAAGCCATATGGCTAAATACATGAAAGGATGATTAAGTTATGGAATTTGATAAGAAAATGTGCCCAATTATTAGTGTTGACGGTGTTATAGAAAAAGGCAAACAATTTGATATTGATATTAAGTTACCAGAAGATGACAGAAATGTTATCTATGGCATAATTAAAGATGCTTATTGCGACCCCATAAGAGATGCTGTTGTAAAGCTAATTGAAATTGATGGGCATGAAAGAAAACCTGTTTCTCATACGTTTACAGACAAAGAAGGAGAATTTGTTTTTGGTCCACTTTGCCCAGATAAAATATATGAACTTCAAGTATGGGCCAATAAGGTAAAACACTATAAAATTTGCGCAGAAGCAAAAAGAGAAGGGAAATGCTTAAAAGGCATGGACTTTAAAGACTGCGATTATAGAGCTGATGGTGACTATAGGTCTGAAGAAAATGGAGATAATGCTAATACAGAAATTGTTGAATAAAGTGTAAATACTAGAGATAATTTTAGGGACGTGTCTAAAAATTGCCTTTTGATAGGTAATTTTTAGACACGTCCCTAAAATTATCTCTATAGCATTCCTAGCTTTCTTGCAAACTGTTTTCCCTTTTTTATCATTTTATGTTTGTTTGCACACATTCCATCTGCACAAATCATTGCTGTACCTGCAACAATCATCCCACCTACTATCATTCCTTTTAAAAATCTCATATTTATTAGCCTCCTTTTTTATTATTATTTGTTTTTTTATTTGAAATATACTCCCTAATAAGACATATAATTTCATATGTTGCTATAAATGCTAAAAAAAATCCAAAATATTTCTTTAAATTTTGTGTTTCTATTTTCCCTGCAATTTTAGCTCCCATAATCGCACCAATAATACCTGATAAAGCTATAATTATGCCAATTTTATAATCTACTAGTTTTTGTTTGCTGTTTATTATAATTGAAATAATCGAAGTTGGTATAAAAAATATAATATTCGTTGCTTGGGCTGCATGCTGTTCTATTCCTAAAAACATGGTAAGTACTAGTATTAAAATCACTCCTCCCCCCATACCCGCTCCGGCTAATAATTCCAGATATAATCCCAGTAACTACTTCTACCATTTTTCTCCTTAAAAAAATATCATCTTAATAGATGAATAGCTTATAAAAAAAATGAAAATTATTTTTAGCGTGTTATTAGAAGCTTTCTTTAACATTTTAGCTCCTATAAGCCCTCCTACTAATCCACCAAAAGCGCACCTTAATCCAATTTCTATATCAACGTGATTGGCTTTAGTATAAAAAATAATACCAACAAGTATCATTGGTAAAATAGCAAATACAGATGTTGCACGTGATTTTTTCTCATCAATTTTAAACAAATGAGTAAAAGCAGGTACTAAAATCATGCCCCCTCCTGCTCCAAACATTCCACAAACAATGCCTGCTATAAATCCAACTGACACTTTTTTAAGCATATAAATCACCTAATTATTAGTATAATTCGATTAAATTCTTTTATACAAAAAAACAATGCATTTTAATTTGCATTGTTTTTTGTTTTATTCAATATTTTCATCTTTTACGTAGTACTTAGTTCCTAGCATTTTATCTGGTAAGTATTGTTGTTCTACCACGTGTCCTGGGAAGTCATGTGGATACAAATATCCTTCATGGTATCCAAATTCCTTCATTCCTTCAGCTGGTGCATTTCTTATATGCATAGGAATTTCTCCTGTATTTTTTGTTCTAACATCTTCTAGTGCTTTGTCAATTGCTAAATAAGAAGCATTTGATTTTTTTGATTCGGCAACATATATTGCCGCTTCTGCTAAAATTATTCTTGATTCTGGCATTCCAATTGACATTACTGCCTGCATTGCACTATTTGCTACTACAAGTGCATTTGGGTTTGCCATTCCAACATCTTCAGATGCACAAATCGTAATTCTTCTTGCTAAAAATACTGGATCTTCTCCTCCATCTATTGCTCTTGCTAAGTAAAAAACTGCAGCATCTGGATCGCTTCCACGCATAGATTTTATGAATGCGCTAATATTGTCGTAATGCGAATCCCCACTTTTATCAAACATTGACTTCTTTTTTTGTATGCTTTCTGCTGCAATTTCATCTGTAATTGTAATGCATCCGTCGCTGTCCATTTTGGTTGTAAGCACAGCTACTTCTAAGCCATTTAATGCTGTTCTAACATCTCCGCCAGAAAGTTCTGCGATAGTATCTAAAGTACTATCTTCTATCTTTACATTAAATGTTCCTAATCCTTCTTCACTTTTTAAAGCATGTTTTAAAACTTGTAAAATGTTTTCTTTTGAAAGTGGCTCTAATCTAACAACCATAGACCTTGATATTAAAGCCTTGTTTACTTCAAAATATGGATTTTCTGTAGTCGCTCCTATTAATATTACTGTGCCATCTTCAACAAAAGGTAATAATGCATCTTGCTGGAGTTTATTAAATCTATGTATCTCATCAATAAATAGAATGCATTTGCCTGTTGGGTTTAACATGAAATTTTTTGCTTCTTCAACAGCATTTTTTATATCCGAAACACCTGAAGTAACAGCATTTATTCTCATAAATTTATACTTCGTTGTTTCGCTTATTACTTTTGCAAGCGAAGTTTTTCCGCATCCAGGTGGTCCCCATAAAATAATGCTTGATAACCTATCTGCTTTAATTGTACGGTAAAGAATTTTATCTTTTCCAAGTACATGTTCTTGCCCTACAAATTCATCTAATGTTTTTGGCCTTACTCTGTATGCAAGTGGTTTAGTTAAATCTACCATTTTTGTAGCTCCTTAAAAACTAATTATTTCCCTAAAACTGAGAGTGCTTTTCTTATTATATCTTCAACTCCAAGATTTTTAATGTCAATTTTTTCAAATACTTTTTCAATTTCTTTTCTATTATATCCAAGCATTTGTAAAGCAGCCATTGCTTCTGATATTGTCTCTTCACTTTCAATTACTACTGCAACTTTTTCATCTTTATTAACAGCTTGAACTGTCTTCATTTTATCTTTTAATTCCAATATCATTCTTTGAGCTGTTTTTGCACCTATTCCCGGGATTTTAACAAGCTTTGAAACATCATTTGTTATTATAGCCATTGCAAAATTTGAAGGGCTTACTTCTGCTAAAATACCTAAAGCAGATTTCGCTCCAATTCCACTTACTGATAGCAATAATTCAAACATTTTTAGTTCTTCATCTGTGCAAAAACCATATAAATTAATTGCATCCTCTCTTACATAATAATATGTATGTACCTTTACATTTTGGCCTATTTCCCCTAGTTTATCTATACTAGAAACCGGCATAAATACTTTATACCCAATTCCTCCTGTTTCTATTACAACATAATTGTCTCCTTTTGCTTCTAAGCTACCTTTAATATATGCAAACATTCTACTTTCCTCCAAACAAATTTTCTTGTTTCATTTTATCATGAATTTTATTTTTTGCAAGTATTTTTTATCGTTTTTTTGCAAAAAATATGTATTAATTATTAACTATTTTCGTTTGCAAACGCATTATGTTTTTTGTATTTTTTGTTGTTTTATCTTTTGTGCTTCATTTTGTGTTTGCACTGATATTACAACATTTTACAGTTTTATGTCTTTTATATTACATTTTCAAAAAAGTTGCATTTGCAATTGTAACGGAAAATTTATTATGCTAGAATGGTACTAAATTTAAAAAGACAGTTTAAGAAAAAAGGAGATACGATTATGAATTTTAAACAATGGCAAGGATTTAATAATGGAGACTGGCAAAAAAGAATAGATGTTAGAGATTTTATACAATTAAACTATACTCCATATGAAGGAGACGATTCTTTTTTAGCACCGGTTAGTAATAAAACAAAAAAATTATGGGATGAAGTTCTTGATTTATTTAAGAAAGAAACTGAAAATGGTGGAGTTTTAGATGCAGATACAAAAACTCCTTCAGCTATAAATGCATATGATGCAGGATATATAGATAAAGATTTAGAGGAAATTGTTGGTCTTCAAACGGACAAGCCTTTAAAAAGAGCAATTATGCCTAATGGTGGAATTCGTATTGTTGAAAAATCTGCAGAAAGCTATGGCTTTAAATTAGATGAACAAGTTGAATACGTTTACCACAATTTAAGAAAAACACATAATGATGGTGTATTCCAAGTATACACTCCTGATATTCGTGCTGCAAGAAGCTCACACCTACTTACTGGGCTTCCTGATGGTTACGGAAGAGGAAGAATTATTGGAGATTACAGACGTGTTGCATTATACGGTGTAGATTTCTTAATTGAAGAGAAAAAAGATGAATTATTTACTTTAGATAGAGATGAATTTTCAGATGAAGTTATTCGTTCTCGTGAAGAGATTTCTGATCAAATAGCAGCATTAGAAGCTCTAAAAGCTATGGCTTTAAAATATGGTTTTGATATTTCTGTTCCTGCAGGAAATGCTAAAGAAGCAATTCAATGGCTTTACTTTGCATACCTTGGTTCAGCTAAAGATCAAAATGGTGCTGCAATGAGTTTAGGAAGAACATCAACATTTATTGATATTTACATCGAAAGAGATATTAAAAAAGGTATTCTTACTGAAGAAAAAGCTCAAGAATTGATGGATCATTTTGTAATGAAATTAAGAATGATTCGTTTCTTAAGAGCTCCTGAATACAACTCTTTATTTAGTGGCGACCCTGTTTGGGTTACTGAAAGTATTGGTGGCATGGGTGTTGACGGTAGAACTTTAGTTACTAAAAACTCATTTAGAATGCTTCACACGCTAACTACACTAGGCCATGCTCCAGAACCAAACTTAACAATTTTGTGGTCTACAAGATTACCTGAGAGTTTCAAAAAATATGCTACAAGAATGTCAATCGAAAGTTCTTCTATTCAATACGAAAATGACGATTTAATGAGAATTACTTTAGGAGATGACTATGGTATTGCATGCTGTGTTTCTGCAATGAAACTTGGCAAACAAATGCAATTCTTTGGTGCAAGAGCAAACCTTGCCAAAGCGTTACTTTATGCAATAAATGGTGGTAGAGATGAGCTATCAGGAAAGCAAGTTGCTCCTAAGTTTGCCCCAATAACTTCTGAATATCTAGATTTTGATGAAGTAATTGCTAAATATGATGCAATGCTAGAATATGTTGCTGAAATATATATAAAAGCTCTTAACGCTATTCACTATATGCATGACAAATATTCTTATGAAGCACTTGAAATGGCTTTACATGATAAAGATATTATAAGAACTATGGCATGTGGTATTGCAGGATTATCTGTTGTTGCAGATTCTCTTTCTGCAATCAAATATGCAAAAGTAAAAGTTGTTAGAAATGAAGAGGGCCTTGCTGTTGATTATATTCCAGAAGGTGACTTTCCTAAATTTGGAAATGATGATGACAGGGTAGATTGCATTGCTGTAGAAGTAATTAAAACATTTTTAAGAAAACTTCAAAAGCATAACACTTACAGAAATGCAAAACCAACATTATCAATTCTTACAATTACATCCAATGTTGTATACGGAAAAAATACAGGAAGTACTCCAGATGGAAGAAAATCTGGCGAACCATTTGGACCTGGTGCAAACCCACTTCATGGAAGAGATGTAAATGGTGCTCTTGCAGTTCTTAACTCAATTGCAAAACTACCATATTACTATGCAGAAGATGGTATTTCATACACCTTTGCAATCACACCAAACACACTTGGAAAAGAAATGAAAACTAGAGTAAATAACCTAACAAGTCTTTTAGATGGATATTTCAAAAATACAGGTCACCATATAAATGTTAATGTATTTGATAGAAGTCTTTTAGAAGATGCTATGAAGCATCCTGAAAAATATCCTCAACTTACTGTTCGTGTTTCAGGATATGCTGTTCACTTTACAAAGCTTACAAGAGAACAACAATTGGATGTAATAAAAAGAACAATACAAGAGAAAATATAATTCGCACAAAACAAGTAATTTGTGCAATTTCATGCAAGTGGAGCAAATATCTGTATTTTTTAGTGATATATATTATTTATTTCAAGCGACGCGTAGGGAAGCTCCCCGAGTGGAAGTGACCCAAGGCGAATGGAGCGAAGCGACAACAAGGAGCAAGAAATAAATAATATATATCATAAGTATATTTGACATCCGCTCCCGGGAGAGTCTATTTTTTAAATACTCCCCTCTTCCCACTGGCGCTGTAACAGTACTTCGTACTTAACAGCGCTCAGCGGTCCCCCCGAGCGGGTCGCCTTAAAAAATAGAAGCTCTCCCTCGCGCTAGTGTATATGTTGCAAATTACTTGTTTTGCGAAGCTTTGTAAAAAGGAGGTATACATATGGAACCGATTGATTCAGATAATTATGCAAGGATTCACTCTGTTGAGTCCATGGGCACTGTTGATGGCCCTGGCATAAGATATGTCCTCTTCTTTCAAGGTTGCGCGTTACATTGTAAATATTGTCATAATCGTGATACATGGGATATGTTTGGTGGCGCAATAACAAATGTTGATGATGTTGTAAATAAGATTATGAGATATAAAAACTTCATAATCCCTTCAGGTGGTGGTGTTACAGTTTCCGGTGGGGAGCCTCTTTTGCAAGTAAGATTTTTAATAACACTATTTAAAAGATTAAAAGAACATGGTATAAATACTGCCATAGACACGTCTCGGAATGTTTGATATTACTCCAGAAATAGAAGAAGTTTTAAAATATACAGATTTAGTTTTACTAGATATAAAACACATTGATTCAGACAAATGTAAAGAATTGGTTGGATTTTCAAATGAAAAAGAACTTGCATTTGCAAGATACCTAAATGAAAAAAATATACCAGTTTGGATTCGCCAAGTATTAGTACCTGGCATAACAGATGCAGAAGAAGATTTGCTTAAGCTAAAACACTTTTTGCAAACTTTAAATAATGTTCAAAAAGTTGAAGTCCTTCCATACCATAGTATGGGGAAATATAAATGGGCATCTTTAGGTGCGCAGTATGAACTTGAGGATGTACCATATGCAACTGCTGAAGACGTAAAACGCGCTAAATGCATCTTGGGAGTTGAATAAAAAAACTTACCAAATTTTTATGTAAAACTTGGTAAGTTTTTTTCTATCTCTCTCCATAATCACTTTGGCTTTGAGTTTGCCCTTCATTTGTTGCTTGGCTTTGTCGTAGCCAATAATCAGCATCATGTTGTTCAACGTCTACTCTCATTTCCTGTCTAAATCCGGCAGGTTCTCCCATTCCTCGAGGTTCCTGTTCTTCCTTTCCAATGTTATTTGCTAAAAATCCAGCAAATGCTATTAAAGCTGCCAATCCTAACGCCGCTGCACGCGCTTTCCATCTATCCATTTTTTCTTTGTCTTCTTGTGTGCTTGGTGCGTATCTTTTTTGCTGTCTTATTATAGCAAAACGCAAATTATCAATTTTCTCTTTTATTTCAGGGCTTGCTATTCTTACATCTCTCATCGCTATTTCTGGGCTTTGTCCACAAAGATCTGCAACCAAATAATCGCTTCTAGAATCTGGATTTGCTTTTCTTGCCAAATATCCTCTAGCTACATATTCGTAAATTCTTCTTTCTTTTTCCGTCATACCGCTGTCTATTAATACGCACAATTTTTCCCGTATCATATAAACTTATCCCTTTTAAAAAAGCTATTTTATCTTCTGTTGTTATCATTTCTATTTCTTCCATATAAAAAGTTTCTCCTTTCGTTTTTTTAACTGTTCAAAGATGCCTTAAATTCTTCATAAGAAAAGTCATTTTCTATTCCCATTATTTGGACTGTTGTACTTTCATTATCTGCTTTTCCTCCTATTGCATTTAGTCCTCTACTATTTCTTAAATAGTAGAGCTTACTAAGCGCATTTAAATTTGTCTCATTTTCTTCTATTCCAATTATTTCTCCGATTTTCTCTGTACCATTTATGATGCCTCTATTATAACACTGCTTTATGGTTGCTTTGCCACTAGTGCCATGTAAGTATCCACATATTCCGCCAATTTTCGATACACCTGCTATATTTCCGCTATTATAGCTGTCTTCGATTCTTGAATTTTTTATATTGTCTATTTCCGAAAACATTCCTGCAATGCCTCCAAGTTCAGATGTTCCACTTATGTTTCCTATATTACTACATCCTAAAATTTCTGTTTTTGGCTGTATATTCCCTGTTATTCCTCCTGTCATCATGTTTCCAAAAACATCTCCACTATTATGGCTATTTTCAATTTTGGGGCCATCAATCTCTGGATTATCTGTACTAAAATAACATAATATACCCGAAATTCCTCCAGTTAATTCCATACCAATAATTTTACCTGTATTATAGCATTCTAGTATAATAGGTTCTTTTCCATCTGTACCTTGGATTGACTCTCCTGTAATTCCTCCAGTTCGTAAATTACTGTGTACTTCACCAGAATTTATACATTTTTCGATGGGG
Source organism: Clostridia bacterium (assembly GCA_017524665.1). Taxonomy (GTDB): domain Bacteria; phylum Bacillota; class Clostridia; order TANB77; family CAG-508; genus UMGS1754. The sequence continues at coordinate 33,165 of JAFXVF010000008.1, read as the reverse complement.
AACCATGTGAATGCTGCTATTCCGCCAGCATCTCTTGTAGCTGTTATTGTGCCAGAATTTGTACAATTATATATTCCGCTAATGTCATTTGGATAACCAACTATGCCTCCAATTGTATTGTCACCAGTTACAGCTCCATAATTGTTACAGTTACTAATATTTCCATCAGATTTGCGTATATATCCGGCCATTCCTCCTACCCATCCGTGAATTACCATTTATGTTTCCAGAATTTGTACATTTTTCAATGCTAGACTGTGAATATGCGACAATGCCTCCAGTCATTCTACCTAATCCAATAACAGTAGAATTATTATTGTGACAGTTCTCAATTATTCCCCCTGCGGTTGTTCCAACTATTCCTCCAACTGCATTATTACCTTTTACATAACTATCCTTTATTGTTAAATTCTTTATTGAATTTGAATATTTGAATAATCCACCTATATAGTTACTTGTACTCTGATTTACATATACTCCTTTTATAGTATAATTATTTCCATCGAAAGTCCCTAATTTATTAGTTACATAACTTGCCTGAGCTCCTATAGGAGTCCACTGTGTGTTGTTTTCCCATTTTTCTTCTTCTGTTGCACCTTCTCCTGGTCTTGCTCCTAAGTCTATATTTTTCATTAAGAATATAGTTGCTTCTGGTTTCATTACTATATTTTCTGTACTGCCTGTTACGTAATTAGCTAAGTTTTCATTTGCTGTTCCCGTTAGGCTATTCCCATTATTTATAAAATCAGCTAAAAATTTTAACTCCGCTGCTGAATTTATATACCAGTTGTGTTTGCCATTTTCTATAACTATTGTTGGACACTTTATGTCACTATTCCCACCCCATACGCTGGTTTCTCCAATTAGAATATCTCCGTCAGCATATACAGTTGCTTTTGAATTACCTTTTGTTATTAAATACGCATCATCACGACCTTGCACTTTTTCAATTTCTGCTCCATCTATGTGTCCAAGTTTTTCTTTTAAACCAGTTTCATCATGGTACATAATCATTGCTAATGATATATCTTCTTTTAATGTTCCATTATTCCACTTCACATTTGATTTGTCAGTTTTTGTAAAAATGCCATCCTCACTTGTGCTTATGGATATTGCAGTTCCTGATAAAATAAGTAATACTATTACAGTAATTACTAAAGCTATTAGCGTAATGCCTTTCTGTTTGATTGCTCTTTTAAAATAATTTTTCATACGTATACCTCTATTTTTATATTTTCTTTTTTTATTCCTTTATTTTATCCTTTAATCCAAATGTTATAAAATAAATAATGCCTGCTATTATTACTATCATAGGTCCTGTAGGTATATTGTGATAATATGATATTATAAGGCCTGTTAGTCCTGAAAACATAGAAATTGCAACTGCAATCAAGTGATATTGTCTCATATTTTTAGCAATGTTTCTGCTTGATGCTGCCGGTAATATAAGTAATGAGTTTATAAGTAAAATTCCGACCCATCTAATTGATACCATAACTACCACTGCAATTAATATTACAAAAACATCATCTACAAGCATTATATTAATTTTCTTTGACTTTGCTAAGCTTGTGTTAATGCTTATCGCATGTATTTTATTAAACATATAATACCATACTACAAATACAATTACAAATGTTATAAATAAATATACAATTTCATGCCAGTTAATACTTAAAATATCTCCAACTAATATGTTTGAATATTGATTAAAGCTACCCTGGGCTGTAAGAATTGCAAGTCCAATAGCAATTGCGATAGATGAAAAAACACTTATTATTGTATCTGCTCCATATGCTACCTTGTGTTTTACCATGTTTAATGCTATTGCAAAAAGACAAGCAAATAAAATCATCGAAATATTTGTATCTGTTATTCCAAATAATGTTCCTATTGCAATTCCACATATTGCCGAATGTCCAAGGCTATCTGAAAAGAAAGCCATTTTGTTATTTACTATCATTGTTCCTAATATCGCAAAGATTGGCGTAGCAAGCAATATGGCAATAAAAGCATTTTTCATAAATGTGTAATTTAAAAATTCAAATGGTAATACACCTAAAAAATTATTAATTAATTCTTGCATTATTTATCCCCTTACTCAAATACCCTTTTAAATTCAGTACTTGAAAATACATCTACTGGTGTTCCTTCTTTTAAAATAGTTTTATCTAATAAAATTACTCTGTCTGCATATTTTTCTACTAAATCTAAATCATGTGACACAAGTATTATAGACATGTCATGTTCTTTTTTTAGTTTATTTATATATTCAAAAAATACTGCTATTCCGTTTTTGTCTATGCCTGAAATTGGTTCATCTAATATTAAAAGATTTGGCTCATTATATGTGCTTATTGCAAGTAAAACCCTTTGCATTTCTCCACCAGATAAATCTCCAATACTTTTATCAATTAGGCTTTCAACTCCAAAGTTTCTAAGACTGCTCTTAATTTTTGTTTCCGCTTTTTTGTCTTTTTTTAGCCATATTGGAGTATTAGAAATATATGATGCAAATAAGTCATATACTGTAGTTGGCATATGTTTTTCAACATTAATACTTTGTGGAACATATCCAATTCTTAACTTTCTAGCAATATGCTCTTTCGTATCAACAAATTCTATACTTCCTGTATGCTTTACTTCGCCTAATAGGGCTTTTAATAGAGTGGTTTTCCCTGCCCCATTTCTACCTATAATAACTGTTAATTCTTTACAATGAATATGTAAATTTACATTCTTTAAAATTTCATCTTGCCCTATTGTTACTCCAATGTTTTTAGCTTTTATACAATGAAATCCACATGCAACTTCTTTACCCATTTATTCCATACTCTCCACTATTTTTAAATTTTCTTTCATTATGTTTACGTATGATTCTGCGTCATCTTCTCCAGTTAACACAGCATCTAATACATATATTTTAGCACCTGTTTCATTTGCAACTGCTTTTGCATTATTGTCTGCTGTTTGTTTATCAATTAAAATATTTTTTATATTGTTTTCTTTAACATATTTTATTATGTCTGATAGCTTTTCTGCTGATAAACCATTTTGTTCATGTTCTGTTTCGATTGTTAGCATATCAATATTAAAGTCTTCTGATAAATATGCAATAGATTCACTAAAAGATACGCATTTCTTTTTGTTCTTTGTTTTTTCACTTATTTCTTGTTTTAATTCTTTTAGTTTATCAATATACTCATTTGCATTTTTTGTATATGCTTCAGCATGGTCTTGATCGTATTTAATTAGTCCATTTTTAACGTTTTCTATTTGCTTAATATATTTACTAATACTAACCCATATATGCGCATTTTTTTCGTTTTCATCAGCGATTAAATCATTTATTCCTTCGCTTGCTTCTATTGTTTTTATATTCGAATATGTTTCCAAAATTTTATCAGAAAAATTCTCTATTCCTAATCCATTCAACACAAAAATATCAGCAGATTCTATTTTCTTAAGATCAGCAGCTGTTAATGTATAGTTGTGCAAGCATCCAATATTGTGATTTGCCATGTTATCAATTGTAACTCCCTCAGTTTCATCTACAATGTTTTTTACTATTGTATACATTGGATAGAACGAAGTAACTATTTTAAAACTCTCTTTTTCTTTTTTTTGATTATTGGGCAAAATTAATAATGTCCCAACTATTAGTAAAACAATTACTACTGGTATAATTTTTTTCATTGCAGTTTCTCCCTTCGACATATATATTTTAACATATTTTTCCTTTTTCTACAATATCAAAACGGTATTCCATATATTTTGGAATACCGTTTATTTATTAGTTTTGTGTGAATGGTAATACTGCAATGTGTCTTGCTCTTTTTACAGCTAATGTAATATCTCTTTGATGTTTTGCGCAAGCTCCTGTTGCTCTTCTTGGTAATATTTTGCCTTTATCACTTATGAATTTTCTAAGTTGATCTCCATTTTTGTAATCTAATACTAGATTTTTGTCAGCGCAAAGTGGGCAAACCTTTTTTCTTACCTTACGAAACTTTGGATTGAAATCTTCATCACCATTGTTTCTGTTGTTTCTTCTATTATTTTGTTTCTTATCAGCCATTTTATTTCCCCCTATTCATTATTAGAATGGTAAGTCGTCATCAGAAGTAACTGAGAAATCTGAATTAGCTGCAACATCTGCTCCAAAAGTGTTTTCGAATCCAGCAGCGTCTGCTCCATCTCTTTTGCTATCTGCAAAATATGCTTCTTCTGCTACTACTTCTGTTATATAATGTTTTACCTTGTTTTCATCTTCCCAATTTCTTGTTTGTAGTCTTCCAACGACACCTACTTGTTGTCCTTTTTTAAAGTATTTACTACAGAATTCACCAGTTTTGCTCCATGCTACAACTGGAATAAAATCTGCTTGTCTTTCTTCGCCTTGGCGAGCAAATCTACGATTTACTGCGAGCGTAAAAGAAGCTACTAATGTATTATTAGTTTGTGTGTATCTTGTTTCTGGGTCCTTTGTTAAACGTCCCATTAGAATGATTTTATTCATATTTAATTTCCACCTTTCCTTCTTTCTAGCCCCCTAGACTTTTATTTAGTCTTCTTTTCTAACTACGATGAATTTTAAAACTTCATCTGTAATACGGTATACTCTTTCAAGTTCTGCTATGAAAGCAGGTTCAGCCTCGAAATGGAATACTACATAGAAAGCTTCTGTTTGTTTTTGTACTGGGTAAGCTAATTTCTTTTTGCCCATATCCTCAACATTTTCAACTTTTCCATGTTTGTCTACTAATTTAGTAAATTTTTCAGTTAACTCTTTTATTTTAGCATCTTCTAAATTAGGATTAATAATGATAACACTTTCGTATTTATTCATCATTTTGCACCTCCTTTTGGATTAAACATCCCATAGTCAAACACTATGAGTAAGGATTTTTATGATACAAAAATAGCAATGTTTTTGTATCAACATTGCTATTTTAGCATATTTTGTTTTGTTTTTCAAGTATTTTTAAGTCTTTTTTGTTTATGTTGCCCATTTTGGCATTGTGCTTCCAACTCTGTATATTTTTTCTATGCCTGATTTATCTATTACTTGATTGTGTAAGCAATCATCTAAGAATATTACATTTATAAGGTTTGGATATTTTCCGTTTTGATGTGCTGCTAACAAGTCTTTATTAAATTTTGAAAAAACATTATAATTTCCATATTTGTCTTGGCCTGGTGTATGTACATAACTCATCATTTTATATTTTGTTTCATATTTTAGTGCACCTAGCCATGCTGTTTTATAGTATGTTTGCTCAGATTTATTTAATCCACCAAAGTTTGGCGTTGCATCAAGAGAAACCATTAGTACCTGATTATCTGCCTGTGTTAGTATTTTATTTGCTAAACGAATAGCACCATATCCACCCATGCTCCATGCAATAATGTGAATCTTATACCCTGCATTAATATATTCTTTAATTCCATCATAAAGAGCATTTGTAGTATCATCTGAATATACCTTTGTATATACTGATCCACCTGATGGGTGTGGAATTTGTACTACAATAATATCTGCTGTATATTCTCCACTTTTAAATGGATTATTGTTTCTATCTACAGCGGTGCTTGTATATGAATCTCCAGAACCATGGAGAAATACTACCAATGTATTTGTTTCTGTTGAAGCCTTTTTTAGTCCAAGTTTCATTGTTGCAGTCTTTTTATCTGCTTTAGTAACAGTTGTTTGCACAATTTTGTTAAATCCATTTTTAGATTCAGCTTCTTTGAATCTTCCAGTAGTTGTAATTGTTGGATTTGCAACTTTTTTTGTTGTTTCTTTGGTTGTATTGTTTGTAGCTTGATTGCTTTTTTTAGCTATTTTACCTCTGTTAGAGCCTATCATCCATTCAATCAATTCTTCATTGTAGCATGAAACTACTTCATTATGTCCTGTTCCTGGAATTGTTTCATAACGTATTATGTTTGATACTCCAGCATTATTAAGTCTGTCAACTTCTTTCTTTATATTTTTCATTTCTTGCTCGCTTTTTGGTGACCCTGCAAAGTTGCTCTCAAATATAAATCGTAGGTCACATTTAGTTATTGATTTAATCTTGCTATATGATCCTGCATATCTTAATGATACCGGTACACATGTCTTAAATACATCTTGGTTGTTTGCTGCTATATTAAATGCATTGTATGCGCCTGTACTATGTCCTGTAATTGAAATATTACTTTCATCTATATCATATTGTGATTTAATATCATTTATAAGCGTCAAAACGGCACTTGTTGAATAGCTTACTGGTGATACAATTATTGAATTTGCTTTCAAAGTACCATCTTTTAGATACTTAGGTAAAGAATAACCAATTGCGTCAAAGCTGTTAGGATTAGTTTCTTTACCATTTCCTCCATGCAAGTATACTATAAGAGGTATATTTTTGTATGTTCCAATATCTTCTATATGTGGAATGTATCTCCAATATTTTACGTTGCCATTTATCAATTCCATTCCACCCATGTCAGCTTCTGCACCGTTTTTAACGTTAATCGTCATTCTGGCTTCTTTTCCATTTTCAGTTGTAGCAATAACCACTGTCGTACCAGCTGATACCGCATGTAATTCTCCTGTCTGGCTATCAATTGTTGCTATGCTTTCATCTACAACTCTATATGTTATTTTTGTTTTTGAATTTGCATTAGATGGTTCTATAGATGCAGAAAGTACAGTTGGACTATTTCCTATTTCTATTGTAATATTTCCTTCAGCGAAAGAAACACTCGTAGGCTCCACTGCCTGTGGTTGAGGCTTTGGTCTTGTTCCTTCTTTGTCTGGATCATCCTCTAGTTCACCTGGTGTATCTGGTGTACCTGGTGTGTCTGGCTCAGCAGGTGTATCTGGCGTGCTTGGCGTATCTGGTGTGCCTGGCGTATCTGGTGTACCCGGTGAGCTTGGATCTGCTGTTATGCCTGGTTCTCCTGGTGTACCTGGAGTTACTACTGTTCTTGGCTCATTAAACTGAAGATCCATTCCCACTATATTTCCAAAAAATTTTGACAATAATACCCAAATTCCATATGCTCCTAAAATAATTATGGCCGCAATTGTCAGTCCGACTAATTTGGATTTTAGTTTAGCCGCTTCATCTGGACTTGCCACCATATATTTTATTCCTATAATAAGGAAACCGTATTAATACTATAACCGCACCAATAGTAGTAAGTATATTAGCAAAACCCATAACAACTGGTTGCATATCACTTGCATTTATTAAGCTTGTTCCAGATGATCCTCTTGCAAAAAAAGTATTAGACTTCCTTTGTATGTTGTCCCAGCTCAGTTTATTACTATCTGAAGCATAGCTAACAGTTGTCATTATTGATATTAAAATAATGCATAAAAATATTAATACTCTTGAAATGAATTTCATTTAATCACCTCAAATATTACTTTTTTCACTATTAATAATATTATACAATTTTTTCCGGTTTTTTTCAACTTTCTATGCTAGTATGAAGCATATATTCGACTATATGTTTCAGGTAATCTATAATATGTTTTTCCGTCAATTTCGATTCCTTCAGCTATATATATTGTGCGAGTAAGTCCATTAATTATAAATGTGTGTTCGTCTGTTTGCAATGATAAATTTTCTAACGCATTCAAATCAAGTATATAATAGTTTTCGTCATCATTTGGGTTTTTCTCTTCTGCTGGAATACTAGATGTATTAATATAATCTGCCACAACAGGTAACTGATCATGTTTCCAATAATACATATTTACTTTCTCTGTCAATAATTCTAAATCATAATATAGTTTATCTAATTTTTCATTTCTTCCAATATTGTTAATTCCTAATACTATTGAAATCGTTACTATAATCAAAATTGCTACTGTTACTGCTAAAACAGTCAATGATATTCCTTTTTTATTTTTCATTTGTTTAGTCCTCCGCTATTATTGTTATTGTCGCATTTTACTATTATTAAGTCAATATTTTTCTAGGATTTTTTTTATTCTTTGCTTTAATCTGTGTCTTTTGTTTTCATTAGAAACAATCACCCAAAGATAAATAATAATAACAGGTATTGCAATATTCCTTAAGTACAAAGTTCCTATACCTGCTATAACAGTTAGTAATGCCATTGCTATATTTGATGTTTTGTATATTATTCCTTCTGCAATATTTTCTTTACAATACTTTTTTAATATTGCCATTAATGCTCTTCCTCCATCTAATGGTAACACCGGTAGCATATTAAAAAGTCCAAGAATTAAATTTGCATATATAATTGTCTCTTTTTTTGATACCTGTATAAATAACGAAAATAGAGTAGCAATAATAAAATTTGTAATTGGCCCAGCAATACTAACTAATAATTCAGTTTGCCATTTTGCTTTTTCTTGTTTAAATATAATGCAAAACCCCATTGGACCTATATTTATACGTTCAGGCTTTAATCCAAGAACTATTCCCATTAAAATATGTCCTATTTCATGTATTGCAGCAAATGTATATAAAACTATGTAAGACTGACCTTTTCCACTCAAGAAGAACAATATTATAAGCGCAAATATTTTCAAATCAAGTTTTATTTTCATACATCAAGTCTCCACTAAAAATCCAGAACATCATCAGGGTCAACATATCTATCGGATTTTCTTATTTCAAAATGCAAGTGTGGTCCAGTTGCATTTCCGGTTTCTCCTACCTCTCCTATAATTTGTCCTTGTGTTACAAATTCTCCTTCTTTTACATATATAGCATTGCAATGCGCATACAGAGTAATTACATCATCTTGTTCAATTTTAACATGATTGCCATAGTCACCTTCACTTGAAACTTGCACTACTGTGCCACTCATAGCTGATATAAATTGTGTTCCTGTATTAGCTGCAATATCTATTCCTGTATGGTATTTAGGCACTGTAGGAGTTGTTGGATTTCTATTTCCAAATCTTGATGTAATTGTACCGAATAAGTGGCTTTATAATAGAGTAATTTGATTTTATTATTTCTGCATCTGTTAAAGGTTCATTTATACTACTAGCATCCTCAGTAATTGACAAAGTTTCTTCATTTGGACTTGATATTGCATCTTCAATAGTTGTAGTTAAATCCTCTTTTTTTTCATCTATTGCTGGTTCTTCAATTATTTCTTCAGTTTTGCCTGTATCGTTTTCCAAATCATTATCTTCTCTATCGTCATCACCATCTATTTTTTGTTTATCACTTAAAACCCAATTTTTCACATAATTGTATGCCTCTTCAACATCTATATCATATGAAAGAATTTCTTTTGTTTGCTTTAGTAAATCTTCTGAAAAGATATATTCGTTATTTTTTATTACAAAAAAAATAGCATATATTATCAAGCTTACCAATATCTGCATACTCGTTTTTTTTAATAAGCCATATTTTTTATTGGCATCTCCTACATTTACCCTTGCTTGATTTTCTATGCTTTGCTTATTATATCTACGCCTTTGGTATATTTCTTCCGCTCTTTTTATTCTTTCATTTGCACTTATAGCTCGCTCCAATTCAAGTTCGCCTCCTTTGTTTTAATTTAATAATCTATATGTCCTATTTTTAAAAATATTCTTAAAAAAATTTAAAAGTGACAAAAGATTTGAAAGCCCAAATCTTTTGTCACTTTATAAGTTTATTAAAAAATCACTGCAACTATAAATGCAATTGTGATAAATATTGTTATTACTTTTAATTTTTTATACCTTCTCTCAATATTCGACTTTTTTATCGTATCTTCTTTCTTGTTTTTTTCAATGTTGTTTATATAATTTGAAACCACACTCTCTGCTTCTTTTAATATATAATCTTTTGAGTTCGCTTTTGCTCCATTTTCAGTCTTCTTTTCTATATGTTCCGGAAGTTTTATATTGTTTTTCTTTAATACAACTATTGCTTCTTCTACTAAGTTAGAAGGTAGGTTTTTTAATATTATAATATTCTTCATTTTGTTTTCTTCCATATAGAATGCCCCCAATAAATTCTTTAAATATATTTTCCCCAGAATTTATCAGTATATACATTTTATTCGCAATCTATTGAACAGTATATGCCATTTGCTACTATTTCTGCCATATGTGCAATTTGTCCCAAAGAAGCATTTTGTAATAGGTACATGTTTTTTCTCATATTATGCATATTTTTTGCCACAATTCCTTTTATGTTCATATCTCCTATGATATATTTTTCTCTTCCTAAGCTTTGCCCTAGCCAAATTCCTCCTTTTCCTACTACAATCTTCCCAACATTAGTTGAAGTATTGGAAAAAGCTGAGTCAATAGATATAATAAATGGGTTATTATGCTTATCACATATTTCATTAATTATATTATTAGCATTATTATTATTCACAGTATTTTCTAAATCACCTATTATATATACATTTTTCATTGGTTCAAACAATTTTTTTAATTTTGTTCCAACTATTGGTCCGAATGAATCCCCTATTATCCTATCTGAGCCGAATGCAAAAGAAAACAATTGAAGAAAATATTTTATTAATGGTAAGCGATTTAATTATTTTACTAAATTCTTTAATAAATGATTCTAATTCATTGTTTTCCATAAATTCCTCCAAAACTATTTATATGTTTAATTGTCAAATAATATGCGTTCACTTAAAAGCAACAAAAATAAGCTTCCATGGTTTGTAACTCATGGAAGCATGTTTTATTTACGTTTTAATAAATATCTTTATTATTCATATTCTATTCTTTTTTCTTCTTGAAATTTATATCTATAGTAAATAGTGGAGCTAGTTCTACCATTGAAACGCTTATTAAGCATAGTGTCCATATGTATGGTCCTGTGATTTTTACTAAATAAGCACAAATCAAACATGTTAATGCAATGAATAATAGATGTATTAAATATACAATAAATATCTTTTTGGTTAGTTCTTTTGTGCTTTCACCTGCACGCTTTTTTTCTTTTTTCTTTGCTCTGTAACTTTTTATAAGGCCCTCAAAAATCATTGATATTCCACATACTACAAATAAAGAATAAATAAATCTTTCTGCCCCTGGTTCATCCAATTTTTGAGATTGTATCGATTCAATGATTTCTTCTTGCATTTGAATTATTTCGTTTTGATCTTCTACCATATGTTTTCCCTCCCTTTATTTTTTATCTTTGTTAAGTTCGGCATATCTTTTAATCTTCATGGTTGTTGTTTTTTCGAATTCGTCTTTTTTTATTTCTAGGTTTTTAATTGCTTTATATGAAGTTAATTGCTTATTTACTTTCTTTATTTCTTCCCAAATTATATTATATACTTGATTATCTGTTAAATTATCACCATGATTTTCCTTTATTTTATCTAGGTTAGGAATTACTTTTGCTGAAATAATAAGCTCTTGGCCTTCGTCTTCTTTGCCATACACCATACATTCTTTAATTTCAGGTACATTTCCAAGTAACATCTCAATCTCTTCTGGATAAATGTTTTTACCATTTTGTGTAACAATTACATTTTTGCATCTCCCTGTAATGTATAAAAATCCTTCATTATCAAGATATCCAATATCTCCCGAATGGAACCATCCATCTTGTATTGCCTCTTTCGTTGCTTCTTCATTCTCGTAATATCCAAGCATCAAAGTTTCACTTTTAATTAAAACTTCTCCTTCTCCTTTTTCATTTGGGTTGTCTATCTTTATTTCAGCGCATATTACTGGCTTTCCTGCAGAACCAACTTTTGTATCAAATTCCGGAGTTAATGCAGCAATTGGTGATGTTTCAGTTAGCCCATATCCTTGTAAGAAGCAAATTCCAATGTCTTGTATCCATTTGCCAATATTAGGATCAATTGGAGCTGCAGCAGATACAATATATCGAATTTTTCCTCCTAAACTGTCATATATTTCACTAAATACTTTTCTCTTAATTTCTACGTTTACAGATTTTAAAGCATTTGTAAGATTTGTAAGATATATCATTGATTTTACAAGTTTGTCTTTTTTACTTTTAACTATATTATCATTGATTTTCTTATATAAGTTTTCAATTAATAATGGTACTGCAATTAAAGCTGTTGGATGAGTTTCTTTTAAGTTTGGCACTATATATTTAAGTCCTTCGCATACTGCAATAGATGCTCCTACTGCCATTGGTAATAAAAATCCTATTGTAGATTCATATGTATGATGTAATGGTAATACAGAAAATAGCCTATCCTCTTTTGTTAAATTAACATATGCAGATACTGCATTTATGTTTTGGGCTAAGTTTCTATTACATATCATTACACCTTTTGCAGCGGATGTCGTTCCTGATGTAAAAATCAACACTTTAAATTCCTCTGGATCAATTTCAATTTTTTCAAAGTCATCAATTCCTTGGGCTATAAACTCTTTTCCCTTGTTTATTACAAAATCAATTCCAACATCTCTTCCATTTACTGCTTCTTCTGAATTCATCTTGATAAAGTATTTTATCTCTGGAAGATTATCTTTAACTTTTTTTATTACTTCTTCTTTCTTAGTTGAATAAATAACCGCTTCTGCTTTAGATCTTCTAATAACGTTTTCAATTTCATTAGGTGGTAGCTCCTTATCAACAGGAACTGCTATTCCTGCAGAGCAAAGCATTGTTATATAACTTACATACCAATAATAAGTGTTTTCTCCAATAATTATAACAGGTTTGCCCTTAAGGCCTAATAATTTGTCTAAGCCTGTTCCAAGCGCCATAACATCTTCTCTAAACTGTTTGTATGTAATTTCTGTAAATGCTTCATCTTTGTGGTTGAATTTCTCTAAAATAAATGTTCTATCTGCAAATAGTTCAGTAGATCTATTAAAGATTTCTTTTACTGTTTTATATTCTGTTGGCACATAATTTCTTTTATCCCACTTAGGTTCTGTGTGCTTTTGCGAATCATCTTCTTTAGATTCGCCTATTCTTTCTAGGCTTTCCATTATTTTTCCCATATCTATTTTGAATTTAGGGAATTTGAAATTAGGTATTTTAAAGTCATTAAGTATTCTCATTTTATTATCTCCTTAAATTATGTATAAATAAAAATATCACTATTATTATAGTGATATTTTTTTATTTTGTAAAGTGCATACATAATATACAAAATGTATAATTTAAATATAGTTCTATATGATTTTCATAAAATCTTTTCCAGTTTTTCCTAAAATGTATAAGTTTACATCGTCATCAGTATTATATATTTTCTCTGAAACTGGAATCCATTCGTTTGAAACATAGTTTCCATCTGTTACTTTTGAAAGATACTTTACACTTCCTTTTGCTACTCTTCTAATCTTTCGATAGCATAGTTGGCAATTAACAACATATAAATCATCTTTTTGTATTTTAGAAAAAAGTTCTTTCTCTTCTTTAAGCATAGATTTAAAAAGCATTATTCCAATAGCCAGCGCTATTGGAGCACTAATAAATGCAAATATGGCAAATATATACCAAACATTAATTGCATTATTTTGAAGCATACAATTCAATATATATACTATATATGCCACTATTAATATGATTCCAATAACAAACAGCCCACATATATAGAAAATTATAGGTTTTGAGATGGTATATGGTCGTAGCTCTTTCTTATTCTCTTTTAAAAATTCTTCTTTTTCTTCAGCAGATAATAGATGAACATTGGCAAATTTATTTACAATTTCTTCTATAGGTATTTCTATAGGAGATTCATCATAATTCGATTTGCATTCACAAACTTTTGCTTTTACGTAATTATACAATTGTTGTGCTCTAATAACTCCAACATTTTCATTGTTTGCTCCCTTAATTTTCCAATCTATTATTCCTTTTTCAAAATTTACCTTTTTTACGTAGTATTTATGTTTTTTATAGAAAATATAGACGCGATCTTTTTCGTCTATTATTTCGAAGTCTTCTTCATTTTGCGCATCAGGGTCAGTTATCAGCACTGTTGCTATAATATATCCCATTGATATTCCTATAAGGACTAAAACTGCTATTGCTCCAAAGTTTAACATTTCTTCTCTTTCCTTTGAAAGCATATACGGTATAAATGGTATAATTATAAGAATACCTGTTATAATAACAAGTATAAGTAATTTTCGTAAAGTATCATATTTTTTTCTTTTTATTAGATTTTTAATATATTTCATATATAATACTCCTTCTATAAGTACAATTATACCATTTTTTTCTCTTTAAAACAACTCTACCGCAGTCTTTGCTTACATTTGACTAGTACATATTCTAAGTATATTTCCGGCATATATAAGATTTGGATTTGCAATATCATTTTCATCTACTATGCTTTGTATACTTACTCCATATTTTCTTGCTATGCTTGTTAACGTATCTCCCCATTTTATTCTATATATTACATGGCCACAATCATGCAAATCTTCATATTCGCCTGTTGTTATAATTCTTAGTTTTTGGCCAACATATATTAGATTAGGATTTGGTATATTATTTAAGCTTGCTATACTGCTTACAGTTGTTCCAAATTGTTGTGCCAATGCACTTAATGTGTCGCCCCATACTACTGTATACGTAATTTCTTCTTGAGCATTTGAAGACTCAATTTGTATAATCAGTTTTTGTCCAACGTAAATTAGGTTAGGATTTGCAATATTATTTAAAGCAACTAAGTTTTGTACAGTTGTTCCAAATCGCAACGCTAATGCACTTAATGTGTCTCCCCATACTACAGTATAATAAATAGTTTCATCGTTTGTGCTAGGATCTTCTGGTTTTGGTACAGGTGTAATTTCAGAACTATCTAATAATATTTCTTTTGTAAATCTGTCTAAATCTACGTTTCCATTTATTCCGTTTATTCTTCCTTTGCTTGTATATTGAAAGCCTATCCAAGAATTCCATTTTCCATTGTCTGAAGGCTTACTTACTCCATAATGTGCAACCCATAGTGGATACATTCTTGCAAGCTCATAACTAAACACTGTTCTTGCAGAATATGTGTTACTGTATATTACCATGTCTTTTCCAGTTAATGCTTTTGTTTCAGTCAAAAAAGTCTTTGAAATTTCATTTACCTGGTTATTACTTAATTCTCCAAAATCTTCAAAATCCATAGCTAATCTACAATTTGGTTCCATTCCTGAAATTGCATTTGCAAAATACCTGGCTTCAGCCTTAGCTCTATCTGTGTTTGTTGCCCTAACATAATGGTAAAATCCTACATTGATACCTACTCTTTTTGCATTTTCATAATTATATTTTAAATATCTATCAGTATACCACGTTCCTTCTGTTGCTTTTATATATACAAAATCTACTCCTTCTTGTTTTACTTTGTCATAATCTATATATCCTTGGTATGCACTTACATCAATTCCAAAATATGTTGGTTCACTTGCTGGCATTAGTGCTGCAACAACAATATTGGGCATTAACATTTCTATTAAAATGGTTGCTAGCATTAATATATACATTATCTTTCTTTTCACAAAAAACACCCCCATACTTTATTGTATGGGGGTATGATTTTTTTGTTAATTTTTTACTTTTGGCATTGGTTTGTTAAATGTAACATGTTTAAATTGTTCTACGTTTTGTTCTTTGCATAGTTCTTTATATTTGTCATCCCAAGAAAGTCTGTATGCATCTTCTGGTTTTAATCCTAGCTTCTTTACCCAAGTTAGTACTGTTTCCTCTGCACTTTTTCCTTTGCTCTTGTTTTCTATTTCAAGTGCTATACCAAATGGATATTTATCAACAACAATTTCAATATCCTCATTAGAAAAAGCATTTCGGTATCTTTCATATGATTCAACATTCTTCATTTTAATGACATTTTCTAATAAAAAACATAAATTAGAAAAATCTTCAATTTTAAAGTTTACTTCAATTTCTTCTTCTTTATTAACCTCTCCTTTTAAAGTATCATTCATTCTTCTTTTCCAGCTTATTTTTGACTCACATTTTTCATTTTCAATGTTTTTAGAGCATCTAACTCTAAACCTGCCATCAATCTCTTTACTATAGAATGAATCTTCTTTGCAAGGATGGTCATACTGTATAGTCTTTTCGTAGAAGCACCCACAATAATTTAATTCACTATACTTTTTTAGCATTTCAATTAAATTTTCATATTTGTTAAATCCATAATAATATCTTAATTCTTCTTCCATGTTTTCCTCTTTACTTATTTCATTTATGCACTTTTTAATTCTAGTCTTAATTTGTCAGCTATCATTGCAATAAATTCCGAATTTGTTGGTTTCCCTTTATTAGCTGAAACTGTATAGCCAAATATGCTTTCTACAGTTGCTTGTTCTCCTCTTCCCCATGCTACTTCTATTGCATGTCTTATTGCACGTTCTACTCTGCTTGGCGTTGTTTTAAATTTGCTTGCAATATCCGGATATAGCTGTTTTGTAATTTGATTTATTGTTTCAATGTCGTTTATTACCATCATTATTGCTTCTCTTAAATACTGGTATCCTTTAATATGAGCAGGTACTCCAACTTCATGTATTACATTTGTAACAAGTGCTTCTAAATTTTTGCCATCTCTTTTTGCGTCAGGCTCAAGTTCAATGTATTGTGCTTTAATTTCACGGTTTATGTATATTGGCTTTATTGGCACATTTTGAAAAAGTTTCACCTCTCTAATTCTTTTTATTAAAAGATCAATGTCAAATGGCTTTACAACATAATACTCTGCTCCTAGTGCAATTGCTTTTTGTGTAACCTTGTCCTGCCCTACAGCAGATACCATAATACAAATTGGTTTCTTTGCCATTTCACCATTTTGTAAATTTTCTAGTACTCCTAATCCGTCTAAATGTGGCATTATTACATCTAATAGTGCTATATCTGGTTTCATTATTTTAATCATTTCTACCGCTTCTATTCCATCTTTTGCCATACCTACTATTTCCATGTCTTCATTTTTTCCTAAACATTCCGCCAAAGTTTTTGCGAAATCCGCATTGTCGTCTGCAATCAGTATGCTAATTTTTTCTTTCAATTTAATTCCTCCTAACTAAATTTTTTTACGTTGTGCATTATAATATCTTTTCTTTTTGATTGCAATACTTTTTTGGAAATTTTTTCAAATTATTCTTGTTTTGCCTTATATATCAACAAATTTTTCTTTGACTTTTTTCGAGTTTTCAATTTTAAATGGGAGTTTTTGGTAATTTAAGGTAAAATCATCTACATAAGAAATTGGAATTTGAATTGTCGCTTTTACATTGTCTTTATATTCAGATGAAATTATTTTGCCATTTATTTTACTTAGATAATACTTTAAATTCTCGTATTCTTGATATCTTATTTCTAGCTCAATTTCTGCTCCTTTTTGCATTTTTTTTGTTTCAGCTTTTTCAATTGCATTAGTTGCCGATTCTGAATATGCTCTTACAAGTCCGCCTGTACCAAGTAGGATACCACCAAAATACCTTGTTACAATTACCAATACATTATTAAGATTTTTGCCCTGTAATATTGAAAGTATAGGTGCTCCTGCCGTTCCAGATGGTTCTCCATCATCAGACATTTTTTCAATAATTTTTTCATCAATTATTCTGTATGCATAACAGTGATGTTTTGCACTGTGTTCTCTTTTCTTTACTCTTTCTATTGCCTCTTCCGCTTCTTTTACAGTTTCAACATAAAATACTTCTGCAATAAACTTAGATTTCTTTTCTGTAATTTCTGCTTTTGCTTCTTCTTTAATGCTCAAGAATTCTTCCACTAAAAACACTCCTTATTCACTAGTTTTGCCTGCAGTTGTCCCTGTGCTATACGCAATTTGTAAGTTAAATCCTCCAGTGTATGCATCAACGTCAATTATTTCTCCTGCAAAAAATAATCCTTTTACAATTTTTGATTCCATTGTCTTCGGATTAATTTCTTTAGTGTCAACTCCTCCACTTGTAATTATTGCTTCTTCAATATCTCTAAATCCTGAAATGTCAACAGTAAATTTTTTTATTTGTGATATTAATGCTTTTCTTCCTTCTTTAGTTATTTCATTTACTTGCTTGTCAGGATTTATATTGCTTTTTAATATAACCGCTTCTATTATTTTTTGTGGTAGAAGCTTGTCTAAGCTATTTTTAAATCTCTTATTTTTATTTTCTTCAAAATCTCTTAATATTCTAGCGTCTAATTTTTCTTCGTCTAGAGCAGGTTTTAAATCTATTACTAGTTTTATTTTTTGTTTATTTAATTTTTCTTCCAAGTCCTTGTATCTTAATAGATGAGCTGAACCACTTAAGATCGTTGGTCCTGACACTCCAAAATGTGTAAATAACATCTCTCCAAAATCTTCATAAATTACTTTTGAATTTTCGCTATCTTTTATTTGTATTTCAACATTTCTAAGTGATAGTCCTTGGCACATTTTGCACAGTTTCTTGTCATGGCATTCTAGAGGAACCAAAGAAGGCTTTATTGGAATAATATTGTGTCCTAATTCTTTTGCAAATTTATATCCATCACCTGTTGATCCTGTTGAAGAGTAGCTTCTTCCACCTGTTGCAAGTATTACTTTATCTGCAAGAAGTATTTCCTCTTTTTGAGTGCTACGGTTTTCTGCAACCACTCCTGTTACACTATTATCCTTCGTTAAAATTTTTATAACCTTTTGGTTTGTTCTTATATCAACTTTTTCTTTTTTGCATCTTCTAATTAAAGCATTTAAAACATCTTCAGCTTTATCTGAAACCGGAAATATTCTGTTTCCTCTTTCAGTTTTAACCTCTACTCCTTCTTCTTTTAATAATTGTACAATGTCTTTATTTGTAAAGTTTTGAAAAGCACTATAAAGAAATTTTCCATTGCCAGGAATATTTGAAATAAACTCTGAAATATCCAGTGAGCTTGTAATGTTGCATCTACCTTTGCCTGTAATCTTAAGTTTTTTGCCTAATGATTCCATTTTCTCTAGAAGTATTACTTCATTTCCTTTAGCTGCTTCTATAGCTGATAGTAATCCTGCTGGTCCTCCTCCAATTACAATGACTTTCATATTTTTCTCCTTTTTATTTTTCTTTTAGTATGTTTTCTATTGCTTTAATTACGCCTAATTTTCCATATTCGTAGGTTAATCCTCCTTGCAAAAATGCAACGAATGGTTCTCTAATTGGCGCATCACATGATAGTTCTATTGATGATCCTGCAGTAAATGTTCCTGCTGCCATTATTACTTTGTCAGTATAACCTGGCATATCCCATGGCTCTGGAATAGTATTTGAATCTATTGGTGAACCCATTTGAATTCCTTGACAGAATTTAATAAGTAATTCAGGATTTCCAAATCTTATTGTTTGTACAATGTCTGATCTTTTTTCATTATATGATGGTTCTACAACGTAACCAAGCTTTTCTAAGGCTCTACTTGCAAATACTGCCGTTTTTAAACTACTTGCTACAACACTTGGTGCCATAAATAAACCTTGTAGAAAACTTCTATTTATTCCTAATGTTGGTCCTACTTCTTTTCCCAATCCTGGTGCTGTTAGTCTTTGACTACATAGTTCAACTAATTCTTTCTTTCCGGCAATATAGCCTCCATTAGGTGCAATTCCTCCACCTAGATTTTTAATTAGTGAGCCTACTATTACGTCTACACCCATACTTAATGGTTCTTCAGTGTCAACAAATTCTCCATAGCAATTATCACACATAATCCATACATCAAGATTAACTTTTCTGATTGTTTCTACAACTTTCTTTATATTTTCAAGACTCAAGCTTTTTCTTAAGTCATAGCCTCTTGATCTTTGCATTATTACGAGCTTGATGTCTTTTTTTGCTACTCTTTCTTCTATTGCTTTATAATTAAAATTATTTCCAATTAAATCAATTTGTTCATAATTAATGTTATATGATTTTAGCGAGCATGGATTTTCTTCTATGCCTATTACACTATCTAGTGTGTCATATGGCTTTCCATTTATGCTAAGCACAGTATCTCCTGGTCTTAATAACCCAAATAGGCATACTGTAAGTGCATGAGTTCCTGAAATAAACTGTGCACGTACTAACGCATCCTCTGCTCCTAATACTTTTGCAAATATGTTTTCTATTGTGTCTCTTCCAACATCTCCATATCCATATCCGCTTGTACTATTAAAATGCATTTCTGAAACGTGATTTTCTTGAAAAGCTGTAAGTACCTTTTTACTGTTATATTCGCATATTTTGTCTATTTCCTCAAAAACAGGTTTAATTTCTTCTTGTACACTATTTACTAATTCTGTTAATTTTTTTTCCATTTTATTACTTCCTTTATTTTCTTATATTACGCTAAATATTATATTATTTTTACGTGTTTCTGTCAATGTTGATTTAGCCCTAATATGCTATATATAGCACAATTTTACATTCCTGTTTTTGGTAATTTAACCACTCCATTATATGAAGCAATGTTTGTATTAATATTTTTTTGCATATTTTTATTTTGATTATTTAAATTAATATGGCTGTTCTGTACATTTGTATTTACATTTTGGTTTATGTTTTGAATATTTCCCTCATTTTTAGCATTATTGCTATTTACAACAAGTTGACTATTTTGCAAATTTGTATTGCTATCTTTGTTTTTATTTTCTAATTTTATATCTTCATCTTGTATGTTTACATTTCTGTTTTCATTGTTATTAAGTATTTCTGTTATTAATTTTTGTATGTTTTCGTTAGAGTTTAGATTGTTGTTATATAGCTTTAAATACTGTTCTAAAAGGTTTCTATTGATATTTACGTTTTGATTTTCAATAACTGTTTTTTCATTTTGTGATTGTTCATTATAGTTTTTATTTGAATTGTCTATGTTTAAATTATTTGTCTTTTTTGTTAGTGTAGCATTAGATTTAGCAGTACTGATTACTGTACTTTCCTTCTCTTCTAATTTTTCCTTGCTTTCAGAAATATCTTTTTCTTCATTTAAAATATCAACTGATTTTTCCTTTGAGCTTTTGTCAATATTTGTTTCTTTTTTTGTAACTTCTACTTCTTCTTTTTTAGTTGAAACATTTATATTTTGAACGTTTTTTTCAGTTTCTGTTTTCTTTTCTAGTGAATTATTTACAGTTATAGTTAATAATTGATTGTATTCTATAGTACACTCTATTAGCTCATCATACTTTACATATCCATCTGGCGCCTTTACTTCCTCTATGTAATATTTACCAGGTGCAATATTATTTACAGTAACTTTTCCTTTGCTATTTGTTACAAGATTTGTATATACCGGCTTTTTGTTGCTATCTAGAATTCTAAATTCCACACCACTAATTGGTTTTAGTGTTTTTTCATCTTGTTTTAGAATTTCAATTTTTGTATCATTTTTTGAATAGCTTAATAGCTTTGTTCCTTCAGCATCTTCATAAATAGATGCTGTTAAAGCATAGTCTTGTAGTCCTGTTCCAGAAGGTGCTTTTCCATATAGAACTGGTTTAGTATTAAGCTTTGTTGTTACTTTTACCCTAAATTCTCCACTATTATTTAAAGCTTTCATAGGTATTGCTATTTTAAATTTTTCTCCTGCTGCAAATGTATTTTTAGGTTTATTGTTCTCATCTAATATACTTGTCTCTTCTGGATAATTTCCCTCTAAAGAAACACTATATGTGTTATATGTTGTTGAAGCTGTTATTCCAAATGTTTGAGATACGCAATTTGATAAGCTTGTATCAACTACCCAATTAGATTGTTTAGAATTAATTTCAATATTACTTGATGGTTTTCCAGATGAGCCTGACCTTGCATCTGATAGTATTTTTGCCATTGCATTTCTAACTCTTACACCTTTTTCTCCTATTGTTCCATACCAACTAGCTTCTCTTCCAAATATTGCACAGTAAACCGCATGTTTTGTTGCTGTAAATGCTTCTTCTGCAGAATTACATCCAAGCTCTGCTGGAGTTTTATATGGGTATCCATTTGTAATTACTCTCCAAAGATTTACATCAGTTAGCAATGAATCTACAGTAACTGTATAGTTCCCATATTCTCCTACTCCGTCAGCTCCTGGGCTAATACAATATGCTGGATATTCCACTCCATCTTTTACGTAATACACATATGTCGTTGCTATTTCAGTTCCATTATATGTAATTGAACCAGTAAATGTTCCTTTCGACTTTAAATTTGCCTCTTCTACAAAGAAAGTTGCAGCTTCAACTTTTGTACATAAGTTTCCAAAATTGCTGAATACAGCGCTTATTAAAGTTATTAATAGTAATAATACTTTTCCTAGTTTTTTTATTAATTTCATAATTAGATTTCTCCCTTCAAATTTTAGATTTCTATTCCTTGTATGCATCTTCTGTATTCTGGTTCATCTTCTACACATGTAATTAATGTAATCCTATTGTCTTGAGTGTTTTCTAGATACGTCCAATCTGTATCTTTAATTACAGTAACTATTTCAACCTTATATTGTTTTAGATTTCCTTTATAGTAGTATTGGATTAAATCTCCTTTTTTTAAATTTTTAATATTTGCAAAATGATTTACTCTATAACCTCTATTATGCGCCGCTAAAGCAACATTACCTTCCCAATAATTTGTATTTTCAAAATGTCCAACATATTGATCCATAACTTCTGTGCTAGTGCCTTCTGATATAGGCGCACATAAATCAATAGTTGGTATTGAAATCTCCCATTTATTTATATCTTCCATTTTGCTTGCCCTACTTGTATTGTTGTTTTTAGTTGTAGTTATATTTCCCGCATTTTTTGTATTTGTATTGTTTTGCGTAACATTAATTATAGCAGTATTACTCTTATTCATGTTTTTTTCATTTACCTTATTAAGTGAAGTACTACTATTTGTATTGTTAATTTTATTTTCTGGGATTGTTGAATTTGTAGAAATATTTAAATTAATATCTTGATAAGTTGTTTTGGAAAACAGGTGATTTAAAAAATAACTTGAAAAATAAAATATAAAAAATATAGATACTGTAATAAAAAAAGAAACAGTTGTAACATTCTTACGAGTACAGCTTATCCCATTTGCATTCCTCCTTATGTTGTTTAATACTAAATTTGATTTAATTTAAGAATAAAAAAATAATGATTTTAAAAATTGCAATTTAAAAAATTTGTCATTATAATATTACGATTTTTGCCAATTGTAAAGAAAAATCGAACGTCAAAGTTCGACATTTTTTAACAAGAAGATGCCCTAAAATAGTAAATTTATAAAGCATTCTAGCGCGAGGAGAGTTCCATATTTTTTATGACGAATGACTCCGGGGCGACCGCCGTAGAACTTGTGTGAGTGTGAAACACGAACTACAAGTTCTAGGATGGGGCAATGAGGAAGAAAAAATATAACTCTCCGGGAGCGGAAACTTTTAAGCTCGTTATTATAAATTTATTATTTTAGGACATCTTCTTTTAATGTATTAAGGGTAATTAATTCTTTTTAGATTTACATTTATTTAGGTTCGTATAGGCAGTCACTTCCTTTCATAATATTGTCTATATATTAATTAATTATTTTCAAATATTCGATAGGCATTCCTCCTTTTTTTAGATTCCCTTAAGTTGCTTTTTCACTTTATTTCCTCCTTTCTATATTTATATTCTACAAATGGTATATGTCTTTTATGTGAAAGCAAATTGAATGTTAAGAAAAAAGAAAGCAAATCTAATTGCTTTCTTTTGGTATATCTAATTCAAAATAAAATTCTACTCCATCTCCTGTATTAAACACTCCATAGTTATTACCATAGTTCGTCATTATTGCTTTAACCAATGATAATCCTATTCCGCTTCCTCCATCTGAACGATTTCTTGAACTATCAACTTTGTAAAATCTATTCCAAATTCTATTTAGATTTTCATCATCTATTTTATCTCCAGTATTAAATACACTTACTCTTACTTTTCCTGTTTGTTCATTTTCATCTATAGCAAATTTTATAATTTTTTCTCCATTTATCTCTTTTACATGTTTAAATGCATTTGTAAAATAATTGGTTACAATCTGTTCAATATAAAAATCATCTGCATAAACATATGTTGGATTGTTGCCATTAATTTCTATTTTTATATTCTTTTCT
Source organism: Clostridia bacterium (assembly GCA_017524665.1). Classification (GTDB taxonomy): domain Bacteria; phylum Bacillota; class Clostridia; order TANB77; family CAG-508; genus UMGS1754. The sequence goes on along the minus strand of JAFXVF010000008.1, from coordinate 9,147 downwards.
TCGTACATTACATTACTCTTGCGAATTACTTCTTCTATTAACTCATATATGTTAAATTTCTGATTATTAAATTCTCTTTTTCCATATTCCAGCTTCATTAATTCAAGCAATTGCTTTACTAGTTTATCCATTTTATTTGCTTCATCTAAGATTACTTCTGAATAATAATCTCTACTTTCTTCATCTGTATTGACATTTTCTTTTAGTCCTTCAGCATATCCTTGAATTATTGCAATAGGAGTTTTAAGTTCATGTGAAACATCTGAAATAAATTGCTTTCTCATTTCATCTATTTTAGATTTCTGCTCGATATCTTTTTCAAGCTCTATATTTGTTTCCTTTAACTGTTTTATCGTAACTTCAAGTTTATCTGAAACCGTATTCATGTTTTTGCCTAATTCATTTATTTCATCGTCTGTGTCTGTTGTTCTGTACTTTTTGCTAAAATCAAGCTTTGCCATTTTCTTAGCCATTTCATTTAGCTCTACAATTGGTTTTGTGAATTTTTTAGAAATAATTAATACAATAATTCCTCCAATTATAATTGCAATTCCACCGCATTAGATAGAAAAATTGATTTGATATTTTTACACTCTCTCTTATAGAAGAAAGCGGCATACGAATGTATAAAACATATCCATTATCTAGATTACCTGATAAAAGAATATAATTTATTCCGCTTCTACTATCTTGAATTTTTCTTACCATTAAAGCTTCATTTTTATATAGAATTGTTCTTGGGCTAAACCAACTACTTACACTAGACTCTATTTCAGTTATTTTTCCAATTGTTGGCGAAAAGTCTTTGCTTGAAGTGTAAACATTAATTCCACTATCAGTTTTTATTATAATGTCAAAGTTATTATCAGTGGCTATTTTTTCTAATTCCAATTCGAAATCTGCATCTGGCTCTGATGTATTATAGTATTGGTTTAAATTTTGATATACCGAAATTAAATCGTTTTGTTTAGAATATAAATAATAGCTTTCTAGTACAAAGTTATTAAGTAAAATAAGTAGAAAGATAATCAATACTATAGCAACACTTAATGTAATAAAAAGCTTCATCCTTATAGATGTCCAAATACTATTTTTTATTTGTGCCATTTTGTCCTCCTATTTTGTTTCAAATTTATACCCCACACCACGCATAGTCTTTATATATTTTCCTTTTTTGCCAAGTTTATGTCTAATTTTCTTTATATGGCTGTCTATGGTTCTTGAATCTCCATAATAATCATAATTCCATACATTGTTTAGTATTTTATCTCTTGAAAGAGCAACATTCTCATTATCGACTAAATATTTTAAAAGCTCATATTCTCTTAAAGATAGTTCAATTAATTTACCATCAACAGATACTGTCCTTCCTGCTTCATCTATAACAATGCCATTATGATCTTTCGTTTTTTCTTCATCTCCATATGTTCTATTCAGTATTGCCTCAACTCTTGCGACTAGAATTTTTGGACTAAATGGCTTAGAAATATATTCGTCTACACCAAGCTCAAACCCAAAAAGCTCGTCCTGTTCTTCAGCTCTTGCTGTAAGCATAATAATTGGAACTTTAGAAGTTTGTCTTATTTGTCTTAGTACAGACCATCCATCAAGTTTAGGCATCATTACATCGAGCAAAATTAGCCCAATTTTCGTTTTGTTTTGTTCAAAGACATCTATTGCCATCTCACCATCTTCGGCCTCCATAATGGCATATCCTTTCGCTTTAAGAAAGTCTTTTACAAGCTTTCTCATTCTTTCTTCATCATCTACAACTAAAATACTAAAATCTTTCATATATTATTCTCCTTGATTTACACATTCATTATATATTATAAATACGCATTGTGTCTATATTGTGAATTATTTTTGTGATTTTAAAGTCTAATCTATTAGGTTGAAACCCATACGTTTTTGCAAATCAATACTTATTGTCTTTCTTATATATAATCCGTTTGCCTTACAATACTCTTGTATAGCATTTTCTGTTTCAACGCCAAATTTTCCATTGGGAATGCTATTAAAAAATCCTAATATTTTTAGTCTTTCTTGTATTGCTTTTACATCTGATCCATACATTCCGCGATTTTAAATTTCTAAGTCCTTTTCCAAATGCGCCATACGGGCCATCCACAATAGTTACTTCTGTTCCAATTGGAATCGTTTTATATAGCTCTTCCACATCACTATTATTCATTCGTATACATCCATGCGAGCTTGCCCATCCAACAGAATACTTTTCAGTTGTTCCATGAATCCCGAAGTTTCCCCATGGTACATTTAGTCCAAGCCAATTCCCTCCAAATCCTTCTCCCCATTTCCCTTTTTTTATAATTTTCCAGGTTCCTATAGGAGATGGTGTAGAGTCTTTACCTCCCGCACAACTATATATTTTTGTGCATATTCCATTTTCTAAAATATACATTTTTGATTCTTCTACATCTACTAAAATCTTAATTTTTATGCCTGTATTAGCCGACGTTTCCATTGTTCTATTGTTATCAACAGCTATTTTTACAAAGCAAATTGCCATTATTAAAATAAATGCAATATTAACAAATATTTTTCTTTTCATATTTTATTTATATTTATTTTAAGGCAAAAAAAGAAGATGTCCTTTTGTTTAGGACATCTCTTTATTTAGTTATTTATTTTACATATTCATTAAGAGGTCTTACTCTATATTCTAATTCATCCATTTTTTCTGTTGTTACATAGCCTGCTGGTGCATTAATTACATTTGGAATTCTGTTTACAATAGTAGCACAAGTTAGTTCTACTGTACATGGCCTAGCTATTACTAATGTTGTGTTTGGCTCTCCTTCTATTGTCCATTCATTTTTGTCATAGTCTTCTTTTGAATAAACTTTTCCTATACATTCTGTTTCAATTGTAATTCCTTCTTTAGTTTCAGTTGTAACTACCGCACTCATTCCAGTTGCCATACCAGCTTTTACGGTCATTCCTAATGTGTTAGAAACTATATCTTCTTTATATGTTTGTGGTATGCATTTTTGTGTTTGCGATACAACAGTTAGCCCTAATTTCGAACATAGCCATCCATTTACATTCCACATATATGAAGGAATGAATTCTCCGTTTTGAATTAAATATTGCCTTTTTTCATCCGGTATATCATCATTTGAGGCAACTTCTCTTTGGAATGTTTCTAAATCCAGTCCTGCTCCATGTGCCTTTGCTAGAGCAATTCCATAGTCTTCAACATTGTAGCTTGAACTTCCTTTTATTCTTTTAATTTTGTGAGTTGAGCCAGCCATTGATGTAATTAAATCTCCCCAGTATCTATCTTGATATCCACTTCCTGTAATCGTGCAATTATTTTCTTTTGCAAGTTTATCAATCTCATCTGTTACCTTTGGATTTGAGTTTATTGGGAAAAATGCTTCTTCACATGTAGTTATAGCATTTAAACCGAGTTTTGCACAAAGCATTAATGCGTCTTTTACATCAGCAATTAAGCTCATTGTTGTAACAATTACAATGTCCGGCTTTGTTTCGGATAAAACTCTTTCAGCTTCCTCATTTGAAACAACTGTTACTCCTTTGTTTTCACATCCCATAATTTCTCCGATGTCTTTTCCAATAACAGCTGGATTAACATCTATTGCAGCAACTACTTCTCCTCCTTTTTCATAAACATAACGCATTGTATAAACTGACATTTTGCCTGTACCATATTGTGCCACTCTAACTTTTCTATCCATAAATCCTCCATTCCAGAGCTTTATGCTCTTTTGTTTATAAATTAATTGTACACATTATAAAGAAAAATATTCAAGTTTCTTACATTTTGTATTATAGCAAAACAATTTTTTCTTCGCAAGTAATGGGATAAAACGCTTGGAATCTAGGTAATTTTAGTGACGTTTCTAAAATTCCCCATTAAAAAAAGCAATCATAATTGATTGCTTTTTTTATTAATTTAATTAAGCTAATTCTACAGTAGCTCCAGCTTCTGTGAATTTTGCTTTTAAGTCTTCAGCTTCTTCCTTAGCTACGTTTTCTTTAATTGTTTTTGGAGCTCCATCAACTAAGTCTTTTGCTTCTTTTAATCCTAATCCTGTAGCATCTCTTACTACTTTGATTACAGCTATTTTGTTAGCTCCTGCATCTTTTAATACAACATTGAAGCTTGATTTTTCTTCAGCTGCTGCTCCTCCTGCTACGGCTCCACCAGCTGCTGGTGCTGCAACTGCTGCTGCAGATACTCCGTATTTTTCTTCAATTCCTTTTACAAGTTCAGATAATTCGATAACTGTTAAGCTATCAATTTCTTCTAATAATTTTTCGATTTTTTCCATTTTTAAAATCCTCCTAAAATTTTTTAAATAAATATAATTTGCTGACTATTCAGCTTTTTGTTTTTGCACTTGATCAAGCGCAATAGCAAGTTTTGTAATATTGCCAAGTAAGCTTCCTGCCAATTTGGCGATAAGTGTTTCTCTTGATGGTAATTTTGCAAGTGTTATCAACTCTTCTGTTGTAACTACTTTTCCATCAATTACTCCACCTTTAATTTTATAAAAATCATGATCTTTTGTGTATTCATAAACTGCTTTTAATGGTTCTAGATAGTCGTCATGTCCTAGAATTACAGCAACTGGTCCTTCTAGTTTGTCTTCTAATTCTTCGATTCCATTAGTTTGTAATGCTCTTCTTGTAATGTTATTTTTGATTACACAGTATTCAGTATTTACCTTTCTTAAAGATGCTCTTAATGCTGTTACATCTGCAACATTGATTCCTCTATATTCTGTTAAAAGAATAATTTTTGAATCTTTCATCTTTTCAGCTAATTCTGCAACTTGTGCTTGCTTTTGTTTTAAAATAGTCTCACTAGCCAATGTTTTTTCACCTCCGTAAAAATTACTTTGATTTTATCTCTTGACTTTGTATATATACAAAGCATAAAGAAAACAATTTTTTAATCATCCTTCTGCCGAGGTATACGATAAAAAATTGCTTTCTTTTCTCGTTTTATTACCTCGGTAGGACTTACTTTAATTTGCCTACTGTCTTTGGCATAATATTAAATTCTATTTTTGGTTGATATATAAACCAGGTCCCATTGTCTTTGTTATAGATACGCTCTTAATATATTGTCCTTTTGCAGCAGCTGGTTTTGCTTTAATTATTGCATCTATGATTGTTTCATAGTTTTCTAATAATTTTTCTGCTCCAAAAGAAACTTTACCAAATCCTAAGTGAATAATGTTTGTTTTATCTAAACGATATTCAACTTTACCAGATTTAATTTCTTTAATAGCTTTTGTTACATCCATTGTAACTGTTCCTGATTTAGGGTTAGGCATTAATCCTTTTGGTCCTAATACTTTACCAAGTCTACCAATAACACCCATCATGTCTGGTGTTGCTACGATTACATCATATTCAAACCAGTTTTCTTTTTCGATTTTTGGTACTAGCTCTTCTGCTCCAACGAAATCAGCTCCAGCAGCTTCTGCTTCTTTTGCTTTATCTCCTTTTGCAAATACTAATACTCTTTGAGTTTTTCCTGTACCATGTGGTAGTACAACAGTTCCTCTAACTTGTTGATCAGCTTGTTTTGAATCTACACCAAGTCTTACATGTAACTCAACTGTTTCATCAAATTTAGCTTTTGGCATTTTTTCAATTGCCTCTAGAGCTTCTTTTGGCTCATAAGTTTTGCTTCTATCAATAAGCTTTTCTGCTTCTTGATATTTCTTTCCTCTTTTCATTTCTTTCCTCCTTTGGTAATAACGACTTTTAAAGTCTCCCAATATATTTTATAAAAATTTATAAACTAGTCTACTACTACAACGCCCATGCTACGTGCTGTTCCTTTAACCATGCTCATTGCTGATTCTAATGATGCAGCATTTAAGTCTTCCATTTTTTGTTCAGCTATTGCTTTAACTTGCTCTGTAGTAATTTTTGCAACTTTTTCCTTGTTTGGTTTTCCAGATCCTTTTTCTATTTTAATTGCTTTTTTAATTAAAACAGCTACTGGTGGAACTTTTGTTACAAATTCGAAAGATTTATCTGAATAAACTGTAATTACAACTGGGATTGTCATTCCAGGTTGATTTGCAGTTCTATCATTAAATTCTTTTACGAATTGCATAATGTTTACACCACTTGATCCTAATGCTGGTCCTACTGGTGGAGCAGGTGTTGCTTTTCCAGCTTCTATTTGTAATTTAATAATGTTTGCAACTTCTTTTTGTGCCATTTTGCTTAGCACCTCCTTCTTATTATTATGTGGCATTTGGCTTTTTGCCTTTGGAATTTAGTTTTCTTACTAAACGCTAAATGCTAAACTCTAAATGCTAATTTACTTTTTGCACTTGTGAAAACTCTAGTTCAACTGGTGTTTCTCTTCCAAACATCGAAACTAAAACTTTTACTTTGTGCTTTTCTTTATTAATTTCTTGTACGTTTCCGATAAAGCTTTCAAATGGTCCTGCCATGACTCTTACGCTATCTCCAACTTCATAGTCAACATTAATTGGCATTTCTTCAAATCCCATGTTTCTTATTTCTTCAGGAGTTAGTGCTATTGGTTCTGTACCAGAACCTACGAATCCTGTAACACCTCTTGTATTTCTAACAATATACCAAGATTCTTCTGTTACAATCATCTTTATTAGAACATATCCAGGAAATACCTTTTTTAAATTTGTTTTTCTTTTTCCATCTTTAATTTCAATTTGTTCTTCCATTGGAACAACAATATCAAAAAAGAAATCTCCAAGCTCTCTGTTCTTTATCGTTTTTTCCAAGTCAGTTTTTACTTTGTTTTCATAACCAGAATATGTATGTACTACATACCAGTTTGGTTCTAATTTTTCTCCGAGACATAGTAAGCCTCCTTTATTGAATTATTCTTGTGTGTTACTTTCCTCTACCGTTTCGCTACTTTCAGTTGTCTCTCCTGAATTATTAGTTTCTTCTACTTTATTAGTAGCTTCTGCTTCTAAATCAGTTTCTCCATCAGTTGCATCTTCTTCGGTTGTGTTTTCTCCTTCTGATGTAGATTTGCTTTGTACAATACTTCTGATATTGTCTATTCCATATGTATTAATTGCTTTAAATACAAAATCTAATGCGAATACAATAACTGCAGTAATCAATACAATAGTAATAACTGCAATAGTATTATTAACAACCTGTTTTGGTGTAGGCCAAATAACTTTTTTAAGTTCTGCTTTGAAGTCTTTTAAAAAGCTTTTTCCTTCTTTTTTAGACTTTTTTTCTGCATCCTTTGCCATTTCAAATTCCTCCACTAATTATTTTGTTTCTTTATGTGTTGTACGCTTTTTGCAGAATTTACAATACTTAACAACTTCAAGTCTATCAGCATTATTTCTTTTATTTTTTTCAGTCATATAGTTTCTTCTTTTGCACTCTGTGCATTCTAGTGTTATCTTCTCTCTTGGTCCTTTTGCAGCCATTTAACTACACCTCCGTTATTTATTTAAGCTTTCTTTTTTGGTACATGCATCTTTGTACCTATTATTTAAACGATGTGAGCATGCATCTTTAAAGATACATGCTCTAATACTTTACCACATTTTGGCTAATATGTCAATGGTTTTTCGTTATTTTTCTCGTCTTTTTTTGAACTGAAAACCCGAATTTTCCAAGCTTTTTTCCTAATTCGTAATACCCACCATTTGCATAAGCAATAAGATGACATTTTTGTATATCAAATGCTCCTTTTTCATCAAAGAATTTTTCATCAGCGTGAATTGCAAGCACTTTTGCTATAAACATTGTATGTGAACCTAAATCTTTTTGCTCTATTACCTCACATTCAACTGATACAGGGCTTTCCTTTATCATGGGGCATTTTACGTGCTCTGCTTTTTCTTTTGTAAGTTTTGTTTCCTTAAATTTATCAACTTTTGCACCTGTTTTTACGCCACACCAATCAGTTTGCTTTACTAAGTCTTTATTTGTAAGGTTTATAACGAATTCTTTTGTTTCTTTTATTATATTATATGAATATCTCTCTTTTCGTATTGATACTGAAACTAACGCTGGATCTGTATTTATTATTCCTGTCCATGCAACTGTTATAATATTTGATTTTTTCATATCTCCACATGATATCATTACAGCAGGAATCGGGTATAAAAAAGTTCCTGGTTTCCACGTTCTTTTACTCATTTCTATCTCCTTTTGCTATATATTTAATTTGAATTATATCACATTTTATTCGCAATTTATAAAATTTTATTGATTTTTTTATTTATTAATGGTATTCTTTTATCTGGAAAGGATGGTACAAACGATGAAATTATTTGAAAGAGCACTTTTAGGATTAGTTATTGCAGAATTTGTTATGGTTTTATTTTTCTTAGTAGTATCTATATGCGTAGGTGAATTAGTATTTTCTACATTCGTAAGTGGTAGAGGTTTGCTATATGATTTAACTACTAACTTTGCATTTTTTGCAGTTATCGGATATGTATTTGGTATAGCAGCACATGTTTATATCGAGAAAAAAGAAAATGGAATGTCTGGAAAAAAAGAATTAGGATTTGTAATGTGGATGTTTTTAGTAATGTTTTTCACAGTATTACTAGTATTTACAGTTAAGGGAATTTCAATTGGTATAACAGATTTTGCACATGTAATTGTTAGTGGAACAGCTATATTTATTCTTTTAAGTTTACTATTTGCAGCAGCATATTTCTTAGTATCTCCAGTATTAGATAAACTTGATAAGAAATGTGTTAAAGAAGTAAGAGTAAGCAAATAATAATTAAGCAATAAAAAAAGGCGTTTATAAGATTAAACGTCTTTTTTTGTTGCAATTTTTAAGCATAAAAAAAACTAGCGATGTCCTATGTTCCCAGGGGGGTAACCCCCAAGTATCTTCGGCGCTGAAGAGCTTAACTTCTGTGTTCGGAATGGGAACAGGTGTAGCCTCTTCGCTATCATCACTAGAAAAGTTTAGTATGTTTTACAACACACTCAAAAATACATAGATAGAAGTAATTGTACCTTTACATTCAAATAATAGTGGTTAAGCCCTCGATTTATTAGTATTGGTCAGCTTAATACATTGCTGTACTTACACCTCCAACCTATCAACCAATTAGTCTTATTGGAATCTTACCAACTTACGTTGTGGGATAT
>JAFXVF010000007.1 GCA_017524665.1 Clostridia bacterium | reverse complement strand
CTGTGCTTAAGTCTACTCCACAATCACTTGCCATTGATACAGCTGTATATGAAGTCGTTGCATGGTTATATGCTTTTCCTGTTCCATCTGCTTTTGTATTCCATTGTTTATTTGTTACAGCTGTGTATCCTGTTCTTTTAACGTTTATTCCTGATGAACTATTGTAGTTGTGTAGTCCGTCGCTTGTAGAAGTTGCATAAGTTGTTGTATTTACGCCACCGACCTTGCTTCCATAGAATCCTCTTAAGAATGCTGTAGTTGGATTATTGGTTGTTTTTGTTATAAGACTACCTGACGTTCCATATCCTGAACCATGTGAAGAAGATAAGCTTCCTCCATTCATATCATATTGTACATATAAGTAGTTTGGTCTATAGTATAGGTTTATAACTCTTGATCCATCTGGCGCTATTGTTGTTTCTGTTATCGCTCCACTTGTTGGTTTTGTTGTGTCTCCTGTTAAATATGCATCTACATATGTAAATCCTGTTATTGTTGTTGCTAAAGTTGATGCTGTTAATGTTGCATCTGTTGTTCCTGTTAAACTGTCTGTGCTTACAAGTGTGTATGTATCTGAGCCATAAGCATGTTTATAATGATTTACTGTATATGCTGTATTTGTATTTGGTGTCCATTTTGCATATAATTGCGTATCTGCTTCAAATACATATTTACCATTTACTTTACTAATTGCATTTGTAAATTCACTATCTGTATACCATCCTGCAAATGTATATCCTGTTCTTGTTGGTGTTGGTAGACTAGTCAAATATGCTTCTGACCAGTCTGCATATAATGTTACTGAGCCTGTTGTTACCAAGTTTCTAGCTGTTGCTTTATCATGATAATATAAGTCTAAATTATCATGATGCCCTTCAACAAGTATTGGTCTAAATTGCATTGTAACTTTTGCGCCTGCAAGAATACTTACAAATCCTCTTACAGATAATGTTGAAGATGAGAAGTTTGAAATTGTGCTCATATTTATATAGTTGATTCCATCTACCCAATTAGTGCTTGATATACTTGCAGGGTTTGCTGTTGTTTGTGCATTTGTATTTCCTTGATATACGTTCATATATGGAATACTGCCTGTATAAGTTACTGTCTTAGACTTTATGTCTGCCATATATACATAATTTGTACTTGTTTTTAAATTATTATTTTTTCTAAAGAAGAAATTAGAAAATACGGTTGATGATCCTGATGTATTATCTTTATTAATTGATAAAGTTCCATCATTATTTATAGTAACATTGTTGTAGTTAGATAAGTCACTATATTTTAATAAGTTTGGTCCTCCTAAAGTCCATCCCATAAATGCAGATGTTGCTGTAGCAGATGCACTTGAATTTCCACCTGTTGCGTTATTATAGTTGTATGTTACTGTATATTTCTTCTCGTATCCATTTTGATTTAATGTTACATTTGTATCATAGCTTACATTACTTTGTGTTGCTGTTGAACCTGATGTTGCTCCATTTCCATCAAATATAATACTGTATTTGTTTGCTTCCCATTGTGCAGTCATTGTTGTGTTTCCTGTTGCTGTATAGCTTGCTCCAGCATTATATGTTTGATTGTTTGTACTTGATTTCCATCCTTTAAATGTATATCCAGTTTTTGTTGGTTCTGCAGCTAAAGTTATAGCTGCTACTGTATTTGATTTTTCGCTAGATGTGTAATTTGCTGTTATAGTGCTTGTTACGTTATTTTCTGCTGGGAATGTGTATGTTCTATTTGTTTCGTTTAACGTTCCTTTAAATCCACTTGCTTTTGTCCAGCTACTAAATGTATATTGCGTTACTATAGTTCTAGTTGTTTGTTGTGATTCTGGTGCTGTACTTCCTCCGTTTGTGTCATAACTTATAGTATATTTTGTACTTGTATCTGTTGTGTCTGCTTTTGTTGGTGTAGCATATGTTAATGTAGTATTGTAATTTTGAGTATATGATTTACTTGTTGTTATTGTTTCTGCTTGTCCTCCTGTAGGAGAAGTTACAGATACACTACCTCCATTTGGATTTATAGCTAATGTTGATGTGTTTATCGTCCATTTTGCATATAGTGTTGTATTTGCTGAAATGCTTATATAGGCATCATTAACAAACGCACCACTTTCGTTTATGTACTGCGTTCCTCCTCCATTTACTGCTGTATAATATCCTCCAAATGTATATCCTGTTTTTGTAGGATTTGTTATTGTTGTAATTTCTGTTTGTAAAGCATTATCTGTATAATATTTATTAATGTTAAATCTGTAATAAACTGTTTCTGTTCCGGCTGTTGTTGCGCTTTGACTATTTAATGTTAATGTATATTTATTTCCTGCCCAATGTGCGTATAGTGTTGCATTTTCTACTTTATCCCAAGTTCTTGCACTTGCTCCTGCTGGAGTATAGTACTCTGTTCCACCGTTAGTATCATCATACCATCCATCGAATGTAAATCCTGTTCTTGTTGGTGCTGTTGTTGAAATCGCTGGCATTGCAGCATCAAATGTTGCAATTACATCAGCACTCTGACCGCCTGTTCCTCCATTGTTATTAAATGATACTGTATATGTATTTGCTATCCATCTTGCATAAATTGTTATGGTAGTATTTGTATCATATTTTATCCATTTTCTGTTTGCGTCTGAGTATCCTGATACATTTGCAACTAATTTGCCGTCTTTATCAAATAGTTTTTCTCCTCCAGTTGCTGCTGTATACCATCCATCAAATGTATATCCTGTTTTGTAAATACAGAATTCAGAATCGCTTATATAATATGGTACCTGTTTTGTAGCAGTATATGCAGTATCATAAAGGAATGTTTTATTGTTTGCTGTCCATTTTACTCCAGTTGTACCATCTCCAAATGTTCCACCTTGTTTGTCAAATACCAAACATTCTCCTGATTTGTTCCATTGAGCTGTAAGAGTTGCATCGCTATCTACAAATTTAAATATTGCATTTGTAGCTTGTAACCCTGTTAAATTTTGTCCTACTTGATACATTGTGCTTTCTTGCAAATACCATGTTACATTCGTATTATCAGATCCTGATATATAAACATGTCCAAATGAGCTAAATGGAGCATTATATCCAGCATATTCTGCATAAATGTATGTTTGCCAATCTCCTGTACCTGCATTGTCAGTTATCCAATAATAGCCATATCCAACACCAATTTGATTCGATCCTATGGTTAGATTATATCCAATTGGTAATTTTGCTATTATTTTATGATAATAGATTGCTCCAGCCTGTCCAGAGTTATTATTGACAAATCCTCCTGCACCTGGTGTAGCTGTTCCATTTGTTACTATTTTTAAAGAATATCCTGTTGAAGATGTTGCATCAGCTATTTTTTCATGTGTAACTGTTCCATTGCGCGAATTATTATATACATCAGGTGTTGTAGCAGATAAGCTATTTATTATATATTGCTTTTTAATCTGGCTATCACTAAAATATGTAATTTCTCCTTTACCGCTGGTTAGTCTCCAGCCTCCAAATACATAACCTGCTCTTGTTGCATTATTTGCTACATTATATGTAGTATCATAATTTTGAGTTATTGTTGTATTGGTTGTTTTTCCATTCCATGTACCACCATTAGGCGCAACTGTTAGTGTGTATGAATTTACTTGCCAATTAGCAGTTGCTGTAATATTTCCATAACTTCCCTGTGGTATTTGTAAATTCTTAGTTGGTGTTGTTATTGTTTCTGTTGTCCAACCTGTAAATGTATATCCTGTTTTTGTTGGATCCGCCAAAGTTATTGTATTTGTTTCTATATTATATGTGCTTGGATTACCTTCAGCATTTGTTCCACCATTTAGTTCATATGTAATTGTATAGTTTATAGCTGTCCAACGTCCAAATAGTTTCTGTGATTTTGTTGGGGTATATGATACTGCAGCGTCTAATACTTTATTGCCACCTGTAGCGCTATCATACCATCCATTAAATTCATAGCCAGTTCTTGGTGTTGGTGTTCTAGATGTTAGAGCCGTTCCTGTATAGTATTGGTTCTGTGTTATTGATGTACTTGCACTATAGTTATCATAGAATGCTATTCTAAATCTAATTACAAAAGCTTTCGTCGTTACACTGCTTGTATTTCCAGCATTGTCTGTTGCCTTTACATGTAGGTAATATGTTCCTCTTGCTTTATTTGCAAGGGATAGTGTAGTACCGCTTGTTGTTTCTGTCCATCCTGATGATGGATTTGCTGTACTTGTATCTAATATATATTCTAATTTTGCAAGTCCACTTCCGTTATCTGTTGCAGAAACAACAGCTGTAATAGTTCCTACTGATGAATTCCATGTTGTATTAATATTTGCACCAGTTGTTAAGTAATTTACAGGAGTTGTATCTGTACTTTGTACCGTAATTTCTGGTCCTGTTTCATCAACCCATTGTGCATATAATGTTACTGTTGCACCGTTTGTTGAACTTAATCCGCTTACTTGTGCTCCGTCAGCATAATCTGTTCCTGTTCCATTTGCTAATGTGTTCCATTTGCTAAATGTATATCCAGTCTTTGTAAATGTATTTGCTGGTAATGTCTTTATTTCGCTATATCTTACATTTGTAATGCTGTCCATAGTTCCGCTTCCGGTGTTATTATCGAAAGCTATAGTATACGTGTTTTCACTTGCGTTTGCAGTTACTGTTACATTATTGTCTGGCATTGTAAATTTGCCATTTGTTACTTCTATTCCTGTCCAATTTGCAAAGCTATATCCAGTTTGCAATGTGTAGCCTAAAGTTACTTCGGCACCATATTCATACGTTCCAGCCCCGCTTACTGTTGCAATTCCTGTGCCTTTATTTACTGTTACTGTGTGAGTATTTCTTGCATAGAATAAGTAAATTGCTCTGCTTCCATCTGGAGCTACTGTCGTAGTTGTTGCAGCAGTTCCTGCTCCTGATGTGCCACCTGTTAATGAGCCTACACTATATGTAAAGCCAGGTATAGAAATTGCTTGACTTGCTAATGTTATTGACGCATCTGATGTACCTGTTTTATTTTGTGTATTTGCTAATGTGTATGTATTTGCTCCTAAATCTTTTGTATAGTGGTAAACTACATAAGCTGTATTTGTATTTGCTGTCCATTGTGCATATAGTGTTACTGTTGCTGCATTTTCGTTAGTCAATCCTGTTACTTCAGCTTTATCAGCATAGCTTACTCCTGTTCCATTTGCTAATGTGTTCCATCCTGCATAAGTATATCCTACTCTTGTAAATGAATTTTGTGTTAGAGCTCTTGTTTCTGAGAATCTGATTGAGGTCATATTTTCCATTGTGCCTGTACCACCATTGCTGTTAAATGCTATAGTATAGACACCTTCAATCATTGATGTTACATGTCCTGCTTTTGTCCTGTAATTTACGTTTCCAGGTGTATAATAGTATATCGTGTAGTTTCCTGGATTTGTTGCAGTTGGTATTTCAGTCGAACCTTGTGTATAGTTGTCTGCTGTAAGTTCTGTGCCTATGCTGAAATATACATCTCCTTCAGCATTTTGCACTGTTACAAGTTCTTGAGCATTTCCTGTATAAATTAAATCTGTCTTGCCAGTAACAACAAGTGTATTTTCTAGTCTTTCTATTTCTATCGTATATCTTGCTCTTTTTGTTACTAGAGAATTTGAGTCTTTTGCTTCTATAATGCATGTATATTCTCCACCTGGAGTTCCTGCTGCTATCATTATTGTTGTTCCAGATAAACTTATGTATTCTGTAGTTGTTCCTGTTTGATTCTTTTCTGATACAATCCTATAAGTGTATGTTCCTGTTCCATTGCTTGCTGGTGTTATTGAATCTGTTTGTATTGCATCTGTGTGAGGTTTTGTTATTGTCTTGTCGTTAAATATTAATGGTTTTGGCTCCCATACTGCATAAAGTGTAGCTATTCCATTCGTTGTTGGTAACTCTTTAACCTTTGCTCTATCTTTATATTCTACTGCTCCTTCAGCTGTTGTACTCCATCCTGCAAAATTATATCCCTCTCTTATAAATTCATTTGAGATAAGTGTTTTTAATTTTCCTTGAACAAATCCAGTTTGATTTGCCATTTCTCCAAGTCCGCCGTTAGCATTAAATGCTACAGTATATGTTGTTCCAAGTGATACAGTTACATCTACTACTTTTTGATCATTATTGTTTGCAATAACTGTAATGTGATATGTTCCGCTTGTTTCAACTTTGTATTCTTCTTCTACAATCTTTTTATTTGGTTCATATATTTTTGGTGTATTATTCTCAAATTGGATTGACTTAATACCGTCTATTGCTTGTTCAGCTGTAACAATAATTTTTGCGTTTATTCCATCATTTTTTACAAGGGTATGGCATACAAGGTCTGCGTTTACAATGGTATACTCTTCTGGTAGTCTGTAATATGTTTCGCCTTCTACTTCTACTCCATCTGCTGCGTATATGGTATGTGAGCCTTCGTTTATGATGTAAGTGTTGCTACTGTCGATGTTTGAAATGTTTTCAAGTGCATTTACATCAACGTAATAATACTCGCCATAATCGTTTGGATTTATTACCTCTTCTGGTATTGATAACTGTGTTTTATCGTATACCCCAGATGTTGGCAGCTTACCATATTGCCAGTAGTATGTATTTACTTTATCCTTTAGCATTCCAAGTTCCACATACAAGTTGTCCACCTGCTTTGTGGTTTCCACTTTGGAGATACCAAAAGTTATTGCAGATACGATAATTATCAATATCGCTATCGTAACAGCAAGTATTGTTAGGCTTATTCCTTTCTTATTATTCAAAAAATCTTTGAACTTTTTCATACCATGTACTCCCTTGAAAATTTATAGATTATTTTTTCTTATATATAATAATAATAATTTTATTTTCTTAGTCAATATCACTTTTTTACAGTCATTTTTTGACACCTCATATGCGCTTACGGAAGGTCTTTTTTAGTGTTTTTTTACTCATGTTTTACTTTTGTGTAACATTTTTGTATCATTTGACTATTTTTTTGCATAGTTTCCTACGGATATGCTAATTTCCGTCTTTTACAACTGAAACATTTGAAACACATAAAACGTCTCACCCCAGTTATATTAGGCAATCCAAAGCAACAAAAAACCGAAACAGCTATAAAACTGTTTCGGTTTTTTTATTTAAATTATTATTTTAGTTCTGTTCTTCTGCTTCTGTCTCTAGCATTTCAGGATTTACTCCTTCTATTTCGTCTGATTTATTTTCAGTGCTTATATGAGTATTTCTGTATGCATTCATTCCTGTTCCTGCTGGTATTAATTTTCCTATAATTACGTTTTCTTTTAGTCCTATTAAGTGGTCTGTTTTGCCCTTTATTGCAGCTTCTGTAAGTACTCTTGTTGTTTCTTGGAATGATGCTGCAGATAAGAAACTTTCTGTTGCAAGAGATGCTTTTGTAATTCCTAATAATGTTCTCTTTCCTTTTGCTGGGCGCTTTCCTTCACTTTCAAGTTTTTGATTAATTTCATTTAGTTCATTAATTTCTATTACTGTTCCAGGAAGCATTCCGGTATCTCCACCATCTTCAATTCTAACTCTCTTAAGCATTTGTCTACCAATTACTTCAATGTGTTTATCGTTGATATCAACACCTTGGCTACGGTAAACCTTTTGAACTTCAGCTACTAAGTATTCATGTACTCCTTCTACGCCTTTAATTGTTAAAATATCATTTGGATTGATTGAACCTTCTGTAAGTGGCTCACCAGCTTCTATTTCGTCTCCATCTTTAACTCTTAATTTTGCGCCAAAGCTTACTACATATGTCTTGCTGTCTCCCTTGTTTGTAACAATTACTTCTTTTCTCTTCTTTGTGTCATTTATTGCAACTTTACCAGAGATTTCAGAAATTGTTGCTAATCCCTTTGGTTTTCTAGCTTCAAATAACTCTTCAACTCTAGGAAGACCTTGTGTAATATCTCCTCCTGCAACACCACCATTGTGTATTGTTCTCATTGTTAACTGTGTACCAGGCTCACCAATACTTTGTGCCGCTATAATTCCTATTGCTTCACCGATGTTTACTTTTTCTCTTGTTGCTAAGCCCATACCATAGCATTTGCTACATACACCATGTTTTGTTTTGCATTCTAGAACTGAACGTACTTTTACTCTTTCTAATCCTGCTGCAACAATTTTATCTGCAATTTTTCCTGTTATCATTGTATTTGTATCTACAATAACTTCTCCTGTTTTAGGATCTTTAATATCTTCTGCAGGATATCTTCCTTCTAGTCTTTCTGTAAGTTTTTCAATTACTTGATTTCCGTCTTTTATGTCTTCTACCATGATTCCATCTGTTGTTCCGCAGTCATCTTCTCTTACTATTATTTCTTGGCTAACGTCTACTAATCTTCTTGTTAGGTATCCAGAGTCTGCTGTTCTTAAAGCTGTATCTGCCAAACCTTTTCTAGCACCGTGTGATGAAATAAAGTACTCTAAAACGTCAAGTCCTTCACGGAAGCAAGATTTAATAGGAATTTCAACTGTTTTACCTGTTGTGCTTGCCATAAGTCCACGCATACCTGCAATCTGTCTTAACTGGCTCATATTTCCGTCTTGCTCCAGATTGTGCCATCATGAATATTGGGTTTTGGTCATCAAAGTTATTCTTCATTGCTTCTGCTACGTCATCTGTAGCTTTTTCCCATATTTTGATTACTTCGTTATATCTTTCATCGTTTGTAATCAAACCACGTCTGTATTGTTTTAAAATGTCTTCAACCTTTTTATCTGCTTCTGCTAAAATGTCTTTTTTAGCAGCTGGAACTGCAACGTCGGCAACAGATACTGTAATAGCTCCTATTGTTGAATAATGGTAACCTGTTGCTTTAATGTAGTCTAGTAATTCAGCAGTTCTTGCAAGGCCATGTACATTAATACAGTTTGCAATGATTTTTGATATATTTTTCTTTATAACTGGGAAGTTGATTTCTGGCTCAAAAGCATTGTCTGGATTGCTTCTATCAACAAATCCTAAGTCTTGTGGAATTCCTCTATTATAGATTAATCTTCCAACTGTTGTTTGAACTGCTTTTGTCTTTATTTCTCCATCAATTTCCTTTGATATTCTTACTTTTATTTTTGCATGTAATCCTAAGTCGCCATTTTGGTATGCCATAAGTGCTTCGTCTTCGTCTTTTAGGTACATTCCGTCACCTTTTTCACCTTCAGCATCCATTGTTAAATAATAACTTCCTAAAATCATATCCTGTGATGGAACTGTAACTGGTTTACCATCTTGTGGTTTTAAAAGGTTATTTACTGATAGCATTAAGAATCTTGCTTCAGCTTGTGCTTCTGGTGATAGCGGAACGTGTATAGCCATCTGATCTCCGTCGAAGTCAGCATTGAATGCTGTACATACAAGTGGGTGAAGTTTTATTGCTCTACCTTCAACTAAAACTGGCTCAAATGCTTGAATTCCAAGTCTGTGTAGTGTTGGAGCACGGTTTAGCATAACTGGGTGATCATGTATTACTTCTTCTAATATGTCCCAAACCTCTGGTCTTACTCTTTCTACCATTCTTTTTGCATTTTTTATGTTGTGTGCTATTCCTCTTCCAACCAATTCTTTCATAACGAATGGTTTAAATAGTTCTAGCGCCATTTCCTTAGGAACACCACATTGGTATATCTTAAGTTCTGGTCCAACTACTATAACTGAACGTCCAGAGTAGTCAACTCTCTTTCCTAATAGGTTTTGTCTAAATCTACCTTGTTTTCCTTTTAATAGGTCAGATAATGATTTTAATGCTCTGTTTCCAGCTCCTGTTACTGGTCTACCACGTCTTGAGTTATCTATTAAAGCATCTACAGATTCTTGTAACATTCTTTTTTCATTTCTTACAATTATCTCTGGAGCGCCTAATTCTAATAATCTCTTTAAACGATTGTTACGGTTTATTACTCTACGGTATAAGTCGTTTAAGTCTGATGTTGCAAATCTTCCACCATCTAATTGTACCATTGGTCTTAAATCTGGTGGTATAACTGGAATAACATTCATTATCATCCATTCAGGTCTGTTGCCTGATGCTCTAAATGCTTCAACTGTATCTAGTCTTTTAATTATTTTTACTCTTTTTTGCTCACTTGCCTTTGCAAGTTCTTTGTTTAAGCTGTTTGCAAGTTTTTCAACATCTACTTCTTCAAGAAGTTTTCTAATTGCTCCAGCTCCCATTTCTGCTTTGAAAGAACCTCTACCATATTTTTCTTCTGCTTCATGATATTCTTTTTCTGTTAATACTTGGCATTTTGTAAGTCCTGATGTTCCTTTATCAACTACAATGTATGAAGCAAAATATATTACTCTTTCTAAGCTTCTTGGTGAAATATCTAATAATAAAGATATTCTACTTGGTATTCCTTTAAAGTACCAAATATGTGCAACTGGTGCTGCAAGTTCAATGTGTCCCATTCTTTCACGTCTTACTTTTGCTTTTGTTACTTCAACACCGCATCTATCGCAGACGATTCCTTTATATCTTACTCTTTTATATTTGCCACAATGACATTCCCAGTCCTTTGTAGGTCCAAATATTTTTTCGCAGAAAAGTCCGTCTTTTTCTGGTTTCAATGTACGATAGTTAATGGTTTCAGGTTTTTTAACTTCACCTTTTGACCATTCACGAATTTTTTCATCAGATGCAAGTCCTATTCTGATCTTATCAAACATTTCTAATTCGTCCATCTTAAGGCTTTGCCCCCTTTTACAATTTATTAATCTTTAAATTGTTAACTCCTTCTAACTTTGCAAAGTAGCTTTTTGTTCACCGCTGTACATTTTAATTTGTTTATAAGCTACATTTGCAAAATTAAATTAACAATTTCTATTTAATTATTCTTCATCATCTAGAATATCTTCTTCGTCTATTATTCCGTCTTCTGGGAAGTCTTCTTCCTCCATGTCGTCAAAGAAATCATCTTCTGCTACTTCTGGGTCCATATCTTCTGTTTCTTCGCCTTCTAATTCTGGTTCATCAACTATTTCCATGTTGTCTGATTCTAATACTAATTCTTCGTCAATTTTATTTCCTTCAAGATTTAGGTCAATTCCTTCTTCTATATTCTCTTTTAGTTCAATTTCTCTATCATCTTCAGAATATAGTCTTACATCTAATCCTAAACTTTGAAGTTCTTTTACTAATACTTTAAAACTTTCTGGTACTCCTGGTTCTGGAACGTTTTCGCCCTTTACAATTGATTCATATGTTTTAACTCTTCCAACAACGTCATCAGATTTTACTGTTAACATTTCTTGTAATGTGTATGCTGCTCCATATGCCTCTAATGCCCAAACTTCCATCTCACCAAAACGCTGTCCACCAAATTGTGCTTTACCACCAAGAGGTTGTTGTGTAACTAATGAATATGGTCCAGTTGAACGAGCATGTATCTTGTCATCTACTAAGTGATGTAATTTTAACATATACATTACTCCAACTGTAATTGGCTTATCAAATGGTTCTCCAGTTCTTCCATCATATAATATTGTCTTACCATTTCTTTCTAATCCTGCTTCTTCAAGCAAGTCTTCAATCTCTTCTTCTGAAGCTCCATCAAATACTGGAGTTGATACTTTCCATCCTAACATTCTTGCTGCTGCACCCAAGTGAACTTCAAGCACCTGTCCTAAGTTCATACGAGAAGGTACACCAAGTGGGTTTAATACAACATCTACTGGAGTTCCATCTGGCATAAATGGCATGTCTTCAACTGGTAGTATACGTGAGATAACACCTTTGTTACCATGACGACCTGACATTTTATCTCCAACTGATATTTTTCTTTTTTGTGCAATGTATACACGAATTACTTGATTAACTCCAGGTCCTAATTCATCTGAATTATCTCTATCAAATATTTTAATATCTACTATTGTTCCTGCTTCACCATGTGGTACTCTTAATGATGTATCTCTAACTTCTCTAGATTTTTCTCCAAATATTGCTTTTAATAATCTTTCTTCAGATGTAAGCTCTGTTTCTCCTTTTGGTGTAACTTTTCCAACAAGGATATCTCCAGGTCTTACTTCCGCACCTATACGAATTATTCCGTCTTCATTTAAGTCTTTTAAGCTATCTTCTCCAACGTTTGGAATGTCTCTAGTTATTTCTTCTGCTCCAAGCTTTGTGTCTCTGCATTCGCAATCATATTCTTCAATGTGAATTGATGTATAAACGTCTTCTTTAACTAATCTTTCACTAAGCAAAATAGCATCCTCATAGTTGTAACCTTCCCAAGTTGTAAATGCTATAAGTACGTTTTTACCAAGTGACATTTCTCCATCATGCGTAGATGGTCCATCTGCAATTACTTGACCTTTTATTACTTTTTCGCCTTGTTTTACAATTGGTCTTTGATTTATACATGTTCCACCATTTGTTCTCTTGAATTTGCGTAATCTATAGTTTTCAGTATTTCCGTTTTTGTTTTTTACTATTATTTCGTCACCAGTTACTTTTTGTACTGTTCCTGATTCTTTTGCTGTAATTGTAATTCCAGAGTCTATCGCTGCACGGTATTCAACACCTGTTCCAACTAATGGAGCTTCTGTAATCATAAGTGGTACTGCCTGACGTTGCATGTTTGCACCCATTAGGGCACGTTTTGCGTCGTCATGCTCTAAGAATGGAATCATTGCTGCACCAATTGAAACTAATTGTTTTGGTGATACATCTATGTAATCAACTTTTTCTGGCTCAACGTCTGTTACTTCGTCTACATATCTTACTTTAATTCTTTTATTTATGAATCTTCCATCTTTGTCCATTGGCTCAGTTGCTTGAGCTATAATGTATCCATCTTCTTCGTCAGCTGGTAAATAATCAACATGATCTGTAACACAATGTGTAACAGGATCTACTCTTCTATATGGAGTTTCAATAAATCCGTATTCGTTAATCATTCCATAGCTTGTAAGTGCTGATATTAAACCAATGTTAGGTCCTTCAGGAGATTCAATTGGACATAATCTTCCATAGTGAGTATAGTGGATATCTCTTACTTCGAATCCTGCTCTTTCTCTTGAAAGTCCTCCAGGTCCTAGTGCTGAAATTCTTCTTTTATGTGTTAATTCTGATAATGGGTTTGTTTGATCCATGAATTGTGATAATTGTGAACTTCCAAAGAATTCACGTATTGCTGATGTTATTGGCTTTGTATTAATTAATGTTTGTGGTGTAATTACGTCTAGGTCTTGAATTGTCATTCTTTCACGAACAACTCTTTCAAGTCTTGTTAAACCAATTCTAAATTGGTTTTGTAATAATTCACCGACTGAACGAATACGTCTGTTTCCTAGGTGGTCAATATCATCAACTTTTCCAAGGCCATGTTGTAAGTTTAATAAATAGCTTACAGATCCAATTATATCTTCAGTTGTAATATGCTTTGGAACTAATTCTCCAAGTCTTTCTTTAATTGCTTTATTCAAATCTTTTTTGTCTGTATTGTCTAATATGTTTTTTAGTATTTCATAGTTAACTTTTTCTTTTATTACTATGTCTTTTAATGTTTTTTCATCAACAAAGTTATGAATATCAACTGTTCCATTTCCTATAACTCTAACTTTTTTGTCGTTAACTTTTACATCTACAATGTTAATACCAGTATTTTGAATACGTTCTGCTTGCTCTTTGCTAATTTGTCCATCTTTTTCTACTAGCACTTCTCCAGTTTCTGGATCTACTATTGCATCAAATGCAATTTTCCCATTTATTCTGTTAGCCAAGCTTAACTTTTTATTGTATTTGTAACGTCCAACTTTTGCTAAATCATATCTTCTATCATCAAAGAATAAACCATTAAATAAGTTTCTTGCTGCATCTACTGTTGGAAGTTCTCCTGGTCTTAACTTTTTGTATATTTCAATTAATGCTTCATCTGCTGTTTTTATTTGGTCTTTATTAATTGTTGCAATTAATTTGTCTTCTTCTCCAAATAATTCTAGCATTTGAGCATCAGTTGTAATTCCTATAGCTCTTAATAATGTTGTTACAGGAATTTTTCTTGTTCTATCAACTCTTACATAGAACACATCATTTCCATCTGTTTCATACTCAAGCCATGCACCACGAATAGGCATAACTGTTGATGTATAAATCTTTTTACCAGTTTTGTCAAATTCTTCAGCATAATAGCATCCAGGTGAACGAACAAGCTGACTAACTACAACTCTTTCTGCTCCGTTAATAACAAATGTACCACTATCTGTCATTAGTGGGAAATCACCTAAATAAATTTCCTGCTCTTTAATTTCACCAGTTTCACGGTTAATTAATCTAACCTTAACATGTAATCTTGTAGAATATGTTGCGTCTCTTTCTTTTGCTTCTTCCAAAGAATACTTCGTTTTTTCTTCCATGTAGTAATCAAAAAACTCTAAAACAAGGTTTCCTGAAAAATCTACAATTGGTGAAATGTCTCTAAGTACTTCTCCTAGACCTTCTTTTACAAACCAGTCATAAGAGTCTTTTTGTACTTTGATTAAGTTTGGCATTTCAATAAAATCGCCAACTTTTGAGAAGTCTTTACGTGTAACTTTGTCGTGCTTAACTTCTTTTAACAAAATGAATCACCCCTATTTAAAATTTCGAGCAGAAATTTTTAGCTAGTTATGCTTCATGTAAAAAGCACTTTTGCTAATATATATTTTTCAAAAGGAGTCCCTCTTAAAAAGTAAATGTATGCATACTGCGTTCCTATCTGCTCTTACGGAACCACAAGGTTTGCACCTTATTTGCCTTTTAATTCCTCTCCTTTTTAATTAACATAATTGAAATTTTTGGCAACAACAAAAAGGCACGCCGGCATTTTTTATGTATACCGACTTACCTTTTTTGCGTATATTAACTTATTTTTACCAATATATTGTTAATATTAACCACCCTTATCTTTTTATAGTAGATTAATATTTTGTATAACTTCAATTTAAAGCAATTATTGAATAATAATATCACACCTTTATATCGCTTGTCAAGTGCTAATCCGTAAAAAGTTAACATTTTTCAAATTTTTTTATTGCTACTTTTTTTGAGAAAATTTTTTAAAACAAATCGTTATTTTTGTATTGCTCACCCCGACAGCTTTGTCGTTCTTTTTTATTTTTTCCCATGACATAATTGTCTCTAGGTGATATATATGATTCGCGAGAATAGATTGAAAAATAAATTAACTCAAGAAGAGCTTGCAGAAAAAGTTGATATAAGTTGGAGGCAGCTTCAAAGAATTGAAAAAAATGAAGAAGAAACAAGAGTTAAAACTTTAAAGAAGCTTGTTAAGGTTCTAAATATTCCAAATGAAGAAGTTTTAGAATATCTTCATAGATGAAGCATTTTGTGAAACGTTTCACACGGGGATAATTTTGGGGACGTGCCTAAAAATTGCCTTTGAAAGGTATTTTTAGGCACGTCCCCAAAATTATCCCCGTCCCTATGTCTATTTATTCGTCTAAAGCTTTGTTTTTGCTACTTTTATAATTTAGGTAATCTCCTACTAATATTTTAATAACTGTTACAGCTGGTACTGCAAGAAGCATTCCGAAGAAACCAAAATATGCTCCTCCAACAGTTACTGCAAATATTACAAGTAATGGACTTAAAGTTAATGAATTTCCAACTATTTTTGGATTTATAATATTTGCGTCTATTTGTTGTAATATTATTATTACAATTCCTGTCCAAATAGCTTGTGATACTCCTCCTGTAAGTAAAGTAATAAGTAATGCAATAATTACTCCTATAATTGCTCCAAAATATGGAATAATATTAAATACTCCTATCATAACACCTAATAGGACTGCATATTTTACTCCCATTAGTACCATTGCAACTGATAATATAACTGCTACAACTCCTGCATCTATTATTTGGCTTGAAATAAATCTATAAAATATGTCGTTTGTCTTGCTAAAATACTTTTCAAAATTATCACATACTTTATCACTAAAGTTTGCTCGACCAAACTTTCTAATTACATTTAATATTTCTCTTCTTTCTAGTAAAACATATATTGATGCCATAATCGCAACAAAGCTACTAAATACTCCATTTACAATTCCTATAGCACTTTTTACGTAGTTTATAATATTTTCAAATTTAAAGTATTCTTTTAAATCTATTTTTTCAAGGTTAGAGATTATTTCGCTTGCACCTATTTGTTTTAAAATTGAATCCTCAGGTTGGTTTTCAACAAGTTCAGTAATGTTTTTATAATATGATGGCAAATTGCTTGCAAGGTCTATTACACTTGTTGATAACGTTGGTATAATAACATTTATTATTATAATTATTACAAGTAGTGCAATTAGATATGTTGTTATAACCGATAAAAACCTTGCTTTCTTTTTTACAAATTTTGATTTGGTTTTTTCGTATGCCTTTTCAATACTTCTGCAAGGGAAGTAAAGTATATATGCAATTAATATGCCCACTGCAAATGGTGCTAATACTCCCCACAAATTTTTTAAGAATGCTGCTACATTTGAAAAATTGTCTAAAAGTTTATAAACAACAATTATTGCAACTGCATACAAAAACCAATTACGCCACTTTTTCCAGTCGTTTTTTTCTTCCATCTTGTTCCCTCCATATTTATTTCTATATATCAATGTCTAGTTCTATTGGGCAGTGATCACTTCCCATTATTTTGTCATGTATTTTTGCATCTTCTATTTTTTCGTCAATTCTATTTGACGTAATAAAATAATCAATTCTCCAACCTACATTTTTTTCTCTAGCATGTCCCATATATGACCACCATGTATATGCATCTTTTTTACTTGGGTATTTATATCTATATGTATCTGTAAATCCCGCGTTAAGTAACTCTGTCATTTTTTTGCGTTCTTCATCTGTAAAGCCTGCGTTACCATGATTTGTTTTTGGGTTTTTTAAGTCAATTTCTTCATGGGCAACATTTAAGTCTCCACATAATATTATTGGTTTAGTTTTATCTAATGATTTTAAATAACTTCTAAAATCATCTTCCCATTTTTGTCTGTAATCAAGTCTGGTAAGCTCTCTTTGTGAATTTGGTGTATAGCAATTAATTAGATAAAATGTATCAAATTCCAATGTTATAAGTCTTCCTTCGTTATCATGTTCTACATTTCCCATTCCTAAAATTACATTTTTAGGTTTTTGTTTTGTAAAAATTGCAGTTCCTGAATATCCTTTTTTCTCTGCACTATTAAAGTATTTGTAATACCCATTAAAATTTACTTCTAATTGGTCTTCTTGCATTTTTGTTTCTTGAATGCAAAAAATGTCTGCCTGTTGATTTAAGAAAAAATCTTCAAATCCTTTTTTGTACACCGCTCTTAATCCATTTACATTCCATGATATAAGTTTCATCTATGTTCTCTCCTTTTTAAAAACGTTTATGACTTATAAAAACAGAAAAAATGGGCCCGGATTTTTCTCCGAGCCCAAAAGCCCCGTCTCTTTGGGCTTAGCTTATAGCGAATTAAAATATACATTTCCGCCTATATTAACTCCTGATACTCCGCTTCCTGCTGATCTAAATGAAAGATATGTATGATTTCTTTTTCCATTTAATGCATCCAATACAGCTTGTTTTACGTATGATGGATAATTTCCATTTAGTCTTTTTCTCCAATGATTGTCTATTGAATAGCAGAACTGTCCTTTTGCTTTGTATTGAGATAATGGGTCTGAACCTCTACTTTTCCAGCTACTGCTTACTGTTCTATTACATGCTGTTGTTATTACTGCTAATGCACCTTCATAACTTGAGCAACATTCTTGTGCAGTTATTGCACATAATAAGTCTAGGTCTGAATCAGAATAACTCCATTTTCCATTTCCATATGATACTGCTGATGTTCTTGATCCATATCTTGATAAAGATTTTACCTGAACTTGTACAACTTTTGTAACTGGTTCTTTTATAACTACTGATGATAGTTCTTCTCTTTCAATTTCTATATCGTTTTTGTATTTTACTCTATAAGTTACTTCCTTTATTCCGTTTACGCCTGGAGTAATAACTTCATTTTCTGTGTTTGCAGCACCTTCTGAAATATCTTTTGTAATTGTTTCATAAGGTATTTCTTCTTGTACTACTTCTATTTTTTCTACAACTGGTGTATATTCTTCTAAAAGCTCTTCTATCTTTCGTTCTTCTTCCGCTTGAGCTATTTCTTGGTATTTTATTTCTTCTGTTGATATAATAATTGAATTTCTATCACCTAGCTCTTCATCTAGATTTGGATATATATATTCTTCCGGTAATAATATAATACCGTTTTCTTCAAGTATTGCAGATACAATTTGTTTGCTTGTAATAATATTAACTTCTTCTCCGTTGCTGTATTCTATCGTAACTGTTTTTATTTTATTGTTTGTTGCGAATGCAGCTGCACTAAAAGAGAATATAACTATTAAGCTTAATATCAAAATCTTTTTTAGCGAAACAGATGCTTTGTCATCTTTTCTCATAAAAAATTATTCCACCTCTCTGTCTTACGACTATTTAATTATACTATACCATAAAATGTTTGTCAAATTTTACGGAAGCACGACGTATACGCGTTTTTATATTATGCATGTCCATAAATAATATATATGACGCCTATAAAAAAAATATTACTTAAATTTTATGATTGAAATGAGGTTAATAGATAAAAGAGACGAAGCTTTTGCATAAAAGCTTCGTCTCTTTTATCTATTAACCTTTTATAATCCTATTATTACTCTTTTTACATAAAGCAAGTCTGTTACTGTAATTTTTCCATCTCCATTTGTATCTGCTCTTTTTATTTCCTCTTCATTTAAGCTTTTTAATTTTACGATTTGTCTTTTTATTACTAGTAAGTCTGTTACCGTGATTTTCCCGTCTTTGTTAACGTCTCCTTTTAAAGATCCGGTCTGTAATTTCAAACTTTACACGTGTTACATTGTGCGCTTTATCCCATGCAATTATTTCATAACTTCCTACTGCACTTATTTTGTCTCCGCTCTTAAATTCGAGTATCTCTTTCTCATTTTTGTATAGCTCTATGTAATTTAAATTTTCATCTGTTACAGTTATTGTAACTGGTTTTAAATATTGTTGTCCGTTTTTTACTCCTTCAATTTTTGGAGCTGTTTTGTCTATATTTTTTATAGTAACTTGTACTGTTGCACTATTTCCTGATGTACCTTCTACTTTTACTTTTTCACTTGTATTTTTTGTATATGTTTTTGTTAATGCTTTTTTATCTTTTGATAATGTCCATCCACTTAATTTCTTTAATTCCATATCTGATTTGATTGTTACTTTAACATCATTATATGTAGGTTCTGTTGTGCTATAACTTACTTCTACTTTTAGCGCTGATTTGTCTATTGTAAATTTTATACTTGATTCGGTTCCAACTCCATACTTAGCCTTTATTTCATATTTACCATCTTCAGTTACTTTATTACCAGATGAATATCCACTTACAAGCTTACCATTCTTATATAATTTTACATCACAAACCTCTTTAAATTTTACAACAGGTGTCACTTCTTTGTTATATGCACTTCCATCTTTAACTCCCTCAATAATTGGTGATGTTATATATGGCAACGATTCATAATATGCTGTTTCTCTTGCAACAGAGTCGTCATCACATATTATTGTTAAGTTTGAGCAATTTGCAAATGCAGTATAATTTATATCAGTTACTGTTTTTGGTATTACCAGTCCTTTTAGGTTATTACAGCTATCAAATGATTTCAATTTTATTGATGTTACACTATCTGGAACTGTATAAATCGTATCTTTTTTTCCTGCAGGATAACAAATTAAGTCAGTCATGTCTTTGTTAAATAATACTCCATCTTTGCTTATATATTGCTCGTTTTCTTTTGCTACAACAATTTTATTCATTTTTGTGCAACCTGTAAATGCACCACCTTCTACGGTTGTTGTATTTTTTGGAATCGTTATACTTGTTAGGCTACCACAACCAGAAAAAGCATAAAAGTCTATTTTTGTTACGCTATCAGGAATTGTTATATTTGTTAATTTATTACATCCATAAAATGCATACATTGATATACTTAATACTTCTTCTGGTATTTCATAAGTTGTTGCTTCTTTTCCAGCGGGATAGCGTTCTATTCTAGACATATCTTGTTTAAATAATATACCATCTTTGCTTGTGTATGTATGATTTTCTTTATTAACAATAATATTTTGCAAATTCTCACATTCATTAAATGCAGTGTTATCTATATAGTTTACATTTTCCGGTATTGTTATATTTTTCAAACCACTTCCAGAAAATGCATTTTTAGATATAAATATTACGTCTTTTGGAATTATATAATCTGTTCCTTTTTTTCCTGCAGGGTAACAAATTAAGTTGGTCATGTCTTTGCTAAATAGCACTCCATCGTTGCTTGCAAATGCTTCATTGTCTTCTTCAACAACGATTTCGCTCATTTTTTTACAACCAAGAAAAACATTACCTGTTATTTTTGTCGTATTCCTTGGAATTGTTATGCTTGTTAAACTACTACATCCATAAAACGCATCCGTTTCTATGCTTGTTACATTTTCCGAAATTGTTATATTTGCTAAACTACTACATCCATAAAATCCACCATACGAAATGCTTGTTACGCTATCTGGGATTGTTATACTTGTCAAGCTGGTACATTCCAAAAACATATTATCCTCTATAGTCGTAATATTTCCTAGATTTTTTATTTTTGTTAAACTGCTGCATTTAGAAAAGGCTCTATATCCTATACTTGTTACGCTATTAGGAATTGTTATACTTGTTAAACTACTACAACCAGAAAATGCACTTCCTCCTATGCTTGTTACGCTATCTGGAATTGTTATGCTTGTTAAATCCTTACATTCAGCAAATACGCCATTTCCTATGCTTGTTATTCCAGGCGAAATCGTTATACTAGTTAAATTGATTTGGCCAGCAAATGCATAATTATCGATACTTACAACTTTGTAATTTCCTATTTTCGCTGGAATCGTTGTAGCTTTTGTGATCTCATCCTGACTGTACATGGTTATTTTGGCTGTCTTTCCATCATCATTGACCTCATATGTATACTCCTCGTTACCTATTTTTTCTACTTTTTCATCATTTTCTTCACCTAGCAACGTGTTGTTTCTGTTTTGTTCTGCTTGCATTGGAGTATATTCTAGTCCTACAGCCATTGTTCTTGGGGCAATCATTATTCCAATTATAATTATCAAAACAACTGTTGTTATTAATTTTGACTTTGCTTTTCTTTCCATATTATTACCTCCAATAATATTTCTAATTCATAACTTACATTTTTAAAAAGCAAATGTCAATAGCACTTTTTTGGGGTTTTAAAAAAGCCCCCGTTCATAGCTTACGGAAGCACATTCTTAGGTTTTAATATTACATTTATTACATTTTTATAACATTTTTGTATTTTTTCACCTATTTGATGTTAAATATTCTTTTTGCATTTTCATATGTAATTTTGGCTATTTTTTCAAGCGGAATATCTTTTATTTCAGCAATTTTTTCAGCAACTCTTATAACATTTCTTGAATCGTTTCTAGTCCCTCTAACTGGCTCTGGAGCAAGATATGGGCTGTCTGTCTCAATTAACATCTTATCTGTTGGCACTTGTGCAATTATGTCTAATGAGTTTTTCGCATTTTTAAATGTACATGGCCCAGCAAAAGAAATATAATATCCCATTTCTAAGGCTTCTTTTACTAATTCATGATTTGGCTGGCAACAATGAAAAACACCCTTTTTCACACACGGATTTTGTTTTAAGATCTCTATTGTATCTATATATGCATCTCTAGAATGAATTACAATAGGTAATTCCATTTCATTTGCTAGCTCTATTTGTTTAATAAAATAGTCTCTTTGTTTTTCTTTGTTTTCTTTATTCCAATAATAGTCCAGCCCTATTTCTCCAACAGCTACTACTTTTTTGCTTAAATTGCATAATTCTTTTATTCTAGCTATTTCATCATCTAAATTGTCAGTTATATCATTTGGTGAAACTCCACATGTTGCATATATCCAGTCATTTTTTTCTGCTATTAATATAGCTTCTTTCGAAGATTCTACATTATATCCTGCGACAACGATTTTCGTTATTCCCGCTTCTTTTATTTTTCCTAAAATATCGGTTCTATCTTCATCGAACTTTTCATCATTATAATGTGCATGTGAATCAAAAAATTCCATTTTTTAATTGTATAATATTGTAACATTTGCTATCGCATTTTCCTTAGAATGTGATAGTGATATGTCAATATTTACTATCCTTTCTTCAAAATTTACATCGTGAAAAACAACATAAGGTTTGCCACTATCTGTATTTAGTATTTCTGCATTTTTCCATGATACTTCAAATTTATTATCCAAAAAAGATGATATTGCTTTGTAAATTGCTTCCTTAGCTGCAAACCTAGCAGCATAATGCTGGTATTTTGCATTCTTTTTACTTTCGCAATATTTTATTTCATTTTCTGTATAAATCTCGGTTATAAACTTTTGTCCTTCTCTTTCTATTGCATCTTTAATCCTGGTTATCTCGGTTATATCTGTGCCGCATGAAACTTTCATTTTTATTTGTCTCCTTTTTTTGTGTAGGTTACACATTATTTAATCTATCGGCTATTTTTACTATTAAATAATGGGCGACTTATTGTCGCCCGTTTTTTATTGTTCATAATAATTCAATCTTAAGTCCTCTGCTAAATGCCATTTATTAATAAAGTCTATTACAAGGTTATTATCCAAATTTGCGCTTGGTTCTAAAGCAACATTTCCATCTTTATTTATGCATCCCCATACATTTCCTTTTTTTACTGCTGCATAGCCATATTCATTTTGTTGTTTTGCATCATCATATATATAATCTATAACCTGTTTCCCATCCTTATCTTGGTAGCCGTATTTTCCATCTTTCTTTACTAAAAATAGAGTATGGGTTGTAAAAATATCTTTTTCTTCTTTTTCTTCGAATTTAAAATTGTAATATTTCTGAGCCTCTCCTATTCTAATGTTTATATATCCTTTTTCTGTGTTTACCTCAGAAACAATTCCTGTTAATTTCAGTTCCATATCCTTGTTATAAATGTCTGTTTCTGAAGCTGTTTTGTCTGCTTCAACAAAGTCTGTATCTTTTCTTTGCTTCATGTATATATAATTGAAGTCTACAACTGTTTTGTTTTGCCCATCTATTATTCCATATTTATCTTCTTTTTTTGCAATGAAGTGATCATTTCCAATGTCTTTTAAGTCTTGGTATTCAAATGGTATTTTCTCTACATTTGATGTAGTAATAACACCTACGCTTAAGCTTCTCTTAACTACAATGTTTTCTCCAGATATTTGAAGCACTTCGTCAAATCCGCCATCTATAATTGTTTCTTTTGCTTGGTTTATAATTTTAAAACTATCTCCTTCTTTTACAACATATAAACTATTGCCAGAAATAGGCTTTATATCATCATATACAGTTTCTAAAATTATTTCTTTGTTGTTATCTATTAATCCATATTTCCCTTCACTATTTATTACAATGTATCCATCTGTGTATTCTTTCCCAGCTGGTCTTATTTCCTTATAATCGGCAGGCACTATTATTTCTCCAACGTCACTAGCAAGGCCTTGTTTTTCGCCTGATATCAACAGTAAACTGTTGCTTATTCCCTTGATCGAGTAAATATTATCATATTTACATTCTAGAATTTCTTTTCCATTTAAGTTAATTAAACCATATTTTCCATCTTTTCTAACTCTAAGTGCACTTGATTCATACCATACAGTTTGGTTTTCATCATAGTTGTCTATAGCTTCTACTAATTCATAGTCTTTAAATTGTTCTTCACCTTTTTTGTTAAATACTTTTGTTTTATATGTTCCAGTTTCCGTGTTAACGTCTGTTAACGTTATAAAAACGTCTTTAGTTTTGTCTGGTATTATTATCATTTCTGTATATTCAAATGGTATAATTTCGCTTCCTGTTTGGCTTATAACACCCCATTTTCCATTTTTGTATGCTGTAAAATAGTATGTAGATGTTGAAAGCTCTTCTTCTTTTTTTGGTTCTAGCAGTTTGCTTATTGATATAATCATCATAGCAAGAACTGCTAAAGCAATAACTACTCCTATAACTTTTTTCATATTAAGTTTTCTTTCGTCATTGTATCTTCTACCACTACTCATTTAATGTGCCTCCTTTATCGCCAATAATATATCACAATTTGGGGAATTATGCAATATTAACCATTATTAGTTTTTCAAGTTAATTGTTATTTATAAATTCAAGAACATGTTCATACCATGGAGTAGAATTTCTAATTGTATATTTCTTATTTGTTTGTAACGTAAAGAATTGATCTTCTTCGGGATCCATATAAACATGTCTTAATCTCCACTGGCTATAATTAGGAAAGTTATAATTTGTATATATTCTCCCGTCTTTGGTTTCACCTCTAAAAAAAACGCTTTTTTCTTTGACAACAGTCCATCCATTTTTTGAACCTGTATCATAACAAAAATATATGTACTCATTTTTGTCTTTTACTTTAGATGCAACCGTTAACATGTGTTCTTGACTACCTTCATTTACAAAAACAAAGTCGCCTATATTGACATTTTCGGGGCTGTCTACAGGAGTTGAATTTTGCCACATTGTTTGCACACTAAAATTTTCTGTTCCGCTTTCTTGCATTTGTCTTGTTACTCTCATTGCTTCTTCAAAATTTCCGTTGCAAGCAGCTAATATTCCTAAAAATGCGGCCTGTGACGAACAAACCCAGCTTTTTAGTGGAGAGATAAGTTCTGCTCCATATCCTGTTCTTCTCCCCACCATACATTCAAATCCAATATGTGCAAGTAGTGCATTAGATGCCTTTCGGCCCCAATACTCTTCTTCTCCATAAGCATTGAATGCTGTTTGTATCAAGTTGCCATACCAATCCGTAAATTCTCCGTCATTTGTAAAAGTTTCTGTAACACATCTTAATTTGCTAAAAGTTTTTCCGGGTATACCTTCAATTGATTTAGCTGGCTTTAGTGTTTTTATACGACTTATAAAATCAAAATTGTCAACAAACCTCATCTCACCATCAACAAAAGCACTTCTTATCAAGTCTTTTACATTAACCTTCTTAAATTTTCCTGTGTATTTTGTATTTTCCGGCATCTGCTCAAAAATGCTTGCGTATTGGTTGTAATCTCTTGCCAATGGTCCTGCACCATTTGTGCTTGCAAGAAACATGTAGTTTTTAAATTTTCTATTTTTTTGTCCAATATTAGCCTCTTTAATTTCTTCACTTGTTTTTTTTATTTTCTCTGTTAACTCTAGTAAACTTAATGTGCTTTTTTGGTCAGCGACTTTAAGTTTTTCCTCTTTTTCTTTTAATTCTTTATTGATTTTTTTTAAATCTTCTGCTGCTTTTTTCATTTTGTCTTCTTGTTCTGCATTTTTTAAATAATCATTTAAGTTGTTCATTGCTTCTTCTATTTTTTTCTGCGATTCCTTATCTCCTGCTTTATTTAATTTATTAATTGCTTCATCTACCTTTTTTTGTGCTTGTTTTATCTCTTTTTTCTGCGCTTCTTCACTTGCTTTATTCTTTACCATATCAGTTGCGTTTTCTATTTTATTAATAGAATCATCTATCAATTTATTTGCCTTATTCAATTCTACCAGTCTATCATTCTTTACAAGTCCCATTTTATCCCTCTTTTCTTTTTTATATTATATCAATCGATTTTTATTTTTCAAGTAGTTAAACGAATTACATGTTGCGAAATTTTTATTGTTTATGCTATAATTTCTTTGGTGATTTTATTATGTATGAATTCGATTATACTGTAGAATATGTTGATATTGATAAAAATAATAAATTAAGTAATTATGGATTTTTTAAAATTCTTCAAGAGGCAGGGTGTTTGCATGCAGATACTGTTGGGTTTGGTCTTAAAGACACTCCAAAAAATCGTATTGCATGGATTGTATTGGACTGGAAGCTTAAAATATTTTCAAGACCTCAATGGAATTCTAAAGTTCATATCAAGACATGGATTTCAAATGTTGATATGGTTTGTTATTTTAGAGATTATGAAATTCTAGATTTAACTGGCAAAGTAATTGCTAAAGCAACTTCTAGGTGGTGTTTATTGAATATAGATACTCATCATATTATTAAGATTACTCCTGAAATAAAAACCGCATTTTTACCTATTGAAAATGGTAACTTTGATGATAAAATTCAAAAATTAATAGACCCTAAATTCTTTGAACTAGAATACCCATACACTATTCTTAGGAGGGACATAGATACCAACAATCATTTAAATAATTTGAATTATATTGTTTTAGCCGAACAAGCTCTTCCTGAAGATGTGTATAGTAATTATTCTTTTTCAGAAATTGAGGTAATGTATAAAAAGCAATGCATTCTTGGTGATAACGTTCTTTTGTGTTACAGTCAAGAAGCTCCAAATAAGCATGTAGTTTCAATAAAAAGTTTAGATAAAAATACTTTGCATTCAATTATAAGATTTTCTATATAAAAAATAACGGATTCACTTTTTAGAATCCGTTATTTTTTATCTTCCAAAATGTTGATAAAGTCCTTCTGGTGATGCCACTACCCATGGGTTTTTATAGCCAACTTGTGGTAACCTCTCATCAAATTCATTTATAACTTCAGTTACAACATTTTGTGCATCAATCCATCCCACTTTTTTGGCAGCATTTGTGTCAAAAGTATAAATGCGGGTTGGCGT
Organism: Clostridia bacterium; assembly: GCA_017524665.1. Lineage (GTDB taxonomy): Bacteria > Bacillota > Clostridia > TANB77 > CAG-508 > UMGS1754. The sequence continues at coordinate 13,394 of JAFXVF010000007.1, read as the reverse complement.
TGTATATAAAACCAGGCACATGTGGTGATCTGTGCCTTTATGATCATATTGAAAGCAAAAGTCACCTGCTTGTATATCTTCGCAACTCATTCTTTGTCCATGGCCCTCTGTTACTGTAACTTGGTAAGCCCAGCCAACAGATCCATTATAGTTTCCTGCACTAGATTGCTCAGTAATAAAATCTTGTGTACTTCTGTAATCTCCACCATTCATGGCAGCTATATGGAAGTACATACTTCCTGTTGCACAATTAAATCCAGTTAAAGGACCTCGAAGTTGATCGTCTCTTGTTCCTAGTGTTCTTAATTGTGGAGCTAAAAAATTATTATGCGTTAATGCCATATATGCTGCCGCCAGAATTCTGTTTCCGTCTGCAGCATCATATGATTTTTTCATTAGTTTAGAATACGTCGTTTCTGGAGCAATTCCTAAACTGCTAAGTGCATTATAATAATTCGTTGCAGATGTTCCTCCCATTATTTGGTTATCTTGTAGAAATTTTCGTGACCCAGCAAAAAAATCTTGAGCTCCTCCCATTTCTCTTATAACCGCATTCCAATTAAAATCATTGTTACTTAAACTAGATATGAGCCTACCATTAAATCCTGCTTTATCCCTATTTCTTTTCCCTACTATGTCTAAAAATTCTTCCACAGTCGGAGTTTTCAATGATCCTCCTCCGCTTTTTTTAACTGTTGATGCAGTAACTCTTGCAGTCCTTGGATTATTCTTGTATACCTTAATTGATTTTCTAAAATTTTTTCCAGTTTTGTTAAAATTAGATACTAAATCATTTAACATCCCATCAGTTTTAGCCTCTGCAAGCTTATATAATTCCGTTTTCTTTTTCACCTTTTCTTTTACATCATTAATCTCTTCTTGTATTTCTTGAAGTTTATTCATCATGGTTTCTTCTTTTTTTTCTTGAGAAATTTTTATTGCATTGTCTTTTATTTTGTCTATTAAATTATTAACCATATTTTCCATTTCTTTATTTCTGAATACAGTAATTTCGGGCAACACACATTCTAAGGTCCCTATTGCTCCTTTAATAGTTTCTTCAACTATTCTTTTCTTTTCATTTTGTTCTTTTACTTGTTTTGCTTTTTTCATTGCATTTTGTATGTTTTTATTCGATTTTTCCATTAACTCATTTGCGACATCTAGTTCTTTAGTTGAATGGACATCATTTTTTACCTGAATCATCTTAGGCTCCTCCTTATAGTTAATAGTCTGTATTTTTATTTTCCAAAATGTCGATAAAGTCCTTCTGGTGATGCTACTACCCATTTTCTTGTGTCCATTCGTGGTAAATCATAAAAATCCATACATTCTTCCGTTTCTACTTGGTTTCTATTTATAATTCCAACTTTCTTTGTAGCATTAGTGTCAAATGTGTATAGATGGTCTTCATCTCTCCATACAACTAAACACATATGATGATCTCCATTATTTGTTCTAGAACTCGATAATTGAATGCAAAGATCTCCTACTTCTATATCATCGAAACTTCTTCTTTGTCCACGTCCTCCTGTTTCTTTTATTGTAACATTGTAAGCAAAAACGACAGAACCGTTGTAATTTCCTGCGCTACACTGATTTGTGATAAATTCTTGCGTACTTGCATAATTTCCACCATTCATTGCAGCCATATGGAAATACATACTTCCTGTTGCACAGGTAAATCCAGTTAAAGGGCCTTTAAGTTGCCCATCCCTCATTCCAAGTGTTCCGGAGCTCTGAAGCTAATAATTGGTGGTGTGTTAATGCCATATACGCTGCTGCCAAACCTCTGTCTCCTCCTGCAGCTGAATATGATGCTGACATTAACCTAGCATATGTTACTTCTGGATCAACCTTCAATGCTCTGAATGCTTTGTCATAGCTTCTTGCATATCTTCCACCTTTAAACCCTTTTCTGTATAAAAAGTTTCGTGAATCAATAAAGAAAGAATTAGCTCCTCCCTCCCAGTCTGTTATAACTGAGGACCAGTTGAATTTATGGGTTTTTACGCTTGTTACAAGTTTATAGTCAAATCCATCTTTATTTTTGTCATTACTTATTAATAAATCTAGGAATTCATCTACATCTAGAGTTCTTAGTCCTCCGCCTCCTCCGCTTGTTTTATTTGTAGAAGCAATATGTCCTAGGACTCTTCGACCTCTTGTGTTGTTATTAAGTAAATTGTTTAAACCTTTTTCAGTTTTATCGAAATTGCGTATTAAATCATTTACAAGGCCTTGATTTTTAGCTTCTGCTTGTTTAAATAGCACCGATTTCTTTTTTACCTTTTCTGTCGTTTCATTAATCATTTCTTGCATTTCTTGTAGTTTTTTCATCATGTTTGTTTCTTTTTCTTGAGCAATTTTTACGGCATCACCTTTTATTTGATCTATTAAACTGTTAACCTCCCTTTCCATTTCCCTATCTCCGAATTCTGTAATTCCGGTTAATGCATTTTCTAGATCCAATATAGCATTTTTTACAGTCTCTTCAACTATTCTTTTCTTTTCATTTTGGTCCTTAGCTTTTTTAGTTCTTTGTATCCCTTCTTTAACTTTGTTATTTGATTTTTCCATTATCTCTTTCGCATTGTCTAATTTTTTTTCTGAAGGGATGTCGTCTCTTCCAAGAATCATTTTAGGCTCCTCCTTATAGTTACTTTACATTTTTAGTTGCCTACTTTAACTACTATTACGGTCATATCATCTTTTATTCGTCCAAAGCTTTTATCTGTTGATTCTTCTAAAATAAGGTCAGCAATTTTTTTTGCATTCTCTGTTTTTATATTTCCAAGAAATTCTTTAAACGCACTTTCTTTATCTGCAGCTTCCATGTTGGCTTCTAATATTCCATCTGTACACATCACAATAATGTCTCCAGGTTTAATGTCTGTATCAAAGGTTACAGAATCCACATTGCTTAATATGCCCGTTGGAAGTGATATTGCATGTATCATTTTGACTTCTTTATCATTTTTTATAAATGTTGGACATGCGCAGTTTTTAATTATCTCTAAGTTTCCTGTATATAAATCAAATATTCCCATATCAAGACTTGCAAAAGTTTCATTTTTTGCATTCATAGTCAAATTGGTATTAATCAGTTCAAGTGCTGCTTCTTTTTCAAATCCTGCACTCATTAATTTTTTTATCATCTTAATAAGTTCATTGCTTGTTTTATTTGCTTCTTTTCCTGAGCCCATTCCATCTGATAATGCCACAAGTATTTTTCCATCATCTAGTTTTAGCTTTAAAGTACTGTCTCCGCTTATTTCAGATCCGTCTTTTGTTTTACTTAAGACAGATACTGTAATTTTCATTTTATCTTCTGATACGTATAACTGAAACACCTCGTCTCCGCTCTTTTCCTATGTTGTTCTTTTGCTTTTGTAAAACCATTTTTTGTCCTAATACTTTTGTTAAAACATCTTCTATTTTTTGAATTTTTAATGCTTCATCTGTTATATCATCTTTTCTTTTAGTATAAATTTCTACAATATTTTTTCCATTTTTTTGCTGTGTAATATTAATGTTATATGTTCCTATATTTTTTTGTAGTAGCAGAATCTCTATTTGTTCTTTTATTTCTTCATATTTTTTATTTTCTTTATTACTAATAGTTTCTGCTACATTTGATATAGCCTTTGAAATGCCATGGAGGCCTGCTGACATTGTTTTCTGTGCTTCTTTTTTCTGCATTTTCATTGCATAATTTGCTTTAACACTTTGCCAGCTTTCATTTGCAGTTTTTACAACTTCTGCAATATCTTTTTCTACATTTTTTCTTACGTCTTCATCATCCATGCCAACAATAAAACTATTATGCTTTTCAAATATGTCAATAATGTCTTGTAAATGGATTTCATCTTTTTTACAAACTTCATTGTATATTTCATCAATAATGTCGCTATCTGAGTCTACAATATCGTCATACAGCATGTTCTGTGTTTTGTCTTCCATTCCTTCGGTCATGCAATCAATAAATAACTCCTTTTGCTTAGTCTCGGTTTGTCCTTCTTTATCTTCTTCAAGTATTGTTGCTGCCGCTTCTTTGTATGACTCTGATAAGTCTGATAAAGTTTCTGATACGCTATTTAGCTTATATATTGTGTCTTCATTTTCCTCAAGCATTCTTTCCTTAGAAACTGGTAAAAGTTTTGTTTTTCCTACTAAGTCCGTAATATTTATATCAATGTTTTTAGGTATTAATAATAAGCCAATAGAAGCAATCACTATTTCTTTTAAATAGATTATTGGTGACGTATTTCCGGTTTGTTACAAATGTTAGCGCAATTGTGCCTATTGCAAATCCAACTATTACTCCAATTTTCCCAAATCTATTAAGTATTCCTGCTATCATTCCGCGAAAGTGCAAAGACCGCTATTAGCATTGGATCTCCTTTGTCTATTATTCCTAACACAACCCCAATTGTCACTCCCCCAGTAGTTCCAATAAGTACACCATTTTTCCATCCTAATACAAGTACAATTAAGATGCATAAAATATTTTTTATAGATACACCCCATATTGTAAAATTGAAGAGTGCAGATATTGCAATAGCAAGGATTAAGCTGGCTCCAAGCACTTCCTCTATTGTAAACGCTGTTTTTGCCCCATAGTCTTTTATAACTGTAATTGAATTAGTAAAGATTTTATAAAAAATATACGTAATAATTGCAAATAAAATGCTTGTTAATAAGTCATACACATAGAAAGTTTTAAACATTAAGCCAAAAATTTGTACAAGCATAATTGAAGCAATCAAATGAGAACCAAGTTTTCTTTTTTCGTTTCGTACTGTGTTTTCATATTTTGGTCTATATATTAGCGAAAATGTAATAAATACAAGAGATGTAAGTATATATGTTAGCAATTCTCCTATGCCTTGTCCCACGGCAACTCCTGCTATGCACGTAATATATATAATTCCGTATTGGCATTTTGTTACTACAAGCAGCAGCTAAAATTGCTAGTCCAAATGGAGAAATTCCTTCTCCAAAGCCTAACATTGAAATTCCAAAACACAGACAATAAAAAGTTAAGTTTTGTACTGTAAGAGTATTCTTTATGTTTTGAAACAAGTTTCTCTTGCTCGTAATTTTATCTTCATTTTCATGTTTTTTTTCTTCAAATTCCGGATTTATATTTTGAAACATTTTACCGCCCACCTTTTATATTAATATTTACCTTCGTATTTTAATACAAGCCACCAGCCTTTTTTTGTCGAAATCTGTGAGGTAAATATAAAAAGTTTTCTACAATTTCTTGCTGCTTCTGCTAGCCATTTATCTTTTGCATCAAATGTTTACAAATTACGTTTATTATTTTATTATAATTTGCTACAAAGTGCAATATTTTTGGCAAAAAAATCCCTAGGGTTTTAATCCCTAGGGAATATTTTTATTTCTTCTTTAAGACTAACATCTTTATTGCTACAACTCCAACTACAAACATAGCTGCTGCTAGAATCCAGATTTCATAATGTACTCTTGCTTTACCAGCAGGATCTGTTACTGTTATTGTTGCCTCTCCTTCATCTGTTTCTATTGTTCTACCACTGCTATCTACACCTTTAGCTAATAAAGCAATGTTAACTGTTTCTAAGTTGTCATCGTTTCCAGTAGCTAATATTTTGCTTAATGTGATTGGCATTGATACGCTTTCTCCTCTTCCAAGGAATTTGCCTAACTCTTTTGTTGCAATAATTAGTTCACTTGTTCCATCTAGTTTTTCCCAACCAGCTTGTGAAGAGAATCCCATTTTTTGTGGTTTGTCGTATACTATTTCAGCTGCTGTTTTGATTTCAACATTTTGATTTTCTGGTACTCCTTCTATTTGTTCCCCTTCAAAGTAGTTATATAGAGTATCCTTTTCACTGTCATTTGTTACTGTAATTCTATATCTTGCTTCGAATACAGCACCATTTATTAACTCATCATCAACGTCTACTTCCCACTCTCCTGTGCCAAATTTACGTACTCCGTCGTTCTTTTCTTGATCTGTATCAACAAGAGGTTGTCCTGCAGTATCTGTTATTTTTACTGCTTCAATTTCTTTTGTTATTGTAAGTTTTGCTATTGGTCTCTTAATTAAACCAAAGTTAACATTTGACGCATGTGTTGCTTCTGCAACTCCAATTGTCATAACTTCGACTGTATCTGCATTCATCCATGCATTTTGTCTTAGCCACTCGCTGTTATTTAAATCTGCATTATCTGAATTTGCATTATTCATTACTTCTAGTCTTCTAACTTTGTTGTCTTTTGCGCTAGATAGAAGGTCTCCATAGCCTTTGTATTTTGTTTCTTTATACTCTTGTCCGCTTAAGATAACTTCTTTATTTGCATTTAAGTTTTCACCATATATGAATCTTACAATATACTTACCTGGTATATAGTCTGAGAATGTATATGTTCCACTTACTGCATTAACTGTTCTAGCATGGTTACCGTCATTTCTTGTTCCTGTTCTATCCATGTAACTTACTTTATCGCTTCCGGTTTTTGTTTCTTGCCAAATGTACTCATATGTTTTTCCATCTATTTCAACTAACTCAATTAATTGTACAGTTACTCCATTTTGTTTCTTTTCGCCTTGTTCATATACACCATTTCCTATTTTTACACCGTTGTTATTTTCTGTTTCTGTAGCTGATTCTAAGTCTTCCCATACAAAGCCTGTCATTGTCCTTGTTTGGTCACCGATACGTACATTAACTCCTGGTGCTTTATCTGTATCATCTTCACGTGTTGCTTCATATTTTTCCCAATTTTCTACTGATGTATTTCCTGGCTCTGAGTTCATATCGATTAATCCTTCAGGTGATGTGTATGCAGTAATTTCAGTTACAACATATTTTTCTCCTAATGTAATTTCGCCATTATTATTTTTTGCAACTTGGAATTTAACATATACATATACGTAATCTCCAGAGTTTAATGTAATATCATTTGAAAGTTTTGTTGTCATTGTCTTAAATCCATGCTCTTCTCCACCTGTTGCCCATTCTACTTTTTCTGCTTCTGAGTACCAAGATTCAACTAGGTTGTACTCTGGAGCATAATACATTTTAAGTTCGTTTAGTGCTGCTGTTTTAGTAGAATTGTTTTGAACTCTAATTTTATATGTAATGTATACTTCTAGTTCTTGTCCTTTAGCAGGTACTGTTACTGTATCATCTTGGTTATAATCTGCAATTCTAAAGTTATAGTCTGAACGGAATAAGTCAACATCATAAACTTTGTTATAATCATCTTCTAGCTTAACATTTATGTCCATAGCTGCTTCTTCTCTTCTTCCGTTATATGGTTTAACTTCTTCTAATCCATTTATTGCTAATGTAGCTTCTTTAATGTCTGTCATTATTGCTAGGTCAGTTTGAGGTCTTTCATATATACCAAAATTGATGTGATTTACAAAGCTATCTGATCCTTTAAACGCTACTGTATATGCATTAATTAATGTCTTATTGTTAAATGCATCATCTCTTACAAGTACTGCTGCCTTTGTTCTTTCATTTCTATTATAATTTAATTCTATTGTGTATTCTCCAGCACTATTTTGAGCTTTTCCATTAACAATTTTATGGAATTTATCATTTAATGCATCTCTTTCTTCTTTCTTCTCTTGTGCCATAGAACAATCTGCGCTATATTCTTGGCTATATGGATCTACATATGCTACTTGCATATATTGTTGTCCAAAGTATTCAAATTTTACAATATATTCTCTACCTATTAGCTTATTTACAAATTTGTAATTTCCATTGCTGTCTGTCTTTTGAGTGTCATTTACTACAAACTCTCCATTGTCATTTTTCATTAATAATGTAACTAATATATTTTCTAGCATTACGTCTTGAGTATTAGATCCAGTATTTAATCTGTCATCTCTTCTTTGTTGTTTTGTCTCTAATCCATCTAACCAAACTGTTCCGCCTATGTCTGTAATTCTTACAGATACTCTTTCAAAGTCGTCATCATCTTCTTGTCCTTTTACATAGTTGCCATCTTCTCCACTTCCGTAGTAACTTGACCATGCATTTTCTTGTGGAAGATTTATGTCATTTGCTGTTGAATCTCTGTCTGATGCAATTACATAAGCTTTTCCTTTAACATCTACTCCATATTTGCTTATTTCTGAGATATTTAATAAGATTTCATTAATTTTGGCTGTATTCTTTACTTTGCAGATTAATTTTAAATCTTCGTAATCTAATTTATCTCCACCATAATATCTGTCTATTACCTTGTTTTGTAAGTAATTTGTAGTAATCACTGTTCTACCATTTTCTACTGATGTTTTCCATCCATAGTCAATGCCATCTACAGTAGCACTTACAAATTCCATATCTGTTGGTAAGTAGTCTTTTACTTCTAGAGCATAACCAGCTGCATTTCCTTCATTGTATACTCTAATTGTGTATGTTACTTCATCTTCATAAGCTACATCAAGAACAGCTTTTGTATGATTGTATTTTGCTGTTGTTCCGCCGTTTTTTAATGGGCTTATATCAACTTGTGGTTCTCTAGTTGTTATTTGTTCTCCATTTACCGCTGTGATGAATTTTCTTAAAGATAAATCAACATATAGAAGTACTCTTACTCCTTCAAAGTCATCATCATCTTCTTGTCCTTTTACATAGTTGCCATCTATTCCAGCTCCATAATATTCTGGCCATTTTTCTTTGCTTGGTAATTTTATATTGTTAGCTGTTGAGTCAACATCTGTAGCTATCTCTATTACATTTCCTTTATTGTTTTGATATGCATATTTGCTAATTTCTGCGATGTTTATAAGTTTTTCATCGTATGCAGCTGTAGTTTTAACTCTTGCTATCAATTTTAAATCTACATAGTCTAATTGTTCTCTGTAATCATCTTTATTTATTGTGTGATATTTTTCAAGTTTTTTATCAGCCAAATAGCTTGTAGTAATTACTGTTCTGCCATTTACTGTTGATGTTTTCCATCCATAGTTTACTCCATCTACAGTAGCACTTACAAATTCCATATTTGTTGGTAAGTAATCTTTTACTTCTTTTGCATATGCATCTGTTGTTCCTTCATTATATACTCTAATTGTGTATGTTACTTCGTCTCCAAGTTTAACTGTAAGCAATGATTTTGGATGATTATATTTTGCAGTTGTTTTTCCATTTTTTAATGGGCTTACATCTACTTGTGGCTCTCTACTATTGCTAATTGGTTCTCCGTTTATTGCTGTAATAAATTTTCTAAGTGATAGGTCAACTGTCTCTAAAAGAATATCTGCTGTTACTTCAACTTCAGTATTTGTTCTTTCACCCCAAGCATATATTAACTCTTGTGTTTCTGTTATATGGTATCGCCATGAGCTTGTATAGCCGCATGGTAATTCTGATTGATATTCAAATCTTTGTGATGTTTTTGAGTAAACCGTATATTCACGGGAAACAGTCTCTCCGCAGCCTAATTTTTTGTATTCATTTACTGTATATCTCACTAAATATTGGCGACATGCTGCAGTGCCTTGAGATGTTCCTTCTATTCCGTTTGTAACAGGGTTAAGAATAGCTATTGTATATTTTTCTCCGCAAGTAACGTCTCTATAGTTTGTTTCTTGGCCATTTAAATATTTTCCAGTTGCTACATGTGCTGTTCCTTTACCGCAATATAGTGTTTTCCAGGCTGGAGACACAGAACTTGGTAATGGTTTTCCGTCTTTACTAATATTTTGTTGTACCCTACGTCCACACATTGCGTATTTTGTAACCTTTTCAATATGATATTTTTCACCGTCAATTTCTACATAATCATGAGCATCTATGTATGGTTTGCAAGTTTCACAATATACTGTAGAAGATCCTGCTTGCACTTCTTTTGTTCCTTTTAATTTAATATAATGTCCTGTTGCTTCTATTGTATTAAATCCAACTGTCATTTTTACAGTTGAAGCATTAAGTCCTGCTCTTATTTTTATATAAAATTCTTGTCCGTTTTTTGGAAAATTATAGTCTTCTATGTATGATTGTGTATCATTATATTCTGTCTCTGTAATAACAGTTCTGCCTGTGCTATCAGTTAATTCCCAATCTGTTCCACGAGTTAAATTATTTCCCATTGAATCTTTTATTGTTATACCTGTAACTTGTCCAAATTGGATATCGTTATAATGTGATGTTGTGTAGTTTAATCTATATGGCCCTACTAAATATTCTCCTGTCTCTAACATTTTTGTTTGAGATGAAGATGAATATAATGCAGGTTCTTTATACCTTTTGATATAATCTGCATATGCCTTTGCTGATTCATAAAAGTTTCTTCCAACTGTTGAACTTTTATCTGATTCAGTAAGTGTACTCATCCAAACAGCACTTTGTACAACCTTTTGATAAAACTCTTTTCCTGCATCTCCTGCAAGTTCATCCCTTGCAGAAATAATGTAAGAATTTATGCTATTATTTACATCTGCTACTTCAGAACTTCCTTTTTTACTTTCAATGTTTATAATTTTTCCATCTGCTACGTAATCAACTGAACTTGTTGGTAATTCAACAGTTGGCTCAATACAGAAGAAGTTGTGCATTCCAATTACATCTCCTCTTGTTAAAGGCACTGTTAAATTAGGGTTTTCTGCAAATCTACTTGCATACCCGTCAAATTCTGAACTAGTGGTTGTTCCTCTGCTATTATCAAGTCTAACTTCTCCTATTGCCTCTCCCAAATTCAGGCTATTTTTTTGGAGTATTCTACTTGTAAATCCAGCTGCTTGTACGCTAGTTCCTAAGCAAATTGTTGCAAGAGCTAATATAAACCCAGAAATTAATATTTTCTTCGTTTTCATTAGCTTGCCTCCTTTCATTATTTCATGCTCTGATTCATTTAGGTAATCTTTTTTCATTTTCGCTTACCTTCCTTATCTTGTCACTTTTAATACTTTTCTGTTTATTATATATGCGCCTGTAGATAATATAATTAATATTACAATTATTAAAGTTGTATAGAACACTTCTGAACCTGTTCTTACTCCTAAAAGCACACTTGCTGTTGACATATCGTCTTCTCCGTCTACTCTATTTGCTAATGTAGAATCTCTGTCTTTTAAATTTTCAACATTTTCTACTTCGTCTAACTCTGCTGTATTGCTTATTAATCCTACATTTTCCTCGGTCATCGTCTTCTTTAATACTAGTAATAATTCTTTTGTTTCTCCTGGCTCTATATTTAATCCTTTAAGCTCGCTATTATATAAGTTACCATTTGAATCTTGAATCCATGTTCTATTTAAATCAGTACTAAATGTCATATCTTTTGGCATATAGTCTACAACTGATTTAACCTTTCCTGCAATTTCGCCTTCATTTGTGATTATTATTTTGTACTCTACAAGAACTGTAGAATTTTTTAAGTATTTAGCATTTATGTCTAATTTTGCATAGTCTGTACCATATTCATATGTTTGTGTATTATTACCATTTTGTACAATAACGCGATTTATAACTGTCTTTAAGCTCATATCAAATTCTGGTATTTTAATTAGTCCTATATTAACATGTATTATATCTTCTGTTAAGTTCATTACATCTGTTAATGCTTCTCCTCTTACTCCTGATATAGCACTTGAATTGATTTCTTTTTCTCCTGTCTTTCTATATTCTGTTAGTTTATACCTAATTGGATCATATTCAAATACTACTTGATATTCACCTTCTACTGTTTTGTCAAATGAATACATACCATTTTTATCAGTTATAACAGTTTTAATTGTATTATTTCCTTGTACTAATTTTGCTTTTATTCCATCTATAGCTCTCTCTGTTGCTTGTCTTATTCCATCTTTATTTTCATCTTCCCACGCTATACCACTTATTGAATAAGTTTTTGAACCTTCAACATTTTGAGAATTGTTGTTATTTTCATTGTTTTGATTATCTGATTCTCCGTTTTGTACTGGTTCTTCATTTTGTACTGGTTCTTCATTTTGTACTGGTTCTTCATTTTGTACTGGTTCTTCATTATTGTTAGGATCTACTAAATGGTCTGGATTTTCTATTTTAATTACCCATGTTATTTCTTCATTTCCAACAATCGCTTTTTGTTCAATTTCTTTTAAGGCGTCTTTATAGTTTACGTCTAAGTCTACCATTCCAGTTACTTTAAATTCGAACGTTTCATCAGGATTTAATACAGGTATTGTAGTTTCAATTTCTTTACTTGAACATGATGCTGTGTTTATGTTGCCATTTGTTCCATAAGACATTTCTATTGGAATTATTTCATCTAATAATGTCATGTTTATTTTTGTTTCCTCTGAAGTTAATTTCCCAATATTTTTTGCTTGGATTATTAATTTAACTACGTCTCCTACATTATTTGTGCTTTTAACATTTTCTGTTAATTTAGTATAACTTAAATATGGTTTTGCAACATTAACTAATATTTCGTTTGAAGAAATATTTTCTGCGCCTTCATATGTAACAATTGCAGTATTTGCTATTTCTTTTTCGTATACTTTCTTTTCTAAAGGATTGATACTTACGTCTAGTTCTAATATTATTAATTCGTCACTTGTAAGTGTACCTATATTCCATGAAACAGATCTGTTTTTAGCATCATATGTTGCAACATCTTTCCCCTGGGCTTCTCCTGTTTCACCTTTTCTTACTAGTGTTTTTGCACTTTCAAATGTTACACCATTTGGAAGGAAGTCTTTTACTAATACATTCTTTAAAGCGTTTTCTTCATTTTCGCTATCCAATATGCTGTATAAATTTATTCTGTATTTAACTTTTTCTCCTTCTGTTAATGTCTTTCCTTCAGCATTAGAGAACATTTTTATCACTATTTCTCCATCTATTATGTCATTCTCGTCAATTTCTGTGTCTATTGGTTCTTCTATGTTTTGCTCTTCTTCATTATCTTCTGCTATTTCATCTAATGGTATTTCTACTCCTACTACTTTTGCTTCTTCTTTTACATTTGATTGTAGCTCTGCTTTCGCTGCACTTCCTTCTACTTCTGCTACTATCTCTCCTACTTCTTCTGCTTCTTTCGTCGTTAACTTTGCTCCTAATACTATCGTTGTTGCATTCCCTAATTTGCTAAACTCTGTTTGTGTTCCTTCTAGGTTTACTCTTATTGCTTTTCCTTCTTCATTTTCCTCTGTTGTTACGTTTGCTATTGCTAGCTCGTCTTCAAATAGTATATTTGCATTTGTTATTTCTACTGCTTCTACAAATTCTGGTAGCTTTACTCTTATCTCTGGGTTGCTATATAATGCTGAATTCTCTTCGTTGTTTCCTAGCTCTACCTTTAGCTCTATTTCTTCTTCTTTTTCATTTATACTTTCTTTATTGCTTTCTACTTTTATCTTTCTTTCTGCTTCTTCTAGCTCTCCTCTTCCTTCTACT
>JAFXVF010000001.1 GCA_017524665.1 Clostridia bacterium | reverse complement strand
TTCTTTAATTCTACGTCTTGCTTAAATGTATCATAATCTATTGTGTTTGTTACTGTTAGGCCATCTTCACTCTTTGTATAGTGTTCTGGCACATTGTCTTCTTTTGCTGTATATTCAATTTCATTTCCGTTTTTATCATATTTTCTTAATCCAGTAACCTTTGTTGTCCATGTATTTGATTCTGCATTATTAGATTCTAATGTAACAGTTTTGCTTTCTCCATCTAGCCCTGTAACCGTAATATCTTGTGTCTCTGGTCTTACTCCTACTTTGTTATCATCGTCTTCCCATACCTTTGTTACTGTTATATCTGCATCAGGGTTTACTGGAATGTCTTTGTCTGAATCATCATCATCTGTTGTTTTGCCATCTGTAGCTACTGCAGTGTTTTTAATTGGTTCTCCCTTGTCAACATCTTCTTGTGTAACGGTATAATTTACAGTATATGTTTTTTCTTCTCCAGGAGCTAAGCTTGCAATTGTGTCTATTTCTTCTCCTGCTTTAACTTCTTTATCATTGCTTACAATATTTAGGCTATCTGTTACTTTTACATTTTTTAATGTAACATTTCCGTCATTTTTTACATTAATTGTATATATAATTACGTCATTAGCTCTTACTCTTGTTGTCTCTGTTATTTCTTCTTCGTTTTCTTCTCCTGAATATATTACAGATGCTGTTTCTTTTATAACTGTTATATGAGGTTCTGCTTCTTCTGGCACTATTGTTGCAGGATCATCTGGGTCTGGTATAGTATCATCAGATGCTTTAGCAGTATTGATAATTTCCTTTTGGTTGTCTACGTCTTCTTGTGTCATTACATATGTTCCAGTTAAAGTTTTTTCCTCTCCAGCAGCTAAAGCTACTGTTTCGCCTATTTTTTCTTCTCCATCGTATAAATCTATTCCTTTGTTATTGCTCATAGCGTCGTTTACGGCTACGTTTAATTCTTCACTACCTGTATTTTTTAATATGATTTTAAAGTATGCTGTTTGGCCAACTTTTAATGTTACGCTGTCTCCATATTCTCCATCTAATGCATCACTTACTGTTTTGCTTAATTCCAAGTTTGAAGTCTTTACTGTCTCAGTAGGATTTCTTCTTCCAACTGTTGCAGTATTTTCTATTGCTCCGTCAACTTTTTCAACCTCAACAGTAAATGTAAGCTTTGCAACTGCATTAGCTTTTACAGTAACATCCATGCCCTTTGTCATAGCTTCTTCTGTAATTTCATTTCCGTCAAGCATTATTTTTGAAACTAATTTAGTATTTTCAGGTACTGTATCTTTTACAAATGTTGTAGTGTCAATGTTTCCTGTGTTTTCTACTGTTATTGTATATTTAATTTCATCACCAATATTAGCAGGTCCGTTGACTTTCTTTCCTGCTCTATATATTTCTGATGTCTTTTCAGATTTTATAACTGCATTTCCAGTTTCGTTTGTCTTTCTTCCATCAACTGTTGCAACGTTTGTAATTGAGCCTTCAACATTATCATTAACACTAACTAAAAATCTCAAGGCAACTTCTGTTTGCTTTGGAATATTAACGTTCCATACAATTTTACCGTTTTCTTCTTTTCCTTCTGGTCCTACTTCAATAAGAGTAGTATTTTCTGGCACAACATCATAGACCTTGATGTTGTTTGCATCAACGTCACTAGTATTTATTACTTTTATTTCATATACGATTAATTCTCCAGGAGTAACACTGTTGTATTTTGATTCTTCTGGTCTCACAAGTGACCCATCTTCTTGGGCCATATCACTTTCTGTATAACTGTTTTTTACAATTTCTAGTGTTGGTTTGAAAATATCTCTTTCTCCTGTTACTATACCAGGTACAGTTGTAGGTACCCATCCAACTAAAAAGTCTTCTGATATAAGTCTATCTCTAAATGTAATAAATTCAGTTGGTTGACCTGCTGCAGCTGCTCCTGTAGGTGCTCCTGCTGGTGTTGTAGCGGCTGTTGTTGGTCTAGCAGTTGCTCCCGCATCAGCAGTTCCTGCTGGAGTAGTTGTTGCATCCGCTGGTGTTTGAGCAGTTTGATCTCCTTCAACAGGTTGAGTAGTTCCTTCATTTTCTGTTCCTTCATTTTCTCCTGTGCCACTTGGTTCTGGAGTGGTCGTAGGATTTTGTGTTGTTTCCCCTTGAACTGGGTTAGTTGCAATTTGATTTTCAGCTGATGCAGCTTGTGCAGTTCCGTCATCTTTTAAGAACATTGTTACACCAGTTACCGCACCTGCAGCTAAAACTGCTATGGCTGAAACTATTGCAATTGTTTTCTTCATTCTTGAAGATTGAATTTTCCCCTTCATCTTTATTTCCCCCATTTAAAATTTATTTTTCTTCTCTTGCCTTAAGTATTAATCTTTCTCTATTTCCATTGCTACAAGTTATTAGAGTTGCCTCTCTTGTTCCAAATTCTTCAGTTTCAATTACTGAAATGTCATCTGGATCTGTAATATATTTCTTAAATATTTTATATGTTTTGGTAATGTTATCTGTATCTGTTAGTTCAAAAGTGTCTCCAACTTCTAATTCCTTTGTTTTGCCAAACATCGTTCCATCATAATTGTTGTGTCCTGCAAAACAAACATTACCTACTTCGTTTATTTTGTCTCCCCAAAATTTTGTTATTGAATACTTCATTGATCCAGAAGTTGTTATTTCTAAAATTGGGTATTCTATATTAATTTTTGATATTTTTATCGTTCCTACTACTTTATATCCTTTATATTCTATTTCTGTTTTTTGGTCTTCTTGTACGTCCTGGGTGTTTATATTAGCTTCACTTTTTATTTGTTCTAAAACCTTTTCAAGTGCTCTCTCATTTGCTTGATTATTACTGTATTTAACAATAATAAGAATTATAACAACTACTGTTGCAATTATTAGTAATCCTAAAAGTATATTTAATACTTTTTTCATTTTACTCACCCATTTTCTCATTTTTGTTAACAAATATCTTTGCTATTACAACAACAACAATTGCTACAACTAAAATTCCTAAAATTATAAATAATGTAGGATCATCAGCTGTTACTGGTAATTTTGAAACTACTTTTTCAGAAATTACTTCTGGTTTGTAGTCTTCAAAACTTTTTAACAATTGAACATCATATGTTGTTTTTCCATTTTGCTCATTTTTTAAGAATATTATATATTCATCATTTTCTTTTGCTTCTTCTGGTTGAAGAATTTCGTTGTTCGTTGGCTCTGCCCATTTTTTATCTCCATAAGCAGGTAATAATTTATTGTATAAATCTAAAAACTCTTTGGAAATCTCTATTTCTTCATAATAGTTTTCTCCAGTTTTTCCAGCTGCAAGGTCATTTATCATTTTTGCAAATTCAGCAGTTTCACCTGTTTCTTCTACTTTTATAAGTTGATATGCAGTTTTTCCTTCCTCTGTTACAACAACTTTTCCAACTGTTTTTGTTATTTTTACACCATCAACGTTTTCTACTGGTTTTTCATAAATCTGTTTTGTATCTACAGAAATTCTTTTTGTCATGCTATTTGCTGTTTCTATATCATTTTCTGTAAGTGCAGATTTTAAATCTACAGATTCTGCTTCTACTATGTATTTACCATCACTTGTTCTTGCCCATAGATATGCGTCTTTTGAGAAATATGTTCCATACAATTCAGAATCAACATAAGCAATGCTATTTGCTTCTTCTCCTTGCATATCTTTAGCAGAATTTTGAAATACTAATTCGTCTTTGCTTATTTCCTTGTCATTCGAAAAAGCAAATTCAAACTCTTCATTTAAACTGCCTTTTAAATAAATCAAATAATCCGTATCTGATTTTTTTACAACTTGCACATTTTCGCTTGCCGCAAAAATAGGTGTAGCTATTAATAATATAATTGCTATTGTTAATGTAGCTAACACCCATTTAATTTTTTTGTTTTTCATACCATTTCCTCCTTAAAATTTTCACATATAAATACTTTAGAATATAAAATAGTAAAATTAATCCATAATTTTACGTGACTATTATATTACGGATACAACAATTTGTAAAGCTTTTTGTAAAAAAAATGTAATAAAAATGTAATATTTTTGTAACGTGGTTGAAGTTCCTTCTTCCGTAAGCATTCTGGCTTTATTGCTAAGTCAAACAAAAAAGATAGCTTCTTAATATAAAAAGCTATCTTTTTGATTTAATCATGTTAAATTTATTTATTTTTATTTGAAAAATTCATTAAATTCTTCTGCAGATATTATTTCTTTTTCTAACAGTTTATTTGCAACCGCATGCAATTTATCCATGTGTGCTAAAATAATTTCTTGAGCTTCTTTGTATGCGTTATCAATCAAGTTTTTAACTTCTGATCCAATTGCTGCATCAATATTTTCTCCATAAATTCTTTGCTCATATGCATCTTTCGGTTTAAGAGTAATAGGTCCTATTACATCGCTCATTCCATAGTATGTTACCATATCTGTTGCAATTTCTGTAGCAACTTCAATGTCATTGCTTGCACCTGTTGAAATATCATTTAGAGCTATTTTTTCTGCTGCCCTACCTCCTAGAAGTGCTACAAGTTTTTCTTTCATTTCTGTTCTAGATATATAATACTTGTCTTCGTTTGTTTTATACATTGTGTATCCACCAGCTACACCTCTTGGAATAATTGATACTTCTTTAACATCTTGCTGAGTTGGTAGAAATTTACTTACTATTGCATGTCCAGCCTCATGATATGCAGTTAACTTTTTGTCTTTTTCAGAAACTACTCTGCTATGTTTTTCTAATCCTACTGTTACTTTTTTAACAGCATCATCTAAATCTTGTTTTGTAATAACTTCATGCTTCTTTATTGTTGCAATAATAGCAGCTTCATTTAAAATATTTGCTAATTCTGCACCTGTAAATCCTGCTGTATCTCCTGCAATATCTTTTAAGTTTACGTCTTCTGCAAAATTCTTGTCTTTTGCATGTGTTTCTAAAATTGCTTCTCTTCCATTTAAGTCTGGAGCTGCAATTGTAATTTGTCTATCAAATCTTCCTGGTCTTAATAGTGCTTTATCTAACATTTCAGGTCTGTTTGTTGCAGCTAATACAATAACAGTTTCTGTACTTTCAAATCCATCCATTTCAACTAATAATTGGTTTAATGTTTGGTTATTTTCTGACTCTCCTCCACTATTGCTTGTTCTTCTAGAACCAATAGCATCTATCTCATCAATAAATACTATACAAGGAGATATCTTCTTTGCTTTTTCAAACAATTTTCTAACTCTTGATGCACCCAATCCTGCGAACATTTCAATAAATTCTGATCCACTCATTGTTATAAATGGAACACCCGCTTCTCCAGCAATTGCCTTTGCTATAAGTGTTTTACCTGTTCCAGGCTTTCCATATAATAGAATTCCTCTTGGAATTTTTGCACCCATCTTTTGAAATTCTTCAGGGTTTTTAAGGAAATCTACAACTTCTATAAGTTCTGCTTTTTCCTCATCTAATCCTGCCACATCTTTGAATGTAACTCCTGTATCTAGGTTTTCGTCTCCACCATATATTTTCCCTTTGTCACCAAGTCCTTGCATTTTAAATACCATAATAAACAATGCAACGATCATAAATGTAGGGATTAAAGAAAATACCGTATCAAATATTTTTGATACAACGCTTGCTGGTTTTTGTACAAGTTCTATATCATTTCCATTTAATTTTTCTTCTTGTATAAGTTCTATAAATGCTTGTGTGCTTGGAACTATTGCGTTCTTTTCTTCTCCTTCTTCAGCTCCTTTTAATGTAACTTTAACAGAAGTGCTTCCGACTGTCATTTCAATTTTCTCGATTTCACTGTTTGCAACCATTTGGATAAGATCTGTATATGCAAGTTCCTTCTCGTCTTTTTCTTCCTTTGGTTTTGTTAATAATAATACAACAGCAACAGCTATCGTAAGTATTATTGCTACAGAAATTAAAATCGAATAATAGAGTTTATTTTTATTTGGCTTTTCTTTCATGAGTGCCTCCTTTATTATTTTTTGCAGTTTGGTTTAATAATTTTAGTCGCCATTGTGTGTAATTATTGGGGTAACAACTTCACCATCTGCACCATTTTCTTGATCATTCTTTTTTTCTTTTTCCTTTTCTTCTTTTTCTGGTTTTTCCTGTTTTTCTTCTGGCTTTTCTGTTTGTTCGTCAATTTCTTCTCTAACTTTTTTTTGCTCTTCAGCAAGCTTTGCAAGTTCAAGTTCTTGTTTTATCATCTCTGACCTTATCATTAAAATAGCTGTAACTAAGTATATATATGCTATTGCGTTGTACATAATCTGAAAATATTTTATTTCAAAATTTGTAAAACTATTAATGAACACATAAATACAATTTAATACAATTGATAAAGTTAATGAATATATCGAAATATTAAATATTGGTGAATATCTTAATGATATCCTTATGATTCGTGATGTTAGTAATCCAAGAAGTGACAGTAGTACTACATCTATTATTGCCATAACTGTATAAACACCAAATATATAAATCGTGCTAACCAAGTAAAAGCTAACGTAAAGCTGCCCTTGTGGTGTTGTTTGTAGTTTGTCAATCATATCTTGTGTTATATATTCTTGTGTTGCTGCTAATGAACTTAAATCACTGTTAGCAAATTTATAAGTTATTCCAATTGATGTAAGTAGCGCAAAGAATATCATAAGTGTTATAAAATATAATATTGCTTTTTTAGTACTTTCTACTGCAAAAAAATCATAATTTTCCAAATTAAATATTGCCCATTTTACACGAGTAAAGAAGGTTATTTTGTTTTGATTTTCTTCCATTTATCTATACTCCCTTCTTATATTACTTTGTATATACATAGGTTTTACATCAATTAATACAGTGCTGCCTATTTTGGCGTCTATATCAGTTACATCAATTTCGATGCAGTTCATTCCAATTCTTCCAAGTATTCTACATGGCTTATTGTCTACCATAACCATTTTTTTCCCTTTGCTTGGTAAATCTTTTAGTGCATGGTATAGTTTCTTTGCTCTGTCAAAAAAGGTATACGTATCTTCGGTAAGTTTTAAGTCTATACCATCTGCATATCCGTACTGGTACTATTCCAACAATTATATCTCGCCTTGCTTTTTCCGTTCTACAATATCCGGATTGGTTCGCCCTTTTTTAGCATTTTTAGCTCGCAAATTTTTGTCTCCATAATACCAATTTTCTTTAATGAAATATCATTTCTTAATCCTACTCTTCCAACAAGTGCTGACCCAATTCTAGAAGCATCAAGGTGCATTGAAGGATTATTTAAAAAAGCAAATGAGTTGCAAATGTGAAGCATTCCAGGATTAATGTCATTTTTCTTTAAAGTATCTATAACTGACATAAATCTATCAAACTGTAGCTTTGTATATTTTCCATTTTTCTTGAAGCTTTCAGAAAAATGAGAAAATGTCCCTTCTATTTGTAAATTAGGATAGTTTTTGTATGTTTCTATTATTGTTTCTGTGTCAGAATATTTAAATCCATATCTTCCAAAACCAGTATCTATTTTTATATGTGCTCTAACTTTTCTATCATTGCTTAATTTGTTTGCAACAATTGCCGCTTCTTTTGAACCAATAGTTAATATTACATCATTTTCTATAAGTTCCTTTACTTCAGATTCATTGCAAATTGATGCTAATAAAATGACATTAGCATTTATTCCTGCTTTTTTTATTTCAATCGCTTCCTCTGGTGAAGAGACTGCTAAATAATGTATTCCTTGCTCAACAAGGACACTAGCATATTGAATTAGTCCTATTCCATATCCATTGCCCTTTACTACTGCTATTATTTCATATTCTTTATCATTTTTCTTTGTTTCATTCTTTAGAGCAAATTTTTTTATTTCATTTATGTTATTGGTTAAATCTTCTTTTTTTATAACAAGTGTTTTCAAATATATTCTCCTTTATTTGTTTTCGCCTTGTTTTTTTATTTTTCCTTTTGAAAGCACAATTTTTTTGTATATCTTTTCTGTGATTTTATATAGTTTATAGGTTATCGGCTTAAATGGTATATATATTTCCCCTATGAATTCTGTAAATTCAGCTCCAAAGCCTTTTTTAAATCTGTATAATCCATATTGAGGATGGTTTTCGTCAACAACTCCTGAAACTCCTCTAAAATCATACATATCATGTCCTTGTGCTATAGCCGATCTTATTCCTTCCCATTGCAATAAATAATTAGGCATTAAATTTCTAAAAGAATTACTACTTGCGCCATATAAATACCAAGACTTATTGCCATACATAATAATGATTATCCCAGCTATTGCTTGTCCTTCATGATATGCCATCAAAAGTTTCATATGCTTTGGTGCAAGTTCATCATACATTTTTTCGAAATATGAAAGTGGTCTAATCATAAAACCATCACGAGTTCCTGTTTCAATCATTATTTTGTGAAAGTCTTTTAAATCGTCTCTGCTGCCTTCTTTGATTTCAACTCCCTTTTTAGCTGCAAGTCTTACATTGTATCTTGTTTTAGAATGAAATGCTTCAAAAACTTCGTCTTCACTTTTTCCTTTGATGTCTAACCTAAATACATATCTTGGTTGTATTTCTTCCTCAAAATTTTTGGCATCATCTTTTATTTTATATCCAATTTCTTCTACAATTTCTCTAAAGTCTGTATCATCACTTTTGATGTCAGGCTCTATTTTTAGTACAAAAGCATTTTCTTTTTTTGCAAGTTCCTTTAGACCTTCTGTGAGCTGTCTCATAACATTTTCATCATGTATGTCACATATCGGTCCTCTTGGTGAATACATAATATTACCAAAAATAGGGATTTTTCGTATTAGCACACTTACTGAGCCTATAATATTCCCGTTTTCATCTTCTGCTAGAACAATCTCATGTCTCCAGCTTTCTTTTACTTTTCCCCATTCAATTGACTGTTGGAAATTGCACCTTTCATGTTTTTCTAAAAATTCTGTATATGCTTTTTCATTTTGACTATTTACAAGTTTCATTGGTCTCTCCTTGTTTTTATTTACTCGCTTTTAGTGTTATTTGTTAGCAAGCTTGTAACATCCGGTGTTTCAGTCGTACTAGTTGTTTCTTCTTTAGGTTTAGAAGTTTCTTTAGTTTCATCTGGCTTGCTCGTCTCTTCATCTTTTTTAGTATCAGCTGATGTTGAACTTTCTTTTGTGTCTGGCTTTGTTTCCGTTGGTTTATTTGTTGTTTGCTCTTCTCCTGTTTTTGTTGCAGGATCAGTCGTTGCAGAATTGGTTATTGCATTAGTTGTTGTGTTTGTTATTTCATTAGTAGTTGTATTTGTTACTGCAGTATTAGATGTAGTATTTGCTTTTGTTGTTGTGTTTTTACCTGTTTGATTTGTTGTATTTGCTTTTGTTGTAGTATTTTTAGTTGTGTTATTTGCAGGTGTTGGCTTTGGCTCAGGTGGTTTTTGATGCTCTGTACATGTCTCTGTAGGAGCCATATATTCTGCGTCCATAGCTCTTTGCCACTCTGTATTGTTCTCGCTGTTCTCTCTTGTTATAAATACTACATCTTTTGCATCTGGGCAATATTCATTTGCAAGTTTGTAATTGCCTTCTGTTCCACATACTCTTAATTGAACATGGCAGTTACATCTTTGCGATGGTGTAGTACCCTTTACATATACTTCAGTATATACTCTGCTTCCTCTTTGGTCTTGCGAACATAAATCAGTTGCTATTAGACCTGAATCTTTGCAAATTGTCGAATATGTTATATTATTTGGCTTTTCAAATTTTGCATTAGGCAAACTTTCATGAGTTGTCTTCATTACACTTGCCCAAATTCTTCCAGCAGGATTTGCTCCATTAAAGCCGTATACAGTTTCACTGTATTTATATCCAAACCATACAACTCCAGTGCAATATGGTGTAAATCCGCATAACCATCTATCTTTGTCGCCATCAGTTGTTCCTGTTTTTGCTCCAACATCCATTCCTGGAATTCTGCAGTTTGTTGCAGTTCCAGAAATAACTGGCTGTGTTAAAATGCTTTTAACTATATATGCATTTTCTTCTGACATTACTCTTCTTCTTTCTTGTTTAGGCTCAAGAACTACTTTGCCTTCCGAATCTTCCACCTTTGTATAGAATGTTGGAGTAATGTATTCACCATCATTAGCAATTGCAGCATATGCTCCTGCCATTTCTAGTGGAGTTATTCCCACATCTAGGCCGCCAAGAGCTATTGCCAAGCTTTTTTCATCTTTTTCATTAAGTGTTGAAATTCCAACACTTCTCATAAATTCTATTGATTTATCTATTCCCATTTCATTTAATATTCTTACTGGAACAATGTTGTGAGATATTTCAATTTGTTGTCTTACAGTTGAAAGTCCATAATATCTTCCATCATAGTTCTTTGGCCATCCATAACTATTGCCAGGGAATTTGGTTAAAACGTCATCATAAACTGAACCTGCAGTAATAACTCCGTTTTGTATAGCAGGTGCTATAACTGAAATAGGTTTCATTGAAGAACCTGTTTGTTTTGGTTCCATAGTTGCAAAATTATATCCTCTAGAAACAGTCTTAACACCAGTTCCACCAACAGCAGCAATTACATATCCACATCCATGGTCAATAATAACCATAGCTGCCTGAGAAACCGCTCCGTCTATTTCTCTAGATGGTTTTTGGTATTCTGGTTTGGCCATTTCTATCTCTACTACACTTTGTACATAACTATTTTGAGTAGTATAGATTTTTAAGCCACCGCCATACAAATATTGTTTTACACGAACATCAGACCAATCAGGATTTTCCTCTGCTAATTGTTTCAAAATCTGATCAATCGCTGCATCTGTATGATATGAGTAAACGTTTTGAATTGCATCTCCTTTTTTAAATGCAAGTCCATTATTTACTTCTTCAACTGCGGCATTATATTCTTCTTCTGAATTAATTTTGCCAAGTTCTTTCATTTTGCCTAATACAGTTTTTGTTCTATTTTTTATAAAGTCTATTTCATCTTGTTCTTCACTAAATGGTTCATATATGCTTGGAGCATTGTTTATTCCTGCAAGGAACGCACACTCAGCAAGTGATAAATCTTTTGCACTCTTGCTGAAATAATATTGTGAACCCATTTCAACTCCGTATGATTGTCCTCCTAAAAAGATTAGGTTTAAATAAAGTTCAAGTATTTGTTGTTTTGAAAGCTTTTTTTCCAGGTTGTATGCTCTTGCCATTTCTTTTATTTTTCTTGTTGCTTCTTTCTCATTTTCCTTGGTAAGGTTCTTTACTAATTGTTGTGTAATTGTACTTCCACCGTAACTTGATGAACCAATACCTACTTTGCTTAATATATATTTAGCTGTTGCAGCAATTGTTCTTTTAATGTCAACACCTTGATGTTCATAAAATCTTTCGTCTTCTATTGCTACAAATGCTTCAGGAAGATATGGTGCCATATCACCAATGTCAATCCATTTTCTGCTTTCGTCACCACTTAGAGTTTGTATAAGCACACCATTTACATCATATATTTCTGTATTTAAATTGCTTACTTTTAATTCTTCTTCAGTAAGCATAAAGTCATCTCCAAAGAAGCCAGAAATATAGCCAGCAAAAATACCACCTATAATTAAAATTGAAAGGACAAATAGGATTAAAACTATTTTTATAAATAATCTTAATTTAGGATGTTTTTTCTTTGATTTTTTCTCTTTCTTTGCTTTACCTTTTACATTTTTTAAATTATATTTTTGTGTTTTCTCTAAGTCACTTTGTATTGAAGGAACATATTGGTTGTTCTTTTTTTTGTAGTTTTTGTTTTTGGCTTTATTGTTGTTAGTGTTTTTGTATGCAACTTGTTTCTTCTTTTTATTCTTCATAGCACAGTAAACGTTAGCTTTTCCCTAGCGTTTCCTCCTTTTTTCATTAAATACTATCTTCAGTTTTTAAATTGCTATCCTATTATATTACATTTTAAATAAAAGATAAAGTGTTTTTTTTAAAATACCTTTTCATTTGTAAATTTTAAAATTCCAAATCGCCTAAATCCGTAAGGGGGATTGCCCCTTCTTTTATAAGGTTATTAGTTCCTGCTGAATTAATACTTGTTATATTTCCTGGTACAGCATATATTTCTTTTCCTTGTTCTAATGCAAAATCAACTGTTATGAATGTGCCGCTTCTTTTTCCCGCTTCTACAACAATAATTTTTTCGCTAAGTCCACTTATAATTCTGTTTCTCTTTGGAAAATTCTCGGGGCTTGGTTTTTCATCCATAGGATATTCTGAAATAATAGCCCCACCTTTTTCTATAATTTTGCTATATAAAGGAATATTTTCTTGTGGATATATGTTATTTAATCCTGAGCCGAGAACTGCAATTGTAGTTCCATTTCCTATGACACACCCTTCGTGGGCTTTTGTATCAATTCCTCTAGCCAAGCCGCTTACAACACAAATATCTTGTTTTGCTAAATAATATGCAATTCTTTTAGATACGTTTTCTCCATATTTGCTACAGTTTCTGCTACCAATAATTGCTACTGATCTTTTGTTTAGAGTTTGCGCATTTCCTTTTATATATATCCAATATGGAGGATCAAATATGTTTTTAAGATTCTCCGGATAAAGTTTGTCATCTTTTGTAATAAATTTAATTCCATCTTGTTTTAGCTTTTCTTGCTCCAAAATTAATTCGTTAAATTTCGTTTCTAAAATCTGTTTGCATTGTTGTTCATTTAATTTGAAATTAATTAATTTTTCTTTTGATAATTTAAAAATTTTCTGAGGCTTTTGGCATAATTTTAATAAGTCCTCAATTTGTTTGTATGAGATTTCATTCACCTTTGAAATTGCATACCACGCTAATTCTTCGTTCAATTTTTCTCCTTATATTAAGCTCTCCCTATATAAGCTTAACCCTTTGCCCCCAGATTGTGATTTATTATATATTGTTTTTGTAAATATATCAAGTAAGGCAAAGAAGCACAACTTCTTTGCCTTATCGTTAATTATTTTTCTTTTGCTGCTTTTACAATATTGTTCATAAGCATTGCAATTGTCATTGGTCCTACACCACCTGGCACTGGCGTTATATAACTTGCCACATCTTGTACTGCCTCAAAATCTACATCTCCACAAAGCTTTCCATCTTCTCCTCTGTTTATTCCAACATCAATTACTGTTGCTCCTGGCTTTACCATATCTTTCTTTACAAACTTTGGCTTTCCAATTGCAACAATAAGTATATCTGCTTGCTTTGTATATTCTTCTATATTTTCTGTCTTTGAATGGCAAACTGTAACTGTTGCATTCTTCTGTAACATACATTGTATAAGTGGTTTTCCAACTATGTTACTTCTTCCAAGAATAACAACGTGTTTACCTTGAATTGGTATGTTGTATTCTTCAAGTATTTTTACTATTCCAAAAGGTGTGCAAGATACAAATGTGTCCTGACCTAGCGAAAGCTTTCCAACATTTAGTGGATTAAATCCATCTACATCTTTTTCTGGAATAATAGTTTTTAAGGCATCATTTACATCCAAATGTTTTGGTAATGGGCATTGTAATAAAATCCCACTTATGTCTTTTCTTGCATTTAAGTTATTAATAAGTTTTTTTAGTTCATCCATTTGAATATTTTCATCAAGTATGAATTCTTCAAATTCTATTCCTATTTCTTCACATGCCTTACTTTTATTTTTCACATAAATCTTTGATGCACTGTCATCTCCAACTAAAATGACAGCAAGTCTTGGAGCCATACCTTTTGCTTTTAGTTCGTCAACTTCTTCTTTTAAATTCTCTCTTATTTTTCTTGCCAATTCTTTGCCATCTATAATAACAGCCATAATTGTTCCTCCTATTTATTATATTTCAATTCTGCTTCCAAACTTTTTATCTACCATTTGCTTTAGTAATGCGTTTTCTTTCTTTTCTAATAATGCATCTGAATCAGTTATCTTACAAGCTAAGCTTTGTGCTTCTTTTAGCATTTCCATGTCTGTAAATAAATTTGCAATTTTAAATTCTGGAAGTCCATGTTGTTTCGTTCCAAAAAATTCTCCAGTTCCTCTTAATTCCAAATCTTTTTCTGAAATAATAAATCCATCATTTGTGTCTTGCATTACTTTCATTCTTTGTTTTATTACACTGCTATTTCCCTGGTACTTCAAAATACAATATGATTGAGCTTCTCCACGTCCTACTCTTCCTCTTAATTGGTGCAATTGTGCAAGTCCAAATCTTTCAGCATTTTCAACTACCATTATAGTTGCGTTTGGCACATCAACTCCAACTTCTATTACAGTAGTAGATACAAGAATTTGTATTTTACCATCTTTAAATTCTGCCATAATTGCTTCTTTTTCTTTAGGCTTCATTTTTCCGTGTAAATATTCAACTCTATAATTAGGAAATATTTCATTTTTGTACTTCTCTGCCATTTCCATTACAGACTGTGCATTTATTTCTTCATTTTCTTCAACTAAAGGACATACAACATATGCTTGTCTGCCTTCTTTAATCTGTTTTTCTATAAAATTGTTAACTCTTGCTTCAAGTTGTTTTGTAACAGCATATGTTTCTATTTTCTTTCTGTTTGGAGGTAATTCATCTATAATTGAAATATCAAGATCTCCATATAGAATTAATGCAAGAGTACGTGGAATTGGAGTTGCAGTCATTACTAATACATCAGGATTATTGCCTTTTGAAACTATTGTGCTTCTTTGCCTTACACCAAACCTGTGTTGTTCGTCTGTAACAACAAATCCAAGTTTATTAAAAGTTACATTTTCTTCAAGTAAGCTATGAGTTCCAACTATTATATCAATTTCTCCTGAAGCTAGCTTTTCAAGTATCTCTTCTTTTTTCTTTTTTGGGATACTGCTAATTAGTAATTCTACTTTAATATCATATTTTTCTAAAAATTTCTTAAATGTTTCTAAGTGTTGTTGTGCAAGGATTGCAGTTGGTACCATTATTGCAGCTTGGTATCCACTTTTTACTGCTTTATATGCAGCAATTAAGCTTACTATTGTTTTTCCGTGAACCAACGTCTCCCTGAAGTAATCTATTCATTGGTTTCTTGCCTTCCATGTCATTGTCTATTTCTTCTAACACTTTCGTTTGTGCTTTTGTAAGCTTAAATGGTAAATCAAATATAACATCTGACATCTTAACACTTTTTGGAAATCTTATTCCTTCTTCATCTTTTTTGTATTGGTTCTTTAGGCTAAATAACGCAAGCTGCATGCAAAGGAGTTCTTCAAACGCAAGTCTTGTACGTGCTTTTTTAAAGTTATCAAAATCATCTGGAAAATGGATCTGGTGTATTGCATTATTTATATCCATTAGATTTTTTTCTTTTAATATATTTTCTGGCAAGGTTTCATCTAATTGCTTTATACTATTTAGACCATTACCTATTATGGTTCTAATTGTATTTTGCGAAAGCCCATATGTTGATGGATAAAGCGGAATGATCCTGCCTGTATTTTTCTTTGTTTTTTCAGAATCATATACAGGGCTTGTCATATCAATTCTGCCAAGCTTAACGCTTGCCTTACCATAAAAAAAGTAGGTTTCTCCTAATTTAAATACATCTCTTAGGTATGGCTGATTAAACCATGTTATTACGCATTGACCGGTTTCATCACCAACTATAAGCTTTTGCATAGTTTTTCCGTTTCTTATTCTTATATTATTAATTCTTGAAACGCAAATAGCTTTAATTAGACCTTCTTCACCATCTGTTAAATCTTCTATATTGCGAGGCTTGCTTCTGTCTTCATAATCTCTTGGAAAATGAGTTATTAAATCTTCAACAGTTTTTATCCCGCAATTTCTCTAAGAACTTTACTTTAGCAGGTCCTACACCTTTTACATATTGAACTGATTTGTTTAGTTCATCCAATATTCTCACCCGGTTATTTTATATCATATTTTTTATTTTACAGCAATAATTTTTTTATACAGAAATTTTTTCGTTTCTTTCTATTGCTTGGGAAACTATATTATGATTTTGAAAAATTGCGAATGGAGCGAATTGGAGCTAGGCATTGTTAGTGAATTCGAGTAGGGAATCTCACGACCTGCGACGTGAGGGCGCTGCGAAAAGGCACTTACAATGCCTAGCTCCAATTCGCTCCATTCGCAATTTTTCAAAATCATAGATATAGTTGGACAAGCTAAAAAAAACTATAATAAAAATTTCTGTATAAACAAATTTTAGAAAAAGTCTTGTTTTTTTTGCGTGTTTGTGATAAACTAAAAGACAGTCGTAATTAGAATTCGTGTAGGAGGTGCATTTAAAATGGCAAAATGCGAAATTTGTGATAAAAGTGTTAATTTCGGAAATCAATTAAGTATTACTCGTTCACATATTAGTAAAAGAACCACAAGAACTTTTAAACCAAACCTTAGAACAGTTAAAACTGTTGTAGATGGTCAACCTAAAAAAATTAAGGTTTGTGCTAAATGTTTACGTTCAGGAAAAGTAAATAAAGCTTAAGATTATTAAAGCGACCAAGAGGTCGCTTTTTTGCTTATGTAGATTTAATTCTTAATGCCAAAAATAAGTTTTACAAAACCACGTAAAAATCTTGGTACTTTTTTAACTACAACCGTCATAATACTCAACTCCTTTAGCAAAACAAATTAATAATTCCGACTGCTACAAGTGTAGCCCCAACAATAAAAAGCCAACCAGTAAATGGAAGTAATACTACAAGTAAGACTCCAAGCCCTAAACCTATCATACATACTGCACACGTTTTTTTCAGTAGTCTAAACATAAACTATTACCTCCTCTTTTAATACATTATATTAAATTATGTAAAAAAGGTGATTTATAAATGGAAAATAAAAATGTTGAAATGATTGAAATACTTAGAAAAGCGTATCCAGATGCAAAGTGTAGCTTAGACTTTACTACACCATTTGAAATGCTTGTTGCAGTTATGCTTTCCGCACAATGCACTGATGAAAGAGTAAATAAAGTTACTCCAAGCATTTTTAAAAAATATAATACGCCAGAAGATTTTGTAAAAATAGATATAAATGAATTAGAAAACCTGATACATCCTTGTGGGTTTTATAAAAACAAAGCAAAAAATATCAAGCTATGTAGTCAAAAAATATTAGATGAATTCAATGGAAAAGTTCCAGAAAATATGGAAGATCTTGTGTCTCTGCCAGGAGTTGGTAGGAAAAGTGCTAATGTAATAATGTTAGAAGCTTTTGGAATACCATGTGGAGTTGCGGTAGACACTCACGCTAAAAGATTAGCAAATAGAATTGGATTATCTAACAAAAAAGAGCCTGAAAAAATAGAACAAGATTTGATAAAAAAAATACCTAATGAGTATTTAAAAGATGTAAATCATTTGTTCATGTGGCATGGCAGAAATTGTTGTACAGCAAGAAGCCCTAAGTGTAATAAATGTCCAATAAATTCTTTTTGTAATTTTTATAAGTCATTATAGAACTCATAAATACTAAAAAAGCATTGTTTTAAAACAATGCTTTTTTATTTTTGTCCTTTTTGTTTTTTTTTATGTTATTTTTGTTTTAGCAATTGACAAAAAAAAATTAAAGATATATCATTTTAAATGTTAAAAAAATTTTTTAGGAGGAGAGATTTTATGGTTAAAAAGCTACAAAAGACATTTATCGCTGCTTTGCTAATTTTAATGGTCGTTTCAACTGTAAGTTTTGCAAACGATGCAGATTTATTATTAGCAGCTGAAGATTCTGAAAGCATTGAAGGTGCAGAGCTTACAGAAACATTAGATTCTGAAAGTTCTGAAGAAATTGATAAAACAGCCGATGAAGAAACAGAATCTGAAGAACCCGTAGACACAACAGGAAGTACAACTTTAGAAGATGAAATGTTATCAAGTGATTATTTTAAAGTTGGTGAATCTGTTGAGAGCACTCAAATTATAGATGGAAACGCATACATTATAGGAAGTGATGTAACATTTTCTAGTATAGTTGGTGGAGATGTTTTTATTCTTGGAAATAATGTATCTATCACTGAGGATGCAGTAATATATGGTAATTTATATGTTGCAGCAAGTAAATTAACAATAGACGGCTTTGTTTACGGTGGAGACCTCTATGCAACATGTGGAACACTTGAAATCACAGAAAACGGTGCAGTAAATAGAGACATAAGAGCTGCAGCTAGCACTTTCACATTTAATGGTGGCGTAGGCAGAAACGTATATTTGGATTGCAGCGAGCTTTCAATAGGAGAAAGTTCTCAAATATATGGTAACTTGAATTATAAAGCTAAAGAAGCAATCCAAATTCCTTCAAATGTTGTTAAAGGATCTATAAGCTTTAACGAAGCTGAAGATGACGGAGAGATTGTTGAAAACAAACCAAATCCAGTTGTTACTTATTTACTTGAATTAGCTCAAGCACTTATTTATACACTAGCAGTGCTAGGTGTATTAGTTCTAGTAACGCCTAAATTCTTAGGAAAATTAGAAAATATTGAAGCAACTAAATTCTTGCCTGCATTTGGACTTGGCTTAGTAGGAATTATTGCTCCAGTAATATGTGTAGTTGTTCTAATGTGTACCGTTATTGGAGTATCTGTTGCGTTCGCATTACTTGGTGCTTGGCTCATATTGCTTGGCCTTGCAAAATCAATCAGTATAATTGCACTTGCTGGCATGCTTGCTAAAAAAGTTCAAGTACTTTCAAAAGCTCACAATATACTAGCTGTTATTATATTATCAGTAGTAGTTTGGGCTATAGGTTTTATACCATTTGTTGGCGGACTAATTAGTTTTGTACTATTCACATGCGGTATAGGCTTAGCTATTTTAAACTTATTTAAGAAAAAACAACAAGTTGTTGAAGAATAAATTTAATTAAAAAAAATATGAAACATTTGGGACGTATAAAAACATTTCACAATATTTTGAAATGTT
Source organism: Clostridia bacterium (assembly GCA_017524665.1). Lineage (GTDB taxonomy): Bacteria > Bacillota > Clostridia > TANB77 > CAG-508 > UMGS1754. The sequence goes on along the minus strand of JAFXVF010000001.1, from coordinate 26,705 downwards.
TTTATACGTCCCAAATGTTTCACTAAATAATTCTATTTTTTTAATTCATTAATTGTGTCTTTCATTGAATTTGAATTAATAATAGCAGTTCCAACTACAGCTATATCAGCACCAGAAGATTTTATTTCTTCAATTGTTTCTAAGTTTATTCCACCATCTGCTTCAATATAAAAATCTAAATCTTCCTTTTTTCTGTATTCGTTCAGTTCTTTTATTTTCTTTAAAGTATCTGGTATAATCTTTTGCCCTCCTAATCCAGGCTCAACAGTCATAACCAACACTAAATTAACATATGGAAGTAAGGCTATAATTTCATCTATATGCGTGTTTGGCTTAATAGAAATTCCTGCTTTTATTCCTTCTGCCTTTATTTCATTTATAACCTCTTTTATTTTCTCCTTATTATAAATACTTTCATAATGAAATGTTATAAAACATGGTTGCATCGGAATATATATATCTAAAAAATCTCTAACATCTTCAACCATTAAATGGACATCAATAGGTGTATTCGATATATGTTTTATTGTTTCTGTTGATTCTAACATAAAATCTGTTGTATTGTTTTTTACAAATTTACCATCCATTACATCTATATGAAAATAATCTGTTTTTGCTGCCTCTATATTATAAAAAGTTTTTGTTGCCTCTTCTTTATTAACAGATAAAATTGATGTTGAAATTTCCATCTTAATTCTCCTTAGAAATTATTAGTATTATAGGCAGCATATAACATGCTGCCTTGCATTTTTATGGAACATTTAATACAGGGTTTTCTGTGTTCAAATCTAAGTACTTGTCGCTCTTTACTACACCATCAATTTTAACCTGAACTCTTACATTTCCAATTCCTTCTATTGGAACACTTATTACACCAGTATCTTCTCTATGATTTTCATCATGATATGCATTTCCATCTACTGTTACAGTTAATTTTATTGTCTTTGGTGTTGGATCTGCTTCTACCACTTCGGTTGTATCTGTAGAAGTAGTTGAATTTGTTGTTTGATTTGTTGTACTGTTTGATGTTGTATTTTTTGCTGTACTAGTCTTCTGAGTTGTTTGTTTTTTCTCGGGTTCTTTGTATCCTGTAAGTTCTTTAACATTTACATTAACTGTTCCTTTTTTTATTTCAGGTAGCTTATTTACTGTAATTGTAACAGTTGATCCCTCGTCTGCTTTGCTACCACCTTCTTTGTCTTGTTTTAATACAGCACCATTTGTTTTTGACATATTTTCTTCATATTTAACTGCAACTTTTAATTTTGCATTTTCGATTTCTGTTCTTGCATCTGCCTCAGTTTTTCCAATTACATATGGTACCTCAACTTCTTCAATGCCCCTTCCAATTGAAACAACTACAGCAACTGTACTTCCTTTAGCTATTTCTGTCTTTTCTTCAATATCTTGGCTTATTACATAGTTCTCTTGCACTTTGTCACTTGTTTCTTCTCTTATTTCCATTTTTAAGCCTTGCTTGTTAAGTTCATTTTCGGCATCATCTTTTGTTAGACCAACAAGCTTTGGAACTGTTGTCATTTCAGTTCCTTTGCTTACTGAAACTTTTATAGTACTGTTTTCTAATACTTTATAGTTCTCTGCATATTTTGGGTCTTGATAAATGACTAGTCCTGCTCCAACTTCTGTGTTGTATACTTCTTCTGATACTTCATACTTCAAGCCTGCTTCCTCAGTAATGCTTTTTACCTCTTCAACAGTTTTTCCTACGACATTTGGAACTTGAACTTGTTTAGGTTTCTTTGCATTAATAACTGCAATAGTTATTCCCATTGCTCCAACAAAAACTAATACACAAACTAGTAAAATTAATAACACCTTTAAAACTTTGTGCTTATTAAAAAATGCGACTACTTTGTTTGGCTTTTTCTGTTTTACCTGCTCTCCATCTTTTACTGCAGGTTCCACTTTAGTTTTGTCACTAGTTGTTTCAACTCTCTGAGTTGCAAATTCTCTATTTTGTTTTTCAAGTACTACAAATTCTCCATTAGGATTTTTTGTAACTTGTCTTAAATCTCTTAGCATGTCTGTTGCAGTTTGGTATCTTTCCATTGGGTCTTTTTGCATTGCTTTAACAATTATTCTATTTAAGCTTTCTGGAATTAGTGGATTAATCTTTATAGGTTCAACTGCAATTTCTTGCATATGTTTTAATGCAACAGATACAGGAGTATCAGCATCGAAAGGTACTCTTCCTGTAAGCATTTCATACATTACAACACCTAGTGAATAAATGTCTGACTTAGCATCTGTAAATCCTCCTCTTGCATGTTCAGGAGAAAAATAATGTACAGATCCTATTGTTGTTCCAAACGCTGTAATAGTTGAATTTGATACTGCTTTTGCAATACCAAAATCAGTAACCTTAGCAACTCCTTCTTCTGTAATTATTATGTTATGTGGTTTTATATCTCTGTGGATTATATTATTTCTATGAGCCATCTCTAGCGCTGACGCAATTTGTATTGCTATATTTACTGCCCACTTCCAAGAAATAGTTCCCTCTTCATCAATTATTTCTTTTAATGTTTTTCCTTGAATAAGCTCCATAACAATGAAATAAACATTTCCTTCGTTTCCTACATCATATATTGAAACAATATTAGGATGAGTTAGTCTAGCTGCTGCTTGTGCTTCTGTGTTAAATCTTCTAATAAATTCGTTATCGGTTGTAAATTCATCTCGTAAGATTTTTACAGCTACGTATCTGTTTAGTATATGGTCATTAGCCTTATATACTGTAGCCATACCGTCCTACTCCAATTTTTTCTATAAGTTCATATCTATTGCCTAACAATCTTCCTTCAAAATTCATTATTATCTTCTCCTTTAGTTCTTTATAATTATAACACTGACATTATCATATCCACCGTTTAGGTTCGCACGATCTATTAATGCATCACTAGCTTTTTCAACATTTGTTTTTATTATTCCATATATCTCATTTTCTGAAACCATATTGGTTAATCCATCTGAACAAATTAATAAAATATCGTCTTTTAAGAATCCCTTTACTATTACCTGTGGAGCAATTTTAGGTTCGCATCCTAGTGCTTGTGTTAGCATATTCTTTTTTGGGTGCGTATATGCTTGTTCTTTTGTAATAGTTCCATCTTTTACTAGTTTTTCAACATAGCTATGGTCCGTAGTTAATCTTCTAATAAAATTTTTGCGAATTCTGTATACCCTGCTATCTCCTATATGTGCAATAAAAACCTTATCTCCATATATTAAACATACTTCTAAAGTTGTTCCCATTTCTTCAAGTTCTTTATCTTCTCTAGACCTTTGGTAAACAACTTTATTTGCATATTCCATTGCTTCTTTTAGAAATTGTAAAATGCTTTCTTTATCCAATTGTATGCTAGAAAAGTGATTATTAACATAGTTTTTAATTGAATCTACCGCAAGGCTACTTGCAACTTCTCCGCCATTATATCCACCCATGCCGTCTGCTAAAATATACAATTTAATGTTTTCGTCATCAGGTGAAACATAAATACAATCTTGGTTCATGTTTCGCATTTTTCCAATGTCTGTTTTTGAAAATGCTTTCATTTTTCCTCCTACTTTGAGCCTATGTTTTTTCTTCTTAGTTGTCCACATGCTGCGTCAATATCTGACCCAAGCTCTCTTCTTACAGTCGCTACTATTCCATTTTCATTTAAATAATCTCTAAATTTTAAAATGTTTTCATTAGTACTTTTATCAAATTTTCCATTTTCAATTTTGTTAATTGGAATTAGGTTTACATGAGCAATCATTCCTTTTAACAATTTTACAAGTCTTTTCGCATCATCAAGATTATCATTATTGTCTTTTGCTAATGCATATTCAAAAGATATTCTTCTTCCTGTTTTTTCGATATAGTATTTACATGCCTCGATTAATTCTTCTATTGGGTATGCATTATTTACAGGCATCATTTCACTTCTCTTTTCGTTTGTTGTAGCATGAAGTGAAATTGATAAAGTACATTGAAGTTTTTCATCTGCTAACTGCCTAATCTTTGGAACGAGTCCACTTGTTGAAATACTTATATGCCTTGCCCCAATATTAAGTCCTTTTGGGTCATTTAATATTTTTATGGCTTTAACTACATTATCATAATTATCAAGTGGTTCTCCGGATTCCCATAAATACTACATTGCTAACTTTTACTTGTTCTTCTCTTTGTACTGCTAGAATCTGTTCTACAATTTCACCAGCACTTAGACTTCTTACAAATTCTATTCCTGTAGAAGCGCAAAACTTGCATCCCATTTTGCATCCAACTTGTGTAGATACACATATGCTTTTGCCAAATTTGTAATCCATTAATACTGTTTCTATTGCATTACCATCTAAAATGTCAAATAGAAATTTTTTTGTTCCATCTTTAGATTCAAGCTTTTTTATTATTTTGTATGTTCCTATTTCGTACTCTTCATCCAGTTTATTTCTAAGTTCAAGTGATAAATTAGTCATGTCTTCAAAGGAAGAAACATTTTCAACATATAACCATTCCCATATTTGTGTTGCTCTAAAAGCCTTTTCCCCTAGTCTTATCATTTCATCTTTCAATTCTTCAATGGAAAAGTCTTTAATTTTTCTTTTCAAAATGTTTTTCCCTCCTTTATCACGTATTAATTTATATCACAAAACATATTATTTTGCAAATTGTTTATCCATTGCTGCTTTAATAAATGCAACAAATAGTGGCGCTGGTTTATCTGGCCTTGATTTAAACTCTGGATGAAATTGTCCTGCAACAAAAAATGGGTGTTTATCATATTCTACAATTTCTACAAGTCTTCCATCTGGCGATGTTCCAGAACAAATCAGCCCTGCTTCTTCAAATTTATCTTTAAACGCATTGTTAAATTCATAGCGGTGTCTGTGTCTTTCGTTTATGTTTTCGCTTCCATATATTTCTCTTGCTTTACTTCCTTCTTTTATTTTGCAAGGATAACTTCCAAGCCTCATAGTTCCACCTTTTTGTGTCACTCCAAGTTGGCTATCCATTATATGTATTACAGGATATTTTGTAATTTCATCAAACTCTGTAGAATTTGCTTCTTGCCATCCTAATACATTTCTTGCAAATTCAACAACTGCCATTTGCATTCCAAGGCATATTCCAAGGAAAGGCACATTGTTTTCTCTAGCATACTTAATTGCTTCTAGTTTTCCATCAATTCCACGAACTCCGAAACCTCCTGGTACCAGGATTCCGTCATATTCTCCAAGAATTTCTTTTACATTTTTCTTCGTTATTGTACTACTATCTATATAGCCAATTTCAACATGAGTATAGTTTTTAAATCCACCATGTCTTAGGCTCTCTGCAACTGACAAATATGAGTCGTGTAATTTAACATATTTTCCTACTATAGCTATTTTAGTTGTTTTTGAAATTTTGCGAATTTCAGTAAGCATATTCTCCCAATTTTCGTTCTTTGGTTCTTTTTTAGTTAAATGAAGTTTGTCTATAACTGCTCTTGCAAGTCCTTCATTCTCTAGATTAATAGGTACGGCATACAAATTATCTGCAGTTAAATTTGGAATAACACATTCTTTTTTAACATTGCAGAATAAGGAAATTTTATCCTTCATCTGGTCATCAATTTCGCATTCGCTTCTACACACTAGTATATCAGGCTTAATACCTAATGATTGAAGCTCTTTTACTGAGTGCTGTGTAGGCTTTGATTTAAGTTCATTTGAACCTGCAACTATTGGTAATAATGTTACATGTATGTATGCAACATCATCTTCTGATTTTTCTATTCCAACTTGTCTCATTGCTTCTATAAATGGTAAGCTTTCAATATCTCCAACTGTTCCACCTATTTCAGTTATAACAATATCTATGTCGCTTCCTTCAAAGCTATATATATTTTCTTTAATTTCATTTGTTATATGAGGTATAACTTGTACAGTTTTTCCAAGGTAATCCCCTTTTCTTTCTTTATTTATTACATTTGAATAAATTCTCCCTGTTGTAATGCTAGAATGTTTGCTTAAGCTCTCATCTATAAATCTTTCATAGTGGCCAAGGTCTAAATCTGTTTCTGCTCCATCATCTGTAACAAATACTTCTCCATGTTCAAATGGGCTCATTGTACCTGGATCCACATTAATATATGGGTCAAATTTTTGGATAGTTACCTTATATCCTCTGTTTTTTAATAATCTTCCAAGAGATGCAGCAGTAATTCCCTTACCTAAACCTGATACAACTCCACCTGTTACAAAAATATATTTCATATGCTTACCTCCTTAAATAAAAAAAGATAGATTAAAAATCTAACTCCAAAATGGGGTTTTTTTTTAATCTATCATGTTTTAAATTTTAGCATAGCTTTTTATAATTTGCAAGCATTATTTTGTAATTGACAAAATTTTATACTTTATTGTTCCTGCTGGTGCAGCTACTTCTACTTCTTGGTTTTTCTTTGCTCCAAGTAAAGCTGCTCCTATTGGTGACTCATTAGAAATCTTGTTTTGTGCAAGGTCAACTTCTGTTGATCCAACAATTGTATACTCTAATTCATCATTATATTCCATATCTAATACTTTTACAGTATTTCCAACTTGAACAGTTTTTGTGTCTATTTCTGACTCATCTATAATTTTTGCATGTCTTAATTTATTTTCAAGTTCAGCAATTTTTGTTTCGTTTTCTGCTTGTGCGTTTTTTGCTTCATCATATTCTGAATTTTCAGATAAATCTCCAAATCCAAGCGCAACCTTTATGCGCTCTGCTATTTCTGTTCTTCTTTCTGTTCTTAGAGTTTCTAATTCATGCTCTAAGTTATCGTATCCTTCTTGTGTTAAAAGTATTTCTTTTTCTTCCATAGGTCATTCCTCCTAGTTTTGGTTTCGCAATATATGCTTAATAATATTAGTTTAATATTTTAAATTTGTCAAGTAATTACTATAATTTTTTTCAAATTATTTGTTTTCGCATTGCTTGTATTCGCTTTCTTCTATTTTTCCATTATTTCCAATCAAATGCATAATATTCATATCTTTAAGCTCTTTGTGTATCACATCATACGTTCTTTTAGCATATATAGTGCTCTCAAATAAAGTGTTATAATCAAATTCATTTAAATTTGCAAATTTATTAAAATTTTCTTTAATTAATTCCGGTAAATCTAGATTATAATAGTTAATATTAATTCCATTGAAGCGCTTAGATTTTATATTTAATTTATACGGTATACTAACAACCACTCCATTTGATGGAATACTGTATTTATTGAAATCTTCTTCTGCAAAGTCTAAATTAATAATAATGTTTGATTTAGTTAAAGCTTTTTTGCGGTTATTAGTTACTCTAATAATTATTCCATAGTTTTCAATTAAGTAATCTTCTAATGGTTTAAATTTGTCTATGTCACTAGTTATTATATTAAGCATTTTTATTTTACTTGCAATATCTACAAACATTTTTAAATTATTCTCGCTGTTGTCGTTAGTCATAACTGCAACTTCATTTTTTTCTAGTTCCATTTTTTGTTTTTCTGCAACATAGTTTATTATTATGGGCATTAAGTATTTAAATAGCCATCTTCCGTCTAAAACTTTACAATTCTCTTTCATTAGTGTCTCCTTAAACGCACTCTCTTCTATATTTTGAGCAAGCACTATATTTTGATTTTGTTTATCAAGCATTAGTCGTGAAATCTTCATTGCTATTCTTTCTTGAACACTTAAAGGAATTTCTTTGCCATTTTCAAAAGGCAGTATAATTATTTTGTTATTATCAATATTTTGAACTGTTATTATATTAAAGACCTTTTTAAGCAATCCAACTTTGTCTGCTTTTTTTATATACCAAGTTTCCACTTAGTCCAACACCAACTTTCTAAAAAAAAAAGAAGTAGAGTTTATCTACTTCTTTTTAAGTATATTGGTGTGTTTTCAAAATTATTCTAAAATCTTTTGTCTAATTACTGACCAAATTTCGTTTGTTTCATAACCTTTCATCCAGAAAGCAACACCTGCTGTATTTTTCTCGATTGATAAGTTAAGCTTTTCTGTAATAGATTTTTCATCTTCTATCCACATTTTATACGAAGCACCATTTTTTGTGTATTCTGCATAATTTTGTCTTTCTGCTTCTTTCCATACTATGTTTGCTCCAGATGGCAACACACTATTTATATTTCTCATAGATACAGTAGATGCCGTATCTTTGTCATCTCCTATTTTCCAAGTTCTTGTATAGAATGGAATTCCTAAAATAATTTTTTCTGATGGAATATCTCTTAAGAATTTGTTTAAATTAACCTCTACCCAGTCATACCCTGCTGTTGTTCCAGCAGTTGTACTGCTTAGTCCATATTCGTCATATGCCATAAATATCAAGTAATCGCAATTTTTCGAAATATTATATCTATCGAAGCATAATGACCATGTTGGGCTTCCATCAGGTGCTGTAACATCAACTGAAAGAGTTAATCCATATTCATGAAGTCTTGGATATAGTTCTACTACAAATCGTGTAAATAGGTCTTTATCTTCTTCATAAATGTTTTCAAAATCAAGGTTTATTCCATCAACTTTGTATCTTGCTGCAAGATTTACTATGTTTCTAATGGTTGTTTCTCTTAATTTAAAGTCATTCAATATTTCGTGTGTAGTTTCAATCATGACGTTATTTGCAAACAATGCCCATACTTTATATCCTTGTGATTTAGCCCATGCAACATAGTTTTCTCCTGCTGTTTTTGCATTATCATGTATTTCACCTTTGCCAAGTTTTACTAGAGTAAAGAATGATGGCGAAATAACGTTAATTCCTTCAATTGTCTCACCATTTCTATTTGGTGCACTTGCATATTCAGAATAGTAGTCCCAAACTAGGCTTACTTTTCCTGCTAATCTTGTGTTGTTTTCCATATTTTCTCTAATAATCATTCTATTAGCTAAATCGCTTTCTTTAACATATCCTATCTGTCCTCTTTGTGTTCTAATTTTAGCCCATCCATTGTCTCCTACAGAAATAACAACAACTTTTTCACCTTTTCCAACTTTGTCTACTGTTCTTGATAATACTTTTTGTTTCCATTTTACACTTAGATTATTTGCTGCATCTGCTTTTTCTAACTGCCTGTCTTTCGAAACAACAACAACTCTATCTGTTTCTTTAATATATTCTATTTCAATATTGTATACTTCTCCCATTTCAGAAAATGGTAAGTAATATGTGTCATCTTTTAATGTACATGCGCCTAATATATGCTCTCCTACGCCATTTATTGTAATTTCTTTGCTATCAATTGGGAAAGTTGCAACTTTTGTATCTGATGTTGTAATTATTTGATTATATTTTTCATCATAATAAATAAAGCTGTCAAAGAAGTTCGCCAAATCTTGTTTTGACATATATATTACACCTTTTGAGTCAACATATACGTCTTTTTTTAGACTTGATGTAATATTATTATTATTGATAATAACATTCGTTTTGCTTGTTATATCAGTTCTTGTGTAGTCTGGTGCAATTGTAAATATAACAACAGCAATAGCTAAGCCTATCAGTCCAATCAAAGTATTTCTCAAATAATGATTTTCGTTCTTCTTTTTCATTTCTTCCTCCAATTATTTTTGCTTTGCATAAATAATATATCATAAAATATTATTTTCGTGAATGTTTTTACAAAATATTTCAAAATTTGTTTGATTTTTTTAAAAAAGTCTTTTAATTTCGGGCTTTTTGTTGTATAATTGATATGTGTTTTGAAAGGAGAAAAATGATATGTGGTTAATTTGGTTAATTGCTGCTGGCGTATTCTTTATAGCTGAAATAATTACTGTAGGATTCTTAATCTTTTGGTTAGGAGTCGGAGCAATTCTTGCAATGTTAGTAAGCCTAGTAACAGACAATATATTAATCCAGTTTGCTGTATTTGTATTTTCTTCTATTGCATTAATTTTTCTTACTAAACCACTTGTTAGCAAGTACATTAGTAAAGAAGATACAATTCCTACAAACTCGTACAGTTTAATTGGCAAAAAAGGAAAAGTAATAAAAGATATTGGGGAAAACATAGGCCAAGTAAAAGTTTCAGAAGAAGTATGGTCAGCAATTTCAGAAAATAGTGCCCCTATAAATGCAGGCACAGAAATAGAGGTCTTAAAAATAGACGGCGTAAAACTTGTTGTTAAGCCAGTTTAGATCTGTATTAAAATTAGTTATTAGTATTTTAATATATATAAGGAGGTAAAAACTATGTGGTTTTTATTAGCTTTGTTAATTATCGTTTTGATAATTGCATTCAAATCAATAAAAGTTGTTAGACAAGCAGAAGTATATGTTATTGAAAGACTTGGAAAATTTCATAAAATAGCAGATGCTGGTCTTACAACAATTGTTCCATTCGTTGATCATGTTAGAAGCGTAGTAAGCTTAAAACAACAAACAATGGATATCCCACCACAAGGTGTTATTACAAAAGATAACGTTACAATTACAATTGATACTGTTGTGTTCTATCAAATTACAGATCCAGCAAAAGCAGTATACGAAATTCAATCTTTAAAGAAAGGTATTGAATACTTAGCAATCACAACAATACGTGATATTGTTGGTAAGATGGACTTAGACGAAACATTTAGTTCACGTGATGCTATTAACACACAATTACGTGTAATACTTGATGAAGCAACAGATAAATGGGGATGCAAGATTGACCGTGTTGAAATAAAAGACATTAATCCTCCAGCAGACATCCGTGATGCCATGGAAAAACAGATGAACGCAGAACGTAATAAAAGAGCTATGATTCTTCAAGCTGAAGCTGAAAGACAATCAGCTATTACTATTGCTGAAGGTCGTAAAGAAGCTGCAATACTTGATGCAGAAGCTGATAAAGAAGCTCAGATTCGTAAAGCTGTCGGTGAAGCTACAGCAATTCGCGAAGTAGCAGAAGCTAAAGCTAAAGAAATTGAAATGGTATATCAAGCAATCAAAAATGCAAATCCAGATGATAAATTAGTTCAATTAAAATCTTTAGAAGCATTAGAATCTGTAGCAAATGGAGAAGCAAACAAAGTCTTTATTCCATTTGAAGCAACTGGTGCATTAGCAAGCCTTGGAGCAATAAAAGAAGTTTTAAAGAAAGACAATAACTAATTAATAAAATATGCAACAAAAAATGGACACCTTGTAGGTGTCCATTTTTTGTTGTTTCTTTTTAGTTTTAAACAAAATTATTCTTGCATCTGTCCGCATTACATAATCGCCATCTGGGTCGACTACATCGGACGAACGTACTCGTTCTCCATTTAGCCAAACATATAATGGTCGTCGATCACCTACGTAAAGTCAAAGGTGACTATACGCTTCTCCTGCAAAGTACCAATCCTCCTGTATGTCAAACATCTCCGTCCCCATTGACATTGATTGCACTTAAGCACCTTATTAAATAATCTATGTCTTCTTTTGTGTTTTCTTCTCCAAAAGTTACTCTTAAAGAATTATTTGCAAGCTCTGGTGTTAAGCCTATTGCAGTAAGCACATGTGATGGTTTTGACGAGCCTGAACTGCATGCTGAACCAGCTGAAACACATATACCTTTTTCATCTAATTTAAAAAGTATTTCTTCTGAACTTAAGTTTGAAAATGAAAAGTTGCAATTCCCGAGGAAGTCTTTTTTCTCTATGTCCATTTATTTTTACATCTGGGAAATTCTTTTGAATTTGTTCTATACAGTATTCTCTTAGTTCTAACAATTTTTTAGTATTTTTATCTAAGTCTTTATATGCTATTTCTATAGCTTTTCCAATCCCAACTATGCCTGCAACATTTTCAGTACCTGCCCTTTTGCCTTTTTCTTGTGAGCCTCCATCTTGTATTCTTTCAAAGTCTATTCCATCTCTTACGTATAGTGCTCCTACCCCTTTAGGGCCATAGAATTTATGTCCAGACATTGATAACAAATCGATATTTGATTTATTCACGTCTATTTTTAAATTACCAACTGCTTGGACTGCATCTGTGTGAAAGAATATATTATTTTTTTTTGCAATATTCCCTATTTCTTTTATTGGTTGAATTGTTCCTATTTCATTATTTGCATACATAATGGTTATAAGAATAGTTGTTGGTTTTATTGAAGAAATAAGTTCTTCTATTGAAATCAATCCATATTTATCTACATTTAAATAAGTTACTTCTATTCCTTCTTTTTCTAATGCTTTACACGTGTTTAGTACTGCTGGATGTTCTATCTTTGTAGTAATTATATGGTTTCCTTTTTCTTTGTTTCCTTTTACGATTCCCTTAATTGCTAGGTTGTCGCTTTCGCTACCGCAACTTGTAAAATATATTTCATATGGCTTTGCTCCAATTGCTCTTGCAACTTGCGCTCTTGATTTTTCTATTGCCATTTTTGATGTTCTTCCAATTTTATATAATGTTGATGCATTGCCATAGTTTAGTGAAAAATATGGTATCATCGTTTTTAAAACCTCATCTTTTACCTTCGTTGTAGCAGCATGGTCAAAATATATTGTTTTATTCAAATTAATTCGCCCCTTTTATTTTATTATATGCAAATAATTAAAAAAGAGGCATCAAAAAAACGGGGTAAAATTCCCCGTCAATTTGACATTATTTTTTTATTAATTATTTGCCCATCTTAGCATTTTTATATCTTTATATGTATTTAACACTTCCATATATTTTTGATATTCTTCTTCCCAGAGGATACTTGGTACTTTGTCAAACGCATCAAATACTCGCTCGGCCTCTTTTAAGAAAATTAACTGTTCCTTTACATCAAGAGTTTGGTATTTTTTTGCAAATAAATACAATTTATCTAAAACTTGGTTGGCTTCTACAAAGCTCCAGAAGTCTTTAACATTCATTCCTGCAAGTTTTATCTGTGCAACTGCTACTGCAACTAAGAAAAAAATTGCAAATATTAAAATGTAAATTATAATTAAAAATCCCATAATATCCCTTCTTTGGTACATTTTCTCTATATTGTAAATTATAGCATAAGTTTATCTAGTTTGCAACTCTATGTGTAATCATAGGTGTATCTGTTGTTATTTTGTCTATAACAAATCCATTGTTTTTACAATAATGAATTATATCTTTTAATGCATTTAATGTCTTTGTATTACCTGAGAAATCATGCATTAGTACGACATTACTACGATTGTGTTTTAGTGCACTGGTAACATTTTGGTATACCGCTTCTGATGAAGATGCTCCACCTGCATCACCTGAGCTAACATTCCAGTCATAATATCTGTATCCCTCATCAATAACTCTTTTTACCAATCTTGTCATTATTCCCGGATTATAGCTACTTACTTCATTTGAACTTCCTCCTGGAAATCTTGTTATTGTTGTGTCAACTCCTGTTGATGCTTTTATTTTCTCGCGTAATTGACTTAAGTTTTGCATGTAGGTTTCTTCTGATTTGTAAATTGTATAATAATCATGTGAATATCCATGTATTGCTATTGTATGGCCTTCATTTACAATTCTTTTTACTAGGTATTCTGTGCTATCGCTGTAATTTAATATAAAGAATGTAGCTTTAACATTTTCTTCTTTTAATATGTCTAATATATGTGGTGTTATTGTTGTACTTGGTCCATCATCAAAAGTAAGGTATACAGTACCAGCTTGTTCCTTATCTATTACTTGAACTGTTCTTTCTGCACTTCCTGTATTACCGCTTTTGTCTTTTGCATAATATGTAATTTTGTACATGCCAGGTTTGCTTGTGTCAACACTTCCGCTTACTGTTATTGTATCACTTACATCTCCATCTAAATCATCATTTGCATAAGCCCAAGAATCATTATAGGTTCCATCTTGGTATACATTTTCGACTCCTGTTCCATATAAAGAAACAATAGGTGGAACAATATCTTTAATTTCGATTTTTCTTGTCACTGAAGCTTTATTTCCGGAATCATCTGTAGCTGTATACACTTTTTGGTAAATGTTATTTCCTAATTCTACTAACTCTTCTGTAACCTTTTCATTTATTGTTTTATCGAAATTATCTGATACATCATATCCAGGTTCAACATATAATTCCATACTACTAGCAATTACATTTTCTTCACCTTTAAGTGTAATCACCGGCTCAACATCATCAATTACTTCAACTACCCTTTTTACTTTTGCTGTTTTTTTATCTTTTGTTATTGAGTATTCTATCTCATATGTTCCAAGTGTTGCCGTATCTACTTCTCCAGTTTTTTCTATATCCTCTGTTACATCCTGAAAATGGTATTGTGCATTTGCTCCTTCTTCAGTATATGGGTTTAGTACTCTAATCGTTTCCTTTTCATGCCCTACTAAGTTAATTATTGGTTTTTCGAAAAAGTACTTGCCTCCTATAAATGCTAAAACCAAAACCCAGATGGATGCAATTATTGCAATACGTGATTTCTTAAATTCTCTTAATGTAAAAAATAATATAATGCTTGAAATAAACATTATTCCAAATATTATAATATATTTCATTTCCCTGCCTCTTTTCTAGTTTTCGACTTACTTCGACATTATATAGCTTTATTTTTTTTAAGTCAATGCTCTTATGTAAAAACTAAAAAAGGCAAACCTGAAACAAATCAAGTTTGCCTTTTTTATGGCATTATTCATTTACAATTTTTATTTTTTCTCCATCTGCCACAGCCTTTATCTTGCTTCCCTTTGCAATATTGCCACTTAGTATTTCTTCTGCTAATGTGTCTTCTAACATGCTTTGTATAGCACGTCTTAGAGGTCTTGCTCCATAAGTTGTATCTGTACCTTGCTTTTTTATTAACTCTTTTGCGGATTTATCAACTTGAAGATTAATCTCTTGTAGCTCTAGTCTTGTTTTTACTTCTTTAATCATGATGTCAACAATTTTGTCTATTTCGTTTTCTGTAAGCTTATGGAATACGATTATTTCATCAATACGGTTTATGAACTCTGGCCTAAATGTCTTTTTCAATTCTGCTAAAACTTCTTTTTTAGTTTCTTCATATTCTTTATCACCTTTAGCACTTTCTTCTGCATTAAATCCTAAAGATTTCTTTTCTGTAATTAGTCTTGCGCCTACGTTTGATGTCATAATTATAACTGTATTTTTAAAGTTTACTGTTCTACCTTGTGAGTCTGTAAGTCTTCCGTCTTCTAATATTTGAAGTAACATATTCATAACATCTGGATGTGCTTTTTCTACCTCATCAAATAATATTACTGAATATGGTTTCCTACGTATTTTTTCTGTTAGTTGTCCGCCTTCATCAAATCCTACATATCCTGGAGGCGAACCTATTAATTTTGATACTGAATGTGACTCCATATATTCAGACATATCTACCCTTATTAATGCATTTTCATCTCCAAATAAGCTCTCGGCAAGTGCTTTTGAAAGCTCTGTTTTGCCAACACCAGTAGGTCCTAAGAAGAAGAATGAACCAATTGGTCTTTTGGGATCTTTTAGTCCAACTCTGCCTCTTTTTATAGCTTTTGCTACAGCCTCTACTGCTTCGTTTTGGCCTATAACTCTTTCATGTAGCGCTTTTTCAAGGTTCTTTAATTTTTCATTTTCTGTTTGATTTATTTTGTTTACTGGTATTCCTGTCCAACTTGAAATAACTTCTGCAATGTCTTCTTCTGAAATGTTTCTTACTTCTTTTGAGTTTTTATCATTCCATTTTTTGCTTTCTTTTTCAAGTTTTTCTTTTAATGCATGTTCTGAATCACGTAGTGTTGCAGCCTTCTCAAAGTCTTGCACTTTTATTGCATCTTCTTTTTCTTTTGCAGTAGTTTTTAACTCTTCTTCTATTTTTCTAATTGAATCTGGTTGTGTATATGCCTTTAATCTTACTCTTGATGATGCTTCATCTATTAAGTCTATGGCCTTATCTGGTAAAAATCTATCATTAATGTACCTGCTAGATAATTCTGCTGCTGCCTTTATTGCTTCATCTGTTATTTTTACATTGTGATGTGCTTCGTACTTGTCTCTTAAGCCTTTTAAAATTTGTATTGTATCTTCAACACTAGGTTCATTAACAGTAATTGGTTGGAATCTTCTTTCCAGTGCACTATCTTTTTCAATATATTTTCTATATTCATTTAGTGTAGTAGCACCTATAACTTGTATTTCTCCTCTTGCTAGAAGTGGTTTTAAAATATTAGCTGCATCTATTGCTCCTTCTGCTGCACCAGCTCCAACTATTACGTGGATTTCATCAATAAACAAGATTACATCTCCTGCTTTTTTTACTTCATTTAAGCACTTTTTAATTCTTTCTTCAAAGTCTCCACGATATTTTGCACCTGCTACCATTGATGTTATATCAATGGTTACAACTCTTTTATTTTTCAATATTTCAGGCACATCTCCTGCAACTATTTTTTCTGCTAATCCTTCTACAACCGCTGTTTTACCGACACCTGGTTCACCAATTAAGCATGGATTGTTTTTTGTTCTCCTTGATAATATTTGTATAAGTCTATCTGTTTCTGTTTTTCTTCCTATTACTGGGTCAAGTTTACCCTCTGTTGCTGCTTTTGTTAAGTCATTTCCAAATTGATTTAAAGTAGGTGTTGAATTATAGCTTCCGTTTCCCTTTGTTGAACCGCTTCCGCCACTTTGTTCTGATTCATCATACTCATTTAAAACTTTAACAATTTCATTATATAGTTTCTGTGGATTTACGTTTAAGTCAAGTAATATTCTTACTGCAACACTGTCGCCTTCTCTCATAATTCCAATAAGAAGATGCTCTGTACCAATGAAATCAGAACCTGCTCTTTTAGCCTCACGATATGCATTTTCAACTACCCTTTTTGTTCTTGGAGTAAGTCCAATTGTCTTTGATTCTTCATCTCCACGGCCCACAAGCTCTTCAATTTTTTCTAGTACTTTTTCTGAATTTACGTCTTGGTTTTCAAGTACTTTGCTTGCAACTCCAGTACCTTCTTTTACAAGTCCATATAGCAAATGCTCTGTTCCAACATAGTTATGCCCAAGTTCTATTGCAATGTCATTTGCTGTTTCTATAGCAGTTTCAGCACTTTTAGTAAATTTATATGTCATACTAATCATCTCCTATTCATTTATAATTTCTTTAATTACCTCTGCTCTCTTAATATCTCTTTCATATTCTTCTAAGCTCTTTCCAACTCTTTTTTGTAAATTAGCAGGTTTTGTATACAATATTAGTTCATTTACTTTTAGGTCATTTAGCTCTGTTATTATCCCCATGTCTGTTCCTAGTTTTACAGTTGAAATCAATTCTTTCGCTTCATCTGAAGAAATCTTCATAGCATATCTTAATTCTCCAAATGCTCTATAAACTCTATCTGAAAGTTCTGTTCTGTCTTTTCCTAAGAACTTCCTTGCTAGTCTTTCTTGTTCAGCAATTTTATCTGTTATAGCTTTTATATTTTTTGCAATTTCATCTTCAGTTACTGCAAGAGATTGTTTATTAGATATTTGATACAAGTCACCTTGAGGCTTGCTTCCTTCTCCATAAACTCCTCTAATGTTCATTCCAAAGTTGTTTGCAGCTTCTAGTACTTTTTTGCTGTTTCCAGTTGCAGTAAGAGCTGGTAAATGTACCATAACAGATATTCTCATACCTGTACCTACATTAGTAGGGCATGCTGTTAAAAATCCATACTTTTCTGAAAAAGCATAATTTACAAGTGTTTCTAATTTTTCATCTATTTCTTGTGCAAGTGCTAGGGTTTGATTTAGCTCTAATCCTGAAGACAGTACTTGTATTCTAATATGATCTTCTTCATTAATCATAATACAAATATTTTCTTCATCATTTATCATTATTGCACCAGTTTCAGTTTTATGCTTTGCAAAATCAGGACTTATTAAGTGTTTTTCTACAAGACTTAATTTTGTTAAATTATCCATGTCCTTAAGTCTTAGAAACTTTAGTCCATATCCTAAGCTTGGTGTTATTGATTGCATTTTTTCAAGAAGTGCTTCTTCATCTTTTTTGTTCATGTGGCCTACAAATTTCATGTCTTTTAGGTTTCTTGCAAGACGTACTCTTGTACTAAAAACAACATCCGATTCTTTTCCACTTTGTAAATACCAGTTCATAGCATTACCTCCTATTTTTCTAATTTTTTTATTTCGTCACGAATCTTAGCTGCTTCTTCGTACTTTTCTTCTTTAATTTTTTTCTTTAATTCTTGTTTTAATGCCTCTAATTTGCTTTCTTCCTTATTTTCTTCTTTTGCTTCATTATGTTCTACGTCATTTTCTGGATTTGCTTTTTTTGCTTTTCTTCCTATATATCTGTTTCCTCCATGAAGTCTTTTAAATATAGGGTCTAGTCTGTTTTCAAATGTATCATAGCAATGAGCACATCCAAATTTTCCGTTTTCTACAAAGTCGTCAAAAGTTAATCCGCAATTGTCGCATGTCATAGTCTTTGGCAATGCTAGTGTTGGCATAAAGCCATCATTATAGTCATTTAGGAATTCTCCAAAGAAATTAGAAAATCCAAATGGCATATCAAAATTAAAGTTCATATTTGTAATGCCAAGTTCTCTTGCACATTCTTCACATAAGTGCATCTCCTTTTTTGCACCATTTACAATTTGTGTATATCTTACATTTGCTTCATTATTTCCACAATTTTCGCATTTCATAAAAACCAACTCCTTTTTTAATTAATATTAAGTAACATATTTTTTAGAATATTTGCTCTTAGTTTATCTTTAGTATCTTGAGGAACCGTTAGTACATTATCACTAGTAGCAACTTTTAAAAGTTTGGCTATTGTTTCATCAATCATTTTATATGATAAAAGATTAGAAATTAAAATGTCCACTTCATTTGAGGTTGTTTGATCTCCAATATTGCTTATTATATGCATAAAGAAATCTTCTTTATCATTGCTTACCTTTTTAATTCTAATGTGTCCTCCACCACCTCGCCTGCTTTCAACATAATACCCTTGTTGTGGTCTAAATCTTGTTGCTATAACATAGTTAATTTGTGATGGTACACAATTAAAGTGTTCAGCCAATTCATTTCTTTGTATTTCTATAAAGTCGTCTTCATCTTTCATCATTTCTTTGATAAATTCCTCAATTATATCTGACATTCTCACTTTCATCATCTCCTTTTTGACTTTGACTTTCTTTGACCTTCGATTATAATTATATCACCTTTTTATTTGCATTCAAATATAGATTTTAAAAATTAGATGTTGTTTTGTTTGTTTTATAACCAAATTTTGCATATAATATTTCTCTTTCTCACTCAATCTATTTTTTTCTCTGTTTATCTTCCCTATTTGTTTTATCATCTGTTATCTTTTCAAGCTTTTTTGACTTTTCCTTTTGTTCATCTATTGGTAGCCAGTGTTCTAACGAACATATAAATTCTCCGTATTTTGTAGTTTTCTTGATTTTATTTTCCATATGCATCTCTCCCTATATTGTATTATGAACATTTATTTTTTAATTATTCAAAATAAAAAACCATAGGCTTAACTGCCTATGGCTTATGAATCAAATGTTTAATTACATTTTTCTAAATACTCCTGCAACTTTTCCTAATATTTCGCAGTTTGGAACAATTATTGGATCCATTGTACTGTTTTCTGGTTGCAAACGAATATGGTCTTTTTCTTTATAGAATGTTTTAACTGTAGCTTCATCACCAATAAGAGCTACTACAATTTGTCCGTTATTTGCTGTATTTTGTTTCTTTACTAAAATGTAGTCTCCATCTAGTATTCCAGCTTCTATCATACTTTCTCCTCTAACTGTTAGCATGAAGCTTTCGCTGTTTCCAACAAAATCTACTGGAATTGGGAATGTATCTGTAATATTTTCAACTGCAAGTATTGGTTCTCCTGCAGTAATTTTGCCTATTACAGGGACATCTACAAGTTCTTTTCCACTATATGCTGTTTTTTCTTCAATTTTTGTTTGATTTTCGTATTGTCCACCTTTTAGTAGTCTTAAAGTTCTACCTTTTTGGTTTTCTTTTGATATATATCCTTTTGTTGCAAGTCCAGCTAAATATGTATGTACTGTTGCCGTTGATTTTAATCCAACAGCCTTTCCAATTTCTCTAACTGAAGGTGGATATCCATTTATTCCAACTTGTTTTTCAATAAATTTTAAAATTGCTTTTTCTCTCTTATTAAGCTCGTTTGGGTCTTTTTTTCTCACAAACATCAACTCCTAATTAATATTTGTAATCATACTATCATAAATTCTTTTGTTTGTCAAACAAAAGTTTCGATTTTATAAATTTTTATAATCATATTTTATTCGTACCACTCGAAGTCCCAATTTCCAAATTTTACAGTATCTCCTTCTTGCACTCCTTGTTTTCTTAATTCATCTTCTATTCCAGATTCTCTTAAACATTTTTGGAAATAATACATTGATTCATTATCTGCCATATTTACTCTTCTTAAGATTCTATCTATTGCAGGTCCTGATACAACAAATCCGTCTTCTGTTTTTTCAACTTCAAACTCTTTTTCATCTTTAAGCTCATAAACTACTCTATCTTTTATATCATAAATTTCTTCTTTAGGTAATGTTTTTATAACCTCTGCGACATGTTCCATAAGCTCTTCAATGCCCTCTTTTGTTGCTGCAGAAATTTTGTATATTTCATATCCTTTTTCGGAAGCTACTTTAGATAAGTTTGTAAAGTTTTCTTCTGATTGTAATATATCACATTTATTTGCTACAATTATTTGTTTTCTTGATGCTAATTTTTCGCTATATTGTTTTAACTCTTCATTTACTTTGTTAAAATCATCAACCGGATTTCTGCCTTCTGAACCAGAAACATCAATAACATGCAATAATAATCTTGTTCTTTCGATGTGTCTTAAAAATTGTAATCCTAACCCTGTTCCTTGGCTTGCTCCTTCTATTATTCCAGGTATATCTGCTAATACAAAACTTCCATTGTTTTTTGTGCTAACAACACCTAAGTTCGGCTCTAGAGTTGTAAAATGGTAATCTGCAATTTTAGGAGTTGCTTTTGTAACTGTTGCAAGAATCGTAGATTTGCCTACATTTGGGAATCCAACAAGTCCTACATCTGCAATCAATTTAAGCTCTAGTATAAGCTCTTTTTCTACCCCTTTTTCACCATCTTGCGCAAATCTTGGCGCTTGTCTTGTTGATGTTGCAAAGTGTGAGTTTCCTTTTCCTCCTCTTCCTCCAGGAATAATAAGCTCTGTTTGTCCATCTTCTGATAGATCAGCAATTACTCTATCTGTTTCGGCATCTTTTATAACTGTACCTTTTGGAACTTTTATATATAAGTCTTCTCCACTTTTTCCATAGCAATGTCCGCCACTTCCATTTTTACCATTTTCAGCTTTAAATTTTTTATTATATCTAAAATCAATTAAGGTATTAGCGTCTGGATTTACTGTAAAATAGACATCTCCACCTTTTCCGCCGTCTCCACCATCTGGTCCACCTGCTGCAACATATTTTTCACGACGAAAAGAAATGGCTCCATTACCGCCATCTCCTGATTTTACTATAATTTTAGTATAGTCAACAAACATATTTCCTCCACTTTAAAAGATTATTCAAAGTAATCTAATTTCATTGCTTTCTTTATTTTCTTCATTGTTTCTTTTGCTGTTGCTTGAGCCTTTTTTGTTCCTTCAATTAGAATTTTATCAACTAGTTCTGGTCTATCTTCATAGTATTTTCTCTTTTCTCTAATTGGCTCTAAAAAGTTATTGATATTTTCTGCTAGTTGCTTTTTGCAGGCTACGCAACCTCTTTGTCCGCTTCTACATTCTTCGCATAATGCTTTAACATCTTCTGGTGAACTAAATAAATTGTGATAATATGCAACCATGCATACATCTGGATTTCCTAAGTCATCTTTTCTAATTCTGTTTGGATCTGTAACTGCACTCATAACCTTTTTATTTACTTCTTCAACTGTATCTGATAAATAGATTGCATTTCCTAAAGATTTGCCCATTTTATCATTTCCATCTAACCCTTTAATTCTTTTTGTCTTAGATAGAATTGCTTCAGGCTCAACTAGTACTTCGCCATATATGCTATTAAACTTCCTTACTATCTCTTTACATTGTTCTATAAGAGGTAATTGGTCTTCACCTACTGGAACAACTTGGCCTTCAAATATTGTAATGTCAGCCGCTTGGCTTACAGGATATCCTAAGAATCCATAAGTAACGCTTTCTCCAAAAATGTCTTTTTTCTGAGCTATCTCTGTTTTTACCGTAGGGTTTCTTTGAAGTCTACTTATTGTAACTAGGTTTGAATAAAAAACAGTAAGTTCAGCTACTTCTGGAATCATAGATTGAATATAAATTGTAGATTTGCTTGGATCAATTCCAACTGATAAGTAATCTAGCACAACCTCTCTTATATTTTTTCTAACCTTTTCAGGATTAGAAAAATTATCTGTTAATGCTTGTACATCTGCAATTAATATATATGGGTCATATTCTCCACTATTTTGTAGGTCTACTCTTGTTTTTAGTGAACCAAAATAGTGACCAATATGTAATCTTCCTGTTGGTCTGTCTCCTGTTAAAATACGTTTCTTCTGTTCCATCTTTGCCTACCTCCTTAATACCTATTAATTATACAGTAATAATAATAAAAAAACAAGAGCAAGGATTTGGTTACCTTGCTCTATTGATAGCTTAAGCTTTAGCTTCTTCTACTGGATAGACACTTACTTTTTTCTTGTCTCTACCCTTTCTTTCAAATTTTACCTTTCCACTTTCTAATGCATATAATGTGTCATCGCTTCCGATTCCTACATTTGTTCCTGGATGAATTTTTGTTCCTCTTTGTCTTACTAGAATGTTTCCGGCTAAAACGAATTGTCCATCGGCTCTTTTTGCACCTAAACGTTTTGACTCACTCTCACGACCGTTTTTGGTACTACCGCCACCTTTTTTATGTGCCATCTCAAATTCACTCCCTTCGATTAACTAATCAAATCTCTATGATTTATTTCTTTTCTGTTTTTGTTGTTTTCTTAACTTCTGCAGTTTTTGTTGTTTTTTTAGCTTCAGCAGGTTTCTCTGCTTTTACTGTTTTCTTAGCTTCTACAGCTGTTTCTGTTTTTTCAGCTGTTTCTTCTTTTTCTGCAGCTTTTTTAGCAGTTGAAGTTTTTATTCCTGTAATTTCAACCTTTGTGTATGGTTGTCTGTGTCCTTGTGTTCTTCTGTAGTTTTTCTTTGCTTTGTACTTGAATACAAGGATTTTCTTAGCCTTACCATGAGAAATTACTTTTCCTTCTACTTTAATACCTTTAACATAAGGATTTCCTATTTGTACTTTTCCATCTTCTTCGCTTACTAGAACTACGTTATCAAAAGTAACTTTTTTACCTTCTTCAACATCTAGTTTTTCAAAAAATACAACGTCTCCTTCTGCTACTTTGTATTGCTTTCCACAGCTTTCAATAATTGCGTACATTGTGAAAGCACCTCCCTTTTTTGTATACTCGCTAACCTTTTATATCGGTAGTTAGATTTTTTCACTAACATTTATGCACCGTTATTAAGCGGTTACAGATAATTATTTTAACATCTATAATGGCTTTTGTCAACAGATATAGCCTAAATAATTTCTGAAAACATATCGTTTATGTCTTCTTCACTTTTTTCTTTTATTACAATTTCACCATTATTTAAAAAATCTTCTAGACTTATCTCTTTACCACAGTAATATAATAAGCCACTTTTATATGTTTCAAAATCTTTGTATCCTCCTAATTTTTCACAAGCTTTAATCTTTTCTGAAATACTTGTATCATCTAATTTTACACCATTTTTCTTCAAAAAATATGTAACTAAAACATTTTCAATAATCCTTGAACGGTACTTAATATATGATCCTATCTTTTCACTTGGTATTGAAAAGCATTTAGCATGCCAGTATACTATTTTATGCTTATCAAAATGGTTAAAATACTGAAAAAAGAGCTGAGAAAACACAGATATTATTTCATTAGAATGAGGGCTTTTGTCTGAACCCATATCTTCAATAATATCCATTGGATTTTCACATATAAAGCTTATCTCGTCTGATCCTATTATTGCATAGCATTTATATTTTTGAGAAAAGTAGCACGCACTTTTTATTAGTGCACTTAAAAAACCTTCTTCACTTTTATCAAGCAAATCGATTTCTTTGTTTTTTGTTGCATCTTTGCCATCTAGTCTTATTACAAGTGGCTGTTTCTGAGAAACTCTCATGCTATATTTTTTTTGAATGTTCCAAAAATAATTATTCCACATATCTTTTTCCTTTTTTAATATTTTATTAGGAGAAGTTAGACTTCTCCTAATGTTTGATATGCAATAGACTAATTTTCATTAGTTCTTAAAAAACAAAATCGTGGACTTTCATCCAATCATACAATACTGCATATCGTTTTAATTATAGCATATATTAATAGTTCTCACAAGAAATTTTTTAAAAATTTCAAATAAGCTATTGACTTTTTACATATAATTTAGTATACTAGTCATTGTCACAAGAAATGGGCGTATAGCTCAGCTGGTAGAGCATCTGCCTTACAAGCAGGGGGTCATAGGTTCGAGTCCTATTGCGCCCACCATTTTTTTATTTTACGGCCTGGTAGTTCAGTTGGTTAGAACGCCGCCCTGTCACGGCGGAGGTCGACGGTTCGAGCCCGTTCCAGGTCGCCATTTTTTATGTATTTGCCTAGATAGCTCAGTTGGGAGAGCAGGGGACTGAAAATCCCCGTGTCGCTGGTTCGACTCCGGCTCTGGGCACCATAATGCGGGCGTAGCTCATCTGGTAGAGCGCCACCTTGCCAAGGTGGAGGTAGCGAGTTCGAGCCTCGTCGCCCGCTCCAGTCGGCGACATAGCCAAGTGGTAAGGCAGAGGTCTGCAAAACCTCGATTCCCCAGTTCAAATCTGGGTGTCGCCTCCACAAAAAAACCCTTTTGCCATCAGGCAAAAGGGTTTTTCATTTGCTCGTATTACTGAAGAAGGGTCTGCACAAAGGCATTGTATGCGGCCTCCGCCTTTCTGCGGAAACCGGAAATGAGCATATCCGCCTGTTTCTTGTCGTCGGCGAACATCCTTACGTCGATGATCTGCACAACACCGTCGGAAAGACTGAAATGAAGGTCGAAGCCGCCTCCGGGATTCTGCGTAACCTCAGTGACAATCTTGGACTTCCGTGCTTCGGCTGAATTGAACTGATTTGTCAGCTGTGTGGCTTTCTTCCTGACGGAGAAGGGGACGCTGCTCTCGGTAACGATGCCGTTGGAGCGCCCTTTTTCCGTGATGAGATACCTGCCGTCGGTACATTCCACATGTCCTGAACCGATCAGTTCGTCCAGACATTCGGCGTAATCGAAATAACTGACGCCGTCGTCGCACATGACCATCTCGCTGAGCTGGTCGTTGTCTGCCGGGAAGCGGCAGCGGGATAAGACATACAGGATCAGGATCTTGATATCGATCTTTTCACGTATGAAACCGAATCTGTTCTCCAAGAGCGGTTCACCTGCCTTTCCTGAAAAGTATACTCCATATTTTCCGGCCCTACAAGTGTTTCTTCCCGTGTTTGACACCGATAGCTTAAAAGGGTAAAATATAGGCATCCTTTTTGAAGCAGGGGGGACGAACAATGAAATTCAAGCGCCTGGTATGTTTTCTGCTGATTGCCCTTATGGTCCTTTCGCTGTTCGGATGCGGAAAGAGCAGCGAGGTCCCGGCGGAGGAACCTGCGGAGCCGGAGACGGAACAGCAGGATGTTCCGGAAACCAAGCCGGAACCGAAACCGGAGCCGGAACCGGAACCCGAGCCCGAGCCGGAACCTGAACCGGAACCCGAACCTGATCTGGGGCCTGTCAATCCGCTGACAGGCGAGGCCGTGGAGGAGGATATCTCTGCTTATCGTCCCATTGGCGTTATGATCAACAACATTTCCGTCGCGCAGCCCCAGCTGGGGACGCGGAAAGTGGATATCCTGTACGAGGTGCTCGTGGAATCCGGCATTACGCGTATGTTCGGCATTTTCCAGAAGCCTGAGGCAGGGAACACCATAGGCAGTATCAGGAGTTCCAGACATTATTATATCGATCTTGTCAGGGCGTATGATGCCATTTACATCCACTGCGGAGGAAGTCCGAAAGCGGACGAGATCCTGGCGAGCGGAACGATCGATCATTTCGATGAAGGCCGGGATTACGGGATCTATTTCCGGGATCCCTGGAGGCGTTCCAATCTGGGATTCGAGCACAGCCTGTGTTTCAAGACCGATTCTCTGATCGACGCCCTTCCCAGAACGGGATTCCGTCTGGAGCATAAAGAGGATTACAAAGTAAATATGGCATTCGATGACGATGCCGTACCGGAAGGAGATCCCGCGACCAAGCTGAAGATCGTGTTCAGTTCCCTCGGGAAAACGACCACTTTCGGCTACGAGGAAGAGGAGCACATGTATTACCCGAGCCAGTTCGGTGAAAGGTATGTGGACGGAGATACCGGAGAACAGGTGCCGTTCAGGAATATCATCGTTCTTCAGACGACTTTCTGGAATATTCCGGGAGACAAAAAGGGCCGTATCGATATGAATATGACCGGCAGCGGAAAAGCCTGGTTCATCAGAGACGGCGTATGCACGCCCGTGACGTGGACCCGTGCTGACGGGAACAGCCAGTTT
>JAFXVF010000006.1 GCA_017524665.1 Clostridia bacterium | reverse complement strand
TACTACTATCTTTCCTTCTGCTCCTAATATCTCTTTAAAGTTCTTTTCGCTTATTTTTGTTGTTTTATAGTATCCGTACTTCACTTCTCCTATCTTTGTGCTTCTTTCTTCTCCTGCTTCATTTACAAATGCTTCTTCTTCGTTTACTATTTCTACTCCTTCTGTTCCTTCTACTGCTCCTACTGTTACTATTTCTTTTATCTTGTATTCTGTTTCGTATTCCCTTTTGTTGCTATTATAGTTTGCATATATCTTCGCTTTGTTTATTTTCTCTACTTCTATTTCTCCTGTTACTATGCTTCCTTTTTCTTCTACTAATTCGTCTTCTCCTTTTAGTTCTTTCTCTTCTTCTACTCCACTATAGCTTATTACTCTTACTTTTGCTTCTCTTGTTATCTTTTCTGCTTTTACTTCCTCTTCTACTGTTTTTTCTTCTGCTTTGGCATATTTGTATGTTATTACATACTCGTCTTTTCCTTCTCCTACTTCTACTCTTCCGTCTTCTCCTTCATTTGCTGCTTTTATCTCGATTATTCCTGTCTCTTTGTTGTATTTGCTTTCTACTTCTACCTCTTCATGTCTTTTTCCATTTGTCATTTCTGTTCTGTTGCTTATTACTTTTACTTCTTCTGGTTTTTGCCCTTCTACCTCTATTGCTCTTACTAATATTCCTGTCTCTTTTACTGGTATTTTGTTTTCTTTTCTTTCTATCTCTATCTTTTCTTGGAGGATTTTTCCGCTCTCTTCTTCTTTGTATGTTATTAATTCACTTCTTGCTTCTATCTCTTCTTCTGCTGTCCATGCTATGTTTATTCCTACTTCTTTTTCTATCTCTATCTCTTTTCCTTCTCCTGTTATGTAGGTTCCACTCAATACTACTTTGCTCTCTTTGTTTAGGTCTTCTACTCCTACTGTTTCTCCTGCTTTAAACCCTATTGGTAACTCTATTGTTGCATCTGTTCCATATCCTATTTGCTTTAGGTTTAATCCTTGTGCTTCTTTTTCTCCTATGATTTCTGATTCTTCTAGTTCGCCTATTATCTCATAGTTTGCTCCCTGCATTTCTACCTTTCCTGCTTTTAGAAAACCTGATTCCTTTACATTGATGTGTAGATATAGATTTGCTCCTGTCTCTACATCACAATTAAGCGAATGTACCTTTTCTCCTTCGCTTATTAAGTATGCCCCAAATTCTACATTTTTGCTTATTGTCTTTTCATCCTGGGCTTCTAGGTTTCCTTCTGCATATGTTACCATGCTGTTTCCTATCACCATTAGGTTTCCTGCTGTTAATACTATTACCAACATACTTGCTAGTAATTTCTTTAGTATTGTGTTAGAACTGTTTTGCATCTTTTTTCCCCCATTTCAAGTATTTCATATTTTACTTAAAAACCATATAATTATATTTATTCTACTATATTTTGTCATCTTTTATTTGTAGAGTCAAGGCCTCCTATGTCTATGTTCATTCAAATATTGGTATATGTATATACGGAAGCTCATTCTGCATGTTTTATATTACATTTATATTACATTTTTATAATATGTAGTAATTTTATATCGACATACTATTATTATATACGTTTTATGTAAAGTTTTCAAGTCTTTTTGCTATTTTATTAGAAAAAAATGCACAAATTTACGTTTTTGTAAATTTGTGCATTTAATTATTTTAGGCTAAAACCTTTTTCTTTATCAAAATTACTCCTGCTACAAATATTGTTGTCATGCCTAATCCAACCCATAATATAGTATAATCTTTGTTTCTTCCTGCTGGATCTGTGACTCTAACTATAGCTGTGCCTGATTCAGCACTATTTCCTATGCTTCTTCCAAGGTCATCTACTGCTTCAGCTACTATTGCAATATTAGCTGTTTCTAAGTCGTCATTAGCTCCAATTGCCATAACTTTGCTTAGTTTTAATGTTGTTGTCTTTGTTTCATTTACTTTCATTTTTCCTAGTAAATCTGTAGTAGCAAGTGTTAACTTGTCTGCTCCATCAACTCTATTCCATCCGTCGTCCTGATTTGCATATCCTAATTTTTCAGGCAAATCATATACGGTTTTAGCATCAGCTAAAATTTCATAATTCTTTTGAGCATCTCCTGAAATCGTTACTCCATTTATTGTAACAGGTGCTCCCTCAAAGTAGTTAAATAATGTGTCTTTTTCACTATTATTTGTTATTGTTATTTCATAATCAATTTCCATTGTTGCACCATTTATTGCTTCGTCATCTAATTCTATGGTCCAATAAGAATTTGTGTTTTGATCTTCAAAATACTTTGCTGCATCTGTTATTCCTTGTTCCGTGTCAATTAGGACTACACCTTTATTTACAATTCTTACACCTGCAATTTCATTTTTTATTTCTAAGCTTGCAATTGGTCTTCGAATAACTCCTAAGTTTATTGAATCTGTATGTACCTTTTCAGCTGTACTTATTCTTATTGCTCCTTCATCATTTCTTGTATCTGCATACATCCAGGTGTTATCTCTTATAGTCTCTGGGTTTCCTGATTTACCTGCTTCTATTACTTCTAGTCTTCTATCCGTATTGTCTTTAGCATGTGATTTGTTTGTCTCATATTCACCATTATATTTTGTTGATTTATAATCTTGTCCGCTTAATATAATTTCGCTATCTGAAACATTTTCTCCATAAATGAATCTTACGATATATTTTCCTGGAATATATCCTTGGAATCTATATGTACCTGCTTCAGCAGTACCTACTTCTTTAGTTTGAACATGTCCGTCTTTATCCATATACTTTACAACGTTGCTTCCTGTTTTTGTTTCTTGCCAAATATATTGATATTCTTCGTCTCCTACCGTAACAAGCTCAATTAACTGAACTGTAACTCCATCTTTCTTTTCCTCATTACTGTCATATGTTCCGTTTCCTGCCTTTACACCCTCATTGTTTGCTGTATCTTCTTCTGTTGCTATATCTTCCCAAACAAATCCTGTCATTGTTCTTTCATCTTCTACAATATCAAGTTTAAATCCTGGTGATCTATCCGTGTCATATTCAAATGTGTCGTTATAGTTTGTTGGAATTACACTATCTGGTTGAGAGTTGTTGTCTATCAATCCCTTTTCGGTTGTATAACTTGAAATTTCTGCAATTATATAATTCTTTGTGGTGTCGATTGCTCTTGTGGTTGAATCTTTCTTTACTTTAAATTTCATATATACATACATATTTCCACCTGAAGCAAGTGTTTTGTCTTTTAATGCATCAGTTTCAATTATATGCTTATATTCTCCGTGTTCTTCTGCATTATATGTAACTGATTTCCACTTGCTTAATAGTAGTTCTTCTTTGCCTTCTCCTGCTTCTGTGTAGTCATTTCTTTCATCTTCTAATGAAATCCATGATTTAACTAGTTCAAATGCATCTTCATAATATACTTTTAATCCGCTTACATTTGCGCTTTCTGTAGAACTGTTATTTAAAAGAATTTTATATGTAATATATGCTTCAAGCTCTCTTGATTCTTCTTCTTCTCCCATTTCAGGAACTTTGTTTATTGGTATAAGCTGGTCTGTCTCGTAGTTCTTGTAATCATCAATTCTAAATTTATAATCAGATTCATATATTGCATGATTATAATCAATTACTCCACTGTTTCCGGTTATTTGTTAGTCCCATATAATCTGTTTTAAATTCCATTTTTATTGCATCGCTGTTTATCTTCTTTCCGTATCCTGATCCTGTTGTATATACAGGTTCTCCATTGATTTCTATATCAACTTTCTTTACATCTACAGCTACATTTAAATCTGCTTGTTCTCTTTCATATAATCCTAGGTTAATGTATTTAGCAAATGCGTCTGACCCTCTGAAACTTTCTGTACTTGCTGTAATTATAGTTTTACTATTAAATACATCGGTTCTATTTAATACTGATGTATGTTTATTTGAATACAAATTATATGTTAAGTCTATTTCTTCATTGTTGGTTCCTATTGCCTTACCTTTTACAATTTTGTGGAATTTGTTGTTGAGATTTGTCCTATCTTCTTCTGTTTCTTTGGCTGCAGAATCATATTCAGTATAGTTTTCATCTGTTAATCCTGTATATTTAACAGGCATGTATTGCTGTCCGAAATATTCAAATTTTATTATGTATTCTCTGTTTTCTATTACATCTTCGAATGAATATCTTCCGTTAGCATCTGTTGTTGTTTCTTGTATAACTGTTTCCAGGTCATCTGCCAAATACAAATATGCTTTAATTCCTTCAAATTTCTCTGTTTTTACATTGCTTATATCAAGTTTGTCGTTTCTGCCGTTTTTGCCAGGTTCATCTAGCCATACTGTACCACCTATATCAGTTTTTCTTATTGTATTTGCTACATTAATTGTTATTTTATTTCCTTCTAGTGTAACAGAATCGCTTTCAGCACCTTCAAATGTTATTTTATCAATTACATATGTATAATCTGTTACTTTTTTAGATATATTCAGTTTAATGTCACTAGGAAATGCATCATACCCTTCTGGTGCTTTTGTTTCTTTAATTACTACTTCATCTTTTCCTTCTCCAGATATTGTAATTTTGCCTAGGTTTAATAATCCCTCTTCTCCTGATGGTCCATATTCTTTTGTATCTCCATTTTTATCTGTTATGCTAAAATATGCTCCTTGTAGTAAATCACCGCTTTCTGAGTCTTTTTTAACTATTTCTAAATCATACTCGCTATCTTTAACTTTTTCGTTATAAATCTTTAGCATTATTTTGTTTCCTTCTAGTGTAACATCTTCAAAGGTTAGTTCGTTTTCATCATATATTGCAGTATTTATGCTTTTTACTACATATTCATAGTTTCTTATTTCTTTTTCAACAATAATATAAATACTATCATATAGTTTATAAAATCCATTAGGCATTACTACTTCATTTATCTTTATAATATCTGCTTTTTCTGATGTAATTTCTATGTCTTTTATTGTTATAATTCCGTTACTGTCTGTTGGTCCTGTTTCAATGATTGGTCGGATATCATTTTCTATCGTTGTTATGCCATCTTGTAAATTATTTTCATCTGAAAACTCTGTTGGCTCTGTTTCAACGTTTTGTTGATCATCATTTTCTCCCATTTCTATATCATTTTGTGAAATATTTTCATCTAAGAATTCCAAATTGAATTTTGCGCCTTGTAAAGGTTGATTTGTAGCTCTATCAACTTTAACTATTTGCAAATCATATTTGCCATTTTTAATTTTTTTGTTAGCTATAGTTATCGTTATAGTATTATCATTTAAAGATACCTGAGCATTCCCTGTTGTTTCTTTGAGCTTTATTTCTGCTACAGCATACTTTCCGTTTTGTACTTTCTTAGTTATTTCTATCTCTAAATCTTCTTGAAGAATACCGTATCCCGCCGGCGCTTCGATTTCTTTGATTTTTATTGTATCTGTTCCAACCTCTGTAACACTTATATTTTTCAAAGTTGCAATGCCATTTTCATTTGTACTTTCTAAGTCCGTATATGTGTCTTCATTTGGTAATAGTATTGAAAATTTTGCATCCTGTAGTTTTTTATTTGGATCGTCCTTATCAACTTTAAGAATATTAATGTCGTACATGCTTCCTTCTATTTTGTGATTATTAACAGTTACTGTTATTGTATCATTTTCTATTGATACGTTTCCGAAATTCGTTTTTTCGAGTTGTGCGTTAGTTATTGCCGTTTGTCCATCTACTATTTCTGTTGATAAGTGTAAAACAATATCTTCATTTATTATGTTATATCCATTTGGCACTTCAGTTTCTCTAAATATAATTTTAAAGTCTTCTATGTTTCCGTCTAATGTAATCTGCTCTTCGCTTCTTGAAATACCATCATAACCCATTGGGGTTAATTCTACAGGTTCTTTGCCTGGTAGCTTCATAGTAAATTTTGCTCCCTCTAAAGGCTCTTTTGTATTGTCATCAACTTTTACTATGTTTAGATTATAATATCTCTCTGTACTTTTTTCATCTGTTATGTTAATTGTAACTTCACCTTTCTCTTTGTCTACCGTTACTGTTGCATATTCCCCTCCGCTTTTTAATAACACATTCTTTAATCCGTCTTGTTTCTCTATTTCAATTTTTATGTCCTCTGGTATCTTTTTATATCCTTCTGGTGCTTTTATTTCGGAAATTGTAATTGTGTCAGTTCCGTTTTCTTCAAGGTTTCCAATATCTAGAATTGTAATTTCACCATTTCCATTTGTTGTGAATTTTGTTGGGTTTGGGTATAGCGGTGAAGTAACCTCAAATTCTGCTCCTGATAAAGTTGTGTTTGTTCCGTTCTCCGTTTTTATAATTTTAAGAGGATATACCTTTGGAATATATTTTTCATTATTTATAGTTATTGTTACTTTGTTGCCTACTAATTTCACATTTGCAGAATTAGAATTTGCACTTATATTCTTTATTGAATATTTATTGTTTGTTAGTTGCTTTGTTATTGTTAGTTTGCATGTCTCTAAAAGTCTCTGATATCCTTCTGGTGCATTTACTTCAGAAATTGTAATTGTGTCTGTGGTTAAATCACCAATTGTGATTTTTCCAACAGTTGCTATTCCATTTTTATCCGTGGTTATTTCTTTTGCCTTGGTTTGTCCTGGCAGTATCACACTGAATTTTGCACCTTGAAGTAGGTTATTTTCATTATCTTTTTTTAATATCTCAATTTCATATTCACTTTTGTCATACATTTCAATTGTTAAATATCTTTTTACTGGATTCATTTCTGCATCAACCATAATCAATTCTTGTCGTGGTACTGTTTCTGTGTATGCTCCATGCCCACTGTATTTTCTTCCACATTTATTATAAATAGGTGTTTTAGATCCGTCTTTTTCTGATCTATATGTTATAACTGTTCTACCACATCCGATCTCCTCTGTTTGTCTTTGCTTTACAATCATCACAATAATATATTCCGCCATTTGTTCCTGCTACAGTTATTACGTCTGCATCTGTCTCTAGTTTTACTATTCTACTAGCATAATAAACATCGTCAAATTGGAACACAAGCTTTTTAACTTTTAGTTTTGTATTATCAATTGCAAAATAGAAGTTTTCAAAATTTGATTCCCCAATTTGTGGTATTCTGTGTTTTATCAAGTCAGGTAATTGTTTACCGTTTTCATCCATGAATTCCCAACCCGTGTTGATATTTATTTCAAGTTCATTTCCTTTATTGTCATAATAAGTTCCTAAACCTCCATATATTGAAACAATGGATACATATTTTCTTATAACTCTTTCTGTACCTATCTTGTTGCCTGAGGCATCATATTTTTGTTCTGTTGTAAAAGTTGTAGTCGTTGTCTGGGTTCCTTCATATGTTTTTTTATTTACTGTTTTATAGACTGTTTTTTCCGAAGTTTCAACTCTTTGGTGTAATAAAATATATGTATCATCTTCTAATGTTATTCTTATGCATGAAAGGTTTCCCCATTTTTCATCCAATGCTGGCTCCATTGTAATCGCACCTTCATACGTTCCACTTGGCCAATTCTTATATTCTCTTTTTATTGCTTGGTATTTTGTTGGAGAAACATAGTTTATTCCAATGTTTCCATATTTTATTGGGCCAACTTTTGAAATGTTACCTGTTGTTACTTTTTTTACATTATCTAATTCAGTTTGTTTATATGTTCTGCTATCAGGATTATATATAGTTAATAATCGATTTTGATAATTCTTATAGGCCTGTGCTGCGTTATATAAATAGTATCCACTTGCACCAGCAAAGTCTCCTAACGAACCTTGTGACGAGTGAAGATTAACTGGGTATCCTAATTCCTTCCATAGTGCGCCTTGAATTGGATAATAGGTTAATTTGTATCCGTTTTCTCCAAAATATGTCCAGCCAACTTTTTTGTCTTTCCATTTACCTGTCCACTTGCCATTTTGCTTCCAATAGTCAAGATATATGCTGCTTTTTATGTTGCTTTTATACAGAATATATGACAGCGCATTTGCGTCTTCACTTGTTGGTGTATTAGTTTGTATATTTTGGTCATTTATTGTAATTATTTCGCCAATTTTATCACTTGGATTATTGTATACCAAATTGCCGTTTTCATCTTTACTCCATCCATATTCACGTATTTTTGTAATTTTATAATACGATGTGTTTGGTTCTTTTAAATCTGGATTTGCGCAAAGAAGTCTAGCATAGCTTCTAAGCATTGCATGTTCTATTAAATATGCATTTTTTGAATTTTCTGTTTCGTTTGCCAAATAATTACTTAATTGCGTCTCACTAGTAACTGTCCTTCCTGTGTATCCTGTAGGTACTGTGGGTTCTGTTGCTGCTAAAGAATTGTTTTGAAATATTAATAGAAATATTATCGCAATGCTAAAATAACTTATAATATTTAATATTTTCGATTTCATTTTTCTCCTCCTTTCTTATTTTATTTCTATAACCGTACGCTTAATTGCATATATTCCAGATGTAATAATAATAATTATTATTAATACTAAAGTTGTATATATAACTTCTGTTCCTGTCTTTATTCCTAGTATTACATCTGCAGATGACATGTCATCTTCTTTTTCGATTTTATTTTTTGGCGTTGAGTCTATATCTTTTATGCCTTTTATATTTTCTACATTTGATAACTCTGCGACGTTATGGCTTAGTCCAACATTATTATTTGTCATTGCCTTTTTAAGTACTAATGTAACTTCTTTGCTTTCTCCTGGGTTAATGTCTATATTTTTTAATTCGCTATTATATAAATTACCATCTGATGCTTGAGTCCATGATTTGTTAAGATCTGCCGTAAACTGCATATCACTTGGTAAATAATCAACGATTTCTTTTACTCTGCCTGCTAGTTCGCCTTCATTTTTTACAATTAATTTGTATTCTACTAGTACTACTGTATTGCTTATATATTTTCCATTGATGTCAGCTTTTGCCAAATTGTTTCCATATTCATATGTTTTAGTTCCTTCATCATTTTGTACTACAATTTTACTTACAATTTTTTCGAGACTCATGTCAAATTTTAATATCTTTGTAACTCCTATATTTATATGTTGTATATCTTCATTTGTAATCGTAATTGTATCGCTTGTCGCTATTCCTTCTTCTTTACCTTTAACAACACTTGAACTTGTTTCTGGTGTATCTCCTTTTAAATATTCTGTTAATTCATATTTGTCTGATTCATACGTAAATTCTACTTGATATTTTCCTTCTTTTACATTTTCAAATATGTATTTACCTTTATTTCCAGTTGTTGTCTCATCAAATACTTTTTTGTCATTTACACTTAATAGTTTAACTGTAATTCCTTCTAATATTTCTTCATCTGCTTGTTTTATTCCATCGCCATTTGAGTCTAGCCATGCAATACCTGATACAGAGTATGTTTCTGTCTTATCGTCTGGATTTGATGGTTTAGGATTTTCATCTGGTTTTGTTGGATCTGGTTTCTCATCTGGATTTGCTGGTTCAGGTTTTTCATCTGGATTTGTTGGCTCTGTTGACTCAGGTTCCTCATCTGGTTCTGCTGAAGTATTTTCTTTTACTAAATTAATTTCCCACTCTACATTTTTGTCATTTACTGTACCATTTACTGTAACTGTCTTTGATTTTTCTACAGTATTTACCCTTGCCATTATTTTTATCTCTCCAGTTTCACCAGAGTTTACAACATATTCATCTAGTTTAATTTCATTTTCATTTGATGACATTTCTATTCCTGAATATGAATATCTGTATACAGTAAGGTCTTCTGGCACATTAACATTTATTTTAAATTCTTCGTTTTTGCCACCAGAATTTAAGATTTTTATAATAAATGCTATTTCATCCCCTTCTTTGTTTTTTGTTTTTACATTCTCTGTTTGTGTAATTATCTCTGAATTTGATTTTACAACATCTATTTGTAGTCCCTCTAAAGTATATTCTTTTTTGTCTTTTCCATATATTAATGTTGCATTAAGTACTATGCTTTTTGTAGTTTGGCCTGATAATTTGTCTGCTTTTGCTGTTATCTGTAAATCTTTTACATTAGATAAATCTGAAATGGTCCACATTATTTCTCTAGTGTTTTTATTGTATTTTACTTCATCTCCCGTTTTTTCTGTTGTTGAGCTATATACTTCGTTGCTCAATATATAGTTTGTTTCCTTAAATGTTAATCCTTCAGGAATTTTTGTTATTACTACCCCAGTTGTTTTCTCATTTCCTGTTTGATTTTCTCCTTTGAACATAGGAGATATTCTAAATTTAACTTCTTGACCTTCTTCAATTTTTTTAGAAAATCCCTCTAACATCATATTCATATTTACGTTATCGTCGCCACCGTATGTTTCTATAATCCTATCTTCGAGTGAATTTCCTGATCGTTCTTGGTCTTCGTCTACTAAATCAGTGTCATTTCCCAGCATGTTTTGTTCTGGTATTACAACACCTTCTACATTGTCTTCTGTATTTTGGTCATTTTTACTAATTTCTATGTTTTGTGGTTCTTCTGTATTTTGCTCTTCTTCATTGTCTTCTGCTATTTCTTCTAGTGGTATTTCTGCTCCTACTGCTTTTGCTTCTTCTTTTACATTTGATTGTAGCTCTGCTTTTGCTGCACTTCCTTCTATTTCTGCTACTATCTCTCCTACTTCTTTTGCTTCTTTTGTCGTTAGCTTTGCTCCTAATACTATCGTTGTTGCATTTCCTAATTTGCTAAACTCTGTTTGTGTTCCCTCTAAGTTTACTCTTATTGCTTTTCCTTCTTCATTTTCCTCTGTCATTACGTTTGCTATTGCTAGCTCGTCTTCAAATAGTATATTTGCATTCGTTACTTCTACTGCTTCTACAAATTCTGGTAGTTTTACTCTTATCTCTGGGTTACTATATAATGCTGAATTCTCTTCGTTGTTTCCTAGCTCTACCTTTAGCTCTATTTCTTCTTCTTTTTCATTTATACTTTCTTTATTGCTTTCTACTTTTATCTTTCTTTCTGCTTCTTCTAGCTCTCCTCTTCCTTCTACT
>JAFXVF010000005.1 GCA_017524665.1 Clostridia bacterium | reverse complement strand
CAGTCCGCCACTAAAGCCATTGTTATAAATCATCATCAAGTCCCTCTGAACAAGTTCACAGTTCATTTCAAATTCAGTATAACGACTTCCGTTCGACTTGCATGTCTTATGTGCGCCGCCAGCGTTTATCCTGAGCCAGGAGCAAACTCTCTTGTTAATTGGTATATTAATTTATCATTAATATCTTCTTTAATTTTGAGTTCTTAGCTCATTCTTTTTTTAAATTACTTTTTGGTACGTATGCCATTTAAAACAGCATACTTACCGCTTGGTCTCTTAAAGGATTTATTGTTTACTTTTCAATGTGCTTTTTAAAGTTCCCAACCGATATTTTGGATGAGAACATTCTTATTCTAACATAACTGTTTTTTTTAGTCAATAGTTTTTTAAAAAAAAATTAAAATATTTTTTATGTGTCTTTTTTATGTCTTCCAAATCCGCTTTCTAAAGCACTTTCCGCTTTGTCGAAAAGTCTTTTAAAAGCAATATAAAAAAAGAAGCAAATAATAAAATTACAATCTGCTTCCTTTTTATTGCGTTTTGATATAGTGACATTTATTTTCCAATAATTCATCTTTGTCTATTCCAGTAAGTTTTAGTTTATTCTTGTGTATGAACTTTAGACTCGCCACGCATCAGCTCTTCTTGCCTCGTCATAGTTGTTTCTACATTTTGTTTGCCCTCGCTGTCTTTTTGCTCTGCTAATGTTTGTCTACCTAAACTGCCGTGTTGTTATTGTTTGCACTCTTTCTAGTCCTGTATATAATCCTGAATATCTAGTACGTGCTGTTTCTCTTTGTAACCCTTCTTTATACGTTTTTTCATTTGTTCTTTGCACATTATGGTCATGGTCAGTTGTTGACCAATATGTTATGCCATCTAATTCAACGCCAGTCCTTCTTATTATATCTGATATTTCAGCCATTCTTTTTGCTTTATAATCATATATAAATTCTGGCGAATACTCAGTACTTATTCTTCCATCTTTGTCAAACATAAATCGTTCTGGAATACACATGTCAAACTCTGTTATTTGTGCTCCTATTCCAGTATTTTCTTTTAGCTTTCTTAAATCTGTAAAACATTGCTCTATGCTTTCCGGGCTCTGTGTAATATCGATATGCATTTGTGTTCCTATTGTATCTATTAATCCAGGTGATGTCTCATTAATTCTTCTAATTATATCAAGTACTACTTCTCTTCTTTCATCATTTTCTAAAAATGGTTCATTGTATACATATGTAACACCTTCTGGTTTATTTTCTCTTGCATCTCTAAATATTTGTGCTAGATCTTCAAGTGATATTCCATGCAATTCCTGCCACATATTTCTGTACGGTGGATCAAATGAAACTATTTCATTAAATAAATCAACAGATGTAATTGCACCTCTTCCATCAATTTGATGTTGTCTATTATATTCTTTAATAAAATCAATTGATTGTTTTACATAGTCACTTAATTCTTGAATAATTCTTGCTTTGTGTTCTTCTGGGTTTTCCCCTTCTCTTAATGGTTCAAAATGCTCTTCCATTGTTTGTTTGTCTAAAAGCGCATGATATCTTGCATACATTCCATTTGCAACACAAAAGTCTAATTCTCTTTTTTGATGATAAAAATCATACTTTTGCATTTCTGGTATACTAGAATCGTATAATGCGTTAGTTACATCATAGTACCTACCAGATGCTACTAAAATTGTATTATGTTTGCGTCTTTCTGAATCTTGTGGAAATAAAGCCTCATTAAGTCCTGACATTTCCTCATATGTTACACTTCGTAATTCATCTCTTTCTGTTCCTATAAATCTGTGAGCTTTCTTTGCAATCTCTGCATATTCATCTGGATGATTGGTTTTTACCAATTCTATAACAGCATTATACCCGCCTTTTTGAAAAGCTTTTTTATATGAATCTATTTCATCTGGGTGATTATTTTTTACCAGCTCAATAACAGCATAATATCCACCTTTTTGAAAGGCTTCGCTATATAATTCTATTTCATCTGGGTGATTGGTTTTTACCAATTCTATAACAGCATTATATCCACCTTTTTGAAAAGCTTCGCTATATAATTCTATTTCGTCTTCTGGTATTCCGCTGTGTACTAGTGCCGATCTTACAACACTTATTCTATCTTCAATAGCTTGTTTCATTGGTATTAATGTTTCTTGAAACTTCTTAAACAATTCTCTTTTCTTGGCTTCAAGCTCATTTGGTTGCCATGCACTTGCTTCAGCTTCTGAAATATTAAGTTGAGAACAATTAGTTGCAAATTCTCTTAATTCTTCTATGCTTCTACATTGTATAATGCTTAACAAATCAATTTGTTCCGAACTTAAATAAACTCCATTTATCGGTGCGCTACTATGCAATTCTTGTGATAATGCAAATTCCTGCATCAATATTTCCTCCTTAAATTAGTTTCTTTGTTTTACCGCTTCATACATAACAATTCCTGCTGAAACAG
This sequence comes from Clostridia bacterium, assembly GCA_017524665.1. GTDB lineage: Bacteria > Bacillota > Clostridia > TANB77 > CAG-508 > UMGS1754. Next base: position 17,765 of record JAFXVF010000005.1, on the reverse strand, counting down.
AAGCATTAAGTGAAGTAATTTTTCCTTTCATTGGTATCTTTATTAATAAATCAGTATTGTCTTTAACAAGTCTGCTCATTCCAAAACCTTCACTACCTATTACTATACATATTGGTCCTTTTAGATCTTGGTCATAATAATATGTTTTTGCATCCATATCTGTTCCAATTATCCATAGTCCCGCTTCTTTTAAATCTCTAATTGTATCTGTTAGATTTGTCACTCTAGCTATTTTCATGTGCTGAACAGCTCCTGCTGAAACTTTATTTACAGTACTATTCACACTAGCGGCTCTTCTTTTAGGTATAATTATTCCATGAACTCCTGCTGTCTCAGCTGTTCTAATAATCGAGCCTAAGTTGTGTGGGTCTTCAATTCCATCTAATAATAATATGAATGGATCTTCATTTCTCTCTTTTGCTAAATTCAAAATATCTTCCACTTCAGCATATTCAAATGGTGGTACTATAGCAATTACTCCTTGGTAGTTCTCTGTTTGCGCCATTTCGTCCATTTGTTTTTTATCTTTTTCTACCATTACTATCTTTTTGTCTTTTGCCATTGCAATTATCTTGTTAATTGAACCATGCTTTTCACCTTTTGCTATAAATATCTTGTTTATATCTTTGTTGCTTTCTAACAATTCTAAAACAGCATTTCTACCTTCTATTTGGTCGTCAAATAAACGTTCCTCTTTGTTGTTTTCTCTTTCTTTGTATTTGTCATCTTTTTTTCTAAAATCTTTTTTAAAATTTTTATCAAATTGTCTTCCTTTATTATCTCTCATATTACCTCCAATATTATTCTTCATCATCAAGTTTTAATACACTTAAAAATGCTTCTTGTGGAATTTCTACATTTCCTATTTGTCTCATTTTCTTCTTGCCCTTCTTTTGTTTTTCTAGAAGTTTCTTCTTTCTAGTAATATCTCCACCATAGCACTTTGCTAGAACGTCTTTTCTCATTGCAGAAATAGTTTCCCTTGCAATTATTTTTCCACCAACTACTGCTTGAATTGGTATTTCAAATAGTTGTCTAGGTATTACTGTTTTTAATTTCTCTGCCATTTTTCTTCCTCTATCATATGCAGAATCATTATGTACAATAAATGACAAAGCATCAACTGGTTCATTATTAATATGTATATCAAGTTTTACCAAGTTAGCTCTTCTATATTCTTTAAAATCATAATCAAATGAAGCATATCCTTTTGATTTAGATTTTAAAGTATCAAAGAAATCATATATTATTTCGTTTAGAGGAAGTTCATAAACCAATATAACTCTTGATTCATCTAAATATTTCATATCAATATATGTTCCACGTCTGTCTTGGCAAACCTTCATTATATTACCAACATATTCTTTTGGTAACATTATTTCAGCATTAACAATTGGTTCTTCAATATAGCTTACTTCTTGATTTGGTGGTAAATCCACAGGATTATACAAGTCGATTATTTCTCCATTTGTTTTATGTACTTTGTAAATAACTGATGGTGCTGTTGTAATTAAACCTAAATCAAATTCTCTGTCTAGTCTTTCTTGCACTATTTCTAAATGTAATAATCCCAAAAATCCACATCTAAATCCAAATCCTAACGCTACTGACGTTTCAGGTTCATATTCTAATGCCGCATCATTTAATTTTAATTTTTCTAAAGCGGTTTTAAGTAACTCATATTCACTACCATCTATTGGGTATAGTCCACAGTAAACCATTGAGTTTGCCTTTTTATATCCTGGCAATGCTTCTGTTGCTGGATTTTCTGCACCTGTAATCGTATCTCCAACATGCAAATCTGAAATAGTCTTTACACTTGCAACTATATATCCGTACTTCTCCTGCTGATAATTCTTCAGCTGGATTGTATGTTCCAGGCTCTAAGTATCCGAAGCTCTGTTACTACAAATTTTTTGCCTGTTGCCATGAATAGAATTTCGTCTCCAACTTTTACTGATCCTTCTTTAACTCTTACATAGCTTACAGCACCTTTATAGTTGTCGTATTTAGAATCAAAAATCAAGCATTTTAAAGGAGCTTCTTTATCTCCTTTAGGTGGCTTAAAATCTGTTATTATTCTTTCTAAAACCTGTTCTACATTCAAGCCTGTTTTAGCAGAAATGCATGGTGCATCCATTGCAGGAATACCAATTACATCTTCTATTTCTTTTTTTACTTCTTCTGGTTTTGCATTTGGTAAATCTACTTTATTAATAACAGGTAAAATATCCAGGTTATTATCTAAGGCTAAATACACATTTGCTAATGTTTGTGCTTCAATTCCTTGGCTTGCATCCACAACTAAAATTGCGCCTTCGCATGCTGCTAAGCTTCTGGAGACTTCGTAGTTAAAATCTACGTGGCCTGGTGTGTCAATTAAATTAAAAATATATTCTTCTCCATTTTTAGCTTTATATTGCATACGTACTGCTTGGGCCTTTATAGTAATTCCTCTTTCACGCTCTAAGTCCATATTATCTAAGACCTGACTTTCCATTTCACGGCTCGATAAAACTCCCGTCATTTCAATAAGCCTATCAGCTAGTGTAGACTTGCCATGGTCAATATGTGCAATAATGCTAAAGTTTCGAATGTTTTCTTGTTTTTCCATTTGATGCCTCCATTTTCATATGTATCATTTTAGCATAAGTTTTCTTATTAGGCAATATAGTGGTTAAATTAAAAAATCACCCACTAAAAGGGTGATTTTTATTTGATTTAGTTTGGCATGGTAAAATCTTCTACTAACCATTTATCGTTTTCTTTAACAACTGAGAAAATATCTGTTGAATATGTAAACATATCTTTAAACTCATCTGGGTTTTTATATAGTCTTTCTAATTCTTCATTTGTAAATTCACTCCAGTCTATATATCTTGATTTTGCAGTATATTCTCTTTTAGAATTATTTGATGTTCTAAGTTCTAACTCTGTTCCCCAATATGTTGCGTCACTTCCTCCAGCTGCATCAGCTTTGTACAATACTCCGTCTTTTGTTATAAAATTATAATCTTTGTATACCTGTTTACCATTTGCTGAGAATACTTCATCTAATACTTCATCAGCATTTAGCACTTCTCTTGCACTATATGAATATGAAGAACCGTCTTCTGATGTTTCTTCAAAAGTTTCTTTTTTTGATGACAACTTGAATGCAGTTCCAAATTTATCATTATAAAGCTCCATTGCTTTATTGTACAAGTCTAAAACGCCTATTGTTTTGTCCTCTTCAGTAGCTCCACTTAAAGTTACCATGCTTTCTTGCTCTGTTTCCTCTTTCTTTGTTTCTGTCTGCTGATTAGCTTCTGTTGATTGTGTAGAGGCTTGTTGTTCTCCTGAATTTTCTTGAGTTGTTGGATTTGCACCTTTTTTGTTTTTCATTGCTAAAATTATTAGAGTTCCAATAATTACAATTAGTATAACTACTAATACTGCTAAACACCATAGTGTTATTTTTTTCTTTCTCTCTTCCATTTTATCTCCTCCTTTGTATATTTCAAAAGAATATTATCACATCCGTATTTTTATTGCAAGACTTTTATATTGTTTTTTTTACAAATTTGTGCCATAATATCAATACATGGAGGTTATTATGTATCCAAAAAATTTAGAAAAATTAGAATATAACAAAGTTTTGAAAATTCTTTCTAGTTTTGCAATAACTGAAGTAGGTAAAAATATTTCGATATCTCTTTTACCTTGTTCAGATTTAGAATCTGCAAATTACGCTCTAACTCAAACAACTGAAAGTTATGTTTTGCTATATAGAAAAGGAGCTCCACCCCTTGCAGAAATTCCAGATATATCAATACATATAAAAGCACTAGAATCTCAAGGAAGCCTTTCTGCTGGTTCAATTCTTGACCTAGCTCATATTTTAAAATTATCAAGAGAATTAAAGGAATATTTTTATGCAGAAGATGTTGATACCGAATTTTGCATTAACTTATCAACATTATTTTCAAATTTGTATACCAATTTTGGAATAGAACAAAAAGTATTTTCTGCCATATTAGATGAAGATACTGTTGATGACCATGCATCCCCCACATTATGGCATATTAGAAAAGATATCCAAAAAATAGAATCTGAAATCAAACAAAAACTTAATTCATATTTGCATGCAAGTTATATACAAGAACCAATTGTAACAATACGTGCAGGAAGATATGTAATTCCTGTCAAGCAAGAACAACAGTCGCAAATAAAAGGATTCGTACATGATATTTCATCAAGTGGATCAACAGTATTTATAGAACCGACCACTATATTTGATATGAATAATAAACTAAATAGTCTAAAATCTGAAGAGAAAAACGAAATTGAAAAAATATTGCATGACTTAACAAGCTTGTTTTATCCATACATTGAAGAATTAAATGAAAATGTTAAAACAATTGGGCAAATTGATTTTGCTTTTGCAAAAGCAAAATATGCAAGATCAATTAATGCAACTGAACCAATATTGCAAAAAGAAAAAAATTTAAACTTTGTAAAAGCACGTCATCCACTAATAGAAGCTGATAAAGTTGTTCCAATTAATGTATATCTAGGTGAAACCTTTACATCATTAATTGTTACTGGACCTAATACAGGTGGTAAGACTGTTACTTTAAAAACAGTTGGGCTTTTATGTGCTATGGCAGCAAGCGGACTATATATACCGGCTTCAGAAAAAAGTTCATGCTTTGTATTTGACAATATTTTTGCCGACATTGGAGATGAGCAAAGTATTCAAGAATCTTTAAGTACATTTTCATCTCATATGACTAATATAATTGAAATATTAAGTAACTCCACTTCAGACAGCTTAGTTTTATTAGATGAATTAGGTTCTGGCACTGATCCTATAGAAGGTTCTAGCCTGGCTATTAGTATATTAGAAGCATTACATAAAAAAGGCTGTTTAGCAGTCTCTACTACTCATTACCCTGAAGTAAAAAATTTTGCGTTAGTCACAGATGGTTTTGAAAATGCAAGTTCAGAATTTGATGTTGAGACATTAAAACCTACATATAAATTATTAATTGGTATTCCTGGTCAGAGTAATGCTTTTGCAATTAGTAAAAGATTAGGATTAAGTGAAGAAATATTAAATGAAGCCAAATCACTCGTATCAGAAAACAAAGTTTCAATTGAAGAATTATTAAAAAGCATCTATGATGATAGGAAATTTATTGAAGAAGAAAAAGAAAAAATTATAGAAAGGTCTAAAGAAATTGACGAGCTAAAAAGCGTAATTGAAAAACAAAAAGAAGACATTTTGCAATCTCAAAGTGACAATACAGCTAAAGCAAAGTCAGAAGCTCGTGAGATTCTTATATCTGCTAAAGAAGAAGCTGATGAAATTATAAGACAATTAGAAACAACTACTTCTGCAAGTAAAGCAAATAAGCTTAGAAAAAAACTCAAGGACAAAATTGCTGATGTTTCTAAAAATGAAGATGTAGCTCCCTCTTCTCCTTTAAAAGAAGAAGACATTGTAATAGGAAATTTTGTAAGAGTCGTTCCTTTAGGAATTGAGGGTTCAATTTTAAGTTTACCAGATAAGTCTCGGAAAAATTCAAGTTCAAGTTGAAAATTCAAAAATGTACTTTAATATATCTCAACTTGAAAAAAGTGAACAAATTAAAGAAAATACTATTGTAAAGCACTCACCTGCTTCATCATTAAAATCAAGCACAGTTCCATCTGAAATAAATCTACTTGGGTATAATGTTGAAGAAGCAAGACATACACTTGATAAATACTTAGATGACTGTGTACTTGCAAATCTGTCCAGTGTAAGAATCATTCATGGAAAAGGAACTGGCCAACTAAGAGCTGGAATTCAAGCTTATTTAAAAGAAAACCCTCATGTAAAAAGTTTTAGATATGGAACTTTTGGTGAAGGCGAAATGGGAGTAACTGTTGTTGAATTAAAATAAATAAAATACAAGAGGGGTCGCGAATTACCGCGACCCCTCCTGGTTGGAGTCTTGTCTTTAGAGGATATCAAGCGCCGCCTGCGCAAGGTCTCCTCTTACTGACTTGTCAGAAGACAGTGTGATCTGCCAGCAGAGAGGGTTGCCCCTCATCTTTTCGGACAGGTACACAAGTCCATTGTAGCGCGGGTTGAGTTCGGGGTTGTTCACCTGAGTAGGATCACCCAAGAAAATGAACTTAGAGCCCCTAGCTGCCCTTGTCACGATGTCCTTGATGTCACTCGGGCGAATGTTCTGTGTCTCATCGATAATGAACACAGTCTTGGGAATTGTCCGCCCACGGAGGAATCCAATCGGCTGAATCTCAATGAAGCCACGATCGAAAAGCTCATCCGCTTTGTCGCGAAGTGAAGCATTATCAGATCTCGGATCGTGCTCACGGAAGATCGCCTTGAGATTGTCCATGACTCCCCCAAGGTAGGGCCCGACTTTTTCGTCTATGTCACCCGGAAGGAAACCAATGCGCTCCCCGCTCACGGTTACCGTTGGCGTTGCGACCAAGATCTGATCGTAGATCCCAACGTCAGCGTAGTTGGCCAAGTGTTCCAAGGCCATAGCCAAAGCACAGAATGTTTTGCCAGTTCCTGCAGCGCCTTTCACCACAACCAACGGTGCGATTTCAGGCGGAGCCATAAGGCATTCCCAGAGCATCCTCTGCTCCACATTCAGCGCTTTGTAGCCGTTCGGCAGATGTTCAGAAAACCTCAAAGGGTAAATCTTCCCGCCTGCGAACCGTCCAAGGGCACTGGTGTTCTCGGTCTGAATCTGAAGGAAAAGGTTTTCGACCCATTGGATGCTCCTAAAGTCGAAAATGTCCTCCACCGTCATGAATCCATCCCTGAAAAGCTTACCAACGCCACTTTGACTGGAGTAAACGGTTATCACCCCTGTGTACTGTTCAGCCGGGCTGGGAAAAAGCTCGTCCTTGAATGTTTGAGCCTCCACACCGATTGCAGCTGCCTTCAGTCTCACAGAAGGGTTCTTGGAGATGAGCACAATGCTCTCGGGTTCTTCCTTACTAAGGCTCACACCTTTTTTCGGTCGATCCCGAACTTCCATCTGGAGATCCAAGCAGGTCTGGAAAACCCTCTTGTCCATCCTGGAAAAGTCCCTCATTGCCTCAATCCGTTCGTCAAGCGGGTCAGAGTTGTCAGTCACCCGAAGGCGGCTGCCATTGCTCTGCAGGAATCCCTCCTTAGAGAGGAGCTGCTCACGCGGAATGGAACTGATGTAGTCCAAGAACGCGGAAGCAATTCTTCTTTTCTCCGGAATTCCGTCGTACTCGTAGAGATGCTGGAGGACTGCCAGCGGAATCACCACGGTATTGTCGGATCCGAAGCGGAGGGTCGTATCGGGAGATGCGATGATTGCACCAGTCCGTAGTACGAATACCTTCCTCATGGTCTTCTCGACTCCTTTCTTGTGGTCTGTCAGATTCATGCAACCTGACATTAATTCCTTTCGGAATTATGGACATAGTATATCATTTTTTTTGACATTAATCAATAATTAACGTCAATTTTTTATGTAGATTTAAGTATTATTTTATTCTATTTCCATTTAAATTAAAATTTCCCTTATTTGTTTCAGCAAAAATATTTATTTTATCTCCTTCAATAATACCTAAAATTTTATAGCTTATATTTCCTAAAGGTGTATTTATTTCACCCTCAAAAAAGCATTTATTGTCTTCAGCTTTTCCTCCTTTTAAGAAATTTTTTGATCCCATTATTTCTATTTTTCCGTTTAGTATTTTACCCTCAAACCAAAGGTTAACCATACAAGGAATGTTTCCCATAGGAGTATTTAAATTTAAAGAATATGATCCCTCTATCATAAAAAAATCACCTCTATTTTGTATTATATGTTACACAATTTAAATCTGTGACAGCATTAAACATGCGTCTTTAGTAAAAAATAATAAATTTTTCTCTTTAAGGTATTGACATCTTATTTAAATTATATTATACTTAATCTTGCGTTAAGAAATGCGCCCTTAGCTCAGTTGGTCAGAGCAACCGGCTCATAACCGGTGGGTCCAAGGTTCGAATCCTTGAGGGCGCACCATTAACTCTTTTTTTTAATTTATAACGGGTAGGTGGTCGAGTGGTTAATGGCACCAGACTGTAAATCTGGCCGCGAGAGCGTACGATGGTTCGAATCCATCCCTGCCCACCATCAGAAAAGAACTATAGCAAAGCTATAGTTCTTTTTTGATGCGTTGAAATGGGAGGATTCGAAAAGGAGGTTGCCGAGTGTAGCTATTGCGAAGCAATGGCTATGCGAAGGCTAAAACAGTCCGGTGGACTGTTTTACCGACGCGGCTCGACGAATCCATCCTTCATTTATTTCGTTAAATAATTAATACCATGCTATAGTTCTTTTTTGTTGTGTTTGAAATGGGTGGATTTGTTTTTACAAAAAAGAAGGCCAGAGGATTAGCTCTGGCCCTCGGGGGTCATTTGATAAACTTCTCGGAAAAATTTCCACTAGGATGCACTTCAAAGATTCCCCTCTTCTGCTTTTCATCAAGGTGGAAGCCAAGAAGCACAAGGCACTCCGCAATCGCTACTGTATCAGCAGTTCCATCTTCATTCCTACAGGAAATATCGACCTCGTAAGTGTTTTCTCCAAAAGCATGAATCTGGCAGTGGCTATGCATGGAATCGTTGTTTTTTCCACTAAACCAAAGATATGCCATGGTAATTTCTTCCGCTTGAACCACACCACGTGAGATGAATTCCTTGAGGCGTTCTACACTCTTCTTTGGATTACTCTCACTGATCACAATCCATTGTTCTTCTCCGGAAATGCCATAGTAGATGTGTGTCATGTTGCTCCCTCCGTTTCTAGAATCTTGTGGCTGTTGGTGCTAGAAGATTTTCATATGAAGTATCCCCCCCATATTTTGATAGGCCATTATTATATCACATTACAGTTAACTGGTCAACATAATGTATTGTGAGATTTATTAAGAATTCAACCATCTTTGGATTAATACTTGAATATTCAAAATAAAAGATTGGGGTAAGCTATATCCCAATCACTTTTTAAACTTAAAAAAATTGCACTTTTAAAAGTGCAATTTTTGTATTTTTATTGATTATTTTCTCCTCTTCCTTCTGGTAATGCAGGTACTTGTAATACAACTTTAATTCGTAATACGTAGCTAATTGCTCTACCAATTTTGCTTTCTTTAATTCTCTGCCATAATGAAGGTTTTGCTTCAAATCTTGTTTCTTCAATATATTCTTTTTCTTCATCAGTTGTTGTAACAGTTGCTGCTTGTTCTGTTGTAGCTTCAATTGTCTCTGTTGCGTCATCTGCATCATCTAATGGAGCAGGAATTCCCTTTAATGCATCTGCTACTTCAATTCCAATATAGCTTAATGCTTTAGATCTATCTTCTATTCTTTCCATGTCTATTTCTATATGAAGATTTGTTTCAAGATTGTTAATTCTTGCATTTACTAGTTTTACAGCGTCTTCAAAATTTTGTGAAGTTTTTGTTCTATTTCTTCCTATAATTGATAGGGCTTCTACAATGTCTTCAGAAAATTCTGATGATGATTTCTTTACTTCATCTTTCCATCCATCTTCTTTTCCATCGCACATTGCAAATAATTCTTTTAGTCTAAATGCTTGATTTATATTTGTTTCACGCGCACGAATTAAACCTTCTATTTGTTTAGTGTTTTCTTCGAATTGATTTGTAGCATATTCTACTAATCCATAAGCTGCTTTATAAACACTTTTTGGAAAGTTCTTTTTACGTGGATATTCTATTAAATATGTTTTTATTGATTCAATTAAATCCTTAAAATATGTATCTTCTTGTAGCTCTACTATTTGCTTTTTGCTATTAGGATTTATTAATTTTTGTACTTTATCAATATTAGATAAAATCTTTTCTTCAGTGATTACCATTTTCACGTTTACTATGCCGGATTTAGCAAAGAATGACATGTAAACCTACCCTCCTTTGTCCTATGCACTTTTTATCTTTTGCTATATACTATTATACATTCTTTTACAAAAAACTACAATAGGATTTCTTAAAATATATTTTTCATTTACGTTACAATGATATTACAAATTTATTACAAAAGTCAATACTTTTTTTAATTTTTTTTGTTTTTCTAAATCTGCGCTTCCGTAAGTCTTGAGCAACATGCCTTTACTCTATTTTGCATCCATAAATTTACTTATGTCATAAGCAAGTTTTTCAACGCTAAGTCCATACATATCTTCAATTTCGCTTATGCTAGCATGCTTTACAAATACAGTTGGATATCCGTAACAATGTATTCTTGCATTACTGTTATTTTTACGTAAAACCGATTGAATAGTCTCACCTAATCCTCCTGTTAATATATTATCTTCTATTGTAATAATATTGCCTGTCTGTTTTGCATATTTAAGTACCATTTCTTCATCTAATGGTTTTAAACTTCTTACATTGATAACCGCTACACTATTGTTTAAAATATTTGCAACTTTCAATGCAGTAGCTGACATCTTTCCTATTGCAAAAATAGCTAAATCTGTTCCGTCTTTAAGGACCTCTGCTTTTCCAATTTCTACTGGTTGATTAAACTCGTTTAATATGCTATCTTCTGTTCCTTTTGGATATCTTATTGCAACTGGTTTTTCAGCATAAACTGCTATTTCCAACATGCTTTCTAGCTCTTTAAAGTTCTTCGGTGCCATAACAGTTAAATTTGGAACTGTATTTAAAAATGATAAATCAAATATTCCTTGATGAGTTTCTCCATCATTACCTACCACTCCTGCTCTATCTACACATATAGTTACTGGTAAGTTTTGAATACATATATCATGTATTACCTGATCGTAACCCCTTTGCAAAAATGATGAATAAATTGGTATTACAGGTTTAAGGCCAGCTTTTGCAAGCCCTGCAGTAAAACCTATTGCGTGCTGTTCAGCTATGCCTACGTCAAAAAATCTTTCTGGGAATTCTTTCTCGAATTTCAGTAGCCCAGTTCCTTCCTTCATTGAAGCTGTTACAGCAACAATTTTAGAATCATTTTTAGCAAGTTCTACAAGTTTTTCTCCGAATACACTTGAATAGTCTTTCCCGCTTGAATTCTTTTTTCCTGTTTCAATGTCAAAGCTACCTGTACTATGAAATTTGTCAGGTTCTTCTTCTGCTGGTTTATATCCTTTGCCTTTTTTAGTAACAACATGTATAAGAACAGGTCCTTCTGTTGTCTTTGCAATTTTAAATAGGTCCATTAATTTGTCTATGTCGTGTCCATCTACTGGTCCCAAATATTTATATCCTATATCTTCAAAAAACATTTTAGGAATAAATAAGTGCTTTAATCCAGACTTTACTTTTTGCACTCCTCTTATTACGTGTTCACCTGCGTATGGTATTTTGCCTAGTCCATTTTTTATTACTTGGTTCATCTTTGTATAGCTTCTTCTTGTTCTAAGCTTTGCTAGAAATGTAGCCATACCACCAATGTTTTTTGAAATACTCATTTCATTATCATTTAATACAACAATTAAGTCTGTTTTGCTGTATCCTGCATCATTTAATGCCTCTAGTGCCATTCCTCCAGTTAATGCTCCATCTCCAATAACTGCAATTACTTTATAGTCTTCTTTTAATAAATCTCTTGCTTTTGCCATACCAAGGGCAGCAGAAATAGAAGTACTACTATGGCCTGTGTTAAAGCAATCATATTCTGATTCAGTAATTTTTGGGAATCCAGCAAGTCCATTTTTTTTCCTTAATGTACTAAATTTATCTTTTCTTCCTGTTAATATTTTGTGAACGTATGCTTGATGGCCTACATCCCAAATAATCTTGTCTTTAGGCGCGTCAAACACACTATGTAGCGCAATAGTAAGCTCTACAACTCCTAAGTTAGAAGCTAAGTGTCCGCCATTTTTTGAAACTGTTTCAATAATCAGTTTTCTAATGTCTTCTGCTAGTTCCTCTTTCTGTTTAATTGTCTTGTCTTTTAAATCTTTTGGTAAATTTATTTGTTCTAGCATTTTCCTCTCCTAATTTTTAAGCTACTAAGAGCATTTTTATAGTAATTACAAATATATATTATATCAAAAAAATACACATATATAAATAGTCTTTCATATAAAAGTACTGTTATTATACAATATTTTTCCATGAAAAAGCAACTGACCATGATGGTCAGTTGCGACGTGGCTGGGGTACTAGGATTCGAACCTAGGGAATGTCGGAATCAGAATCCGATGCCTTACCGCTTGGCGATACCCCAATGTACTTTATAATATTACCACATTTTTGTTAAAAGTGCTAGTATTTTTGGCATTTTTTTAGTATAATTTTTGTATGAAAAAGTTAATTGTTGATAATAAATTTAATAATAAAAATCTTCATTCTTTTTTTGCGAACAATTTTAGTGGTGTTCCAAATTCCGTATTTTACAAGCTTTTGCGAAAAAAAGATATTCGTGTTAATGGAGTAAAAGTAAACCAAGATGTTACTCTACATTTAGGAGATGAAGTCCAAGTATTTTTACCTGATAGTGCTCCTTCTATCAATGTAGTTTTCGAAGATGATAATATTTTGGTTGTTAACAAGCCTCTTGGCATTTCTGTTGCAGATGATGCAGATTCTCTTGCTAATATTTTAAAGCAACAATATAAATATATAGAGCCATGTCACAGATTAGATAGAAATACTTTAGGTCTTGTTCTTTTTGCTAAAAATAAAGAATCTCTTGAAGTATTGCTTGAAGCTTTTAAAAATCATCTAATTGAAAAGCATTATGTTTGCATTGTAATAGGTAAAATGCCTAAACAAGAAGATACATTAAATGCCTTTTTATTTAAAGATTCTAAGAAAAGTACTGTATATGTTTCTGATGTTAGTAAAAAAGGATATTTAAGCATTATTACTAGCTATAGAGTTATAAAATATTCTAAAGCAAATAATCTATCAATGTTAGATGTTCATCTTCAAACTGGTAGAACACATCAAATTCGTGCTCATTTAGCTCATATAGGCCATCCAATTTTAGGTGACGGAAAATATGGTGTAAATGAAATAAATAAGAGATTTAAACTAAAATATCAAGTTCTATGCGCATATAGCTTAAAATTTAATTTTGATACGCCATGTATTTTAGACAATATTAAAGGGAAAGAAATAGCTATTTCCTTCCCTGACATATTTCAAAAACTAATTTGAAATATTTTATAAAAACGAATTTAAAAAATTAATAGTTAAAATGCTTAAAGCAATTTTCCATGATACTCTAAAGCTCTTTTTTAAGACATTTTTAAACACTACAACTCTATATTCTTCTTTAACTGTAAGAGCCAAACAGTTGCTTACTTCTCCTTCTTTTGTAGAAGCATCTGGCTCTTCAGTTTTTTTTGTGCGTAATTCATTTAAAAATGCTTCTTTATCAATTTGCTCTTGTGGTAATTCGTTGTTTACTGCAGCTTCTTCTTTACCACTTAGCACTTGATTACCTGTTTCCATATGCTCCTCCTTTTAATACTATTTTTTTATCTTGTATTCTTCGCTAAAAATCCATTCTTGTAACTTTCTAAATAAGTCTATGAAAATATTGTGCTTCACTACTGTAAGCATTTTAGCTTTGTTAATGCTAATTGTTTTTTTGCTTAACTTCTCTAATTGCTTTTCTTTTATTTTTTCATATGTTTTTAAATTATCGTAGTCTTTAATATAATCCTTAAAATTTTCAATTTTTCTTTTATATTCATTAGCATCATCTTTTGTTTCAACAAACACTAAAGCACCTTTAAAGTATTCTTGAATTAATATGTTTTGTATTTTAATATATTCATTTGCTATAAGTGATTCTTGCTTTGCTATATCTTCATAAGCAGTCTGTCTAATTTCTAAAATCTTGTCAAAGCCACTTTGTATTTTGTTAAAGTTTCTTTCTCCAATTACGTCCATCAATTCAAATGTAAATCTATCAGTACTAAACAATGTACTTTCAACAACAGCATCATCTCCTAAAAGAAATGCAATTTGTTCCATAAGGCTTGTTAAAACTGGATAATACTTTGGGCTAGTTGTTTTGATTGTCAACCCACCATAGTTTATTTCTTCTTTTTTGCTTTCTAATGCTTTGCTTGTTATATATTGAACTGCAGCTTCATTTAATGCCATGTTATATATTTTAAATTCTCTAAATCTACACAGTCCCATTCTTTGCAATTCGCGTTTTTCATCTCTAATATCTTGGAAATAGTGTATACATTCATGTACTATGTAATCATCTAAAGTTTCAAAATTGGCATTTAGTTTAAAATAAATTGCTTGTGTTTTGTAAAAATAATTAGCATTACCTAAGTTGTCTGGAATATCTGCTAAAAACATATGACACTCAAACATTTTCTCCATCACATTTGCTAGCTTTAATTCAGAATTTGGGAACGCCAAAGTTAACCTTTGCGAAAAGTTTTGCACAATTTGTCCTACCTCTGCAAAAGTTAAACTTCTTATTGGTTCTATTTCTACGGTTCTTAATGCTTTCTCTAAGTCCATATTGCTCCCTTGTATAATATTATTAATTTTATTATATACCATCATTTAGGCTTATGTATTTCAATAGTATTAAGTTTGTATTACAGTTTGATTACGTTCAAATTTGATTTTTGCCCTATATTATGGTATTATTATATTATAATATGGTGATTTTTAACCTTTTTCTTTTAACACATAGTTTGGATAGTACTATAGAAAAAAGGAGTTGGTAATTATGAAGAATAACATTAACTCTACAAATTGTTTAGCACTTACAGTAAAAAAAGAATATCATTTAACCATAGTTAGAAACAGAACAATTAAAGCAATTGCGGTTTCAGGTAAAGTTTTATTTGTTGTGTTTGTGTTGAATTTTGTTAATTTATTTGTTTAAAATAGATTTTAAAAAAACTGACACCCCATGTGAGGTGTCAGTTTTTTTATTGTTTTCAATGGTTTTTATACATGATTATAGGTAATTGTAATATTAGATCCTTTACTTACATTGCTTAAATCTACATAGTATCCAGCCGAACTATTTCCTTTTACATATCCAGCACTTTGTGCTGCTGCTAAAGTAGAATATGTCGTACTTCCAATCTTTAATTCAAATGATTTTGTTGTATCAATATCTGTTAAATCAACTCTCTTAGCTGCTGATTCCTCTTCTGTAATTGCACGAGACATTGTATTAGAGATATTTTGTTGAACCATTGTATTTAAAATACTTGTTAAGTTTAAGTTTGCTGCTGAACCTATAACCATTTCATCAGCATAGTCAAATCCATAAGGTGTTCCGGTTGCTACTAAGGCATTATAAAGTGCCTTCTCTTTGCTACCGTTGCTTGAATTACTTAGGTTATTAACATTTGTTCTGGTTGGGTTTAATATTGCATTGTGTAGTTTGTCGTTTGCATCCATGTCAAATCCTATAGTATAGAATATTGCTGATTTATCTGTATTTTGTCCGTAATAGTGATTTGTAATTGTGTCTTTGCAATATGCTGCAGTTCTTATTGTGTAATAATAATAGTTACTTGAATTGTTGCTTATACCATCTCCAAGTCTGTTGTCTACAGTTGGGTTTTGATAATTAGTTGAATAAAGTGTTGGTTCACCATCTGTAAGTAGTATTATTATAGGTGTACGTTGTAAAGTTACTTCTTGACCATTTACAGTAGTTGTGTATGTTGTGTCTTGTTGAGAATTCAACATATCTGCACCTGCTTTAATTCCTACCTGTGTATATGTTCCACCAACTACATAATTTGAAGTTACAAGGCTTATGTCTTGATTTTGTAATCCTGATGCAGTTCTTGTTAATTTGTTTCCATTCTTGTTGATTGTTATAAGCTGTTTAAGTCCATTTGACGTATCTTTATTAGTATAATGATTTAATGGTATGAAGTTTGTTGCCTCGTGGTTAAATGTAACAACTCCAACTCTATTATCATTGTTTTCATTATTTGCCTTTAATACAGTAGTTATAGCTGTATTTAATGCAGTTACCATTGATTTTGCTTTATTTCCTATCATACTACCAGATATATCTACTACAAACACAACATCTAGTGGATTTGCAACTGTTGTTTCTGTTGTTGTATTTGTTGTAATATTTACTGTTCCCGTAAAGTCTTGTGCAAATGTATTTGTTATATTATATCCGTTTACTGTTGCAGTATAATTTGGAACATCATTTTCTGTTACTGTATATACTATTTCATGTCCATCACTCAAATCATATTTATCAAGTTCTTCAAAGATGTATTCAGTATTTCCGTTTGTAAGAGTTGTAGATTTTAAGTAATCTCCATCTTTATACAAATTGATTGTTATTGTTGGATGAACAACATTTGTAGCTCCTGGTTTATCTACCCAAGTTTTAGTTCCACTAATTGAAATAGTTTTTTGATTTATTGTATTTGTTACATTGTATCCACTTACTGATGTTGTATATCCTGTTACTGCATCCTCTGTTATTGTGTAACTAATTGCTGTTCCATTTTCGTTCTTTGGCAAGTTTGTGAAACTATATGCCCAGTTGTCTGCTGCTGTTACTGTCTTACTGTCTACTTTTGTTCCGTTTGCTAGTAAGTTTACTGTGATGCTTGTTGGTCTTGTTCCTCCTGAGTTGTTTCCATCTTTCCATGTCTTGCTTCCGCTTACATCTACTGTCTCAATTTCATGAGTATTTGTTACATTATATCCACTTACCTCTGTTGTGTATCCTGTTACAGTATCTTCTGTTATTGTATATGTAATTGCTACTCCGTTTTCATTCTTTGGCAAGTTTTCAAATGTATATGCCCAGTTGTCTGCTGCTGTTACTGTCTTGCTATCTACTTTTGTTCCATTTGCTAATAAGTTTACTGTGATACTTGCTGGTCTTACTTTATCTCTGTTATTGTCGTCAGCCCATGTCTTTGTTCCGCTTACTGATGTTGTTTCTATCTCATGAGTATTTGTTACATTATATCCACTTACTTCTGTTGTGTAGCCTGCTACAGCTTCCTCTGTAATTGTATATGTAATTGCTGTTCCGTTTTCATTCTTTGGTAAGTTTGTAAAGCTATATGCCCAGTTGTCTGCTGCTGTTACTGTTTTACTATCTACTTTTGTTCCATTTGCTAATAAGTTTACTGTGATACTTGCTGGTCTTACTCTGTCTCTGTTATTGTCGTCAGCCCATGTCTTTGTTCCGCTTACTGATGTTGTTTCTATCTCATGAGTATTTGTTACATTATATCCACTTACCTCTGTTGTGTAACCTGCTACAGCGTTTTCTGTTATTGTGTATGTAATTGCTGTTCCATTTTCGTTCTTTGGCAAGTTTGTAAATGTATATGCCCATCCATCTGCTGATGTTACTGTTTTACTATCTACTTTTGTTCCATTTGCTAGTAAGTTTACTATGATGCTTGCTGGTCTTACTTTATCTCTGTCGTTATCATCTGACCATGTCTTTGTTCCACTTACTGATACTGTTTCTATTTCATGAGTATTTGTTACATTGTATCCACTTACCTCTGTTGTGTAACCTGTTACAGCATCCTCTGTTATTGTGTATGTGATTGCTGTTCCGTTTTCATTCTTTGGTAAGTTTGTAAAGCTATATGCCCAGTTGTCTGCTGCTGTTACTGTCTTGCTGTCTACTTTTGTTCCGTTTGCTAGTAAGTTTACTGTGATACTTGCTGGTCTTACTTTATCTCTGTTATTGTCGTCAGCCCATGTCTTTGTTCCGCTTACTGATGTTGTTT
>JAFXVF010000004.1 GCA_017524665.1 Clostridia bacterium | reverse complement strand
CTCAAACTTTCTATATAACATTGTATAAAAGAAATATCTGCTAACATCCGGATCGTTTGGATTATCCAAACCATCTTCTGACCAGTCAAAATCATCTAAAATATCACTTGTTTGGTTAAATTTCGCTTTTATTCCATCTTCTATTTGCTTCTTTAATTCTAAAGTTTTTAATCCATAGATTTTAAAATAGTATTGGTCTGAAATCATTGACTCATTAAAGTCTTCTTTGTTTAGGTTTTTAACCATTGCTAATTCAGGGTCATTTTTAAATACAACGTCTCCTCCAACAAGCTCTTTTTTCATGTCATTCCAAACTAATTGAAATGTTCCACACCAACTACTATCTGCAGTTATTGTATCATTCATTGTAGGCACTACTGTAACTTTAGAATCAGATTTTCGTGTTTGACTTGTCTTTGTTGTATCTTGCGTTTGTGTTGTTTCTTGTTGTTGAGTTTCTTGTTCTTGGGCTAAATGTTGTTTTTTAATATTTTCTTCTCTTTTAGTTTTCATAAGTGCAATAGATAATCCTACAATAATTGCAATTAAAAGTACAATTAGTCCAAATAATACTCCCATTGTTACCGCTTGTTTTCTTTCACTTTGTTCTTTCATTTGTATATTCCCCCTTTTATTTATTTAAAGCAGATACTTGCTGATGTTGTAATGCTGCTTGTCTATTTGCTCTAGCTGTTTCTACAAATAGCATTGTAAATAATGTTACAAAGATTACTACAACTGCTATTAAAACTCCTATCATTACATCTTTTTTTCTTTCGTTTTTTTCATTCATTTGTTTTTTCCTCCTTTTTTTATTTATGGAGCCACTAAGCAGAATCGAACTGCTGACCTACGGGTTACGAATCCGTTGCTCTACCAACTGAGCTATAGTGGCATATTAGGAAAGCATTTTAAAAATGCTTTCCTCTTTTTCTTTCACCAGGAATTTCTGCATTAGTCTCTACATCTGGCACACTCGTATTTGCTTCTGTTACAGTTGTGTTTACATTGGCGTTAAAATTACCAAGTTTGCTTGTTGCAACTGCTGCATCAATCATTGCTTCTTTTGCTGATACATCTCCAACAAATTCCATTGGGCTAACATCTTCTTCTACGTTCTTTTTATCTTTATTATATCTTACCACTGCAGCTAAGATTCCTATTAAAGTAGTTATAGCTATACCAACACAGAAGATTAATTGCTCATTTGATAGTCCTCCTGCATTTCCTCCACTTTTATTATTGTCGTTTTTTACACTGCCAACTGTAGCTGGAGCAATTTCATTTTTTATTTCTTCTTTAATATCCTCTTTTTCTTCAGCTTCTTTCATAATTTTAATTGTATAGACTTTTTTATCGCTTCCATCTTTAGATTTAACTGTGATTTTTATGATATTTTCTCCTTCTACATACTCTTCTGGAGCATCTACGTCTATAATTGCTGTATCAACATTTGCACTACCATTTACAATAACTTCTTTTGCATCTAATGAAGCTGTTGCAGTATATGTATATGTGTCAGGCTTAAATGCTTCGTTAAGTGTAACACTAACTATTTGAAGACTTGCAAGAGCGACTTCAATCTTCTCATCTTGTTTTTCCACATCAGGATTGTTTGTTTCTTCTTTAGCTAGCCTAATTACATTAATTTTATAAACTTTTTGTGTTCCATCTTCTGCTGTTACTTCTATTTCAAATAAGTTTGATCCTTCAGAAAGTGACTTCGTTCCTGTACCTGTTATTGTTTGTACATCTTCTGCTTTGTTTGCATAAACTTCAACTTTCTCTACATTGTTTGGTACACTAACACTATATGAAGTGTTTCCTGATTTAAATCCAGAAAAGTCATTAGGTCTAATACCTAAATTGCTTAAATTTGCATTGCTTGACTTCTTTTCTTCTACTGGTTTTTCTTGTTCTTGTGTTGTGTTCTCTGCTGGTTTTTCTGATTCTTGTGTTGTGTTTTCAGCTGGTTTTTCTGGCTCTGGTGTCGTATTCTCAGCTGGTTTTTCTGGTTCTGTTGTTGTATTCTCTGCTGGTTTTTCTGGTTCTGTTGTTGTATTATCAGCTGGCTTTTCTGGCTCTTGTGTTGTATTCTCTGCTGGTTTTTCTGGCTCTTGTGTTGTATTTTCGGCTGGTTTTTCTGGCTCTGGTTCTTTTTCAGGAGCTTTAACTGTAATAGTTGAAGTAACTGTTGATTCATTGTCTACTGAAAATGTTATTTTATATGTTTTATCTTCTGTTACTTCAGGAGCTTTAAAACTAAACGTTCCCAATGTTTTAGTAGTACCTGATGGGTTCATATATCCTATTACTTTATTAGCTGAATCACAAATTACAGTTTCTCCAGAAGCTTGGTTTTTAGAGCAACTGTTATATGTTAATCCAGAATATCCTGTAAGCTTTAGAGTATATGCATCTAAGCCTTCACTTGAAGTAACTGTTATAGAAAAGCTTTCTCCTGATTGTACTGTTTTGCTAGGTGCTGAATATCCTGCAAAAGATATTGTACACCATAGCATCATAAAGGCCACACTTAAAATAGCTATTGTTAAGATTTTCTTCATTGTTTTTACCTCCAATTATAGTTGAATTTGTACTAGTCCCATGCTATACTTCAATATTTGTAAAGCATTTGTTGCTTTTATACTTTCAGACGATGTAACCTTTGCCGCTTCTAAATAAACTCCTGTTAGCATTTCTGTTCCCATACTATGCTTTAGAGTTGCCAAAGCATCGTTTGCCTTCACTTTCCCGTCTCCGTTAACATCTCCAAGTTTTATAATTTCATATGTTTTGTCTTTCGTCTTTATTTTTCCACCTGTTGCTATTGTTTCTGTTTGTTTATCATTAGAATCTAAAATAGTAATTGTATCCTTCTTAAAATACTCCTCTATATTTTCTTTGTTCTGCGTTGGCGAAACTATAATATGTTTTTTAGAATCATCAATTTTAATATCACTGTTTTCTTCTTGTTGTCCATCTTTTATATTTAGTCCATAATGTTCAACTATTGCTTTCCCATCCGCTTCTGCAAGCTGTTTTATTTTTGAATCATTGCTAACATATTTGTAATCATTTCCTTGTATAAAGCAATGTTCAATTAATATTGCAGGTGTTCCTTCTCCGCTTTTCAACGTTTGCTGATGTCTCTGGTGGTACTTCAACTTTTTTTCCGTCTTTCAATATTGTAACCTTCCCAGAATCAATCATTGTGCCTCTCATTGAGTATCGAATGATTCCCATATAGTCAGCCCTTGTTCCATCAGAATAGACATCTGTAGTATCTTTTGGAATCAATTTTGTTATTACGCCTCTATTTTTTATTCCAAGTTTTCCTAAATTTGTTAATATTTTATTCGCAAGCAATGTAGTATTTTTATTGTATTTATCTAAAGATTCATTCGCAGTTACATATATTTCAGCACCTTCAGCAGTTCCGAGACTACTATTTATGTGTAAGCTGATTAGTATGTCTGCTTTATTTTCTCTAGCAATTATTGCTCTTTCAAAAACAGATAGTTCCTTGTTGCTTTCTAATTCCTCATGTGTAAGTATTACTTTAACATTTTGATACTTGTTTAAATACTCTTTTAAATATTTGGCTATTTTAAGAGCAACATCACTTTCATGTGTCTCCCCGTTGACTGCTCCAGAGTCTTTGCCTCCATGTCCAGGGTCCAAAACTATTGTAGTTGTTGCACTAACACTACTAGAAAAAAATATTAATGTTATAAATAATACAAATAATACTACTAGTATTAATTTAAATGGTTCAGTCATTTTCCCCTCTCTTTTATAAGCTCAAAGTTTCTATTCCCATGCTAATCTTTAAAATTAACAATGCATCAGATGCATTGGTTTTTCCATCTCCATTAGCATCTGTGGCTTTTAAATAATTTCCTTTTAGCGTTGCTGTTCCCATACTGTGTTTTAGAGCTGCTAATGCATCAGATGCATTTACTTTGGCATCTCCATTAACATCTCCCATTTTTATAATGGTATAAGTTTTTTCAACTGTTTTCTTATCATCTTTTAAAACATTTAATTTATATCCTGTTGCAAGTTTAGTTCCATCCGTTTTTTTGCCCTTTGCATCTAGTATTTCATAATTGGCTATTTCGGCTTCTAACATTACAGTTTCAACTTCAACACCAGGTATTGTTTTTAAGGTTTTGTTTTTATCATCTAATTCTACATTTTTTTCTTCATATTCATTAGGCATATTGTTGTATACCGGTATAATAAAGTTTAAGTTTGTTTCTATAAGCCCATTTGCGGCATACATGTTATATACTGATGAACTTTGTGAATATGGATCCATCAGGTTTGTCATGTACTGATGCCAGTAAAGAGAACCAGTATCAGCAGTACCTGTTTGTCCCTCTTTTATAATGCTATCTCCTACAACATCAAATTTAAAGAAATAAGACGTGTTTTGTCCCTGATTAATATATTTGTCTGCAATTAACTGTGCTCCGCCTATTATTGCAACATAAGGGTTTGTCCATCCATTATCTCTAGCATATATTAAGGCATTTGCAATTGGGTCACCTGTATCATATGCACCAAAATTAAAGAAATTATATAGCCCCTCGTAACCTGGATATGTACCAGATACAGATCCACTTCCGTTAGAACCAACTTCTTGTATTATTTTAGTTTTCATGTGAAATGGACTCATTCCAGTTTGCTTAGCAGCTTCTAAAATTATTTCTGCATAAGATTTAGTAATATTCATTTGTTTATCTGTATCAAAATACGTTACAGAATTTTGAAGGAACGTTCCTGTTACGCATTTTTGTACACTTTCTAACGTATGTATTCTTTCATTATATGATAATTCTTCAAATTGGAATATTCTAACCTCATCTAAAAAATTTCTTGGGTCTATAAAATATTCTACCGCAGTTTTTGACGCACATTGCCAATTTCTAACTGGACTGCATTCTGTACATTTCCATGATTCGTCACAATAATCAGGTACAACATTTCTCTTATGTACAGTGTCTCCTGATTCATTAGTTATAAGGTCGTTCCAATCTATTCCAGTATAATATGCCGTAAAGCTCCAGTTTGGATGCAATTTTTCAAGTTCCTTTAATTTTTCTTGGTATGATTTAGGGAAATTGTTTATCCCACTTTTTACCTCTTGTGTAATAGTTGCCCCAAATGAAACATTAGGAAATATATAATTTGAAAAGATTATCATTAAAATGCTTATTACTATAACTTTAATGATTAATCTTGTTTTTACCACAAAAATTCCTCCTTTGTATGTGCAAATTATGTCTAAATATCATAGTAATACTATATAGTATTTGTTTTTTTTAGTCAATAATTTTAGACCTTTTTTTTTATTAATTTTTCATGTATTTAATATTACGTTTTTATTACAAAATCCTTACTTAGATGTATGCAATAATTCAATTTTATGTTACAATATTAGATATTAAATGTTTTTATGGAGGTTTTCATGAAAATTCCAGAATTACTATCACCGTGTCGGTGATTTTGATTGTTTAGTTGCTGCTGTGCAAAATGGTGCAGATGCTGTATATTTTGGCTCTTCTTTCTTTAATGCAAGAGCTTCTGCTACAAATTTTGATTTGGAAAATATTGAAAAAGCTATAGATTATGCTAAATTAAGAAATGTTAAAACACATCTAACTTTAAATACATTAATAAAAGATTCTGAATTTAGTCAAGCTCTTGATGTAGCAGCTAAAGTTTATGAATATGGAATTGACGCAATAATTGTTCAAGATCTCGGACTTGCAAAAGCTCTAATTAAAAACTTTCCTGGTCTTGACGTGCATGCAAGTACACAAATGACATTCCATAATTTGTCCGGAGTTCTAGGAGCACAAAATTTAGGTTTCAGAAGAGTTGTATTATCTCGTGAAGTTCCTATTCCAGAAATAAGAAAAATTAAAAATGCCTCTAACATTGAATTAGAAGCATTTGTTCATGGTGCTCTATGTATTTCTTATTCTGGGCAATGCCTTTTTTCAAGTATGGTTGGTGGTCGTTCAGGAAATCGTGGTAAATGTGCTCAAGCATGTAGGTTACCTTATGAGCTACTAAAAAATTCAAAATCTATAGAAAAAGGCTATTTGCTAAGTCCTAAGGATGTTTCTACTATTTCTATATTACCACAATTAGTTAGCTCAGGTATTGATTCATTAAAAATAGAAGGCAGAATGAAAACTCCTGAGTACGTTGCAACAGTTACTAGCGTATATAGAAAGTACCTTGATTATATAAAAAATGAATCTGCATATAATGTATCCCCTGATGATTCTACAAATTTAATGCAAGTATTTAACCGTGGTGGTTTTTCTACTGGGCATTTATTGGATGATTCAAATAGCGGCATAATATATAAGGTAAAATCAAATAATCAAGGAATTTATCTAGGTTCTTTGTCAAATTACGCTCCTGTAAGTGGCCATATAAAAGTCAAATTGGAATGTCCACTTTCAATTGGAGATACAATTTCAATTGAATCTGAAACTGGTAACTACACAGTTTCAGAATTAATGATTAAAAATCAAAATCTTAAAACTGCAAATGCTGGTGATTTTGTAACACTTGGGCGCATGAAAGGTAATATCCATCTAGGTGATAAAATATATAAAATGTCTAGTAAACAACTTACAGATTCAGCTAAGCAGTCTTTTTCTGGTAAAGAATTAAAAAAATTAGATTTATCAGCAAATTTGGTAATTCAACCTAACAAATTTGTAACTTTGGAGGTTACTCCTCTAAAAGAACCTTATAATGATATTAGCGTTTTTGTTCAATCAGATATCATGCCTGAAGATGCTACTTCGTCACCAATAACAAAAGAACGCCTAATAGAACAGATTTCAAAGACGGGAAATACTCAATTTGAATTTAAAAATATTGATATATCATTGGGAGATAATTTATATTTGCCAAGTATAGGAAAACTTAATGAATTAAGAAGAACCGCATTAGAGCAACTGCAAGAGAAAATGAAAAATTCATATAAAAGATCTTTTGTAAAAGTTCCACAGCCAAATTCTGTAATAAGCAAGAAAACAGTTTCAGCTCGTAAAATTGCTGTATTATTAAATAGCATTGTTCCTTCCGAGAGCTATTCATATTTAGATAGTGCTAATGCTGTATACATTCCTCTTTGCGCTTTTAATAAACAGCAAAATATACTAAAAGAGATATGTAATAAGTATAATGTTTATATTTACTTGCCAAATATAATGCAAAACAAATTAGAAAATGAATTTAAAAAAGATATTGAAAACGCATTTGATAGCTTTAATTTAAAAGGAGCTGTTATTTCAAATATAAGTCAAATAGATTTTATACCAAGTGGTAAAGACTTAATTGCAAATTATACTTTGAACGTGTTTAATAGTAATACTGTTTTGGAGTTATCTAATCTTGGTTTTTCAAGATTTACCGCTTCTCCTGAATTAACTAAGCAAGAATTTGACGAGCTTACACAAGCTTCTAATTTACCTTCAGAAGTATTAGTATATGGAAGGTTACCTCTTATGACTATGCAGTATTGCTTATTGTCTCATAGTAATCATTGTCCTCAAGGGTGCCCACAAATGTGTAAAAGTGATAAATACGAATTAAAGGATAGATTAGGATTTAAGTTTATTGTAAAAAATGATCCTAATCAAACTATAACAACATTATATAACAGCAAGATTACTTCTATTGATAGCAAGGATTTACAATGTGATTTTATTCGAGTATCCTTTTTAGATGAAAGTGAAAATAAGAAAAATGAAATAATTCAAGCAATTATTGCAGGTCAAAAACTTGAAGGAGAAAACTATACTAATGGGAATTATTCAAGAATAGTGTAAGCTTATTGTTTTAAATACTCCTCTAACCCACCCTTTAAATTAAATGCATTTAAATAACCCATTTGTTTTAATATACATGCAGTTTTTCTACTCCTTCCACCATTTTGGCAATATACAACAATAAATGTTTTTTTATCAGGCAGTACATTTCCTACTTTTTTTATTACTTCATAGTTTGGAAGCAATGTACTGCCTGTAATATGTCCTTCTTCATATTCTTGTGGACTTCTAACATCTAGTATTACCAAATTATGTATCTCTTTTTGCATATTTTTAAGTTCTATTCCACTTATATCAACTGAGCTACAGCATCTTTTGCATTTCATAAGTAATCCCTCTTCCATGTAGTTTTAATTTATTATATGCTGTTATTTATAAATTGAAACGAATGAGGTATTGAGGACGGACTTTCCACCTCAAGAAAAGAGGCAATGGATCCATCCCCATTGCCTCTTTCATTTTATTTTTTTATTCTTTTGCTTTTAGTTTTTCAAATGTTGCTACTAAATACATTAGGCATAAGATACCAATTGTAATTCCAACAACTATCGTAGCTTCATTAATATACATTCCAAAAATATTAATTAGAAATGTATATAATAATTGTGTTAAACATACAACAGCAATTGTTCCACCTACTGATTTTGCAAGTCCAATCTTGCGATATCTCACTCCAAAGAATGCAAGTATTAAAACTCCAGCAATAGCAGTAGCTACAATATATGGTTTTATTAAATCTCTTCCTTTAACATTTGAGTTATAATAAATTTCAATATCTTCAGATGTAAGTTTAAGTTCGTATTTTTCATTTAATTGACTAATCAATTTCTCGTTTTGTTCTTCAGTAAAATCTCTTAGTGTTATTGATGCTGTTTTTTCAAGTGCACCTGCTTTTCTTACTATCACATCGTCATTGGTATAAATGCTATTAACAATAGATAAAATATCATTTATTTCAAAGTCTTTTTCTATGTATACTTCTAGCCTTACATTTTTTGAATAATTCACATTAAACTTAAATGGATTTACTGCAACTGTAATAATAGCAGCAACAATTAGTACCGCAGCAACAACTATAACCTTGAGTTTATTCATATCTTTCATGTAATTTCCTCCTTATTTTTCATCAATTAAGTTTTTAGTAATTAGTAAGTTATATACAGCCATAATTGCACTTCCCCAGAACAATGCCATTCCAAAACTGTTAACAGCTAATTTGCTTGCAAAAGTAAATATAACTGCAATTATATATAATGGTATTGCATATATAGAATACTTCGCTAATATTTCTTTGAATGATCTATTTTGTTTATTAGATAATACTGCATTTAGGAAAACATATTGGTATATACATATTACAACCATTCCTACTATGCTATTTATTGTAATAACTGAATTAGAGTATCTTATTAAAAGTAAGAACATTCCAATAAATCCTATCCATGAAATTCCAATTAGTAATCCTTTATTAAATCTAATTATTAAATATGCTACAAGAATTACAATTAAAACTGCACCAATAATCCACAAAACTTGAACAACGTCTTGTCTAACTGTTGATAATAATACTTCTTGGTTTTCAACTGTATATTCAATAGGTAATTGTCCATATCTAATTGAGTTTGCTATCATTAAAGTTTCTCTATAGTATGTTAAAAGAGTATCACTTGAAGTTGTCTCACTACCAAGTTTTAGTTGTAATTGGCCATTGCTCATAGTTTTTCCAAAATAGGTTGATGCTATTGTTTGATCATCAATTGACACTGTAACAACTTTTTTTGTTTCATTTCCTTCTTCGTCTGTAGTTGCAATATATGTTTTTGTTATATCTTCAAATTTTTGTTTACCTTCTTGGTCAAAATTTATTATTAAATAAGCAGCCATATTTTTGCCATCAGATGAATATGTGGTAGCAAAAGCATCACTTATATTACTATTGTCTAAAAGCACTTCATTAGTTTCAGAATCTTTTATTTCGAATTTTCCCATAAACATTAATGTTTCAACATAAAAATCCGTATCATCATTTTCAGGTAATTCTACAACAATATAGCCATTCTCATCTTGTCTAATTTGGTACTCTTCAATATATAAAGCATCTAAACGATCTTCTAATATTTTTTTCGTTTTTGCAAAATTCTCTGCGGTTAGTTTTTCTTCCGAATTAACTGGTACTTCTTTTGAAGTAATATTTGTGCTTTCGCTTTCATCATCTGGCATATCTACTTCATTTCCGTTTTCATCATAGTATTTAGTAACAGTATCTTCTCTAACATTTAGTCGCACTTCCCTAATGTCGCTAAAATCCATTCCAAATTTATATTCTGGCAAAGTATTTACCATTTTATTTAATTGTTTTTCATAAACTCCAACAAACGAAATAAGTATAATAACTATAATTAATAATAATATCGTAACTTTTTTTAATGAATTTTTCTTTATTTTCATTGTTTAAGCATCCTCCTATAATAATCTAGTATCATTTATAATTAATTCGAACCAAATATTTAAAAACTTAGCAGCATATTTGCTCATCATTGTTCTTTCCATAAATATTTCAAAATAGTCAAGTACAGGGCAAATTGCAGTATCTATTGTAAGGTTAAGAGTAATAACCCTTTTTTGACTATTAAGATTTAATTCTGCCTTCGTAACTGCATAATTTACTCTATCATGGATGTCGAAAGTTGCCATGCTTTTTTGTCTTACTCTGTCTCTATGTACGTCTGACTTGTCTGCTAAAATAAGTGCTGCAGAGATTTCACTAACAGCAGTTCCTGTTTTTTCATCATGGTTTCCTATTGCCATCATAATTTCAGTTCTCTCATTAGCATCCATTCCCATTTCTTTTAAAATGTTATATGAAATTATTGCTCCACTATGTGCGTGGTCTACTCTATTTACGCAATTTCCTATATCATGCAGGTATCCCGCAATTTTAGCTAACTCGACCATTCTTTCATCATATCCGAAGGTCTCTTAAAATCATGCCTGCTCTTTCAGATACAATTTCAATATGTCTTATTGCATGTTCTGTATATCCGAAGCACGTCAAGTTGCTTTTGTGCTCCTACTATAAGCTCTTGCACTTCTTGATTTTGTTTAACATCTTCTAACGTTACCAAAAATATTCCCTCCTAGCTTTTACGATTTTATATCAAATAATGAAAAATATCAACTATTATTTTAAATATTATAAGAAAAAAGCCAATTAAAAAACACCCAGAACGTGTCCCGGGTGTTTATCCGCTGGAAGTCATTCAGCGAATTTGAGGATGTCCTCGTTGATGTCGTACAGGCAATGAATCAGGGCTATGTCTTTTTCTGTCAAGTACTCCTCCCAAAAAGTTTCCAGGAATGCGGCCTTTACAAGCAGTGCTGATGCTGCAGTTTTCAGACCTTTTCTCCCTTCTTCAATTTGGGTTTTGTTCTCCTCATATCGTCCAACAAAATAGAGTCTCCTAACCGCCAGGTAGTCTTCATACAAACTGCGTGTCTGCTTAAGCATTTGTATGATTTTTACTTTGGTGTGGAAGACCCTGTATATGTCCCGAATGAAGAAAAACGGAGTGCAGATGATGTGCGTGATTCTTTGCATGGTCCGTATTGCAATGGCTTTCATTAAGACATCTCCTTTACTAGGTATAATAGGATTATATCACATTATGCCTAAAATATCTAGGTTTATATCTTAGAAAGTCTTATTATCTCATTCATTAAATCATTTGTGCATTTTTCCAATACTTCTTTATTTTGTAAATCCAAATTCTTATCTATTATAATTGGTTTTCCATAATTTAGAGTTACTTTTGTAAATGCTCTAAAGCTTCCTCTTACACCACATGGTATTATAGGCGCTCCAGATTTTGCAGCAATTAATATTGCACCACCCTTAGGTTTTACTCCTTTAGCTAAACCTTTTCTTGTTCCCTCTGGAAACATTGCAAGGATTTCACCATTCTTTAGAAGTCTTAAAGATGTTTTTATAGCCTCTATATCCTTTCCGTCTGTTTTTACTGGAAAAATGCCAAATATCTTAGCAAGCCATTTTATAAACCCATTTTTAAACAAGACTTCTTTTGCCATAAAGTTTACTTTACGTTTTTGAGTTGTAAGTATTACAGCCGAATCTAGTGCATGTAAATGGTTCGGGCATATTAAGCATGCTCCTTCTGTTGGTATATTTTCTCTTCCAGTAACTTTGGGTCTATATACTATTATAACTAAAAAATGAAATATCGCTTTTAAAATTACTCTCATTTTTATTCTCCCTATGTTTAGTAGCTTTTCTTACATTTAGCTCCAGCTATCTGTATTTTCTATGATTTGACTAATTTTCTTTATAACATTCTCAATTGTAACACCAGTAGTATCTACAACAATTGCATCAGGTGCAATCATTAATCCTATTTCTTTTTTTCTATCTCTTTCATCTCTTTGTTTAATGCTTTCTAATACTTCTTCATATGAAGTATTAGTTCCTTTTTCTATCATTTCTTTATATCTTCTATTTGCTCTTTCTTCCACTGTCGCGTCTAAATATATTTTCACATTCGCATTAGGGAATACTTTAGTAGTAATGTCTCTACCTTCCATGACAACATTTTTTCCTTCTGCCATTTTTCTTTGAAGTGCAATTAAATTTTGTCTCACTTCTTTTATGCTCGATACTAGAGGTACTATATCTGAAATTGCTTTTGTTCTGATTTGGCTAGTCACATCTTTTCCATCAAGTATAACTGTCCCATCTTTATTTAATATAATATCTATATTTTTCGATAATTCTATAATTTTTTCTTTTTCATCAAGAGTAATATCGTTATTTAAGCATTTTAATGCAATACATCTGTACATAGCACCTGTTTCAATATTTATAAAATTATATTTTTGGGATAATGCCTTTGCAACTGTTCCCTTTCCACTTCCTGCTGGTCCATCTATTGCTACTATAAAAGACATACTTTTTACCTCCTAAAATTAATTATTTTCACCTGGCATATGTATTCCTTTTGCCATAATATCAATTGTTCCTACATTCATAGCTGTGAGCTTTTCTATCTCTTTTTTGCTTTTTTCTTTGAATTCTTTTAATACATCAAAAATATTGTTTCCATATTCTAATATAACTTCTATATAAATATTCGTGTTTTCAGATACAGTTTCAACTCTTACTCTTGTAACACGATGTACTTCTGGCATCCTGTCTGCAACGCATTCTATTATTTGTCTAAAAACGTTGTCAGATATAGTAAAATTCCCCATATAGCTAAATGTTGGTCTAATAATAGATTTTTCAGAAATATATGGTTTTTCTCCCTTACCCTTTGATTTAAAAATTTGAAGAGGATCTAATAAATATCCTGAAAAGTCTTTCTTTATCTCAAATGTTGGTACTGGTATTACATGTTTCCCCTCTGTTTGCCTAATTCTTTTTGCTTCCTTCATTTCCTCTTCTGTTGCAACTTCTGTAATATATATCCTTTCTGAAATTTCTGGCAAGTCGAGGTTTTCTACAATTTTTTCAACCATTCCATCTGAAGTCCCTAATATTAAGATACTTTCTGCTTTATATTTTTTTATTGCTTTTTTAATTTCTTGTTGTTCTTCTGGTCTCATAAATAAAGCCTTTTTTACAGTTTCAATTTTTGTAGGTGCTTTTTTTGCAGAAGTACCCGCAATTACTGCATTATCTTTTATAAGCAAACCATCATCTATTATGAAATTAATACCTTTTTCACTGGCAACCATCTGGGCTCTATAACTTTTTCCAGTTCCAGAAGGTCCTATAAAAGCATATACTGTTATTTTTTGTTGATTTTCGAAAATCATTTATCATTCTCCTTTTTGGGTTAAAGAAAATGTATATGGATACCCTTTATATTTTACTTCAAATCTTTGCGTTTCTAAAACTTTTATATCATTAAATCTGCTTGTTGCAGTTTCTTGCATTGAATAATCATTTGCATCTATAAACCAAATTCGTCCATAATAATTATTTAAAAATTCTAAATTATTTACTGTATGATAATTTCGTCCGAAAGCTTTGTATGCTTCTTCCACTCCCCAATTTTCTGCATTATAAAAATATGAATCAAATTCAGAAAATACCGTAGATATTATAAATCCGCCTCCAACATTTTTATATATTATGATATCTCCTTCTTTGATATTTTGTTTTAAATACTGAATTGGTTCTTGGTTACTTTCATCATAGTTATTAAGCATTACTTTATAATTTATTAATGTTCCAACGATTACGGTTATGGCCAATATTGTAATTATAAGTTTTTTGCTTCCGTATTTTCCAATTATATAACTAATTGCAATTAAGAGCAACCCTGTTGTTACTAACATATATCTTGCATATAAAATTGCTCTATTCATGTAATTAGATACTGCAACTGCTCCTATAATTACTAAAATATACATTGCAACTGATGTTGCAGGTACAATCCAGTCCTTTTTTATTTTATCTTTATTGCTACCAATAATAAAGAAAATTGCTGAAATTATAAATAATCCAAAAAATATTCCAATGTTGTTGCTTATGTATTCGTTATTGTCTAAGTTTCCAGTAAATTGAAATAAGAAAATATCAAATGCAGTATCAAAAAAAGATTTCTTTTGAATCCAAAATCCAGATTCAACCTGTTTCATTTGTGTAAATAGTGTAAGTACCCATGGAATATATAATAATACTTCTATTACTCCCTGAATAATAAACTTTGTAAGTTCTGGAATCCATTTTTTTGCTTTAATTGCTTTTGTTATAAAGTATATCATTACAAGCAAATTCATTAATCCTGCTGCCATTAAACCATAGTAATGTGTATACGCAGAGCAAATTGAAAACAATGCAAATAAAATCCAATTTTTTATATTATTACTGTCTTTATATAATCTATAAGCATATATTCCAAGTAGTACAACAAATAACATTCCCCAAGTATACATTCTTATTTCGCTTGCATATATTATATTTGTTGGCATAAAAAACGCAAAGAATGAAAAGACTAACCCGACATTTTCGCCGAAGTCCTTTCTTATATGTGTATAGCCTATTATTCCAAGAATAGCAATAGCTAGTACAGAAAACAGTCTAAACATCAAAATGCTGTTACCTGTTAATGTTCCAACTATGTTAAGCATCCAGTAATACAAAATTGGGTGAACATCATGTCCTCCTATTTCCCATATTTCACTAAGCGAATAATTGCTTGCAATTGCTACAGAATAGCTTTCGTCAAACCACATATTTTCATGGAATGCACTTGCAGAAACGAATAGTATTCCTAATACAATAATTATAATATGTATTATTTTTGTTTTACTCATTATATCCTCCATAAAAAGCACTTTTTTCTTTGCTTTATAAACAAAGCGGCCTTCCGCGCCCTCGGCGCAGAAGGCCATTTATATTGCTATATTAATTCTTTTTTGGCTTCTGATACTTCATTTATTTTTATACTTCTTACGTGGTTTATTTTCTCCCATGTTGTTTCACGTTTAAATAAGCATTTGAAATTAATTGCAAGCCATGAAGCTAAGAATAAAGGATAGCATAAAAGTCCTTTTAACATTGGTTTTATAGGTCTTTTATCTAAAATCATTATGATAAGTGCTGTTCCAATAGGAAGTATAAATGTTGGCACTAAATAGCGCACATAACTTTCTAATAGCTGTGCAGATGTATATGCGTCTCCTAGATATAATATAAAGTTTGTTGCAAGTAATACAAGTGTTAATATAAACATTGGAATACTTCCAATTATGTACAAGAATCCATCGAAGTTCATCATCGTTTTATGTTCTTTAACTGCTAAAGCTAAATCCTTTGTATAGTACTTAATGCATTGTATGTGTCCTACAGTCCATCTAGATCTTTGGCTCCATGATTGCATAAATCCTGTTGGTTGTTCATCATATACTTTAGCATCAACTGCCCAACCAAGTTTACGACCTTTAATAATGTTCTTTAATGAAAACTCTATGTCTTCTGTTAAAGTACGAGTATTCCATCCATCTGGTTTAACTATATCAAATTTAACCATAAATCCAGTTCCATTAATAAGTGGTGATAAACCTAAATTGTATCTTGCTAAATGGTAAAATCTATTCATTGTCCAATAGAATATTGCATATCCTGCTGTAATCCAATTGTCAGTAGGGTTTTTAATATCTCTATAACCTTGTACAACTTCTTCACCTTGGCAAAGTTTTTTGTTCATATTTGTAAAGAATGATTTGTCAACTATATTATCTGCATCAAATACGCAAAAAGCATCATATGGAGCATCTTCTTCAATCTTTTGAGCTAAAAACCATTGCATTGCATATCCCTTTGTTTTCTTCTCAGGGTCAAATCTTTCATATACAATTGCTCCTGCTTCTTTTGCCACATCTGCAGTTCTATCTGTACAATTATCTGCAATAACATATATATCGATTAGTTCTTCAGGATAATCTTGTCTTTTTAAGCTTTCCACTAGGTTTACAATTACTGATTCTTCATTATGAGCTGGAATTATTGCCATAAACCTATGCTTTTTGTTTTTTAAAAGTGGCTTATCTTTTAATTTAATAAGCGAACAAAGGCTTATTGATATTTGATATATCCAAAATATTGTTATTATCCATACAAGTGCTTGTTGTAATACATATAAATACTTCACGATTTTTTCTCCTTCTTACAATAGTTTTTAGCATTTAGAGTTTGGCAGTTAGTAGTTTAGCTACTAACTACCAAATGGTAAATACCAAATACAATTATTACTCTTCTTTGTTTTCTTCTAATAAATCTTTTCTTGTTAGATTAATTCTTCCTTGGTCGTCGATTTCATATACTTTTACAGTAACTTTATCTCCAATGTTTAGCACATCTTCAACTTTTGCAATTCTTTCTTTTGCAATTTTAGAAATATGAAGTAGTCCTTCTTTTCCGCCACCCACATCAACAAATGCGCCAAATGGCATAATTCTTGTTACTGTGCCTTCGTATATGCCTCCTACTTCAACTTCACGTGTAATGTCTTCAACCATCTTTAATGCTTTTTGAGCACCTTCGCTGTCTGATGAATAAATAAATACTCTACCATCATCTTCAATATCCATTTTTACACCAGTTTCAGCAATAATTTTGTTAATTACTTTTCCGCCAGTACCAATTACGTCTCTTATCTTTTCTGGGTTAATTGTAATGTTAATAATCTTTGGAGCATATGGAGACATATGGTCTCTTGGAGCTGGTAGCTCTTTTAGCATTATTTCATCTAGTATATAGTTTCTAGCTACTCTTGTTCTTTCAAATGCTTCTTTAATAATATCATATGATAGTCCGTCTATTTTTATATCTACTTGTATAGCTGTTATTCCGTCTTTAGTTCCACCAACTTTAAAGTCCATATCACCAAAGAAATCTTCAATACCTTGAATATCTGTAAGCATTACATAGTTGTCTGGATTTTCGCTATCTGTTACAAGTCCAGTAGAAATACCAGCAACTGGTTTCTTAATAGGTACACCAGCATCCATAAGAGCTAATGTACTTCCACAAATACTTGCTTGTGATGTTGAACCATTTGAAGATAATACTTCAGACACAACACGAATTGAATATGGAAATTCTTCTTCGCTTGGTAGTACTGGCACTAATGCTTTTTCAGCCAAAGCTCCATGTCCAATCTCTCTTCTGCCAGGTCCGCGAGATGTTTTTGCTTCTCCAACACTGTATCCTGGGAAATTGTAGTGGTGCATGTATCGTTTGCTTTCTTCTTCATCTAGTCCATCTAATATTTGTTCTTCACTCTTCATTCCAAGAGTTGCTACTGATAATACTTGTGTTTGTCCTCTTGTAAATAATGCACTTCCGTGAACTCTATTTAATAATCCAACTTCGCATGATAATGGTCTAATTTCATCTAGTCTTCTTCCATCAACACGTTTATGCTCTATAAATATCATTTCACGTACACATTTTTTCTCTAACTTGTAAATGCTATCTGCTATGTCTTGTTTCTTTTCTTCTAAAGCTTCTTCTCCATATTTTTCTGAATAGAATGCTTCAATTTCTGCTGTAAGTTCGTCAATGTTTCTGTCTCTGTCTTCTTTTTCAACAGCTTGTACAGCTGTATACATTTTGTCTTTGTAGTTTGCTTCTATTTCATTGTATACTTCTTCATCAACTACAAAATGTTTGTATTCAAATTTTGGTTTGCCGATTTCAGCTGCAATTTGATTTATAAAATCACATATCTTCTTTATTTCAACATGACCTGCTTTAATTGCATCAAGCATTGTATCATCAGGTATTTCAGCAGCTCCTGCTTCAATCATAGTAATTTTTTCTAATGTTCCTGCAACTGTAAGGTTTAATCTTGAATTTGCCCTTTGTTCAACATTAGGATTAATTATAATTTGTCCATCAACATATCCTACGTTTACAGATGCTGTTGGTCCATTAAATGGAATGTCAGATATTGCTGTTGCTGCAGCAGCTCCAATCATCGCACATACTTCTGGTGAATTATCTTGGTCAACTGATA
The DNA here is from genome assembly GCA_017524665.1 of Clostridia bacterium. Lineage (GTDB taxonomy): Bacteria > Bacillota > Clostridia > TANB77 > CAG-508 > UMGS1754. The sequence goes on along the minus strand of JAFXVF010000004.1, from coordinate 37,581 downwards.
ATACTAAACAGTCTATAACAACATCATTTCTAAAATCTTTTGGAAATAAAGGTCTCATTGGTCTGTCTATTGCTCTTGATGTAAGAATTGCCTTTTCTGTAGGTTTTCCTTCCTTCTTTTGAAAGCTTCCAGGTATTTTTCCTACTGCATAAAGCCTTTCTTCATATTCTACTGAAAGTGGGAAAAAGTCAACTCCTTCTTTTGGTTCTTTTGAAGCAGTAACATTTACTAATACTGCTGTATCACCATAACGAACTAAAACACTACCATTTGCAAGTCCTGCCATTTTCCCATTCTCAATTGTTAATGTTCTTCCTGCTAATTCCATACTGTAAGTTTTAAACATAAATTTACCTCCTAATTTTTAGAATAAATTTTGTTTGAAACGTAACCTCTACAAAAAGCACAAAATATGCCCTTTGTACAAGCTACTTTACAACCAAAATTTATCTAATATTCGTTTTTTTCTTTCATTTTGTGCAAAACAGAACATAAACTTGGCGGAATACAGCTGAAATTAAGCCATGTCCCGCCACAAGTACTATTTTCTTAAATTCAATTTCTCAACTATTTCTTTGTATCTTTCCAAGTCTTTTTTAGATAAGTAGTTTAATAAGTTTCTTCTTTTACCTACCATTTTTAAAAGTCCTCTTCTTGAGTGATTGTCTTTTACATGTACTTTTAGATGTTCTGTAAGTTCATTAATTCTTTCTGTTAAAAGAGCTATTTGAACTTCTGGAGATCCAGTATCGTTTTCTTCTCTTTTATATGTATTAATGATTTCTTGTTTTCTAGCTGGTGTCATGTTTTTACCTCCTTAAAATAATATTTGCCATAAACTGAGTTTAAGTAAGAGTATAGCCTTAAACTAAGAATAGGTATTGCTATTTTCAAGCAATACCTATTGTACTATATTTTTTTAGAAAAATCAAGCATTTAAGGGAAATTTTATCAATCATTTTTTATAAAACAAAATGCATGAAACGTTTCATTTTGTTTCATGCATTTTGTTTATCTTATCTAGTCATTCCATTATTCATTCCATTTTGTCTTCTTCTGGTGTTTTGTCTACTTCTGTCGTCTATAAATGTCTTTGCTGCCTCTATCGAATCAATTCCCGTTGCTATGATGCGACCAAAAACATCTGTAACATTATATTTTCCTCCGCTACTTATTATATTATATCCATTATAATATTCTCGTGTTTCCGGTACATATTCCATTTGCATACCATCTCTAGGTGGTATGCTATCACCATCTTCATTTACTTTTAAATCTTGAAACCATTCTGGATTTAGCCTGTTCATATATTTCCCCCTTAATTTGTAATGTTTTCATCATAATTTATTTTACTAAAAAATCATTCAATTATCAACGTTGGGAAATGTTTAACAGTATTTTTATTATTAATTACTTGCATTGGCAATTATGTTTAAAAGGCTTGCTGTATCCATGCTTTCTACAAGATATCTGTATTCATCTCCCAAGTTAAACCAATCTTCTGCCCCTATTACTTCTATGTCGTTAATGTCTATAGCATTTCCATCTAAAGTTGCTTGAGCGCTTCCGGTAGACACTCTACTATCTCCTGTTTCTGCATCCGTTTCAACAAAAGCTGTAAAGCTTATTGCCAATCTACTACTTGGAGTTATCGTTACGGTTGCCATATATCCATTTTGTTTAGTAAATACCGTATTAGTTATTCCTACTATTTCATCTTCTCCTTGAGTAATTAGTTCTATTTCAAAACTGTCTGCAATTTTTGCATTATTATAATATACTGCTCCACTTGTTGGCGATACAATTTCTAAAATGTCCATTGCATTTCTTATTCCTTGTTCTTCCTCTACGACTTTTTCATTATGTTTTTCTTTAGTCGTATTTACTTTTGTAAACAAACCATCTCCACTTACACTTAATGAGATTGCAGTTCCTGCCAAAATTAATAGTACTATAACTGTTATTACCAAAGCAATAAGAGTTATTCCGTTTTCTTTTGTTTTAAAAATCATGTTAATTTCTCCTTTTTTTATGACATATTATCATTCATAAGATTATTTTACAATATTTTTAATTCCTGGTTTTGGGTGAATACTGGCATTTTTCTATGTTTCGGGTTTTATTACATTTATGTTACATTTATGTTTCGTTTTTATTACGGCGTTATGTAACCTGTTTTGGTTTACACAATTATTTTTTTATTTTCTGTGGAAACTGTGGATAACTTTGTGAATAACTTTAAAATGGACACTTTTTATTCACAAGTTATTCACAATTAAATATTATTTTTTGTATTTTATTATTAATTTACAATTATTTTTATTTTTTATGTGTACAGTATATATGTTTGCATGTGTGTCTTGTATTCCTTTTCATTTGGCCTTTTGATTGGGTTTGTCTTTTTGTTAATCAACATAATTTCATGCTCATTTACAAATTAAATAAAAAAAGTGATTCTAAAAAGAATCACTTTTTTATTTTAATAAGTATTAGCTAAAATTAATATAAATGTTAATCCAATATAAATAAATGCAAATAGTGCTAACCCTACAATTCCTAAAATCATTCCGGCTTTTCCTAAGTTGCTTCCTAGTTTTCTTATAGATTTAACTCCAAATACAATTGCAAGTATTCCTGTTGGAAGTGTTATGTACCAAAAAAGTGTTGTTAATACAGATATTATTCCTAATACTAATGATGCAACAGGCATGCCTGATTTTTTCTTATTTACTTTATCTACCATAAATAATTCCTCCTATTTCTTTATTTTTAATTCACTAACTTGCTCTAATGTATCTAGTTTATTAACTTTTATTGCTGTTTCTGATACAGTGTATAAGTTTTCATCAATGTACATGCCTCGTAGAAGCTTTGAATTTTTATAATAGCTATATTTGTAGGTTGTAGCGCTTTCATGCTTTATTGTTCCTTTTAACTTAAAGCCTTCTTCCAAATTAATATTATACACAAAATATCCTTCAGCAATATATGGTTTGCTGTAATTTGTATACATACTAATTGCCGTTGAATATGTACTTGATTCTTCTCCTATTTCGACGTCCTCACTGTAATTGTTTACTGGTATTGCTATTAATTCTCTTTCTTTCGAGAACAGCAAAGCTTTAGGATTTGTAAGAATAGCTGATGTTGTTCTTCTATCTCCTATTATAGTTTCAGACATTTGGACTGGATTGTTTACATCTGTTACGTCAAACAATGCCATTTTCATTCCAACCACACTTGCTGTAGTTGAAGTTACTTGTCCCATTGAATTTCTTCTTACTATTTCCTCTGTTTGCATTCCAATTCCAATTAAGTGATTTTCATCATATGGATGTAAATATGTACTATATCCAGGAATATGTAGTTCTCCAAGTACTTTTGGATTTTTTTCATCTTTTAAATCAAATACAAATAACGGATCCATTGTTCTATATGTTACTAAATATGCTTTATTTCCCATAAAGCGTGAAGAATACATTGTCTCCCCTTTAGCAACATAATTTGAAACTCCTATTTGATTTAATTTTTCATCAAAGATAGCTACTCTCGCACCATCATTGTCATATAATGCTACTCTTAGGTGTCCATTTAATTCATCTAAAGAATATTGATTTATTGTCTTTCCTTTTATTTTTGTATTTGCTGAATATGTAACACTTCCGTCATTTTGAATATCGAATTTAGTTATTTCTGTATGGTATCCATATGAGTCATTATCATCGTCATCCTCTTCATATATAAATGGCCCAATTGCTCCGGCTAGTCCAAATAATGAACTAACTGGAGGAGCATATCTTCTATATGAATACTCATACTTTTGTTCAAGCAAATAAATGCTATTTTCTGATACATATGCATTTGATATATTTAATAAGTAAGCATTAACATTCACATCTTGTGATGCATTATTTAAATCAAGTGTTGCAATTGTTGTTAATTTCGTTGTTTTTATTTTATTTACGTATTTTATATTTTCAAGAGCAATTTCAACGTTTTGTCCATCTTCTGTATAGCTTCTTTTTATCTTATCTCCGTCTTTCTTTAAGTATCCTGAAGATAAAACGTATAACATATTATTAATACATCTTGAAGTATAATATGGTTGATCTAATTCGTAGGATTTTAATAAAACTGGTCTTTCTCTAGACGCAATATTATATACCTTAACAATCGTACTACTGTTATAATAATATGAACTTGATGTTGACTTTGCATATATTACAACAAGTTTATCTTTATTTAATATCATGTCTTCTGGAATTACTCCTGTTCCAGATTGTATCCTAGATGCTATTTTTATCTCTTTAGGATTTCTCACATCTGTGATTACTACATCAGTTTCAGAAATAGAATAGATATAGTCTCCATCTGTTTTTGTTATATCTGCTTCATCAACATTTTCTACTTGTATATTAGTTGTAGAATAATCTTTAGTCTCTGTGCTACCACTAGATGGACTTGTTGGGCTACTTACAGCCTCATCCAATGCAAGTCCCGATTTTGAGGAATTAGTTACAGGCACTGCATCTTCCATAATATCATAATCAAAAGATTGTACTCTGCTAGAAAAATGCAAAGGATAATTATAGAATATACTAAAAGGCAATGTGAAAATATAAGTTGCTATGTCTCTTGCAGATGTATCTTCGCCTTTATATAGCTTTTCTAATTCTGCTTCGCTGTGTACACTTTTTAATTCTAGTTCATCATTCTTAAATAGAAAGCAACAGCCAATTGCAGACGCAACTAAAATTAAACACACAATTATAATTGCAATTTTTTTCTTCATTTAAAAACCTCCTTTTATTTTACATATTTAAAAAACAAATAACCAAGTAATATAATTTCTGAAATGAGAATAACTGGAAAGCCAATTGTAAATCTAAGCTTTTTCGTTTTGTGCCTAAATGTATACATCCCTAAAATTGTTCCAACTCCACCGCCAAGAAGCGTTATATAAAATAACGCTTGCTCACTTATTCTCCATGCTCCCTTTTGTGCTTTTTTCTTATCTATCCACATGGCAAAAAAGCCAATAATATTTATTGCTACTAAATATATTGCGATGTTTTGAATATTAAAATATTTTTCCATGTTATCTTTCTATCTCTCATCTCTGCTATCTGGTTCATCCTGTTTTCTAATTCTTGCTTCTATTCTTCTAAATTCCTCTAATTCCTCATCCGTGATATTTGCTACGCCGAAAGAGATATAGTCAAAATCATAATCCATATCTATTTTTTCTCTTATGCATCTTACAATATTATCATAAGCATCAGCTTTTTCTTCCGGTGTCGTCGCCTCATTGTATTTGTTTCTCCATAAAACTAGACTGTGTGTCCATTGTGAATAATCTCTTCTTGCTTCTGAATCCATTTCACTTTTTGATGCCATATTTATCCCTCCTTTAAAAGATACTTTTATTGTAACACATTAATATTTTTTTGTAAAATAAAAGATAGTACTTTTTTAGTACTATCTTTACAAACAAATTATAAATACAGAGTTGCACGAGCTCCATATGTGTGTCCAGCAAAATTAGGTTCTCTATAATTGTTTATTTGGTTTGGAGAATAATAGTTATGGTTACTTCCAATATTATCAAACGCGTTTGCCCTAAATATACGTTTTGAAGTATTTTGTGCTTCTACAGTCCATTCAAAATAATTTCCTTCTAAATCATAAATATTCTTCATCAAGTCTTTTGGAACTGCTCCTGAAGTTTTTAGACTTCCAGCTAATCCTCTGTCATTGTGTCCGATTTCAGTTTCTTCTCCTATAAATCTCATTACTTGGTCATACTGACATCCCCATATCATTGTACTATTCGTGTCACTTTTTGTTCCTCTTAAACGTTGGTAAAAGCCATACCAGGCTTTGCTGACCCAAGCAGCACTCATTGTTACTTGTCCTTTATAGCTTGTATAGTCAGCTTCAGTTGTAGTAGTGTCAATAGTCTTTTTTCCTGCTTCATATCTTGCAATATAAAAGCCTTTATATTTTGCAACGCTTTTTGCCATATTATAAAAATTAGTTGTTAATTCTGTTCTCCATGCTGTTTCTAGCTCTTCATCAAAAGACTCCGCATTCGTTCCTAAAATGTTGTTTATCCCTTCAATTCCATATGCTGAAGCATCTCCAGTCGTTATATCTGGTTCACGGTATCCGTGTTGCTGTCCACTTTTGGTCTCTTTTGCCAAAGTCTATATTCGTTGTGTACATATTATATCCATCCACTGTTGTTCTTTTTGAATTTTCTCTATATAGTCTTCCACATATATCTTCACTATTATGGACAGCACATTTTATTGTATCAGATGCCTCATCATACACAATGTTACACATTTGTGCAGCTACTTGTACTTCGTTTTCATCTGTATATGCTAAATTATTCTTTTTACACATTATCATTTGATTTATATCATCTACCGGAATCCAAACAAATTGATCCAAATTGTTCATTGCTAACTCATGTTCTTCTTCCGTTTCTACTTTAGTTAATGCATTAGCATCAGAATTTGTTAGGCTCGAATTTAATTGGTATATAACTAGTCCTCCCCCAATTGTATTTTCGCCTTCTATTCCAGATACAACAAATCCTGTTGGAATTGGAGCAGTTCTTCCTCCTCCCAAAGCTATAGCAGATATTTTCGTATTATCCCAACCTGCAGGATAGTTGGAAGTTTTCACCGTTACAGGCATTGGTTCAATTTCTTCTAGAAGCATTAACGCACTATTTACATTTTTCTCTTCATCTTCTACTTTGCCATTATATTTTTCTGCTGAATCTGCACTTTTTTCAAATAAGCTTTCCTGGTTTAAGCTAATTGAAATTACTGTTCCAACTAAAATCAGAATAATTATTACAGTAATTACAAGAGCAACAAGAGTAATTCCGCGCTTATTATGGTATTTAATTTCTTTCGTTATTTGTTTTACCATTTTTCTTCTCCTTAGTTTTTTAGAGTATATCAGTAATAAGTAAAAACTGTCAAAATCTTTTTTATCCAAATAAGCTCTTGCAATTAAGAATTGTTAACTATAAAAACCGGCCTAAAACCTATTGTAGAGTTTGGTTCTCCAGTAAACGGTCCAAATGCAAATACACCTGTTCCAACACCATATGTAGCAGCTCCACTCCTATTAAAAACAGGACGCGAACCATACGGATAGTATGAATAATCTATTTGTAATCCGTTATACCCTTGATATGATTTACTTGTTTCATATACTGCATCTCCCCATTTAGTTATTTTTTCATCTTGAGCTATCGCTTGGTAATGATAAATTGCGCTATCCGTTTCTCCTGTTTGATATACATCTACATATTTAGCATCATCTTCACCATTTAAACAGTTTTTCAAAGCTGTAAGATGAGTATTTGCCGTTTCAACATCTATATATGCTGCCGTGTATTCCCATATTCCTCCAGCCATATCATAAACACCGTAAACATTTCCTGTTGTACTTGCTTTTGGTCCATTTTTACAATTATATTCATCAGTTTCCTCTGTGTTGCCAATATTAGCACCTCTTCCCGCCATTCCTGTCATAAACACGTAATTTGATGTTGAAGAACCTGAACGATATGGATTAATCCACACTTGTCCGTTTCCACCAGTTCTCATTTCACCATATTTACTTTGAGTTATATATGCTACAGCTCCCCATTCTACATTTTTCGCTAAATGAGGCAAAGTTGTAGTTCCTGCTAGCGTCCCTCCTGTTTGCGTCATATCCTTGCAAACAGAAAATGCATTTGAAATGCTTATATTTCTCCAACTTATTTGAGTAGGCATGACATTTACATATAACGATGCATTGTTTCCACCGCCATACTGTGCAGATGGCATGGTACTACTTGCTTCAAATTTTCCGACCCATATTCCCTCTAGTGGTGTTCCACCAAAATTGAATGCTGGATGTACAACCCATTCGCCTTCTTCAACATAATCGTTTTCCCCTCCATTAGGATAAACATCTTTGATTGTTTCATTTTCACCTAATGCATTTTCATCTACAGGTATATTGCTTGTTCCCTTTAAAAAAACAATTTCAAATGTTGGATTTTTCGAATAATTTGAATTTGTAGGCCTAGTTGGTACTTTATATGCATATCTTGGTATCCAAACCCAATATGCCTCATTACCTGTTTCTTTATTTACAGTTTTTATATTAGCCCATTTTCCTTCGTCGTAATTATACCAGCCATTTTGAGGCTCTGAAGTGCTTGGTATCTCTGTGTATGTGTCAGATTCAACATACTCACTATGTGACCATGTTAAATAATAAACTTCTAATTTATCATTTGATTCTGGAACAACTGGCTTATTGGCACCACTTGTATCTTTATCTATAAAATCTGCAATTTTTAAAATTGCTAAATAGTTTATCATTTCTTGTTCTTCCGTTGATGCTTTTTGATTAAACATTTCCACTGCATCATTTGTCTTAGATAAAAGACTCTCTGAGTTTGTGCTAATAGAAATTACTGTTCCCGAAATAATTAGCAAAACAATTACTGTTATTACCAAAGCAACAAGAGTAATTCCGTGCTTATTATGATATTTAATTTCTTTCGTTATTTGTTTTACCATTTTTCTTCTCCTTTGTTTTCGCTCATTTTTATCCAAATAAACTCATTTGATTGCTCTGGCTCATGCCCTCTAAGCATCCAGCTTTTTTTAACATTTCAATAACTGATGTTCCAATTTTAGATTTGATCTTTAAGTCTTCAATTGACATAAATTTTTCATCTTTTCGTGCGTCTTGTATTCCTTGTGCTGCAACTGTGCCGAGTCCTGGAATGCTATTTAAAGGAGGCCTTATTCCATCAGATGTTACCTTAAATTTAACTGCATCTGATTCGTATAAATCTATCGGAGCAAATTTAAGTCCTCTTTCATACATTTCTAAAACTATTTCTAGCACTTGGTATGTATCTTGGTCTTTTTTAGTAGCCGCTTTTCCAGCAAGCTCTATTTCTTTCATTTTGTTTTTTACTCTTTCAACTCCATGGCACATGATATCACTATCAAATGCGTCTGCTCTTATTGTAAAGTATGCCGCATAATATGCCTCTGGTTGGTGTACTTTAAACCATGCGATTCTAAATGCATTTGTTACATAAGCTGCTGCGTGTGCTTTTGGAAACATGTACTTTATTTTTTTACAAGAGTCAATATACCATTCTGCAATATTATATTCTCTCATCGTCTCTTCAAATTCTTTCCATTTTTCTGGGTCTTTTGAAGGTTTTCCTTTACGTACAAACTCCATTATTTTAAAAGCTTTTGCTGGTGGTAGTCCTTGTTTTATTAAATAAATCATAATGTCATCTCTACAGCATATAGCTTCTTTTAGTGTTGTTGTGCCATTTTCAATGAGTTCTTGAGCATTGTTAAGCCATACATCTGTACCATGAGATAATCCAGAAATTCTAATTAATTCATCAAATGTAGTCGGTTTTGTATCAACTAACATTCCTCTTACGAATTTTGTTCCAAATTCAGGTACTCCATAGCTTCCAACTTCACTATGTATTTGTTCTGGTGTAACTCCTAGTGCTTCTGTTGAGCTAAAAATTGACATTGTTTCCTTGTCATCTAATGGAACTTTAGTTGGGTCAATACCTGTTATGTCATAAAGCATTCTTATCATTGTTGGATCATCATGGCCTAGTATATCAAGTTTTAAAAGGTTTTGATCAATTGAGTGATAGTCAAAGTGTGTGGTTATAATATCTGAATTTGGGTCATCTGCAGGATGCTGCACTGGAGTAAATTCATATATTTCTCTTCCCTTAGGCACAACTATAATTCCACCTGGATGCTGTCCTGTGGTTCTTTTCACGCCTGTGCATCCACTGGCAAGTCTTATTGTTTCTGCATAGCTTGCAGGAATTCCTTTTTCTTCGTTATATTTTCTAACAAATCCCATTGCTGTCTTTCCTGCAACTGTACCAACTGTTCCAGCTTTAAAAGTAGTTCCCTTGCCGAAGATTACTTCAGTATATCTATGAGCTTTCGCCTGGTATTCACCTGAGAAATTTAAGTCTATATCAGGCTCTTTTTCTCCATTAAATCCTAAGAAAGTTTCAAAAGGTATATCTATACCATCTTTTGTTAATTTATGTCCACAATTAGGGCAATCTTTATCTGGAAGATCATATCCATTTTGATAGCCATAATCTGTAAAGTCTGAATATTTGCAGTTTGGGCATCTATAATGTGGAGGTAAAGAATTTACCTCTGTTATTCCTGTCATATATGCAACAAGCGAAGATCCTACAGAACCTCTTGAACCAACAATATATCCATCTTCATTTGATTTCCATACTAGTTTTTGCGCAATTATGTACATAACTGAGAATCCATTTTTTATAATGGATGTAAGCTCTTTATCTAATCTTTCTTCAACAATCTGTGGAAGTGGGTCACCATATAATTCATGTGCTTTGTTGTATGCTATGTCTTTGATTGTTTTTTCGCAATCTTTAATATATGGCGGACATTTTTCCGGTGAAATAGGGCTTATTTGCTCGCACATATCAGCAATTTTATTTGTGTTTGTAACAACAACTTCATATGCTTTTTCTTCTCCTAAATAGCTAAATTCTTCAAGCATTTCTTCTGTAGTTCTTAAGTATAGTGGTGCCTGTAAATCGTAATCTTTATAGCCTTGTCCCGCTTCTAAAATTCTTCTATATACTTCATCTTGTGGGTCCATAAAATGTACGTCACCGGTTGCTACAACAGGTTTGTCTAGCTTTTCTCCTAATGCTACTATCTTTCTATTTATATCTCTTAATGCTTCTTCATCTGGTACTATGCCTTCTCTAACTAGAAAGTTATTGTTCCCTATTGGTTGAATTTCTAAATAGTCATAGTCTCTTGCAATTGCTTCTATTTCCTCATCATCTTTACCTATTTCTATTGCTTGATAAAGTTCTCCTGCTTCACAAGCACTTCCTAGAATAAGGCCTTCTGAATACTTTTTGTATATTGATTTAAGTATTAGTGGGTTTCTATAAAAATAGTGCAAATGAGAAATAGATATCAATTTATATAAATTTTTAAGTCCAACATAGTTTTTAGCAAGTATAATTGCATGGTAGCTCTTTAGTTTTTTATAGCTTGCACCATTATCATCTATTTTTTCTATTTCATCTAAAGTGTTTATTTTTTTGTCTTTTAATTTTTGTAGCATTACTTTAAACACTTTAACTGTTGTATCAACGTCATCTAAAGCTCTATGTGCAACTAAAACTTCAATTCCAAGATTTTCAGCAATAATTCCAAGTTTATATTTTTTGTAATCTGGGAATATCTCTTTTGCGAGTCTTAGAGTATCAACATAAGTATTTTCTAATGATAAGCCTAATTGTTTTGCGTTGTACTTTAAAAAACCTATATCAAAGTCAGCATTATGTGCTACAAGTACAGAATCTCCAACAAAGTCTAATACTTTTGGTAGAACTTTATCAATTGTTTCTGCATCTTTTACCATGTCATCAGTAATGTGTGTAACTTCTACAACTCTTTGTGGTATAGGTTTTTCTGGGTTTACGAAACACTCAAAGCTGTCAATAACTTCCCCATTTTTATATTTCATTATTCCTATCTCTGTTATTTTTTCCGTTCTAAATGAAAGTCCAGTTGTTTCTAAGTCAAGTACACAATATGTAGTATCTAGGCTTTGTCCTTTAGAATTAAATACTGGTGATACTTTATCTGGCACTAGATATGCTTCTACTCCATATAGTACTTTAATAGCTGGATTATCACCTAGAAGCTTATGAGCATCTGGGAATGCCTGCACTACCCCATGGTCAGTTATAGCAATAGATTTCATTCCCCACTTCATTGCTCTTTTTAAAAGGTCTTTAGCAGGAGTAATAGCATCCATCGCACTCATTTGAGTATGCATATGAAGTTCTACTCTTTTTACTTCTGCGTTATCCATTCTTTGATTTGTTTTTTCTTCAGGTAATTCTAATACACAATTGCACATTACTGTTAGTTCACGGGCATATGGATCAAATTGAGCCATACCGGCCACTTTAACTTTAGAAGCTTTTTTCAATCTTTTTGTAATTTTGTCAACCTTTTCCTTAGTTACAAAGGCTTTGCAATTTATTGTATTAGTTCCATCATATACACTAAATGTAACTAAAAATTTCCCGTTTTTAAGTTCCCTTGTTTTTACACAAAGGTTAATGTCGTCATCTTTTTCGTCTAATGTTATATCAAGGACTTTTCCAACGATGGTAACATTTCCGCTGTCTACTCCTATGTCATTTATTTTAATTACTGCATCAGCATCTTTACTTGGTTTTCCAAATATAAGCGGATTTTCGTCCTCTTCAGTTTCGACTTTTGCCTCAGCAGCACTTACTTCTTTTTGTTTCTTTTCTTCCTTTTTAGATGCTACTGCATTTGATTGCAATTTTTCTATTGCCTTCTTTTCTTCTTCCTTAATAGCATTTCCCATTGTTTCAATTTGTTCTTGTGAAATATTTTCTATATATTTCACTTTGCATTTTTTTCCATATAAATCATGCAATAAATCTTCTAAAATTTTGTCAAAGTCCCTTCCGTTTAATACATCTTTTCCTTTTACATTAATGTTAACATTGATTTTTGAATCATTTATTTCTATGTTGCTATTTTTAAGTATAGCCTTAGTAAGTGGATATTTTCTACCAACATATGAGATAATACTTGTCCAATCTTTTTTTATTTCTTCATCTTGGTTAAAGTTGTTTTCATAGTCAATTTCAATTTTAGTATTTTCAATTTGGAAACGGTCTTTTACATATTGGTCGAACTCTTCTATTTCAACTAGTTCAATCTTATCAGCTGACTTTAATTTAATATCTAGTTTATTGCTCTTCTTATAGAGATTTAAGGCTATTATTATGGCTTTTTCTAAATTTCCGTGCTTTTCCATAATCCTTAAAAACTTCTTCTACTGTTTTGTCCATTTTAAGCCCCCTATATTCTTAACACATCATTATATGCTACATATATTGATAAAAGTATCATTGCAAATAACCCAGCTGACTGTATTCCGCACTTCTATATTTTTCTCTAGTGGTTTTCTTCTTATTGCTTCTATTAAATATATTAATATTTTTCCTCCATCTAATGGTGGAATTGGTAAGAGATTAGTTATTCCCAAAGACAATGAAATTACTGCTAAAAGGTTTATAAAGTCAAACAAACCGGTTTGTTTTTGCTACCATGTCTGATATTCCTATTGGTCCTGTTAGTTGATCTATATTAACTTTTCCTGTAAATAGATTTCCAATAACCTCTCCAGTCATTTTTAAATAATTAATTGTATTATTAAATCCAAACGAAATTTGCTCAAAAAATGTGCTATCTGGTTTTTCAGTAGCAAAGAAAATTGCAGATAGAATTAGTAAAGTAATTAATCCAAAAAGTATATTTGTAAGCCCTCCAGAAGCAACAATTACTATTCTTTTTAAAATGCTAGCATTACTAAAAGAACCCTCTTTATCAGAGCGTTCTTCTTCCCCTTCCATACTAACAAATCCACCTAGTGGAATAAGCCTTAAAACATATAGTGTTTCTTTACCTTGTTTTTTTAAAATCTTTGGCCCAAATCCTATAGCAAATTGATTTACCCTAATTTTGCATGCTTTAGCTACAAAAAAATGGCCTGATTCATGTATGAGTATTAAAAAGCCTAGTAAAAAAATGATTTTAAGCGCTGTTAATATAAAGCTCATTTGCCCTCCTAAAGACTTTTTGTTTTTATAAAATGATTAGTAAGAAATATGCAAAAGGTGCAATAAAAATTACACTGTCAAATCTATCTAGCATTCCTCCATGTCCTGGAATTAAACTACTATAATCTTTTATTTCTGTGTATCTTTTTACAGTAGAAGCAGCAAAATCTCCTACTTGGCTTATTATGCTCAAAGCAAAAGAAACTATAGCTATATAAATATATGAAATATCCATTCCTGCTAATTTATTTAATGCTAAAGTATAAAGTAGGCTTGCTACTATTGCTCCAATTATTCCTGCTATGCATCCCTCAATTGATTTTTTAGGACTTATTTGGCTGAATTTATGTTTGCCCCACTTTTTTCCAATGCAGTATGCAAACACATCTGTTCCCCATGCTATAAATATTATGTACCAAACATAATAAATTCCATTTTCAGCGCCTCGTAGCATCGGTATAAAAACAATAAATCCAAGTATGTATACTATTCCTAGCAATGTAATCATCATGTCTTTCACTGTTATTTTCATTTCAGTAACTATAACTGCCAAAAATAACATTACTGTAACACTTGGAAGCAAGAGCTGTAGAGATTCTTTAACATACGGTTTTGGAATAACATGAATAAATGCAATTAATACTGCAACAGCATATCCAAGCCATGAAACTGGATTACTATCTTTTTTAAATGCATTATAGAATTCATGTAAGCATATTATCGCAATTGCACTAAAAGCCACATCTATAACTATTTGGTTTCCAAACACCAATATTAATATAACAATTGGAAATCCAATTAATGCCGACAAAACCCTTTTCACTGTTATTTACTCTCCTTATTTACCACCAAATTTTCTATTCCTTTTTTTGTATTCTTCTAATGCTTCATCTAAATCTTGTTCACTAAATTCTGGCCAGTTTTTGTGTGTAAAATAAAATTCTGAATAAGTAATTTGCCATGGTAGAAAATTACTGGTTCTTAATTCATTGCTTGTTCTTATAAGCAAATCTGGATCAGGAATCCCTGCAGTATAAAGATTATTAGAAATCATTTCTTCGTTGATGTCTTCAATATCAATTTCTCCAGATTTAACCTTTTTAGCTATTTTTTTCATTGCTTGTGTTAGTTCAAGCCTTCCTCCATAGTTTAAACAAACGCCTACAGTTAGCCCTGTATTTGACTTGGTTTTTTCTACGACGTTTTGTATGCTTTTTTGCATTCTTTCTGAAAATCTTGAAGTATCTCCATATATCTTTACTCTAATATTTTCTGTATCCATCCTATTTGCGAAGTCGTCAAGATAATTTTGGAAAATGTTCATAAGTCCTTCAATTTCTTCTTCACTTCTTTTCCAGTTTTCTGTTGAGAAAGCATATACGGTTAAATATTTAAGTCCAATTTTATTTGCATATCTTGTTATTCTTTTAAAGTTCTCAGAGCCCTCTTTATGGCCAAATCCAGCTGGCATTCCTTTGGATTTTGCCCATCTTCTATTTCCATCCATAATAATTGCAACGTGCTCTGGATACCCTTCTCCAAGTTTCTCCATATTTTCCTCCAATTAATTACAAAGACATTATTTCTTTTTCTTTTGCATCTATTAAGCTGTCTATTTCGCCGATTTTTTTATCTGTAAGTTTTTGAATGTCATCTTCAGCTTTTCTTTCTTCATCTTCAGAAATTAAGCTTTCTTTTTGCATTTCTTTTGCTTCATCTATACCGTCTCTTCTAATTGAACGAATTGAAACTTTTGCATCTTCTCCCATTTTTTTAATATCTTTAACTATTTCTTTTCTTCTTTCTTCATTTAATTCTGGGAAAACCAAACGAATAACTTTTCCATCATTGTTTGGATTAATACCTATATCTGATTTTTGAATTTCTTTTTCAATTTCTTTTAAAACACTAGCATCCCAAGGCTGAATCAAAATCATTCTAGCTTCTGGCACAGATACTCCTGCAACTTGATTTATTGGAGTAGGTACTCCATAATAATCTATTTTAATTTTGTTTAATATTGCTGGGTTTGCTCTTCCTGCTCTTATTTCAGCTAAATTTTCTTGTAACACTGTAAGTGTTTTGTTCATTCTTTCTTCTAATTCATTATTATCCATATCTATATATTCCTTTCTTTTTTATACCAAATGCTATCTAACAATTGTTCCTAATTTTTCGCCCTTAATAATTTTAACAATATTTTCAGGTTCGTTTATTCCAAAAACTATTAATGGAATTTGATTATCTCTGCAAAGTGACGTTGCTGTTGAATCCATTACCTTTAAATCTTTATTTAGTATATCTAAGTATGTAATTTCATCATATTTTTCAGCTTTAGGGTCTAATTTTGGATCTGCAGAATATACTCCGTCTATAGTCTTTGCAAGCATTATTACCTCAGAGTCTGTCTCAACTGCTCTTAATGCAGCAGCAGTGTCAGTTGAGAAGAATGGGTGTCCAGTTCCACATGCAAAAATAACAACTCTTCCTCTTTCTAAATGTTTTATTGCTTTTCTTTTGATATATGGTTCTGCAATTTCTCTCATTTCTATCGCTGTTTGTACTCTAGTCATAATTCCTCTTGCTTCTAATGCATCTTGTAGTGCGAGTGCGTTTATTGCCGTAGCAAGCATTCCCATATAATCTGATGTTGTTCTTTCCATTTGATGTCCATATCTTCCTCTCCAGAAGTTTCCTCCCCCAATTACTATAGAAACTTGCACTCCTAAGTCAACAATAATTTTAACTTGATCACAGATTTTTCCTAAAACATCAGCATCAATTCCTGTTTTTTTATCTCCAGCCATAGCCTCACCACTGAGTTTTAGTAATACCCTTTTATAAGCTAATTCTGCCACTTAAAGTTCACTCTCCTTATATTATATTTTTCGTTTCTTATTCTATCATATATTTTTATAAAAAAATATCTTTTTTATAAAATTTTTTGAAACATTTAAGATAGACATAGGAACGGGTCTTTTGTCTAGCATGTTCTAGGGAAGATTCCCAAGAACCCGCAAGACAAAAGACCCGTCCCTATGTCTATCACTTCCATCATCTTTTTTTATTTCATTAGTCTGCTAGAGTTTAAAACTGTTAGAAATGTTACTCCTGTATCAGCAAGAACAGCTAGCCATATTGGCGCCATTCCTATTGCTCCAAGTCCTAAGACAATTAATTTAACTGCAATTGAAAATGCTATATTTGTTTTAACGATTCTCATTGTCTTCTTTGAAAGATTAATAACTTCAGGAATAGTTTTAATCTTATTGTTAATTAATATCGCATCTGATGTTGCATTAGCAATTTCGCTTCCCATACCCATTGAAATACTAAAATCGGCCTCTGCTAGCACCGGAGCATCATTAATCCCATCACCAACACATATTACAACATTTTTTTCTTCTTTTAAATCTTTTATTATTTGCTGTTTTTGGTCTGGTAATAGGCTACTGTGAACTTCCTTAATTTTATATTTTCTTGCCATATTTTTAGCTTGTGCCCCTGAATCACCAGTTAACATTATTTTTCTTAAGTTTATTTCATTAACTGCTTTTATGTTTTCTTTAAGTACTTCTTCTTTTAATATAATTGCTCCAATTATTTTTCCTTGCATTGCAATATATATTTTTTCGTCATCTTTACATTCTATATTATATTTTTTTAATAGTTTTGCATTTCCCATCAAAACTTCTTTTCCATCTATTTTGCCATATATACCATGTCCAGCTATTTCTTTGAAGTCTTTTACATCATAAAGTTTCTGTTTTTCTACTTTATTCATAATGGATTTTGCAATTGGATGTGTTGACATTTTTTCTAAGCTTGCAGCTATTTTTAGTATTTCATTTTCGTTTTTCTTACCAAGTTTCTCAATCTTGTCTATCTCCATATTGCCTGTAGTCAACGTTCCTGTTTTGTCAAATGCAATTATATTTGCGTTTGATAACTTTTCGATATGCTTTGTACCTTTAATTAGCATTCCCTTTTTCGCACTTGATCCCACACATGCGAAGAATGCTAATGGTACTGATATTACTAAGCTACATGGGCATGATGCTACTAGGAATATTAAACTTCTCTTTATTGCTTCTTGTATTTCTAAAGTCCCACTTAACACAGTAATTACAACAAACAATACTGAAATTGCGATAATTGATGGTGTATATATTTTTGAAAATCTTGTAATGAATTTTTCACTTTCACCTTTGTTTTCAGTTGCTTGTTGAACTAATTCTACTACCTCTGAAGCAAATGAATGCTCTAAATCTTTTTCAACTTTTGCATGTATTGCACCTGTTAGGTTAACACTTCCAGATAAAAGGCTATCACCTTCGGTTTTATATATTTTTTTACTTTCCCCAGTTATTGCTGAAGCATCAATTTCTGTTTCTCCTGAAATAATAGTACAATCTAAAGGAACTCTTTCTCCTGGTTTAATTAAAATTTTTTCTCCAACTTTTACATCTTTACATTCTTTCACTACAATAGTTTTATTTTTTTCAATATTTGCTGTATTCGCCTTTAAAGATACAATTCCTTCAATATTATTTTGTGATTTTTCTTTTGCTTTATCTTCTAATAACTCACCAAGTTCAAACAATAGCAGAACTAAAAAAGCTTCTGGATATTGGCCTAATATAAAAGCAGCTGTTACAGCTATTGTTAGTAATGTTTTTTCATCAAAATCAAGTTTTAGGATATTTTTAATACCTTCAAAAATTGTTTCATGTCCTACTAATACAACACTAATTCCGAACGTAATTATTCTTATTATCTCATTTTGTATTAGGAAAGAAAATATAAAGAACGCAAAAGCACAAGCAAATATTATTATATTTGCTTTGTTTCCTTTAATATGCTTTTCTTCATTTTGACATTCTTTACCACTACAATTGCTCATTTTCCGCCTCCTCTGAAATATGGCTTAATCCAGCTGATAAAATTTGAGTTACATGGTCATCTTCTAGGCTATAGAAAATTTGCTTACCATCTCTTCTATATTTTACTAATTTACTGTCTCTTAGCGTTTTTAGCTGATGTGATACTGTTGTTTGGTTTAGTCCAAGTAATTCACACAAATCGCAAACGCATAATTCTTCTTTCATTATTGCACATATTATTTTAAGTCTTGTACTATCTGCAAAAATTTTAAACATATCTGCTAAATCAATTACACTATCATCATTTGGACTTGTCAGTTTTACTTCAGATATTTTATTAAAATGTGGACATTTTTCTTTACATATATATTCATTTTCCATTTTATTTACTCCTTTTATATGCATATTTGTTCATATGTTTATTTATTCATATGTTACAACAAAAAACATCGTTTGTCAATACTCAAACGATGTTTTTGTGTATAATTATTTTTCTATTCTATAATCTGCTGGAATTGAAACTACAGGTCTAGCCCATCCATATCCACCAACAGCTTCATATCCAATACGGTGTTTTTCGAGTGCACATATATATTGGTAATTATAATTAGGTGAAGCCATCCATATATAATTGTCATTAGAATTGTTTACATACATATCATCTGCAACTGTAGTATAAGTGGAATATGATTTAACAGAGTATCCATTGACTGATGAATAGTAAGGGTCTGTAATAGCCGGTTTAAATGCATATCCAACTGGAGTGTCATTCATTGAAAAAACTTCTGTAGAAAAACTTACATCCGGTTTAACTTTTGCATTATATGATAAACAATACATTTCAACAGGAATGCCTCCTATTGCCCATACACCTTTTGCTTGATCCTGTGGCCTAACATACATTGGATTCCAGTTTTCAGTATTACATAGAAATGCTATTCCTTTTAATTTGCCCATTATATTATTTTCTGACATTGTAGTTAAACTTGTTCCAACTTCTTGGGCCCACGCTGGATTTAATTTATAAATTAGCGAATTAGTATTGTAAATTCCTGTTACCTCAAAATGATTTACTGGATTTATCATTCCAGCAATAGAATCGCTCATACTGCCAATATAATAGCCTGTATTTTGTATATATATTCTTCCTATGTCTCCAAAATAACCATCATTATCCACATAAAATAACTGGTATGTTCCTCCTGTAGTATAGTTTGTTACAGTATCTCCATAATAATTTGCAATCTCTGATGCAGAAATTGATGAAATATCTACTTCTGTTCCATTATGGTTTACCTTGATTCCAACTGCTCTACTCCACGCTTTGTTTATTACATCTTCTTCTGATGCTACTTTGTTATTATATTGTTGAACAGTGTTATCGGCTTTGTTAAATAGTCCATCTCCATTAACTGCAATAGATATAGCTACAGTAGATAAAATTAATAATATTACAACAGTTACTACTAATGCAGCTAAAGTTATGCCCCTTTGTCCTTTGCTATTCATTTGTTATTCCTCCTTTGTATTGTTTGTAAATAAATTATAATTATAACATTTTATTTTGTCAATGCAAAAAAAGAAGTAAGGTTTTCCTTACTTCTTCATTTATTATTTTATTTGTTTCATTACTTCTTCAGCAAAGTTTTCTTCTCTTTTTTCAAGTCCTTCGCCTTTTTCAAATCTAGCAAATCTTTCTACCTCTGCTCCTTTTGAAGAAACCATGTCTTGAACTTTTTGATCTGGATTCTTTACGAATGGTTGCTCTAATAAGCATATTTCTCCATAGAATTTTCCTATTCTACCTAATACCATTTTTTCAGCTATTTCTGCAGGTTTTCCTTCATTCATAGCTTGTGCTTTTAAAATTTCCATTTCTTTAGCAACTTCTTCTTGTGGTACAGCTGTACGATTTAAGTATTCAGGTCTTGCTGCTGCAACTTGCATACATACATCTTTTGCAACTTCGCTTTCACCTTTTCCTAATTCTACTAGAACACCTATTTTTCCATCTCCATGAATATAGCTTTCTACTAGACCATTGCTTTCAAATCTAACAAATCTTCTAATTGACATATTCTCACCAATTGTTGCAATTTTATCTGTTAAAACATCTTTTACAGTTTTCCCAGCAACTTTGATAGATTCTTGTGATAAAAGTTCATCTAAGTTTGCAGGGTTCTTTTCTGCTACTTGCTCTACTACATCTGCTACAAAGCTTCTAAAATCTGCATTTTTTGCAACGAAGTCTGTTTCAGCATTAACTTCTACTAATGCTCCAACCTTTTTATCTGCTGTAACATATGCTGCAACTAATCCTTCTGCTGCTATTCTATCTGATTTTTTTGCTGCTTTTGCAATTCCTCTTTCACGTAAAAGTTCAATTGCTTTATCCATATCTCCATCAGTTTCTGTTAAAACTTTCTTGCAGTCCATCATGCCTGCTCCAGTTTTTTCTCTTAAATCTTTAACTAATTCTGCTGTAATCATAATCAAATTCCTCCTTAATTACTCTTCTACAGTTTCTGCAACTTCTTCCATGTCTGTAGGCTCAGCTACTTCTTCAACTGTTTCAGTTGCTTCAACTTCTTCAGCTTCATCAGCTGGCATTTCAACTGCTTCTCCTTGTCTTCCTTCAATTACTGCATTTGCCATAGTATCAGCTATAAGCTTTACAGCTCTTATAGCGTCATCATTTCCTGGTATTGGATAATCAACATCATTTGGATTGCAGTTTGTGTCTATTAATCCAACTGTAGGAATGTTTAATTTTTTAGCTTCTAATATAGCTATTCTTTCTTTCTTTGGGTCTACTATGAACAATGCACCTGGTAATCTTTCCATATTTTTAATTCCACCAAGGTTTGTTTCAAGTTTGCTCATTTCTTTCTTAAGTTTTGCAACTTCCTTTTTAGGTAATACATCAAATGTTCCATCTTGTTCCATTGTTTCAAGCTCTTTTAGTCTGTTAACTCTTGAACGAATTGTTTCAAAGTTTGTTAACATTCCTCCTAGCCATCTTTGATCAACATAGAACATGTTGCATCTGATTGCTGCATCTTTCATGCACTCTTGTGCTTGTTTTTTTGTTCCTACAAAAAGAACATCTTTTCCTTCTTCAGCTTGCTCTTTAACAAAAGCATAAGCCTCATCTAATTTTTTTGATGTCTTTTGTAAGTCGATGATGTGGATTCCGTTTCTAGCTTGAAAAATATACTCAGCCATTCTAGGATCCCATCTTCTTGTTTGATGTCCAAAATGAACACCTGCTTCAAGTAGTTGTTTCATTGCTACTACTGCCATTTTTAAATTCCTCCTTTTAGTTTTGTTTCCTCCGCATAGTTTCATTCATTTTTACTAACCTTTATAGGCACTGGTAAAAACTAACTGTGCGTGCGATTTAACGAAAAATATTATAACATAGTTATGTATGTTTTGCAATAGTTTTGCAGAAAAAAAGAGACAGAGGGAACTCGCCCTCTGCTCTGCATAGTTCACGAGAAAATTTTCGTCCACAGGCTCGCATACCACGCGTACATCGCAGGGACCGCATCCCTATACATGTAAGCAAGGAAGCTGCCAATGAGGATAATGATCACGACCGCGATAGCCACCCGAATGGCCCATTTCACGAACCGTGAAAAATCCATGGCGAACTGTGCAAGTTTTCCGCGCTGCTGTGACATTTGATGTCCCTCCTTGTTTTTTGCGCATTGCGCAGGATTATTTATATTATACCATATTATGTTAATAAAATCAAAAAAGAGCGGATATCATTTTACTTGCAAAATGTCATTTTATGACATAAAAAAACAGTAGAATTATATTTCTACTGTTTAATAAAATATATTTGCTAATTACTTTGCTTTTTCTCCAAAACATCTTTTGCTTTTTCTAGGCCTAATATTGTTGCACCACCAATTATGAAAAATATAATACTAAATGTTCCAAAACTTAGTGGCTCTTTTGGTACACTTAAAGTTGTAGGCCCCATAACTATCGCATATAAAGAACCTATCATAAGCCCAATTATTAAATAAATAGTTTGGCTTCTATACTTTTCAAGTGCAATTTTGATAAGTTTTATTACTAAGATTACCCCTGCAACTAGTCCTAACCCAAATATTAGAATTGCAGGCAGTGAGCTAAAGTTAAAGTGCAATATATCTTTTATTGCTGACATAACAGGTATGTATAATCCAAATATTAGTAATAATGTTGACCCTGAAATTCCAGGTAAAACCATCGCTGAAATTGCCACCATTGCTGCTACAAATATATAAAATCCCAACCCTATGTTTAGTTCTGCAATATTTACTGCATTTTCTTCTCCAGCGATTGGATTAAAATATGTAATAAGGGCAACAATAGCTATTCCAACTATTGTGAAAATAATATTTATATAGTGTCCTTTTATAGAATTTTTTTCTGCCTTTATTATAAGCGGAATTGCAAGTATAACAAATCCTATAAACAGTGAACTAACCTCGTATATATGAGTTTGAAACAAGTTACCAAGTGCTAGTGCTGCAAGCGCCATTCCTATAGCCCAACCAATTCCAATTTTTATTAAGAAGAATACCGCTTCTTTCTTTTCCTGTTTTGTTCCATATACTAATCCATTTAATGAACCAATAAATTTATCATAAAAGCCTAAAATAAACGCAATTGTTCCTCCTGATACTCCTGGCACGCTATCTGCAAGTGCCATAAAAAAACCTCTAATTCCATTTATTAAATATTCCATTTTTACTCCTTTTTGTTATCATATGTTATTTTTTTACATCTAAAATTTGATTTACTTGCATTTCATTTTCTATTTTTTCTGCTTCAATTTCCGCTTCACGGGCTTCTTTATTTGTATCAAATGCTATTACTTTTTTCTTTTTATTTGCATAAATATTTTCCTGATGGACATCCTTTCTTTCTTCTTTTTCCTCACTCAAATATTTATATAATAACTGTCTTTCCTTTTTATTATAACTATTAATATCCGTTTGTAGATATTTGTATCTCCATATTATATGTCTTTCATAGTTTGAATATGGTGATTGTGTTAAGTCATCATAATTATATTCAATATAAAACTTAAAGTCTTCTATTGAAATAGTAATGTTTGTCCATGGCTTTTGTCCACTAGCAATTGCCTCTTGTCTAAGCTCTTTTATATATTCATAAAGCTTGTTAATCATTTTTGAATAGACATCTTCTTCAATGTTAAATTTGTTTGGAATTTCATAAACATTTACTGGTTTTTTCTTTAATATACCCTTAGGTAAGTAATAGAAAAACATCTCTCCAATTGGCATTCCATGAACTTGGTCCATAATTGCTGCATATACATATATTTTTTCAAAGCTTTCAGGTATCATATAAAATAACTGGCTTTGTATGTCTATATATAATTTTCGCATATGAGGTGTCTCTTTCACCTTATATTCTCCCTCCATAAAATAAATAGTGAATAATTAATAATTATCCACTATTTTTATACTAATTATTAATTATTAATCAAAAGGCTTTCTCCTGTCATTTCTGCAGGTTTCTCAAGGTTCATAGCTTCTAACATAGTTGGCGCTAAATCTGCTAGGCGTCCTTCTTTTACACCTTTATTTTCCATACCTACTAATATTAACGGTACCACATTTGTTGTATGTGCTGTATGAGGTTCACCGGTTTTATAGTCTATCATCTGTTCAGCATTTCCGTGATCAGCTGTTATTAATAGTATTCCATTTGTTTTTTCTATTGCATCTAGTACACGTGCTACACAAGAATCAATAGTTTCAACTGCTTTAATCGCAGCTTCTAGGCTTCCAGTGTGACCAACCATGTCACAGTTTGCATAATTTAAAATTATACTATCATATTTTTTAGAAAGAATTGCTTCTACAACTTTGTCTGTTACTTCTATAGCACTCATTTCTGGTTTTAAATCATATGTTTCTACTTTAGGTGAAGGAATTAGAATTCTGTCTTCATTTTTATATTGTTTCTCCTCTCCACCATTAAAGAAAAATGTTACATGTGCATACTTCTCAGTTTCTGCTATCCTTAATTGTGTAAGTCCATTTTTGCTTATATATTCTCCAAATGTATTTTTGATTTCTGCTTTTTTGAATGCAATGTTTACATTTGGCATTGTTTCATCGTAACTTGTAAAGCAAACATAATAAACATTTAGCAATTTCTTTTCAAATTCTTTAAATTCGTTATCAACAATTGCTCTTGTTATTTCTCTTGCTCTATCAGGTCTAAAATTATAGAATATTACAGAATCGTTTTGTGCTATAGTTGCTATAGCATTTCCATCTGCTCCAGTTATTACAGTTGGAACAACAAATTCATCAAATATTTCTTTTTGGTATGAGCTTTCAATTGCACTTACAGCACTAGTACTTTTTTCTCCTTCTCCATTTACAAGTGCATCATATGCTTTTTGAACTCTTTCCCATCTTTTATCTCTGTCCATTGCATAAAATCTGCCCATGATACTTGCAATTTTGCCAACACCTTTTTCTGCCATCTTCTTTTCAAGTTCAGTAATATACCCTTCACCTGAAGCTGGAGGAGTGTCTCTTCCATCTAGGAAGCAATGTACATATACGTCTTCAAAATCTTTTCTTTTAGCTAATTCTAACAAACCATATAGGTGACGAATATGGCTGTGTACTCCACCGTCTGATAGTAATCCCATTATGTGTAACTTAGTTTTATTTTTCTTGCAATTTTCAATTGCTGTTACAAATTCTGGTATACTAAAGAAATCGCCATCTTCTATTGATTTTGTTATTCTTGTTAGCTCTTGATATACAATACGTCCAGCTCCTATATTTGTGTGTCCTACTTCTGAATTTCCCATCTGTCCTTCTGGTAAGCCTACATCTAGTCCACTTGTATGTATTACAGTATTTGGGCATTGTTTCATAAGTTTATCAAGTGTTGGTGTTTTAGCCAACTTAACTGCATTACCATTTGTTTCAGGGTTTATTCCAAAACCGTCAATTATCATTAGCATTGTTGTTTTTTTATCCATTTTTAAGTTTATAAATCAGAAAATTTCTGATTTTTCTCCTTTCTAATTTTCAAAGTTAACAATTTTTGCAAATTCATTTGCATCTAAGCTTGCTCCACCAACTAGACCTCCGTCTATATCTGGCATTGAGAAAAGCTCTTGGCTATTAGAAGATTTTACACTTCCACCGTATTGTATTATAACTCTATCTGATGTATCTTGTCCATATATTTTGCTAATTTCTTCTCTTATTGCATGTATGCTTTCTTCTGCATCATTTGCTGTTGCAGTTTTTCCAGTTCCTATTGCCCATATTGGCTCATATGCAATTATTACCTTTTCTACTTCTTCAGGTGAAAGTCCTTCTAATGCAAGTCTTGTTTGATTTGTAATAATATCTTTTGTCTCGCCTTTTTCTCTTTGTTCTAAGCTTTCTCCAACACATACTATTGGTTTTAGCTCATTTTTAAGTGCTGATTTTAATTTTTTATTTACTGTTTCATCAGTTTCTGCAAAATACGCTCTTCTTTCTGAATGGCCTATTATTACATATTCCACTCCGATGCACTTTAACATTTCTGCTGATACCTCTCCTGTGAAAGCTCCTTTTGATTCATAGTGCATATTTTGAGCACCTATTTTTATGTTTGTACCTTGTGCCATGTTTAGAGTATAAAAAAGGTCTGTATATGGTACGCATAAAATCACTTCATTTTTTGTATCTTTTACAAGTGGTTCTAATTTTTGAACAAATTCTATAGCTTCATTTGGAAGCATATTCATTTTCCAGTTTCCTGCAATTACTTTTCTACGCATTTTATTTCCTCCTTATTTTTATTTATCTTGTAATGCCTCAATTCCTGGAAGCTTCTTTCCTTCTAGAAATTCTAATGAAGCTCCTCCTCCTGTTGAAATATGTGTCATTTTGTCTGATAATCCCATCTTTTCAATAGCTGCTGCTGAATCTCCTCCGCCTATTATAGTTGTCGCATCAAGATTAGCAAGTATTTTTGCTATTTCATATGTTCCTGTTTTAAATTTTGAAAATTCGCATACTCCAAGTGGCCCATTCCATACAACAGTTTTTGCACCTTTTAGGGCATCTTCAAACAATTTAATTGATTCAGGTCCTATGTCTAGTCCTTCCCAGCCTTCTGGAATTTCAACTGATTCTACCCATTTGTCTTCTACATCATTTGAGTAATCTGTTGCAACATGTGTGTCTACTGGTAATAAAAGCTTTACACCATTTGATTGTGCTTTTGCTAATAATTCTCTAGCTAAATCAAGTTTGTCATCCTCGCAAATTGATTTTCCAATTTGGTGTCCTTGAGATTTTAAAAATGTAAATGCCATTCCTCCACCAATAATAAGAGTATCAACTTTATCTAGTAATTTTTCTATAACGCCTATTTTATCAGATACTTTTGCTCCACCTAATATTGCCACAAATGGTCTTTCTGGGTTCTCTAGACTTGATCCTAAAAATTCTAATTCTTTTTCAATTAAGAATCCTGAAACAGCTGGTAAGTAACTTGCTACACCTGTTGTAGAGCTATGAGCCCTGTGTGCTGTTCCAAATGCATCATTTACATATACTTCGGCTAAAGATGCAAGTGCTTTTGATAGCTCTTCATCGTTTTTTTCTTCTCCGGCTTCATATCTAACATTTTCAAGAAGTACTATTTCTCCTTCTTGTAAATTAGCTGCTAAGCTTCTTGCACTCTCTCCTACAACGTCATTTGCAAGTTTTACCTCTCTTCCAAGTAATCTTGAAAGTTCATCTGCTACAGGTCTTAAAGAATACTTTGGATTCACTTCTCCCTTTGGCCTTCCTAAATGTGAACATAGAATTACTTTTGCATTGTTTTCTAAAAGATAGCTAATTGTTGGAAGTGCTGCAACTATTCTTCTGTTATCAGTTATTGCTCCTGTTTCATCTTGTGGGACATTAAAGTCGCATCTAACTAATACTTTTTTTCCTTTTACATCAATATCTCTAACAGTTTTTTTATTCATTTTTTTTGGTTCCTCCTTACATTTAAATTCATATTATTTTTCACAATTTAAAACAAGCGGGCATATGCCCGCCCTAGCTTTATTAAGTTCTAGATTTCTGCAAAATACTTAATTGTTCTTACCATTTGGCTAGTATATGAATTTTCGTTATCATACCAAGATACAACTTGAACTTGATATAATCCGTTTCCTAAATCTTGTACCATTGTTTGTGTTGCATCAAATAATGAACCATATGTTATACCAATTATATCTCCAGATACTAATGGTTCTTCTGTATAACCATATGATTGATTTGAAGCAGCTTTCATTGCAGCATTTATGCTATCTACAGTAATGTCCTCACCTTTAACAACAGCTGTTAAAATTGTAGTAGATCCTGTTGGAACTGGTACACGTTGTGCTGATCCAATTAATTTTCCATTTAATTCTGGTATAACTAATCCAATTGCTTTAGCTGCTCCTGTTGAGTTAGGAACTATATTAATAGCTGCAGCTCTTGCTCTTCTTAAATCACCTTTTCTATGTGGTCCATCAAGAAGCATTTGATCTCCTGTATATGCATGTATTGTTGACATTATTCCTGATTGGATAGGTGCATATTCATTAAGTGCCTTTGCCATTGGTGCTAAGCAGTTTGTTGTGCATGATGCAGCTGATATTATTTTATCTTCTGGTGTTAAAATATTTTCATTTACTCCATAAACTATTGTTGGTAAATCATTTCCTGCAGGTGCTGATATAACAACCTTCTTTGCTCCTGCATTTATATGTGCTTGAGACTTTTCTTTTGATGTATAGAATCCTGTACATTCTAGAACAACATCTACTCCTATTTCTCCCCATGGAAGCTCATTTGCATCTGCTTTCGCATATATTTTTATTTCTTTTCCATCTACTGTTATTGAATCTTCTCCAGCAAATACTGTATCTGCCTTTTCATATCTTCCTTGTGCTGAATCGTATTTTAATAGATGTGCAAGCATTTTAGGGCTTGTTAAGTCGTTTATCGCAACTACCTCATATCCTTCTGCTCCAAACATTTGTCTAAATGCTAGACGTCCAATACGTCCAAAACCATTAATAGCTACTTTTACTGACATAAAAATTCCTCCACTTTCTGGCACATTTTTGTGCCCATAAAAAAATTCGATATAGCATATTGTATACTAAAAAGAACCACTTTGCAAGTGGTTCTTTTAATATTTTTTTTATTTTATTTTTTTAGGCCTAAAGTTATATCTTGGAACAAGAAATCTTTAACTTTTCCAAAGTTGATTTCTTGGAACCAGAAATCATGTACTTCTCTTAAAACTTTTTCTTGATGTGGTGTCATAGTTACAACTATGTCTCTATTTACATCTTGAAGTAAAAATGATTTTATTTTTGACCATACACTTACTTGTTGTGGCAACCCTGCTCCTACTGTTCCATTGTTTGCAGTTCCATTTGCTACTCCACCATTAACATTTACCTCATATTCGATTCCTTCATTGTTTTGTTCGTCCATTACCCTATTCCTCCTTTGTATATTCTCATTATCACTCAATATTTATACAATATTTATACAATATTTATCTATTTTTTGCAATAGATTTAATATTAAATGTTTGTTACGGAAATGTTACATTTTTATTACAAGGCCTTCGAGTTTTTTGTATGCTACCTTAGTTACTTCAACTATTTCTATCTGGTTTTCCAGTGCTTGAGTCTTTGGAACTTGAACTTCAATATAGTTTGTTGTATGCCCCTTTATGTATTCCCCATCTTCCTGTTCAAATAATACTTCTATGTGTTTATTAATATATTGTTGTAAAATTCTTTCCTCATTACTATCTGATAATTCAATAAGTTTTTGTACTCGTTTTTCTTTTATTTCTGCACTAATTTGGTTATCCATAATAGCTGCTTTTGTGCCATTTCTTTGCGAATATGGAAATACATGTATTTTATAAAAGTTCATTTCTTTAAGAAAATCAAATGTCTTTTGAAACTCTTCTTCAGTTTCTCCTGGAAATCCCACAATTACATCAGTTGTTAAAGCAGCATTTGGAAATAACTTTCTAAGTGTTTGCACTACTTTTCTAAACTCGTCTGTTGTATATCTTCTATTCATTCTTTTAAGAGTTTCATCGCATCCACTTTGAAGTGATAAATGGAAGTGATCACATATTTTTTCTATTTGTTTTAATTCATTTACAAACTCTGGAGTAAGCAATGTTGGTTCTATTGAACCTAGTCTAATACGCTTAAGTCCAGGTATCTCATTTAAGAGGTGCAATAAATTCAAAAGTGCATTTTCTTCTTTAAAATCTTTGCCATATGATGCTATATGAATACCTGTTAATACAATTTCTTTTATACCTGATTTTGCAAGCTCTGTTACCTCTGCAACAATACTTTCAGCTTTTCTGCTTCTAACTCTGCCTCTTGCATATGGAATAATGCAGTAAGTGCAAAATCTATCGCATCCATCTTGAATTTTTATAGCAGCTCTCGTTCTTTCAACAGATGTTACACATCCAAAATCCAAGAATTCTTTCTGTTGCATTACATCAGAAATATTCTCTATTTTCTTATTTGTATTTATGAAATCTTCTACAAATTTTACAATTTCATTTTTTTCGTTTATTCCTAAAATCAAGTCAATTTCTTCTATTTTTTCAAGTTCTTGCTTTGCAACTTGTGCATAGCAACCTGTTGCTACTATGATTCCATCTTTGTTTTTTTGCTTTGCTTTTCTCAACATTTGCCTTGATTTTCTATCAGACATATTTGTTACAGTGCATGTATTTATTATATATATGTCTGCTTTTTCATTAAATTCAACTATTTCATATCCTTTTTCTATAAATTGTTGCATCATTGCATTAGTTTCATATTGGTTTACTTTGCAACCAAGAGTATGAAATGCCACTGTTTTTTTGCTCATTTTTTATTACCTCTTTTAAAGGGACAGGTTTTAAAGCCTGTCCCCAAAATTACTAAACCTCATTTATTATATTTTCCTTTTACCATCTAATGAATCTAAATTGTCTAATGCTTTCCCTGTTCCAAGTGCTACACATGAAATAGCATCATCTGCTATCATTACATTAATTCCTGTTTTATCAGAAAGTAATTTGTCTAGACCATCTACTAAGCATCCGCCACCTGTCATGTATATTCCTTTGTCACTTATATCTGATGCAAGTTCTGGTGGTGTACGCTCCAATACAGAATGAACAGCATCAACAATCATATTTGCAGGTTCTTCAAGTGCTTCCATCATTTCGCTTGAGTAAACAGTGATTGTTT
Organism: Clostridia bacterium; assembly: GCA_017524665.1. GTDB lineage: Bacteria > Bacillota > Clostridia > TANB77 > CAG-508 > UMGS1754. Next base: position 6,608 of record JAFXVF010000004.1, on the reverse strand, counting down.
TTGGAAGTCCTGTTATTAAATCTCTTCCACGAATATCCATCTCAATATCTTGAATTTTAGGATATACGCATCCAATATTTACTTTTAGCTCTTCTGCAGTTCTTTCACCAATCATAATATTGTGCTTTTTCTTTATATACTTAACAATGTACTCGTCGAATTTATCTCCAGCAACTTTTAATGAAGTACTTACAACTGATCCACCTAATGATATAACTGCTATATCTGTAGTTCCTCCACCAATATCAACTATCATATTTCCACATGCTTTAGATATGTCTATTCCAGCACCAATTGCAGCTGCTATAGGCTCCTCAATTAGATATACTTTTCTTGCTCCCGCTTGTGATGCAGCATCAATAACAGCTTTCTTTTCTACTTCTGTTACTTGTGATGGAATGCATATCATAATTCTTGGTGCAAATACAAATCTACCGCAAACTTTATTTATAAAATGCTTAAGCATTTTTTCTGTTACTGTATAATCAGAAATAACACCTTCTCTTAAAGGTCTTGTTGCAACTATATTTCCAGGAGTTCTGCCAAGCATTCTTCTTGCTTCTTGTCCAATAGCAAGTACTTCCCCTGTTGTATTATTTACTGCAACTACAGATGGCTCTCTTAATACAATGCCTTTTCCCTTAACATATGCAATAACAGTTGCTGTTCCTAAATCAATTCCTATATCTTGTCCAAAGCCAAACATTAATTATCTTCCCTTTCTTCAAGGTTTTAACGTACCTTAATAAATCATTTTATTACACTTTTGTTACAATTCTGTTGCAATTATATTACATAGTTTTTAAAAACGCAACATTTTTTTGATAATTGGAAAAAGTTTTTTCTTTATCATTTCTGAAACGTAAACTCTTTGAATTTATGGTGTAATGTGTTATAATATAATACATGAATTTTAAAGGGAGTATCACATGGACGAAAAATACGTTAATGATAAAGAGTTTTATTCAATTGTTGAAGATTTATTAAATAATGATACAGTTCAAGAAATGAAAAAATACAGGCATCATTTTGAAACTTCATGCTATGATCATTGCTTGTGCGTTTCTTATTATGCCTATAAAATGGCTAAAAAATGGAATGCAGATTACACTTCTGCTGCTCGTGCAGGAATTCTGCATGATTTATTCCTATATGATTGGCGTAAACCTCGTCCTGACGGAAAAGGATTACATGCATTTAGGCATCCAAGAGTTGCTCTAAATAATGCCATGAAAGAATTTCCATTAAATAAAGTTGAACAAGATGCAATTCTAAAACACATGTGGCCTTTAACTGTGGTCCTTCCTAAATACAAAGTTAGCTATATTATTACGCTTGCAGATAAATACGCAACGTTTTTAGATAACGTACATCATTTAAAAAGAAAATAGACTTTCCGCTCCCGGGAGAGTCTATTTTTTAAAACTTCTATTTCAATTCCGTTTTTGTATTTTCTTCAATTGTCCAGTTACTCTTATTGTAAACCCTCTTCTCCGCTGGAATAAATCCATGAAGAGAAGTTGCAGGATAAATCCAAGTATATGGTCCAATTAAAGTACCAGGAGATGTAACGCTATTAGCACCAATACGAGAGTAATCTCCCATAATGCATCCAAAGAAATCACAACCAGTATCAAGTTTTTCACCATCATCTTGTTTAAGCTTAATATTTTGTTGGTCAAATCTTCTATTTGCAGTAATTACACCAGAACCAATTCTTGCACTTTTGCCAAGCAAACTATCACCAACAAATGCAAGACTTGCAATCTTGGCACCATTTTGCAAAATGCTGTTTTTAACTTCTGAGTTGAATCCTACAACACATTTGTCTCCAACAATAGTTCCAGGTCTAACATATGCACCAGGCATAATATTTACATTTTTACCGATATATACTGGTCCTTCTATTGTAACTCCTGGATATATCTTTGTTCCTTCACCTATATAATAATTTCCAATAAAAGTTACATTTGCACCTACTAAAGTTCCATTATTCTCTTTTAAGTCTTTAGCTGTAACTTCCTCTTCTAAAAACTTCTTAGCAGCATCATGCATATCTAAAAGTGATGTGCTATATTTTAATACCTTTTTAAAAACTTCATTATCATCATAATTGTTAAAATAATAATCTAAATCTAATTTCATATTAAATGCACTTCCTTTCTCAAAGTGCATTATAACATATGTTATTTTATATTGCAAAACGAGCATACCATTAGAAAACGTTCTTAAGCTTAAATGCCTCCTTTTCCTTTATATGCCCCACTAAGAAAATGGCTTTATCTATCTCTTCTAATGCATCATCAAAAGATGAAGTTGAAACAGCTCCTTTAACTTCTAAAATAGATAGTTTAATATTGTCTAGTTCTTGGTGTACTACTAGCATAGACCATATGTCATTCATTTCGTCCCACTTTTTAATAACGTCCTCTGACATTTCTGTAACTTTTGTATTACTACTTTCAACTTGGGCAATTTCTATCTCATTCTTTAGGCTTTCAAGTTTTGCCAATATTTCGTCACTTGTATTATTCAAATACTTTTGTAGCAAAAAGCTTGTTGCACATACAATGCTAACAATAACAATTATGCCTATTATTTCTTTCAACCTTTACTCTCCTTTGCTTGGCAAAAAATTTTGCCTTTATCATCAAAAGTTATAATTAAAGCATCCTCAGGTTTTATTTGATATTTTGAACTTTCAGATTCAAGCCATTTATAATCTTTGCCGTATTATTTTTAAATTTTGATACATTACTTTTCCATCTATAACAAGGTTATATGGTATTCCTTCATATTTAGGTACAATATTAAAGTCCTCTAGAGTTGTTCCCTTTTTTTCTGGTTTTGGAATTACTGTTATTTGCCCGCTTGTTTCTAAAATTGCATAATCAACATCAGATATATTAGGCATACTGTTTCCTCTTAGCCTTTCTTCTAATTCATTTACAGTAAATCTTTCTTTTTTTAAAGCTTTCTCATTTATAACACCTTTACTTATTAAAATAGTTGGCTTGCCACAAATTATTTCTCTTGCTTTTATGCTTTTTAAGTTAATAAATGAAATTAGTAAGTGTAGTGTAAGCAAGCCTAAAATCGGAACAATTCCGCCTAAAATTGGTATCCCAACATCTGCCATTGGTACACTTGCAAGATCCGCGATCATTATTGAAATAGCAAGTTCAAATGGCTGTAGCTGTCCTATTTCTCGTTTTCCCATAAGTCGCATTGTGATGAGTACTAATGTATATAAAATAATAACTCTAACAAAAGTAGTAAGCATTTCTTTCTCCTATTTTATAAATATTTTTTGCAAAAAAAAACAAACTATTCAAATAGTTTTTATTTTGCAAATGTATATATTTTTTAAAAAAGTAAATAATGATTACAAGACCATGGAAGAAATTCTAAAAAGGAGGTCTATATATGGACAATGACAATTCAAACACCCAAACTAAAAATAATGTAGGAAGCACAGTAGGTCAAATCGTTGGAAGATTAATTGCTGCAGCAGTAGTTCTTGCTATTACAGCATTTTTTACACCAGGATTTACTATAAGTAACATATGGGCATTAGCTTTGGCTGCTGTAGTTTTAACTGTTATGGACTACTTAATAATAAGATTTACCAACCTACATGCTAGTCCTTTTGGTAAAGGCTTTGTTGGTTTTGTGCTAGCAGCTGCTGTATTATATCTAACTCAATATTTTGTAGCAGGCTATTCAATATCTTGGATTGCAGCAATAATTGGTGCTTTAGTTTATGGTGTTGTAGATTATTTCTTACCCGGAAATCAAACTATGTAAATCAAAACAATTTAGACATAGGGACGGGGCTTTTGTCTTGCGGGTTTCAGGGATTTTGCTCTGAAGCCCGCAAGACAAAAGCCCCGTCCCTATGTCTAAAATACTCTTTTATATTCTAAATATTCCTGTTTTATTTCTTTTGCATCAATTTTAGGAAGTTCTTCATATTTCTTTTTTGTATTACTAAAACTATCAAACACTGCATTAGTACACCTATCTTGTAATATTGGTAAAATATACTTAAAATTTGACCTTGGTACAGCAATTGAAAAGTTATAAAAATATTTATCCGTAAAAACGATTATACTTCCTGAATTTTTAGAGTATGATGTATATGCTCTTAAAATGTCTTGAAATGCCGAAAGCTTTTCATAATTGTTTACGTCTACAATATAGTTTTTTGAAATAATAGCATTTCCATATTGGCATTCAAATGTGTCATTTATTTCGCAAAGTATATTTTTTATATTTTGATAAGAGCCGTATCTTTGAAATATCTTTCTCCTATATGGATTTATCATTATTATAATATTATACATGGTAATGCCTGCTGGTACTAATGCAAATGTCGCCATTTCACAAAAAATTTCTATTACCAATTCAGGTCTTGCATCCATATAATAAAAATTAACGATTGCAAAAGGTATACAAGGAAGAATAACTGCACTAGTTAAAAATATAATGACATAGACAATTCGATTTTTTCTAATATTTTTTACAATGTCTGTTCCTATTATTCCCATATGAAGTGTCCCCCTTCATTTACATTAACTTCAAAAAAGTATTTAGTTTACATTATTATAATGTAAACTAAATACTTTTTCAATGATTTCCTAATACTTAATAGTAAAATGTTTTTTTAATTAAAGGATTATGCAAATTAGGCCTCCACTACCTTCATTTACAATTCTTTCAAGTGTTTCTTGAATTTTTTCTTGCGCATCTTCTGGCATCTTGCCTAACTTGCTTTGTAGTCCCTCATTTACAAGCTCATGTAGACTTTTGCCGAATATATTCGATTCCCATATTTTTTTAGGGTCACTTTCAAACTCTGAAAGTAGATAATTTACTAAATCTTCTGATTGTTTTTCGCTTCCCACTACTGGAGATACCTCTGTTTCTATATCAGCCCTTATCATATGTATTGATGGTGCTTTAGCACGCAATTTCACTCCAAACCTTGAGCCTTGTTTAACCATTTCTGGTTCTTCTAATATTAGTTCATCCATGGTTGGCGTAACTATTCCATAACCCTTTTGTTTTACTTCATGAAGTGCATATGAGATTTTATCATATTCTTTTTTAGTAGTTGCTAAGTCTGTTATAGTTGCAAATAGGTCTCCTTCGTTTGCTACATTAACTCCTGAAATTTCAGTTAAAACTTTGTAAAACAAAGAATCCTGTAAGCTAATGTCTATATTAACATCTCCGGTTCCAAGCTTTATTCCTGCTAAAGCAGTTCTACTTATTATCTCCGTTTTTTCAATTGTCTTAATTCCATTTTCAACTTGTTTTATAATTCGCACATCCTTAAATGCATTTTGGATTTCTTGATAAAGTTCTTTTTTTAGCGGATGATCAAAAGGCAGGCCATCAATCCATCCAGGGAAATTAATATTTATTCTTTCAATTGGGAATTCATACAACACCTTCCCAAAAATCTTATTTATATCTTCCATTCCAAGGTTTGCGCAGTCTGTTGGTATTACGGCTGTTTTATATTTTTGTTCAAGCTCTTGTGCAAGATTTTGTGTGTATTGGTTTCCTACATCTGCAGAATTTAATACTATAACAAAAGGTTTATTAAGAGCCCTTAATTCTTCTACTACTCTTTCTTCTGCTTGAACATACTCATCTCTTGGAATATCAGTTATAGTCCCATCTGTAGTTACTATTATTCCTATTGTTGAATGCTCTGTAATAACCTTTTTAGTTCCCATCTCAGCTGCGACTTCGAATGGAATTTCTTCTTCCGACCATGGCGTTTTTACCATCCTTGGCACTTCATCTTCCATATATCCGAAGTGCGTTGTTTACTAAGTATCCAACACAGTCTACTAATCTTGTCTTTAGTTTTAAGTTATCACCTATCGTAATTTCTATTGCTTCATTTGGAACAAATTTTGGTTCAGTAGTCATTATTGTTCTTCCCGCTGCACTTTGTGGAAGTTCGTCTCTCGCTCTTTCTTTTTTATAATTATTCTCAATATTAGGAATGACAAGCAAATCCATAAATCGTTTGATAAATGTTGACTTTCCAGTCCTAACTGGTCCAACAACTCCAACATAAATATCCCCTTGAGTTCTATCTGCAATATCCTGGTATAAGCCTAGGTTTTCCATTTTATTTCCTCCTTAAAATGTTTGTACTAATCTAATTCATTTATATTAAGGCGAAAACAAGATTATTACTTTTTTTGAAAAAATGTCTACACTAATACTATGCATATTTTTTATTTACTAACAGATACTAACCATATACATATTTTTGAAAGGATTAAACGGATTGAATTTATTAAATATTCTTAATGCCATATTTAAGTATAGTCCAGATAAATCATATGCTTTTACTCTACCAGAAACACCAGAAGAACAAATGTCTAATATCACCAGAAATACTTCTACTGCTCCTAAAGAAAATCTAATCGATGAAACTAACCAAAATATTTATGATAATTTAAAAGATAACTTAGAATACTTAAAAATCAAATATAACGTACTAATTAATAGTGATATTGTTATCCGTGAATTCACTTTAACTGCTAATGATAAAGAATATAAATCATTTTTAATTTATATAG
>JAFXVF010000003.1 GCA_017524665.1 Clostridia bacterium | reverse complement strand
ATATCCCACAACGTAAGTTGGTAAGATTCCAATAAGACTAATTGGTTGATAGGTTGGAGGTGTAAGTACAGCAATGTATTAAGCTGACCAATACTAATAAATCGAGGGCTTAACCACTATTATTTGAATGTAAAGGTACAAATTACTTCTATCTATGTATTTTTGAGTGTGTTGTTATTTTAGATTTTTATCTAAAAATATTCACATAAACATATTGCATTTTAATTTTCAATGTAGTATAATTCAAACTACATTGAAAAAGAAAAGCAATTTATAATTTAGTTATTAATTTTCTAGTGATGATAACGAAGAGGCTACACCTGTTCCCATTCCGAACACAGAAGTTAAGCTCTTTAGTGCCGAAAATACTTGGGGGTTACCCCCCTGGAAACATAGGAAGTCGCTAGATTTTATATATTCCTCGTTAGCTCAGTCGGTAGAGCGCTCGGCTGTTAACCGATAGGTCGTCTGTTCGAGTCAGACACGAGGAGCCAAAGAATAGCAGATGTTTTAAATGTCTGCTATTTTTCTTAAAATACGAATTGTCTTTTTAACAAAAAGCGAAAAATGAAAAAAATTGTGAAATCTGTGAAAAAGAATTTATGACAGATAACAAATCTAGAATCTATTGCTATGAGTGCAGTGGAGATTCATCAAGAAATAATAATGAAAGCAGAAAACATCAAAAAACAATATTAAGAAGAAGTATGAAATTACAGGCAATTAAAATTCTAGGTGGAAAATGTAGCATTTGTGGTTATAATAAATGTATAGATGCATTAGAATTTCATCATGAGAATGCAAATATAAAAGAATTTAAACTTGGCTCTGGCAATACAATGTCATGGCAAGATTATAAAAATGAAGCAGAAAAATGTATTTTAGTTTGTTCAAACTGTCATAAAGAGATACATAGTAAAATTGGATATGATTACACAAAAAGAGATTAACTTTTTGCATGCTCAAATAATATGATATAAAGAGGTGCTAAAAATGAATTCATGTGAATTTGTTACATTAATATCAACAATTGCTTGTGCCATAGCAAAGGATAAATCTCAAGATGAAATAGCAATTATTGCAGCGTTTTTTACACAATTGCGGCGATACACTTATAACTATTTCCACATGTAATTTAGATACGTAAATAAAGGATGATTTATTGCAATCATCCTTTATTTGTTTTATAATAAATGCTAGATTAAGGAGGACAATATGATATATCCAGAATTTATAAAACCAGGAGATACAATAGGTGTTACTGCAACATCTGCAGGAAATGGTGATGAATTACATATAAGAAAGCTTGAAAGTGCAATTGCACAAATAACAAAAAAAGGATACAAAGTAGTTGAAACACCTGATGTAAGAAAAAATAAAAATGGGAGAAGTGCTCCCAAAGAAATACGTGCAAAAGAATTGATGGAACTTATAGAAAATAAAGACGTTGATGCAATAATTACTGCACGTGGAGGAGAATTTTTACTTGAGATATTACCATTTTTAGATTTTAATAAAATTAAAAAAAACCCAAAGTGGATACAAGGCTATTCAGATACAACAGGATTAAGTTTCTGTGTTACTACTATATGCGATATAGCAACAATTTATGGAGAAAACTTTGGCTCTTTTGGTATGAAACCATGGCATGATTCATTAAAAAATAATATAAGAATACTAGAAGGAGAGAATTCTACACAACAAAGTTTTGGAAAATATCAAGATGGATGGCAAGAAGAAGTTACTGGACTTGAACCATTAAAACTTACAAAAAAGGTAAAATGGCAAAATGGAAGAGGAGAAAAAGAAATAAAATTAAAGGGAAGACTAATAGGTGGATGCATAGATATTCTTGTTTCGCTTGTAGGGACAAAGTTTGATAAAGTACCTAAATTTTGCAAAAAATATAAAGAAGATGGAATTATATGGTTCTTTGATAATTGCGAATTAACTTCTGAGGAAATTATAAGAGGCTTATGGCAAATGAAGGAAGCAGACTGGTTTGAAAATTGCAAGGGCGTGATTTTTGGTAGAAGCATGACTCTAAAATCAATTATGGGGATTGAATTTAAAGATGCGGTATTACAGGCAATAGGAGAACTTAATGTACCAATAATTTTTGATGCAGATATTGGACATGTCTCCCCACAAATGACATTAATAAATGGTGCAATAGCAAATATACAAAGTAAAGATGGAAAAGGACAGGTCTCCTTTAAATTGAAATAAGTAGAAAGGAAAAACTAAAATGAAACTTGTAATTCAAAGAGTAACAACTGCAAAAGTTGACGTGGATGGAAAAACTGTTGGAAAAATAGACAAAGGTTTTATGGTATTAGTAGGAATAACACATAATGATACAAAAGAGACAGCGGATTTTTTAGCAAAAAAATTATGCAACTTAAGAGTGTTTGAGGATGAATTTGGAAAAATGAATTTGGCATTAAAAGATGTAGGTGGCAGTTTATTATTAATTTCTCAATTTACATTATATGCAGATTGCAATGGAGGCAATAGACCAGCATTTATAGATGCTGCAAGGCCAGAAATAGCAGAACCGCTATATGACTATTTTTGCAATAAATGCAAAGAAAATGGCATAACAGTTGAAAAAGGTATATTTGGCGCTGATATGAAAGTAAGCCTTTTAAATGATGGACCAGTTACAATTATAATGGAAAAATAGGAGAGAAATATGGAAGAAATAAAAAAATTTTTTGAAGAAGCTCTAAAAACTAATATAATTAGTTCAGTAATTGTTGTTGCAATAAGCATAGTTCTATATAAAGTAATTATATATTTTATTAGCAAAGGAGAAGAAAAAAACCAATCAAAATTAACAAAAAATAATAAAAGAAAAACATATATACATTTATTTAAAAATATTCTAAGGTATGTATTTGGAATAGTTACTGTGCTTGTAGTACTTCAAATAAATGGAGTTGATGTTAGCTCTGTTTTAACTGGAGTTGGAATTGCAGGAGTTATATTTGGATTAGCAATACAAGACTGGCTAAAAGATGTAATAAGAGGAAGCAGTATTTTATCAGACAACTACTTTCAAGTAGGAGATGTTGTAAAATATAAAAATATCGAAGGTAAAGTCTTAGACCTAGGTCTTAAAACTACAAAGATTCAGGATTTATCAACAAGAAATATTATATCAATAGCAAACAGAAACATTGAAGAAATTGAAGTAGTTTCTAAGGTAATATATGTAAGAATTCCAATGCCTTATGAAGTAAAAGTACATGAAGCAGAAAAAGCTGTAAACGATATAATGAATTTAGTAAAAAATAACGAAAACACTGAAGGATGTAGATACTTAGGAGTAGCAGAATTGGCAGATTCAAGTATTCAATATTTATTAGAGGTTACGTGTGCACCAATAAACAAGTTACAAGTTAGAAGAGATACTTTAAAAGCTATATTAATAGGATTAGAGAAAAACAATATCGAAGTACCATTTACACAAATTGATATACATGAAAAATAAATGAAAGGAAATGAAAGCTATGATAGAAATTAAAAACGTAACAAAAAAATATGGAGAAAATATTGCTCTTAATAATGTTTCATTTAATGTAAATGATGGAGAAATATTTGCATTTATTGGGCATAATGGAGCTGGAAAAACTACTCTTATAAAATCAATTGTAGGGATACATGATTTTGACGAAGGAGACATTTTGATTAACGGTAAATCCATTAAAACAAATCCAGTTCAGTGCAAAAAAGAAATGGCTTTTGTACCTGACAACCCAGAATTATATGAAAATATGAAAGCAATAGATTTTATTAATTTTATATGTGACATGTATGAAGTAGATCAGGTAACTAGAGAGAACAACATTAACAAATATGCCAAAATGTTTGAAATTGAAAACAATCTAAATGATACAATAAATTTATTTTCTCATGGTATGAAACAGAAAATTGCTTTGATTTCTGCATTGGCTCATAATCCTAAAATATTAATAATGGATGAACCATTTGTGGGGTTGGATCCAAAAGCTGTTTTTGATGTTAAAGAAATAATGAACGAAATGATAAAAGAAGGGAAAACTATTTTCTTTTCAACGCATATACTAGATGTTGCAGAAAAATTGTGCTCTAGGGTTGCAATTATAAAAAAGGGAGAACTTATTAAAGTAGGCAGTATGGATGAAATAAAAGGAGACAAATCTCTAGAAAAAGTATTTTTAGAATTGGAGAATTAGTCATGAAAAGAATGATTTCACTATTAAAAGCATGTATGACACAAAATATGAATTTATTTAAAGTTGCAAATAAAAAACAAAGTCAAACTACTAAAAAAATATTACCTATACTTATAGCATTAATGTTCTTGTTTTATATATGGTCTTATGCAAACATGCTCATGGAGCCGTTAGTACAGGTTCACCAAGAAATTACATTGCTTGCTTTGTTTGCGTTTTTTTCTGTTATGCTAACAATAATAGAAGGTATATATAAGTCAGGAAGTTTATTGTTTAACTGTAAAGACGACAATTTATTGCTGTCATTACCAATAAAAAAATCTACAGTTTTATTTGTAAGAATGTTTAAATTTTATGTATTTGAGCTTTTATATAATTCATTGTTACTAATACCTGCAATGCTTGTATATATAAGATATGTAAGTGTTGATATAACATTTTATATTGTATCAATTATTGCATTATTGCTGTTGCCTATAATACCTATAATAATTTCTTGCATTATTGGTGGAGCAATATCATATTTTTCTACAAAATTCAAATACAAAAATATTGTTCAAATATTACTTACAACTGTATTATTACTTGCAATAATGTATATGTCATTTAATATACAGGGGCTAATGGCAAATATTGCCGAGAGCGCTGAGAGTATAAGAAACATAATTACAGTTGTTTATTATCCAGCAGGTGAATACGTAAATCAAGTTACAGAATTTAATATAATTAATCTAATAATATATATTGCAATACACCTTGTAGCCTTTGCGGCAACTATATTTATATTCAGCAAGATATATTTTAAAATTAACTCAAAAGTGAAAGTTGTAAAGCCAATTTCCAAAGATAAGAAATATACAATAAAAACAAGAAAGCCGATGATGGCTCTTATAAAAAAAGAATTAAATAGATTTACTACATCACCAGTTTTTGTTATTAATGCTGGATTTGGACTAGTACTTTTTATAGTAATTTGTTTAGTAATATTTTTTAAGTTTGATGGAATAGAAGATATACTTCTAGAGCAAGGCATTGATACTAGTATAGAAACAATAAAGGCATATATGCCTGTTATTCTATTTGGATTAATATGTTTCGCGTCTTTAATGTCATCAATAACGAGTTCTATGATTTCACTTGAAGGAAAAAGCTTTAATATATTAAAAAGCTTACCAACAAAACCATTTAATATAGTTTTAGCAAAAGTATTAACATCAATCCTTATTATGATACCGTTTATTATAGTGGGTAACTTAATTCTATTTGTAAAATTTGAATTTAATATTATTGAAATTCTAATGATTTTATTAGCATCATTTGTTTTACCATTAGTTTCTGAAACAATAGGAATACTGATAAACTTAAAGTATCCTAAGATGGATGCAGAGTCAGACACGGAAGTAGTAAAACAAAGTATGAGCACAATGATAGCGGTATTACTTGGAATGATGCTAACAGGATTAAGTATTTTCGGCCTAGTACAATGTGTTATGTATGGCTTTTCAACAGAATTAACACTGGGACTAGGACTTATGGTATATGCAATAGTATGTGCAGTATTACTTTTATACTTAAATAAAAATGGTGAAAAAGAGTTTAAAAAGATAGATGCTTAATACTCTGTATATATGGACAAAACCCGTGATTTATGATATTAATATTATATAGTTATACATAAGAGTTTGCGCGAAAACAAATGGAGGAAGTTTTAAATGAAAGAAAAGAGCAGTAATGGAAGCAAAATTTTTAGCGTTATCTTTATAGTACTTGTTTTGGCTGCGTTGTTATACATATATAATATGTATAAAGAAAACTATTTTGGCGATTTTGTTAGAGCGGAATATAATGCACACATTTCAGAGTTTAAAAGAGATAGACAAATTAAGTATGGAAGTCATGATAGTTATAAAATTATTTCTAATGAATTTAATGATGCAATGATTAGCAAAACTGTATCTGTTACACCAAATACACCATACCGTGTAAGCTGCATGATTAAAACCGACGAAGTTCTAACACAAAATATAAATTCAATTGCTGGGGCAGGAATTTGCATAGCAGATACAACAGAGTGTTCTAAAGCAATAACAGGAACTACTGATTGGACAAAAGTTGAATTTATGTTTGATTCTAAGGATAGAACAGAGGTAAGCATTGGATTTAGACTTGGATCTTATACAGATGACTGCAAGGGTACTGCATGGTTTTCGGATTTGAAACTTGAAGTTGGAGTAACTCCTAAAAACACAGAATGGAAAATAGTTTGTTTTGTGTTTGACAACTTAGATGTAACTATTGAAAAAGACGGAAAACAAATTAGAGTGCAAGAAAGCATGACACAAGCAGATAAACAAGACATGAAGGATAATATGGCTAGAGCTAAGAGTAGCTTTAAAACATTATCAAACTATAATATGACAGTAGAGTATGAGATTATAGAAATAAAAGATCCTATAACTACAATAAGCCATGATGATGCAAACGGATATTATGTATCGCCTTCTGATATTTCAAAATTAATTCAAAAATATGTTGAAATAGGGGAATATGATTTTATTTTTGCAGCGGTAAAATTTGGAGAAGAAATTGGCCCAGACTTAGATGAGCAAAACAACTGGATTGGACTTGGAGGAATGGACTATCATGATATTGGTTTTGCGAACATAAGACTACCAAATGATGAAAAAAGCTATATTTATAAATATGATGCTAATATTAATTTGTTTCCAGAAGAGGCATTTATACATGAGTTTTGCCATACGTTGGAAAGAATCTCAAAAGAAAATGGATATGAATATCCAATATTACATGACTACGAAAAATATGGATATAAAAATGAAGCAAAATATGGTTTAATGAAATGGTATGGGGATTTTATGTCTCAAAATATTAAACAATCACACGGCAGAAAATTAGGCATTGACCCTAATATATATCAAATTAAACCAATTCATAAATCATCATTTAATTATGCAATGGAAATAGAATTTGACAAAGATCCTGATAACATTATTGAGGAAATAAGAGCAATAATTAATACAATTGCTAATGCAGGAAAAAATATAAAAATAGGAGAGACTGATAATACATGAAAGTTTCAGACTTTGACTATGAGCTTCCAGAAGAGCTTATAGCACAACACCCAAATAAAAAAAGAGATGAAGCAAGACTACTAGTTTTAAATCGTTCAGAGCAAACAATTGAACATAAGATTTTTAAAGATATAATTGAATATTTAAATCCAGGAGATTGCCTTGTTATAAACAATACTAAGGTTATACCAGCAAGACTTTATGGAATAAGAGAAGGTACTGGAGCCAATGTTGAATTTTTATTATTAAAGAGAATTGAAAACGATTTGTGGGAAGTAATAGTAAGACCAGGAAAAAAATTAAAGGTCGGCGCAAAAGTGAATTTTGGTGAAGGACGCTTAAGAGCAGAAATAAAAGATGTTTTAGAAAATGGAAACAGAGTGGTAGAATTTAAGTATGAAGGAATCTTCAATGAAATTTTAGATGAGATTGGATTGATGCCTCTTCCACCATACATTAAAGAAAGCTTAAAAGAAAAGGATAGATACCAAACAGTATATGCTAAATATGATGGATCAGCAGCAGCGCCAACAGCAGGGCTACACTTTACAACAGAGTTACTAAAGAAAATAGAAGAAAAAGGTGTTGAAATAGCAAATGTTACACTTCATGTTGGAATAGGAACATTTAGACCTGTGAAGGTTGAGACAATAGAAGAACATGAAATGCATTCAGAACATTTCTATATTAAACCAGAAGACGCAGAAAAAATTAATAATGCAAAGAGAAATGGGAAAAGGGTAATTGCCTGTGGAACTACATCTTGTAGAGTATTAGAAAGTGTAGCAGACGAAAATGGACTTGTAAAACCAATTGAATCTGATACAAATATTTTTATATATCCAGGATATAAATTTAAGTGCATAGATGCACTTATTACAAATTTTCATTTACCAAAATCAACGCTAGTAATGCTTGTATCAGCACTTGCAGGAAGAGAATATATACTACGTGCATATCAAGAAGCAATAAACCAAAAGTATTTTTTCTTTAGCTTTGGAGATGCAATGTTTATTTATTAATTTATAAAGGAGAAATTAACAATGACGAACCCGGCAGTAACTTATGAACTTCTACATGTCGACAAAAATAGTGGGGCAAGAAGAGGAGTTATACATACACCACATGGAGATATCCAAACGCCAGTATTTATGCCTGTAGGCACACAAGCAACTGTTAAATCAATGACACCAGAAGAATTAGAATACGAAGTAAAATCCGAAATTATTTTAGCCAATACGTATCATTTGTATTTAAGACCAGGCCACGAATTAGTAAAAGAAGCTGGCGGGTTACACAAATTTATGCATTGGAATAAACCAATATTGACTGACAGCGGAGGATTTCAAGTTTTTAGCTTAGGACCATTAAGAAAAATAACAGAAGAGGGTGTGTATTTTCAATCATATCTTGATGGAAGTAGACATTTCCTTTCACCTGAAAAAGTTATGGAAATAGAAAATGCGCTTGGAGCAGATATAATAATGGCATTTGATGAATGTGCACCATATCCATCAACATATGAATATACAAAAAATTCTATGGAAATGACTACAAGATGGGCTAAAAGATGTCAAGATTCTCATGCAAGAGAAGATCAAGCACTTTTTGGAATAATTCAGGGAGGCTTTTATAAAGATTTGAGACAAAAAAGTATTGAAGACTTAGTAGCAATGGACTTCCCAGGATACGCAATAGGAGGAATAAGTGTTGGAGAGCCTAAGGATTTATTTTTAGATATTCTAAATTACGTTGGCCCACAAATGCCTGAAAACAAACCAAGATATTTGATGGGAGTCGGTACACCAGATTACCTAATTGAAGCGGCTTTAGCTGGAATTGATATGTGTGATTGTGTGCTTCCAACAAGGATAGCAAGAAATGGAACAGCGATGACGTGGAATGGAAAAGTAGTTGTAAGAAATGCAACCTACGAAAGAGACTTTTCTCCATTAGATAGCGAATGTGATTGCTATACTTGCAAAAATTATACAAGAGCATATATAAGACATTTAATAAAAAACAATGAAATTTTAGGTGTAAGATTATTATCAATTCATAATCTTAGATTCTTGACTAGTTTAATGGAAAGAGTTAAAATAGAAATTGAGAATGACAACTTGAAACAGTTCAGAGATGAATTTTATAAAAAATATGGATATACCAAAGAATAGGAGGATTTGAAATGGAATTAACAAGTGGAGAACAACAAGAAAAAGAAAGCAAAGGTAGAAAAATAGTAATAGCTTGTATAATTATTGCAATATTATTAATAATTGTGGTTGTTGTTGCTATTTTAGTTTTAAAACAGGCTGAAAATGCTAAACAAAAATTAGTGGTTAATGGAAAACAAATAAATATAAGTACTGGTTATATACTATCAGATCAGGATAATAGCACAATGTATTTACCTATTCAAAGTGTAGCAAATTTAGTAGGATACAAATTTTACAATGGTGAATACAAGAAATACTCAGAAGATAAAAGTAAATGCTATGTAGAGTGTGACGATGAAGTAACCATGCTTGAAGAAAATTCTGACATTATGTATAAAAGCAATTCTGAAACAAAAACAAATTTTGATAGCTACAAATTAGACAAACCTGTATTAAACTATAATGGTATTCTATACGCGTCAGCTCAAGCAATTCAAGCAGCTTTTAACACGAGATTCAGATATGCAAGTGCTAACAATACAATTTATTTAGACACATTACCACACTTAGTACTCCAATATGAGAAAACAGCTAAAGCATATGGCTATACTGGGATTGGTAAAGAGTTTGGCACTCAGAAATCTATAATTAGAAACATGTTAGTAGTTAAAAAAGAAAATAAATATGGTGTTATTTCAACAACAGATTTTTCAACAATAATAGGCGACAAATATGATGCTATCAAGTATATAGAGAGCACAAATGAATTTATCGTAACAAGCGAAACCAAATCTGGAATTCTTTCAGCAAATGGTACTAATGAAATCAAAGTAATGTATGATGAAATTGGAATTATTGATTCATCAGCAAGGCTTTACTATGTAAAAAACAATAATCTTTATGGAATTTTAAATCAAAATGGAAAAGTACTTGTTTATATCGAAAATGAAGATATAGGAATTGACCGTAGATATTTCGAAACAGCAGATTTAAAAAATGATATGTTCTTGTTTGACAACTGTATTCCATTAAAGAAAGATGGTAAATGGGGACTTGCAGATAAGAGTGGAAGCATTATTTTAAATTTTGAATGTGATAGACTAGGATATACAGAAACAGTTATTGTTCAATCAGAAGATAAAAACAACAAAAATAGCCAAGTAAATGAGATAGCAATAACAACTGCAGGAGATAAAAGTATAAATAGTGTAATTACAATTCCATATATGGAAGGAATAGTAATTTGTAAAAAAGGAAAATACGGAGTAGTAAACTCTATAGGTAAAGAAATAATACCTTGTGAATTTGATAAAATATATTCTATTACAAACGAAGGCGTAGATGAATTTTATCTAGAACAAGGCTCTAGAGTAATAAAACTGAATAAATATCTAGAAGATAATAAAATAAATATTAATATTTACAAAAATACTAATACCAATACAAACACTACGACAAATAATACGGTTAATAATAATAATACTACCAATAGTACAGTAAAGAATACTGTAACAAATAATGCAACTAATAATTAATAGCAACCTGTAATAAATATGAAACCTCCTTAATATACATGAAATAAAAGTATATTAAGGAGGCTTTTTATGAACATTGGAGATAAAACCCTAGAAACGGTGGAACATAAAAACGTATTTTGTATAATAAAGGGGAGTGCAATTGCAATTATTTTTACCGTAATACTACTTATAGGATTTGCGTTATTACTTGCATATACAAGCATGCCAGAAAATACTATAACTCCAGTTATAATTGCAATATGTGGTATAAGCGTGGTAATAGGTAGCATTGTAAGTAGTAAAAAAATAAAAAAACAAGGACTAATTAATGGAAGTGCAGTTGGCTTAATATATATTTCTGTAATATATTTATTATCAAGTATTGTGGAAGGAGACTTTGGAGTTAACCTAACTAGTATAATTATGATGATTGTGACAGTGACTTTTGGGGCGCTAGGAGGAATAATAGGAGTTAATTTAAAGAGAAAATAATGCTTGATTTTTCCATTAAACTATGCTAAAATATTCCTTGTTAACGAATTACAGTTTGGAGGAAATATAAAATGGAAGTTGTAAAATATGTATTAATAGGAATTTATGTAATTGTTTGTTTAGGACTAATTGTCTTAGCAATGATGCAATCAAGTGAAGACAGTGGAGCATCAGGAACAATTATGGGATCTACAACAAGCAATTTTTATGAAAAAAATAAAGGAAGAACTAAAGAAGGAAAACTAAAAAAATGGACTATTATATTAGGAATAATTTTTGCAGTTCTTACAATTGCACTAAGTATAGTATATGCTATGTAAATAATTATATTAATAACGTGGATGAAGCCTATGCTTCATCCATTTTGTAGATTTAAGAGGAAAAAATTATGGGAAGAAGAAGCAAAGTTTTTTTTGAAAAGAAGAAGAGAATGAAAAAAGCAAGTTACAATAAGAGCAAAATAAGAAAACCACAAATATATAGAGAACCAACCGAAGAAGTTGATATAGGACGAATAGCTGGCTTATTTAGAAGAAGTAAAAATTTTGGATTTGTAATTCCAGATAGCAGAAAAGTTCCAATGGATATATACATTCCACAAAAATGCTTTAATGGGGCTAAAGACAACCAAAAAGTCATTGTAGAAATTACAAAGCAGGCAACAAAAAATAGAAAACTGGAAGGTAAAATAATAGAAGTAGTTGGAGATGAAAATGAAGCTGGAATAGACATGCTAACTCTTATTAAACAATATGATGTTCCATATGAGTTCCCTAAAGCTGCTATGGTAGAAGTACAACATTTAGACAACAATGTAATTATGGATAACAGAGTGGATTTAAGGAATGAAGAAATATTTACAATAGATGGAGAAGATGCAAAAGACTTAGATGATGCTGTATCAGTATATGAAAATGAAGATGGAACATATACTTTAAATGTACACATAGCAGATGTTAGTAATTACGTAAAAGATGGAAGCAAACTTAATAAAGAAGCTATAAGAAGAGGCACGAGTATCTATATGTTAGATAGAGTAATACCAATGCTACCAAAAGAAATTTCCAATGGGATTTGTAGTTTAAATGAAGGAGAAGATAGGTATACATTATCAATATCTATGAATATAGATAAAAAAGGAAAAGTAACCTCTTCAAAGATTTATAAAGCAGTAATTAATGTAACTAAAAGAATGAACTATACTGATGTGTATAAAATCATAAGCAAAAGCGATAAAGAAGTATTAAAAAAATATAAACCTTACGTAAAACATTTTGAAAGGATGGCAAAATTAGCTAAGATTTTAGAAAAGCGAAGAATTTCAAATGGATACTTAGACTTAGAAATTCCCGAAAGTAAAATAACTCTTGATGAGGACGGAAAGCCAACAAACGTAGAAAGATATGAAACAAATGAGGCTCACAAAATAATAGAAGAGTTTATGCTTACGGCAAATGAAGCAATTGCTGAAACATTTGAAAAATTAAAAGCACCTTTTATATATAGAACACATGAAATGCCTGACATAGAAAAAGTTGAAGAACTTAATAAATTTCTATTTGATTTAGGCTATAAGATAAAAGTAAATAAAAACGAAGTAAAACCAAAAAATTTCCAAGAAGTATTAAATGAAATAAAGAACAAGCCAGAAGAAAAGGTAATTTCAACATTGATTCTTCGTACACTTAAACAGGCAAAATATGAAAGCCAGAACAAAGGCCACTTTGGAATTGCAAGCAAATACTACTGCCACTTCACATCTCCAATTAGAAGATACCCAGACTTGTTTATTCATAGAGTTATTTCAGAATATATAGGAAAAAATTATGAAATAGAAGAAAGCCTTAAAGGCAAGTGGCAAAAGCAAGCTGTAAACTATGCAGAAATTTCATCTGAAAGAGAAAGAAATGCTGTTATGATTGAAAGAGATGCACAAGACATAAAGAAGGCAGAATATATGGAAAGTAAAATTGGAGAGACATACACAGGAATTATTTCTGGTGTAACATCATTTGGAATTTTTGTGGAATTAGAAAATACTATTGAAGGATTTATAAGATTTGAAAATTTAGGAAATGATTACTATATTTACGATGAAGAAAAGAAAACAATTATAGGAGAACGCACAAAAGAAACTTTTAGAATTGGAGACCAAATGACAGTTAAAGTAATCGAAGCAAACAAAAACCAAAGAAGAATTTCATTTGCAAAAGAAAATTTGTGTAATAGCTAAAAGCACAAAAAAGAAGATGGCATAAAATAATAAATAAAGACTACCAAATTTCCGCTCCCGGGAGAGTCTATTTTTTAAATACCCCCCTCATCCCACTGGCGCTGTAAGAAAAACGCCTTCGGCAGATGCCACGCACTTCGTGCGGGCGAATTTCGGAAGTTTAACCTTTTTGCTTCGGGACAATCTACGATTGCCCTCGCAATAACAGTACTTCGTACTTAACAGCGCTCAGCGGTCCCCCCGAGAGGGTCGCCTTAAAAAATAGAAGCTCTCCCTCGCGCTTGTTCTTTATTTTACTATTATTTTATGACATCTTCTTTTTTTGTGCTTAATTAAAAATCATTACAATAATAAAAAGCAAGTAAACTAGGGAAGAGAATATAATTACAAAAACTCCTCCAAAGAAATTCTTCTGCTGAATCTCAAAGATACCGTAAAAAACAGTTTTTACACTTAAAAAAGTAGCTAAGATATAGAATAAAATGTTAACGATAATATTCATATAAACTCCTTTAATCTTGTACTAATAAATATCCACTTGTAACATCAACATTGACATTTACATTAAAAAAACTGTCTGGGTAAAGGTTAGGCCAGTTTATACTTTCATAATCTTTTATAGTGAAAAAATTAGTAGCTAATGCTTTCCCAAACCCGGCAAATGTCTGAGTGCAAATCTTTTGATGTTTTATATAGATAGTCTAAAATATTATTTTTAATAAATGAAGAAGCGGAATCACCAATAAGTTGTAAGTTTTCGTTATTAGAAAGATCTAAACCAAATTCAGAAGATTCAACAGATGCTTTCAAATTAACCTCAATATTTATATAAGGAGGGCCATTTATGATAGAAACTTGCGTTTTATTAGTGCCGTTACTTTGAACATGTAAATCAATTATTTGATTTTGCATAAATGGACTAGGAACTGAAAGAGTAGTAGACTTAAATTTATTTGAACACATTAAGTGACAAATTGAATCCATACCGTGTAAGTTCGCCTGCTAATTTATCATCATTAAATACAGCGATACCCGTAAATTCCAAATTTGTTTTATTCTTTATAGGAGTCTCGTCTGCCTTATAACTTCCATTTAAGTCAATATATGAATCTTTTAAGTCAACATTATGGGTAGCATCTGAATTGATTCCACCTAAAATTGCAATTGGTTGTGATGCGTAATCCTTATATGCTGAATAAAAACTTGTAAGTGTTGAATTTGATGTAAACCCAGTGTAATTATAAGATGATAAAACTTGCTCATAATACCTTGACGAAAGAGTTTCCAAGCTTGGAGTTGAGTTATTTAAAAAATCTTCGGCGCTACATCTACTTACTACAATATTACAATCTGGTCTTACTTCAACATTGTTTACTAATGTTGAAATGTATTTTGAGATGCCATCATTTGCAATCTGTTCTGAAAAAACTATAATTTTTGCATGAGATAAATTGACTTGATTACTTATATAGCTATTTATAAGATTAATTCCTGAGTCTATAGTAGCACATTCAACAGTAGTAACTACTGTTGATGTAAATTGTTGGCTTCCGTTCTCCGGCTATTTCCAGAGCCCGGAGCGGAGAATTGCAAACTAAGTCTAAGCAAATTCTCGGTCCCTTTATCAATACCAATAGCTACTGCATAAGACAAAGACTCAAGGCCACGTGCATCATGCGAATTAACAAGAACAAAAAGAAGAATAACAATTATGGCAATAATAAAAAAGCGCTTTATCATGCAGAAGATCCTTTCTTTATTAATAGTTTAATATTTGCGATTAAAAGAATGAAAAAACTTATGCCAAAAACTAATATTAATTCAAAATAGCGATATATTACTTCATGTATAAATTTCCCGTTCGGCTACATTTTGCGAAAAAAAGCAAACACTAAAAAGAAGTATGGAAAAGGAATAGACCATAGCTTTACTATTAGAAATGTTAGATATTTTTTTAAATATATTAAGACATAGAACAACAATGATGCTTAAATACGATAATACAAGTAAAATCCACATTAAAATAAAAATAGCATCTGTTCTCTGAAAGAATCTCCCATACTCTATTGTACGAGTTAAACTATATATAGCAATTGTCTGGTCTGTACCTGAAACGTATGAAAAAACAAGTAATAAACTTATGACACTAGCAAGTAGGTAAACAGCAGAAATTATAATTGAGATAATAGAGATAGTTTTAAATTTTTTAAAATCTTTTAAGACAGGCATTATAAAATATAAGAAAGCAATACCGCCAAAAGCAAATATGTTAGTAAGCCCGGCTTAAGAATGTTGAATCAAAGCCAAAACCAAATACAGGAAATAAATTAGCAAAATCAAAGTTTTTAGCAGTGGAGAAAAATATTACTAACATACTAATTAAGCCGTAGAGGCAATATAATTAAGTTTATATTTGAAATTGCTTTAAATCCTACTCTATTAGTGATTACAGCAGCAATTAAAAATACAGAAACTATTATATATACAGTGGTATTAGGGTAATATATTAACCTAAGTGCTGAAGAAAAATATTGTAATAAATTGCTTGAGATTAATATAAACAAAAAAATATATAACAAACCAATACCAATTTTTAACCATTTTCCGACCAACAAATTCACATATATCTAAAATATCTTTTCCAATAAATTTTTTAAACATTAAACAAATAATAAGTGTAAACCCAATAGAGACTATGCTGATAAATATTACGTTTATCCAAGCTGAAGAACCAGTCGATTGTATTATTATTTCTGGAATATTTATGATTATATGATTTACCATAACTATGCAAATTAGTGCTATAGCTTCAAATGTACCAATTTTATGAATATTCATAGACCTCCTAATTTAAGGAATTTCTCCACTTTCTACTTATTTTTTCTTGAGATTTTATTCTTTTAGTATTTAAAAAGTCTGCTCTTTTATCTCGCTTCCATATAGGCAAAAGAAATAATGATGATTCATCATTACTATTACTTACAGGAGCATAAGGTGAAAAGTATGGAACTCCAAACGAATTTAGGCTTAATAACAAAGCAAAATTAACAAAGAGCCCAAAACCTATACCTAAAAAGCCCAATAAATACCCTGCTAAAATATAGAAAAATCTCCAAAGCCTTAGACTAAAGCTCAATGAAAAATCGGGAATAGCAAAAGAACAAATTCCTGTTATTGCAACTATTATTATTAAAATAGGGCTAACAATGTTAGCATTTACAGCAGCTTCTCCTAGTATTAATGCGCCTACAATTCCAATAGTTGCGCCCATAGGTGATGGCACCCTTAGCCCAGCTTCACGGATTAATTCAAATGAAACTTCCATTAAAATTATCTCAAAAAAAACAGGGAAGGGAACGGTTTGCCTAGAAGCGGAAATCGCAAAAAGCAATTCTGTAGGAATTAGCTCTTGATGATAATTGGTAATAGCAATGTAAATGCCAGGAAGTAGCAAAGCAAAAAAAGCTGCAATTAATCTTATTGCTTTTAAAAGATTTGCAAATTGATGCTTTAAATTCATGTCTTCTGGGGAAGATAGAAAGTCCATAAATAAACCTGGCATTATAAGAACATATGGACTTCCATTAACAATTACAACAACGCGACCTTCTAGTAAATGGTTTGCTGCTTTATCAGGCCTTTCTGTAGAGATGATTTGGGGGTCTGCAATTTTTGAGTTGTCTTGTATCAATTGATCTAATTGACCAGAAGAAACTAGAGAATCAATTCCTAAATTATTTATACGATATTTTACTTCTGATACTAATTCATCATTTGCAATATTTTTCATATAGCAAATTGCA
The DNA here is from genome assembly GCA_017524665.1 of Clostridia bacterium. Lineage (GTDB taxonomy): Bacteria > Bacillota > Clostridia > TANB77 > CAG-508 > UMGS1754. The sequence continues at coordinate 607 of JAFXVF010000003.1, read as the reverse complement.
ACTTTTGTTCTTGTTATAGTCCCAACACTAGTAGACTCTATTACCAAATTTTCGTTATTTACAATTCTTCTAAGTAAAGAAGTATTTGTTCTTATGTTTTCAACAAAAGCTTCTTGAGAGCCATGTACTACAATTTCATTGTTTGGCTCAGAAACAGCACGAGCTTTAAAACCCTTAACTTCAATATTAAAAGCAGATGAAACAGTATCTATAAAAAGTGCACAGTTACCAGAATTAATATCTGAGATGATTTTTGAAAACTGAGTTTCTTTTGTTATAGTATTTTGAGGAATAAGTGAATTATAAATATAATCATCAATTTTTGTTCTTTTTATTTTGCATATTTTCAAATTTTTTGAAATAGTAACAGTTTTAGTGTTTTCCTTAACAAAAGTATTCGAGAAGTTACGTAACATAAGAGGTTTAAGCACAAAATCATTAATCATTTTTGAATCTATCATGCCATCTATATAAATTAAAAATGATTTATATTCTTTATCATTAGCAGTTAAAGTGAATTCACGGATAACAATATCACTATTAATTAGTACGTTATATTTGATTTTTAAGTATTCTAAGTTATCTTTTAAATTATCATAAATATTTT
>JAFXVF010000016.1 GCA_017524665.1 Clostridia bacterium | reverse complement strand
CAGTCCGCCACTAAAGCCATTGTTATAAATCATCATCAAGTCCCTCTGAACAAGTTCACAGTTCATTTCAAATTCAGTATAACGACTTCCGTTCGACTTGCATGTCTTATGTGCGCCGCCAGCGTTTATCCTGAGCCAGGATCAAACTCTCTTGTTAATTGGTATATTAATTTATCATTAATATCTTCTTTAATTTGAGTTCTTAGCTCATTCTTTTTTTAAATTACTTTTTGGTACGTATGCCATTCAAAACAGCATACTTACCGCTTGGTCTCTTAAAGGATTTATTGTTTACTTTTCAATGTGCTTTTTAATACCCTGCTTCTCACAGGGTAATTGTGATTATACTACCTAAAAAAACAAAAGTCAACACTTTTTTTAAAATATTTTAAAATATTTTTTTCGCAAAAAAATATTAAGATTACCTTAATGTAATCTTATGCATTTTACAGAAAAAATATTACTTAAAATTTCATATTTTTATATATATGTTTTTTTAAAAAAGATTTGTCTCTTGCTTGGTACGTTCTTATGATAACATAAAATATTTACGTTTGTCAATATTTTTTTAAAAAATTTTAAAATTTTTTTATTATATTTCTACTAATATAATGTCGTCGCCTATGCATTTTATATTTTGCCACGGAATAATTATATCATTTGCACTTGAGAATGCGCTCAGGAATTTGTTTTCTCCGTGGCACTATTATTGATGTAATCGTACCTGTTTCCAAATCTGCTGTTACATCTTGTACAAAACCCATGCGTTTCCCATCATTTACGTTTATGACTTCTTTGTGTCTAAAATCTAATCCTTTCTTTGGCATGTAATCACCTCTTGCTTATAGTATATTCAATCAAAAAATAAATAGAAGTCAGAAAATATTTCTGACTTCTATTTTAATTTTATAAGTGTTCGTAAAAGTTAGTTATAGTAGTATTCTTTTATTTATAGTGTTGGGATTGTATATGTTCCATCTTCATTTTCTTCAAGCGCATCTACATTTACTATTACAACTGGAGCTAAGTACTTAGTATTTTTGCATGGTGTCTCTTCTCCTGCGGGTCCATAACGCAAAAGATCATAACCCTCTTTATTCCAATCAAGGCTTGGTGTCATTTGAGGTTTGCGTGCAGCAGCATAGTATGGATCCTCATTCATTTCGCCTTGCAACCATTCATCAGTACCATATATCCAATATGTTGTCATAAAATCTATCGATGCAATTTTTTGTAGTAATAGTCCTATTCGCGCTAGCTGTTGTTCTTCTTGGTCAAGAGATTCTATAGCTGTTTCTCCTGAATATACAGATTGTATAAATGAAGTATAAGTCATCCAAACATTAAAATCAGCTTCTTCTGAATCCATTGCTAGAGGCGCTAAGTATGCGGCTGCGGCAAATGCAGAAGTCCCCAGCTGGCTATAACTATCCATTTGTGTATCTGTTATGTATAGTCTCGATTTATACTCCTCTATTTTTGCAGCTAAATTTGTTTCTATATTTTGCATATCTCCATTTGCATTTGCTATAATGCTATTTACATCTCCAACCATATTTGTATATTCAAAAGCTTGCCTTGTATTAATTGCTGATATTATGCGTGGATCACCTGCAAAGAGTTCTGTACATGCCGCATCTTGTTCTGCTTTTATTCTTGCGTCAAGTTCTTCATACGTCGCATCGATTTGAGCACCGCTTTCTGATGGATTAACGGACTTTTTCACTCCACCTATTATTTTGTACGCTCCTGATAATGTATACTCATATGATGAAGGAAATGTTACAGGATTTAGTGTAACTGTATCACCATTTTGCGATGCTATAACGAATTTCCCACCTGTTGGTTCGTAATATATATATTTGCCTACTAGCTCGCCTGCATCCATATACTGGTCCATATAATCAATAAGTCCCGTAATTGTATTGTCTTGTTCTGATACCTTTTCATTCCATTTATCTACCGTTTCATTTGCCTTTGTAAAGATTCCATCTCCACTTGTTGACATTGATATTACTGTGCCTGCTAATATAAGCAACACTATTATTGTAATTACTAGTGCAATTAGAGTTATTCCTGTTTGTTTTTTCATACTTTTTCCTTCTTTCTTCTTTTGTTTTGCCAAATATAATATACACTATTTAAATTTAATTTACAATATATTGTATATAAAAAACAAGGCGCTTGCCTTGTTTTGAGTAGAGTTTTTTTGTTACTGATACATCTTTCTAATTCTATCTATTGCACTTTTTTCAAGTCTTGACACTTGTGCTTGTGATATTCCAATCTCGTCTGCAACTTCCATTTGTGTTCTTCCATCAAAGAAACGCTTAGATATTATCATTTTTTCTCTTGAATTTAGTTTTTTCATTGCTTCAGAAATAGTTATATTATCTGCCCAGCCTTCATCTGTATTTTTTGTATCACTTATTTGGTCCATAATGTATACATTATCAGTTCCATCATTAAACGCAGGTTCTTGAAGTGATACTGGCGATTGAATGGCATCTAAACTAAATGCGATTTCTTCTTTCTCGACCTCTAAGGCTTTTGCTATTTCTTCTATATTAGGTTCTTTTCCGTGTATCTTTTATTGATTTTTCTCTATATTGAATTACTTTATATGCCAAGTCTCTTACAGACCTGCTTACTCTAACCATGTTATTATCTCTTAAATATCTTCGTATTTCTCCAATAATCATAGGAACAGCATATGTTGAAAACTGCACATTTAACGTAGTGTCAAAATTATCAATTGCTTTAATTAGTCCCACACAGCCGACTTGAAATAGGTCATCTACATTTTCTCCTCTTCCTCCAAACCTTTGGATTACACTAAGAACTAGTCTTAAATTTCCTTGGATAAATTTTTCTCGCGCTTTACTATCTCCATTTTTTATTTTCTCAAAAAGTTCTTTCTTTTCTTCATTTGTAAGCACAGGCAATTTTGAAGTATCAACTCCGCAAATCTCCACCTTGCTTATCAAAACAAAACCCTCCTTTTGGAATAATGTTAATTACATTATTTCCAAAAGAAGGGTTTTTATTCTTAAAAAGAATGTTTCAACCTGTCTTGCTCATTATATCTTTTTTCATTTTGCTTATTATTTTTTTCTCTAATCTAGAAATATAGCTTTGCGAAATTCCAAGCATATCTGCAACTTCTTTTTGTGTTTTTTCTGTGCCTGATTCTAAGCCAAAACGCAACTCCATTATATTCTTTTCTCTTTTGTTTAATTTCTCTATTGAGGACCTTAATAGCTTAATGTCTACTTCATCTTCCATTTTTCTTGAAATGACGTCTGGGTCTGTTCCTAAAATATCTGATAGTAGCAATTCGTTTCCGTCACTATCTTGGTTTAAAGGTTCATCAATCGAGACTTCTCCTTTTATTCGATTACTTCGTCTTAAAAACATAAGTATTTCATTTTCAATACAACGTGAAGAATATGTTGCAAGCTTAATGTTTTTGCCTGAATTAAAAGTGTTAATTGCTTTCATTAGTCCAATAGTCCCAATTGAAATCAAATCTTCTATTCCTACACCAGTATTTTCGAATTTTTTTGCAATATAAACAACAAGCCTTAGGTTTCTTTCAACTAATGTCTGCCTAGCTTCTATATCCTTGTTAGCTAATTTTTTAAGTAGTTCATCCTCTTCTTTAGGAGATAACGGTGGCGGTAGTACTTGGCTTCCTCCTATATAATATATAGGAAAGTTTTCAATGTTACCTTCCTTTAAATACTTTACATATAATGTATTAATGCTGTTTTTCAGCAATTCTAACAAATTCATTGCTATTTCTCCTTTCAAAAATGTCTATTCCAATTAGTCCAGAATATAGCCCGTTTTTTGTTATATATCCATTATAGATTCCTATAATAGCATCTTGTACTTGTATTAATTCATCTTCTGTTTCAATATATATCTTATCTGGTTTTATTCCCAGTAGCATTCCATTTTGTTTTCCTAAAGAAGAAAAAGGAATTGCTCTAAATCTTTGAATATATTCAGTAGGTATGTCTGTGTGGTTTCCTTTCATTATTGAATCTAAATTATTTAAAACCATCTCCGGTATTAAAGGCTCTAAGCAGTTCTTTTCTATTACTATAACAGGTGCTCCTGTTATTGGCTCTTTAAGCATATTTCCTGTATCTATTAAAGAATTTATTTCAATTTCATTATTATTAATCACTACTTTAACTTTGCAAAAGAGTTTATCTTTTGCAAGTTTTCCATTAATTAGTTTTAATGTAATTTTTATTAGTACAAATCCAATAATAGCACCTATGCATACTATTTTAATAGGATAAGTACCAATGTATAATCCACCTTTAACCATAATATTTTGTGGTTGTATAAAATATAGCATTGCAAAAGCTACTCCTCCAAAAACAAAAGATATTAGGTAAAATGTTATTAATTGTTTTATTAGATGCCATATATCTTTGGGGCTATATGCAATGTATACCATAGATATTGAAAGTAGTACTTTAAGGAGCATTGTGGAATATGCTTCTATATCTTGTGTATATGCTAATACAGCATATACAGATCCAATTGCAGAAGATGAAAGCAACTTTATTTTTTGAGGTTTTATTTTATATACAATTGCCATTGTATAAAGAATTATATAATTCATGCATAGGTTCTCTGCAATTACAATATCAATATAGATTGTCATTTCTTTAACTCTTTCTTTTACTTAATGCAATTGTACTACCCTTTAATTAAAAAAGCTGTCATTTTATGGTGTCAAAAAAAAGAAATCATCTACTACATTCGATGATTTCTTTTTTTATTTATTTTATTTTGACTATTTTACTAATCCTTTTCCTTTTCTTAGAAAAGATGGTATATCTAATTCATTTTGGTTGTTGCTACTTGGTTCAGTTGCTGGAATAGAATTAATTTTCTTGTTCCAAGTATTTGTAACTAAGTTTTCAACACCTATGCTAGATATTGTTTGTTCTTTTTCAAATCCAGTTGCGATTACAGTAATTACGATTTCATCTCCTAAAGAATCATCTGTAACTGTACCAAAGATAATATTTGCTTCTGGGTCTGCACTTCTTTGAACTAATTCAGCTGCTATGTTAGCTTCATGTAGTCCAACATCAGCTCCACCTGTAATGTTAATGATTACACCATTTGCGCCTTCAATTGATGTTTCAAGTAATGGGCTTTGAATAGCTTGTTTTGCTGCATCTTCTGCTCTGTTTTCTCCTGTTGCACGTCCAATTCCCATGTGAGCCATTCCTTTGTCTTTCATTATTGTTTTAACATCAGCAAAGTCTAGGTTAATAAGTCCTGGTGTTGCAATTAAGTCAGATATTCCTTGAACACCTTGTCTTAATACATCATCTGCCATTTTGAATGCTTCTATAATGGAGGTCTTTCTGTCGATAACTTGTAGTAATTTATCATTTGGTATAACAACTAATGTATCAACTTTTCCTTTTAATGCATCTATTCCGCGCTCAGCTTGTGCTAAACGTTTCTTTCCTTCAAAAGTAAATGGTTTAGTAACAACACCAATTGTTAAAATTCCCATTTCTTTTGCAGCAGCAGCAACAATTGGAGCAGCTCCTGTACCTGTTCCACCACCCATTCCAGCTGTTACAAATACCATATCTGCACCTTTTAGGCTTTCAGCAATTTCTGTTTTGCTTTCTTCAGCAGCCTGTGCTCCTATATCTGGGTTTGCTCCAGCTCCTAGGCCTCTTGTAATTTTTTCGCCGATTTGAATTCTAGATGGTGCTTTAGAAAGTAGTAAAGCTTGTCTATCTGTGTTGATTGCTATAAATTCTACATTCTTAATTCCCGCTTCTATCATTCTGTTTACAGCATTGTTTCCTGCACCGCCAACACCTATTACTTTAATATTAGCTGTGCCATCCATCATATAGTTGTTCTCATCACTAGTATCAAACATAAAGTATTCCTCCTTAATAAATATTGTATATTTTTAAAATTAAAAACTGGTTTAATTATTACGAATAGAAAAAGTCTTTTATCTTTTCTAAAGCATCTTTTAAAATGTGTGTTTCTGTTCTTGCATCTATGCTACTTGATACGGTTTTAGCAAATGATCTTCCTGATATGTATCTTACCAATGCATAGCTTGTTCTAAATTCTTGAGGTACTTGGCTTATTGCCCTACCTGTTGCAAATTTTACCGGTATATTTAATATAATTTTACCCGCCATGTCACTTTTATTTATAGTTGTAATTCCAAGTCCTGTCAAAACTACATTGTTAATTTTCTGTTTTGCTCCTTGAGCTGTTATGTCCTTGTTTACAAGAGAAAAAATTTCTTCAATTCTCGCTTCTATTATTTCAATTAGTTCTGAGCTCTTAATTGATCTGCTTCTTGAATTTCCCTTGTATGTGTTTAAAATTATTTCATTGTCATTATCTATAAATGATTTGAGCGCTAATGGGTATTGTCTTTTTAATCTGTCTGCTTCATCTTCAGAAATATTTAACACTAAAGCAACATCATTAGTTATACTGTCTCCACCTAGTGGAATTGTATTTGTATATTCAAATGATGGTCCAGAAAATACACCAATTTCGGTATTTCCAGCTCCAACATCTAATAATAGAATGTTATCGTTTAGTTCATTTGTATCTAAAACAACATTTCTTTCTGCTAAAGCAATTGGCACTATTCCATCAACCTCTAAGTTTGCTTTTCTAAATATGTTAGAAATTTGTTTTGTATACTCTTTATCTGCTAAAATAACTTGTGCCTTTAACGTAAAGCTTGAGCTTAGATTTCCAACAGGGTCATCAACAGTAGTTCCATTGTCTAAAATAAATCTTTCTGGAACAATGTCTATTAATACCTGATTTTCTGGTATTTCAATGTCTTTAACTTGTAGTATTCCTGAAGAAACGTCTTTTGCAGAAATTCCTGCGAATTTATCTTTAACTTCTTTTACAATGCTATTTTGTACTATAGTAACATACTTACCTGGTATCATTGTATAGGCAGAATTAATTTTTAGATTTGCTTGTTCCTCTGCTTCTTTAATTACATTAGAAATGGCTGAGGCAATTTCATCTTCATCAATTATTTTGCCTTTTTTCATTCCTGAACATTTAGAAATGGTGTTGCAAATAACCTCAATCTGGTTGAAATTGTTCACTTCGCCAACAACGCAGCTAACATGCGATGTGCCTATATCAATGCCAACGATGATATCTCCGATTGCCAATATGTACGCCTCCATTTCTTCCATCAATTTTCAGTCATTAGAATATTATATTTTTTATAAAAAGTCAATAGAATTTGTCATATTTTTGTAATATTTTTGTAATATTTTTGCAACAATGCTCGTATCTGTTTATTGGCTTGGTTTTTCGGCATTTTTGCACAAAAAAAGTATTCAAAATGAATACTTTTTTATATTATCTACTTCCTTCATCTTGTTGTCTATCTTCAACTTTTTTTCTTGGTATTCCTATCTGCATTCCATCTCTAGCTAGCTCAAAATTTTGTATATCAACCGTTAGATTGTCTGAGACATCTCCAGGAATTTCGATAAATCTAAGACCTGTCGAAAAGAATCTACTAATATTCATAAGTGTCATCAGTCTATTGTTTAAGCTACCTCTATGGTTGCTATCTAGCTTTTCTTCTTTTTTTGCTCTTAGTTCTTGTAATAGAGTTTGATAATCTTCTCCACGGTTTCTTTTTCCCATAATTGTTGTATCAATTATGTGTTCTTGGATTCTATTCTTTGAAGTATACTGCATTATAAAATTATCTGGCATTACAATTTGATGTATTCCTCTTGCTTTTGCTTCTTGTATAAACGCTATTAAGCTTGCAATAGCAAGAGGCTCTGTTCCTCTTCCTCTTATTGTATCTCTAAATTCCGCCAATTCAGCACTTTCTTCATTAGTTTTGCCATATAGATTGTGAATTGCACAAACATATGCTTTGTCCCCTTGAATTCCAAAGCACACACTTGGAAAAAAGTGTTTCCTTCCATTTTTATCTTTAATAAATAAGCAGAACTGATTTGGAGTTTCTCGTTCATCCATATTTGGTGCAACTTCACTGAATATTTCTAGTCCACATCCTCGCATCGCGATTTTAGGACTTCTTAGATCTTCCCATTGGTCTTGTGTTAAGAAATCAGTATATCTTTCAAGAAAAGCAATTGGATTAGAAAAATCTTGTCTTGTTGCGCTTGTCCATATTGTAGCCATTGTATATAGTGCACAGTCACTCCACTCATCAGCAATAAGTGGTCTTGTCCATGATGATTCTTTCTTGCAGTATTCCGTAACATATCTAAATAATGCCTGTTTAAATTTCTCCACATTGTTTATTTCAATTACAGGTGATTCTGTATAAAGTCCCTCTTGTTCTGGGGTTATTCTTTGCTTTTTTTGCTCCAATAGTCTTTGGCCTTCTAATCTAGGCTTTAATTCTATTGTCCATGGTTCTCCAGTAGATAAAACCCCTAACTTATGCAATTCATTTATGCTTACCGTGTCATCGCTTATTCTATAATTTAGAGTAATCATTAGAGCTTCTCTTGCTACGCACACTTCTTCTTTTCCGCAAACATCTGTAAAAAACATTTTCATAATTATGTCAGGCGTTATTCTAGAAGGCATATTCATTAAATTATTTTCCTGCATCTTCTTCAACTTCCTTTTTGTTTTTACCTTTGCTCCATTTTTCTAAAAAATACCTACGTATTATAGAAAGGTTTGTAAACATTCTACCCACAAATACAATAATTGCAGCTAAATAGATATCTACATTTAATTTTTGTCCTAAGTATGTAAGTAAAATTGATAATATAGCGTTTCCGAAAAATCCACTAACAAAAATCTTAAGATCAAAGTTTCCTTTTACTACAGATGAAATTCCTCCAAACACTGAATCTAAAGCAGCTATAATGGCAATTGCTAGGTAACTTGAATATGTATAAGATATAATTGGTGCATTGATTCCTAAAAGCGCTCCTATTAAGCATCCTATTAAAATTGCAATTAAAATACTCATTGTTTTACCTCCTCAGCGTATTCAAATTTCATCACTTTCTTTGTCGCTGGTATAACTATTGATTCTCTTGTAGTTATATAACCAGTTTTATCATAACTTTTAATAACGTAGTCCATATATCCATATGTTTTTTGATTTAACGCACTTACTAAATAAGTTTGGTCTCCTATTGCTTTTATAATATATGGTGAATGTAGTGGGTTTCCATCTATATGTATAAGTCCTGGTGCAATGCTCTTTACATCACTCATTGCTGTTATTCTAACTTCATTAACAGATATTGCTTCTGCACCTGCAAGTCTTAATTCGTTTATAAGTTTATAAATATCATAATCATCTATTTGAGTTTCTATATTGTCTTCAAGAGTAACTTCAATTCCGCTTCCAGTAACAGCTTCTTGCCCAATTCTCATTTTTGCTTGAAGTAGTTCCTGCTCTAATACTTTTGCAGCTTCATCTTTGCTTTCCATTGTTTCGTAATATTCTGTTATTTTTGCTTGCGTTTCAGTAAGTTGTTTGCTTGCTTCTTCGTATTTTTCTTTCCAGCTTGCGACTTCAGCTCTTAATTCAGTTTCTCTCATTGCTTCTAAAGTACTTATATCAGTTTCTTCAACTGTTCTAAATTGCATTAAAATTATAGCTACCAATAAGGCTACTACAGCTCCTATAGTAAATATTATTGTTCCTCTACCTTTCAAACTTATTCACCCTGCCCTTCTAATGCACTTAAATTCTTTATAGATATAGTTCCAGTATATTTTGGAATTGTTATTGAATTCGATTTTTTAGGTTCTTCTTTTACAACTCCTACTGAACGTAACGTGCTTAAAATTGCTTCAGGAAAGTTTAATGTTCCAATAAGTCTTTCTGGATAGCCTATCGCTTTAATTTCAAATGGAGCACTTACTTTTTGTCCATTTATTCTTACAACGTTCCCATCACAAACTATACCTGTTGTACTTACTATTCTTTGTTCATTAATGGAAATTGCTTCTGCTCCACCATTTTTCAAATCATTTACTAGTCTAATTAAGTCATCATCATGTACCAAATAATCTGCTATTGTTCCAGGTAAAACACCTTCTGCTATTTGCGCTTTGTTATCATCTAATACTATTGTAATTCCCTTTCCGGTCACTTCAGTAAATCCAAGCATTCTATTTACTAGTTTCAGTTCTTCTCTTGTCCCTGCTGAAGCTTCATCATCTGAAGATGCTTCTTTTCTGACTTTTTCTAGTCTGCTCTCTTCTTCTTGAAGTTTAGCATAAATACTGTCATATCTTCCTTTCCATTTAAGCACTTCATCTCTAAGTCCATTTTCAGAAATGGAACCAGATACTGTTTTATTTAGTTCATCAATTGTCTTTAATTGAATTGAAATAGCATATACAAGTATTGCACATACAACACCTAATAATATTGCTATACTATTTTTTTTCATCTTTTCACCTCTTTAAACAACGCCTTATATTATACTACACTATTGGTAAATTAACAATACTTTATACCTTTTCTCTTGTATATACATCATCTTTATTAATGTCTCCATTAATAAAAATTTCTGATTCTATTCCCTTTTCCTTTTCTAATATCTCTTTTAGGTACATTATTCTTGTATTGATATTGCTTGCATTCCCCAGATATACTGTCTTCCTTTCGCTTTCTAAATATAATGTATAATTGTTTTTATCGGCTATGCCTATTTGAGTAATTAACTGACCAATTTCATAGCTATTAGCTGTATCCATAATTTTTAAAACTGTTTCAAGTTTAATCAAGTCTTCTTTGCAAAGTCTATTGCCAGGTTTAAAGTCATCTGTTGGAGTAGTTAACCCAGTAATAATAGGTGTTTCTATCCTTTGTTCTGATATTTCTAACATATATCCTTGATTGTTTATATATAGTACTCCACTTCCATATTCAATCATATATGTAGCAAATCTTTCATTTACTGTTATTTCTATTTCGCTAGGCAATATCCTCTTTATTTCTACGCTTTCAACATAAGGATTTTCTTTTATAGCTTTTTTCACTTGTCCAATTCTTATTTTAAACATATTTTTATCTGTAGAAATTCCTGATAAGCTAATTATTTCGTCACTGCTTAATTTTACATTATTAGTTACAGTAATTTTTTTTATGTCAAAAATAGGTGATAAGAAAAAAGCTATAATTGATCCTAAAATTATAATTACGAGAATACTATATTTAGCAACTCTTGCTTTTTTACTCTTTTTCTTTTCTTTTTTATCTGTCTTAGTATTATTGTTGTCTCTGTTTTTCTTATCTTTATTCTTTCTTTTTTTCTTTTTGTCTTTTTTTGATTTGTTTTCTTGTTGGTTTACACCTATCACAATTTCATCATCAAAATTAAACGAATCATTTTCGCTATTTTCAATATCATGTTTTTTTTGCTTTTTCTGTTTTTTATCTTTTTTATTCTTTTTCTCTGATTTATATAATAAATCTACTTCTTGTGATTTAGCTTTTTTCAAACTCTTCTCACCCTTTTCCATTGTGTTTTACTTTTTTACTCGATATATTTTATCACAAAATACCATTATAAATCCATACTCTTTTTAATATTTCTTAAATAACAAGTTTGTCTACATTGGTATTACAAGCTTATTTACTTTTGACTTTATGTAATTTTCTAGTTTCTGCATAAATATATCTGGTGGAATTTCTTTTTTTGCAACCATATCTAAGCCTTTTTCCCAACTTGCTGTTAATTCAGGATTAAGCATATCTGGCATAGCTTTATAAATTATGTCATATATTTTCTCTCCCTTTTCTGTTGGAGTTATTATTTGCGTTTTAGTATTTATTGAAATATATGAAATTCTTTCAAGTTTTTTAATTATTTCAGCTCTCGTTGCACTTGTACCAATTCCAGCACCTTTAATCTGTTCTCTTAAAGCTTCATCTTCAATCAGCTTACCGGCATTTTCCATTGCAAGTATCATTGAACCTGAATTATATCTAGTAGGAGGAGTTGTTTCTCCTTCTTTTACTTCATAATTCTCCGCTTCTAATTTATCTCCTTTTTTTAGCATACCAAGAATCTCTAAATTATTATTTTCCGAATCCTTCTCCTCATCTTTTTTGTTGTTTAGTACTTCTAAATACCCCGAATTTAGGCAAACTTTCCCACTTGTACTAAATGATTCTTTTTCCACCTCTATATTAACAGAAACCTTACTAAATTCTGCTGGTGGATAAAAAATAGCAATAAACCTTTTTACAATAATATTGTACACATTTTTCTGAATATCAGGGAGCTTGTCCAAATTTTCAAATCCCTGCCCAGTAGGTATAAGAGCATAATGGTCTGTTATTTTGCTATCATTTACATACTTTGTTTTTAGCAAATTAGTAGAATACTTTTCATCAATCATTTTTCTTAAGAAAGACTGTACCTCTTCATCTTTGTATCCTTTTACTAAACCATTTAAGTTTTTTGATATTTCCTTAGCTACTGCTGTTGAAAGAACTCTTGCATCTGTTCTAGGATAGGTTACAAGTTTCTTTTCATATAAGTTTTGTATAATTTCAAGTGTTTCATCAGGCTTAATTTTAAAACGTTTCGTGCATTCATTTTGTATTTCTGCTAAATTAAATAATAATGGTGCATTTTCTTTTTGCTTTGACTTCTTTACTTCTGTTACTTTTGCATCTTTTCCTTGCAGTGAAATAATGAAATCTTTGGCATCCTCAATTTTCTTAAACCCTGTTTCATTATATAACTTAGGTGATTGATATATCTTTGAGTTCTCATTTACTTTCCACTCTGCTGTAAAGCCACCATCTTCTTTTTTAAAACTACCGAACTATCTTATAGTATTTCGTTTTTGTGAAATTCCTTATTTCTCTTTCTCTTGATACTACCATTCCTAGTACACATGTCATTACTCTTCCAACAGAAATTGACATTTTTTCTTGATTAAGTTCTTTTGCAATTCTTCTTCCGAAATATTATTGATAAAAGTCTTGAAAAATTAATACCAATAAGGTAATCTTCTTTTGCTCTTAAGTAAGCCGAGTCTGATAAGCTGTCATATTCTGATAAGTCTTTAGCATTTTCTATTCCTCTTTTTACTTCTTCTTCTGTTTGTGAATCTATCCAAACTCTTTTTTTCTCTTTTCCAGTTACTCCTACCATTGCATCAACAAGTCTATATATATATTCTCCTTCTCTTCCAGAGTCAGTGCAAACATAAATTGTATCTACATCATCTCTTGTAAGGAGTCCTTTTACTACTTCAAACTGTGATTGAACACTTGATATAACTTCGTATTTGTATTCTTTTGGCATAAACGGCAAAGTGTCTAATCTCCAAAACTTAAGGTTTTCATCATATTTTTCAGGGTAAGACATTGTTACCAAGTGTCCTACACACCACGTTAAAATCCACTCATTAGATTCTATAAATCCATTTTTTCTTGTAGCATCTATTTTTAATACTTTTGCTATTTCCATTGCCACACTTGGTTTTTCCGTTATCAAAAGCTTTTTCGTTGTTTTCACCTCATTTTACTTTTTTTGTATTATATAAGAAATTTTTTTGAAAATCAAACATAAGTTATTTCTTATTCAAAATACTAAATTTATTATACTTTGCCGTCTTGAAAAAACATAAGAAATATGCTAATATATACTTTATTAATTGGAGTGGTATCGAAGTGGTCATAACGAGCCTGACTCGAAATCAGTGTAGCCCTTAACCGGGCCCGTGGGTTCGAATCCCACCCGCTCCGCCATTATATACAATAAAGAAAGGAATGCGATTTATGGAAGAATATAATTTTACAAAAATCGAAGAAAAGTGGCAAAAAAAATGGTATAGCGAAGGCACTTTCAATGCAAGTGATGACCATTCTAAAAAGAAATGGTATGGATTAATTGAATTCCCTTATCCTTCTGGTCAAGGATTGCATGTTGGCCATCCTCGTAGCTATACTGCTCTTGATATTATAGCAAGAAAGAAAAGAATGGATGGTCTAAATGTACTTTATCCAATTGGATTTGATGCATTTGGATTGCCTGCTGAAAACTATGCAATTAAGAACCACGTTCACCCAAAAGTCACAACAGAGAAAAACATAGAAAACTTTACAAGACAATTAAAAGCACTTGGTTTTTCTTTTGACTGGTCAAGAGTTGTTGATACAACAGATCCAAATTATTATAAATGGACTCAATGGATTTTCATTCAATTATATAAACATGGATTAGCATATAAAGCTACAATGCCAATCAATTTCTGTACAGGATGCAAGGTTGGTCTTGCTAATGAGGAAGTTGTAAATGGTGTTTGTGAAAGATGTGGTTCACCAGTAGTTCAAAAAGAAAAAAGTCAATGGATGCTTAAAATAACAGAGTATGCTCAAAGGCTTATTGACGACCTAGATGATGTTGATTTCTTAGAAAAAATCAAAATTCAGCAGAAGAACTGGATTGGACGTTCAGAAGGTGCAGAAGTTAAATTCAAAATTACAGATAGTAATGAATCATTAACAGTTTATACAACAAGACCTGATACTTTATTTGGGGCTACTTACATGGTTGTTGCTCCAGAACATCCTATTTTAAAAGAATTTGCAGATAGAATTACAAATATTGATGAAATAAAAGAGTATCAAAACCAAGCAAGCCTAAAATCAGATTTTGAAAGATCAGAATTAAACAAAGAAAAAACAGGCGTCGAAATAAAAGGATTCAAAGCTATTAATCCTCTTAACGGGGAAGAAATTCCTATCTGGGTATCTGATTATGTTTTAATAACATATGGTACAGGTGCTATAATGGCTGTTCCAGCACACGACGATAGAGACTGGGAATTTGCAAAGAAATTTGGAATTTCTATGATTCAAGTAGTAGAACCAATTTCTAGTGATATAACATGTGACCTAGAAAAAGAAGCATTCACAGATGTAGAAACTGGCAAGCTTATTAATTCAGGTTTTTTAAATGGTTTAAGTGTTGAAAACGCTAAAACTAAGGTAATAGAATATTTAGAAAGCAACAAGATTGGTGAAAAGAAAGTAAATTATAAACTTCGTGATTGGGTATTTTCTCGTCAACGTTATTGGGGAGAACCAATTCCAATGGTTCACTGCGATAAATGCGGTTGGGTTCCAATTCCAGAAGATCAATTACCACTTAAATTACCAGAAATCGAAGATTATGAACCAGGAGAAAATGGTGAATCTCCTCTTGCTAAGCAAACTAATTGGATTAATACAACTTGTCCATGCTGTGGGGGAAAAGCACAAAGAGAAACAGATACAATGCCTCAATGGGCTGGTTCTTCATGGTATTTCTTAAGATATATGGATCCTCACAATAATAATGCTCTAGCATCTAAAGAAGCAATTAGTTATTGGGGACCTGTTGATTGGTATAACGGTGGAATGGAACACACTACTCTTCATTTACTTTACTCAAGATTTTGGCATAAGTTTTTATATGATATTGGAGTTGTTCCTACAAAAGAGCCTTATCAGAAACGTACCTCTCATGGTATGATACTTGGTTCCAATGGTGAAAAAATGTCTAAATCAAAAGGAAATGTAATTAATCCTGATGATATAATAAGAGATTTTGGTGCAGATACATTTAGAGTATATGAAATGTTTATGGGACCATTTGATCAAACAGCTCCATGGTCTATGGAAAGCATTCGTGGATGTGGCAAGTTTTTAGAGAGAGTTTGGAATATGCAAGAATTCTGTGTTGATGGAACAGAGTATTCTCCAAAATTTGAC
This sequence comes from Clostridia bacterium, assembly GCA_017524665.1. GTDB lineage: Bacteria > Bacillota > Clostridia > TANB77 > CAG-508 > UMGS1754. The sequence goes on along the minus strand of JAFXVF010000016.1, from coordinate 193,533 downwards.
AAAATGCTACATAAAGCAATAAAGAAAGTTTCTGACGACATTGAAAAAATGAAATTTAATACTTCTATTGCAACATTCATGACAATGGTAAATGAATTTTATAAAGAAAGAACAGTTAATAAAGCTGAATATCATGTGTTTTTACAATTATTAAATCCTTTTGCTCCTCACATTACAGAAGAGCTAAATCAAAAATTGGGATTTAAAGATACAATTGCAAATACTCCATGGCCAACTTATGATGACGATAAATTAATAGATGACGAGATTGAAGTACCTGTACAAATAAATGGAAAACTTAAAGCAACAGTTAATGTTCCACTTGATTGTGATGAATCAGTTGCTAAACAAGCCGTATTTGCAAATGAAACAATTAGTTCCCTTGTAAAAGATAAAGCTATTGTTAAAGAGATATATATAAAGAACAAAATTTATAATATAGTTGTTAAATAAAATTTGATTATGGGACGTATAACATACGTCCCATTCTTTTTTTTTAACTAAAAAGAAGCATACTTAAGTATACTTCTTTTTAATTATTCTATTTAAATATTTTTCATTTGTTTACATCTCATAAATGCAATACCTGCAATAAAAGCAATTATCAATGCTGCCAATAATATAGTTTCACTGTTTCCTGCATATGGAAGAGTTTTTCCTGTAGTATTATTTGTTTTGCTACTTGAGCTATTGCTTGCTGACTTATTAGTATTTTCGTTTGCTGTGGATGTATTATTTGTTGTTGCTTCATTTTTTGTCGTGTCATTTTTTGTTGCGTCGTTTTTTGTTGTATCATTGTTCTTTGTTGTATTGTTTTTTGTTGTGTCATTATTTGTTGTTGTGTTGTTTTTTGTTGTGTCATTATTTGTTGTTGTGTTGTTCTTAGTTGTATCATTTGTTGTATTGTTTCCTTCTGTTTTTCCGCTTCCGATTTTAATATTTATACTAGTATTTTGTGCTTCTAAATCTTGATTTGAATCACTACCTACAATGTTAGATAAAGTAATTGTTGTGTTTCCATCTTTTGCTGTACTACGAACTTTTAGAGTAACGTACATAACTGGAGCATCTTTTTTTACTCCCATTCCTGATGAAGTATTTGTTAGGAATATTCCTGCATCAGCTGCTGATTGACTTCCATCATTATAATTAATTGATTCCCATCCTTTTGCATTTTCTATTTCTTCAGCCATTCCCGTTTCATCTAATTCAATCTTTTCAAAGACTTCTGTATCATATTTCATTACACCAGTTAATGCTCCTATACCATCTTCAACTGTAACATTAGAAAGTGATACAGTTAATTTAACAGTATCTCCTTGTTTTACAGTAGTTTTGTCTGCTGTAATTTTTAATGCAAATGGGCTAGCAGCAAATGAATTTCCTAAAGATAGCGCTGTTAACACAATAATTAAAATAATTGTAACATATAATTTCTTTTTCATACGTGTCTCCTTTTTTATATTCTAAATAGAATAATGTTGTTTTAAGTTATTGTGCTTTAAGTATATTCTTTTTTTATTTTTTTGTAAATCCCTATGAAAATTGTAGCCTTTGTCTTCAAGCCCGCTATTTGTGCGGGTTTTATCGGATAGTACTTACGTTTTTGTAACATAATTGTAATAAATATTTAATAATTGTGAAATGTTATGCCCCTATTTTTCATGTATAATAAAGTATATAAAATTGTAAGGAGATGCAAATGAGTACACGGTTTAGCATTAAAAAAAGAAGGTATCGATATAATAAAAAAAATTGATACTATAAAAGTTAATTCCATTGCGCAGAAAATCACTGATAAGCTATGCACTGCTTTCCCAGAGCATGGTTTTTCTCGTACTGATCTTTTTACAAGTCTATCTAGATTAGATATGTATTTAGCAAAAATGACAGATGCACTTTGCGGAGCAAAGTATTATTATAAAGATAATTCTATGTATTTTAACATTGATTTTCCTCTTGATAGTGTTGATTCATTTGCATTACACGAATGTATTCATTATTTACAAGAAGTAAAAGATGAAAATGGTAATTTAATTAGGTTAGGATTATATAATTTTGAAGAAGGACAGGGAATGGCAATTAACGAAGCTGCTGTTCAATTGATGACAGTAACCGCCCTAGATAAACCTATTCTAGATGCAACTTATTATGGATTATCAATCCCATCAAATAGCATAGATTGCTATCCATTAGAATGTGCAATAATAAGGCAAATGTCATACTTTACAGGTACTTATCCATTGTTTCATAGCACTATAAATGGTAATGATATTTTTAAGAATACATTTATTGCCATTTCAGATAAAAAAACATACAAAAAAATTGAATTAAATTTAGATAAAATGCTTGACCTTGAAAACTATTTAGCTATGTATTTTGAAGATCTTAAGTATTCAGACGGAAATGTAAGGAAAGTTAAAAAAATTAATTCGGCCATAGTCAATACTAAAAATAAAATCGCAGATTTATTTTTAAAATGCCAAAACGAAATTATTTCAGTATGTTTTTCTAAAGAAGTTGAAAACGTTCACAATTTAACGGATATTAAATTATTAAAGAATAAAGCATATAATTTTAAAAACCTAATTGCTACAAATTCTACTTATTCATATTACAATGAATTCTATAGGCATCTAATGGAAGTATTAGATGAAAAAGCCTCATATATTCAAGAGCATGGCCCATACAATTATGTGCAAACACTTTCTCAAGAATTAATAGTACCTCAAAAATATAATAAAGTATTTGCATTCTTCCGTAAAGTTGTTTCATTTGGAATATTTTCAAAAAGAAGGAGTTATTAAAACTCCTTCTTTTTATTTTATTAATCTAATCCTATAAGTTTTTTCTTTATTTTCACTAAGTCAGTTAGTGAAACATTTCCATTTCCGATCCATATCTCCAGCAATTGTCTGTTCATCTGTAAATGTAATCATGTTAATAATTTTTCTTTTTACAAGTATTAAATCAGTAATGCTTAGTTTTCCATCCCCATTAACGTCTCCTTGTACTCCGTTCTTCTATATTAATCGCCACACTAATCGGGTTTGCAATTGTTATATCTGTGCTTCCGTCACTGCCAACTAGTTGTGATATTCTAACCGTCGTTGCTCCTATTGTCGCTGTGCTTAATACTTTTAATGTAATGGTCATAACTGTTGCACCAGTTGTTAGTCCTGTTCCTCCTGATGTATTTGTAACAAACATTCCCTCTTTAGCTGCTACTTGTGATCCATCATTATATGAAATTGTTTCCCAATTTTCTCCTGTTACAATTCCATTTGCAATTATGGTATTATCTACTTCGATTAATTCGATTTTTTCAAAAACTGAATGATCATATTCTAATTTTCCAATTAAACCTGCTATTCCTCCAGTTGCAGTTACATTTGATAATGCTACTGTTAGTTCCACAGTACCTCCTCTTCTCACTGCTGTTTTGTTTGGTGTAATCGTTAGTGTGAACGTCCCTGTTGCGAATGATTTGTTAAAAGGTAATAATACTACTATTATCATAATTAAAAACATTGCAAATACTTTTTTCATATATTTTCCTCCTTTATTTTAATCCTATAAGTTTTCTCTTTATTGTCATCAGGTCAGTTGGTGAGATTTTGCCATCTCCGGTTCATATCTCCTATGGAAATTTGCTCATTTGTAAATTTTACAAGTTTTACCATATATCTCTTAACTAGCAGCAAATCGGTAATAGTAAGTTTCTTATCTCCATTTACATCACCTTTTATTTTTTCTATAATGCTAAATTTAACTTTTGTTACATTCTTTGCTTTATCAGTAGCAATTATTTCGTACTCTCCAGCATCTTTAATTAAGTCTCCATTTTTATAGGTAATTACCTTTACTCCATTTTTGTATAGTTCAACTTTATCTAAATTATTATCCTTAGAAATTGGAGTAACTTGACTCGAATATTTTTCACCATTCTTTACATTTAAAATTTCAGGTAATACCTTGTCAATATTTGAAATAGAAACGCTTAGAGTCTTGCTATTTCCTGCTAAGTCATAAACACTTATGTTTTCTGTTGTATTTTTTGTATATGTTTTTGTCATTGATTTTTTGTTTGTAGATAGCGTCCAGCCAGTTAAATTCTGCAATTCTTCGTTAGAAGTAATGGTTGCTGTAACATCTTTATTTGTGGCTTCTTTAGTACTGTATGTTACTTGAGCTGTTGGCGGAATTTTATCAATCCCTGTAACTGTAACTGTTGTTGTACTTTTATTATTTGACAAATCAGTTACAGTTACTTGTTCGCTTCCATTGTTGGCAAATGTTTTAGTTATTTTTTTCTTGTCAGATGAAAGTGTCCAGCCTGGAACAGCTTGAATTTTTTCGTCTGATGTTATTGTTACAGTAACATTTTTATTAGTTGGCCCTTCTGGGCTATAGCTTACTTTTAATACTGGATTTTCTTTGTCCACTTGTGTAAATGCTTTTATGCATGTATTTATATTTTCTACCTGTGTCATATTCGCGTTATACATATCAAGCCAATCTATTGTATTACTTGACACATATGATTCTCCTGGATTGCTAGTTGCAGTATTATATGCGCTATTATACACATACGTCATTTTAGCTTCTATAGGAACAAATGCCTGTCCTCCGTTTTTGCCAGTATATTTAACTATAACTGCAAATGAATCTCCTGTAAGTTTTATTGGATTTGTAGGTTTTACTGTAACATAGTCTGATGTAATATTTGTAAGTGTTTTTACCTTAACATATTTTAAAGAATCTAGTTCTCCACTATCTGGGTTAACATATACCTCGTATGAACTATCCTCATCAGGTGCAGTAGCTATACCTATTTCTGTAAGGTACTCTGTTTTATCGCTTTTTCCAAAAACGTTCGCTGCATATACTTCTGAATAGGTGCCCATCGTAATGCTCATGGCTGAACCTAGTATATCATATTGGTATATATAATCATAGTCTATGTCACTTAAACTTATAATACCTGCCATAGCTTGCTCAACTAATACATCTTCATACGAAATGTATAGAGTGCCATTGTCATAATAATTACCATGAGAATTTTGTACTAGCCATGCTCCTGGACTTGTAGGTCTATGTTCAGAATTAAAATTTGTAACAGAATAATTATCATCCCATCCTATTATTGTAACTTGATGATCTGCGGAAACTGATGGGTTGTCACAGTAGTATGCTGCTGATAGTTCTCTCCTTTGAGGATTTGAATAATATTCGGATTTCGATGCCGCTGTTAATGCTGAAACTCCGCCATATTTAGCAACATGCTCTTTAATTTGATTTCTTATAACATTAACCTGTGCATTTGTATATACTACTCTATCCGAACCTGTTTCTCCGTTTGAGTAAGTAATTGTACTTCCAACTTTTTCTTTGTATATTTGCGGAAATTTTATAAATTCTTCTAATTGGCATTGTACGTTTTTGTCTTTAATTTCTGATAAGGCTATTCTTGCTATTGTGTTAACAAATGGCATATCCTCTTCAAGCACTGGCCCCCTTCCACTTGTTAAATACGCATATGCAATTGATGCATTCCCTCCATCATTTACTTCTCTATTATGCCCGTTCGGATTGATGCCGTCAGAAAAAGTTTTTGCTGTCGAGTATTCTATATGTCTTGGCGAAAATTCTATAGTTTTATTATTAACTTTTGCATAATAGCTTTCTAGCTGGGTAGTCGTTGAGAAAGCCCAACATTGCTCAGTATTTTTTTGGTCTTTAACCTTAAGTTTAATGCTATCTCTTAGGTCATACTTAGCACTTGTTGTTCCACCTAACATATTGAATCTTATTTGGTAACCAGCTTGTAACTTATCGGATATGTTTTTTGTGTTTATAAACGGTTCAATTGTATTTTCTTGTTCTTCATCCGGTAAATTTGTCCATTCAATATATTTCTCACTTATTCCTCTTACTTCAAATTGATAATCTTCAGCTCTAGCAATGTTATTCGTACCAATAGTAACTAATGATATTAAAGTTAGTAAAATCAATTTGATAAATAATTTCTTTGTCTTCATATCTTGCTACCCTTCTTATTATTAGATGCATATAAAAATACACCTAAATAAAGAGTATAGCTTTATTTAGGTGTTGTCAATACAACTTTTCTAAGCATTATTTAAAATATTAGTTTTATGCTTACGGAAGCACTTTTCGTGGCTTTTTATTACATTTTCATGTCATTTTAGTATTTGTTAAATTAATTTTAGAAAAAGCATTTTTATTGTCATTTTTTCGACTTTAACTTATATTAAGGCTTTCAGCGATTTTATTTGCCGCTTCTCTGCCAGTTTTACTAGCAAATGCAACCGTCGCAATGCCTCCTGCCGTATCTCCGCAGGCATATACGTTATTTATATTTGTTTTGTAATTTTCGTCTACATTTATGTATCCTTTTGGAGTTAAATTAACTCCATCAAGTCCCTTTGAATTTAATTTTGATCCAATTGCCATTATTACATAATCCGCATCCATTTCAAATTCGCTATTTGCTATTTCTACTGGTGATAAGCGATTTTCTCCTTCCTTTTTTATTAATTCATTTTTAGTACATATTGCTTTATCTTTTTTTATTTCTTTGACATTTGTTTTAAATAAAAAGTTGATTCCCTCTGCCTCCGCTTCTTCTATTTCCTTAGGTTCTGCTGGCATTTGTTCTCTTTGCCTTCTATATACTACTGTAACTTTTTTTGCTCCCAAATGATTTATTTCTCTGCTAGCATCCATTGCAACATTACCACCGCCAATTACAATTACTTTTTTTCCATTGTAATTTGGATGTTTATTATATTCTAGTAATTCATTTGCACCTAAAACGTGCTCCATGTTTTCTCCCGGAATTCCCATCTTGCAAGATGAATTTGCACCTATACATAAAAGTACTGCATCATATTTTCTTATTAATTCTTCAATATTTATATTTTCTCCTAATGTACGGTTTAAGACAATTCTAACATTTAAGCTTATTAGTTGTTCTTCTAATGCATCGATGTATTTTTTGTCTAGTCTAAAATCTGGTATTCCATATCTTAATATTCCACCTATCTTTTCCCTTTTTTCATAAACAGTAATCTCAAATCCCTTTTGGGCTAGGTTTATCGCTGCTGTAATTCCTGCTGGTCCAGCACCAACTATCGCAACTTCTTTTCCATTTTGTCTAGACGCATGCAATTTTAAATTCCATTTATTGTTTATAGCTAATTCTCCAATTGTATTTTCAATTTCTCCTATTAAAACTGGAGTTTGCTTTATTCCACGAGTACACTTACCTTGGCATTGAGCTGATTTTGGACATATTTTTCCACATATAAATGGCATTACAGTTGTCTTACTTAAAATGTCATAAGCTTCCTCATATTTTTGTTCTTTTACTAATTTTATGAATTCTGGAATATTGTTGCCAAGCGGGCATCCTGAAACACATGGTTTATTCTGACAATTTAAACAATATTCGACTTTCTCTTGTAAATCATCCATCTATAAATCTTTTCCTTTCTTTATTACTTCTTTTAGGTCATTCCAAAAATCTATTTTTTTTGCTTCGTCTCTTAATAATGCAGCCGGATGCCAAGTTGCAATATACATTATTCCCTTCTTTTCTATCCATTTTCCTCTTGATGTTGTAATTCCATATTCTTCTCCAAGGATATTTTTTAGTGCAACACTACCTAGTAAAACTATTATTTTAGGCTTAACTAGCATCACTTGAGCTCTTAAATAATCAATACAAGCATTTGCTTCATCTGTCTCAGGATTTCTGTTTCCCGGTGGTCTGCATTTTACAACATTCGCAATATACAATTCATCTCTGTTTATTCCAAGTCCAATTAGTGCTTGGTTCATGAGCTTTCCAGCTTTGCCAACAAATGGAACACCTTCTCTGTCTTCGTCTGCTCCTGGTCCTTCACCTATAAACATTATATCTGCTTGTCTATTTCCAACTCCAAGCACAGTATTAGTTCTATTTTCAGATAATTTGCATTTTTTGCACTTTGAAACTTCTGCTTCCAATTGTTCCCATGTTTCTATCATAGTTTCTCCTTTTTATTCTTCATTTTTTATTTTCTCAAGTATTTCTTGTTTTTCCATATCTTTTATTCGGAAATAATCATTGCCTTTTTTCTCTGGTGAGAATGTACAAATACTCTTGTATGAGCAAAACTCGCATGTAGTCCTTTTGTTTTTACTTTTATATGGTTTAATATCGATATTACCGCTTAATATCTCTTTACTAATTTGTTTAATAATTTTTTTTGTATGCTTTTGCAAATTCTTAAACTGTTCTTCATTAACTACACTTGAACGATTAAGTGAAAGTTGGCCATCTTTATCAATGTATGCTGGAATAACATTAGAAGAACCCCTTTCAAGTTTATTATCCATCATTCTGGCAACATGAACATCCGCTAAAAGTATTCCATTCAATTTAAATTGTTTTTTCAGTTCTTGTTCAATCTCTTCATCTGTCTTATCTTTTTTTGATTCAATAATGCTATCAATAAGTCCGAAATAAAATATTCCAGCAGGAATTGCTTTTTCTATATCAGTTGCAGCGTCTAAATAAGTAAGCAGTTGTATTTGAAGTCCTGCTACAACTTCTCCTAAGTCAATATTTTTAGCAGATGATTTATAATCGATTATTCTTAAATATTTTCCACTGTCATCTTGTGCAATATCAACTCTGTCTATTTTTCCAGTCACCTCAATTTTTTCTCCTGTGTCTAGTTCCAGTCTTATAGGTTCATACACTGATTTATCTGAAAACTCTATCTCTGTTCCATTAATTTTAAAATCACTATATTTAAGTTGTTCAATAATATACTTAATTGCCTTTTGAATTACTTTTTCTAATCTTTTGGTTAGGCTTTGGAATTTTGTACTACTATTAAATATTTGGTTTTTACTTAAGCTAAGTTCATCACGTATAATCTCAGAAATAATTTCGTCTAGTTTTCTTTCCTCTAACTCCTTGTAGTTTATGCCTCTTTCTTCAGTAGTATCAAAAAACTTTTCTATTGCGTCATGCATAAATGTTCCTGTATTTATGGATTTTAAGTTAAACTCTGCAGGCTCTTGTAGCTTTAATCCATATTTTAGATGGAATGAAAACGGGCATCTTCTATATTGTTCAAGTCTGGATACACTTGTTTTCAATACATTTCCATAAAGTTTTTTTATGTTAGATTTATCAATTTTTACAGGCAAATTTGTGTCTTTTAGTCCTTCCAATGCCGCTTTTAATTTGCCATTCCATTCATCATCTTCTCTGAAAATTTCGTAAACCGCTTGCCATGTTTCATCTGGCTTTTCACCTGGTTTTAAGTCTTTAATTGTATATAGAAGATTATCAAATGTTGCTTTTTTATTTTCAATTTTAATTTCTTTTTTTAATATTTCACTTTCTTCTTTTATCTCAGGAAAAATCTTTTTAATTCTATAAACGAGATTAGAAGGTCTAATAGCTGAACCATCTTTGTCTGCTATAGGATATGAGAGATATAGTTCTTCTTCAGCAGTTGAAAAAGCTTTGTATATAGAAAACTGTTCTTCATATAGGTTTTGTGTACTGTCCTTTGCAAGCTCTATTCCCATGTCTTCTAAAACATGTCTATCAGTATCATTTAAAAAGCCTTCTTCTTTTCTATAGCTTGGGAATATTCCATCATTTAGTCCAATAATAAATACAGCTTTAACCTTGTGACTTCTGCTTCTGTCTACGTCTCCTATTATAACTTGATCTAGGGTTGCAGGTATTGCACCTAAGGTATGGCCACTAAAACCAATTTTTATAAGCTCTGCGAACTTTTCAAATGAAGTTTGGTTTTTTCCAATTACTTCTGCCATTTCATCTAATATACTTACAACCATCTCTAAACTTGATGCATACTCTTTTGCAATTTCGACTTCTCCAATTTTCATTAGTTCATTTATTTTATTTTGTAAGGTCTCTTCTACATTTATCTCTTTTAAAAACTCATATATTTTTTTACAGATATCTTTAACTGTCTTCTGCCTTCCAAGCTGTTCTTTTAATGTAATTATTGGATTTACAACTCTTGTTCTTATGTTGTTCATTCTTGTCTTATCTTCATCAGAATCAAATCCATTTGTCCAGTCACTTTGAAACCATGCCTTTCCTTTGATTCCCCATGATATAACATAATTTTCTAAATCATATTCCTCATCTTCTGTAATAGGGAAAAAGTCTGTCTTTACACTTGCTAATACATTTTCTTGTGTCCAACCTTTAGCCAATATTTCTAGTACCAGCAATAAGAATTTTATAAGAACATTTTGGGTTAAGTCTTTTTTCTCATCTATAAAATTTGGGATTTCGTATGAGCGAAAAATAGCCTTTATAAGAGCACCACTTTCTTCGGTGTCTTTTGTTATAACTGAAATATCATTATATGAGTATTCTTTTTGTTTTACTAAATCTGTTATTTCTCTTGCAACCTTTTCTATTTCTTCATACGGGTTTTTAGCCATATACATATGAATATGGCTTGGAATATCTATACTTTCTTTGCTTTTATAATTATACAAATTCTTTTCTAAAAGTTTTAATTCTTCATTTTTAAATCTATATTGTTCCTTTAAGAAAACTGGTGTCTCAAATGTTACATGTTCTTCTTCAGTAATGGTTTTAAGCTTTTTTGCTGATTTGTTATTTAAATAAAACAATCCTGTTTCATCTTGGTTTTCTAATTCATCACTTGTTATTGTAATTGTAACTTCTTTAGCCTGTTTTATAAGCACTTTTATTATTTCATATTCTTGAGTTGTAAAACCCGAAAACTCATCAATATATACTATTGAGCCTTTAAACATATCGCTGTTTTCTAGCTTTTCTGGTAATATACTTAAAATATCATTTGGCTCTATGTATTTATCTCCCATTTGCATTTGAAAATTGTCATAACAGTAAGATATATCTTTAAGTTTTAGTTTTAGCCTTTGATCTTCTGCTTTGTTTATAACATTATTTAACGTATCTAACTTCACGCAGTGCTTCTTTAACTCTGTTATTGTATCTGAAATGAGTTCAACATTTTCTTTATTTTTGCCTAAGAAAGTAAGATTTTCCTCACCTTTTAAAAGCATATCATAAATCAACATTTTCTTGATGTTCTCAGAAATTAGGTTTTGTTTTAATCCACCCACCTCTGAAATCACTCTGTTTGCGCATCTTCCAAATGTTATTACTTCTGCATTCAAACTGCTTTCAGTCTCAATTGCATTTAGTAGTTTTTGCTCTGCTGTAAATGAAAACTGCTCAGGAGTAATCATATATATTTTTTCTTCATATTTAATTCTTTGGCTTATTTCTTCAAAGCAGAATGCACTCTTACCACTTCCTGCTCTGCCATATATGATTCTTAAACCCATATTATCTCCTTTTTTAAGCTTCTCTTTTCCAATAAAACAAATATTGTTGTGCAATGCCTGCTAAATTGCTATATTTCTTTTTCGCAAGTTCTTGAATTTGTTTCTTATCAAGCTTTTTTTCTTCTATATCTGGGAAATACAATTCTTTCATTACTCTTCTTACCCAAACATCAACTGGAAAAGCATCTAATCTTTTTAAATCTGAAAACAATAATACACAGTCTGCAACCTTTTCTCCAACACCTTGTAGTTCCATAAGCTTTTCTTTTAATATTGCTGTATTTTCTATTTTATATAATTCCTCTAATTTAAATTCTTTTGAAAGTACTTTCTTTACTGCATCTGCTACATATTTATCGCGGAATCCCAAGCCTGCTTCTCTATACTCTTGTACTGTAACGTTTTTAAGCTCTTCAGCTGTTGGAAATGTGTAATAAGTGTTTTCCTGCCATTTGATTGGTCTACCATATTTTTTTGATAAAGTATCTATTATTTTTTTAATCCTTGGAATGTTATTATTAGCAGAAATAATAAAAGAAATTAAGGTTTCCCACAAGTCTTGATTTAAAAGTCTAATACCTTCTCCATACTTAATACTCTCGGCAATATTTTTGTCTACTTTGGATAAGATATTTTTAATTTCATCGTAGTTTCTATCTAAATCAAAATATACTTGTACAACTTCATTAATTTCTCTTTTGCATATTCCTTTTATTTTTAATTCATCTTTTATTTTTTTTACGTTTAATACATTTTCTCCAAATACTCCTGTATAGCTTCCGTCGTCTTCTACGTTCCATCTAAAACACTGTCCGCACTCGAATACTTGCTTTGGTTCAAATGATTTAATATTTTTTATTATTAAGCTTTGCTCTTTCATTTTTATTTTATCACCTGTATGCATTTTATCATAACGTATACAGTTTTTCAAGAAATAATACCATCTGTAATTAATGCTATTTAAAGCCTTTTCCAAACACTTCTCTGGCATTTGAAATAATTAAAAAAGCTCTTCTGTCAATGCTCTTTACAATTTTTCTTATCTGTGTTACTTCGTTTCTGCCAGCAACGCAAAGTAACAACATTTTGTCTTTGTTAGTATACATTCCTTTTGCATATATACCTGTAATACCTCTCGATACTTCATTTTCGATTCTATTTGCAATTTCTTTATATCTATCTGATACAACATAAATTACTTTCGTAAAGTATATTCCTTCCAATAAAACATCTATTGCCTTTCCCATTATAAATATTGCTATTGCTGAATAAAGGGCTATTTCAATTTTGCTAAATACAATTGCATTTATTCCAACTACAATTGTATCAAAGATTACTATTGCTGTACCAGAACGAATATCAGGTTTATTCTTTTTTATGATTTGTGATAAAAGGTCGCTTCCTCCAGTTGATGCATTTGCTTTTAAAATAATTGCCGTGCCAATTCCAACAAGTATGCCACCATACAAACAAGCTAAAATTTTATCTTCTGTTAATGGTCCAATACTTTCAAATAGGTCTATAAATATTGATAGGCATAAAGTACCAAATAAAGCTCGAAGAACTGTTTTCTTTCCGAGCTTTATAAATGCATATATAAATATTGGAATGTTTAATACAAATGTTACTGTTCCAACAGGTAATTTAAAAATGTAATAGATAATAGTTGCAATTCCTGAAAAGCCTCCAGTAGATAGTTTGTTTGGAATTAAAAACAATCCTATTCCCATTGCCATTACAACTGTTCCACAAATTATTTGAATTATTTCTAAAAAATTTTTTTTTAGTAAAATTATTAATCGCTTTTGCTTTAATATCATTAGAATCACCTAATAAAAGTATTAGGCTTTTTTTAAAAAATATACAAAGGTAGTATTAAATAAAAACTTTGAAAGACATTTTAATGCATGTACGACGCAACTAATTAAATCACGAAAAAGCGAAATGGAACGAATCTGAGGTAGGAGTTGTAAGTGAATTTGAGTAGGGAATCTCACGACCTGTGACGTGAGGGCGCTGCGAAAAGGCACATACAACTCCTACGAAGATTCTAGTGACCTTGAGTTTTTTCGTGGTTTAAGTTAGTGTAGTCGGACAGGCAAAAAGCTTTCATTTTAAGTTTTTATTTAATGCTACCTTTTAGTTATTATAAACTTGCAAAATGCTTATGTTAAAAGATCCTTTTTTAATTTTTTCGTCTTGTACTATTTTTGTTTTAACATCATATAAATTTTTTAATTTAGTTACATTTTCTTTCTTGTGTCCTACAACGCTGTTAATATCTTCAGGATTAATTCGGATTTCAACTTCTTTTACTTTAACATTGTAAGATTTAATTTTATCTAAAATTTTGTCATACCATACATTAGATTCTACTAATTGTCCGGAAAGCTTCATGATATGGACCAGCAACAACTTCACTTTGTTCGCTTCCAGGTTTTGAAATAGAGTCTGTGTTTTGAAGGCCCATTCTGATTACTTTAATGTGCTTCTTTTCAAAAAAATTATATAATTCTTTACATATTTCAACCGCTTGGTCAACAGTTAATGGTTCATATAAATTCTTGTTGAAATCTTCCTCAAGCTTAGTACCTTTAATAACAAGCACTGGATAAATTCTAACAATTTTAGGTTTAAGCTTAGCACAGTCTTTAGCTGTATTTAATTCATCTATTCTTGTACTTTCAGGAAGTCCTACCATCATTTGATGTCCTAAATTAAATCCATGCCATCTAATCATCTTTGAAGCTTTTTTTACGTCTTCAAAAGTATGGCCTCTTTTACAATTCTTTAAAATATAGTCATTAGAAGATTGAACTCCTAATTCAATAGTTCCAACTTTGTATTTTTTAAGCCTTTTTAAAACATCCTTATCTATGTAATCAGGCCTTGTAGAAAGTCTTATACTGTTTACTTTGCCTTCCTTTACAAATTCATAGGCTGCTTCTAATAGTTCTTCTTGTTTTTCTACTGGAATTCCTGTAAAGCTTCCTCCAAAAAATGCAATCTCTATATATGCTTCTTCTTTAAAGCTCTCTAGATAGTCATTGACAGTCTTTTTTACATCTTCACCTGTTACTTGTTTTTCCTGTCCTGAAATCTTTTTTTGATTGCAAAATGTACAATTTTGTGGGCAGCCAAGATGCGGCACAAATATTGGTATAATGTATTGTTTCTTCATTGCTCCTCCTTAATTTGCTTCTAATGCTTTTTGTGCAGCTTGCATTTCTGCATTCTTCTTACTGCTTCCTTCTCCTGTAGTTAAGTGTTTACCATTAACATATAATTCAACAGTAAACTTTTTATCATGATCTGGTCCTTCTTCTTTTATTGTTTTGTATTCAATGTGAACGTTACCATGAACCTGTAGCTTTTCTTGTAAAACAGTTTTATAGTCTTTTTGTCCTACATTTTGTGCTGCAACTTTTATAGGTTCTTCAAAGTTTTTTACAATAAATTCTCTTGCTGTATCTAATCCGTCTGTCTAAGTATGTTGCTGCAATTACAGCTTCAACACTGTCTGCAAGAATTGCAGGCTTGTCTGTTCCACTTGCAAGTTCACTTTTACCTAAATTTAAGAAATCACTAAAATTATGCTTTACAGCAATTTTATAAAGACTGTCTTCACAAACAACACTTGCCCTAACTTTAGTCATTTCTCCCTCAGATAGGTTTTTGTAATTTTGAAATAGGAAATCACTAATCACAAATTCTAAAATAGCATCTCCTAAGTATTCTAGTTTCTCATAACTTTCTACTCCATGTTCATATGCATATGACCTATGTGTTAATGCCTTTTCAATTAGTGAAACATCACTGTATATAATTCCAATTTCATTTTGAAATTTCTCAATATTCATTATTTATACCACCTTTAAAGTTCTTGGCATACTCTATTTAAAACAGTAACTGCAATTTTTTCTGTCCTTTGTTCTTTATCTCTGTCTGGGTTAAATTCAACTATATCAAACGATTTTACTTTTTCTTTGTTTTCGAAAACAACATCAAGCATTTCATATGCTTGTTCTTTTGTTACTCCATCTACTGCTGGTACAGATACTCCAGGAGCTTCTGTAGGATCAATCATGTCTAAGTCAAAGCTAATATGCATTCCGTCTGTTCCGTTACATGCAATTTCAATTGCTCTTTTTGTAATCTCTTTTGCTCCATATTTTCTTACATCTTCTGTTGTAAACACTGTAACACCTGCATCTTTTAGGTTTTCAACTTCTAATTCATCTAAATCTCTTGCTCCAACAATTACAGCGTTTTTATATTGATAAATATTTCCTTTGTGAAAATTAGCTAATTCTCTCTTTTCATAGCCTGTAATAACAGCTAGAGGCAATCCATGTATATTGCCAGTTATTGTTGTATCAAATGTATTGAAATCACCATGTGCATCAAACCATATAATTCCCAAATTCTTGTGCTTATTTATAGAAGCTAACGCACTTGCAATTGCAATACTATGGTCGCCACCTAAAGTAACTGGTAGTCTTCCCGCTTCTGTAGTTTTTGTAACTTGATCATAAAGTCTTGAGTTAAATTCATTTACTGCCCTTAAATTCTTTTTTCTATTTGTCCAATCGTATTCTTTTAATGTATTATTTGCCTTCTCAACTTTAAAAATATTAAAACCTTTTAAGTCTTTTGTAATCTTACTTGGTCCTTTTTCTGCTCCTTGAACATTTACGCCTAGATCAGATCCCGCTTCTATAATATCTAATTTCACTTTGTTTACCTCACTATTTCTTTTTGAACATATTTGGAAGTCATGCACGAAAGAACCCCTGCGTAATTTGGCATAAATTCTATAATATCTCCGACTTTATATTGTTTTTCTGAATCGCTTACATCTAGAATTATGTGATCACTACTGCCTCCAAGTATTATTATTCCTTCGTCTAAAGGCGTTATTCCTTCAAGTTTTACATCCTGCTTTCCAAGCCCAATAATAGCTCTTTTTCTTGTGCCTCTATCAGTAAATGTACTATGTTCTCCAAATGAATTTGAAAGTCCACACTCTCCCCATGGAACAGAGGGTTTTTCTTTTAGCTCTATTATTTCTGCTTTTACAATAAAGTTGTCTTGATTAAATTCATCAATTTTTTCTTCAAAACAAGGAATGTTTCCTAAATATATTGCCTCTCCCATTCGCAAATTATTTATTGAATTTGGAAGTCTTCCATTTTTCATCATATTAAAAGAACTAGAATTTCCACCAGAAACCATCTTGAACTTTATGTTATATTTTCTTTCTAGTTCTAATACGACCTCTTCTAATTCTTTCATATTTTTTTCAGATGGCACAATTTCGCCATAACAGCTTAGGTTTACTCCTACACCATACAGTTCAATATTACTTAAATGTAATGCCTCTCCAGCAATCTCTTCAAGCTCTGGTTTTAGGCAACCTTCTCTTAAATCTCCAAGCTCATACATTAAAATCACTTTATGAGTTTTTCCCTGTTTCTTTGCCTCAGCATTTAATTTCTTGATTGTTTCTATCTCACTGTTGAGACTTGCATCAGCATATCTTATTACATCTGGTATTTCATCGTTTGAAGGGCTTCTTATTAACCATTTTTCAGTATTTATGTCTTTATAACTTATTAAATTTTGTATTCTTGAGTCGCATATATAATCTACTCCACTTTCAACAATTGCCTGTACTATTTCTCTATTATCCGCCAAAAGTTTAGTAACAACTGCAAGGGATATTCCATTTTGCTTACATAGTTCCTTTGTTCTTTTTACGTTTTCTATAATCCCACTTAATTTAATTTGGATTTTTGGATACATTTATTGTCTCCTTTACTTTTTTTCTTTTTTTGCATTATATTCCTTAATACATTCTATAGATTTTCTTTCTACTTCAAAGTCTGTATCTGGTATAGAATTTTCAATTTGAATTCCTTTAGTTGCCATAGCGGTTTTAATAAGTTTTTCAGTATACCAAGGATTTTTCACTAAAACAGGTCCAAGTGTATTTGTAAATACTAAGTTTTTGTATTTTGCACCTTCGCCTTTGTCCTCACCATTGTTCCCTCTGCCATAGGAAACTGTACCAAGGATAGTTGCACCATTGGTTTTTATGTCTAGCATCTGTATTTGGTTTCCGTTTATTTCAACGCTTTCGTCTTCGTTTAGCTTAAATATAATGTCATTTCCATATACCATATCTCTTTGGTTGCAATCCATGTCTAGATAGCCTAAACAATCAATTTGTTTTCCATCTAGTTTTATAAGTTTTTTACCAAAAGCAGCTCCAGTAGTACCTATAGCAATTATCATTTTATTGTTTTCTATAAATCTATCTAACTCTTCTTTTTGCTTATTTAAGGCATCAACTATAGATTCAATAATTCGTATTTCTCCAACATTGAAAAATAATATATCAGTTTTATCAAAGTTAATCTCTGTTTGAAAAGATTCAATCTTTTTAACATTAACATTTAATCCTAGCATTTTGCCAATTCTTTCTAAAGCCATAATGTTTCCTCTATCTCCGTGCAAATTAAGCATATCAGGATAACACCATGCAATATTTAGTTCGTTACTTTCCATTTTTCTCACTCATTTCCTTCAATTTAGCTACGTCTTTTATAAGCTCTTCATATTTGTGAAGCCATGTAATAAGGTATACATTGTCACAGTCATACTTATCCAATTCTTTCAAAATCTCTGAATCACTATCTGTAGGTAAAATTGATATTTTGTTTTTGTCTACTCCTGCATATATTAATCTGTTTGCACTATCATATGCAACAGCTTCTGAAAAGCAAATATATCTTTCTATGTTTGATTTATTTAGCGCATCCACATTGCAGTCAAAAGCATAAAATGTATTTGTATAATATGGCTTAAAATCTTCTAATTGTTCCAATCCTAACATAAATATTTTTGGTTTATTATCTCTACTTATGTAATCTATTGCTGATTGAAGAGTTTCTGGATTTTCTTGTTTCATTCTTATATATTTTATTTCTTTTGTTCCGTACTGTATTGTTTCTAGTCTACCACTAATATTTTTAAATGTTGAAAATGCCTCTTCTTGTTTATCTACAGGAATTTCAAATTTATTACATATAGCAATACAAAGTGCATAATTGTACATAAAAAATGGCTGATTATATGGCACTTTATATTTGTGTCCATCACATTCAAATTCTTTTGTTTCAAAGTTGATATTCTTTATAAATACATTAGGCTCATTTTCACTTTTGAAGTTGCAGTTTGTACATAAAAATTTGCCAACGTTATCAACATTGTAATACTCAAATTTGATTTTATCGTTGCACTTTGGGCATGGAAGAGTTACATCATAAAATCCGTCTTTTATAAAAGAAGTATCATTCTTATCTACTCCATAATATACTACATTCTCTAAAAAATCTTCATAGGATTTAACTCTAGGTTCTTCATTATTTAAAAATAGTGTCATTTCTTTATTAATTACTTTTTTTAGTTTCTGGTAAATGTAGTCAGGTTCGCCATTTCTTTGTACTTGATCTTTTTGTAAATTTGTAATGCACAAATTTTTTGCAGGTAAGTATTCATGTATACGTGCAAGCGATCTTTCGTCTACTTCAAAACAAAGAAATTCTGTTTTTATTTTTCCTGATAAACTTGAATTTTTTATTAATGCAGTTGCAATACCTCCAATTAGGTTAGCACCTTCAATGTTCGTAGTAACAGTTTTCCCTGCAGTTTTTAATGTATGTACTATAATGTTGTTTGTTGTAGACTTTCCATTTGTTCCTGTAATAAAAATTGTTTTGTCATAATTAACGTCTTTAAAGCCTTTAATAAAATCTTTTTTTATTTTATTTGCATATGCTCCAGGAATGTTAGTTCCTCTTTCTTTTGATACAAGCTTAGTTAAAAAGACTAGTATTTTTCCTACAAATAGTGCTATTACAAATCTTACTCTTTCCATTTTTCCTCCACGCTAAGTGCTATATTTCGTTCATTCTCGCTATTTTATGAATTATATCATTCCGCCTTGCAAATTTCAATTGTTTAATTTTAATTTGCATGAAAAAAAGGCTCTTTCTTCAAGCCTTTCTTTTGTTTATTTTATTACACGTTTTCTTTTATGTACTCTACAACATCTTCTACTGTAACTACCTTCTCAGCATCGCTATCAGGTATTTCTATATCAAATTCTTCTTCAAGTGCCATTACTAATTCAACTATGTCTAGTGAATCTGCACCTAAATCATCAATAAAAGATGCCTCTGGTGTTACAGCTGTTTCAGCAACACCTAATTGCTCTACAATTATATTTTTTACCTTTTCAAAAACTTCTTCTGAACTCATGTTAATAAGTTCACCTCCTCTAAAAAAACTTATAAAATTTAAATTAATATCTTATACTACTTTATACACAATAATATATGTTTAAATAAATGTCAAGCATTTAAATTAATTTTTTTTATTTTTTCAAATTCTTCTTTCATGTTGTCTACAGCTTTGCTTTTTGCAAACTGTTCTGCCTGTTTTATTGTAAAATAGAATAAATATTCGTCACTGCTTCCATGAGCTTTTACAACTGGTTTTTTTACTCCTAAGAATAAAGCTCCACCATATTCTTTGTAATCCATTGTTTTTGTAAAACGTTTTATGCCTGGTAATGCTGGAAGAACGGCAAGTTTGCTAATTAGGTTTTTCTTTAAACTTTCAGTTAAGTTGCGCTTTACAAGTTTTCCAAAGCCTTCTACCGTTTTTAAGAAAACATTTCCTGTAAATCCATCTGTAAGAATAGCATCAATTTCACCTGAAAAAGCATCTCTTCCTTCAACATTTCCTACAAAATTAATGCCTAATTCATTTCCTTTTGTTGATAAAATTTGATATGTTTCTTTTATAAGTTCATTTCCCTTTGTTGGTTCTGTACCTATGTTTAATAAGCCTATTTTAGGGCTTTGTATTCCATAATTGTTTCTTAAATAAATAGTTGCCATCTGTGCAAATTGAACAAGGTTTATAGGCTTGCAATTCGTATTTGCTCCAGCATCTATTAGCATTAAACCTTTTTTGTATGCAGGAAGCATTGGTGCTATTGCAGGTCTATCAATTCCATTTATTCTTCCAACTAATAAAGTTGCTCCTGTAAGAAGTGCTCCTGAATTTCCCGCAGAAACAAACACATCACCTTTATCATCTTTTAATAAGTTAAAACCTACCACCATAGAAGAATCTTTTTTGTGTCTTATTGCATCTGTTGGAATATCTTCCATTTCAATTGTTTCTGAAGCATTATAAATTGATAATCTATCTGATAATTCTTGGATACTGTCTTTACCAAAAAGTTCTTTTATTCTTTCTAAAATTATTTTCTCATTTCCAACTAAAACTATATTAGATTCTATTTCATTTACAGCTTTAACTGCTCCTTTAATTACTGCATCTGGTGCGTTATCTCCGCCCATTGCATCTAATATTACTGTCATTTTTATCCCTCCGGAAAAAGTTCTACCACATATATATTTGTGGTAGAACCATTTTATTATTTAATTTTAAAAAAATCAATAGTTTGCCATATTTTAAAAAATATCTGTATGTTAAATATCTAAAAATGAGCTAATATGTACCGTAGAAAAATTTGTGTTTTCCATTATATTATTTAGAATGTTTGTTGTATCATCAATCATAATTATTTTTTCATCACTTACGTTTGGATTCTTTTCTTTTATTTTTGAAAGTATTTTTGTTTTATCGATATCACTTTGGCAATGATAAACATTTTCTAATGGAATTCCATAATACCTATTAGCAAATTGTTTTTTAAACTCTCCTTCATTATTGTCTCCAACTGTAGTTATAACGTATAAATTGCTCTTATTCTTGCCCTCTATAAAGTGTTTCATCCTTGGAGATACTCTATCTTCTGTGTACCCGTTAATGCCACTTTTACATGCCTTAGTCCACTCTTCATCAGTTAAAGCAAAATGGTTGTGTTCTCCCCATTCTTCAACAGCTAAAACACCATCTATATCAAATACTAAAATACTTGTATCATCTTTTAACAATTCTTTAATTTTGCTCATAATGGCCTCCTATCATTTACTAATTTTATATCATTTAAACTCCACAATCAACATCTTTATTTAATAAAATTACAGAAATCTATGGCTTCTTTTAAGCAAAAAAAAGAAAGGAGCTCGGCAACCGGGTTTTACCCCAATCACAGGCTCCTTCTTTGTTTCCAGACAGTTCCTCGGGAATCGGCCGTTTTCCCAAGATTGCATGCATACTGGAGTGTTACCGTTCTTCGCACACATCACTGTCTAGGCACGACGCACGTGCGTGAGAAGCAATCGCGGATGATAGTCGACGAGCCGGGTCGGATTGGATTGAACAGTGTGTGAAACGCTTATAAGCTTTTCTGCCCGTTCTTTCTTCTCCTTCCTTTCCGTCGCCATCTCAATGCAGATAAACCTCATCACATCACGCCCGCTGATGCTGTTGAAGTATCTCATGCGAGATGCCTCCTTTTTGGATTTAAGGCGCTTGCCTCATGGTTAGTATTATATCATTATTTACATAATATGTCAACACTTTCTGATCAATTTTTTATAATAATGGAAATAGCTCAGTTTCTTTGATTTCAGCCTTAATCTTATTTTATACACAATATTTAAAGAGATGTTTTCTAAAGTCTAGAAAGCATCTCTTTAATGTGCTATTACTATAGTTTGATTATTTTTCTCTTCATTTTTTCTCTCCTTTATTTAGGTATACTCTGTTTAATTATATCATGTTTATCTTTACAGTTTAATTATAAATGTATTACATTTATATTGCGTTTTCCTTGCTATTCTTATTCCTTAATTTTTATTTTAATATCTGCCTCTTTTGTTTCTATGTCTTCATTACCATTTGTCCCTGAAATATTCGTAATTTTTATTACTGAATTTCCTAGTTGTGCTGTATCTAAAATTTTAAAGCTAATATACATTATTTCATTGTCTTCCTTCACCCCATAGTCCGCGGATGTTTCTACAACAAAAAGCCCTTCATTTTCTTTCTTTTGACTGCCATCATTAAAAATTACCGTTCCCCATTCTTTTGCACTTTCTATATTGTCTGAGATGCCATCATCTGCTTGTATTTTTTCAAATACAGCTGTATCATACTGCAATTTGCCTGATATTGCCCATATGCCATCATTATCCAATATATTGTTAATTGCTACTGTTATCTTTATTGTTTCTCCACGTCTTGCTTCAGTTTTATCTGAAGTCATTGATATTTCAAATGGATTCTTAGTTTTGTTAAATCCAATTGCAACCACTGCAAATAAAACTATCGCAAATATAATAACTATTACAAAAAAAACTATCTTTTTCATTTTTCCTCCCTTTTATCTAATAGTCTATCATACTCACGTACACATTTTCAAGCATTCATCTCCTTATTTGGGTAAATGTTTAAAAACTCATTATGAAGCAAAAAAGAAGCCACATGGCTTCTTTTTATATTAAATTACTCTAATATTTCAACAGCAATGAGCTAAAAAGTCCGTCCCCTTTGTATCACTTTATCTTATAGTCCTAGTTCATATGGAACTTCTTCTGTTCCTTCACCTTCGACAATTCTAACACCATCAGCTAATATAAAAACTGGGCGAAGTCCGCTAACATAATCTCTACATTCTGTAGTGCCATCATTTTTTATTTCCCACATAGTCCAACTACTTGTTGGACCAGTACATTCTGTTTGTGGTATTCTAAACGTACAATTAAGATCATAAATATATACCTTATGTGAAGCAAAGTGGCAAAATCTTCCATACGTTTGATCTGTAAATTTTTTTGCGTCTATTCTAGCTAGTCTAACATGATCCATAGTATAATTTCCGTCTGTGTCAAAATAAAGTCCATTATATGGCTCCATATAAGGCATTTCACTGCCTGCTACATACATTTTCTCTGCTTTTGCTTCACCTGTTAAATTTTCTGGATAATTCTTGTCTAAAGGATTACTTCCGATACATCTTGCATCTTTTGCAAGAGTAATTCCATTTTCTGTCTCAATATATTCTTCAGCATTTTCGTTTAATGTCGTAACAGCTCTGTTATATGAACTTTGTGCTCTTTCAAGAGTTCCCATTTCTCCAGTAACATTTTCGTTCGGGTCATTAGGTCCTATTGTTACAGATTTTACCGGTTCTACTGATACTATTTGCAATCCATATGTACTATCATTATATAAAACTCTACATTTTATTGTTCCTTTTGATGATGGATAATTTACATAGTATGGGCTTTCTACTTTTCCATCTGTTTTAACTTCAACTGTTAGTTTGCTTTTGGCTAAGTCTGGGTCTGCTACAATATCTAATGTATATAGTAAGTCTTTTAAATTATTATCTTCAGTCTCTACAGCTTCATTCCATGCTTCTCTCGTCTCAGCTGTTTTTCCAAATATGTTTCCTCCATTTATACCAATTGATATTGCTGTTCCTGCAAGTATTAATAGTATTATCACGGTTATTATTAGTGCAATTAATGTTATACCGTCTTTTCATTTGTATTTTCCCCCTAAAAATTTTTCTCTTGTAATTTTATATTAATGAATAATATATGTCAACAAAAAAAGAAGCCTTACGGCTTCTTTTTTATATTAAATATTAAATTACTCTAATATTTCAGCAACGATACCAGAACCAACTGTTCTACCACCTTCACGGATAGCGAATCTTAGTCCTTTTTCAATTGCGATTGGTGTGATAAGTTCGATAGTCATATCTACGTTATCACCAGGCATACACATTTCTGTTCCAGCAGGTAATTCGATAACACCTGTAACGTCTGTTGTTCTGAAATAGAATTGTGGTCTGTAGTTTGTGAAGAATGGTGTATGACGTCCACCTTCTTCTTTTGTTAGAACGTATACTTGAGCTTTGAATTTTGTATGTGGATTGATTGTTCCTGGTTTTGCTAGAACTTGTCCTCTTTCGATTTCTTTTCTATCAATTCCTCTTAATAGAACACCAATGTTATCTCCAGCTTCAGCTTGATCTAACAATTTTCTAAACATTTCAACACCTGTTATAACAGTTCTCTTTCTTTCCTTAGTTAAACCAATGATTTCAACTTCGTCAGAAACTTTTACAACTCCTCTTTCTACTCTACCTGTTGCAACTGTACCACGACCTGTGATTGTGAATACGTCTTCAACTGGCATTAAGAATGGTTGATCTGTTGGTCTGTCTGGTGTTGGGATGTAGCTATCTACTGCATCCATTAATTCTTTAATGCATTGATATTCTGGTGCATTTGGATCTGTTGATGTAGACTCTAATACTTTTAAAGATGAACCTTTAACGATTGGAATTTCGTCTCCAGGGAAATCATATTTAGAAAGTAAGTCTCTAACTTCCATTTCTACTAATTCAAGTAATTCTGGATCATCAACCATATCGCATTTATTTAAGTAAACAACGATATATTTAACACCTACTTGTCTAGCAAGTAATATATGCTCTCTTGTTTGAGGCATTGGACCGTCAGCTGCTGATACAACTAATATTGCACCATCCATTTGTGCAGCACCTGTAATCATGTTCTTTACATAGTCTGCGTGTCCTGGGCAGTCAACGTGTGCATAGTGTCTTTTTTCTGTTTCATATTCAACGTGAGCTGTGTTGATTGTGATTCCTCTTGCTTTTTCTTCTGGTGCTCCGTCGATTTGATCATAAGCTGTGTATTGAGCTTTTCCTAGTAATCCTAGGTATTTTGTAATAGCTGCTGTTGTTGTTGTTTTACCATGGTCAACGTGGCCGATTGTACCAATGTTAACGTGTGGTTTTGTTCTTTCAAATTTTGCTTTTGCCATTTGAAATTTCCTCCTTTTAATTTACGAGATTGCTCTCTAATATTTTTTAAATTTAATAACATAATTTAAACATTGTTATTTTATACTATTTCTTGCGATTTTGCAAGGGGTTTAGAAATTTTTTTATTCTTCTTTCTTACCTCTTGTTGCAACGATTGTTTCTAACACTGATTTTGGAACTTCTTCATAGTGTGATGGTTCCATAGCATATGTTCCTCTACCTTGTGTCTTAGAACGTAAGTCTGTAGCATAGCCAAACATTTCTGCAAGTGGAATGAATCCACGAATAATTTGTGCTCCTCCTCTTGCTTCCATTCCTTCCATTCTACCACGTCTTGAGTTGATATCTCCAATAACATCTCCCATGTATTCTTCTGGAACTGTTACTTCAACTCTCATGATAGGTTCAAGGATAACTGATTTAGCTTGTTTACATCCTTCTTTAAATGCCATAGATGCTGCAATTTTGAAGGCCATTTCTGAAGAGTCAACTTCATGGTATGAACCATCAACTAAAGTAGCTTTAAAGTCTATAACTGGGTATCCAGCTAAAACTCCGCTTTCAGCAGCTTCTCTAATTCCGGCTTCGATTGGTTTAATGTATTCTTTTGGAACTGCACCACCAACGATTTTGCTTTCGAATTGAATTCCTTTTCCTGGCTCTAATGGTTCCATTTCTAGCCATACGTGACCGTATTGACCTTTACCACCAGATTGACGGATGAATTTTCCTTCAACTCTTACTGCATTTCTAATTGTTTCTTTGTAAGCAACTTGTGGTTTACCTACGTTGGCTTCTACTTTGAATTCTCTCTTTAATCTGTCTACGATAATATCAAGGTGAAGCTCACCCATACCAGCGATAATTGTTTGACCTGTTTCATGGTCTGTGTAAGTTTTGAATGTTGGATCTTCTTCAGCTAATTTTGCTAAAGCTATACCCATCTTCTCACTTGCAACTTTATCCTTTGGTTCGATAGCTATATCGATAACTGGCTCTGGGAATTCCATTGATTCAAGGATAACTGGGTGATTTTCATCACATAATGTATCACCTGTTGTTGTTTCCTTTAAACCAACTGCTGCTGCAATATCTCCAGAGTAAACTTTTTCAATATCTTCTCTGTGATTTGCATGCATTTGAAGAATTCTACCAATTCTTTCTTTTTTATCTTTGTTTGCATTTAATACTGTAGATCCTGCTTCTAATACACCTGAGTATACTCTGAAGAAGCAAAGTTTTCCAACAAATGGGTCAGTAGCAATTTTGAATGCTAAAGCAGCGAATGGTTGGTCATCACCAGTAATTCTTTCTACTTCATTTCCGTCTTCATCAACACCCTTAATGTTAGCGATGTCAAGTGGAGATGGCATGTAGTAAACTATAGCATCAAGAAGCTCTTGAACACCTCTGTTTTTGTATGAAGAACCACATGTTACAGGTACGATTGTATTAGCAATAGTTCCTTTTCTAAGTCCTAATCTAATTTCGTCCTCTGTTAGTTCTCCTCCATCTAAGTATTTCATCATTAAATCGTCGTCAGCTTCTGCAGCTGCTTCAATCATTTCGCCTCTATATTTTTCAGCTTGTGCTCTTAATTCTTCAGGAATTTCAGTCTCTTCGATTTCTTTTCCTAACTCATCTTTATGAATGAAAGCTTTCATTTTTATTAAATCAACTATACCTTTGAAGTTTTCTTCAGCTCCTACTGGAATCTGAACTGGTATAGCATTTGCATGAAGTCTTTCTTTCATTTGCTCAACTGATCCGAAAAAATCTGCACCTGTCATATCCATTTTATTTACATATGCCATTCTTGGTACATGATATTTGTCAGCTTGTCTCCAAACTGTTTCAGATTGTGGTTGTACACCACTTCTTGCAGCAATAACTAATACAGAACCATCAAGTACTCTTAAAGATCTTTCAACTTCAACTGTAAAGTCAACGTGACCTGGAGTATCAATGATGTTTATTCTACGGCCTAGCCATTGGCATGTAGTAGCAGCAGAAGTAATTGTAATACCTCTTTCTTGCTCTTGCTCCATCCAGTCCATAGTAGCTTCACCTTCGTGAACCTCACCTATTTTGTGGTTAATACCTGTGTAGAAAAGAATTCTCTCTGTTGTAGTTGTTTTTCCTGCATCTATGTGAGCCATTATTCCTATATTTCTAGTTTGTTCTAGTGGAAATGCTCTTCCTGCCATTTTTTCTTTTCCTCCTTTAATAATTATCTTTAGCAAATTTAAATTAAAAACGAGTATCGCTAGGCGCCCAAATGAGAAAAGCGGAAGCGTATAAAGATACGCTGAGCATTTTCGATTGCAGGGCAACAACGCGAGGCGAAGTTTTTAATTTAAATTTTACCATTTGTAATGAGCAAAAGCTCTGTTAGCTTCAGCCATCTTATGCATATCTTCTTTCTTTCTAAATGCGCTACCTGTGCTGTTTAATGCATCTATAATTTCACCAGCTAATTTCTCAGCCATTGTTTTTTCGTGTCTAGCTCTTGCATATGTTACAAGCCATCTTAGACCTAATGTTTGTCTTCTTTCTGGTCTAATTTCCATAGGTACTTGGTATGTAGCACCACCTACTCTTCTTGCTTTAACTTCAAGAACTGGCATTACATTGTTTAATGCTTGCTCAAATACTTCTAGTGGATCTTTTTGTTCTTTTTCTTTAACTATATCAAAAGCTCCGTAAACAATTTCTTGAGCAACTGTTTTTTTACCATCTAGCATTACGTTGTTAATTAATTTTGTAACAACTTTGCTATTGTATATTGGATCTGGTAAAACTTCTCTTTTTGCAATATATCCTTTTCTTGGCACTATTCTTCCCTCCTTTTAAGAATTTGTTTTAATGTGGCTTCCTAAACAGGATAGCCTAGGTACTCTTAAGAATCAATTCTTAAGTATAGTGCTACTCTATATATAAAATCAATTTCTTGACTAATTATTTCGCACTATTAATTTCTTTATCTACATTTAGATAAAGAATGTGTAAAAAATTTCAGAAGCAAGCAGTACAAGGCAATCGAAGAAAATTTTTTGAGAACTATACGAATTGTATGTTCGAGAAAAATTTTCGAGATTAACGAAGTAATGCGAAGCTTATGGGATTTTTTACGCTTTCTTTGGCTTTTTAGCGCCATACTTAGACCTAGCTTGGTTTCTGTCTTTAACACCAGCAGTATCAAGTGTTCCTCTGATGATGTGGTAACGTACACCTGGAAGGTCCTTTACTCTTCCACCCCTAATTAGAACAACACTGTGCTCTTGTAGGTTATGTCCTACACCCGGAATGTAAGATGTAACTTCGTAACCATTTGAAAGTCTAACCCTTGCAACTTTTCTTAAAGCTGAGTTAGGTTTCTTAGGAGTTACTGTTTTTACTACTGTACATACACCTCTTTTTTGTGGACTTCTTGCATCTGTTTGTCTTTTCTTCTTTGAGTTATAACCCTTTTGTAAAGCAGGAGCTGTAGATTTAGTAGTAGAAGTTTTTCTTCCTTTTCTTACTAATTGGTTAATTGTTGGCAATTTTAATTTCACCTCCTATATAAAAAATAAAATCCGCAAATTGTTTTAAACAATTTGCGGTAAAATTATACCATTTTTTTACTTATATGTCAACGCTTTTAGGTAAAATTTGATAGTGTTATTTCTTTATAAAAATGTTTATTATCTTTCTTGATCTTCTAAGCTAGAACTATTTCCAACTCTTGAAACTCTATCTTTACCATCATAGTGTATCGTTGCTGGGTCTGATTCTCTGTCTGAAGAACCTCCATCCCTTCCATCTGCTACTCTAATTTCTTGTGTAAAAGATCTTCCAATTTTTCTTCTGTTTATAATTTTGCTTGTTCTATCTGCAATGTCAAGTCCTGCATTGTTTCTTTCTACTGCTCCTCTTAGTAGTCCTCTAAATCCTGGTATTGCTGCCAGTCCTTTAATAAATTGCATTCTCTTTGTATTACGTAATACTAAAAGTTGTAATGCATTTGAGAGATGTCGCTCTTCGTCGGTCAATTTACTTGGATCTTTCGATAATAATTCTTCTAATATGTTTCTTACTTCTCTTGCTTCCTCAGCATTTAATTGAGCTCCTGGTGCTCTAGAACCAGAAAGAGTAATTTCTATGTCACCAGGTCCTTTGATAATTCTTGTCGTAGAATCATATGTATAATCTACGCCACCTATTTTTATTGTTGTTTGAGGTTTGCTTGGATCTGTCTGTATTTTTCCCGCTTCTCTTTCTAGTAGGCTAGTAATTTTCATGTCAAATTCTCTTCTTTCAGCACCAATTTTAATTTTACTTTTTGCATCTATAATTGTTCCTAATTCACCTCTACCTATGTGATCTAGAAGTTTCGCATCAGATAATTCATTTACACCATGTATAATATCCTCTGCTTTGTATGCTGCTTGCCTTTTTTGGGCTGCTCTTTCTTGTCTTCTTGTTAATGGTTGTCCACCTTGGGCTTGTTCTTCTTGTCCATTATTTCTGTCGCTCTCTGCTTGAGTTTGTCCTTCCGGTGTTTCTCTGCTTTCAACACCATTATAACCAATTCCTTTTTCTGCAAGTTCTCTAAATATTTGGTTCATTACAGCTCTTTTTTGTGCTATAAGATCTTTTTTTCTTGCTATTATTCCATCACGTTTGCTCATTTCAGTATCAAGCTGAGCTTTTGCTTGTGCCAAAACTGCTTCAGCTGCTGCAATTTCGTCTAGTGCGTCTTTACGTTTCTTCTCGTATTGTTCCGGAGTGTCAATACCTGTTGCAACTTCTTGGGTATTACCATTTTGTGTCATTGTTTGGCTTCTTGTTGCTGGGTTTCTTAAAGTTGCAAATTCAGCTCGTCGTTTTGCAAGTTCTTGTTGTGCTTTGTCTCTTTCTGCTTCAGCCTTTGCTATTATAGAATCCTGCTGTCCAAGTTCTTCTTCCAGTGCAGCAACAGATGTATCAAAAGCTTTTTCAATTACTTTTGCTTGTCTAAATAATTCTTCTTTTCTTTTACCTTTACCATTATGTGCTTTTCTAACTTCCTCAACCATATATAATTTTGCTTGAGTCATTTCAGCAAGTTTGTCAGGATCGTCTACTTCCATGTAAAACTGTCCAAATCTTTCTGCCTTTTCATCGAAGTCCATATCCATAAGAGCTGTCGCAAGACTAGATATTTCAGTTGCATCTATTTGTGTACCTTCTGGTTTGTCTGTCGTATAAACAAACGCGAGAAAACCCCTGTCAATTGTTTCGTCTCTTTTTTGATCTAAAGAAGCCTTTAATGCGTATAGCTGTGCTATTGCTTTTTTATCTTCTGCTTGCAATCCAGTAAGTGTTAATCCTTTAACTTTTTTAGCAACTTTTTGTTGTTGTAATTCTTGGATTTTTGCTAAAACTAAATTTTGCTCAGCTTTAGTTAATTGTCTACTCATTTACTCTTCCTCCTTTAATTCATCTCTAATTTTTTTTAGCGCTTCTACATATTTTTCCATCTTTTCTAGGTCTTCATTCATTTCCTTTTCTAAAACATCTTTTAAATCTTTCATATATTAACCCCCTTTTGGTTAATTTCTTATGTACACTTATTATTATACACTATATATGCCTAAAATGCAAGTATTTCCAGCTCTTTTATGAAAAATTATCCATTTTCTCTTTCTGCTGCTTCTTTATCTTCCGCAATTTCAACCAATTCTACGGAATTTTCTGGTTGTTGGTCCCATGGCCTTATTCCATTGTTTTTCTTTAAATCCTCAGTATAACATTCAAATCTTTCTTCGAAATCTTCACGTTCTATTGCTGTAAAATGGCCTGTTTTTGTATCTAAATAATAAAATAACTCTCCTTCTTCTTTAGAACCCACATATACATATATAACTGGCCTTTTTGTTGTATCTGTTCTTTCTACCACCCTGTTTGCACAACAGCGAGTATTTCCTGTTGTTATTGGGTCTAACAGAGTCCCTATCATATCTATCGTTTCAAATGGGCATGTTGATAGTTGTGGGTAATATTCTTCTAATAAATTCAACTGTCTTTTTACTGTTTCTGCTAATGGAAGTCCCTCTTGATAAATCATATTAGATGCTTCCATCAGTCCTGCACATTGAGTTCTTCCATATTGATCTGCTAGTCCTATACTTGCAAGGATTCCTCTTGTTTGCGGTGCAGTTAAACCTATTGTCTCTCCAATTTTTTCTACAACTAAGTGTATTTCTTCATCTTTACCTTTAACTATATCTCTTTTTCTAATTTCTTCGTATGTTAAGCAAAAATTCTGTGGGAGTCCTCCGAATCTATTTGCAGTTAAATTCCATGTTGAATCTAGAATTGTATCCCCTACAATTGTTTCTCCATTCTCTGTTGGAAGCTCAATACCTTTTATTAACAAAAACGCATGTGTTTTGCTACCTATTATTTCTGAATTAATTCCAACTCGTCCAAGCATGTACTGAGCAATTTGTGAAACTCCGTTACAAACTCCATATCCTGAACTAATTATTCTCCAAAGTGCTCTTGCATCATTTGCATTAAATACATCTGTTTTATAATCTGGACTATAACTTATTCGTCTTCCTATAGCATTATCTATATATGCAACCTTTTGGACGTCAGCCCATTCAGGATTAATTCCTTCTAATACAGATTCAATCCATTCTTCTGCTTCAAAATAGTCTTGAACTGTTGAACCATGTCCAATTGTTTTGCTTATTTCATCAGATACCTTTATATTGGGACATATTTCAAATAGTTTTTGCATTTGGTTTCTATGCTCTTTTGGTACTCTTTGTGGACTAATATGTCCAATTACTGGGTCCAGTCCCCTATAAACCTCTAAATCTCCATCATAATCAACTACTGCTTGTCCAAATGTATCTCCTGAATTACTAATTTGAATTTGTATTGCTGTTCTATACTCTTCTGGTAATTGAGAAATGTCTATCTGTTTTTTTGCCTCTCCGCGAAAGTGTAGCAAAAAACTGTCTTTTTTCATCCATAGTTAGTCCTAGTTCCTCAATTCTTTTAACAAGAGTAATTTGATCTTTTGGGCTTAGCCTACTCGTTATTTCAAAAACATTAATTTTATTTTTTATAAATAAGTCTTTGTTTTCAGTGTATAACTCAATAAAAAGGTCTAAATTGTTTATTAGTTTTACTATTTGAGAAGCTGAAAAATCACATTTGTCTGCTGTTAGAATATCTTTTTTTCCAGCATTAGAAAAGCTCATATATATTCCAATTTGAGTTGATATGCTAATATTGCATTTGTTTATTAATTCTCGCTTTATTGCTTCTGAAGTAAATAATTTTATTCTTTGTGCAATCTTTTTTTCGTCCATGTTGTTCTCTTGAAATATTTGAACTATTTCATCTACTGTAAGTAGTTCTTCCATTTCTCTAATTTGTAGTCTTTTAGTTTCTCTTATTTTTTTCTTTAATTCCTCAGCATCCATTATTTTTCCCCTATAAATAGCTTTTTTATCCTGTTATTTTAGGTTGAATTCCTAGGCCGTCTCCCTCACAGATAAGTGTTTCCACACCTGTTGTAGGTTTATTGTTTTTAGTTTTTATCGAATTAATAAAATTTTCTCTTGTAATGTTTATTGTTTCTTTTGGTGGTTCAATTTGCTTTATTTCTTCTTTTTTTGTAAAAATGCTTTTTATAAATTCGAGTATACTTTTGAAAATTTTCATTTTATCTCTCCTCCCCTTCTGATGCTACTGTTCTTTGTGGTATTTGCTCTAAATTTACTTGCTGTACTTCTACTCTGTCCCAAGGTCTTTTTCCACCACTTCGTTGCAAATCCATATCATAGCATTCAAATCTTTCTTCAAAATTTCTTTGGCTTATTGGTGTAAATTGACCTGTTTCTTTATCAAGATAATAAAATGCTCCTTCTCCTTCTTTCGGCTCTGTATACACGTACAAAAATGGGCTTCTGCTTTCGCCTGTTCTTTCATGCACTCTATTTATAACACATCTGTTACCTTTTTTAGATATTTCGTCTAGCATCGGCCTAAGTACAGAAACCGTTGAGTTATGGCATTCTGCTATTCTTGGGTAGTACTCTTCTAATAGTCTAAATTGTCTTCTTACTGTTTCATCTAAAGGCAATCCTTCCAGATAAATCAAATCAGATCTTTCAAAAAAATTTCCTAGTGGGGTATTTCCCTTTTCATCTGCAAGTCCTATGCTTGTAAGTATTGCTCTAGTTTGTGTTTCTGTTAATCCTATTGTTCCTTGTAATTCTTCTTCATTTTCAACTTTATGTGATTCGTAGTCTCCATCTCTTTTTCTCATTTCTGCATATGTTAAGCAAAAGTTTTGTGGGTATCCACTGAATCTGCCCGCTGCTAAGTTCCATGTAGTATCTAAAATTGTATCTCCTACAACTGTGGTGCCATCTTCTCTTGGTAATTCTATACCTTTTAGTAATAAAAATGCGTGTGATTTACTTTCAAGCATCTCAGAATTAATTCCTATCCTTCTTAACATATACTGTTCTGCTTGTGATATGCCATTGCATACTCCTTGCCCTCTGCTAATTAATCTCCACATTGCTCTGCTATCATGAGCATCAAACTCTTCTGTTTCAAAATCTGGACTATAGCTTATCTTTCGTCCTAATGCGTTATCAATATATGCAACCTTTTGAATGTCACTCCATTCTGGATTAATTCCTTCTAATACAGATTCCATCCATTCTTCTGCTTCAAAATATTCCTGAACTGTTGATCCACGTCCAAATGATTGGCTTATTTTATCAGTTACCATTACGTTTGGACATATCTCCATTAATTTGCGCATTTGGGCTTGGTGTTCTGGAGGCACCTCCAATGGGTTGACTGATCTAATTAATGGGTCAAGCCCTCTATACATTTCTAAATCCGCATCATAGTCAACTATTGCACGTCCATATGTTATGCCCAATGTTTCATCAATCTGAACTTTAATTGCTGTTTGGTACTCTTCTGGCAATTTAGATATATCTATTTGACTCTTTACTTTACCGTGACAGAGTTGCAAAAATTTGTCTCTTTTCTGCAGTTGTTAATCCTAGTTCTTCTATTCTATCTATAAGTGCAATTTGGTCTGCTTCACTAAGTTTTCTCGTTACATCAAATAAATCAATTCCATTTTGGTCAAAAAATTCTCTGTTTTGTGTACATAGCTCAATAAATAAATCTAAATTATTTACTATCTGTACAAGTTCATATGGCTTAAATTCACGTTCGTTTGTTGTTACAATATTTCTTTTGCTATCATTTGAAAGTGTTTCAATTATGCTAATTTCACTACTTTTTCTAATATTACATCTGTCTATTAGTCCTAGCTTTATCTTTTCTGAAGTAAATGATTTTATTGCTCGAGTTAGCATATATTCATTTAGTTTAAACTCTTGAAACAGCTGAACTATCTCATCTACCGTCAGCAATTGCTCCATTTCTCTTAAATAAAGCTTTTTCGTTTCTCTAATTTTTTTCTTTAATTCTTCAGCATCCATTGTTTATCTCCCTATTTTGTTATTTGGAGTTTAATTCCATGGTTGTTTTCTTCCTCCTTCGGCCATAATATCATATATATATTATATATGATAACATTTTAAATATCAAATTTGAAGTATTTTTGATTTTTTTATAAAAAAAGAGACACTGCGCAAATTGCTTGCACAGCGCTCTGGTTGTACTAACGGAGATTGGTAAGGTTGATGTCAAGCTTGACATCGAACTCTTTGGGAACCGTGATCACCCAAACCCATTCAAAAGTCCTCCTCTCGTGGCGCACCCCGAAATTCAGCTTCTGAAGAAGTTCTCGAGTGGAAACATAGAGGGCATCCTTGAAGGTGTATTCGAAGCCTTCAGGCATTTCATCGATACCTCTGCGCCGGAGCCTCCACTGGATATCCTCGATGATCCTCATCACCTGGTTTTCACCGACACCTGTCGTCATCTCTTGTGTACCTCCTTTTTGTCAATCCATGATGGATACGCTCTATTATGCACCAAAATACCAGAAAAATCAAGTGTTTGCTTCATTTTTTATTTTATCTAATGCTCTTTTAGCAAGTTTTTCATATCTTTCTTGCTTATCTTTTATTTTTTCTGGTAGTTCTGGTAATATTCCAAAGTTCGCATTCATTGGAGAAAAATATTCTTTTGGAGACGAAATATAATCTGCTAATGCCCCAATTACTGTTTCTTTTGGGAATACTATTATGTTTTTATTTTGTAGCTTATTTGCAGCATTTATTCCTGCTACCATTCCAGATGCTATTGATTCTACATATCCTTCCACTCCAGTTATTTGGCCAGCAAAATATATGTTGTTTTGCTTCTTAAAGTTGTATGTTGCGTCTAATAGTTCTGGCGAATTAATATATGTATTTCTATGCATTACACCATATTTTACAAATTCTGCATTATTAAGTCCTGGAATAAGAGAAAATACTCTTTTTTGCTCTCCAAACTTAAGATTTGTTTGAAATCCAACCATATTATATAGTGTACCTTCATGATTATCTTGTCTTAATTGGACTATTGCATATGGTCTTTTTTCTGTCCTTGGATCAGTAAATCCTACTGGTTTTAATGGACCAAAGCGCAATGTTTTTTCTCCTCTTTTTGCCATTACCTCTATTGGCATACAACCTTCAAATATTTCGCGTTTTTCAAAGTCATGAAGAGTTACTACTTCTGCGTTTATTAGTTCATTATAAAATACTTCATACTCTTCTTTTTTCATAGGTAAATTAATGTAACTACTATCCCCTTTTCCATACCTATCTCCTAAAAATGCAATGTTAAAGTCTATGCTGTCTTTTTCTAATATCGGAGCTGCAGCATCATAAAATGCTAAGTTATCTCCACCTGTTAGTTTTTTAATTTCTTCTGATAAAGCATCTGATGTAAGAGGTCCTGTTGCTATTATCGTTATATGATTTATAAGTTCATCAAAAGAGATGTCTCTTCCAATTTCGGCATTTATTACTTCTATATATGGGTTTTCTTTTATCTGTTTTGTTATCTCCTCTGCAAACCTATCTCTATCTACAGCTAGTGCTTGCCCAGCAGGTACATTTACTTTGTCAGCAGTTTTTATTAATAATGAATCTAGCATTCTTAGCTCTTCTTTTAATAGCCCGCATGCATTTGTTAAACTGTTTGATTTAAAGGAATTGCTACAAACAATTTCAGCAAAATTGCTATTTGAATGAGCTGGTGAAAACTTTATGGGTTTCATTTCGTATAGTTTTACTGGTATTTTATGTTTTGCAATTTGATATGCTGCTTCGCATCCAGCAAGTCCTGCGCCTATTACATTGATGTATTTCATGATATTAGCCTCCTTTATTGTCACATAATAAACATATGCATAAAAAATAGAGGCAAAATGGTTTTGTTCCCAAACTGCCTCACTTTATATTATGCTTGTACTTCTTCTTTATTATCTTCTAATATTAGCTTCTCTTCCATTAATTCAGGTTTTTTTATAAATTTAATTAGTTGTTTGAAGCTACTTGCAAAATAGTATCCATCGCATATTCTTTCGTCACCAACAAATGCAAATGATAAGCATTTTTCTTCAATTAATTCATCATCTTCTGGAATATAGTCTTTTTTCTTCTTACCCATTGCAAAGAATAAACTTGTTGTTCCAAAATTATATATATGGTGGAATATTGCATCTATTCCAAGCGAGCCAACGTTCGTTAAGAAAGCACTTGTGTGGAATGGGCTTAACTCTATAATTGATTTTGGCAATAATCCATATCTGTCTAAAAACTTTAAGAATTTAATTATAATTTTAAGTATTATATTTGGCGTTTTCTCTAATTTTTTTACGAAACTTGCTGTGCTATTTTCATTAGCTTCGTCTTTATTTTCAGCAACAGCATTTTCAAGTTTTTCTTTTATTTCAAGAAGTGTTTCTGTACCATCAAATTTTAATTTTACAAGAGTTTCTTCTCCATCCTCACTTAATGATTTTTTAATCATTAAACTCAGCCAAATATCTTTTCTTTGATATGGAATACAATTTACTATAAATCTGTTAAGCTCTGGTTTTAATGCTATTGTTCTAATAATTGCTGCATATATAATATGCATATATGAAATTTTGATTCCCTCTTCTGCCTTTTTATTAATGTAATCGTCCATCCCTTTAAGTGGTAAATCTTGTGCAAAATATACCTCTGAATCATTTCTTGTTTCCATTATATGCGGTACTACCCTATATAGTAGCGGTGCTTTTTTTACCTTTCTTCCATCTGCTCTTCTTCCAAACATACTAATCTTCCCCTTTTATTTTTATTTTTACAAATTAAAAATCCTTTTATTTTTTCTTTTTAGTTTTAGTAGTTTTCTTTGGTTTAGTTTTTCGTACTTTCTTTTCTGTTTCTTTTCTTATTTCTTCCGCTTCTCCTGTTTCAACATATTTCTCACCTTTTTTAGGTTTATTCCATGAAATATAGTCACAACTTCCTGGATTATTTTCACATATATAGTAGTTCTTTCTCTTTTTTGTTTTTCTTATTTGTACTTTGCCACCACATTTTGGACAAGGAATGTCTATTGTTTCAAAATACGGCTTTGCATTTTTACATTCAGGATATCCTGGGCAAGCCAAGAATTTTCCAAATTTCCCATATCTAATTACCATATTTCTTCCGGCATTTCTCGCAAATAACGTCTGAAACTTCTTCTTCAAGTTTAACATGTTCTAATTCTTTATCAACCTTTTGTACTGTTTTTTCAAAAGGGCCATAGAAATCTTTTATAACATTTTTCCAGTTTTCTTTTCCTTCAGCAATTTCATCGAATTGTGTTTCCATTTGTGCTGTAAATTCTTCATTTACAACATCACTAAAGTTTTCTACTAGCAATTTATTTACTGCTTTCCCAAGTTCAGTTGGGAATAACTGTTTTTGTGATTTTTCTATATATCGTCTTTCTAATATTGTAGTAATTGTTGGAGAATAAGTACTTGGCCTTCCTATTCCCTTTTCTTCTAAAGCTTTTACTAAGCTTGCTTCAGTGTATCTTGGTAAAGGCTCTGTAAAGCTTTGCTTTCCATCTAAGCTAATCTTCTTTAGTTCATCTTTTTCTTTTATTTCTGGTATTTTTGTATATTCCTCTGCCTTTTCGTTGTCAACGCCTTCTACATAAAGTGCCATAAAACCTTTGAATTTAAGAGTTTGTCCATTTGCCTTAAAATCATAATCATTAGCTTTTATTGTAACTGTCGAAGTATCATACACTGCTGCAGACATTTGACTTGCTAAAAATCTTTGGTATATAAGCCTATAGAGCTTATATTGGTCTGGAGTTAGTTGTCCTCGTATATCTTCCGGTTTAATAGATACATAAGTAGGTCTTATTCCTTCATGTGCGTCTTGTGCATCTCCACTTGTTTTATAGTATCTATTTTCGTAATATTCTTTTCCGTATGTACCTTCTATTTCGGTTTTAGCAGCTCTTCTTGCTTCTTCAGAAATTCTTGTAGAGTCGGTTCTCATGTATGTAATAAGTCCTACAGTTCCTTTGTCTAGCTTAATTCCTTCATATAGCATTTGTGCAACAGACATCGTCTTCTTTAATGTAAATCCTAATTTTCTTGATGCCTCTTGTTGCATTGTACTTGTTGTAAATGGAGGCGCTGGTGTTCTTTTCTTTTCGCTCTTTTTTACCTCAGATACAACGTATTTTGCATCTTGAAGATCTGTAATAATTTTGTCTACTTCTTTATTATTGTGTAAATCTATTTTCTTTCCATCTTTTCCATAGAATTTTGCTTCAAAATTCTTTTTGGACTTTTTATCTTGAAGAGTTACATATAAGTTCCAATATTCTTCAGGAACGAAATTATCTATTTCTTCTTCTCTGTCCACAATTAGTTTAACTGCAACTGATTGAACTCTTCCGGCTGATAGCCCTTTCCTTACTTTTTTCCATAATACTGGGCTCATTTTATAGCCAACAATTCTATCTAATACACGTCTTGCTTGCTGTGCATCGGTTAATGCCATGTCAATTTTCCTTGGTTTTTTTATGGCTGTTTGTACAGCTTCTTTAGTAATTTCATTAAATGTAACTCTGCAGACACTATCTTCTGGTATTCCTAAAATGTATGCTAGATGCCATGCAATTGCTTCTCCTTCACGGTCAGGGTCGGTTGCTAGAATTACAGTATTTGCATCTTTTGCTTCTTTTTTTAATTCATTTATTAGTCCAGCTTTTCCCCTAATGTTTATATATTCTGGTTCAAAGTTATGTTTTATATCTATACCAAGTTTTGATTTTGGTAAGTCTCTAATGTGTCCCATAGAGGCAACTACTTTAGTTTTGCCACCAATAAATTTTTTTATTGTGTTTGCTTTTGCTGGTGACTCCACAATAATTAGTTTATCTGCCATTATTAGTTAATCTCCTTTTCGCTTTAGTTTGACGCTATTATATAATAAATTATTTTTGTTGTAAAGAAATTTTTAGTTTCATTGCTCTTATGCCTATTTCTCCGCTAATTCTCGGGTTTTAAAAATTTTAAAAACCGAAAATGAATTTTGTATCATTCTCGGTTTAACCTAAAAATTTTCTTGTTTTATAATTTCCGTTATCGTATCTATAAGGCCTATTGGTGTAACTTTATTTCTCTTTAATTTTTCTAATATGTAATTAGTTCTTGTTTCACTGTCTGTCAAAAGATTCATTTTTTGACTTTCTACATTTAGCTTTTTTTCTAGATGTTCAGTTTTTACAATTTCTATTGCATATTGATTTTTATTTTTAATTTTATAGTAAGCAAGTTCTATTGGATTATTTAATTTTGAGTCAACTAAGTCTTCTAAATTTAGTCTTTCAACCCCGTAAAGACTTTTTACTGCTTGCACTTTATTTTCCCCTTTCTTTAGTTTTATTGTCTCATAGTATAAATACGCAAAAGACTTTTCCACTATAACTCTTTTGGGAACATTTCGCAAGCATTTTTCATCGCAATTTCCGACATAATTCGACATAAAATGCTATCCAACTATTTTCTTTATTTCTTCATAAATTTTTCCTTCAACATTCTTTACTTCAATCTGCTTTGCAATTTCACCCATTTTTTTAAGCTTTTCCGGATTAGAAATTATATCGTCTATTTCTTTTGATAAGATGCTTTCATTTAAATCCTTATCTAAAATTATTTTTCCTGCTCCTACATCAGCTAAAACTCTTGCATTGTATTCTTGGTGATTCTCTGTTGCATATGGAAGTGGAATAAATATTCCTGGTTTTCCAACTTTTGCAAGCTCGGTGATTGTCATTGCACCGCTTCTTGCAACTACTAAGTCACACATATTTAATATTTCTCCCATATTATATATGTATGGAACAATTTTAGCATTTTTTAAATTTTGAATTGAAAGTCCATCATCTTCTAGTTTTTCTTTTATAATATCATATTGTGATTGTCCTGCTGCCCAAATTAATTGGTATTTTTCGTTTTTATGGTTTCTAATAATATCCATTAATGCCTCATTTATGGATCTTGCCCCTTGGCTTCCACCAAATGCAAGTACAACCGGCAAATCTTCTTTTAGTCCTGCTTGGCTTTTTATTGATTCTTTTTGTTCCATTGAAAGTTCCATTTTTTCTACTTTAGTTGGTGTTCCAGTAACTACTACTTTTTTTGCTTTTGGTAATCTTTTTTTAGCATCTTCAAATCCAACAAATATTTCGTCAACTTTTCCTGAAAGTGCTTTTACAGAAGCTCCTGGGAATGCATTACTCTCATGCAATGCTGTATGAATTTTAAGTGAAATTGCTGCTAAAAATACGGGCATACAAATATATCCACCTGTGCCAATTACAATGTCTGGCTTAAATTCTTGAAGTATCTTTTTGGCATCTTTTTTACTTCTTAGTGTTTTTATTATTCTTTTTATATTTCTAATAGTTATTTTTCTGTTAAATCCATATGCTTCAATTGGTTTTAGGTCAAAGCCAGCTCTTGGTACTAAATCATTTTCTAATCCCTCTGTAGTACCAATAAATAATATTTCCGAATTATTTTCTTCTTGTTTAATTTTGTTTGCTATAGCAATGCCTGGATTAATATGACCTCCAGTGCCGGCTGCTGCAATAATAACTCTCATGTGTTTTCCTCCTACTAAACTGCCAGAAAAATATTCTTTGGTAGTTTTATACTTTGCTCGAATTTCTAGAAA
This sequence comes from Clostridia bacterium, assembly GCA_017524665.1. Taxonomy (GTDB): domain Bacteria; phylum Bacillota; class Clostridia; order TANB77; family CAG-508; genus UMGS1754. The sequence continues at coordinate 152,052 of JAFXVF010000016.1, read as the reverse complement.
TATTCAATAATATTCCAACGCTTGCAAGTAATATAATTAACGCTGTTCCTCCATAGCTAAAGAATGGTAATGGCATACCAGTAACAGGCATAGAGCTTGTAACAACAGCTATATTGATTATTACTTGTATTCCTATTAGTGATGTTATTCCAACTGCAATTAAGCTTCCAAAGGTATCTTGAGCTTTCATTGCAACTAAAATTCCTCTCCAAATAAATATTCCAAATAATAGTATAACTATTACACATCCTACAAAACCTAGTTCTTCAGCTAAAACAGAAAATATAAAGTCGTTTTGTGGATATGGTAAATATAAATATTTTTGTTTGCTATTCCCTAATCCGCTGCCAAACAGGCCTCCCGAGCCAATTGCATATATACTTTGAATTACTTGCCATCCGTCTCCTGTTGGGTCTGCCCATGGGTCTAAAAATGAAGTTAATCTGTCAAATCTAAAGCTTCCTTTTCCTGTATATTTTGCCATAAATACTAATGCGCCAAATCCTGCCCCTGCAGCTCCTACTCCCAGTGTTAAGAAATCTCTAAGTCTAGTTCCTGCAATTAGCATCATAATTGAAATTACAACAGCAATTACTATCGCTGCACTTAAATGGTCCTGAAACACTATTAAAATTATTATAGGAGGAATTAACAATAGAAGCGGTTTTACAAATCCTCTCCATGTTGATTTTAATTCATTTTTATGGTCTTCTAAATATGCTGCAAAAAAAATAATTAATCCTATTTTTGCAACCTCTGAAGGTTGAAATGTTCCGAAGCGGTCCTAAGTCTATCCATCTTTTTGCACCATTTGCATCTGTTCCTATTATAGGAACTAGTGCAAGTAATACAAAAGAACCTATATATGCCATTTTATATAAAGGTTTATATGTATGATAATCAATTTTAGAAATAACAAACATTAGCACTAGTCCAATAGCAGCAGCTAATGCTTGCTTTGAAACATATTTATAGCTATTGCCTGATTCTGCTAAAGCAGCTGGTGAAGAAGCTGATAATACCATAATAATTCCAAGAGCTAACAATAATAGCACAGTTACACAAAGTGTAAAATCTACTGGCTTTACACTTTTTACAGCTGTGTTTTTCTTCTTTGTTCCTTTGTTTGGAAGTCTATTAACTTTTGATGCTTCCTTTACTGCCATAGTGCACTATCTTTCCTTTCTTAAATTGAATATAATCCTATTACACAAACAAATACAGTTACAATACAAAATACTGAAACAATTTTGTTTTCTCTCCATCCTGACAATTCAAAGTGGTGATGAAGAGGTGCCATTTTTAAAATTCTTTTTCCTGTTGTTTTGTATGCAATTACCTGTGCCATAACTGAAATTGTTTCTATAACAGGAACCAATGCAATTACTACAAGTAATAATGGCATTTTTAAATAAATTGCAATTGCAGATATTGCTCCTCCAAGCATTAGTGAACCTAAATCGCCCATAAATACTTTTGCTTTATGCAAGTTGAATATTAGAAATCCTAGGCAACTTCCAACACAAATGCTTCCAAAGATTACTACTTCTTTTACATCAAGCACAATTCCTATAATTGTTAATGTTGTTAGAATAATTGCACTTGTACTTGTTGCAAGTCCATCTACTCCATCTGTTAAATTTACAGCATTTGTAGTTCCTAGCATTACAAGTATTATAAATGGAATATATAAAACCATTGGTAATACAAATTCTGTATTTGCAAATGGAATAATAATATCTGTTCCTAAGTTTAAAACATTTGTTATATATATTGCAAAGCCTGTTGCAATTATTAATTGCCCTAGCATCTTTAGTACTGGGCTTAACCCTTTTGTATTTTTTAATATTATTTTTTTAAAGTCATCTATAAATCCAACTAATCCAAATCCTATAGTCACAAGTAAAAGTGGTATTATGTTTTGTGCAATTTGGAGCTCTTTTCCTCTATAGTAAAAATATCCACCTATACTGCATACTATGATACTTATAATCATTATTATTCCGCCCATAGTAGGTGTACCTTGTTTTTTTATGTGTGATTGAGGTCCATCATCTCTCTCATTTTGTCCAACTTTTAGCTTTCTAAGAATTGGAATGATAAAAAATGATAAGCACACACTTGCAACAAATGATAATAACAATATTTTAATTTGAAAATCTATATTCATAATTTGCTCCCCATTTACTTTTGTTGAAAATTTTAAGTATTGGCTGTAATTTATTTCATATTTTTAAAAATATCTTTAATAATTACTCTCTCGTCAAATGGCAATTTCTCTCCATTTATCTCTTGATATGTTTCATGACCTTTGCCAGCTAAAACAATGATGTCTCGTTTACTTGCCATTTCTATTGCACTTTTTATTGCTTCTCTTCTATCTACTATTACTTCATATTTTCCGTTTGTTTTCTTCATGCCCTCTTCAATTTGTCTTACTATTGTTTCAGGGTCTTCTGTTCTAGGGTTATCAGATGTAATTATTGTATAATCAGCAACTGTTCCAGATATCTCACCCATTATTGGTCTTTTGCCTGAATCTCTATCTCCTCCGCATCCAAACACAGAAATAACTCTGCCTTGTGTATAGCTTTTTACAGCTTTTAATATGCTATTCAAGCTTTCTGGCGAATGAGCATAATCTATCATTATTGTTAATCCCTTTTTATTTGGAACAAGCTCACTTCTTCCTGGAACTCTAACGTCTTCTAATGCTAATTTGATGTTTTCAGGTGTAACTCCTAATTCTTTTGCAACAGATATTGCTGCTAGTGAATTATATACACTAAATCTACCTGGTATGCTTGTCTTTACTCTTTCATTTTTCTCTCCAAGTTTAACTCTAAAGTCTACATATGAATTTGTTACTGTAACATCTTTTGCAAGTAGATCTGCTGGGTTATCTATTCCATATGTTTTAATATTACTTTTTGGAAATAGTTTTTTTACTTTAACTACTTGTATATCATCTGCATTTATAAATCCTGTTTTACACATTTGAAATAACTTCAATTTTGACTCAAAGTAATCTTGCATATTAGGATGTTCTTTTTCACTAATGTGGTCTTCTGTAAAGTTCGTAAATACTGCAATGTCAAAGTCACATCCTGCAACTCTATCAAGCTTTAAACTTTGAGATGAAACTTCCATTACAACTGTATCAACTTTTTCTTCTACCATTTGTGCAAAAAGCCTTTGTAGCTCTAAACTATCTGGTGTCGTTCTATCGCTTTCTCCTAAGCATTTGTCGCCTATATATTTAGCAATTGTACCAATTAGGCCAACTTTTTGTCCTTGCTGTTCTAATATTCTTTTCATCATAAATGTAGTAGTAGTTTTTCCTTTTGTTCCAGTAATTCCAATAAGTTTAAATTTTCTTGATGGATTTTGGTAAAAATTACATGCTGATATAGCTAATGCATATCTTGTATTTGGTGCCATTACAACTGTAACATCAGCTGGAATTTTCATTCCTTTAACGTCTGCACCTTCTTCTATCATAATACAATTTGCGCCATTTTCTATTGCTTTATCAATAAAATTATGTCCGTCACTACTAAATCCTTTTATTGCGACAAACATAAAATCTTTTTCAACTTTTCTAGAATCACTTTCAATTCCTTTTATATCAATGTCAAGGTTACCCTTAGCCTTTAAATTTTCAAGTCCTGCTAAAACTTTTTTAAGCTCCATGAAGCTACCTCCCAACTCTATTTTTACGAGCTTATTATATAATTAAATTTATAATTTGTATATAGTTTTTTACAATAAATTTATTACATTATATTCAAAATATTTTATTATATAAATGACTAGACTTTTTTAAAATTATAATATATAATTTTACGCAAGTGGAGGTATAAAGGAAATGAACGAAGCTGAAAAAAAAGCGCTTTATGACTCTATTCAAGCAGAAGAAAAAGCTAAAAATACAATATTAGAATTAATGCAAAAATTTGCAGAATCTAATGATACTGTAGGTTTAGATCAAGTAAATGAAGTTAGAGTTTTTTTGGAAAATTTAATTACATCTCTTAATTTAACTAATCAAAATATTGAAATTTTAAATAAATTATTAAGAGATATTGAAAATATTAAAATCAATTTAGTAACTCAAGAAGAGGATCAACCTGTTGTAGAAAGAAAAGATTACTATTCAGCTCCAGCACATAGCGAAGAAACTCCTGTATTTCATGAGGATAAACATCATGTTGACAAAATAGTTGAAGAACCTAAAGAAGAAGTTTCATCTTCTGGTTATGCTGAAAACACTTTAATTGTGTCTGAGTTAAAAGGTAAGGTTTTTCTACCATATAAAAAGGTTGAAATTGATAAATATTTAGAGTATAACCCATATAATTCAATAGACAATATTATTAAAGAAAAATATACCTTGCCAATAACTAGATTTAAAAATCCATTTATTGCAAGATTTAGAGAAGCTTTTAAACTTATACGCAATAAGGAAAAAGGTTCTATAAAAGAAGCATTTGATTTAGGGTTAGAGCTTATGTTTAACTATAATTTGCATCCAGCGATTATAACTGCATGCAAGAACTTAGACGAACTAGATATTTACCTAGATTACTTAGAAAGCGGAGAAACACGTAAATTTGATATATTTAAAATACTATTTGAGATGGCACCTACTGTTGTTAAATCAAAACATGAATTTTAAAAAAATAAAAAGGTTTGGAAGTAATTCCAAACCTTTTTTGTTCCCAAGGGTAATTTTTGACACGTCCCTAAAATTACCCTCTGGTCGTTTCTGGCCAGAGGGTAAATATTGTTTTTTAAATTCTATTGATAACAACGAGTATAGTATGTATAACCGCCAATTACTTCTGTGTCATTAACTTCTGTTGCTCCTGTTTCTGTATCTGAAACTGTGCCGCTAATTGCTGCCGTTCTACCTTTTACTATTCCATCATAGAATTTTAAAGTTCCTGGAGTTTCTATACCATTTGTCTTTCCTTGTATTACTGGTGATGTATTGCCTATGGTTCCATCTTTTTCTCCAAGCTCTATTTTCCCCGCCGCTTTAGTTGTTATTGCGGGTCCTGTTTCAGAGCTAACTGTTCCACCTAAAATTCTAACTGTTCCTGAATCAGTTTGTATTACTCCTCTGTTTACACCTTGATAAGCTCCAGAATTATTAGCAGTTATTGTTGAATTTCCAGTAACTATTAGTGTTCCTGTATAAAGGTAAATCGCTTGTTTTGTAAAATCACTTCCTCCTCCAGTATGTGAAATTGAAGCGTTTTCTATAATTACAGTTCCCGTACCAGTGTTTATAGCTGACTGTTTTGAGTTTCCATTAACTATTGTACCATTTGATATTTTAAGATTTCCTAAATTTTCTATTACTGATGGTCTGTTTGTATTGTCGTTCATACTTTTTGCATTCTTAGTTCCATTATTATATAATCTGTGTCCATCTAAATCTAATACAATATTTTTGCCTGCTGCTACATGAACTGCTTCTAACGTATCTTTTAGCAAGGTTATTGTTGTTTCAGTGTTATCTGTCGGTACATCATTTATTGCTTCTTGCAGTGTTGCATATACAGTTGAATCAATTATTGCTGTGCCATTATCTGTCCAATGCGCATAGTATGTTACTGTATCTGAAACAATTTCCGAATTATTAATTCTTGTTCCGCCTGTTGCTGCTGTATACCATCCTGTAAAGCTGTATCCTACTCTAGTTGGTGTTGGCAGAGTTCCAACAGTTTGTCCCTCCTCAAATGTTTTGCTTGCTTTACCTGTTTGTTGATCTATTGTCCAGCCAGTTGTCGCTGGAATAACTCCGCTACGTGGATCTAATGTTACTGTTGCAATTATTGGATTCCAATGTGCAAAATATGTTACATCATCATTTATGACTTGATTTGCTGTAATTTGCGTTCCATCTGTTGGATCTGTAAACCATCCATCGAGTGTTTTATATTGTTTTGTTGCAGTTGGCAATGTCCCGATTTCAGCTCCTATGTTAACTTCCCTTATAGTTTCAGATGCAGTACCACCTTCTCCAGCATCAAATTCTACTAAAGCTTTTACTTTTGTCCAATGCGCATAATATGTATCATTTGCTGAAACCACTGTTGCGTTTGTAATTTGTGTTCCACCTGTTGGATCTGTAAACCATCCATCGAAACGATGGCATTCCCTAATTGGATCTGCTGGCATATTACTTCCTATAGCTGTATTATTGTCAACATATACAATAGTTTGCGCTGGAGTTCCTCCATTTGCATCAAACTCTAATCTAACATCTATCGTTTCTAAATATGCTGTTTCATATGTGTCTCCATCAATTACTTCTGATGAATGGGCTATATCACAATGGTCTTCTATTTCCGATATTCTGCTTTCATTATTAAACGCATGCGTTATACCTTTTACAATGCCATCGTAGAATTCTACAGTTGATGTTGAGGTATTTACTCCATAAGTAGCTCCCTGGATGACAGGTGAGGTTGTGTCTATGTTTCCACCTTCTGTACCTATAATAAGAGTTCCATTATTATTTACACCCATTAAATTTTCTGAAGTTATAGTTCCACCTGTTATAATTACAGTTCCTGTATTTTCATTTTCAACCGCGCCTTTAGTTGTTGTATTTGTTGAAATTATAGTTCCACCTGAGATTGTTACTGTTCCTGCATTTTTGTTACTTGGTTTAACATTTTGAATAGCAGGTCTGTCTGTTGCACTTGAATATAAATATGCGCTTCCTGTTACTTCAACTGTTCCGTTACTATTATAAATTGCCTGTCTTTCTCCTGTTGCAATAATATTTCCACTACGTACAGTTAAAACTCCTGGACCATAATTATCTACAGCTGCATGGCTAGCATCTGATTGTATTGTTCCATTTGCACCGCCTATTATTTCAAGGCGCCCTTTACTTGAAAAAATGCAAATATCGGTTCCAGACACATTACTTATAGTATGGTTTTGAAGATCAAATATTATGTTTTTGCCTGATGCAATTTCTAATGTAGAAGAAATTGTAACATTTTTAAGCAACTTGACTGTATGCTGTCCGGCTATTTGCTGTTGCAGCAGCCATTGCTTGTGCTACTGTTGCATACTTTTGACCTCCATCTACTTGTGCTTCATACAGCTCTTCTCCCCATTGTGCATATAAATCTATAATTGCTCCATCTGCTTGTGACAAATTATTAACCTCTTCTTCGTCATCATATGATGTTCCGCTTCCATCAGCTGAAGTATTCCAACTTAAGAAACTATCTGTTCCATTTGTAAATGTATTTGCATCTAAATTTTGCGCTGTACCATATACAAATGACTGTTCTGTATAATTGTCCGTTCCTCCATTGTTTGGATGGAATCGCACAGTATATGCAGGTTTTCTGATGTTTAATGTAACATTTGTATTTAAGTTTTCTGTATATTTACCTAGAGAACCGCTCATCATAGCAAGTATAATTACTGTTAGTATTCCAAATACCAGCCATTTTGCGTTCTTTTTATACATTGCATTTATCCTTTCTTTATTTAATCTTTTTGAGTAAAGTTTGCTTGTATATTTACTACAGCATTCGTTGCAGATGCACTTAAAGGCGCATTAAATGTAAGTTTATGCTGTCTCTCATTACTTCCTCCACCAACACTGAACGAACCTGCATTTGAAAATGTTACCGTATTATTTACGGGTGTTTGTGCTGTTCCATCATCTAATGAAACTGTTACATCATTTGGAACATTCGATACTATTAACGAATATGCACTTGAAACCTCTGAAAGACTTTTTACTTTAACTATATAGTCTTGAGCTGTACTGCCAGTAACAATATTTAAAACATTACTTGCAGTTACAGGTTCTATTGACACGCTCCATTTAGCAACTTTTGCTCCTGTAGTGCTGTTTGATGTTGACTGAAATTTTGCAGAAGCAGCTAATGAATGAGTGAGTGTTATTATAGACAAGCAAACTAATAAAAACAATGCAAAATCTGAATTTTTAATTATTTTTTTTATTATCATTTGCTTTTCTCACTCTCCTTATTTGGTCTCTTCGTATTTCAGCCTTTTAACCTTTCTTCTGTTTTTTACACGGTTCATTTTACTTAAATGTGAAAAATATACATAAGCCATAAGAGCAATAACAACTACTGTTACTTTTCCTTGCAATAGTCGAGAGAGTTTACCCAAGAATGGGATTCTCCCAATCATTCTTCCTTCTATTGAAGAATAGCTTATTTCTTCAGTATCTTCTATGTTATTACTATCACCCTTCGTTTTGTATGTTTTATTTCCTTCATTTTCATGTATTTCTATAACTCTATGGGTTATTACACTTTGCCCATGCCTATAAGAAATTACATCTTGTTCTTTTATATCATCTTTGCCAGCTTCTTTTACTATTACAATATCTCCTATTTTAAGCTCTGGCTCCATACTTCCCGATATGATTGTATATGTTTTAATTCCTAAAAAACTTGGTGTTTTATTTGGATTTGTAACAGCTTGAGCAATTAAAGAAATATTATAAACTAGCAATGGTGTTAATAATATGTATATTATTATTGATATTGTTTTCCTAATTAATTGAGCTTTGTTTCTTCTGTTTTTTATTGCCTCCTCCGTGTACAGCATTATTTTCAGCTCCTTTTTCTATCGTATATGTTTGATGATATTTGCAATTTAAAGTAGTAATAATGATCAAATCCATTAATTGCAGCCAAAGCGTCCTTTTCGTCATCACTTTCCCAGTACCACTCTAATGTATATACATTAATCGAATCTTTTGGTACAATTATGTTTTCTATACCCAATTTATCTATTGTAACATATTCATCGTTGCTTCCTCTTATATAAATATTATCAATTTTTAATCTATACTTCATATTAATAAAAGTACTCATGTCATCTTCAAATTTTATGTTATAAATCATGTCATATTTTGATTTGTTTTTTACACTAAATTTGTATGTACCACTTGATGCTGGAGCAATTTTTCCTACACCGGTCACTGTTTTTTCCACCAAAAATATTAAGTTTTGTATCGTTTAAAATTTGAAGATTTTCTTCTGTCAGTTCTATACTGTCTACTTCCCATGCTGTTACAGAATTTAATCCAAAATCTAATATTTTAATGCAAATATACATTAACTGAAAAAGAATAATTAAAATTAGAGCAATAATAACCCATTTGTTTTGCTTTCTTCTTTTCTCAAATTCATCCTCTTCTGGGGCATTAGTCTCTTGATTGTCCGTTTCTTCCTTTTTTTCTTCGTTTTCTGTTTTATTTTCCGGTTCGTTTACTTGTTCATTTTCTGTTGTTTCTTCTTGTGGCTCGGTTTCTATATTTTGACCTGCTTCTTGCACATTTGAATTTAAGCTGACTGTATCCGCACTGGTTTCTTTGTCAATTACTTCATTGTTTGTATTTTCTATTAATTCATTTTCCAGTTCTTGCTGTTCCACAATCATTCTTGCTCCTTTCCTTAGTGCTTAAATATGCTCACAAAAACATCTTCTTTGTGCTTTTGTCAGCATATTTAAAATGACGGGCAGGCAAAAAACCTGCCCGTACTATAGTGTTTTAACTTTTAAAATTAGTCAACTTGTGATGCAACTACTGCAATTTCAACTGAAACTTCAGGTCTTGCTGTTCTTGCAGCTATACCTAAAGCTGTATCTGTTGTATTTGTTTGGTTTGTTTGATAATTAGTGCTACCAGCTCCTGTGAATGCCCATCTCCATTGAATAGTTATTGTATCAGTTGCTCCCATGTTTAATCCAGTTGCAGATGATGTGTCAAGTCCATCAAGGCTTGTTACCCATGCTCCATCGTTAACCTTAAATTCAATTGGGATGTCGTCATCATTTGTAACTGTTGCATCTAAAGTATATTCAGCGTCTACCTCAGATTTGTTTTCAATTGTTAAACTAAATTGTCCTGATGTACCAGGTGCTATTAAGTGATCTGTAGCATTAGCTGCAACATTTTGTTCTGCACTAGTAAGATCTGAATCTAATATAGTTTCAAACAAATCTATTGTTACAGTTTGTGGTGTTGCTGTAGCAATTTCTGTTCCTGCTAACTCAATAGACCATTTAGCAACTTTAGCTGATGCTGTACCAGTTGCTGTAGATGTATATTTTGCATATGTTCCAGCAACTAAAATAATTACAACCATTGTTAAAGCTAAAAGAATAATTAAAAATTTAGCTAATCTGTTATTTTTCATTTGTATTTTCCCCCCTTTCATATGTTTGAATTAGTTTATTAAATTTTAAAAAGTTAATATCAAAATTATTTGTTAAGCTTTTCTTTTTCAAGCTCTTCATTTTTTCTTTTTAATTCTTCTATTTCTTGTTCCATTTGTCTTTGTTTGCTTGCCTTTTCTTTTAAATATTGTCTATCTTCTGCACTTTCTTTCATGTGTACTATAACAAGTAATAGTAGAGGTATTGAAAGACATGCTATCATTCCTGTTGGCGTTTGCATAAACATTGCAAGATTACCTAATTTGCTTATTTTAAATTGATATACTCCTTCAACATCTCCAGGTGTTACATACCCAACATCTTCAGTATTGTTGTTATCACCTTTTGTTACGTATTTCGTTTCGCCATTTTCTTCTAGTATTTTTACTATTCTGTGTGTTATAACTACATCACCATGTCTAAATGCAATTACGTCTCCTTCTTTTAGGTTGTCTGTACCTACATCTTTTGTCATTGCCAAGTCGCCTGGGTAAATCTCAGTTTCCATTGACCCTGACAATACTATAAATGGTTTCCATCCCATAAATGAAGGTACTTCATCTGGGCGTATAATTGAATTAACAAGAATAATACCACTTATAAGCAATATTGGTAATAAAACAATTATTATGATTATGCTAATTGCTTTTTTCATTTATTTGTTTTCCTCCTTAACGCCAATTGTCCAATAATATATTCATTTAGAGTATATCATGTCGAAAAAATGTTGTAAATGTAAAAAGTGCAAACTTAATATATTTGTAACGTAATTGTAATACTATTGTAATAAAAAATCTGTAAGAAATTTCTTACAAAAAAAATAAGACACACACTAATTTTTAGTAGTGTGTATCCATCTTTTTATTTAAAATTTTTAAGTTCTGCTTGCAGGGCCATTTTTAACCTTTAATTCTGTATTATTTAAAACTGAGTCAAACATTTCTATAATATTTTCAGCCGCCTTTGCTCCAGTCCATTCTGTAGTTATGTAGTTATATGCTTTTTTAGAATAACTCGTTCTTAATTCTTTGTTTTCCATTAATTGTTTTACTTTATTTTCTAAGTCCTGATAATTTTTATACATTAATCCATTGTCACTATCTCCAATTAGGAAAGGCACTGAACCCATTTTTTCATTGGCAACAATTGCACATCCTGCATTCATTGATTCATTTATAACTGCTCCCCATCCTTCATAACTATCACTTGTTCCTATAAAAATATTTGCTTTTTCCATGTAGCCTTTTACTTTATCGCTTGGCACTTGTCCTACTATGTCTATTACATCTTCAAGTTTTTCTTTTTTTACTCTGTTCCTCATTTTTTCTTCTAGCTTGCCTGTTCCAAGCATTTGAATATTAAATTTATATCCTTGTGCTTTTAAATTTTTAGCAAGTTTTAATACTATTTCCGGATGTTTCCAACTTATAAATCTTGCAACCCAAATTAATTGCATCTTTTCATTTTTTTCTTTTTGTTCTATTAGCTTGTCAATATCATATATGTTGTTTTCTAGAAAGTATCCCCATTTATACGTTTTTCCTTTATACAGCCCTAATTTGTTAAAATCATTCGCGCCATATGCATTGGCACAAAGCATATATAAGTTTTCATTTTTTCTGTATTTAATGTGTCTATTCCAGAAAAGTTGCATTTTATCCTTGTCTAAAACAGTTTTCCAAAATCCATCTGGGAAAATAAAGACTCTTGCTCTATATCTAAATGTCAGCTTATCAAGCTTTAGTCTCTCTTCTATTAGTTCATCTGTTGTTGACCCTATAATTACGACATCACTTTCCATTGCTAGTCTTTTTGCTTCATTGTATTGTTCTTCGCTTTCGTAGCTTCTTACAACATAATCATATTTTTGGTCAAGATCTTCAAATCCTAAATCAAGTCTCCATTGAAATATTTTTACTGTTGATACAAACTTGAAATCGTTGCCTAGTCTTTTGTACATCTCATTACAAAATGAAGTTTGATGATGAGTTAGAAAATTAGAATAAAATGTTACTTTCATATATTTCTCCTTTTAATTTTCTTCTTTTCCATATAATCCGATTAGAACATTGTCTAATCTTTTTTTGCACATTCTTACTTCTTTTTTTATAATTATATCTATTTCAGGAGTATATTCTGTTTGTCTCATTTTCAGTAAGTCGTTTAGATTGCTTATTGTATCTTCAATGTTTTTTAAATTAACTGTCGTTGTCATGCTGTTAACTCTACCACTTGTATATTTGTGAACAACAAAATCAGCTATTTTAGTAGTTTTAGATTTCATTACTCCGCTATACACAAAAAGAACGTCTTCATAGAAAATTCCCTCTTTAAATCTAATTCCATTCTCATCTAAATATGCTTTTCTCCAGCATTTACTCCATGGATTTGGGTATTTGTCAACTGCTGCTTTAAATGTTTTTGTGCATGTTTCAGGAGTGGGTAAAACAAGTTCTTCTCTATCTCCTTCAATTTTAAAGCCAAGATATGTAACATCAACTATGTCGTTACCGATTACCTTATCAAGTCTTTCTAATACGTCATTTTCTGCTAAATAATCGTCTCCATCAAGGAAAACAATATACTCGCCTTTAGCTATTGCTAATCCAGTGTTTCTGGCTCCACCTGCTTTTTTATTTTTCTCATGCTCTAAATAAATAATATTGTCATATTTTTCTTGCATTTCTAGGATTTTTTGTTTTGTATTATCTGTTGATGCATCATTTACAACAATTATTTCTATATTTTTCAATGTTTGATTTGCAGCACTTTCTAACGCTCTTTGAATATATTCTTCAATATTATATGCTGCAATTATTACGCTAAATCTTATATGCTCTTGTTTTACTTCGTTTTCCATTATATTATGCACCCTTTCGTTTTTATTCTGGTGGTAGTATACCACAAATAGTTAAAAAATCCAATATTATTTGTCTAAAAATGGTACATCCTATATATAGAGCTCAATTTTTGTTCCATTATAGACACTTAATCCTGGCTTTGGCATTTGATCTTTTATTTTTTCTGCTTTATTTTTCTCAGTATCCGTATTTAAATTAAAATCCAATCCGTTTTCTTCTATTAATTTTGTGGCTCCTTCTATAGTTAATCCTCTTACTTCTGGTACCGTTACCTCTTGTCTTGTTTCTATCTGCTCGGTATTATCTTGCATTATTTCCAATGCTGGAAGTAACTCGCTTAATACTTGTGATGCAATAGGAGCAGCGACTCCCCCTCCCTGATGTCCACCTTCTCCTGTTGGATTATACAGAGTAATAAGAATTACTACTTGTGGATTTGAAATTGGTGCAACTCCAATAAAAGATGTTACATATTTTCCTGTATTCACACCGTCTTCTGAGGTTCCAGTTTTTCCACCAATACGATACCCTTTTACTTGTGCATTTTTACCTGTTCCCTCTGCTACAACAGATTCCATCATGCTTAATACTTGTTTTGCTGTTTCTTCTGAGATAGCCCTTGATTGTTCTCTTGGCTCTATATTTTCAACTTCTCCAGTATTAGAGTCTATTATTTGCTTTACAATTCTGGGTTCCATTAATATACCGCCATTAGCAATTGCTGAAGCCATTCTTACCATCTGTAGAGGTGTAACTTCAAACCTCTGGCCAAAACTAATCGTAGCAAGTTCAACTGGTCCAACTTTAGCTTCTGGTAAAAAAATTCCTTTAGCTTCCCCTGTAAGTTTTATATGCGTGTAGTCAAGTAATCCAAATTTTTCTAGGTAATTGTAATACTTTTCTTTTCCAATTTTTTGCCCCAGTCCAATAAATACTGGATTACATGAATTCATCAATGCCTGTCTTAGGCTTTCTGCTCCATGAGGTCTATAGTATCTCCAACATTTTATTCTAACTCCTGCAACTTCAATTCCACCAGTACAATTAAATTCTCCAGCTTTATCAGTTGTTGTTATTCCTTCTTCAAGTGCAGCAGATGCAGTTACTAATTTAAATGTTGAACCAGGCTCATAACTATCTGCAATCGCCTTGTTCCTCCATATTTTTTGTAATGCTGTATTTTTATCACTAGAAGATAATGTATCCCAGATGTTTTTTAATTCTTCTGTATTTGGTTCATAAGGTTCGTTTAAATTGTAGTCTGGATATGTTGCCATTGCTAAAATATCGCCTGTTTTAGGATTCATTACAATAATGTTTCCACCATCTGTACAAGCATTATCAATGCATGCTTCTTTTAGATATTTTTCAACAATTGCTTGCGCAGACATATTTATTGATAATACAATATCTTTTCCATCTACAGCAGGAATATATTCTTCTCCTTCATTTAAGAGTCCTCCGCCTTTGCCATCCGCAATTTTTGCAATTTTGCCTTTTTCACCCTTTAGAGTATCGTCATAAATTGCTTCAATTCCATCTAACCCTTGATTGTCGGATCCGCAAAATCCTATTACATGTGATGCTAAATTATTATATGGGTAATATCTTTTTGTATCTTCATCAATATTTACTCCATTTGTAATATTGTTTTCATTTAGCCATTTTCTTAGTTCATTTGTTTTATCCTTATCGACTCGTTTTGCAATAGTTTCAATAGAGCTTCTTTTTTCGACTTTTTTTAACACAGTTTCATAGTCTAACTCAAATATGTTTGCCAATGCTTTGGCTAATTTTTCTTTATCTTCTTTTGCAATGTTTGTTGGATTAATTGAAACAGTTTCAACCGTTGCACTTACTGCCAAAACTGTTTTTCCGGTATTATCATAAATTGTTCCTCTTTTAGGATTAATGCTTCTATCCATTGTTTGTTGTGTATATGCTTTTGCCTGAAGCTCTTCTCCTTGAATAAGTTGAATCCACCCTATACGTATAATAAGGCTAAAAAAAATGCCTATTGTAATAAGCAACATATTTCTAATTCTTTTTCTTCTTTTTAGACTTACCTCTAGCATTACACCAGCTCCTTTATTATATAAAAAAATAAAGACTATCTAATTTTTCCCTAGATAATCTTTATTTAAATATATTCTTAATATATGTTATTATGCTTTGAAGTAAGTCTGAGTTCTCTTCTATTTTTACCTCTTCAGCTCCCGCTTCTACATAGTCTTTCTTTGGTAAATCGATGTATATTGTTTGCTTGCTTGTTAATTTTTGCATTCCAAGTTTTTCTTTGGCTAATGCCTCTATCTGGCTTAAGTTTAAATTGTTTTGGATGCTTACTTCTAATTGTTCATTTTCCTTTTTAATTTGAGAAATCTGTTTTTCTAAAGCTTGTTTTTGTGTAAAGGCTTCGTTTATTTGTGAATTTCTAAATCCAATGGCATAAAGCACACTAAAGCCAAGCACCAAATAAACTACAATTTTAACCTTCTTTTTTGCAAGTAAAGCTTTTGCATTTTTTGCTTCTTGTTCTATTTGCTTTTTGCTTTTTGTACTAGCCTTTTTTTGCTTTACTTGTTTTCTTTTTGGTTCTTCTTTTGGTTGTAGTTTTCTTGGGCTTGTTTCATACTGATATCTGTTGAAGCTTCGTCCAGGTGCTGCCATTTTCTTTAGTTCACCTCTTTTCAAAAATTCTAAGTTTTGCACTTTTACTTCTTGAATTTTCCTCTTGTTCTTCTTCCTTTGGAATAATAGGTTTTCTTGTTATTATTCTGCCTAAAGAAGGATTGCCACAAACACAATATGGTAAGTCTGGCGGACAAGTACATTTTCCACTTGCCTCAATATATGCATTTTTTACAGCTCTATCTTCTAATGAGTGAAACGTAATTGTGCATAATCTTCCACCAGGTGCTAAGCATTCAATGCACTCTTTTATTGTGTTTTCTAAAGGTTTAATTTCATCATTAACTTCTATTCTAATTGCTTGAAATGTTCTTTTAGCTGGATGTCCTTCTTTTACTTGATATTTTTTTGGTATACTTTTTTCTATTATTTCTACTAATTCTTTTGTTGTTTCAATTGGTTTAATTTCTCTTGCCTTAACAATATTTTTTGCTATTGTCCTTGAAAATTTTTCTTCTCCATATTCGTACAATATTTTTGCAATAGTAGCTTCTTCGTAGCTATTTACTACTTCTTTCGCTGTTAGGGTTTGGCTTTTGTCCATTCTCATGTCTAGATCTGCTTCTTGCATATAGCTAAAGCCACGTTCTCTTTCATCTAGCTGGTATGATGAAACGCCCAAGTCTAGCAGTATTCCATCAACTTTTTCAATTTCCAAATTTTTTAATATGTTTTTTATATTGTCATGGTTGTCATGAACATATGTAACGTTTTGAAAATCTTTAAGTTTTTCTTTTGCTGCATTAATAGCTTCTTCATCTCTATCAATGCCAATTAGTCTTCCATTGCATGATATTTTTTTTGCAATTTCTAAACTATGCCCTGCACCTCCGAAGAGTTCCATCAACGTAAATTCCGTTATCTTTAATGCAAAGTCCTTCAATTGCTTCTGTAAGTAAGACCGGCATGTGTTTAAATTCCAAATTTAGCACCTCATTTGCTAATCTTTTTTAAATAGCACAAACAGTTGGTAAGATAAATATACCAACTGTTATGCCACTTTTTCTTTGTTTTCTTTTGTATTTTTTTGTTTTTCTTAAGTGACTTAAAATTTCTTCTTTTGTGTTTTGTTTCTCCTTTTCTTTTGTGTTTTTACTTGTCTTTTGTAGGTTTATAATTTTACTTTCGTAAATTATACAACTTTGTCCTTCGTAAACTTTGTCTTTTGTACTTTTTGTTCTTTTGTTCCTTTAATTCTTAAGTATTTAAAGGATTTGTCTTTTGTATTTATATATTCTTTTGTAAGCTATATAAACTTATAAAAGTTATATACCAAGCATTGTCATGTTCTCAGCAATCTCATCAACATTAATATTTTCATTGTCACTATAACTGTTCCATTTTTCCTTGCTCCAAATTTCAATTCTTGTATTGACTCCGATTATGACAACATCTTTTTCTAGGTTTGCAAATTCTCTTAAGTTACTTGTAACTAAGAATCTGCCTTGTTTATCTATCTCGCATTCAATTGCTCCTGATAAGAAGAATCTTGTAAAGTCTCTGGCATTTTTACTTGTAAGTGGAAGTGTTTTTAGTTTTTCTTCAAAGGCAGTCCATTCAGTTTGTGAATACGCAAACAAACAACCATCCAAACCCTTAGTAACTACAAATTTATCTCCAATTTCGTCCCTAAGCTTTGCTGGCATTATCAATCGACCTTTAGCGTCTACAGAATGCTCGTATTCACCAATAAACAACCTTTTCACCTCCCGTGTAACTTTCTACCACTTTTCACCACTTCTTACCACTTTCGATTAGATTTTAATATATAAATTTTTATTTTGCAATACTTTTTTTAAAAAAAATTATTTTTTTTAAAGTGTAACGTTTGGGACGGTTCTGTTTGATTCAAAATTCGGGTCAAACGGAACCGTCCCTATTGGTCTAAAAAAGCAAGACAAAGAGTTTTTCTCTTTGTCTTGCCGTTTTTAGTTAGGCATTGTAAAATCTTCTACTAGCCAATTTCCATTTTCTTTTACTATTGTAAATTTTTCATCTTTGCATGTAAATTGATCTTCGAAATTTTCTGGATTTTTACATAAGTTTTTTAATTCTTCATCAGAAAGATTATACCATTCAATATATTTAGATCTTGCAGTATATTCTCTAGTGTCATCAGTTGCCTTATCTAATATTAATTCTGTTTGCCAATAGCTTACGTCACTACCTCTTCCTGCTCCTACTAAGTAAACCTTATTGTTTACAAATATTATTGATGAGCTTTCTGAATTAATAAATTGTTCTTTGCCTTTTTTTGAAAGGAATTTGTCAGCAACTTCATCAAAGTTTAGAATTTCTATTACATCTAATTCTTCACCTGATGGAGTTTTAATTTTTTCATAATCTTCCCCAATTTCAAAGAGTAAACCTAACAAATCATTATATAAATCATTTGCATTATTGTATAATTCCTTTGTCCCAATTTCTTTTTCTAACTCTGTTTCATTTTTTACTACTACAGTATCTGCTGGTATTTCAACTATATCGTCATCTTCGTATTCGTAATCTTCATAATTTTCTTCTTCTATCTCCATTAGTGTTCCTGTTACATGATTATATAAATCTTCGAATCTTCCAAATTGTTCAGTTGTAATATCTAATTGCTTATTTAAAGCATTTGATTTTATTTCTTTTTTGTTTAAGTTAATGCTATGCGTTCCCATTAATTTTACAGTGTTTAAATATTCATTATATGTATAAACATTTAATGTTAAATTGTCGTTTTTGTCAGTCTTTTCAAATATAATGTATGTAGTATATACTACAGAATCTCCATTTGTAAGATCTGGTGCATCCATACTTTCTTCAGGTCCTACTTTTGTTCTTGTTCCATCTTTATGTACATATTCAATATTTATCCATAATGAGTGAATAGGTATTAATTCATCATTAGAATTAAATAGCTTATATTCTGCTTCACCAATATAATCTTTGTTTGCTAAACTGAATGCATTTTCTGCAGTTCTATTTGAACATGTATTTGTAATTTTAATTATATTTTGTAATGGTGTTAATACAACTTTTTCAAGTTTATCTGAAAAATCTCCAATTTTAATTTCACTATTTTTTGCTTCTACTATGTCACTGTTTCTCATGGCCTTTTTCTTTGAAACCTCGATGTTAAATTCACCTTTAAGTTCAATATATTGTTCTTCTATAGAAAAATCTTCATCTAGATTCTTTATTATAGGATTTTTTAGAGTTAAAGTAAATTCGTCTTTTCCTTCTAATTCATAGTCTGTTAAGAAATACAATACATAAATTTCATATTCTTTTCCTGCTTCTACTGTTTGTATGTCATATTCTTTGCGTCCTCTTAATTCGAATTCTTTTCCGTCAATAATTACAGTGCTGTAGCTTGAAGTAGCTCCTACCCACTCATCTATGTCATCATATTTTTTATCATTAAATGAAATTGCTATTGGTTCCATCATGTCCATTTCTGCAAATTCTTCTTCTGTCCATCCTTTGTTAATATATTTAGCTTTTTGACTTGCTATGTAACTATCTGAATTCTTTAAATTGAAGTTTAATACTATAAATCCATCATCACATACTGTTGATACTAAACTTAATTTTACTTTATCATTTTCAACTGATTGATTTTCTACTGGAACAACATATTCTTCGTATTCATCTGAGAAGGTAATTCCAAGGTATTCTAATGCTGGTCTGCCAAATATTGTTCCACCAAATGCAGCATAAACTGCTCCACTGCCTATAAGTAATGCAAGTGCAGTACTAATGGCAATAAGTGTTTTTCTTATTTTCACAAAAGTTCCTCCTTTATTTAATTCTTTTATATTTTCTTGTTTCATATTTTCAATTATTTTTTTCTTTAGTTCTTCACTTGCTTGTATTTTAGAAATTGTTTCATTATAATTCTTAGGCATATACCTCATCTCCTTTCGTTAAAACATCTTTTAACTCAGATCTTGCTCTTGTTAGCAGTGAACTAACCGTATTTGAATTCATATTCAATATTTGAGCTATCTCATTTATCTTGTAACCTTGATAATAATATAAGTAGATAACGTTTCTGTGATTAGGTTTAAGTTTTGCAAGTTCAGCTAACACTTCGCCATCTTTCTCTTTATCAAAATACTTAATGTCCTCATCAAGTTCATATGTGTTTTTATTCCAAAAACTTTTATTGTGGTCTCTGCAAAGGTTTATAGTTACTCTTATAAGCCATGCTTTTATATGTTCTTCGCTTTCAAGTTTTGAAATATTACTCATTAGTTTTATAAATACTTCTTGCGTTATATCTTCAGCTTCTTGCATATTAAATGTATTTTGGTACGCAATTTGTAGTATCATATTTGAATGCTTGTTTACTAGTTCTTCAATACGTTGGATATCCATTTTTTTACTCCTTTCATTTTCGCATCTACAAACAATACGATTCAAATTTTATTTTTCGTGCAGTTTTAAAAAAAAATTTTTATTTTTTTAATTAAAAACAAAAGACGATTCTCCCTGAATCGCCTTTGTTTTTATCTTTATTCTTTTGTTGCAGGAAGATAATTATATTAATGTAATAACTAGCTTTGCTTGCAATTTATTAATGTTCATTTATTTGTAAGTTTAAAATCCGTGGCTTCCTCCGCTTCCAGAAAAGCCTCCGCCGCCTCCGCCGCCTCCGCCGGCCTCCGCCAGATGAGCCTCCAGACGAACTACTTACTGGAGAGTATACTGTGTGTTCTCCTGTTAAAGTAACGTTTATCGGTGTATGTTCGAATGAAACTGCACATTCATCGATTAGTTCATTATCGGATGCTTTTCTGTTTTTACTAGCTTTTAAATATATTCCATAAGTTGTAAGAAGCGATATCATTACAGCTACAAAAGCATTGCAAATGTATTTCATTGATTCTGCAATTCGTCCGCCAGTTAATAATGTGTTCATTTGTGCAAATGCTTCTCTTGCACATTCATAATAATTTTTATTGCTAGCATATCTATATACATTATCTGTTATTGTGTCACATTTTCCACTAGTTATTATTCTATCTAATCCACCAGTTGCACAGGCGCATATTTGCCTTGAATTCATATCAATATAAAATGCAACTCCACTTGTATTCCCAAATTTGGAATAATAATAGTTTTGTATGTATTTTAAAGACTTTACACTGCCAGTACTAGTATTAGTAGTTTTGAAAACCACATTTCCAAATTCAGATAATACTGCCATTTGATCTCTAAGTTCCATCTCTTCAGCATTTGTAAGTAAATTTGCATCATCTTCTATAATAATTTTATAGCTTATATTTGATGCTTTACTATTTGTAGAAAGTGTAAGTACCAATAATATTATTAATATAATAAAACAATAAATCTTTTTAAGCATTTTCATCGCCTCCTCTTTTTCCAAGTCCAGGAAGCTTCCTTGTTGTAAGAATATTATATTTGTCAACCGTATTCTTAAATGCTAAAATTGATAGTGTTATTGATGCAAATGATGTTACATAATAATAAATGTCAGATGCAGGTCTTATGCAGAACAAAGCAACAGTAAGTAGTAGGCCTATAATTGGTTTATATATACTTGTGTCTTTCTCTGGATGTTTTATTTTTCTTACAATCATCCATGTAATTACAGATGCCATTGTAATAATTCCTATTCCTAATAATGTTGAATTTGCCAATGCTGGGTTCATAACAAATAACAGTATTCCAAATTCTAGTATTACAGGAGCAAATATAATTAATAAAATAGCTACTAATGTTATTGCTCTATTAACTCCTTTGGTTTTATTTTTTTTATTTTTTTTATTTGTATCTTCTTGTACATCACCACCGGCTGCTTTTTCAAGAGCAATTTTGTGCTGTAGCCCTTTATCGTCTAATTCGTTTTCTCTTGTTTCTATCTTTTTGTTTTGATGTGCAAGTATGCATAAGCTTAAAATATTGAACAATGTTGAAATAAATATCATTGTTGGCATATTAAATGTAAATAAAAGATTTAATAGCACAAAAACAGGTATTGCTACTGCTAAAGCAACTAAAATAAGCTTTTTGAAATCAATTGGAATGTCGGCTGCAATTTTCCCTGTTTGTCCATTTATAACTGCATAGCTTATTCTGTCTCCAGTTCTGTTTTTTGTTGCCAAGTAATAAACTGGAAACAAAGCTAATTCTGTATTTGCTTCTTGCATTTCAACATGTGGTTTTGCGTTATATCTTGAATATTCTTTATCTTTTTTTAGTCTATTTGAAATGTGATTCTCCGCAATTTTTTGACAATCTGTACGATACACGTTTTCGTCTAAATCTTCGTTATCCGCATAAAATCCACTGAGATATGCTGGTGAGAAAATTTTCTTTTTGCTAACACTATATGGTGCAATTGTTTCGCTTAGTCTATCCCAGAAGTTTGACGTTGCATCATGTGTTATTCCTTGACAACTTGCCTTTACTTCAGTTGACAATGAATAATCATCGTAATAAACATAGTCACCTGATCTATGATTGTATTTTTGACCTTTAGTATATACATCCCCATCTTTGTCAAATGTATAAATCCAATACGGCATATAAATGCCTCTTATTTTATTGACTTCTTGAGTATCTATCATACTTTTAGGCGCTAATAGAGCCTTCTTAATTCTTTTTACATAGATTTGCTCACATTCTTCTTTTGTAATTGAAAATGGTATAACATAATCTGGCTTTCTCTTTACTACAACTTTTCTATCTAGCATTGTTCCGACTCTACAAAAACTACAAAAAGTTGTTATTGTCTCATCAGTTGTTATAAGTTCTGCTCCGCAGTGAGAACACTTATATGCAACCGCTTCATAACTATTTTTAGCTAGCTCCACATTTTCTCTTGCTTGATCCAATTTCATATTTTCTACATTTTCTGGATCATATTTGTTTCTACAACTTAAGCATAATAATTGTTGCGATTTGGGATCGAAAACCAATCCCGCTCCGCACGTAGGACATTTGTACATCTCATGTTCCTCCATCTTTTGTTTGATTTATTTTATATTATATATAAAATAATAAAATGTCAATGTCCAATTCTTGTTATGTGTTTTCAATATTTTATAATTAGTAATTTGTTTAAAATACATATTGATTTTTTTATTAAATGAGGATTATAATAAATATAGGAAATGGAGAAGCCACAAACGTGGTTTGCCGATAAAAGTATGAAAACACACCTGAACCGGTCAAAGTTTACAGATGTGTTTTTTTATTGCTTATTTGCTTAAAATTATAACCAATTTTTTAATCAATCGTTGTAGCAGTTCTGCCTGTACCTACCACATCTTCTTGTAATGAGCGCCATGTGTTACATCCAACTATTCCATCTGCTTTTAGCCCTCGGCTTTGTTGATAGCCTCTAACAGCATTTTCAGTTTGTTGTCCAAATATTCCATCTAATCCACCAGTTCTAAACCCTAACGTATTTAAATCATCCTGTACAATTAGCACATAGTTGCTTACTGAGCCACGTTTTATTTGCATATATCCTGCTGTTCCACATGCAGGCCTTCCAAAACGTTTATCAAAATGCACCCATGTTGGTGTTAAAGTTGCTGGTTCCACATAGCTCCATATACCTGATGAAACTGCGCTATTTCTAAGTGCAGTTCTATCATCATCACTTAAACTTTGACCTACGTCAAATGCAACTCCAGCATAATGCTGTGATTGTGAACCGGTGTCCTCCTTCCCATGGTCTTTTAAATGCGAATCCAAATGGAATAGGTTTTCCCCATACATACCTTTGTGAATTCCAGCTTTGCATTGCTCTTTTTGTTGTCCAAAGTGTTGGAGAATTGCTTGAGCCTCTGAATTCTCTTACCCTTAAAGTCCCATTAGTATTATATGGCATAGGTTGAAACTCATCTCTATAGTACGTTTCCATTCTATCCGTATCATTATTAAATACAATAATTTTTGCCAATGAAAAAACCTCCTTCATTAAATAATATGAAAGAGGTTATAAATATGTTTCATTTATTTTTGTTCAACAAATTTTGAAATAACACGTTCGCTTCCATCGTTATTGCATGTAATTAGTGTTACTATTTTTTTGCCATTGGTATGTTGATCTAAGCAAGATAAATCTGTTGGATTAACAGAATATTTTTCATAAAGCATATATGTAATTGTTTTTCCATAATTATCTGTTAATTGCATTGTGTCACCAATGTCTAGTGTTGGTACTTTGCTAAAGAATTTACGGTTTCTATAATTGTGCCCTACTATACAAAGGTTTCCAACCTCATTTGGTTCTGGTCCTGGCTCATACCCTTCAAATTTTGTCGGGTTTATTTTTAGAAGCTCATCTGATGTTCTTGATAAAATTGCACAATCTACATTAATTTTTGGAATTGATAAGGTTGCAATGATTGTATATGGTTCTCCGTTGCTATCATAATATACTTCTTGATTTATTTTTTTGTTTTCGTCATTTATTTCTACAGGTTCTGGTTCTCTTACTTCAACTATTTCTTCTTCATCTTCTTCTGTTTGCTCTAGTACAAATGTCCAAACATTATATTCTTCTTCATTTAACGCATTAGTCTCTGCTAGTTCTTCTTGTGCTGTTGTTACGGTTTCTAGCATTGCTTTTCCAACTTCTTCACTTTTTGTTTTGTCATATTCTGCATAAATATAAAAAGAGCATAAAAGGCATAGCAAAAAAACAGAAAGAAAGAATTCTACCTTATAGAAAACTTTTTTTCTCTTAAGCTCAGGTGTTACATATATTTTTTCAGTAACTAAAATTTGGTTCAACCCTATATTCTCCTTTATATAATATACGTATAATATTATATCATGAATATCGTTAATTGAAAAGAGGTTTTAAGATTTTATTTAATTAAACTTGTAAGTCTTGCAAATTGTTCAATCGTTAATTTTTCTGCTCTTATTTTATCATCTAATCCCATTTTTTCTAATGCTAATTTTATTTTTTCCTTTTCTACAAGCTTGCTATTTGTTAGCGAATTAATTATTGTCTTTCTCTTTTGCATAAATGCACACTTTATTATTTCGAAAAACAGATTCTCGTCTTCAACTGAAACACTTGGTTCTTTGAGTATTTTTAATTGTATAACAGAAGAATCCACCTCTGGTACCGGCATAAAGTTTTCTTTTGGAACATCTATAATAGTGCTTGGCACGGAGTAATAATTTATAGTGTACGTGATTGCTCCAGTGAATTCGTCTCCAGGAACTGCAGTTAATCTTTGAGCAACTTCTTTTTGTACCATTACAGTAATGCTAGTAATATCCAATTTTTCTTCTAGCAATTTCATAATTATTGGAGTAGTAATATAGTATGGAAGATTTGCTACAACCTTTGCTTTTACTAATCCATATTGCTTTTTTCTTTCTGAAATTAAACTATTTAAATCAACCTTCAAAATATCATTATGTATTATTTCAAAATTGCTTGTATTGTTGAATCTTTTGTTTAATATTTCAATCATGTTTTGATCTAACTCAACACAAACAACTCTTCCAGCTTTTTTTAAAAGTGCTTCAGTAAGAGAGCCTAGCCCAGGTCCTATTTCTATAATTAAATCATCTTTAGAAACTTCTGACTTTGAAACAATGTCTTCAATTATTTCTTCATTTATTAAAAAATTCTGTCCCAATTTTTTATTTGCATAAAGATGGTTTGCTTTTAATATTTGTTTTGTTTTTTCTTCTAAAGTTTCCATATAGCCTTCCTTTCAAGCATTTATTATATTTTCTTTCATATCTTTTGTCAACATGTAAAATCTTGGCCTCCTACGCATTTATATTGCAAACATGATTGTGAATTTTTAAGTAAATATGTTGATTTTTGCTTCTTAATTTAGTAAAATTGCTTTGATGATATTATTACAAAGGAAATGGTGAAAATATGCAAAAAGGAAATGGTAGAAAACCGAACAAACCTGCTAATAAAGCTGTTTTAGACACACCAAAAAAGCCATCTAAAAATTCAGATGATAGTTCGTCAAGGCAGGTACGTTCTCGAAAACTAATTGCTATTATGTCTTTTTCTTTTTTACTATTAGTACTTCTTATAGGTCGATTGTTTTGGATTGAAATAGTAAAAGGTGCTGAGTATAAAGAAATTGCATATAATCAACAAACAATAAACAGAATAATAAGTCCAAAACGTGGTACAATATATGATTCTACTGGCATGGCACTTGCCGTAAGCTCTAGAGTTGACACAGTAACAATAAACCCTGGCAAAGTTAGATATTCAAGTAATAAAAAAGTAGAATCTGAGATTTTAGCAAAAAATCTTGCAGAAATATTTGAACTAGACTATGATGCTGTTTTAGAAAAAGTAAATAGCACTTCATCAGTTGAAACAATTGCTAAAAAAGTTGAACAAGATAAAATTAATAAGCTAAAAGAATGGATGAATACAAATAAAATAACAGCAGGAATAAATATTGATGAAGATTATAAAAGATATTATCCATATAACAACTTTGCATCAGCTATTTTAGGTTTCTGTGGCACAGATAATCAAGGATTATGGGGACTGGAGAATTCACTTGATGAAACACTAACAGGAACTCCGGGTAAAATAATGACATCAGCTAATGTTGTTGGTCAAGAGATACCAGATGAAAATAGGCAATATATTGCAGCACAAAATGGAAATGACGTTGTTCTTAGTATAGATTATAAAATTCAGTCAATTGCTGAAAAATACTTAAAACAAGCTGTAATTGAAAACGGTTGTGAGAATGGTGGAAATGTAATCATAATGAACCCTGAAACTGGGGACATATATGCTATGGCAAACTACCCTGATTACGACTTAAATTCCCCTTATACTCCAAATGAAAAGTTAGCAAAAACATGGGATGAATTAACTTCTGAAGAAAAAACAAATTCTTTATATGAAATGTGGAGAAATAAAGCAGCTAGTGCTACTTATGAGCCAGGATCAACTTTTAAATTAATAACTGCATCAATTGCACTAGAAGAAGGTATCGTAGAACCAGATTATCCAAGAGATTTTATTTGTAACGGTTCATACACTGTAGACGGTGTTGATGTGAGTTGTTGGAATCAAAGAAATCCTCACTGGAAAACAAATTTAAGAGAAGCTTTAGAGGGTTCATGTAACCCTGCATTTATACAATTAGGCTTAAAAATTGGTGTCTCAAGATTTTACCGTTATATGCGTGCATATGGATTATTTGAAAGTACTCATTCAGGATTATACGGTGAATCAAGCAGTATCATGCACGATGAAGATAGAATATTAAAAATTGAACTTGCTACAATGGCATTTGGTCAACGTTTTACAATTACTCCACTTCAATTAATTACAGCAGTTTCGGCAATAGTAAATGATGGCGTATTAATGCAACCTCGAATTGTTAAGCAAACGATTAATTCAGATACCGGTGTTGTAACAAATATTGACCCTGTTGCTGTAAGACAAGTTATTTCAAAAGAAACATCTGAAGAAATGTGTGATATGATGCGTTCTGTTGTAGTAGATGGTACTGGTGGCAATGCAGATGTAAAAGGATATTCAATTGGTGGTAAGAGTGGTACATCAGAGCCAAGATACACATCAAAAGCTGATGGATATGTAGCTTCATTTATAGGAGTTGCTCCTACAACTGATGTTAAAGTAGTAGTTCTTGTAACACTATATAAGCCAACTGGAAGTCGACATCAAGGTGGTGAAATTGCAGCACCAGTTGTAAATCAGATTTTTACAGATATATTACCTTATCTTGGAATATCATCTTCAGATAATAACACAACTGTTACTTCTAATAATTCTAATAGAACAGAAATACTTCTATCAGATGTTAGAAACAAAACATTTGCCGAAGCAGAAAAGATATTAAAAAATGCAGGCTTTAAGGTTGTATCAAGTATAGCAGCTGATAAAGAATCAACATTAGTTTCAGATCAAGTTCCAAAACCTGGTGTAAAACTTTTAAAGAATTCTACAATTTATTTATATACACAAGATGATAGCGTAAGAGTGTCTGTTTCAGTACCAGATTTAAGAGGAATGTCTGCTGACCAAGCAATAAATTCTATTAGATCTAAAGATTTAAATATTATTTTAGATGGTTCTGGAAGTTCAGTAATCAGCCAAGATTACGTATATGGAACGCAAGTAGAAAGAGGAACAATTATAACAGTTACAATGAAAGACGAATTAAAAGAAGCTCGATAAAGGAAAAAATTAGACATTAGACATAGGGACGGGGCTTTTGTCTAGCAGGTTTCAGGAAAAAATTTTCTATAATCTGCTAGACAAAAGCCCCGTCCCTATGTCTAAGACAAAAGCCCCGTCCCTATGTCTAATTCCGTTTAAAACATTTTGCTTTATTTCTTTTTTGCAATTATTTTTTTTATTTTTATTCCATCATTCATAAACATTTGCTCATGCTCTGTTACAATGTTTTCTGTGTCATTTGCTTTTTCAAGATCTTCAATGTTTTCGATTATTTCAAAACCGGATTCTTGTAAATACTCTAATGTATCTTTGTACAATCCGTCATCATCAGTTTTAAAATGAATTTCACCATCATCTGCTAAAAATACTTTGTACTTTTCTAATTGTCTTGTATGAGTAAGCCTCCTTTTCCTGTGCTTTGGCCTTGGCCAAGGGTTACAGAAATTTATATATATTCTATCTATGGTGTCATTTTCATCAAAAACATCAAGTATTCGTTCTATATCATATGCAAGTATCGCTACATTTTCTATTGTTTTGTCTCCATATTCTTCTTTAACTTTTCTGCATGCATAACCTAGCATATCGTCTATCATGTCTATTGCAATATAATTAATTCCTTTGTTTTTGTGTGCCAATTTAGAAATGAAATTTCCCTTACCACAACCTAGCTCTAAGTGAATTGGTGCAGTGTTTTCAAAATAGTCATGCCACTTTCCTCTATTTTCTATTGGATTATTTATAAAAAAGTTGCTACTTTCTATTTCAGGTCTTGCCCATTTTTTCTTTCTCATTCTCATTTTATTTTCCTCTATCATCTCTCATTTGCTTAAGTATACCACATTTTAAAAAAACTACCAATAAAATTGGTAGTTTTAATCATCATCTATAATATTTTCAAATAAATCCGAATCATAAAATTCTTTTAAGCTTATTCCAAAGCCTATACATATATAATGCACAGTTTCTGCTTTAGGAGAATCACACCTTTTCTTCATAATGCTTCTAATTGTTGAAGGATTAATACCAGCTTGGTTTCCAAGTTTATTAATGTTCATGTGTTTTTCTTCGCATAGCTCTTCAATTCTTTTTATTATAGCATCTGAGAAATTCGTGTTGCTCTCCCCCTTTCTTAGAATTTTTCTGGCAGTATAATAACAAAAAAATTTTTTGATTGTGTGTTAAGTTTCACGCATTTGTTTCTTGACATCTATGAAATTTTCGTCGTATAATATGTGCGAAGTTTCACGTTTTGTGAAAGGAGAGTAAATTATGAAATTTACTGGGATAATAAAATCTGTAGATCAATTAGGACGCTTTAAAATTCCAAGAGAATGTCTAGAATCACATAATATTGATACAAATACTCCTTTAAAAATATTTCGTAGAGGGAAAACTATTATTATTCAAAAAGAAATGCACAATTGTATTTTTTGTTCTTCTATAGAAAATATACTTACGTTTAAAGATAAATATATTTGTAAAAATTGCATAAAAAAAATTAAAGACAAGTTGGTGTCTATATAAACCACTTGTCTTTAATTTTTTTTATGATATAATTTTTTTAAAAAATAGAAGGAATGATTTTTTTGGATAATCAAACAATTATGCAATTTTTCGAATGGTATTTACCATCACCATGTCCTTTGTGGAAACAGGTAAAATCTGATGCACGCAAGCTTAAAAATGTAGGTATTACTGCTTTATGGCTTCCTCCTGCATATAAAGGCGCCGGTGGAGAAAATGATACCGGCTATGGAGTTTACGATTTATATGATTTAGGCGAATTTGACCAAAAAGGATCTGTAGCCACAAAATATGGTACTAAATTAGAATATATTGCTGCAATCCATGCATTACACAATAATGGTATTAAAGCTTATGCTGATATAGTTTTAAATCACAAATTTGGTGCAGACGAAACCGAAGAAGTTCTTGCTTCTCAAGAATCTTTTACAAATAGAAATAATTCTGTTGAAATCACAAATAATATTGTGCCTATTCTTGCCTGGACAAAATATAATTTTCCAGGACGCGGTAACAAATATTCAGACTTTAAATGGAATTGGACTCATTTTCATGGGGTTGATTGGGATGATAGAGAAAAAACAAACTCAATTTTCAAATTCTATGGAAAACGTTGGGATGAAGATGTTGATAAAGAAAATGGCAATTTTGATTATTTAATGGGAGCAGATATAGATTTAAACAATATAGATGTTGTACACGAACTTATCTCTTGGGGAAAATGGTATACAAGCACAACTGATATAGATGGTTACAGGCTTGATGCTGTAAAACATATTAGATCAAGTTTTTATCTAAATTGGTTAAAAGCAATGCGTGATAATTCTCAAAAGCCTTTATTTGCCGTTGGTGAATATTGGAACACGAATGTTGGTATTTTAAAGAAATACTTAGAAGAAACAGAGTGGTCTATGTATTTGTTTGATGCACCTTTACATTATAATTTTTACGATGCATCAATTTCAGGCGGAGACTACGATATGTCTAAAATATTAGATAATACCTTAGTAAAAGAAGAGCCTATGAAAGCAGTTACATTTGTTGATAATCATGATACAGAACCTGGTCAATCTCTATTTTCTTGGGTTCAAGACTGGTTTAAACCTCTTGCATATGCTATTATACTTCTTCGTGAGCAAGGAATTCCATGTGTATTTTACGGAGATTATTATGGAATACCTCAAGAAAAAATTTCTCCAAAATCGGAAATACTAGATAAGTTGCTTTTATTAAGAAAAGACAAAGCATATGGTACTCAACATGATTACTTTGATGCAAAAAATATTGTTGGTTGGACTCGTGAAGGTGATTCTAATCATGAAGGTTCTGGCATAGCAGTATTACTTTCTGATTTTGAGCAAGGACAAAAGCAAATGTATGTTGGTAAGCAATTTGCAGGCCACACTTTCATTGATTCCTTGGGTAATAGGTACGAAAAAGTTGTTATAGATGAAGAAGGAAATGGAACATTTTTTGTAAATGGTGGAAGTGTATCTGTTTGGGTAGAAGAATAGAAATTGATTTAACATAGAAAAACCGGTTCAGCTAGACCGGTTTTTCTATGTTTTATAAATATAGTTTATAAAACTTGTTTTATTTGATTAATTATATATTTATCCTGATTAATGCAAACTTCTATTACATCAAATCTAATAAATGTATTTTTAATCTTATTTTTGTAAATATAATACTTGGCTGTGTTAAGTATATGTCTTTGTTTATTTGTATCTACTGCATCTATTGGCATACCATATTCGTAATTTGTCCTAGTTTTTATTTCTATAAATACCAATTCCTTCTTTTCTTTATCCCAAGCTATTACATCTATCTCGCCTTGATTACACTTAAAATTTCTTTCGACTACATTGTAATTTTTATCTATAAGATAGTTACATGCTATGTCTTCTCCCATCTTTCCAATTGCATGTCTTTTATACATTTTAGCCTTCCTTTAAAATATACTCGCCATTAGAATTTTTTTCTATAATCCCATCTAATTCCATCATAAAAAGCCCGCTATTTATTGTATTTATTGGCATATTAAGCATTCTACTTATTTCATTGGCATCATTAATGCCTTCTTCAATTGCTTTAAATATAGGCATATGCTCATCACTAATTTGTTTATGATGTACGTGCTCGTTTTCTTCTTTATAACATAGATTTGGAAAACAATTAATAATATCTCTTGTACAAGTTGCAAGTATTGCACCATTTTTAAGCAATTTATTTGTGCCGTGTTCCATGTATATTGTCCATTTCATGTGGAACACAAAATACTTTCTTTCCTTGGCTTTTAGCTAATGCTGCTGTTACACTTGTTCCGCTTCTATATGCAGCTTCTATTACCAAAACTCCAATTGAAAGTCCACTTACTATTCTGTTTCTTTCTAGAAACTGTTTCGAAGACACATTTATGTCAGGCGGATATTCGCTAATTACTGCACCACCTGCATCTACTATTCTTTTAAATAATCCAATATTACTTTCAGGAAATATATGATTAAATCCACCACCTAGCACAGCTATAGTAGTTCCTCCTGCATCTAATGCACCAATATGTCCCGCAGTATCAATTCCTTCAGCCATTCCACTAACAATAGCAATATCTTGAAGCACTAATTCATTAGCAAATTTTTTAGCTAATTTTGCTCCATTACTAGAACATGCTCTTGAGCCAATTATAGCAATAGAAGTTGCTTTTATCGCACCTACATTTCCTTCTATGTACAAAGACTTTGGTGGATTTTCTATTTTTTTTAATTGATTTGGATATTCCAAATCATCAATTGTAATAGTTTTTATTTTAGTTCCTCCTTTAATGCTTCCAATACTTCCTATCAAGACTCCTGTATTGTATAGCTTCTGCAATATGGTAAGTTTCTATATCTGCTGAGCTTTCTAAATCTGCAATTGTTCTTGCAACTTTTAAGATTCTACCGTATGCTCTTGCACTTAGTCCAAGTTTATTAAAAGAATTCTCCAAAATTCTTTCACTTTCTCCGCTCTAGCTTGCAATATCTTTCTATTAGCTTTGGTGATAACTCCGAATTTGAATAAATTCCATAGTCTTTATATCTATTTCTTTGTATTTCTCTTGCAATATTAACTCTTTTTCTAATATCCTCTGACGTCTCTTGTTTATCTGTACTTTTTAATTTTTCGTAATTTACTCCACTTACTTCTAAATGTATGTCTATTCTATCAAGTAATGGCCCGCTAATTTTTTCCATGTATTTTCTAATCTGATCTTCTGTGCATGTGCATTCTTTCTCTTTAGAACCATAGTATCCACACGGACAAGGGTTCATACTTGCAATAAGCATAAAATTGCATGGATAAGTAAGTGAAGCATTTACTCTGCTTATTGATATGGATCTATCCTCTAACGGTCCTCTTAGTACCTCGAGTGTGTTTTTATGAAACTCAGGTAATTCATCTAAAAAGAGTACTCCATTATGTGCTAAGCTAATCTCTCCTGGTTTAGGAATTTTTCCTCCTCCTACTAAAGATGCTGAAGAAACCGTATGATGCGGACTCCTAAATGGTCTTGTTAAAATTATTGGTTTTTCTTCTGAAAGTAACCCCGCAATACTATGAATCTTAGTTACTTCAAGAGCTTCTTCAAAGCTTAAATCTGGTAGTATTGTTGGTATTCTTTTTGCGAGCATAGTTTTGCCGTGAGCCGTGGTGGTCCGTATAAGTAGGCAATTGTGCCCACCGAGCCGCAGCTATTTCTAATGCTCTTTTTGCACTTTCTTGTCCCTTAACCTCTGAGAAATCTATATTGTATTGAGACAAATTTTTTGTTTCTAATTCAGTAGCACATTCTGGTACAATCTCTTTATTCTTGTTCAAAAAATCTATTACTTCAATAAGGTTTTCTACAGGTATAATCTCAATGTTTTTTACAATAGCCGCTTCTTTTGCATTTTCTTTTGGAAGAATAATTCTCTTCATTCCAAGCTTTGTAGCTTCTATGCATATTGGTAGTGCTCCATTAATTTTGCATATTTTTCCTCCGAAGCGATAATTCACCCAAAAAAACTGTCCTATCTATTAATTCCCTACATGAAGCTTTATCAATAGCTTCCATTGCAATAAGTATTCCAATTGCTATTGGTAAGTCGAAATTTGATCCGCCCTTTTTTCGTATTGGCTGGGGCTAAGTTCACAATTACTCGCCTACTAAAAAACTCTATGCAAGAATTTCTTATTGCAGTTTTAACTCTTTCTTTTGATTCTTTAACGCTTATGTCAGGCAATCCAACAATTTCAAAGCACGGCATTCCTGCTGATACATCTACTTGCACAGAAACAAGATAACCATCAAGTCCATTTAGTGCCATGCTAGTTATCACAGACAACATATGTAATTTCTCCTTTTTTGGGGTTAATAAGAAATTAAAAAACTGATTAAAATTTATTTGAAAATAACAACTTTGGTATAACACATAAATTAGCAAAAAACAAGCACTTTTCATCGACTGGTTTCGACAAAAAGTGCCTTCTTTTATTCTTCGTATTCAATATGTTTTCCTTGCTTTGTCCAATATCTAATGTATTTTTCTTTTGCGGTCTCTGGGCTGTATATTCCAATAAAGTCCTTTATTGGAGCAAATTCATCATCTTCATTTACTCTTAGCAAAAGCATGTCGTCAAAACATGAAAATCCATCAAATATAAATTTTTCAAATTTATACGTGTTAGGTTTTTGTGGAACTTCCTTTACACCTTCAAAATTTATGAATGCATTTTTCTTAAATGCTCTATGATACGGAAGTTTTACATTGCTTAGCTTTTGCAAAGCTTCTATACTAAATAAATGTGCTAAGATATTTACTTCTCTATACAAGTAGTTTTCTTCTTCATCTTTTTGCTCTGACATTTCATAAGAAATATGTGAATACTCTAAAATTGATGGCTTACCATTTCTTTTGCAAAATACGCTTATAGGGTCATCTGGTAATTCTTTAAATGCACTCTTAGAACCAATTTTGTATCCACTTTCTGCTGTAAGGGCGATAAATAAAGGATCTACTAATCTAAGCAGTACATTATCTATTCCTCCAACACTTACCCATTTTATTCCGCTATTTGCCATCTCATCAACAAAGCCATTGTCATTTAATGCTCTAAATACATCTCCGTTTCCATTAGCAGCCTCTTTAATTTTCCATTTTTGGTCTAAAATAACTTTTCCGTTAGTATCTATAAGAGGAAGTTCATCTTGCATAAAAAATTTAATTCTATCTTTTGGATATCCAAAAAAGTCTTTTTTATTAAAGAATCGTATTGTTTCATCATTGTTTTCAGGACTTGTCATTATATACCATGGAATATATACTCCATATTTTTCATAAGCATATTTTAAATTGTCACAAAGTATTTCAAACAGCGATTTTCTTGGAATTAAATTAAGTTCAAATGTTGCTTTAGGTCCATGGTAGCCTAGTCTTGTTCCGTTGTCCTCCAGCCATTGAAATTACTGCTACTTCACCTCTTTTTATTATCTCTTCACCTATTTTTATATACTTTTCTTTTTGGTCTTGATCCATACAATTTGAATTTACATATGGCAATGGTGAAATTTCATTTATGTCAAAATATTCCTCTTCTTTTGATTTTTCATATCTTTCAGTAATTTTTGAAAAATCAGTTTTTTGTATTTGTTTTACCAAAGATTCTTTTTCATCTTCATCAAGCTCATCCCAAAAGTCAAGTATATGCTCTTGGTTAGCTTCTTTAAGTTTTGCTTTTAATTCTCTTATGTCTTCTTCCATAAAAATTACCCCTCATTATACAGTATGTTTTTTTAAGGCTTATGGTTCCGCTGTTTGTAATTTTCTTATAATGTCTTCCTTTTCTGGATTATCAGATTTTTTTGCTCTTGCTATTTCTTTTTCAATGTCATATGGAATCCTAACAAGTTGAACACTAATTGGTCCAAGTTTCTCTTTGTCTAATTCCCCATCTAAAATAATGTAAGATGACACTGTTGAGAATCTGCTAGTTTCACTTACTTTATTGTCATTCATCATTTCAACTGGCATTCCAACACTGCCTGGGTTAAAAATCATTTTATCTTTGAATCTTAAAATGTTAGGCGTATGTATATGTCCATATCCAACTATGTCTGGTACCTTATCGTCTTTACTTTTCCCTATGAATTCAGTATTTCTAAACATTCTCTCGACATCAGTAATTTCTCTACTTTCATTTTTTGAATTTTTATTACTGAACATAGGATTATATAAAGACTTTAAATCATCTGGGCATGCGTGAAATAGCCTAACTAAATATCCACTTAAATAAAACTCGTGGCATACTGGAAGATTTCTTAAATATTCTGTTCTTTTTTCTCCTATTTGCATTCTTGTCCAGTATTTCTTTTTAAGTGTGAGTTCATCAGTCATTATTTCGTCGCAATTTCCTTTTATAACCACATCACATTTTTCTCTAATTAAATCAATGCATTCAGCTGGGCTTACACCTTTAAATATTATATCTCCTAAGCATATAATTTTATTTATATTTCTTTTATTAATATCATCAAAAACAGTTTCAAGTGCTGTTAAATTAGCATGTATATCTGAAATAATAGCAATTCTGTCCATTAGCATACCTTCTTTCACTTTTGTTTGTAACATTGTATCATAATCACGTTGTTTTTGCAAAAGAATAACAAAAAAGACTGGAAAAAGTTAACAACTTTCCAGTCTTTTATTTACCTTTATTTCATTGCATTTTTTGCGTATTCATTATTTACTAAATCTGTATATGGCACTTTTTTATCCAACTCTCCCGCTTCTGAAATAATAGTTTGTAATAAATTAAAATCTTCTTCTTGTAAGACAGGGTCAGTCTTCCATGCATTTATACTACGATACCTATTTACAACAGTTTCTAGTAAATCGACATTACTATCTGGGAAAAAGTCTTTTATTGCTTCTGCAATTTCCCTATCAGTATGGCTTTCAACCCACTTTTGTCCTTTATAAATTGCATTAACGAATCTTTGCACTAAATCTTTGTTATTCTCTAAATAGCTTTTCTTAGCAAAATATGCTGTATATGGAACTCTTCCGGCTTCTTTACCAACAGAAGCTACAATATAGCCCTTACCTGCTTGTTCTGTCATTGATGCCGTTGGTTCAAATAGTGTAACGTAATCTGCATTTCCTCCCGAAAATGCTCCTGCCATAAGATCAAATTGTATGCTATCATCTAATACCATGTCCGTATCAGGATTCATCCCATTTTTTCTTATAACGTAAGCCAAAGTCATATATGGCACTCCGCCTTTACGTCCTGGAATAATGGTCTTTCCTTTTAAATCTGTCCACTTGAAATTTTTGTTTTCTTCACGGCTTATAAGGAATGCCCCGTCAGTTTGCGTAAGTTGTGCAATAACTTGAGGGTAGTCTTCTTTTCCTTCATTATATACATAAATTGATGCCTCTGGCCCTGCAAAGCCTATGTCACTTTGACCAGCTAATACCGCTGTCATTACTTTGTCTGCTCCTTGGCCTGTTGAAAGTTCAAGTTTTAGGCCTTCTTCTTCAATCATTCCCTGGCTTATTGCAACATATTGTGGTGCATAAAAAACAGAACGCGTAACTTCGTTAACCTTTATTGTTTGCAAAGTAGCCTGTTTTTCTGGTGTTGCAACTTTTCCCTTATTTAATGCTACTATAAGCAAAGCAATAATCACTAGTGCAATAACAACAATTGGAATAATATACTTTTTCAAATTTTTTCATCTCCTACTTTAAATATATTTATTAGATTTCAAAATCATCTTTTCTAAAAGTACTATGGCCTGATAAAACAGTGCTGCTACAATTCCGCAGTATTATCACACTTGTCATAACTAAATCCAGTTGAAATACTTGGCCTCCGTATACTATTAAATATCCGTAACCCAGCTTTTGAAACTAAAAATTCTCCTGAAATTACTCCTACTAAAGATAAGCCTAAATTTACCTTTAGAGAATTAATAAATGTTGCAGTATTCGCTGGAATTATTATCTTTGTTAAGAGCTGAAGTTTGTTTGCCCCAAATGTTTTTGCCATTTTTATTTTTTCTTTGTCAGTATTAATAAATCCATTTGAAATTTCTAATATTGTTACAACTAGTGAAATTGCAATACCCATCGTAATTATTGCAGATGTTCCGAGCGCCCACCCATATGATTATGACTGGTCCTAGAGCTACTTTGGGCAAACTGTTTAGGACTACTAAAAATGGGTCAACAACCTTAGCTAAAAATTTTGACCACCAAAGTATAATTGCAATTAAAAAACCTAGCACAGTTCCTAACAAAAATCCTATAATGGTCTCATAGCAAGTCGTTCCTAAATGTTTTAACAGGTCATTTTGAGATAAATTCATAAATGTTTGAATAATTCTACTTGGTTTGCTCATTATAAAGCTATCTATTATTCCTTGGTTTGCAAGCACTTCCCAGAGAAAAATCGTTAAAACAAGAATAGCTATTCTTGTTCCAATAACTGCCCATTTATTTCTTTTAAGCTTGCTTAAGTATTTTTTTCTTTCTTTAGAAATATCATTTTGCACTTATATCTAGCTCCTTCCATATGTTATCAAAATATTCGCTAAATTTAGGGCTTTCACGGCAAGATAGTGGATCTCTTTTTTCCATTTCAAATCCTATATTTACGATTCTTTTTACTTTTCCTGGTCTATGAGTTAGAACTATTATTCTATCTGACATGCTTATGCTTTCTGAAATATCGTGTGTTACCATTAAAGCTGTGATTCCTTCATTTTTTAGTATTTCATAAATGTCCTTTGTAACCATAATTCTAGTTTGATAATCCAGTGCAGAAAATGCTTCATCTAAAAGAAGAATTTTGGGTTTTACGGCAAGGGTTCTAATTAATGCAGCCCTTTGCCTCATTCCGCCAGACAGTTGTGCCGGATATTTATCTTTAAATTCATATAAGCCATACTTTGCAAGTAATTCTTTTACATAGTTTTCATTCTCTAATGTTTTTGCATTTCTTATTTCTAATCCAATCATCGCATTGTTTAAAATGGTTCGCCATTCTAAAAGGCTATCTTTTTGAAGCATATAGCCAATTTTAGTAGAAACTCCACTGTTTGTACTTTCATTTCCATCTATATATAGCCTTCCACTCGTGCTTTTTTCTAGTCCTGAGATAATTGAAAGAAGTGTGGATTTTCCACATCCGCTTGGTCCAATTATACTTGCAAATTCCCCGTCTTTTACTTCAAATGATATTTCTTTTAGTGCCTCTGTTTCACCATTTTTTGCTTGATATGTCTTTGAAATGTTTTCTAGTCTTAAAACTTCACTCATTTGTAGCTCTCCCTCATTTAATGAATTTATCATAGTATAATATATTCTTAATTTACAAAAATGGTTAACAAAAAAAATGTCAATAGGGACGGAGATGTTTGACATGCTTTTTCCAAACGTTTCACTTTTTTTGCACAAAGTGTTGACAAAATAATATTTTGCGCGTATACTATATTAGTATTTACCTTTACATCGCGGGGTGGAGCAGTTGGCAGCTCGTTGGGCTCATAACCCAAAGGTCGTAAGTTCGAATCTTACCCCCGCAACCAACTATAGGTAGCTTTATGCAAAGAGCTGCCTTATTTTTTTTGCTTTGTGGAGCAGTTGGCAGCTCGCCTAAGCTCTAACCCAAAGGTCGTAAGTTCGAATCTTGCCCCCGCAACCAACTATAGGTAGCTTTATGCAAAGAGCTGCCTTATTTTTTTTGCTTTGTGGAGCAGTTGGCAGCTCGCCTAAGCTCTAACCCAAAGGTCGTAAGTTCGAATCTTACCCCCGCAACCAAATTTGCACATAGTCAATTCTGGCTATGTGTATTTTTTTTGCAAAACTGTTATAATTATAGTATAATTGTAATTGATAGGTGGTGTTTTTATGAGACCAAGATTATATGAAGATTGTTGTGACATGCATTTCTATGAAAAGCTCGGCCAAGTAATGAGAGGCCGTGGGCCTTACCCTGATGGAATGGATACAACAAGTAGTGAATACAAGGAATACTCTTTATGGTGGGCAAGAGGATATGCAACTATACATGCCTGTTCATTCTTTTATACTCCTCCACTTGCCAAGACAAACCCAGTAGCATATTTTAATTCTCCAGAAGCAGATATGCATTCACGTTGGGAACGAGTTATAGCAAGTCACCCTGCTTCTATAGATCAATACATTCAGGAACACGGAGAAGAAGATAGTTCACCTGAAGAAATAATCAAACTTATTGAGGAAGCAGTAGAGCATTGTAAAGATAGAGAAGATGATAGCTTCGAGCCACATAATAAAAGAAATGATGGTTCTGACTCACAAGCAAAGAAAAATGATGACCCAGAAATGGCAGACTAATAAAACAAAAAAGCAAATAGCTTAAGCTATTTGCTTTTTTTATTTATTTAAGTCTATTAAATTCAAAAAATCTTGCGCATCTTTTTTTGTTCCCACAATATCTCCATAGTGGATTGGTATTGCAACTTTAGGTTTTATAGTATTTACGAGCTCTGCGGCTTCTTTTGCATTCATTGTATATGTGCCCCCAACAGGAACAAGTGCAACATCACATTTTACTTTTTTGTTTTCTTCTGTAATGTCTGTATCTCCTGCTATATAATATCTAAGATTATTAACGTCTATTACATATCCTACCCATCCATTTTCTTTTGGGTGGAATGGCTTATTTATATTGTATGCTGGTACAGTTTCAAAGCTTATTGTTCCAACAGTATAATTGCAGTTTGGTTTAACAGAGATAACTTTTTTGCTTGCAATTCCTTTTGCTAATAATTTATTGGTTAGCGATTCTGGCACAATATAAATTGTATTTTCGTTTTTTACTTTGTCAATATCTGCTTCTGAATAATGGTCATAATGGTCATGTGTAACAAAAATATAGTCTGCATCATTCCAAGCTTGACTTATCTTAAAAGGATCGATGTATATTGTTTTTTCACCAGTTATTCTAATACTACTGTGTATTAATACTTCAACATTTTCTTCCATCGAAACCCTCCTGTATCTTAGTTTTTAATTCCTAATATAGCGACGTTTCTTCCTGATTTTTCTTTGTCTGCTCTATATGAGTGTAATACGCTTGAAGCACAAACTGTGCATATTCCGCAATCATAGATGTTAGCTGCTTTTACGCCTTGTTCTTCTAAAATAAGCTTATTTATTAGAGTTGTGTCAATCATGTATTTTCCCTCTTTGCCTTCTTCTTTTTTAATTGCCTCTGAGTTTACTCCTAAATAGCTAAATTCTTTTTCGTATATTTCTCTAACATCATCTTGAACTTCAAAATGGCATTCTCTTATGCCTGGTCCTATGCATACTATTAAGTCTTCTGGTCTAGAACCATATTCTTTTTGCATTCTTTTAACAGCTTTAGGCCCGATTTTTTTAGCTGTACCTTTCCATCCTGAATGGATATTTCCTATAACTTTGTGAACTGGGTCATATATCAAAATAGGTGTGCAGTC
Organism: Clostridia bacterium; assembly: GCA_017524665.1. Classification (GTDB taxonomy): domain Bacteria; phylum Bacillota; class Clostridia; order TANB77; family CAG-508; genus UMGS1754. Next base: position 111,008 of record JAFXVF010000016.1, on the reverse strand, counting down.
TGCAAAAGAAAGCGCCAGATTAATTCCTGGAGTTGCTGTTAAAATTCCATCAACGTCAGATAGCTTTATTACTTCATTAATACACTGTATGTTGTCTGAGTGTGTTTGGTTTGGCCTTACTATACTACTTCTTTCTATCCCTAGGCTTTCACATAATCTTTTGTAATTGTACTCCGTATCTCTTTTGTCAAGTCTCCCATCTAGGTCAAAATCGTTTATCCTTGTTGTATAGCAATTTACTAATCCATATTCTAGCAATTTTCTGAATTGAAGATATTCAATTCCATCTTTTTTTGTATGAATAATAACATTATTAGTTAAGTCCATATTCTCCTCTTTCTTGTTGTCTTTCATATTTTAAACACTTTTTTCCATTTTATAAATTACGGTAAAATTATATCACAAATCATTGTTTTTAGCAACATTATACCTCTATGTTGTCCTTTATCGCCTCAAACTTTGAATCTCCTATTCCCGGTACATTTTTGATGTCATCAATGCTAGAAAAACTCCCATTTTTTTCACGATATTCTATTATTTTTTTCGCCATGGAAGGCCCTATTCCACTTAAAGTTTCAAGCTCTGATTGAGTTGCTTCATTTATATTGATTTTATCATTATCTCCTTTGGTTACATCAACAACCCCGTCACCTTTTGTAGATACAATTGTAATATTCTCATTATCATCAATATTGCTTGGTATGTATAGTTTTTGCCCATCTTTTAGTTTATATGCTAGATTAACATCTTTTAAGTTGGCATCTGATGTTGCGCCACCTGCTTCTTCAATTGCGTCTACAATTCTTGCTCCCTCTTTAAGCTTTACAATTCCCTCTTGTGCAACACTTCCTGTAATATGCACTACTATTTCATTTTGTTCTCTAATGTTTGTTTCTTCTGTAATTTCATCATTTTCTATGGCTACATATTCAGTTTCTTCTCCTGCTAAAAAATAATATGCAATTACTATAACCATGATAATAAGCATCCCAATAAAAACAATTTTTTGTTTTATATCCATGTTAGACATAATTATCTCCTTTCTTTTAAAAAAAATAAAGGGGTACAAAAGCATTGCTTTTGCCCCCTATTTTATTTAATTTGCACTATTATTTAATTTGCGCTATTAGTTGTGTTATTTGTTGTTGTATTAGTTGCTTCAATCTTGTTGCCTTCATTATCATATAGTTCAGGATGTACGAATAATCTGTCTACAACTTGTTTTGTTTTGCTTGTATTTACAAAATATACCCATGATTCGTCTTTTGTTTGGTTTGTATCTGAACCTGGTAGTAAATCCATCCTTAAGTTCTCTGTATTAAAGTCAACAGCATATGGTATATAGTCTTTTAATACATCCATTGGTATATTTGTTTTAATGTTTCTATATGCTATCTCTAGAAATTTTCCAATCTTCAAGAAGTTTTCTGGCTTTATTGTTTGCTCTATTGCAGCTTTTATAAATTCTCTTTGGGTTCTCATTCTGCCATAGTCTTCTACACCATAATCTGATGAATATGTTGGTCCATAATTTGATCTCGTACTGTTATCATGTCTGTACCTTACAAGTTGCTCTGCATGGTCTCCATCTAGTAGTTGGTAGCCAGCTTTTAAATCAATGTATAAGTTCTGTGTAACATCTGTATAGTGCATGTCCTTTGGTACATCAAACCAAACTCCACCGATTTCATCAACAATTTCTTTCAATACATTTGTATTTACCCACACATAGTATTGTAAATCAAGTCCAGTTATTCTCTTTAAAATTTTTACAGTATTTTCTGGGTTTTTTCCCATATTATATGCTGCATTAATTTTGTATGATGCTGTTGCATCCGCTGCACTTCCACTTCCTGTATATGTATCTCTTGGTACCGACATCATTGCTGCTTGTTGTGTTTTAGGATCGTACTTGCATACAATTATTGTATCTGTAAGTCTTGAATCACCTGCTACACTTTCCCCAAGCACAACAAAATATAGTGGTTCCAAGTCTTTAAGCTTTTCTGAATCATGGCCAAGCACTGTAGCAATTACACCCTTCATGCTTCCACCATTCTGGTTAACTTTATATATAAATACACCAGCCGCAACTGCAATAAGTAAAATTATAACTAATAATATTTTTAAGCCTGTCCTTTTTCTTTTTCTTTCTCTGCTTCTTCCCATTATCACCATCTCCTATTATATATGTGCGCGTGGTTCATAGTATAACATATAATAGTTATTTAATCAACCATTAAAATAATATCATTAGTAGTAAATTGTTGTTATATGCAAATTTGCCAATGAATGACATGTTTATTAGTCCTAAGAAACCATCCATATTAATTATAGATGCAAGAAGAGATATAATTGCAAATAATAAGTAAACTAAAAATACTCCTCTTAATAAACCGTATGCTATTCCTCCGCCTTCGTTAAACTGCTTTACAATTGGTAGTTCTGCCAATGCTTCTGCAAAGAATTTTAGGAAGAATAGTATTATTCTAGCAACAATAAATATTCCTATAAAAGTAATTGCATATACAATATTTTTTGTTAGGCTTGTAGCAACAGTGCTTGCTACTTGATTTTGAGTTTCCGCTGTTGCTTTTTTTATTTCTTTTGCAACATATTCTGTAATTACTTCAGACGTATTACTTGTTTCTTCTTCTTTTTGTTCACTTTCTTCGGTCTTTGCTCCAAGAGTTTTTTCGATAGTATTGTGTATTGACTCATCAAATTCAGTATTATCCATAATTAAATTGGATACCGGTGTACTTAATACAAATGCTAATACAAGAGCAATAACAAAAGAAAGAATTTTGTAAGCTACTCCAACTAGTCCTTGCTTGTAGCCTAAAAAGATAGAAAGTCCAATTCCAGCAACTATAATAAGGTCAACGATAATTCCCATAGTGTTACCTCCTAAATATTAAAAATTAACAATTTCAATTTTGTCTTTATATACAATACCTGCAACACTTCCGCACATTACTACGTCTTTTATATTTCTTGTTGATGTATATTTTTTTATTAGCCATCCATTTGTATTTATAAAATCTACTTCTGTTCCGGCATTTATTGCAATCATTGAATCATACACATTTATATCTTTAGGTATAAAATTAGTCATGTATACATTTGGATTTGCTCGTCCAACTGGTTTTATTTCTATTTGAGCTTCTGCGCTAAATAAACCTGATTGTATTTTTTTAACCTCTACAGTATGTCCATTTAAATTAATATCTGCAAAAAGTGTGTTGGTATCAAATTTTGTTTCTTCGGAGCTTTCGTCTCCAACTCTTTTTACGATTCCATTATCAAGCATGCACATTAATGTATTTCCATCTTGGTAATATATTTTTGTTATAATATTTTTCTTCTCGGATTTGTATGTGTAAATAACTGCATTATCAGGATCTGATACGGTCTTATCTACAGATATTATTTTTATGTTTGACTGCAATAAGTTTCCAGAATAGTTAATCTCAGCAATAGCAAGCTCGCTATTATCATTTGAAACTGCTGTATCAATTGGATATGTTGATGATAAATGCGCTGTTGCAAGTTCTTTTCCATCATTATTATACAACTTAACCATTGATTTATGGCTAACTGAAACATATCCATTTCTGTTAACGCTTATTTGCGAAATCTCTCCTTCTAAGTCTTTTTGCCATAATATGTGTTCTCCTGAGATAAGGTATATTTTATTTCCGCCTTTTTCTGCAACACATAAATATCTTCCATTTGATGCAAATAGCGGATTAGTAATTGTTAATTCAATGTCTGATTCTTTGCTTCCTCCACCGCCATAACTTTGTAAATGATTTCTATTTAATACTACTATAAATCTATCATATGCATATATGTATGGATTAGACTCTGAATCTATATTAATTATCGCTCCTGTGTTTTCAGTTATTTCCTTTCCAAGAATGTATTTGTCAGTCCATCCTCTAAATTCACTATTTCCAATGTACATTGATGCAAGAAGTACAACAATAGCAAAGCCAAACATAATAAGGGTCATTTTAACTACCTTCTTTTTGTTTAGCTTCTTAGGTTCTTCCTTTTTGTAATCTTTTAATACAAAATAGTCCATGTACATCTCCTTGTAAATTTCTTTTGTGTTATATAGTTTATCAATAAAATACTATTTTTTCAAGTTCTTAGGTAAAAAAATAATAGCAATCTGCATTGCACCTAAGTAGCCAAATGTAGGGTATAAAAAGCCTATTAAATTTGAAAAGCCAAAATTGCTAAAAGCACTGCTAGTTATGCACAATCCAGCCATACACAATAAATGTCCTTTTGTGCTTTTGGAACAATTTTGTATAAAACCGCATTCCTGACGAAACTGCAGAAGTAATCATTGCTATAAGTATTGCTATACCATACAAATACGAAAACTCCTTACTTATAGTCATAGATGCAGTTAATAATGGAATCTCAACTTTAGCAATATTTCCTACGCCGTCTAAGAACATGTATCGCAGTCATGCCTAATAGAATTAGTATAAATGCGCATATGCTTGCTGAAAGAATTCTTGACTTTGTTGTACTGAAAAGCGGCTTTAAATATATTAATACCGGTATTAACGTAATACTATTATAGCTTGCATATAAAATGGGATTTAAAATTATTGCCTTTATGCTTTTCTCAGCTTGTGTGTTGCCATTTGTATTCGTGAAAAAAATTCCAAGTAAAACCATAAAAAAAATTAAAATTGGGATTAAAATCATATTTAATTTAACTAATCCGCTTGTTTTACTTGCTATAATTAACATGCAAAAAGCACAAGTTATTGAGCTCCCTATATATAATGGTACATTAAACTCTTGCTCTAAATATGCTCCTGCTCCAGATATCATAACTACAAATGATAATCCTAAAAATGCTGTTACTATAATATTTAATGTATTTGTTAAAATAGTATTTCTAATTTTCAATCCAGAAATCAAGAAGTCTCGATACGTGTTTACTTCTGTCTTATTTGCTATTGTCATAGTTTTATAAATTAAGTATCCTAAAATTACACACGATATTGTTAGACTTGCTATTCCCAAATTCCCATGTTTACCAAAAAATACATATATTTCTTGTCCGAGATGCAAATCCTGCACCAATAATTGTTCCAATAATTGTAAACACTACTTTAAAAATATTTCCCATACCATTTCCCCTTTAGCATATATTTTATTTCTATTGCTACAATGGATTTATATTACTATTTTTTTAGGGTATCTGGTTGACAAACATATTAAATAGTGCTATTATATTTATTGTACTTGTTATGGACCGGTAGCTCAGCTGGATAGAGCAACGCCCTTCTAAGGCGTGGGTCGGACGTTCGAATCGTCTCCGGTTCACCAAAAAGCAAAGATTTTTCAATCTTTGCTTTTTATTTAATGTATTTTTGGAGGTGTCCCTAAAAATATAAATTAATCTATCTCTTTCCTTAAGTCCGTCTATAGCTTCTTGTATCATATTAGCTAATGTTCCGAAGTTCTTCATTATTTCGCTTTGTTCAATATCTATAGAATGAACTTTCCCAAATAGTTCTTCTTCTTCAAGTTGTATTAATGCTTCTTCTAATTTCATAATCTAATCGCCCCTTTCATTTTTTTGAGTGTTTGGTTATTATATTATTTATAATATTTTACGGCAATTAGATTACTTTTAAATTCATAAAAAAAGCTAGTGTGTACTAGCTTTTTTACATATTATTGATTATATGTTTCTGGGCTCCATCCTGTTGATTGTCCTGCCTCTTCATTATATACAAATTCTCCGTTTTCTTTCTTAAAACTTAAAAATACACCTTTACCCTTTATCCAATCTCCAACTATTTCGCCATTACCTGCTAACCAAGGACTGTTCTCTACACTTCCGTTTGGTTTTACATCATAATTTACAACACATACAAATTCATCATCATAATAATAAATCATATTGCAAGAATTAATTTTATAAGAACTTAGCTCTTTTTGTTTTGATAAAAACTCTCCAAATAATTTTTTACCTAAATTAGAATACCAATCCATTACTTCTTTCTCTGTAATTTCCTTGTTTGTACTATCACTGATTGGTAATGATGTTTTATCATCTGATGTATCTTTTGTTTGTAGATTATTTGTTTGATTTTCTTGTTCAAGTTTTGCTTTGTCATTTTCTAAAGCAACTATTTGAGCTTCTAATTCACTAATTCTCTCATTATTTTTTACAAAACCTAGATAATAGGTTATACCTAAACCAACAATTAGTAATATGATTATGAAAATACATACTGTTGTTCCTAAACCTACCTTAATAGATTCTTTTTCAGCCATCTATTTTTCACCTCCTCTTATCTTTTGTAATATATTAATTTTCTACAAAATAATTATATCATTATCAGTTTTAATGTCAATTAATTTTATCAACTTGTTGTACAAAATTATATTAATGCTGTATAATGTACCTAACAAATTAAAGTCCTAACTTAACACGCTAAAAGTACAGGAATTTCATAGGATACAGCAAATCCACCTACTAAAAAATAAAATTTTGTATTTGTAAGGTTTGGGTTCACCAAAAAAGACTAGCGTTAAGCTAGTCTTTTTTTATATACTACTAAAATATTATATTCTCCTTATTCAGTATCTATTTTTTATAACTCTTCACTTGCTCTATCCATTCTATCCTGTGAATCAATTTCTGACATTATTTCAGGATGAATAAATGCACCTAGATAAGTCATAACCGTTTTACTATTAGGCATTGTTAACAAGGTTGCTTTAATCATTCCAATTATTTGCAAATAACATTATTTTTCTTGTTTTACTAAGTTGTATTAATATTATAAAATCTGCCTAAAAATCAAGTTTTAATTTAACAATCTAAAATTATATTACTCTCAAATGTGCTAGACAAAAGCCCCGTCCCTTTGTCTAAGTTTGTATTTAATACATAAAAAAAGAAAAGAGAACTCTCTTTTCTTTTTCTATTTTATATTTTAAATTCCATGATAGCGTATTAATTTAACACATTTGCCATTATCAAATTCTATTCCATAACCTGTTGGATAAATTACATCTTTACTTGCATTTTTATCTTCATAATTAGAAAATTCCTTTTCTGCAGTAACATCCTCACCAGCATAAAAGTCTTCCACAATAGTATCTTTATCAACTGTTATTTTTTTGTAACTATTGGTTAGTTTCCATACGTCATTTATCTGTGCTTCGCACTCTATAAAGTATTCTCCATTACTTCTTTGTTTTATTAAATAAACTGCATAATTGTCCGTGTTAGAGTATAGTCCATACTTTGTAATTCCATCTTTGTTTGTTCCTTCTTCATTACATTCTTTTACATTATATGTTTTGCTCGATAGCTTCATTGTTCCTTCTTGTACTATTTTGTCAAGTTCATTTTGTGTCAACGTGTATTCTGAATAGATGACTCCATATAATGTATAGGTATTGTCCAGATTTTTCACTGCTTTTGTAACAAACAAGTGGTCTATCCCTGGTAATTTCCCAGTTATTTCTACATAATTGGGCTCATCTTGTGTTGTAGCATTTGTTTCCTTTCTTTCAAATATTACGGTATATGCTCCATTGTTTTCTTTTAAAGTTCCATCTTCTTGAATAAATAAAAGTCTCACTGTATTGTTCATATCTGTTAGAGTTATTCTGTCCGCAGATGTAATAATATAAGTACCATTTTCATTTCCATCTCCTGTAACGCCAATGCTGTTAATATATGTTAAATCCTTATTAAATGTCATCCAATTGGTAAGCGCAATGCCACTTCCATAAACATTACCTAGGCTAACTTCTTTACCATCTTTGTCAAGTGCTTTGCTTGCTCTCCAGTTTCCAACTATATCTGTTTTAGAATCTACCATAGTATATTTTACACCAACTTTAGTAATTAAAGTCATGTTTTTGGTGCCTATATTTATGCTCTTAGGTGCTTCAGTAATTTCCAATGTGCCGTTATTTGCTGTTAATTTTATTTTAATGTTTTCATCTTCTGGGAATGTATAGTTATATTGGCCACCATCTTCGCTAAGCCATTCTTTCGCTATTAATGTTATAGTGCTTCCCTCTATTGTATAGGTACCATAGATGACATGTCCAAAGCTATCATATAAAGTAAATTCATTTTTTGCTTTTAAATCAACATACAAATCATCTATCGTTTTTTGCATTCCGTCATCATATAGTAAATTTTTGTCAGGTACAACATTATATCTTCCTAATGATACACTTGTTGTGTTTGTTGCTGTAGCATCATTTTTAGGCTCTGTTGAGACATTTGAACTTTGTTGTTTATTTGTTTCTTGTGCTACTGTTTGCTCCAGTTGTTCAGCTTGCTTACTTAGGGATGCTTCTTTCTTTAATTCCATTACTTTAACAAGCAATATTCCTATAACTCCTATTAGTATTACAATTAATACTGTCAAAATCCATAATGTTGCAACTTGTTTCTTTTCTTTATTCATTTGTATTCCCCCTTTTTTACTTATACTAATATATCACTTAACACTTTATTTGTCTATAGATCCCAATTAATCTTTTTAATTGTATCATTACTGTTATCTTCGCTTACATTGTTGCTAGTCTCATTAACATTTTCGGTTATATTATTAGTATTTTCCTCTGTTTCATTATTAGGTTCAGTTTGTCCAGCTATAATTTGCGTTCTAGAAACAACTTCCGTATTATCAGTTTCATCGTCTATAAATAAGTCAGATATTCTTCTTTTAACAAATACATCCGAATGTAATTGGAAGTTTAGCAATTGCAAATATTAAAATTATCACTGCTGCTAACATTCCATATAAACAGCTTATTGTAATTAATGAAATTGCAAAAAGATTTTTCTTCATCTGTTACAGCCTTTCTTATTTTACTTCGTTCCACATTTTTGTGTATTTTTGTGTTGCTGTTGCGTCATATAAGAATGCTTCACAACGTGCTAGTTCTTGTTCGCTTGGGAACATTATTCTGTTATTTCCGAATTCACTCCATGCACCTTTTATTGGTGAAGTGTATCCAGTAGTAGTCATGTTCCTAATTGCAATGTTTGATCTACACATAAAGTTTATGAAGTTCTCTGCAGCTTCTTTATTTTTTGTTCCTTTAACTATTACAAATCCATCTACGAATTTATTTGAACCTTCTTCTGGAATAACATATGCTAAGTTTGGATTTTGGTCTACAGCAAATTTTGCTTCTCCAGAATAAACTAATGCAAGTGCTCCTTCATCTGCAATCATTGCATCTCTTGATTCTTCTTCAGCATAACCTTTTAATAATTTATTTTGAGAAATTAGAGTTTGTTTTGCTTTGTTTAGTTCTTCATCATTAGATGAATTCATGCTATATCCTAAGCTCTTTAGTGCCATTCCTATTGCGTCTCTCATTGAATCCCACATCCAAATTTGTCCTTTATATTTGCTGTTCCATAAAATGCTCCATGAAGTTACTTCTTCATTAACTAGTTTTTTATTGTATAAAATTCCTAAAGTTCCTGTCATATATGGAACAACATAATCATTTTCTTTGTCGTATTCAGGATTTAGATATTCTGATGCAATGTTTGATAAATTTGTAACATGTTGTTTGTTTATTTTTTCAAGTCTGTTTTCCTTTATTAATCTATCTATCATATAGTCTGAAGGCACAAGCACATCATATTTGTTAGGATTCTTTACAAAGTCATCATACATTGCTTCATTGCTTTCAAATTCTTTGTAATTTACTTTTATTTTATATTCTTTCTCAAAGTCTTTTATTGTTGATGCATCCATGTATTCTGCTGCATTATATACACTTATTTCTCCTACATAATTTATCTTTTCTTCTTTTGTAGTTACAGTTGTAGTCCCTCTATTCATAGATATGCTTGGGTTTTTCTTGCTAGTATTGTTTGTTTTTACAACAACTATTAAAGCAATTATTATCAATAAAACTATGGCAGCAATTATTGTTAATACTTTATTCTTATTCATAAATATCCCCCGTCTTCTTTAATTCTATAATTTGAGTTTCATTCTGTGGAAAAGCTTCTTTGTTTTGTTCATTTATAGTATTTATAGTGTTGAATACGTTTGCAAATGCTGACTTTAAGGTTTCTACTGCATTGTCATTACTTGCATCCTGTAATATTGAAACACCTTGACTTTTTAGTGCACTTCCTGTTCCTTTTATTAAGTTTCCTGTGTCATTTTCTAACACATGAATTTTATTAAGTACTAGTTTTTGATTATACAATGACCTCGCAACAAATATTGCAGTATTTAGAGCTTCTATTGTAACATTTCTAATTCTTTGTATATTCCTAATTATCTCTTGATTATTATTTCTAATTATTTCTAAAGATAATTTACTTTGTTCTTTTACAATAATAATTTGTTCAATGTCAAATAGCTTTTTTTCTAGGTGTCCTAATACATTTTTCATATATGATTCCGTATAATTATCATTGTCTTTTTTTGCATTTTCGATTATTGTATTTATCTGAGCTTTTAGCTCATTTCCGGTTTCACGTTCTTTTTTTATTTTCTCTATTATTTCATCTAAATTGTCTATCTCTATTTTAATTGTAATATTGTCCCTGTTTAAAACTTCTTTTTCACTGTCTAAACTTTTAATTATAATGCTTATATTGTTTTCTTCTTGTGCTATTTTATTAAAATACTTTTTAGCAGGATTTAATAGTGAAATCTTTCCGTCCTCTAAAGTCTACATTTGATGGGTCTAATTCTCTAATTTTTTTGTTCAAACTAACTAAGTTGCCTTCTATTCCATTTCCGTACACTCATTGCATTTGCAACCTGATTTACTGTTGTTCCAAACATTTTGCTTTTGCGTTCAACTTCCTCAAATGTTTTTTTGGCAAATGTTTCTACCTGCTCATTATATTCTTTTATGGAAATTTGATTATCTTCTATATTTATCGCCTCCTACATTTGAGAATTAAATAGGCTCTCCAATCTATAAATAACATTGTCTGAATCAGCATCCATTGTTGTTGCTTCGTTAATGTCTGAAACCTCTTGAAGCACATCAATATCTGCATTGTATCCTATTGTATAAATTGGAATTCTTAATCCCCTTGTAACTTCTTCTATGTCTTCAAATCCATAGCCTCTATTGCTTTCTCCGTCTGTTAATACAAAAATCATTAATCTTGTATTATTATTTTTTTGCCATTGCTCTACAAGCATATGCTCTGCAACTACTATAGCATCAAACATTGCCGTTCCGCCACTTGCATTCATTGATTTTACTGCATTTGTGAAATATGCTTTTTGTGCATTATCAAATTTCGCTACTGGTAAAGCGATATTTACTGTATCTGAAAAAGTTACTAGACCAATGTTTGTATTTTCATCAATAAATGTTGAAGCTCTATTTAAACTTGCTTTTAACTTTAGAAGTGGAGAACCTTGCATGCTTCCAGAAATATCTGCAACGAAAATTGCTGTTAAATCGTTTGTTCCGTTCTTTTCTTTCTTCCACATATTTTGTGCATCTTCTACTTGTGTTCCAGAATATTTATATCCAGAATAAGTATAGTTTTGCAATCCATTAAATCCTTCATTCGTAGCTTTTGTTTGCGCTTCTGTGCTCTGGCAATATTTTATAAATTCTGTAATTATTGATGTTTTCATTTGTGTCAAATTTCCTATAGCATAAGCTGGTGAATTTTGTACCATTCCAAATGGTATAAATTCATAGTTATTTCTCAAATCTGGGATTGAATAATATGTTTGATAATTTGATGCAAAACCATCTATCGAACCATTTTGAAGTGAATCTTCTAATTGAGTAATATCATATGGAACATATGGAATTTTATCTTGATATGTTTTTAACTTGTCTTGTGCATTTGTACTTAAAGGATTGCTATCAAACATACTTAAAATTGTTAATAAGTAATTTAATCCATCTTCATTTGAAAGTGGATTAGTGTACCCTATAATGCTGTCTCCGTTTATTACACTGTTTATTACTGTTTGAGCGTCAGCATTTTGATATTTTGAAATAATATTTTGTTTTGCTCTTTTTGATAAAACAATTCCAGAGTAGTTTTGTACTATTCCATCAGATGCCTTAGTATATTGGATCTCTCTTCCACTTAATATAGTTCCATAAATATCACTTGCAGGAATGTATAAATCAGGTGTGTATTTCCCTGATATAATGAAATCTGCTGCAAGTCCACTTGATATTGACCTTACACCAACAGACACAGGAACTCCACCTACTGTAGCGCCACTTTTGTTAAATTCTTCTGCAATCACTCTAAGCCATGAATTTACATTTTCATTTGCTTTTTCTGTTGAAGAATAAATTGTTATAAAATTATCTGTTGTTGGATTTACAACAAATGGATATTCAGAAATATCTGGTAATACGGCAGTTGCACTATCTGTTGTAATCGCGCTACTCTTTTGTATATTGTAATTTCTCACTCCTATAGTCTTATACAAAGAATTTAGTGATTTGATAGACTTCTCCATATCAACTGTTGTTGCCGTTTTCCCAACATTTTCTGTAAGGCTTACTACTAAGTAAATAACTCCAAATACTATTAATGCTAATAGTACAAATAAAAGCTTATTCTTGTCTTTCATCTTAAATCCCCCTATTTATATAATTTTGCATTTTTTATTAACTCATCCATTTCTGCAAGTGCAGGAAGCTCCTTTATTTCCCCATCTTCTAAAGTATTGTATCTTGATACCTCGAATAGCATTTTGTCAAGTTTTAACAGAATTTCTTCATTAGTTTCTGTTGCATTTTTTACAAAGTTAATGTACTCATTATATATGTTCATTTTTTCTTCTGATATTTCATTTTTGGGAAATCCTCTTTTTTGAAAATCTTCATATTCGTCAACATCAAATGCTGCAATCTTGTTTAAAATGCTTCTCATATTTAAATACATTATTTCTTCTACTTTATTGAGAACATCTTCAAATTTTCTGTTTGTAAGCTCTTGCGCAGAAAATTTTTGTTGCAATATTTCTCTAATCGTTGAAACTTTTCTTTTAAATCTCTTTAGTTGGTCTATATTTTTTAAAATGTCGTCGTCAAAGACATCGCCATTTTTTATTGCTTCTTCAAACACTACTACACAGTCGTCTAGCGAGTTTACCTTTTGATTAATAAGCGCATAAGTGTCTACTTTTGTGAGTAACTTTTTATTAAAATATGTAAAAGAACTAATACTAGCAATCACTGTAAACCATCCAACACTTATTGAAAGTGCATTTCCAGCAAATAATGAAAATCCTAAAAATGCATTTGAAAAAACCGCTATATTAGCTATTGCAATTAAGCTATTTGTTATTATTAACTGTATGATTTTTTTAGGCGTCATCCCATATCACTCCCATGTTATAAATTATATAATATGGTATTTTTTTTTACAAGTATATACACCATTTTTATACACATTTATTTTATTTATGTGGTAGCACAAATAAAAGCCCTCACGCACTTGCGTAAGAGCTTTTGCACTAGTGAATGGTAGCGAGCAGAGCAACGCCCACAATCAGTCCGATTTCACTCAGTCTGACAATGGCCTTTGCCATATCCGGTCTCACCCCAGTGCGGTCCTCGACAAAAGCAATGAGCCGATCATCAATTGCCTTTGCCATTGGCCCCAGGAAGAACTTCAAGAACTTCCAGTAGAGCCAACCAAGTAAACAGCACAAAGCGAAAAAGATCCACATGATCTTTGCCTCCTTCGCACCACATTGGGTTTTGCTGATATAGTATACCATATTATGTAAATAAATTCAAGGTATTAAAAGTTAACATCCTGTTTTGTTAGTTTTTTTAATTATCTATTTTTTAAAACGTATTCCAATAACACCATATTTCTTTTCTTCATCTTTTGAATAGAATTCTCTTAATACATTTATCAATTCATCTTTCGTCATTGATTTATCAGCTAATACTTCTATATTAAAATCATTTATCAATTCTTCAAATGAATTATATCTTAAAAGTCCTATTACTTTAACTTGCATTGTAGCATCTAAATTGGGTTCTTTCTTAAATATTATTGTGTCTCCTATATTAATTTTCTGTCTTTTCTCGTCATAAAGTCTTAGCTCTATTCTCTTTGTTCCCTTATCAATAAAGTCAAAATATGTCGACTTTAATTTCAAAATATGTTCCATTTTTGTCTCCTTTTTTAGATAATTAAAACAGGCTAGATTGAATGAAGCCTGTTTTAATTAATGTTTTGTTGTCTGAAATGCGCTAGACAAAAGCCCCGTCCCTTTGTCTATTGATTGTTTGCTGCTACTTCTATTTCTAGAAGTTTATCTTTTAATTCGCCTTCTATTCTTTGTAGCTCAACTTCTGCATCTGCACGTTTTTGTCTACCCTCTGCATGTATTTGTAAAATTGTATCTAACGTATCAATAATATCTTTGTTAGTTTTTTGCAATGTTTCAACATCAACAATTGCTCTTTCAGATTCTTTTGCAACTTCTATTGTTCCTTGTTTTAATAGCTCGCTATTTTTCTTTAGCATTTCATTTGTTATATCAGTTACTTGTTTTTGAGCTCCTAATGCATTTTTAGCATTTGTAAGTCCAAGAGCTATAACTATTTGGTTTTTCCATAATGGAATTGTGTTTATTATAGAGCTTTGAATCTTCTCAACAAGTTCTGTATCATTGTTTTGAATTAATCTAATTTGTGGTGCCATTTGAATTGAAATAATCCTTGTTGTTTTTAGGTCGTATATTTTCTTTTCAAATCTGTTAATCATATTAGACATATCATTTACAGCTTGAATATCTGTTTGATCTCCACTTTCTTCAGCTTTTTTCTGCATTTCTGGTAATGTAACTGTTTTTAATTCTTCTAACTTCTTTTCACCAGCTATTATGTATAGTGAAAGTTCTTTAAAATATTCAAGGTTCTTTTCATACATTGTATCAAATACTGCAATATCTTTCATCATTTGAAGCTTGTGATTTTCTAATTGTTTTTCGATTTTATCTACGTTATTCTCAACTTTGTCATATTTTGCAATTAGTTTTTGAATTTGTTTTTTGGCTGAATTAAATATTCCAGCAAGTCCTGTAGGCATTTTTCCATCTTTAGGGACGTCACTGTCAAAATCTTTAATTTGTACAACTAAATCTGTAAGTAATCCTCCAACTTCTCCTGTAGATTTTGTTTTAACATTGTCTAATACGCTATCAGAAAATTTTGAAATTTTAGTTTGAGCTCCAACTCCATATTGTAATACTTGGTTTGTGTCTGTAACATCTAGTTTTGATAAGAAAACATCAATAGCTTGTTTTTCTGCTTCTGTTAATGCATCATAATTTAATGATTTTTCAACTTGTGCCTCTTCAACTTTTCTGTTCTCAATTAATCCTTTCTCAATTTCTGTTGTGTCAATTTCTGGTTTTACTGTTAATTCTAAATCGCTCATTTTAATCTCCTTCCGAACCATTTTGGTTCTATAAAATATTATTTTCCTAAATAATCAACAAGTTCTTCATACATGCTCATCTTTAGGCTTGAAACTGTACTTGTAATTTCTTGTGGAATTCCTTTCACATCTACTGTTGATACGTCGTAACTTCCTCCTGTTACTCCGGTTCTAAATCCATATTTTGTCCATGCTATTTGTTGAAGTTCTTTATCATCAAATGCTTTCAAATATTCATTTCCCGCTTCATCAAATGTTGCAATGCAGTGTGAATTCCATATTGTTGGAGTTGGATAAAGTATACGTATTTTGTCTTTAACTTGGTTCCATCCATCTGGATTTGATGTTGCAAACTCTATTATTGACTTTTCATAATCAACAATCATTGGTTTATCACCCATACCTGTTTTTAAATACATTTCAAATAGGTCTGCTGGAGTATTGTTCATATATCCTGATTGTAGATAGAACTCTTTAAGTTTTGGAAGATTTTCTTTCATTTTTTCTTCTGTTACATTTCCTTCGCACATTATAGATAGAAGTAATCCATAATATGTAGCACCTGGTGATGATGTAACTGGATCTGTTGAATTTATGTTAATACTTCCATATATTTTGTTTAAGCCTATTTCGCTCCATTCTTTCTTTTCCAAAATATATGTTATAAGCTTATTCATGTCTGTAATATAGTAAATGCCGTCGGTAACTGTTACTATTTTTTCTTTAATTAATGCATCTACAACTGTGTCCCAGCTATATATTACTATTGGCGTGTTAAGTGTTAAGCTTCCATCTAGCACTCTACTCCTTGCAGCTTCTCCCTTACTAGCATCTGGAGATAATTTGTAATAATCATAAAATCTTTGGTCTGATGGAAACATTGCATCATATTTTGAACCATCTTCTCTTACTAATGCATTTTTAATTATTTTTCCATTGCTCCAGCTATCGTATATAACATTTAGTCCATATCTAGTTTGCATTATTCCTACAACTTCTTCATCTGCTAAGAAGTCTTCTTTTCCGCCGCCTACCGCAACAGTAACAGGTTTTAGCTTTGAAGTGTCAACTTTGCCAACCGTTTTACTGTCATTCCAAATTTTAATACCAATAATAGCTGCAATTAAAATAAGTAAAATGGCAATACCAATAAAAACTTCTTTCTTCTTTTCCATGTCATTCTCCTTTCTTGATTTCAAAATCTTTTTCGTCCATAAATCCATCCATCTTTAGCATTGATTCAAAAACCTTTATTTCTGCGTCTGTATCTATCATGTCTGATTGGTATAAATTGCTTAATTGATTTTCAAATGCTGTCTTTATTTTTATTATCATTTGTTGAATCGAATTCATAAATTTTGCGCTTTCAATGCTTGAAAGCTTCTGATTTTCAATCTCATCATATCTCTCTAATATCTTTATTGTAACAGGTAAATAGTAATTCAAGAAGTTGTGTGCTTGTTTTAGTTTTTCTGGTTTCTTGGAAAGCGTATCTATTATTTTATCTGATGTATCGCAGATATCATTTACATTTCTAATAAGCTCCACACTTTCTAATTGCTTAGTAATTGCTCTTAACTTCTCGGTATTTTCTTTAGCATGTTTTAATATCTCGTAATTGTTTTCAGCGCTAAATGCAAAGTCAATTTCTTTTTTATTATCTTTACCAAAGATAAGCATTCCGGCTCCAAATGCAGCTCCGGCCATAAGGCCTGCTCCCCATATTGGCACATTTAGCGCAAGATATGGTACTGCAAAAAAGCCACCGCCTAAAATTGCTGATACGATATAACCTTTTTTCATGTTATTCCCTTTCTTTTGGTTTTAATTAAATCCTCTTACCATCTTAAATGCAGTTAATAGACTTGTTCTTCCATCAAATACTTTTGCATTTGTCAAATCTGCTATATCTTTTAATTGGCTTGCATCTGCACTTCCAAAAAGAATTCCAAAGATTGGTATATCTTTATTTACCTGATTATACTTTCCTCTTAATTCCCTAAAATATCCATAGTTTGCTTGTCCGTCAGTCATTATTATTACCGATAAACTATATTTGTCTTGGTCTTCTTTGTTTAGAATGTCTAATGCTTCTATACTGCAATCGTATATATTAGTTGCTCCCTCAGTTTGTAAGTTATCTATTTTGTCTAATAATTCTTTTGTATCTGTTCCATTATCAGTGTGCCAAATTGCTATATTTTTATCGTTAAATGGAATAACTGTTATTTTATCTTTCTCAGAAAACTGTAGCAAATCTTTACCCGCTTCTTCTTCATCTAAAATATAATGCATTGCATTTCTTAATTGGTTTAATCCTGTTCCATACATACTTCCTGAATAATCTAAGCAGAATACTGCATGTATTGGCTTTCTTAATTTGGTCTGATAAAGTCCTAATGCCTTACGTATAACAGCAGTTGATGGATATTTAGTAGTAGTTAAATACTGTGTTGTATCAATACCCCATTCTGGATTAAAAAGAGTTTTATCTGCATTTTCATTTACTCCACCATACCAAACTCTTCGTCCTGTTTCTCCAAGTTTTGTTTGCCCTTCATTACTTAATAGGTAACTCTGTATTTCTTCAAATACCTCTAACTTGCGTTTATCTTTATTGTCAATATATGCAAATGGGGAATCAGAAATAGAAACTCCATCTTTAGCATATATTATATATAGTGGTTCTTTTCCCTGAGATTCTAACTTTTTATTTATGTTTATAATTGATGCTTCATATGTAACTACTGCATCATATTTTCCTGTTAGGAATAACTCTTCTAAAAATTCTTCCGTTCCAGAAGAACGCTGTACTCCTGAAAACAGCGAAATAAGCGACTGTTTTAAATCTTCTTTTTCAAGGTCTTCTTCTCGTAATATCTCAGGATTTCCCGCAAGTGCTGTTAAAAATCCTAAATATGCTGTAGCTCCTGTATTTGTTTGTGTAACAGCTGGCATGTTGAACTTAAGCTTTCCGCTTTCAATTGCATTTACGATGTCCTTAGTGTATACCTCTGTTCCAATAAATCCAAGCTCATTTGCTTTAGACTTTGTAATTCCAAACACAACCGGATTAATACTCGTTGATTTTGAGTTTTTAACACTTACATTGCTATTTAGCATATAAAGCCAAATTGAGTTTGACGTCCATACAGCATCATATTTTTCTCCTGAATTCAGTTTGTCCATTATTTCGAGCGTTCCAGCGTAGTCAATGGAGATGTCCAGATTATTGCTTCTTCCATACTGCTTTATAACTTGTTCTAAGTCTTCATTCTCACTACTTGCAATTATTTTAAATGTAGAGCTACTCGTATACAAACCATTTTCATTTTCCGTATCGCTTAATGCGGAATAAAAACCGGTAAAACAAAATAGCAATTATGAAAAATACAACCCATGAACTATTCTTTTTATTTTTATCCACCTTGTTTCACTCCCTTTTTATACACATATCACATATATTTTACTTTAAAAAAGTAAAAATCACAATAGATTTTACAAATTCCATTGTGATTTTATAATACTATCCTTCTACTTTTTTAAACATGTCTTTTCCAACTCCGCAAAGTGGGCATGTCCAGTCATCTGGTAAATCTTCGAATTTTATCGGTTCTACTGAATCATCATATATGTATCCACAAGCCATACATTCATATTTCATACTTTTTCACCTCCATATTACTCTAATATTTCTTTTACTAATTCTTTCATTTGTTCAACATTTTCCTCATTAGCTTTTGTTTTTATACTTACAACCGTATCGCATACTTTTATATCTTTCATGTCTTTTAAAATTTCTTGTATTTGCTTTGCCGCCATTGGTGCCCATGATCCATTTTCTACTATCCCTATTTTTCTGTTTTGATAATTTTTATGTTTTAAATCTCTTACAAATGTTTCTGTTGCTGGGAAAAGTCCTGCATCATAAGTTGGTGCACCAATAATTAATTTATCATATCTAAAAGCATCTTCTACAGCTTCTGCAATATCGCATCTTGCTAAATCTGTTACAACAACTTTTTTAGCTCCATTTTCTTTTAAAATGTTTTCTAGCTTTTCTATTGCTTTGGCAGTATTACCATGAATTGAATTATATGCAATAAATACACCATCATCTTCTGGTTTATAGCTACTCCATGTATCATATTTTCCTATGTAATATTCTAGATTCTCTTTTAATACTGGCCCATGCAATGGACAAATTGCTTTAACATCCAAGTTTGCAACTTTCTTTAATAGAGTTTGCACTTGCATTCCATATTTTCCAACAATGTTAAAATAGTATCTTCTTGCTTCACATGCCCAGTCTTCGTCTGTATCTAATGTCCCAAATTTCCCAAATCCATCTGCTGTAAACAATACGTGTTCAGTCTGTTCATATGTAACCATTACTTCTGGCCAGTGTACCATTGGAGCCATAAAGAATTGCAATTTGTGTTTTCCAATGTCTATTACATCTCCTTCTTGTACAATTACATATCTGCTAGAGAAATCCATATCAAAGAATTGTCCCATCATATCTGCTGTTTTTTTATTTAATATTATTTTTAAATTTTCATATTTTTTTGCTAATGCTTGAATATTTGCAGAATGGTCCGGCTCCAAATGTGAAATTACAAGGTAATCTGGCAGGCTTCCTTCAAGTGCTTCTTCTAAGTTTTTGTTCCACTCATTTACAGCTCTTTTATCTGCTGTATCCATTATTACTATTTTTTCATCTTTTATTAAATATGAGTTGTATGATACTCCATTTGGAACAACATATTGGCTTTCAAATAAATCTAAGTCTTTGTCATCAACCCCAATATATTTAATTGTATCTGTTACATTAAACTTCATAATTGTCCCTCCTTGCATCGTTATTGTACTTTAAAATCGAAAAAAATT
Organism: Clostridia bacterium; assembly: GCA_017524665.1. Taxonomy (GTDB): domain Bacteria; phylum Bacillota; class Clostridia; order TANB77; family CAG-508; genus UMGS1754. The sequence goes on along the minus strand of JAFXVF010000016.1, from coordinate 90,664 downwards.
CAATAGAAAATCCACATGTTTTCCCTTAAAAATCCCATAATATTTGTATATTAGCCTTGACAAATATTTTATATCATTGTATAATGTTAGCCGTAGTTAACATTAATGAAAGGATTATTTATTATGGTATCAAAATCTCAAGAAGAATATTTAAAAACAATTTATGTTTTAAGTAGGCAATCAGAGGCTGTCAGAGTTACTGACATTGCTAATAAAATGAATTGCTCTAAACCTAGTGTAAACAAGGTGTTACACTCTCTTAAAGATAATCGGACTTGTTAATTATCATTCTTATGGAACTATTGAATTAACAGAAGATGGTGAAAATCTTTCTAGAAAAGTCTTAGAAGCTTATGACATTGTCTTTCTATTTTTAAAAGATGTTTTAAACTTGGAGGATTCTAATGCAAAAGCAGAAGCAGATAAAATAAAACAAAGCATGTCAGATGACACTTTAAATCATCTTGCAAAATACGTACATAAAGAGCTTGATTTAGGTGATTTGAATTGTGACTATAACATTAATAATGAACTTTGTAGGTCTTGCGTTAAGAGAGAAAAAGCAAGAACTACTTACGAAGTTTAATAACTTACATGGTTAATCCGCTCCCGGGAGAGTCTATCAAAAAAGATAATTTAAAAATTTGTATAATTTGATGAGCGCGAGGGAGAGCTTCTATTTTTTAAGGCGACCCTCTCGGGGGGGACCGCTGAGCGCTGTTAAGTACGAAGTACTGTTATTGCGAGGGCAATCGTAGATTGTCCCGAAGCAAAAAGGTTAAACTTCCGAAATTCGCCCGCACGAAGTGCGTGGCATCTTCCGAAGGCGTTTTTCTTACAGCGCCAGTGGGATGAGGGGAGTATTTAAAAAATAGACTCTCCCGGGAGCGAATCAAAGCTATGCATATTTTTAATTTCATAAATAAAGAAAGGAATATAAAATGAAACAAAACTTATTAAACATTACAAACTTACACGTAACAGCTGGAGGAAAAGACATCCTAAATGGCATTGATTTAAAAATAAACAAAGGAGAAATTCATGTAATAATGGGTCCAAACGGTTCTGGAAAAACCACAACCGCAAATGCAATATTAAACAATCCAATGTATGAAAAAACTGAAGGATCAATAATTTTTGATGGAGAAGATATTACATCTTCTAAAACTGATGAAATAGCAAGAAAGGGTGTATTCATGTCTTTTCAGCTACCTGAAGAAATTCCAGGCATTACAGTTACAAACTTTTTAAAATATGCAAAATCAAAACAAACTAATGAGCCAGTAAAAATTTTTAGTTTTAAAAATGAACTAAAAAAATACATGGAAGAATTAAACATGAATCCAAATAACATGGAAAGAAGTTTAAATGTTGGATTCTCTGGCGGTGAAAAAAAGAAAAATGAAATATTGCAAATGCTAGTTTTAAATCCAAAGCTTGCAATATTAGATGAAACAGATTCAGGGCTAGATGTTGATGCAATAAACACAGTATCAAAGGGAATTCAGATGTTTAAAAACGAAAATAATGCCGTATTAATTATTACACACAACACAAAGATACTTAAAAACCTTACAGTAGACTATGTTCATATTCTAGTTGATGGAAAAATAGTAAAGACTGGTTCACAAGAACTAGCAAAAGAAATTGAAGAAAACGGATATAGCAAATACAAAAATTAATTACTTGAAAGGATCTTGTTAATGAAAACTCAGGTTGAAGAAATTAATAGAAATATATATGATTTCAAAAACGATGACAATTATGAATATAAAATAAAAAAAGGATTAACTCCTGAAATAATTGAAGAAATTTCAAAGCAAAAAGGCGACCCGGATTGGATGAGAGAATTCAGACTTAAGGCATTAGAAGTATATAACAAACTAGAGATGCCAACATGGGGACCTGATATTTCAGAATTAAATATGGATGAAATTGCAACATATGTTAAGCCTAAAACAACTCTTAGCAACTCTTGGGAAGATGTCCCTGAAGATATAAAATCTACATTTGATAAATTGGGAATTCCAGAAGCAGAAAAAACTTCACTTGCAGGAGTTGGTGCACAATATGATTCTGAAGTAGTTTATCATAGCATGAAAGAAGATTTAATTAAACAAGGTGTTATTTATACAGACATGGAAACTGCTGTAAGAGATTATCCAGATATAGTTAAAAAGCATTTTATGAAATGTGTTCCTGTATCTGATCATAAATTTGCAGCACTTCATGGCGCAGTTTGGTCTGGTGGTTCATTTGTATATGTTCCAAAAGGAGTAAAAGTGGATATTCCACTTCAATCATATTTTAGACTAAACTCTCCAGAATCAGGGCAATTCGAGCATACACTTATAATAGTTGAAGAAGGTGCAAGCCTGCATTTTATAGAGGGATGCAGTGCCCCAAAATATAACAAAGTAAACCTTCACGCAGGATGCGTTGAACTATATGTGAAAGATAACGCATATTTAAGATATTCAACAATTGAAAACTGGTCAAAAAATATGCTTAACCTAAATACAAAAAAAGCTATAGTTGGCAAAAATGCCAAGATGGATTGGGTATCTGGTTCATTTGGTTCTAAAATCTCAATGCTATACCCTATGAGCATTTTAAATGGAGAAGGCTCAAGAACTGAATTTACAGGCATTTCATTTGCAGGTGGTGGACAAAACTTAGATAATGGATTTAAAGTAGTTCACAATGCGCCAAACACTTCAAGTGTAGTAAATGCAAAATCAATATCTAAAAATGGCGGTAAATGCACATATCGTTCTTTAGTAAAAATAAGTTCAAATGCTCCGCATTCAAAATCTTCTGTATCATGCGAATCACTTATGCTAGATGACATGTCAATATCAGATACAATCCCTACAAATGACATTGAAACAGATGATGTAGAATTTTCACATGAAGCAAAAATAGGTAAAATATCTGATAAAACTATCTTCTATCTGATGAGTAGAGGACTTTCAGAAGAAGATGCAAAAGCAATGATAGTTCGCGGATTTGCATACCCTATTTCAAAAGAACTACCTGTTGAATATGCAGTAGAAATGAATAGACTTATAAATCTTGAACTTGAAGGTGCAATTGGATAAAAGAAAGGAATATAATATGGAACTAGAAGTTAACCAGACTCCTGTTAGGACGTCTAAAAATTTCAATATTAATAACATAAAGCTCGAAAACGTAAGTTTCCCTAGCAAAATATTAGAATTTAATAATCTAAAAATTTTAAATTCTGATACTAAGGTTACAATTGATGATTTAACAAGTCCAATTGCTTTAAACTATGGTCTTGGAGCTGAATTAACAAACTTAGTAATAAATAATTCAAACAAAAAAATAAATGTAAATATTAATAGCAAGACAAACAAAGAAATTCAAATAAAATTTGATTTAGATAAGAAAAATAGTGCTTTATTAGAAGATATTGAAATTACAGCAAATGAATCTACTAAAGAAACTGTAATAATTAAATATACTTCAGATTCAAGCACTTTCCTATTCCATGATGGAATAATTAGAGTAAATGCTAAGGAAAACTCAGTACTAAACGTAATTATAGTTAATCTTATAAATGAAAAATCTTCCAACTTCTTAGCAATTCAAAATAACATTGATGCTAATGCAAAGGTCAATTACACAATTGTTGACTTTGGTGGGAAAAATAGCATAACAAATCACTATACAAATATGACTGGTGATTCTGCAAAGACTACAATAAATACAATTTACTTAGGTCACAATTCTCAAGTATTTGATTTAAACTATATAGCAGAACTAAGAGGCTTGCAAAATGATGTTAAAATAGAAGTTCAAGGTGCATTAGCAGATACAGCTAAAAAGCATTTTAAAGGAACTATTGATTTTAAAAGAGGATGTAAAAAATCTGTTGGTGATGAAAATGAAGCATGCATGCTACTTTCAAACACTGCAAAATCACTAAGCTTGCCAATGCTACTTTGTTCTGAAGAAGATGTTGAGGGAAACCACAGTTCTTCAGCAGGTAAAATTGATGAAAAAGAATTATTCTATATTATGACTAGAGGATTTTCTTTAAAAGAAGCTATGAAACTATTGGTAAAAGCTAAGTTTAACAAGATACTAGAGACAATTCCAAATTATGAATTAAGAGAAAAGATAATCAAAGAAATTGATATGAGGTTAAATTAATATGAATAATTATCTAGATGATTTTCCATTATTAAAGAATAAGAATATTGCATATTTAGACAGTGGTGCTACTTCACAAAAGCCACAGTCTGTTTTAGATGCCATTTCAGAATTTTATAAAACTCACAATGCAAATCCTCATAGAGGAGCATATGAGCTAAGTATGGAAGCAACTGGTGTTTATGAAGAAGCAAGACAAAAAATAGCAAAGTTCATAAATGCTAGACATCCTGAAGAAGTAATCTATACAAAAAATGCTACAGAAGCAATCAATTTAGTTGCATACTCTTATGGAATTGAGAATTTGAAACCTGGTGATGAAATAGTTCTATCTATTATGGAACATCATTCTAATTTAGTTCCATGGCAAAAAGTAGCAAAGGTTACAGGCGCTACTTTAAAATACATGTATATAAATGATGAGTATGAAATTCCAGATAGTGAAATTGAAACTAAAATCACTTCAAAAACTAAAATCGTTGGAATAACACATATTTCAAATGTTTTAGGAACAATAAATAATATAGAAAAAATCATAAAACATGCTCACAAAAATGGTTCTGTAGTTTTAGTAGATGGCGCTCAAAGTGCACCACACAGAAGAATAGATGTGCAAAAAATGGATTGTGACTTTTTTGTTTTTTCTGGTCACAAAATGCTCTCCCCTCTTGGAATAGGTATATTATATGGTAAAAGAGAAATTCTAAATAATATGACTCCTTTTTTAATGGGTGGAGATATGATAGAATATGTTCATGAGCAAGAAACAACTTTTGCCCCACTACCTAACAAATTTGAAGCTGGAACTCAAAATGTTGAAGGAGCTATTGGACTTGCAGCAGCTATTGATTATATTAATAAAATAGGTTTTGAAGAAATTGAAGAAATTGAAAAAGAGCTTACAGATTACGCTGTAGAAAAGCTTTCAAAGCTCGAATTTGTAAAAATGTATGTGACACCAAATAAAGCAAATCATTCAGGTGTTATATCTTTTAATATTGAAGGTGTTCATCCACATGATGTTGCAAGTATTTTAGATAACTTCAGTGTTTGTGTACGTTCACGGAAATCATTGTGCACAACCACTTATGAGATTTATGAATATTGATTCGACATGCAGAGCAAGCTTTTATTTCTACAATACCAAAGAAGATGTGGACAAGCTAATAGAAGGTCTACAAAAAGCATATGATATGTTTAAAAAATATATGAGGTAATAAAAATGGACGATTTAAGTGATGTTTATAATGATCTTATTATGGAACATAGTATGAATTCATATAACAAAAAAAATCTTAATAATGCTGACTTTTGTGAAATCGGTCACAACCCAAATTGCGGTGATGAAATAACATTAGAATTAAAGCTTAATAATGGCATAATTGAAGATATGGCATTTTCTGGACATGGTTGTGCAATATCTCAAGCTTCAACTTCAATAATGATTGATACATTAAAAGGAAAAACTGTTGAAGAAGCCAGAAAAATAATTGAAACATTTATTGGAATGATAAAAAGAGAAATAGCTGATGAAGCAGAACTAGAAAAACTAGAAGATGCTATCGCATTTAAAAATGTTTCAAACATGCCTGCGAGAGTAAAATGTGCATTACTTGCATGGCACACATTAGAAGGAATACTAGAAAAGTCAAATTCCTAGGAGGAAATTAAATGAAAAAAGTTTTACTTGGTATGAGTGGAGGCGTTGATAGTTCTGTTTCTGCATTACTGCTAAAGCAAGCTGGCTACGAAGTTATTGGCTGTACGCTTGAACTGTATGCAGGAAGTAGCTGTTGCAATATTAATACATATATGGATGCAAAATCAGTTTGTAAGCAAATTGGCATCCCTCACTTTACCTTTGATTGTAAAGAAGAATTCAAAAAACATGTTATAAATGATTTTATTGATTGCTACGCTACTTGCAGAACTCCAAATCCATGTATTGAATGCAATAAATACATGAAATTTGGACTTATGTGGGAAAAAGCAAAAGAATTAGGTTGCGAATATATTGCAACTGGACATTATGCTAAAATAGAATACTCCGAAGAATATAAGCAAAATGTATTAAAAGTTTCAAATGCTGGTAAAAAAGATCAAAGCTATGTTTTATGGAATATGCCTAAAGAATTGTTAGATCATATTCTATTCCCACTTGGTGATTTTTCAAGCAAAGATGAAATCCGAAAAATCGCAAAAGATGCAGACTTAAAAGTTGCAAGCAAGCCAGACAGTGAAGACATTTGCTTTGTGCCAGATGGAAATTACAAAAAGTTTTTAGAAATAAATTCAGATTTAAAACCTAAATCAGGAAAAATAGTTACATCATCAGGGCAAGTACTTGGAACTCACACAGGCTTATACAATTACACAATTGGCCAAAGAAAAGGACTTGGAATTTCACATCCTACTCCTCTATTTGTACTTGGGTTTAATCCTGCCAAAAATGAAGTAATTGTTGGCGAAGAAGAAGAATTGTATAAAAAAGAAATTTTAGTAGAAGCTATAAATTTGTTAGTATTTGATAGAATTGAAACTCCTTTAAAAGCAACTGTAAAAACTAGATATTCTGCGAAAATGGCTTTAGCTACAATTGTTCAAGAAAACGAAAACAAAATAAGAGTTATGTTCGATAAGCCACAAAAATCTATAACACCTGGGCAATCAGCAGTATTTTATATTAATGACATAGTTATAGGTGGCGGAAAAATTTCTTCTAAAAATAATTAAATTAAAAGAGGTATTTATATGTATGATGTTGTAATAGTCGGAGCTGGACCTGCTGGAATCTCAGCAGGATTATATGCAAAAAGATCAGGTTTAAATGTTTTAGTTTTATATCATGGTCAGTCTAATCTAGAAAAGGCTTCTAAAATTGATAATTACTATGGTTTTACAAATGGCATTGATGGAGAAACGCTTTATAAAACTGGTATAGCACAAGCAAAAAATCTTGGAATTGATGTTATAGAAGAAGAAGTAACAGGCATTACTAAATTGGATACACATTTTGTTATTGAAGCAAATAACGAATATTCTGCAAATGCAGTTATACTATCAACTGGCAATAAAAAACTAAGGCCAGAAATAAATGGCATTGCAGAATTTGAAGGAAAAGGAATTAGTTATTGTGCAATTTGTGATGGATTTTTCTATAGAGGAAAAAACGTCACAGTTATAGGCAATAGCAAGTTTGCACTAAATGAAGCAAAGGTATTGAAAAATATTGCAAGTAAAGTTACAATACTTACAAATGGAGAAACCTTGCAAGAAACTTCTGAATTTGAAGTTATAAAAGAAAAAATAAGAGCAATTCATGGCAATGGAACTGTTGATTCTGTAGAATTCTCAGATGGTTCAGTTATAAGTACAAGTGGAATATTTATTGCTCTTGGCGAAGCTGGTTCTGCAGATTTCGCAAAGAGATTGGGCATAATATTAAATGGTGATAATATTGCCGTAGATAAAAATATGCAAACAAATATCCCAGGAGTATTCGCTTGTGGCGATGCTACTGGAGGATTGCTTCAAGTTTCTAAAGCAGTTTATGAAGGCACTCTTGCTGGACTTTCTGCTATAAATTATATTAAAAATAAATAGGAGGTAAAATAATGAGCGTTTTAAAAATAACTGGAGAAAATTTTGAAAATGAAGTATTAAATTCTAGCAAACCTGTAATAGTTGATTTCTATGCAGATTGGTGCGGTCCTTGCAAAATGATGTCACCTGTAATAGACAAAATTGCAGAAGAACTTGGTGAAGAAGTAAAAGTTGGTAAAATCAATTCTGATGAAAATATGGAATTGGCTGAAAAATATGGAATTATGAGTATTCCAACAATTATGATATTTAAAAATGGAAATTTGGACAAGACTTTTGTAGGAGTTACTGATAAAACATCAATTATAGAAGCAATAAAATAAAACTTAAAAAGAAGCGAAAGAAAATTAATTTTCTTTCGCTTCTTTTTGTTCATTAACTTGTTTAGAGGCCATGCCTAATATAAACCATAATATTGGCGCGACACCGATTGTACTGAAATTGAAAAATGCCTGTACAATATAGCTTATTAGAACTATTAATAGCATCATAATTGTCGCATCTGTTTCTATTTTTTTAAGTAACTTCGCTATAATTGTGCATATAAAGCCCAAATAAAATATCAAAGCCGGCAATCCCATAGTAGCTCCTATTTGCAAATACTCATTATGTGCTTTATCTATGTATACATTATTTCTATCTACAAATTTTGAATATTCTTCTTCAAAATATTTAGCAAGACCTGTTGACAAAGCATCAACTCCACAGCCAATTATTGGGCTTTTGATTACAACTCTTGAACACCATTTCCATATACTGATTCTTCCAGAACCTATAGAATTTACAAGTCCGTAATTTATAAACCTTTCAGTTTCATCTCCTATTGCATCAAATTTGTTAGAAACAACTGAGTTTTTCCCTTGAGTTATGAACATGAATGAAAATGTTAAGAATATTACTAAGGATAATATACCAAACTTTTTTCTATATTCTTTTTTATTTTTTTGCATTACATATAAAAACAAAACAAAATAAAAACAAGCAAATGCTACCCATGCGCTTCTTGTAACGCATGCAATTAGCGCTGCCGAACCAATTGCACTACTTATGATATATTTTTTATTCCCCGTTTGCAAATATTGAAAAATAAATAGTGGAAGTATTAGACTTACAAAACTGCCAAAAAAATTTACATTTCCAAATGTTCCATTTGCACCTTTGCCAAATAACGGGCTTAATTCTATTGATTTTGCCATAAAATATTGTAAAACTGCAAAAGCACAAATTCCTGTATATACTATTGTTGCCACTTTTTCAAAATTTTTATATCTAATAAAATAATTTTTCGCACTAAAATATATTAAAAAATATGTAACAAATGCTATTAGTCCTTCATATCTCTGCCATTCTCCCCAAATAGACTTTTCAATATTTACCGAAAAGATTGTACTTACTGCTACCATTATTCCAAATCCAACTAGAAAATAGTCTTCCAAATGGATTTTTAGGTTATGCGTTGCAAACAAAAATGTTATCGCTAATCCTACTCCACAGCAATACAAGATAACCATTTTAAAATAGTTGTAATTAGTTCCTGGTATAATAATTACTGGTACAACAAATATTGCAATGGTCAGTATTATAGTGGATAATATTTCTATCGGTTTTTTCTCTATTTTATTCATATTTTACCCCTATATTAATCATTAAAATCTCCATCAAGTATTACATTAAATTTATATTGTGGATATTTTGCTTCAAGTTTTTCAATGATTTCTTTTTTTATTTCTTCTTGATTTTTACAATCAAAATCAATAATTAAATCAAAATAAATACTGCTATTTTCTTCATCCACATAAAATCCGTGAATTTGTTTTATCTGGTTATATCTAGAAATAAGTTCCATTAGATAATCTTTTATATCTTTATAATTGTCTTTGTCATTTGCAGCATAAATTCCAACTGTTAAAACGATTCCATATTCATTAAAAATGTCCATTGAAATTTGCCTTGTTAAAATATGTAGTTCGTCTGCTCTCATATCATCTCTTACTTGTATATGAACAGTACCAATTATTTTTGATGGTCCATAATTATGAAGCACTAAGTCATATGCACCTTGTACCTCTTTATATGAACATACTTTTTTCTCTATCTTGTCTGCTAATTCTTTTTCATTTCTTCCACCAATCATTATACTTGTTGTTTCTTTTAGCATACCAACAGCTGTTTTAATAATAAATATTGAAATTAAAATGCCTAGATATCCTTCAAGATTTAATCCCAAAATATAATTTAAAATTGCTGAAACCAATGTTGTAAATGACAAAATTGAATCCATTAATGCATCTTGCCCAGATGCAATTAAGCTTTGCGAATTTAGCTTCTTACCTGCTTTAGTTACGTACTTCCCTAAGAAAAGCTTTGTTATAACACCGACAAAAATAATAACTAGTGAGATTATAGTATAATTAGTTTCATTTGGATTAATTATTTTATCTATTGACTCTTTTATCGCTACAACGCCTGCTAGTAGCACGATTTCTGAAACTATTAGTGCTGCTATGTATTCAATTCTTCCATGCCCGTATGGGTGTTCTTTATCTGGTGCCTTGCTTGCAAGCTTCGTTCCTACAATTGTAACAGTAGATGATATAACATCAGTTAAGTTGTTTACACCATCTAAAATAATAGCAATAGAATTAGCGATAAAGCCTACTGCCATTTTAAAAATAACTAGTAGTATGTTTACTCCAATACCCAGCTGACTTGTTTTTATTATTTTCTTTTCTCGATCCACATTTACTCTTCCTTTACTTTAACTTCAAATCTATTTTGTACATTTAAATCTGTATCTACAATAACATAAGTCATTTTTTCTTCACCTAGCTCTGTTTGACCAGGCTGAATACATATTGTATTTCCTATATGTTCTTTCCATTTTCCACTTTCTTTATATGATTCATGGATATGTCCATGCAAAGTCATATATATGTTGTTTTCTTTAACGAATTGCACAATAGCTTTAGAGCCAACGCATTTGCCTATAGCACAGCAATCTAGTCCTATTCCATATGGCGGATCATGCAAAACATAAATACTTTTTTTGGCTTTATCTGGCTTAGGAAGTTCTCTTAAAACATCTTCCATTTTTGCTACACTCGTTTGCCTATATTTTGCCCATTCTTCTACAGTAATTATTTTTGTTCCTTTTTCTATAAATATCTCTTCTGAACGTTGTGGCTCTAGTTCTAATCCCTCTTCCATTAGTACCCTGTTTTTCCTTCTAAATGGATTGTCTAAAACATCTGGTAGTCCAATAAAACAAACATCTTCTATATCTGTTTTTGCTCTATCAATGTTGTAAACATTCTCATATTTATCACAAAGATTTTTTAAGTCATCATCATAATTTTCTAAATCGTCATTTCCGGGAATTAAAATGCATTTAATATTGCCTTTCTTTAATTCATCAAAGAATTCTTTTAGCCCATTTTTTATAAACTCTATCTGTATTACAGCCCTATCACCGTTTTTTGGATATATGTCTCCACCTAGAACTATATATTCTATTTTTTCCCTCTTACAAATACTAAGCAATTTGTGGTATTTATCTTCGTCACCATGAACGTCACATGCATATACAAATCTCATAATTATCAACCTCTCGCTATGAATAATTTATATCATATTTTTACTTTTTAAACAATAATTTTTTATATGTATTTTTCTTAAAATTATTGAAAAAAAACATATTATCCTATATAGTGTATTCTAGAAAAAAATAATAGGAGATTTTTTATGATGAAAAAAAATGGAATAACATTGGTTTCTTTAGTAATAACAGTTATTGTTTTAATAATAATAGCTGGAACAGTCATTTCGTTAGGTCTAAATACTAATGGTTTACTAGAAAAAAGTAATGATGCAGTAGAAAAGTGGAATGACAAAGTTTCTGAAACTAATACATCTATAAATAATATGGCTCATTTATTAAGTTTGCAAATGCCAGAAACGCTTAAACCTGGTGATACAATCAAATGGGAGCCTAGCGGGCACTACACCTGGGATATAAATTTATATTCTTCAAATGATAGTCGTTTGGTAACTACCAATACCTCTGGTGTGTCAGGTTATTCCACAGATTATGTTTTAGCTACAAAACAATTATATTCCGGAGAATTAGCCCAAAATACTGCAGACATAAAAACATCTTGGAATAGTGGCGAAAATTTAGATTTAACTATAAAAACTTGGAAGGTTTTAAAAGTAAATAGAGAAAAGGGCGAAATTGTTATAGTTCCGACAAAGCCAACTCTTCCTATCGCTATAGTAGGAGCTACAGGTTATAATAATGGTGTAAAGCTTCTAAATGATGCGTGCAAAGCTCTTTATGGAGGCAATACTTTAGGAATTGAAGTCCATAATATAAATATTGACGAAATTGAAAGTTATATGGTTAATAAGCCAGTATCAGAAATAGTTGCTGAAACAGTTACTTCAGATCCTGTGGCTTATGGTTCTACTCATGCTCCGTATATTATTAATGATTTTGAAATTGTAAATTCACAAGAAGAGTATGTATATTGTAGCAATTATCCAACTATATATGCAGAAGAAAAATTTGAACGAATATCCAATTCAGACGGCACAACAAACGAGGGAAAAAATCTTCTTGAATTAAGTCAAGAAAGAACTAGCTTTATTTCACGAGCAGATGAAAAAGTTACAAAAACAGATGCAAACTCAATAATACCCAAAACAGTATCAGGAATTAGAGCAATACATACTTATTATTATATAAGCAATGCTGATCTTACAAATGCATTAGGTAGTTATGCATCAATTCTATTGCCTAACGGAGTCACAACAAATTATTGGGTTGCATCACGTTGTGCATATCTATCTGATGTGTTTATAAATTATAATATTCGATATATAGGGCAAGGTTCTATAGGTGGATGCCCAATTTATATGTCAGCAGGTCAATCACAGGGATATGCAGAAGGTTTATTTCCGATAGCATATATAGACTCAGGCACAATAATAGCTACAGAAACAGCAGGTGTGTTTGATTTTTCACCTTCTCTATAATAAAATAAAACAATATAAAAGAAGTGCATACTGTAAGTATGTACTTCTTTTATGTTTTATAATTTCATTATGTGGTTGGTGCAGGTCCTAGTGTAAAGTACCCTGGAGTAGCACTATTTTGTCCACCATCTATTCTTGCATAAGTTTTATCTACAATTGAATCATTATATGATGTACCATTTTCCCCACTCAAATTGCCACATTCATAAAACATATGCCATGAATCATACTCTCCGGTAACACTGGTTGTTACAAAATTTGTAGATACATATATTGTTTCTAATGCACTGCAGTGAGCAAACATTTGATAAATATATTCTACATTACTTGTGTCAAAACTAGATAAATCCAAACTTGTTAAGTTGCTACATTGGCCAAACATTTCCGCCATATTTGTCACATTGCTTGTATTGAAGCTAGAAAGATTTATACTTTGTAAAGTCAGAAAATAGTCGTCAGATCCGGCTAAACATGAAACTCATATTTGTTACATTAGATGTATCAAAGCTACTTAAATCCAGTGACTCTAATGAAATACAGTTGCAAAACATATTACTCATATCAGTTACATTACTGGTATTAAAATTAGACAAATCTAAGCTGGTTAAACTGCTGCAATCATAAAACATTCCGCTCATATTCGTTACATTACATGTATTTAGATACTGCATACCAGTTATAGAAGATAATTGACTCATCCCTCCAAACCAATACGAAGTTGAACCAGGAACTACTTTATTCAAAAATATTACAGATTGGATATAACTACCACTACTCCAATAGCTTTCATAGTTGTTTTCCTTAAGGTTAGGAATTCCTCCTGAATAATCATAATCTGATGAAAGAACTGTATTATTTGACGCTATGTAACTATTAATTGCCTCTAAATTATTACTAAACACTAATGTATGGTTTTCACAAACCGCAGCATATACATCAGATACCGGCTCTACTTTGGTCCCTGTTAACTCATCCAAATAGTCAATATAATTTGCAAATTCTGTATTTTCCGTATTTACTTTGTCGTTCCACTTTGATACCGCTTTATTTGTTTTGTCGAACAATCCATCACTGCTAATTCCCATACTTATTGCAACTCCTGCTAAGATGAGTAAAACAATTACTGTTATTACTAAAGCAACTAGAGTTATGCCTTTTGTATCCTGACATTTAGTTCTTTTTACTAAACTATCTTCCATGTATTTTCCCTCTTTCTTTTGTTTATATTAAAACTTTATCAAATTAAGCGTTTCCTGTCAATCATTTAGGTAAAAAAATGGTCGGAGTGATGCGATTCGAACGCACGACCTCATGGTCCCGAACCATGTGCTCTACCAGCTGAGCCACACCCCGATAATAGTTATATATAATAATAAATAGTGAATATTGTTATAATATTCACTATCTATCGTTATGGTGTGCCTGGAGGGATTCGAACCCCCGATCTCAAAGTTCGTAGCCTTGCATTCTATCCAGCTAAACTACAGGCACAAGTTCTAAAATGTAGGTAAAAACAAGTAATTACCCTATTTAGAATACCTTTATATTATACCGTTTATTTCTAAATATTGCAAGAATTTTTAATAAAAATATTGCAATTGCTACAGTTTTGTGTTATTATAAATAAGCAGTTATATTTCGGGGTGTGGCTCAGTTGGTAGAGCGCGTGGTTTGGGACCATGAGGTCGCACGTTCGATCCGTGTCACCCCGACCAACTATATAAACAATATAATGCAGAAATAGCAAGCCGTTTGCGACTTGCTGTTTTTCTTTTGCCTTGAAAAAACCTACCAAAAATCTACCAAATTTTCAAAAATTATTACTATTGTATCATAAAGATTATTTTAGTCTGAAAATTCAGAAAGAAATAAATCATTCTGTGGTATCATCTCATCAAATTTTTTAATATCTTCTTCCACTTGTTTTAAAAGTTGTTCTTTTTCTAAAATCTCTTTTTTATACTTTAATAAAGAATAGTTGTTCTCCTCCATTAGCGTTTTACCTTCTTTAATTAAATCATTTATTGTTCTACCATATACAGCTTTAGTTGAACTCCAGTAATCTACTGCAAAACTAAAATATAAGAAATCATCGCTAAGATTCTCTTTTTCAAAATATTCCTCACTTATAGTATCAAAATTATCTTCTGTTAGTATAATATCAGCTATTGTTTTTATGTTTAGTCGCACTATAACAATTATTATAAGTAATAATATTAATACACATAAAATAATTAAAAGAATTTTATTTCTTTTCATAAGTATTCCTCCATAATATAATTGTATTATAACATATACCTTTGAAAAAAAGTAAAAAAATAAGAATATAAAATGTTCCAATTTAATAAGATAATAATTCTTGATTTATTAAAAATAGGATATATTTCTTTACGAATACATGATTGTATGATAGAATTTATCTGCAAATATTTTATATAATTGAGGTGTAATATGAAAAAAACACTCATAATAATATCGGTTTTATTGTTGCTAAGCGTTATATTAAATACATATTTGATATTTCGTTTATGCAATAACAATGAAAAAAACTATTTAGAGGGAAATTATAGCGATGTTTTATTCTATATTGATGGAACAATGGTTTATCATGGATTTAGGGGTACTTATACATATAGTTCGAAAATGAAAACCGTATCATTTTCCTTTTCTAGAAATAATCGAGAAGAAACTTATACCAGTATAGTAGATGAAAATAATAAAACACTACCTGATTTTGAAGATATTTATTCTAATAGAAATAAAGAATTAATACAATTAGAAGCATTTCTACGCAGTGATTTGTCAAATGAGAGAATAGAAGAAATTGGTGAAGTAATTCAAGCCATTGATGGCATTAATAGTATTAAATATAACTCAAAAGAGGATGCTGAAAGGGAATTAAATCAGAGACATCAAACCAATCCAAATTTAATTGATAGTATAACAATAGTAAAAGCATCCTATTCTATAACACTAACTAATTCAAATGCTGTAGATGATATAAAGTCCCAAATTACAAAAGTTGATGGAATTGAAAGTGTTAATATTATTAAAATCCAGTTATAAATTATTAGTTGCTTGTCTATCATTAAATGTACGGCCATATGTAATGCAACGCAAATATATTTGGAAAATATATTGTTTTTAAACATATTATTTTAGGGACGTGTCTAAAAATTATCTTTTTAAAATTGGTAATTTTGAGACACGTCCCTAAAATAATTATTAGAAGAAATTCTATCACTAGTGGCTTTACCACTCGAGCCTTTGAGCTCACTAATGGAATGTCTTCTATTTTTTTGCTTAAATAAGAAAAAGAACTCTAATAAGAGTTCTCTAGTTTTTGCTTATTTCTCTCACTTTTAACAACAGATTCTCTTCCGTTATTTTTTGCGTGTCCCTCAAGTATTGAATCAGCATATTCTGTCCATGTTGATCGTTCCTCAACTTGAGATAAACTATTTTTGATATCTCTATGTCCATACCTCTCTTCGCTAGTTCCGTAACTATCATTTCTTCCAATTCGGTCATGTATTTCTTCAATCCTTTCATAAACTTCTTGTATATTTCAAAGTTTTTTTCCGTTTCTTCTCCTCATTGATAGTAAAATATCTTAATACTTAGATGTGTATTTTTTCAATAAAGTATCTCTCAATTACCCTTGTTCCATTTTTTAAGCACAAATCTTTATTAACATGATTGTGTCCATGAATATTATATGGAACACGATTTTTGTATAGATATTCTGTTATTCCTTTAAGGCCATTATGTACAATGTCTGTGTTATCATTTAAATAAGGGCCTGCATGTGACAAAAGGATATCAGTTTCTTCCATCTTATCTAAAAACTTTATGCTTTCTGCATGAGTAAATGATGGAAAATCTTCTGATTTATATCTAAAACTTCCTTGTATTCCACCTATACGTATTCCATTTACATTTATTGTTTTTCCATTTAGGTCTTCTAGTCCATAATATTTCAGCACATCAAATCCATCGTGATTTCCTAATAAAGCAACTATTTTGTCTTTTTTAATATAATGTAATATTATTTCATAGTCACTATATGTTACATCTCCTAATACACAGCACAAATCATATTCTCCAACATTTTTTAATTTTTCTTGTTCTTCTTTTTTATATGCTAAAAGTCCATGAGTGTCTGTAATAACAAGCAAATTAATGTGATATGGAAGTTTCCTACAATCACCATATTTCTTATAAAACAACTCTTCATTTGTTTTGACATCGTTATTATTTATTTTATTATTAAAAAAGTGAAACATCATATTCCCCTTTATATATCAATTTCCATTAATTCGTTCGCTACTTCTATTATTTCTAATTCACTCACTTTCTCTTGACGTATTGAAATTAGATATTCCATCATTGCTTTACGTTGTAATGGATTTGTTAGAGCTTCATCTATAAACTGTGCAACTATTTTACATCCACCTTGTGTTAGGATTTCTTTTTCTATTTTTTTCATTTCTTCACCTTTTTTCTTTCTGTACTTATTGTTTCGCTATTTGTTTTGCCATTTCTCTCATTTCTATATGGTCTTTCTCCTGATTGCTGTCTATCCATTCTAACATCTTCAAGCATTGCTCCTCTGTTGCCCTTGCTAGCGGATTTAGTATCATTATTGCTTCTTCTTCGTTCATTCCAATTTCCTTCAACTTCATTACTATTTGATCTAGCAAATCTTCTTCCAATATCTGACTTAATATTGTATCCACTTCTGCTTTCGTTTTCGGTTGTTTCTGCTTCGCCATTTCTAGAAAATTTTTTTCTTTCTTGTTCGACATTATTTTCACTAGATAATTGATTATGTCTTCCGTTTTTGTTATTTGAGATTTCTCTAGAATTTCCTGTATTTCTACTTCCGTCCATGTTTTCATTAGAAACACCCTCTTTCATAGAATTATTACTTCAAATATACACTGTTTTGCCATTTTTTGCAAGAGTTAAGCACTTAATACACATCTTGACATTTATATTAGAGGGCGATATAATATCAATAGAAGCGTTAATACTGTCGTGGGATTTTACCCCTTCACTATTAAATATGCTTCTATTTTTTTGATTAAATAATAAAAAGAACTCTTGTTAGAGTTCTCTATTGATTTATTTCTACTATTTTGTTCAATATTTCTTGTTGAGATACCTGATTCTTCTGTTCGTATTTGTCTATTAAAAAGTTTATCATTTCCGTTATGTCTTTTTCTTCCTGACAAGCTGTCATTATTAGAACGATATTTTCTGTATTCACTTTTAATTTCTGCAATAGATTTATTAAATCCTTCTGCATTTGTGAAAGTTCCATTTCTTTGACCTCCTTACGAGTTTTCTCTCCCATAATTGTCCTCCATTGCTATTTTCATTACATGTCTTGTTGTTTTGTTATGATTATTTCCAATTATTTATTATTTCAATAATTTTTTCTCCGTGTGTTTTTATTTTTATTTCAGGTAAAATATTTGACTGATATAGTTCCTTTAGACTATGTGGTAAAACTTCTATAATTATATCTAATTCTGTATCTGTAAATATATAATGTAGTGGCATATTTTTTTCTTTGGCTCTAGCTTCTCTAAATTCGACTAGTTTTTTTCTTAAATCAGTAGTATCTATTATGGGCTCTTTTACATATTTTTTCTGATAAATTTCATAGTAATTATTGTCTTTATTTATATTATTACTTAAAAAATGATTTGCCCATTTTAACGATTCTTTTGGCTTGTCCCATAAGTCTTTATCAGATGAAATTATATCATCCTGTATTTTTCGTATTAACATATCTGCTCTTATTACTCTCCTTTTAATGTCTAGAGGAGCATAATGATTTTTCAATATTGTATCAGGATTTGCTGCCACAACAAGCGTTCTATGAAAAGTAAAAAAGTTTTTTTCTGCAAATTTTCTTTTAACCTGTTCAATTAAACCTTTCGTATTCCATGTTGAATCCCATATTTTTTTGTATACTTCTCTTTGCTGTTCTACTTGCGTTATAGGTGAATACATGCCTTTTCTAATTGTTTTTCCGTTTATTTTGTATTCTCTAATAAACTCGCCTTTATCATTTATAGTAATGTTGCCTACTAAGTTTTTGCATTCTATAAAGTAACAATGTGCTTTTGTAATAACGATAAAATCAATTTGGGCTTTTAGATCATTATATTCAAAATTAACATCTTGAAGAACATACATGCCAATATTAGCTTTTTTAAGTTGATACTTTATTTCATTTTCTCCTTCTAATCCTTTTTTTGCTATATATAGTTCTTCCTCAATTTCCTTATTATTTGGGTACTCTTTGTTTAATCTTTCTAAAGCATTGCACTGTTTTTCTAAACTTGTGTCATCTTTTAGAAATACTGTGTCAGTAAATTGATCAAAAAGCATAGTATTCATCCCCTTCGTTTATGATATTCAAATTATATCATATTTCGACATATATTGCACTTTAATGGTAATAAAAATATAGACATTTTCGTTAGAAGATGGTATACTATTATTAGAAATAGAGTTACTAATGTCGTGGGATTTTACCCCTTCATTTAAGGTAGCTCTATTTTTTTATTAAACTATAATATACTTTTATAAGCATTTTTAGGTAGTTAAAATGACCTACCAAAAACCTACCAAAGTTATAATAACTATTAATAATTTGTATTATTTTTTAATATAATAAAATAGGCATATTATATGATACATAAGGGTTTGTGACACTTTGTAATATTTCTTAAAAAGTACCTTTTCACGTTCGATCCGTGTCACCCCGACCAGTATTTAAAAAGTCTGAAATTAGTTATAAGCTAGCTTCAGACTTTTTATTTTTTCAATTTACAACAATTTAATTCTATTTTTTGTGTTTCCGGTTTTCGTTCTCATTTATATTATTTAGCTTCAGCAGGTAAGGCATGTGGGAAATTTGAGCTTACTTTTGTATCAAACTTAGTGATA
The DNA here is from genome assembly GCA_017524665.1 of Clostridia bacterium. GTDB lineage: Bacteria > Bacillota > Clostridia > TANB77 > CAG-508 > UMGS1754. The sequence goes on along the minus strand of JAFXVF010000016.1, from coordinate 70,882 downwards.
GTATATACTTGATAATCATTTTCAACTTTAACACTAATTCCTAATTTTTCTGAATAGTAATAAGTATATTCTCCATCTGTTCCTGCACCCTTTCCAACGATTGTATCTACCTTTCCATATCCTTCAATATCAATTGTCTCATGTTTATCAGTTTTAGTGTTTAGTTTTCTAAGCCAATCACCCTTTATCATGTTTTCAGGACTTGCAGGATAATTTCCTCCAAAAGAATTATCACCCCATCCGGTTGATTCATAGTAATAATATGATTTCCATTTATAGTCTCCTTGATAGTCATATAAATACCAATGGTCATCCAAATTATTACCTGTTGGGCGTTTTCCATTTTTTCTGTATTCAACTGCTTGCATTACATCATTGCCTCTTTTATACATCTCCATAACTTCATAATCGTTTGACCCTTTTTCTTGATTCTTCCAAGTGATGTCCACATTTTCTGGCAAGTTCATCCATACATTAGCCATCTCAATTTTAGGATCTGTTTCTTTAGCTTTTGCAGTTGCTGTAGCAGTTTCAACTGGAGCTGTCGTTGCATTTGTAGTTGTATTTTTAGTCTCATCATTATTAACTGCTTCATCCGTTTTTTCTTCATTTTGTCCGCACCCGGTTAATAATAAACAAAGTATTAAGCAAAGAATTGTTATTAATAAATATCTTGTTTTCATAAAAATACCTCCCCTTTATGTGTGAATTATAACATATTAAGTATTAGCGTGTCTACTTTAAATCTACTATTATAAACAATTTTTATATGTAGTATATTTACAACAATTACTACAACAACCCAGACATATTTTTCAAATATATCTGAACAAAATTCAAATTATAATGTATCACTATTTTACATCATGTCCTTACACACATATGGTTTGTGTGTATTTTACCAGCAGGCAAAGTTGTCTGTGGGTATATAAATAGTGTCACCCCGACCATGCTTATAAACTGCATAAAACAGTAATAGCAAGTCTTATCAGACTTGCTATTTTTTTTATATATTAATGTCTAAATTCACCAAATCCAAATGTTTTACCTTTTGCATTTGTTATTTTATATGTCTCATCTGTCTTTTTAGATGTTGCTTTGTTATTGTTGATAGTTACAGAATATTCATCTAATTCAAGTGTGTCAAGTGAAGTGTCTAATACTTTATTTCCTTTTGAATCTTTTTTATACATTTTATCAGAAGGAACTAAATAAGTAACTTTGCCATCTTTTATAGAATTAAATACTACATCTCCACTATGATTTTTATATTTTTCAGCATTTGTTCCTGTTAATGTAACATCATGCACTACATCTGCAGTAAATTCTCCAACTAAGTCTCCTTCAGCTGTTGATAAAAGAAGTGTTGCTTGGGCTTTGTCTTCTGTTCCTGCTGGGAAAGAAACTGCAACATATTCTTTATCTGAACCTTTACATGCAGTGGCTGTTAAATCCCACTCAAAGAACTCATAATTTACGCCTTCGTCTTCATCTATTTTAAATTCTTTAAGCATTTCTATTCCATATCCTTCAAGATGATATATTCCTTCTTTTACAAGTTTATACGTATCTTGCATTGAGCTACTATCATATCCTATACGCATTTCATACCATATATAATATGGTCCCTTTTTTTGTTGTTCTGAACTTCCAGATGTTTGAACATTTACTACTACTTCTCTTCCATTTACTTTAGGATGATATACTTCAAGCCCTAAACCAATGTCTTCTTTATATTTTTTTACTACTTCTGTTGGCTTTAGTTTATCATTTGAATTTGATTTGTCATTAGATTTATTGCTTGCTGTATTTTTAGCTGTATTAGATGAAGTATTTTCTTCTTTATTTGTGTCATTTTTTGTTTCAGTTACCACATTGCTATTTTCTTGTTCTTTTTCTACCACTTCATTTGATTGGCAGCCTGTAAGTACAACGCATGCAATAATGCACATTATTATTGTTAAGACAATTTTTTTATTCATTCAGATCCTCCTTCTTAATATTTTTATCACGCTTTTTATTTTTTTAATTTTATCATGTTCTATATCTTATTGCAATAATTTAATAATAAAAGTAGCAAGTCATTTTGACTTGCTATTTTTGTTTGGCTCTAAAAAACTACCTTATGTCAAAAATCTCCGTCCCTATTGACATTTGCTATCTTTCTTCTTCCCTTTGTTCATCTTCTGTTGTTATGCTTGGCTCATATATATCTCCTAAAATAAATGCATTTCTGTGGTTTGCCGTTTCTTCCATTAATTTTTTTGTTAATACTGGAGTGGTACAATATATTCTTTTTAATTCTCTTCTAAAAGCTTCTTCATCAAATTCATGGGCATTCAAAATGTTTCTCATGTTTCCGTATTGTTCTAAATCAGCTGTTGCAGGGCACCATGAAAGCTGAATATCGTCCCCAAATAATTTTTGGAATTGTCTCATTGCTCTGCTACCGTGAGTAACTGTAGTAACTAGTACTGCACTACTAATGCTTTCCCCTGTTTCTATTCTAAGCATATCAAAAGTATTTCTGCAAAATGTTGCATTTTCTTGAGTACTTCTTGACATTGGTTCTATTATAACATCTTCAGGGTTTACGCCCATGCTTTCAAGAAATTCTGGAGTTAATTTACTCATAGCAATTCCGCTTCCTTCTTCATAAACGCCAGGTACAAAAGTTTCTGCTCCCCAATCTGCTTCAGAAAGGTCTTGCCACTCAAGTTCTGGAACAGCCCCACTCATAAACTGCTCCATTGTTTCAGGATACATTATTCTCCTAGTGTCTCTCGCTTTTGCTACTCCGCCTGTAAATATTATTTTTTTAACTCTTCCTTTTTTATATAGTTCAAAAGCCTTAATTGCTCTTGCTCTTGTTTCAGGAAACGATCCGCTTCCTAACACTATCGCAACATCAGCAAGTTGGCCTTTACCTTTAGCATAATCGGTTATGCCATTTCCTATTACGAAATTAAATAGTTCTTCGGGTGTTAACTCTCGGCCATCAGGGTTTCTTATACTTTCCATGTTTTTGTCATCTACCCAAGTTAAGTACCTAGTTCTTCCGTGATCTTCAACTTCTCTAACTCTTCTATAATTACTTAGTTCTGGGCACTCACTATAATATGGAGTTTCATTATTCATAAGCAGTTCAGATATTTTATATACCTTTGACATAATATCACCTCAATCTGTATTATATACTTTTTAATCATTTTGTCAAAATTATTTAATAAACCATAAATCAATGTCCACATTTCCGTTTATGCCTGGAACTGTTCCTGATTCAGTATATTGCCAAAATTCGAACTCATATGGATATAGTGGTTTTTCTGAATATTCCGCATGCCATTTTGTTGTATCATTAAATTCTTCTAAGTTTAATCTCGTAGTATAGCTTTTTGAAATGCCATAAATTCCTGGTGTATATCCATTTTCTTTTATTGCATTACAGAATGCATGCGTGATTCTTGTTATCTCTTCTTTGTTTAATTCATTTGCTCTTCCATCAGCATTTTTGATTTTTTCCAAATCAAAAAATATAGGCAATTCTATATTTTTATCCTTTATGTTGCTAACTATCAAATCCGCTTCTTGTTTTGCTTCTTCTTCATTTATTGCTTGAGAAAAGAAATAAACTCCAACCTTTATGCCCATCTCTATTGCAGAATGGTAATATTCCTCAAACTTATTGTCTAATACTAACCTGCCAGCTTTACCATATCCTCTATATCCGAGTCTTAAAATTACGAATTCTACTCCTGCCTGTTTTACTCTCTCCCAATCAACGTTGCTTTGATATTCCGAAAGATCTATGCCTAGCCTTGAAGTATAGTTCTCATCTTTATATTTATATAATCCGTTTTTGTTTTCTAAGTTTTCTTCAAAATTATATTTATTTATGTTTGCATTTTTGTTGAATTCTACCGTAAAATAGCCATCTTCTTTATCGTATAAGGTTATTTCACTGGGCATTGTTGCATCTTGTAAAGCTTCTTCACTTGTATTATCTGTAACTTCATTGTTTTCGGCATAAGTGTTTTGCACCTCTATATTTTCTTCAATAGTATTATTTCCTGTTTTAAAAAAAATCCAAAAACACAATGTTAAAATAATTACAACAATTAAAATTATAATTTCTTTTTTCAAATAAATCTTCCTTTTCTTTATTTAATTATCTTACAGAACTTGCAAAATAGTTTAAGCTATTTCCTGCTGTTACTCTAACTCTTGGTAATGTGTATTTGTTATATCCAACTGATACTCTACCACCTACAATTGTAAATGCCATTTTGTATCCAGTTTCTTTTAGAGCCTCTATTGCTGTATCATCATAATGTCCAAATGGATAGCAAAATACATCTGCTCCTCCTAAAGTTTTGCTTGATAATTTTAAATCTTCTATTATCTTTTCTTTGCTCCAGTTAACCATTCTTCCTTTACCATTGCCACCTGATTCATGCATGCTGTGTGAATGTGATTCAAATATAACACATTCCATATTTGCATTATATCTCCATCCATACCACTCAGATATTACAAATATTGTTGCTGGCACTTTATACTTCTGTAGCATTGGTACTGCTAGGTCAAAAAATGATGCATCCCCGTCGTCTACTGTAAGTACAACACTTTTTTCTGGTAATTTTATTTTTCCATCTATATATTGATCTACTTCTTCCCATGTCGGATAATAGTATTCATTTTCAGTTAAGTACTTTAACTGCTCTTCAAAGTCATTTATATTAAGCCAGTTATTGTCTTCTTGATAATATGTTACATTATCATAAAAGAAATGATACATTAAAACTGGTAATCCATTTGTTAGCTCAGCTCTTACTATTACATTTTGCTTAGCTACTGCTTTATTTCCAGCACTGTCTATAACTTCTAGTGTAACTTCATATGTTCCTGCAGTATTAGTATCAATTTCCGATGCTTTTATATCACTTGAAATGTCTCCATCCTCTGTATCCGTAGCAGTTGCAGTTACAGCAAATTTACCTCCCACTGGTAAAATAACTGTATCATTTTTTAATGTAATTATAGGAGCTACATCTTCTTTTGCAATGCTATTAACTGCCTCAGGCTTTTGTTTAGCACTAAAAAGTATAGCAATTATTGTTATAGCTACTAATACCAAAACATATACTAATAGCTTGTTAACCTTCTTATTTTTCTTTTTACTCATGGTCATTCCTCCACTTTTGTTTTTCATATTATATATTAATAATTTTACAAATACAATTATTGGTCTTGTTTTCTGCATTAAAATATTGTATATTATGTTATGTGTCAAAAATAAATTATAGGAAGTGATTTTATGGCTGAAAAATATGATGTAATAGTTGTTGGCATGGGGCCAAGCTCAATATTTTGCGCATATGAATTAATTAAGCTAAACAAAAACAAGAAGGTCTTATTAATTGATCAAGGAAGACGAGTAGAAGACCGCTATTGCCCTATTGAAAAAGAAAAGAAATGTGTTCACTGCAAACCAGTATGTAATATTACTAATGGTTTTTCTGGAGCAGGTGCTTTTTCTGATGGAAAGTTATCACTATATAATGAAGAAGATGATGATATATATGTAGGCGGAAGCTTACATCATTTTATAGGAGTCCCAGAAACCAAAAAATTAATTGATTATGCAGATGAAATATATTTAAATTTTGGAGCTGACAAAAAACTAGAAGGAACTGAATATCAAGATGAGATTTCTGTCATCTCTAAAAAAGCAAAAAAAGAAGGTATTCAATTAATTAATATTCCAATTAGACATTTAGGCACTGAAAAAAGCCATGAAGTGTATGGGAGACTTGAAAAATATATAGAAGATAATGGAATTGAAACAATGTTTAATACTACAGTAGCTGACATTGTTATAGAAAATGGCACAATAAAGGGCGTTAAGATTAAAGATTCAAAATATATTGATGATGAGGAGCATCCATTAGAAACTATTTATGCAGACAAAGTAGTTCTAGCTATTGGTAGAAAAGGCGCAAATTGGTTATCTGACATGTGTTCAAAATATAATATAGACACTGAATCTGGTATTGTAGACATCGGAATTAGATATGAATTACCTGATGAAATAATGAAAGAAATTAACAAATATATGTATGAAGCTAAGTTCATTGGAAGAGTTGGACCATTTAGAGATAAAGTAAGAACATTCTGCCAAAACCCAAGCGGATTTGTTTCTGCTGAAGTTTATGATAAAGGCTTAACATTGGTAAATGGTCATTCATATAAAGAAAGAAAAAGCACAAATACAAATCTTGCAATATTAGTATCTCATAACTTTACTCATCCATTTAATCAACCAATTAGATATGGTAGAAATGTTGCACAAAACCTTAATGACCTAGGTGCTGGTAATATCGTTGTTCAACGTCTAGGAGATATTTATAGAGGTAAGAGAACTTGGGATTATGAATTAGCAAAAAATACTGTAGTTCCTACATTAAAGTCTGCTGTTGCAGGAGATATTACTTTTGCTCTAGGATATAGAACAATGGTAAGTATATTAGAATTTATTAGAGCTATCGATAAAGTTGTAGAAGGTTTTGGAAATCCAGACAATCTTTTGTATGCTCCAGAAATAAAATTCTATAGCAATAAAGTTAAATTAGACAATCAATTTGAAACAAATATTAAAGGTTTATATTGTATCGGCGACGGTTGTGGTATGACAAGAGGATTGATGATGGCTTCATGTTCCGGTATACAAATGGCAAGAATGCTTGCAAACAAATAAAACTAAAGAGCGGAGCCCCGTTTTACTGGGGCCCCGTTCTTTAGTTTTCATCGAGTGCTCTCTGCGCAGCCTCCCTCACGTTTTCATTCTTGTCGTGGGCAAGCTGGTAGACAACTTCTCTTGGTGTCCTTTTGTTCACCGCTACCGTCACACGAACATACCATGCCGTATCGGCAGAGAGTTTTGCCAGAGTCGCCGGTGAAGTGTACGGATTGTTTGCCACATTAATCCGCACGTATTCATCAGTGTCTTCAGCAAGCTCCGCAAGCTCATCAGGATCCTTAGAGTGAGCAGAATACATCATTCTCACAATGTATGGCTCAGATGATAAAGGCATGCGATTCCCTCCTTTGTAGTCACAGTCGTTGGGTTCACATACAAGAGTGAGCTATTATTACTCCCGCTCGAGGGATAGAATAACAAAATTATAGCATCTATCCCATTTTATGTCAAATAGGATAGATGCTTGCTATGTTTATTCCCTAAGTTATTTTGTTGCTTCTTTTAAGTATGAGTAAGCTCGTCTTACATCATCAACAGTTAAATTTTCATATTCACTTTTTGCGTATTCTATTACTAAATAGTTTCCACTAACATATGCTTTTTCAATTGAATCATCTTCGCCATCAATTAATGTTAAAGCATATGCTGCTGTTGTTGCATTTTCATAGTCTATATAAACCATATACCCTGTAATTTCGTCTCCATTATATGTGAAAACCATTTTGGTTTGGCCATTAGCAAAAACAATTTTTGTACTGTCAGAATATAATTCTAAATCTTGAATTGCTTCTTTTCCTTCATCTGATGTTGGTGTTACTTGGCTATATGCCTTTTGCTCTATTTCCTCTTCTGTTGCGTCTATATCTGCTGTTACGCTTTCACTGATTGTTGGATTCTCAACCTCAGCACCGCATCCTGCTAACAAAATAACTAATGCAACTGAAATAATTCCTAAAAATAATAACTTTTTCTTCATAACATCCTCCTTTTTTAATTCTGGTTATAGTTTATCAAAAAACATTTTATAAATCAAGATTTATTTTACCATATATACTTAAAAAAAGCTTGGTATTTCTTCCAAGCTTTTTAATATGGCGGAGTGGGTGGGATTCGAACCCACGTGCCCACTTTCGCAGACAACCACATTTCCAATGTGGCTCGTTACGACCACTTCGATACCACTCCATAAAAGAATCCTGGCAAATGCAGGATTCTATAATTATTTAAAAATTATCTTTCCATTTCTGCATCGTCGTGTTGTGCTTTTGCTTTTTTATATTTTTCATATCTTTCTTTTACCAATCCAGCTCTAAATCCTGGTGTCATACCATCAGCAATATCCATTAAAATTCCATCTCCGGCATCTTGCGCACTTTCCATTTCATTTTTCCAATATTCCTCTATTTGTTCTGGAGACATACCTCTAAATTCTTCCTCCCAATATTCCCAAGAATCATATTCATTCTTTTCCATAATAATACCCCCCTATAAAATTCTATTTTTATTTTAGCATAAAGTATATACATTTTCAAATTATAATTCTATCCTAATCTTTTTGCACTTCAAAATTATATTTTGTTATAGATATTTTTTCATTAATATACGTTTTCGATAAATCAATGTATCAAATGTTTCTAAAGTTTCTTCTTGAGTATAAAATTCTTCTTATTTCCATAGTATTGTTTTTTACTACATAAAAAATCGTGTAATTTTTCACATAAATTCTATAATATGTATTTTTCCTTTTTCTATTAGATTTATATTTTTCAAAGCTTTCAGGATTTTTGCTTCTTTTCTCTATCTCTTTAATTACTTCATTATAAAGGTTTTCAGCTGCTATTCTATTCTGTAGTTTATTTATAAAATATTTTATAATGTTGTTAAACTGATTAATAAATGTAGCTGTATACTTTATTGTTGTTTTATTCTTTGCCATTGAAGGCCCTCCTTGCCATTTGTTTAAATTCTTCATGAGAATAAAATCTGGTATTTGGATCTTCTGCTTCTTTATCTGCTTCATCTAGAGCATTTTCAATATACTCTTCGTATTCTAAATCACTCATCAATTTTGAATATTTTTCTATACTCATTACTACCATCGAACCATATCCATTTTTTGTTAAATATACTGCTTCATTTTCCCTTAAAACTAAATCCTCTATTTCAGGATATTTGTTTCTCAAGTCTGATACAGGCCTAATATTAATCATAATTCACATCACTCCTTGTAAATTTTATCAATATTTTATCACAATTTTATCTGCCAATCAATTGTTTTAATAATAATTTTATTGTGATTTTGGAAAAGCAGCAAAAGACATTTGCATTTTTCTTGCATATACTATTATAGGTGATTTTGTTGGGAACATTATTTGTTAATCCAAATTATACATATAATATGATGCAAATGGATATAGAGGCTATACAGGAGCTATATCCTTTTATAAAAGTTGTGTCTATTGGCAAAAGTGTTCTTGGTAAAGATTTGACAGTGATTAAAATTGGTAATGGTCCAAAAGAAGTTTTTTACAATGCTGCAATTCATGCTAATGAATGGATAACCAGTCCAATTTTGATGAAATTCGCTATGGAATACTGTTTTGCAGTTGCAAATAATTTAAACATATATGAATATAATGCGAAAGATTTATTTGACAATGTAACATTATACTTAGCGCCAATGGTAAACCCTGATGGTGTAGATTTAGTAACTGGAGTAATTAATAGTGGTAGAATATTTAATAATGCAAAAAAAATTTCTGAATCGTATCCTAGCATTTCTTTCCCAGATGGTTGGAAAGCAAATATAAATGGTGTAGATTTAAATTTACAATTTCCGGCTCGGTTGGAATAAAGCAAAAGAAATAAAATATAGTCGAGGCTTTATCGGCCCTGCGCCTCGTGATTTTGTGGGCTTTAGCCCTCTTATCGAACCTGAGTCACTTGCTTTATATAATTTTACTTTGCAACATAATTTTAGTCTAATAATTGCATATCATACACAAGGTAAAGAAATATATTGGAATTACCAAAATATTAATCCACCACGAGGGTTAGAAATTGCAAAAAAATTTTCAAATGTTAGTGGTTATTCTGTAGCTGACGTTCCTTTTAATGCAAGTTTTGCTGGCTATAAAGATTGGTTTATATTAAATTATAATCGTCCCGGATATACAATAGAAGCAGGTTTTGGTAAAAACCCGCTTCCAATAAATCAATTTAATGAAATATATAATAATAACCTTGGAATTTTAGTTCTTGGTCTAGTTGAATCCCAAAACAAAAGCTGAATCAAAAGTTCATTATTTTGATTCAGCCTATTTTTATTTTACAATTTTTTTAGTTTGATTTTTGTACACTGCATTCATTGCTAAATTGCTTGGTGCAAGCTTGCTTAAGAAATGCAAGAATTTATTCTTTTTGCCAGGAATTATCGTCCTTTTTCCCTTTAGCAAATTATCTATAGCATATTTAGCTACATATTCACTAGTCATTGGCTTCATGCTAAAATTCACTCCTGCAACATTATTAAAATTTGTAGCCACAGGCCCTGGGCATAACGTTGATACAACAATTTTTGAATCTGCTTTTTCCAGTTCCTTTGAAATTGCTCTTGATAGATACGTTACATATGCTTTTGATGCATAATATGTTGCCATCAATGGTCCAGGTGTAAAAGATGCCATTGATGATACATTTAAAATATATCCTGCATTCTTTTTTCTCATTTTTTCTAAGAATAATTTGGTTAAAATGTGCAGTGCCGTAATGTTTGTTCCAATTAGGTTTAGTTCTTTTTCTAAATCAGTTTCCCAAAACTCTCCAAATACTCCAAATCCAGCATCGTTAATTGCAATGTCTATATCTTCATCTTCTATCTGTTTATATAGTTCCATTACATTTTCAACTTTGCTTAAATCTGCATTCAATATTCTTGAATCAGTTTTTAACTCACTTTTTAATTCTAGAAGCTTCTGGTTGTTTCTGCCAACAAGTATTAGGTCATATCCTTTACTGCTTAAATATCTTGCCATATCTCTTCCCATGCCAGAAGACGCTCCTGTTACAAAGGCTTTCATAGTCCCACTTCCTTCTCGCGGTTATAATAGCATAAAACAATAATATTTTCAATATAAATAGACAAAAAAAGTGGGCACTCCGCTTGTATTGGAGCACCCGTGGCAGTTATCTGTCGTTCAGAGTGATACGTGCGACCTCACGAACCGCATAATCCTCATCTTCAAGGAACTTCCTGAGGATGTGCTCGGGGGTCATCTTGGAACACGCCATCACAAGCCGGAGGTTGGGGTTCTTGCTTTCGGCCAGCATCTCCAGTGTCTCAACCGATGTCCTTTCATCAGTAGCGACGAGACCCTGCGTCATAACAAAGTCTCTCCTGGCAATGACGTCCAAGATGTCTGCAGTTGCATTTTCGTTGCGGATAATCCCGTACAGGACCTTCTCATCAGCGACCGCAGCCAGTCTCTTCAGTTCTTCCACACTTTCCATCTTGCTTGCAATCTCGCTTTGCACTTCAGTGCTGAACCGCAGAATCTCCACTGTCACTTTCATGTTCATTCCTCCCTAATAGTCATTAGAAAAGATCTGCGTTTGAGCTATTGTTACTCCCGCTCATAGGATAGGATTTATACATTATATCATTTTGTCCATATTATGTCAATTCGTGTTTTATCCATTCTACTCTTTCTTGATGTAGTTTTGCTCCAAAATTCTGTCCTGTTATTGTATTAGATTTTTTATTAATATATTTTCCATTTATTTCATTTAAGCATTTATTGCCTATAGTTGCAAAATCTTTAGCGTCATTATTATCTGCATTTACTATAATTTGTAGTCCATCAAGCTTTAACAATGATTTATCTACTCTTTCAATAAATTCTACTTGCTTCCCTGGTTTCATGTTATAGAACATTCCACCCTTCATGTGCTCTAGGCATGCTGTTTGTCCACATTTTATAAGATTAGTTGGTAATTTTAATCTGTGTCCCATTTTTTTAACAATTTCTTTACCTCTTGCTTCATGCATATAATGATGAGGATATTCTTCTTTTGGAGTTTCGCCTTTACCAATGTCATGTACTAGCGCTGCAAAACGGATTTCTAGTTTTCGCTCCTCTGAATAGTTTTTCGTATCTTTAGCAACCTTGTCAAGTACTATCATTGTGTGGTTATATGCATCTCCTTCAGGATGATATTGGGGTGGTTGCTCTGCTCCAATAAGTTTATGAATTTCTTCAAAATGGACATCTAAAATTTCGCTTTGTCTTAACACATCAAAGAAAACAGATGGCTTTTCTGTAAGAAGTGATTTGCTAAATTCTGCATAAACTCTTTCTACTGAAATTGTACTTAGCTCATCTTTTAAGCTATTAATCATTTTAATGGTTTCTTTATCTACTTTAAATTCAAATTTTGAAGCAAACCTTGCAACTCTGTATGCTCTTAATGGATCTTCTTTAAAGTGCTCTGTTACAGCCTTTATAATGCCATTTTTTAGATCTTTTACTCCTCCATATGGATCTATAATTTCACCAGTTAATACATTTTTTGCAATAGCATTTATTGTTATGTCTCGTCTTGCTAAATCTTCTTTTATAGTTATTGATTCATCAGTTTCTATTTCAAATTCTTTGTGTCCTAATCCTGTTTTTCTTTCTTTTCTAGCAAGCGCAAATTCTTTTTTATCTATATCAAATATTGCAAAAGCTTTTCCCCTAGTAATAGCATCGGGGAAAAGCTCTTTAAATTTATTCACACTAATTCCTGTTACACAATAGTCCTCATCATGGTTTTCAATACCTAAAAACTGGTCTCTAACGGCTCCTCCAACTAAGTAAAGTTTACCATGGTTTTCATCTATTATTTTTGCTATATCTTTTATATCTCGCATAGTTCTCTCCTTTTTGTTATTCCTCTAATTATAGTTTCAATATAGCTTTTATATATTTGTTCAGCAGTTACATTTTCCTCTGTTTTTAACGTGTAAAGCAAGCTTGTAAAATTTGTTCCGAATATTCCAAGTGCAATTCCTTCAATATCTCCATCATAGAATATTCCCTCATCTACACCTTCTTTTATAACATCAGCAATTTTAGAAACATATTCATTAACTGCTTTTCTGCACTTTATTGTTCTAGAATTTTCACCCAAAGTATTATTAATAATTACTGTTACAAAATCTTTATATCGTATTATTGATTTTATTTGAACCATTACAATTACTTTTAGTTTCTCTAAAGCATTTTTGCAGTGCCTACTTTTTATTTCAATGCTATTGTTTAGTAGTTTTGCACCTTCTTCTAAGGCAAGATCAAAAAGCTCTTCTTTAGTTTCAAAATGATAATAAAGCGAGCCTTTTGCTACACCTGCAACTGCAGTTATTTCTTCAATTCCGGTATTTTCAAAACCTTTTTCGGCAAATAGTTTTATTGCTGTTGTAAATATTCTTCTTTTTGTTTTATTCATAAAGCATCCAACCTTTCGCCTACATTATATCATATTAATTTAGGTTTGTGCTCATAATCCTTTTTATTTCTTCTTGTCTTTTTACTTTTTTAGTTGTTGTTTTTATTAATTCTTCATGTGAAACTATTAATTTTTGAATATGTTTATACCTTGGAAATGTTGTATTTAATTCTTTTATTTGTTCCCAAACAATGTTATATAACTCTTCTTCAGACTTTTCTTCATATTTTTCTTTTATTGCATTTTCATCATAAACTATTTTTGCTGTAAGCATAACATCATTTTTGTCTTGCTCATCTTCAAGTCCAAACACAATACTTTCTTCTACTAAATCTAACCTGTTTATCAATGACTCTATTTCTTCTGGGAATACTTTTTTACCATTTTTTAATACAATCATATTTTTACGTCTTCCAGTCAAAAATAAATATCCGTCTTTATCATGGTAACCAAGGTCTCCTGTATAAAGCCATCCATCTTTTATCGTTTCTGCTGTAAGCTCAGGCATTTCATAGTATCCAAGCATTACGTTAGGTCCTTTAACTCTTATTTCTCCTATTCCATCCTCATCTTTGTTTACAATTTCCACTGTATCATTTATCATTGGAAATCCAACTGAACCAATTCTTCTTGCCTTTTTACATTCTGCTACAATAACCGGTGATGTTTCACTTAATCCATATCCTTGAAGTGTTGTTACTCCTATATCATTAAAACCTGTTATTGAAACAGGGTCAGCGGCTGCTCCTCCAGTAATTACTAACCTTAATTCTCCACCTAAACCATCTAGAATCTGTTTAAATAATTTTCTTCTAATATCTATATGAAGCTTTAATAGAAAGTTACTTACTTTAGTTGCTTTTTTAATAAGTTCTGTTTTACCTTGTCTTGCAACTTCCTTTACAATTGCTTTATACATTGCCTCTGTAAGCAATGGAACTCCTACGAAAACACTTACTTTATATTCTTGCATATTCTGTTTTATATATTTTAATCCATCTGGAAAAACTGTTCTTACACCATAGCTTAGCATCATTACCATACAGGTTGAACCAAATATATGATGGAATGGTAAAAATGCAATGTTTGTATCTGTACTTCTAATGTCCTCTACGCATTGAAGCGCATATATATTTGAGGTAATGTTTCTTTGTGATAACATTACTGCCTTTGATTGTGAAGTCGTTCCTGATGTGAATAATAATACTCCCACTTTATTGCTATCAATTTCACAATTGATATAGTCCTTGTTACCGTTTTTTAGCGCTTCTTCACCTTTTTGTCGTATTTCTTCAACACAAATAAATTCATCGTTTTTGTCCATGCAGATATATTCTCTTATTTGAGTTTTCCCGTTTTTCTTTATCTCTCTTATCATATCTATAAGTTTTGTATCAAATACAATAGCATCAGCTTTGCTTCTAATTAAAGAATTTTCTAATTCTTCTAATTGCAAATCTTTATCAAGAGGAACTGAAACAATTCCACCTACAAGATTGCTCACATGCGCAAGCGCCCATTCGTATCTGTTTTTTCCAATTACAGCAACTCGTTTGTCTTTTAAATTCATACAATACAACCCTGTTCCATAATTGTTAACATCTTCTAACAATTTTTTATAACTGATATTTATATAGTTTACTTCCTTATCTTTTTTTTCCTTAATTACAAATGCTGCTTTTTCTCCATATTGATCTGCTGCACTATAAATAAGCTCCTTTACATTGTTATAATCTGTTGGATTTGAAATTCTTAAATCTTTCATAAAAATAGACCACCTCTTTACAATGCATATTATATATTTAAATATATAATAAATCATTATACCCGGTGGTCAGTTTCTAATATTTGTATTTTATTCTAATTCAAATGCTCCTGTATATAGTTGGTAATACTCTCCTTTTTGGTTAATTAGGTCTTCATGAGTTCCTCTTTCAATTATTCTACCATGGTCCATAACCATTATCGCTTTTGAATTTCTTACTGTTGATAGTCTATGTGCTATAACAAAAACTGTTCTTCCTTCCATTAACTTGTCCATACCGTCTTGAACAATTTTTTCTGTTCTTGTATCAATGCTTGATGTTGCTTCATCAAGTATCATTACAGGTGGATTGTTTATTGCAACTCTTGCAATAGCTAATAACTGTCTTTGCCCTTGTGATAACTCTGCACCATTTCTTGTAAGCATTGTGTCATAACCTTGTGGTAGTCTTTCAATAAAACTATGTGCATTAGCAAGTTTTGCCGCTTCTATTACTTCTTCATCTGTTGCATCAGATTTTCCGTATTTAATATTCTCTTTTATTGTACCTGTAAATAATTGAGTATCTTGTAAAACCATTCCAAGAGATTTTCTTAAATCTGCTTTTTTAATTTTGTTTATATTAATTCCGTCGTATCTAATTTTTCCATCTTCTATGTCGTAAAACCTATTTAATAGGTTTGTAATTGTTGTTTTACCTGCACCAGTTGCTCCTACAAATGCTATCTTTTGTCCTGGTTTTGCATATAATGTTATATCATGTAATACAGTTTTTCCTTCTTCATATGCAAAATTAACATTTTCCATTTCTATATGGCCTTTTAATTCTACATAGTCCAAAGTCCCATCATGGTGTGGATGTTTCCATGCCCACATTCCTGTTTTTTCTTGTGTTTCAACGATTTCTCCGTTCTCTTTTTTAATATTAACAAGAGTAACATATCCGTCGTCTTTTTCTTTTTCTTCATCCATCATATCAAATATTCTGCTAGCACCTGCAAGTGATCTTATTACTGTATTCATATGATTCATAATTTGGTTTATTGGATGTGAGAAGTTTCTTGTAAGTTGTAAAAATGAAACTATAGTTCCTACTGTCATTGCCATGTAACCATTGATTGCAAATACCGTACCAATTATAGCAATTAGAACATATTGCAAATTTCCTAAGTTAGCTGCAACCGGCATCATAATATTTGAAAATTTATTTGCTTGGTACATATCTTCATTAAGTTGTTCATTTAATTTATCAAATTCTTCTTTTGCTTTTTCTTCATGAGTAAATACTTTTATAACTTTTTGTCCGTTAAGCATTTCTTCTATGTATCCATTTACTTTACCGATTGAAGCCTGTTGGCTGATAAAGTATTTTGCACTTTTCTTAGCAATATTTTTTGTAACAACTAGTGTTATCACTGTAAAAATGAATACAAAAATCGATAATACTGGGCTTAAATAAAGCATTCCAAAAATTATTGAAACAACAGTTATTATAGATGAAATTGCTTGTGGAAGGCTCTGAGCTATTGTCTCCGTAAGCGTATCGGCATCATTTGTGTACTTGCTCATTACATCTCCATGTGTATGAGTATCAAAGTATCTAATAGGTAAAGCTTCCATTTTTGAAAACATTTCGTCTCTTATTTTCTTTAATACTCCTTGCGCAATTACTACCATAAGTCTGTTATATAAATATGTTGAAGTAATTCCACAAATATAAATGCAAACCATTATTCCTATTGCTTTTAAAAGTCCTGTAAATACTGGGTTTTCTACCTCAAGCAAAGGAGTAATATAGTTATCTATCAACTGTTGCAAGAAAAGCGATCCTGCTACACTTGCGACACTACTTATAATGATACAAATGATAACTACTACAAACTGCTTCTTGAAGTTCTTTGTTATATAGCCCATTAGTCTTTTAATCGTTCCCTTTTTTATTGAAGGTTTATCCATTTGTATCACTTCCCTTCATTTGAGAATCGAATACTTCTTTGTAAATTTCATTTGTTTTTAATAATTCTTCATGAGTTCCAACTGCATTGATTTTGCCATCATCCATAACTATTATTTTGTCACAGTCTTGCACTGAAGAAATTCTCTGTGCAATTATTATTTTTGTTGTATCAGGTATTTCTTCCCTAAATGCTTTTCTAATTAAGCTATCTGTTTTTGTATCAACTGCAGATGTTGAATCGTCTAGGATAAGTATTTTAGGATGTTTCATCAATGCTCTTGCAATACATAGTCTTTGTTTCTGCCCTCCAGATACATTGGTTCCACCTTCTTCAATATACGTGTCATATTTGTTTGGAAAATTCTCAATAAATTCATCTGCTTGGGCAAGTTTACATACTCTAACAATTTCTTCGTCTGTTGCATCTGCTTTTCCCCATCTAATATTTTCTTTTATTGTGCCAGAAAATAGCACATTTTTTTGTAAAACACATGATACATTGTCTCTTAAGGTTTCAATATCAGTGTCTTTTACATTTACATTTCCTACTAAAAGTTCGCCTTCTGTTACATCATATAGCCTTGGAATTAGGTTTGCCAAAGTAGATTTACCGCTTCCTGTTCCACCTATAATTCCAACTGTTTCTCCAGATTCTATCCTAACATTTATATTTGTTAGGCATTCTTTTTCTTTATCATTTATGTAGCTAAAACTTACATTTTTGAATTCTATTGAACCGTCTTTTACTTCTTTTAATGCATTTTCTTTATTTTCGATATCTGGAATTTCATCAAGAATTTCTACTATTCTTTCAGCAGAAGATCTTGATATTACAACCATTACAATAACAAAAGATAATATCATTAAGCTAAATAATATTTGTGTAGTGTATGTAAACATGGTCATAAGTTGACCTGTTGTAAGCTCTGTCATACCAGAATTTACAATCATTTTTGCACCAATCCACGAAATTGCAAGTATGCACGCATATATGCTAAACTGCATAAGTGGCGTATTTAGTGCAAGCATTTTTTGTCCTTTGCTGTAATCTTTAAAAATTCTTTCTGATACATCACCAAATTTTTGCTTTTCTTGCTCTTCTATTACATATGATTTTACAACTCTTATGCCTGATACGTTTTCTTCAACTACGTTATTTAAGCTATCATATGTTTTAAATACTCTTTTCATAATAGGGTGAACTCTTGTTGCTATTAAGTATAGTCCACCACCTAAAATAGGTATCAATGCTAAAAACACAAGTGATAATTTTGGACTAATTGATATAGCAAAAATTAATGATGTAACAAACATAAGTGGCACTCTAACAGCCATTCTAATAATCATTTGGAATGCAAATTGCACATATGTAATATCTGTTGTAAGTCTTGTTATTAAGCTACTTGTAGAAAATTTGTCTATGTTTGAAAATGAATATTGCTGTACTTTATAAAATAAATCTTTTCTTAAATTTTTTGCAAAACCACTTGAAGCTTTTGCAGCATGCCTTCCAGAAAGCACGCCAAATAAAAGAGATAACATGGCGCAAATAATAAGCTGTAGGCCTATTTTGTAGACTACAGCCATTTGTCCTCCATATACTCCATCATCAATTAAGCTTGCCATTACAAGTGGTATTATAACCTCGAGAATTACTTCAAAGCTCACAAACAACGGTGTTAGAATTGAGTCTTTTTTGTATTCTCTAATTGATTTCATAAGTTTTTTAATCATAATGTCCTCCCGAAATCCTTAATTCCGTGTATTTTCGTTTATCTTTCTTCTTCAATATCATCAGGAATCATGCTAACGTCAATTCCCATGCTTTTGGCCATTTCTTTAAGTTCTTCATCTGTCATCTGTTCTGCTTCGTTAACACCAGTTACAGCCATGCCAAAATCTATTCCCATAGCAGATCCATAATAATTTGTTAAATATTCTCTTAAATCTTCTATGCTCCTAAAACTTGCCATTTAAACTTCTGCCTTCCATAATCCATGTTTGTTGCAATATGCATAAACTGTCATTCCTGGTTTATATTTGCAATGTGCCTTTGCTTCTTTTCCTGGTCTTAAATATTTAAATGTTGTTTTGTGTTCACACTCAAATGCAATCCATTCAATGTAGTGTTCTTCTTCCATAACATGATTAACTGTAACATATACTTTATCATCTCTTACTTCGCATGTTGGTACATGTTTTTCTACTGCTGCATCAACTGAATTTGGTACTAATTCTTTCATTTGTTCTCCGCAACATTGAATTCCGCAATTACCACAATGACAATCTTCTAACACATGAACCATTGCACCACATTTTTCGCATCTCTTTATAACTAATTTTCCCATAATATTTCCTCCCATTTTTTTGTTTAAATTGTATCATTTTTTTATATAAAAAACAATGGTTTCAATTTTTTCTTGCAAGAATAACATTAATGCTATAAATTTTATTATTCCTTACAATTGTTAAAGTGACTTCATCATTTGGATTTTTGCTATAAATGTATCTCCTTAATTCACTCATTTTCTCAATTTTAGTATCATCAATTTTTGTAATAATATCTCCAACTTTTACTCCAGATTTTGCAGACGGTCCATCTAGCGAGACTTCTGCAACATATACACCAGAATCCAAATCCAGTTTTGATTCTAAATATGGTATTACTTCCTTGTCATAACCAAATACACCTAAGTAGGCTTCTTCAATGCTTTTGTTGCTTACTATTTTATCTACTATTGGTTTTATAATATTAATTGGAATTGCAAATCCTATTCCTTCTGCTGATGTTATTTTTACAGAATTAATTCCAATTACTTCTCCATCTAGGTTAATTAACGGGCCACCACTATTCCCTGGATTAATTGTTGCATCTGTTTGAATTAAGTCTTCCATATAAGTTTCTTTTCCATTGTCATTTAATTTTATCGTCCTATCAATTGCACTAATTATTCCTCCTGTCACTGTTCTTTGAAATTCAAACCCTATTGGATTTCCAATTGCATACACCATATCTGCTATTTTTATGCTATCTGAATCTCCAAGTCTAACATATTCTAATGATTTTGCATTTATTTTTACTATTGCAAGATCAATCTCGCTATCCGCCCAAACCACAGTACCATTATATGAATAGCCATTTTCTAAAGTTATATAACAAGAACTATACTTCCCTCCAGATACATGCTCATTTGTTAAAATATAACCATTATCAGTTATTATTACACCTGTTCCTAAACCCAATTCCGAATTAGCATCACTTAAAAAAACAGTGTTTCCTGTACTCTTTATTTTTGAAATGCCAACTATGCTATGACTTACGGATGCAATCATTTCGCTTATTTCTTGTCCCTTTAATTTGCTCTCAGATAAACTCCTTGTTAATGTTACATTTGTTTCGCTACTTTCTTCTATCAATGGCTTAATTTCAATCCCCAAATACATGCTATGTAACAAGATACTTGTAATTGAAACGCAAATTATAATTCCGAATCAAACTAAAAAAACGCCTAAGTTTAGGATGTTTTATTTCTTTTGGTTTATATCTATACATAAATTAACCCCCATATATGGTTATTATTGCCATATATGAGGGTTTTAAACATGCTATTTTTTTAACTCTTTTCTGCAAGCTTTGTAGTTTGGCATATATTTTCCAACTAGATTCCAGAAATCTTTTGAATGGTTCATGTGTTTTAGATGGCACAATTCGTGCAACACAACATATTCAATCAATTCTTCTCTTTTTTGTACAAGATTTAAACTAAGGGTAATAGCTCTTTTACTTGAACAGCTTCCCCATGCAGATTTAATATCTCTTATTTTCCATGAATCTGGTGATAAACCAGTTACTTGCATCATTTTTTCTGTTGTCGCGGTATATTGTTTTAGCGCATATTTTTTGTATAAATTTTTTATTAGCTTTTCTCTTTCTTTTTGTGTGTCTTCTTTGGTATACAAATATGCTTTTGATCCCTCAATTTCAATGCATTCTCTGTTTGATGGTACAAATTGTATAAAATACTTTTCTCCCAATAGTTCTAAATATTGTTTGCTGTTTTCTGCCTTGGTTTCTTGATTCTGAACACTCTTTTTTATCCATTCTTCCTTCTTTTTTAGAAGCTTTGCAATTTCACTTTCTGGCATTTTTCTTGGGGCTTTAACATACACTTTTCCATCTTTTATTTGTATATAAAAATTCTTAATGTTTTTTCTAATAATTATATAGTCCATTTCTTCCTCCAGAATGGATTATATCACGGTTTTAAAAATAATAAAATATGCTTCTAAAATATTGTATTATGTAAACATTTGTGATATACTATTGGACATAAGGCACAGCCTTAAATAAAAAAAGGAGGACACCACAATGGCACGAGACGACTACAGGAGCAGCCCTGGCGAGATGGAGAACAATCACCGGAAGAATCAGATGATCAGCGCCGCAGCACGTGAAGTTGGCATTTCCGCATCTGATTTGTCCGATGAGGTTCACGCCCGCAAGAGCAACTGGGACGAGGGTGACTTCTCGTACTCTGACCTTCTCAGGATTGCCCGCGAAATCAAGGCGGAGCAGGACAAGAAGAAGAGGGATCGTTGGTAACAGGTGACCTTGGGGGGAGCAGAATTCACTTTCTGCTCCCCCTCTTTTTAATATATGAAGATATTTTACTAAACTATTGCAACAAATTTGCTCTTATGTTAGAATAATCTTGAATTTTGACATAAAACGTTAAAGGGTGATTTTATGGAAAAACAGTTTTTTAATTTAACAAATCCACAAAACTCTATATGGCTTACAAATCAAATGTATCCAAACACTCCTATAGGTAATATTTGTGGTACTGTTTTTATTGACGAAAAAGTAGATTTTTCGATTTTGGAAAAATCTATTAATACTTTTGTCCAAAAAAATGATAGTTTTCGTATTATATTAGAGCATACTGACAATACCATCAAGCAGTATGTAAGTGATTTTGTGCCATTTACCTTAGAAAAAAGAAAGATAAAATCAGAAGAAGATGTATCTGCTATCGAAAAAGAGCTTGTATCATGCCCTTTTTCTTTAACTGGTAGTCTTCTTTTTAAATTTGTAGCATTTGAGCTTCCAGATGGCACTGGTGGTTTTATAATGAATGCACATCACCTTATAGTCGACGCCTGGACTGTTGGTATTACTCTTAACGGTATTATTGAACATTATGAATTTTTCACTGGAAAGCGTGAAGAAGTTCCAGAAAAATATCCTTCATACGTTGATTATATAAACTCAGAGAAAGAATATGTTGATAGTGAGAAATACAATAAAGATAAAGAATATTGGGAAAATACATTTAAAACTATTCCTGAAGTTGCAGAAATTCCAGGATCTACGCATATTGTACAAGATTCATTTGAAGCAAAGAGAATGGAATTCAATTTCCCTAAAGATAGAGTTTATAAAATCGGCAATTTTTGCAAGGCTAATAAAGCCTCTATATTCACATTTTTTATGGCTTTATATGGTATATATATAAGTCGTGTATCAGATTTACAAGAATTTAATGTTGGCACACCAATATTAAACAGAATTAATTTTAATGAAAAAAATACTACTGGAATGTTCGTTAGTACCCTTCCATTTAGTTATAATATAAAAAATGATCTAAGTTTTGTAGAGTATCTTTCTAATATTGCAATAAGCTCTATGGGAATGTTAAGACATCAAAAATACCCATACTCTCATCTATTAAGTAATTTGAGAAAAAAAGATTCTTCAATTCCTAATCTTTATAACATTCTTATATCATACCAAAATATTAGAAGTAACAGACAAACAGCAAAAATAAAATATCACACCAAATGGATTTTTAACAATTGTTTAATAGACAGCTTAAATATCCACATCTACGATACAGATGACACCGGATCTCTCGATATTGCTTATGATTACAAAACATCTGTATACACTGAATCAGACATATTGATGATTCATCAAAGAATTTTACATTTGATAGATCAGATTATTCAATCTCCAAATGTTAAGCTAAATGATCTTGAAATTATTACTCAAAACGAAAAAGAAAAACTAATTCATAGTTTTAATAATACAAAATATGAATACCCAAATGATAAAACAATCGTCGAACTTTTCGAAAATCAGGTAGACAAAACACCTGATAATGTTGCCATTGTATTTGGTAATAAGGCTCTTACATATCGTGAATTAGACACAAAAGCAAATAGTTTGGCATATTATTTAAGGAGTCAGGGGATTAGCAGAAATAGCATTGTAGGAATAATGGTCAGTCGTTCACTTGAAATGATTATCGCTATACTTGCAGTTATGAAATCTGGTGCCTGCTATATACCTATTGATCCTGAGTACCCTCAATCCAGAATTGAATATATGTTAAAAGATAGCGGTGCAAAATTGCTATTAACATTTAAGTCACTAAATCAAAAAGTACCTTTCTCTAATAAACTATTTATTGAGCTTGAAAGTGATTTATACAATAATAGCAATGAAAGACTTGATAATATAAATGAACCTGAAGATATGTCATACGTAATTTATACTTCTGGTTCTACTGGTGTTCCAAAGGGAGTAGCACTTTCTCATAAAGCATTATCTAATCTTACACATTATTGCAATGATACGGTAAAGTATTTGAATGATGATATTTATCATACCATTGTTTCTGTTACAACTATAAGCTTTGACATATTCATTTTTGAAACCATTATTTCATTACAAAAGGGGCTAAAGTTAATTATTGCTAATGAAAACGAGCAGTTGTTGCCTCGATTATTGAACGAGCTAATTGAAAAAAATGGTGTTGAAATAATTCAAACAACTCCGTCGAGAATGCAACTACTTGTAAATAACTTATCAGATATTCCAAATTTATCAAAATTAAAGTACATAACTCTAGCAGGTGAGCAGCTCCCTGAATCCTTAGTCAAATCGCTAAAAGAAATCTGCAACCCAACTATTTACAATGGTTACGGTCCTAGTGAAACAACTATATTCTCTACACTTACTGATGTAACAAATCAAACCACCATTACAATAGGTAAACCTTTATATAACACTCAAATATATATTCTGGGCCAAAATAAATCTTTAAGTCCGATTAACACTCCTGGTGAATTATATATAGCAGGAGATGGTGTTGGCCTTGGTTATCTTAATAATACAGAACTAACAAGAAAAAGCTTTTTGCCTAATTTGTTTAATAATAACTCATTTATGTACAAAACTGGTGACTGGGGTTATTATCAACCTAATGGTGAAATAATTTGCCTTGGAAGAAAAGACAGTCAAATAAAAATTAGAGGATTACGTATTGAATTAGATGAGATCAAAGAAAAAATTGTTCAAATTGATGGTATAACCAATTGTATCGTTGTTAAAAGTGTCCTTGAAGATTCTCACGAATTTTTGTGTGCATATTATACTGCAAATAATACAATAACCGGTGATAGTATCCGTCAAAGCCTCAGGTCTTCACTTCCTGATTATATGATACCACAATACTACATTTTGCTTGATAGTTTACCATATACACCAAACGGAAAAATTGACAAAAACAAATTACCTAAACCAGATATTAGTGATAATAGTTATGATATTATCCCGCCAAGAAATGACACAGATTTAAAATTGATAAATATAATTAGTGATTATGTAGGCATCTCTAATGTCAACATTAACGCATCTTTCTTTGATTTGGGTGGTGATTCTTTAACTGCTATTAACCTATGCTCAAGAATTTACAATGAATTTCATGTAGAAATATTTGTCAAAGACATTTATAACCACCCTCTAATTAGAGAACTCTCAGACTTAATATTAGAAAGGAGTCCTTCTAATACATATAAAATAGAAAAAGCAGCAACACAAGAATCATATCCACTGTCTTCAGCTCAAAAGAGAATTTATTATGCTTCTATGATGTATGGAGAAAGAAACACACTTTACAATGTTTCAGGTGGATTGCTTTTAGACAGTATTCCAAATGTTGCAAAGCTTGAAGAATCATTCAATGAAGTGATTTCTAAACAAGCTTCATTACGTACTTATTTTGTAACTACAGAAAATGACGTCGTACAAAAAATCCAAGATCAAGTTCAATTTTCTATAGATGTTGATGAAGTTGATTTGGATAGTTTACACTTGGATCAAGTATTTAAGAACTTCATTAAGCCATTTGATTTATCTATGGCTCCGTTATTGAGAGCTAAACTTTTTAAGTTAAATGATGGTAAAGTTTTACTTGCTGTTGACACTCATCATATTATCTCTGATGGAACATCTTTGTCTATACTCATTAATTCTGTATGCAAAACATACAACGGAGAATCAATATGTGAACCACAAATCGATTACAAAGATTACGCAATTTGGGAATGTTCTTCTATAAATAATAATTCTTTTAATGATGCGGAAAATTACTGGCTAGATTTACTTAGTGGTGATTTACCTGTTCTTAACATGCCTTCCAAAAAGTTAGAACACTCTCGTTCTTATAAAGGAGATGTTGTTTCTGGACAAATTGATAGTGAATTGGTAAATAAAATAAATAAGCTATCAAAGGAATTTCGTGTTACTCCTTATATGATAATGCTTTCAGTTTATTATATTTTACTCTACAAATATACATCTCAAACCGATATAATCGTTGGCACACCAATAATTAACAGAAATTTTCCAGAATTGCATGATATTATAGGAATGTTTGTAAATTCTCTTCCATTGAGGACTAATATAGATAGTTCTTTGGCATTTAAAGATTTTCTAAATAATATAAGGACCATTTCTTTGGAAAGTTTTACATACCAATATTATCCAATTGACAATATTATGAAGAAAATTAATCAATCTACTAATGGTAAAAATAGTTCTGTGTTTGATACAATGTTCGTCTTCCAGAATGAAATATATCCATCTATTTCTTTTGGTAATATAAAATCAGATTACTACATTCCTAGGTCAAATGTATCTAAATTTGATTTTACTATTGAAGTAACTCCTCAGCCTGACAAATTTAATATTCTTTTTGAATATAACATAGAATTATTTACAAAAGATTACGTACAAGGTCTATTAAACCATTATATTAATATATTAAAAGAAGTATTGAACAATGTCGATTTAACAATTGCAAACATAGTAATGATATCTGACACAGAAAAAGATGAAATATTGGCTTTATCTCAGGGAGTTTCAAAACCATCTTATCCTTTAAACAAATCTATTATACAGCTTTTTGAAGACCAAGTTTTACTGACTCCAAATAAAACAGCTATTGTATTTGAAAACACTAAATTGTCTTATATGCAGTTAAATAAAAAAGCAAGTATCTTTGCATTATATTTGTTAGAACATAATATTAAGAAAAACGATATTGTAGCTATAATGTGTGAACGTAATGCAGATATAATAGCATACATTTTATCTGTTCTTAAACTTGGAGCAACATATATATTAATCGACCCTACGCTTCCAAAAGATCATATACAATTTGTTTTAAATAGTAGTAATGCAAATGGTTTAATAATTGATAAGGAGTATGATATATTATTTAAAAACTTCATTTTTACAAATAATGTTGATTATTCTAACGAAGCTCCACAACAATTAGTTTCAGAAAAATCAGATAATAATGTATTTTCAATCATATATACTTCTGGTTCAACGGGTACGCCAAAAGGTGTTATGCTTAAAAATGACGGATTTATAAATCTGGTATACTCTTTTTGTGACCTGATGGAAATTGATAAATACAAAAATCATTTAGGACTTTCTGCAGTTTCTTTTGATATGTTTGCCGTTGAAGTATTTTCTTCAATACTTTTAGGCAGAACCCTCTATTTGCTAAATGAAGAAGAAATGAAGAATCCTGTATTGATTAGTAAAAAAATTATTGAAAATGAAATTGAATTTTTAATAACAACACCTTCAAAAATGAATCTATTAACTTCAACAGATGAAATTGCTTTGTGTTTAAAGCATCTTAAAGCTTTTCAGTTGGGTGGAGAAGTCTTTACAAATTCTTTGCTCAACAAGTTAAGAAAATTTACATCAGCAAAAATATATAACGGATACGGCCCTACTGAAGCAAGTGCATGTTGTTCTAACGAGTTCATAAATGCAGATGCTATCAGTATAGGTAAACCAAATCCAAATACTTCTATATATATTTTGGATAATGATTTAAATCTTTGTCCTATTGGAATCCCTGGAGAAATATGCGTATCAGGCGTTGCTGTTTCTGCTGGTTATATTAATGATGCCAAAAAAACTAGTGCTTCATTTGTTAACTCAAAATTCAACAATGAATTATTGTATAAGACTGGCGATTTAGCTTTATACAATACAAACGGTGAACTTGAATATATTGGAAGAAATGATTTGCAAGTAAAAATAAATGGGTTAAGAATTGAACCTTCTGGTATTGTATCTCATCTTGCAACATTTGATGGAATAAAATCATGTGCTGTAATTCCTGATAAATCCCAAAAATATTTAAAAGCTTTCGTTGTTTCAGAAACTCCAATAAATGTTCCTGAAATAAAAAGAAAACTCGGTGAAAAGTTGCCAAATTACATGATTCCAAAGTATATATTTCAGATTGATCACATTCCATTAACTAATAATGGAAAGATTGATACAAAATATTTAAATAATTTTAAAGAATCGGAATGTGATTCCAATTTGTTATATACTCCACCTGAGACTGATTTGCAAAAGGAGATTTGTAGCATATGGTCTCAGATACTTGAAACAAAAGTAGGCATAGATAATGATTTGTTTGATCTTGGAGCTGATTCTTTACTAGCAATCAACTTTAAAGTACAAGCTTTAAATATTGGAATTGACATTCCATATGCGGATATATTTAAATATAAAACAATTAGAAAAATAGCAGATTCAATTTCTGATAATAGCTATAGCGCTCCTATAGATAGCTATGACTATACTAACATTGACAATGTTTTAGAACAAAATAAATTTAAATTCAATTATAATATTGATTATTCTAATCACAACAATGTATTGTTACTTGGAAGCAATGGCTATGTAGGAATGCACATAATAAATAGTTTTATTAAGCATGATACCGGTACAATTTACTGTCTTATGAGATTTAAAAATGAAGAAGATGTTTTATCAAGATTTCTAAAAGTTTTGCACTTTTACTTTGGTAACGAACTTGATACATATGTAGAAAATAGGATAAAAGTAATTGAGGGTGACGTAACAAAGCCAGACTTTGGGCTTAATAGTAGGGACATACAACTAATTACTGATAATGTTTCTACAATTATTAACTCTGCTGCAAACGTTAAGCATTTCGGTAATTTTGAAAAGTTTAAAGATATAAATATTGGAACAATCGTAAATGCTGTAAAATACTGTAAAGCACATTCTAAAAGGTTTATACACCTATCAACTTTGAGTGTTTCTGGAAATATGTTAATGGATGGATCTGTTTCTAATAATCAAAATAAATCAATAACTTATTTCTCAGAAAAGAATTTATTTATTAACCAAGTTATAGATAATGTGTATATTAGAAGTAAATATGAGGCCGAAAAAATAATTTTAAGCGAAATTCCTAATGGACTTGACGCACAAATTTTAAGACTAGGTAATATAACAAGCAGATATTCAGATGGCCATTTCCAATATAATCCATCTGATAATGCCTTTGCAAACAGATTACAAACCTTTTTAAATATTAAGGCTATTCCTAGGTCTCTTTTATCTCAAGAAATCGAATTTACACCTGTTGATTTATGTAGCAATGCTATTATCACATGTATGCAATATAAACCTAAGAATATTTCTGTTCTACACATTTACAATAAAAAACACATCAAAGCTAAAAAGATTATTAAATTGCTTCACAAATATGGTGTAACTATAAAAATAATGAAAAACGACGATTTTTCAGCATATATTGAAAACATTCTATCTGATAAAGCATCGCAAAAAAGTATTAGCAATATAATCAATGACATTGAAAAAAATAAAACTATTTCGTACAAAAGTAATATTCATATCAAATCAAACATGTCTGTTAATTATTTATCTAAATGCAAGTTTAGGTGGCCAAAAATTAATGATATATATATGAAAAAATATATAGACTATATGAAAAAAATTAATTTTCTAAATTTCTAGGAGGAATATCATATGGAAAACATTTCATATTTAGCTATTTTAGTAATATCTTTGTTTGTATTGGCTATTACTACTATTGTTGTTTCTAAAAAGTCCAAAAGCCACAATCAAATAAACAGGATATTTGTATACTGTCTATTATTTATGATGATTTGGACCTTTAGTTTAATTTTACAAATAACTTTTCAAAAAAGTAGCATAAATCCTGTGTTTTTTGAGGGAATGGCATCTTTTGGTGCATGCTTTATTCCAGTAGAATTTATGTTTCTTGGTATTGTATTTTCAAAAACAAGAATAACTTTTAAAAAAATTCATTTGTTGCTTTTTGTTATTCCTCTCATTTCAACAATTTTGATGTTTTTTAATGATTATCATCATTTGTTTTATGTTAAATACTCTACTATTATTAAAGAAACTGTTTTTGGCCCATATTTTTATGTACACTCTGTATATTCGTATGCTTGTTTATTTATTGGACTTTTTTACTTACTCAAATATTCTATTAAAAACTCAGGTTTCTTTTCAAAGCAGTCAGTTCCTGTTTTAATTGGAACCTTAGTTCCTGTTGCTACAAATATTATGGGAACTCTTGGATTAGTTAATATGTCAATATATGTTACACCTATTTCGTTTACAATAAGTATGCTTTGCTTTGCTTTTGCTATTTTCAAATTTGATTTTTTGAAGATTGCCCCTATAGCTCTACAAAGGGTTGTAGATAGAATGTCAGATTCATACTTAGTTATTGACGATGAATACAAAATAATTGATTTTAATGAACCTTTTGTTAAAACTACCAAAGTAAATGCAAATGCTTTAAGAAACATGGATATTTTTGTACTATTAGTTGATTCTAGTGATTTAAAACTTAAAAAAGATGAATTAGAAAATGCATTAAATACTGTAAAAAATAATTTAGCACAAACTGTCGTATTAGAGAAAAATTCTGAAAAACTTAATAAATTTTTTAATATTGAGATAAGTAGCATTTCATCCAATAACAGTACTATACGGTTTTTTAATACTATTTAAAGATGTTACACAACATATGCAGGATATTGAAACAATTCAAAACAGTCAGGATTTGCTTATAGAGCGTGAACGTTTGGCATCTCTCGGACAAATGATTGGTGGTATTGCACACAATTTAAAAACACCTATCATGTCAATCTCTGGTGCTGCTGAAGGGCTTACAGATTTAATCAAGGAATATGATTCTTCTATAGAAGATCCTGAAGTTACACCTCAAGATCATCATGATATTGCAAAAGATATGCAGAATTGGGTTGATAAAGTTAAAGATTATACAAGCTATATGTCTGACGTAATAACAGCCGTAAAAGGTCAAGCCGTAACATTATCGGACGAGCAAGCAGTAACATTTAACATAGAAGAACTTGTAAAACGTGTAAACATTTTAATGAAACACGAATTAAAAAATGCATTAGTTGAAATGAATGTAGAAATGAATGTGGATCCAAACTTAGAGATGAATGGAAATATAAATAGTTTAGTTCAAGTTATCAATAATATGATTTCTAATGCAATACAAAGTTATGGCGGAAAGCCTGATAACAAAATTGATATGAAATTATATGAACAAAATGAAGAGTTAATTATTGAGATTCGTGACTATGGTCCAGGTTTGCCAAAAGAAGTTAAAGAAAAATTGTTCAAAGAAATGATTACAACAAAAGGAAAAAACGGAACAGGTCTTGGATTATTTATGTCATATTCAAATATACGTGCACATTTTAATGGAAACATTACATTTGAATCTGAAGAAAATAAAGGAACAGCATTCTTTATTCATTTACCAATAAACGGATAAATAAAGGGCGAATAAAAAACGTTTCAGTTAATCTGAAACGTTTTTTATTCGTTCTAAAGTTTTTTCTTATCTCATCTCAAAGTCTCGCATTGAATAGCCTAGCTCGTTTAATTTACTGTATAGCATTCCTACTGGCATTCCTAATACATTGTAATAATCTCCTACTAGCTTATCTACAAAGAGTGATGCTTTACCTTTTAAAGAGTATCCTGCTCTTTCTAAAATATATTCCTGGTTTTCTACATACCATGTAATATCTGTTTCTGAGACTTCTTTAAAATGCACTTCTGTTTCATCCACAAAAGATATTTCTTCGTTTTTGTATAAATCTATTATTGTTACTCCTGTTAATGCAAATGTTGATTTGCCACTCATTTTCTTAATATTTTCAAATGCTTCATATTTGCTTTTTGGTTTTTCAAATTTCTTTCCATCCATATATATAATTGAATCTGCAGCAATTATTAGAGCTTCCCCTGTAATCTGGTTTTTTACCGAATTTGCTTTATGTTTTGCGAGATCCATTACATATTGCTTTGGGTCTTTACTGTTACTGTGTTCTTCTTCATTACTAGTAATTATCTCATACTTCCATCCTATCATGTCAAATATTTCTCTTCTTACTCTTGAACCTGATGCTAAAATTAGTCTCATATTATCACTCCTTATACCTATTTAAAATACATTCCTTGATGTAAATTATTCTTGCTTAAATATTTGTTAATTCCATTTAACATTAGTTTCTTATGCAAGTTCCACTCTGGTGAAACTAACAAATTCTTCGGTGCATCTCCTGAAATCTTATGTATTACAACATTAGGGTTAATATGTGTAATTACGTAGCATGCAGTTTCTATGTAGTAATCTAATTCCATAGGAACGTATTTGCCTTGTTCATATAGTTTATCCAATACCGTTTCTTTTACAACATATGTAGAATGAATTTTTATACCCTGATAATTATGCTCATTTAAAAATTTTACTGTATCTTTTACATCTTCAAATGTTTCATTAGGAAGTCCTACCATAATATGCACAATTGTTTCTAATCCATATTTGTTCAATAGTTTTAAGGCTTTGGTAAATGTCTCTGAATCATAACCTCTATTAATAAATCTGCCTATAATATCATTAGAAGTTTGTAATCCCAGTTCTACCCATACATCAACTTTTTCTTTAAATTTAACTAACAATTTGCATATATTTTCGTCAATGCAATCTGGCCTTGTTGCAATTGAAAGGCATACTATTTGCTCATTAATTAGTGCTTCATTATATTTCTTTTCAAGGTTTTCAATTGAATCATAAGTGTTAGTAAAATTTTGAAAATATGCTATAAATTTATTTGCTCTTTTAGCTCTGTAACTAGAAAAATAATTTTCCACTTGTTCTTTAATGCTTAATTTTTCATTAATATGTTCTCCTGAGCCTCTGCCACTACAGAATATGCATCCACCAGTTGATATTTTTCCATCTCTGTTTGGGCATGTAAATCCACCATCTATGCATATTTTAAGAGTTCTTTCGCCATATTTGTTTTTTAAATATTCATTTAATTTATTGTAATTATATTTTTGCACTTTTTCTCATACTTTCTATTAATAATATTAAAGCAAGCAGTTTTTAGCTACTTGCTTTGTTTATTAAAATTCTGCATATTTTGGTGCTCTTGGGTATGGAATAACGTCTCTTATATTTTCCATTCCTGTAATAAATCTCATCATTCTTTCAATTCCCATTCCAAAACCGCTGTGTGTGCATGTTCCGTATCTTCTTAGGTCACAGTACCATGCATAGTCTTCTGGGTTTAATCCCATTTCTTTTATTCTATTCAACAAAACATCGTATCTTGCTTCTCTCTCACTTGCTCCTACTATTTCTCCTAGTCCTGGGAAAAGCAAATCTGTTGCTGCAACAGTTTTTCCATCATCATTTACTTTCATATAGAATGCTTTTATTTCTTTTGGATAATCTGTTACAAATACAGGTTTTTTGAAATATTCGTCTGCTAAATATCTTTCATGCTCTGTTTGAATTCCGCCTTCAGCATCTACTGGAACACTGAATTCTTTTCCAGATTTTTTAAGTAATTCCATAGCTTCTTTATAGCTAATTCTTGCAAAGTTTGAATTTGCAACATTTTCAAGTTTTGCAATTAATCCTGGTTCTACAAATTGGTCAAATAATTCTAGTTCTAGTTTGCAGTTATCTAATACATATTTAATAATATATCTGCTTAATCCTTCTATTGTTTCAATTAAATCATCTAAATCTGCAAAAGCCATTTCTGGTTCAACTTGCCAGAATTCAGCTACGTGACGAGTTGTATTTGAGTTTTCTGCTCTAAAGCATGGGCCAAATGTATATACTTTTCTATATGCCATACAGAATGGCTCTACATTTAATTGTCCACTAACTGTCATATATGCAGGTTTTCCAAAGAAATCTTGAGAATAGTCAAATTTCTTCTCTTCGTTTAATGGTAAATTATCAAAATCTACGGTTGTAATTTTGAATACTTCACCTGCTCCTTCGCAGTCAGATGTTGTAATACATGGTGTTGGAACGTATACAAATCCATTTTCATTTAAGTATTTATGAATAGCATAGTTTAAAACAGATCTTACTCTGAATATTGCAGAAAAAAGATTTGTTCTTGCTCTTAAATGTGGTAATGTTCTTAAATATTCATATGAATGTCTCTTTTTTTGTAATGGATAGTTTTGATCTGCAAGACCTTCTATTTCTATTTTTTTAGCTTGTATTTCATATTTTTGTTTTTCGTTTGGTGATAATACAATTTCACCTTCTACTCTTAGGCAGCTTCCAACTGTTACTTTTGAAATCTCTTCAAAGTTT
Source organism: Clostridia bacterium (assembly GCA_017524665.1). GTDB lineage: Bacteria > Bacillota > Clostridia > TANB77 > CAG-508 > UMGS1754. The sequence continues at coordinate 37,052 of JAFXVF010000016.1, read as the reverse complement.
TCTAGTTTATCATCAAAAACTATTTGCATAGTTTTTTGAATTGTTCCATCAAATAGTTCTATAAATCCTATTGCTTTAGATAATCTTGATGTTCTTACCCAGCCTCCTAGGTATACACTACCAAGTTCTCCTTTATCTGCTGCTTCGTATACTTCCTTAATTGACTTGACTTTCATGCTCGTCCTCCTCGTTTTTTGTTTGTATTTTACAATATTTTGGTGTTTTTTTCAAGACTTTTACTTACGAATATTGTTATTTTTTATGTTTAAAATAGCTACAAGGAGTATAAGTGTAAAGATAATTACAAATAAGTCATTAAAATTACTATTATTTCCCTTTGGTGACGTTATAGTAATAGATGGAGATATTGCATATGTGTCTTGCCCTTGTGTTGATAAATTCTTTGTTGTATATGTTTCACCGCTTTTTGTTTTTATTGTAATATTCGCTTTGTTCGTTTCATCTGTTATATCTGAATCAATTGCTATTACCTTGTTAAGCAATAATTTTACAACAATCCTTTTATAACTACCGTCTTCTTCTTTTTCCATTATAGGTGCAAATGTTGTAACTACAGTATCATTAACAGGATTCCATCCATATGTATTATTTGTTTCATTTGCAGTTATAAGCTTAGCATCTTTGTCGAATCCTAAACTTGTTATAAAATCTTCTATACTTATTTCTTCTATCTCTTCGGTTGTAACAATGTTAAAGCTATATTCCATTTCTAAAGTTGCACCTTGTAATAATTCGTCATCTATTTCCGCTTCTACCGAGTTCTCGTTTAATGCCTTTGCATTATATGCTTGTATTGTTTCTGTTTTTAATGATTTTATATCTACATATCTTTCTGTTATAAAGTTAAATACTTCAACTGTTATTGTTTCTTCAAAGTTTTCATCACTGCAAAAAACAATTTCATCAGATTCACCGTATAATTCACTTAATTTAGAACGTCCTCCGCGTCCATTTAGTACTTCTTTATCTTCTGCACAAAAAACTGTAAATAATCCCGATGTAGCATCATTTTTTATACTATTTATCGTATTGTTAACCTCACTAATTTCCGTATGATCAGCTTCACCATCTGTAATTAATATTGTATATCTAATTGTATCATTTGGAATAGGATTGTTCCAAATATTAGCTTGAGCATATTTCATGGCAGATACAGTAAATGTACCTCCATTATATGTCATACTATTTATTTTTCCTCGTATCATTGGCAAATTTTCATCTGTACATTCAGTAAGATTAAATAAAAGCTCGTTTCCTGTTGAAAAAGTCATTGCAGCTATTCTTAATTTAGATTTGTCTTCAAAGTTTGAACGCAAATTATCAATAAGTTTTATTACTGCTTCTTTTAGAATTTCTAATCTTCCATTTTTCATTGAACCAGATTTATCAAGTATAAAGCAAATATCTATATTACTAGATGTACTATATGTTACACTTTCAGTTCCTATATCAGTTTTCGTTTCTAATTCTGATAATAAATTTCCCTTTGATGTTGTTATTCTCATATAATCTAATTGTTGAAACACTACTATTTTATCATTGTCAAAAGAAACAATTCTGCCTTCTTCTGCATATACAGTACCACTTGTCAATAACACCAGAATTGTTATAAATAATAAACGAAATACACATACAATTTTTTTCATTTATTTTCTCCTTTTCCTCTGTGTTTATTTTGGTTATTTGGCTTCAATAGTGTGTTTCCGTAGTTTACCTACTTATATAAATTATACCATAATATTACATTTTTTTCAATTTTTGTCTTTGCAAACTAAAAAAAGGAACAAAATATATATTTTGCTCCTTTTTTAGTTTTATGTTTTCTTTTTCTTTATTATTCTTGTACAATATGCAAATAAACATATCACCGCCGTGCTTATTACAATAGCAATAACTATCGCAAAATCTTTTTCTTTATTTCCCATTGGATCTGTTACTGTTATAGTTGGAGGTAAAATTTTTCCTGCTATTCTTATTATCTTTCCTTGCGGATCTTCTTCAATTAGTTCAAAGTCCTCAAGACTTTCAATGATAGTTCCATCGTCTAATGCATCTGCAGTTTTATAAATCTGTCCACTTTTAGTTTTTATTTCAATATCTGCTTTGTTGTCTTGCTCAGTTATATCAGATCCTATAGATATTACTTTTGTTAATAAAAGCTTAATAGATATAGGTTTATATTTACCATTTTCATCTACTTCCATTGTTGGGGTTATGGTTGTGTACAAAATTCCATTGTTTGTTTTTTTCCACCCAAATGAAGTATTTGTTTCTCCGCTTGTTATCAGTTTTGCATTTTCATCGAACCCTAAATCCCCTAAATAATCTTTTATTTTTATACTTTCTATTTCTTCTGTGGTAACAATATTAAAACTGTATTCCATCTCCATAATAGCCCCATTTAAAAGCTCACTATCTATTTCTGCAAAGAAGCTATTTGTATCTCCAATTTTTGCATTACGTGCTTGTATTACTTCTGTAATCAGCGACAGCGCATTCACATGCGATGTTACAACATAATCGAACAATTCTTCAGTCATAATATTATAAAACTCTTTAGAGTCAATAAATAATGATTCATCTGAATTTTTATAGTCTTCAGCTGCTTTTTTGTATTCATCTACTTTTTGACCACTTGCTATAAATATAGTGAAAAATTTATCTGTTATTTTTTTTATGTCATTTATTTCAAGTCCGAACTTTTCACTTCCAATAGTTTCGCGGTTTGTTGCAAGCCCATCTGTAATTAAAATAGTGTATTTTAGAGTATCTGCATTATCTTTTTGCCAAACTCTTTCTTTGGCAAATTGCATTGCAGCATAAGTTTTTGTGGTTCCATCAGCTTCAAAACTTTGAATTTTTTCTTTCATTAATTCAAATTTTTCATCCGTGCACTCCGTCAAATTGAACGCTAATTTAATTTTAGACTCATATGTTACAATACCGATTCTTACAGTATACTCGCTACCATCATATTTTTCTTTTATTTTTCTTATTAGCTCAATCGTTCCATTTTTTAGAACCTCAAGTTTTGTTACATACGGATTTTCTCTTCGAGTTTCATCCTTTTTTTCTGTTAGTTTATTTTTATAGTCTTTACTGTTTCTGATTTTTAATATATCTGACGGGGCAATTACGCTTCCATCATCATCATAAATTTTAATTATACCATCACGAATATCTTTTTCAAATTGCTTTTTTACTTCTTTATATGCGTCATAATACTTTTTGTATTCGTCTGCATTTGTTGCTTCATCCATTGAACCTGATAAGTCTACTATAAGACAGATATCTAAATTCTTCCCCATTCTTGTTATTGTCTCCTCTGTGCCTATATATGTATTTGTTTGCAGTTCTGAAAGAATATGACCTTTGGATGAAACAATTCGCATATAGTCTAATTGCTGGTATGTCATTATTTTGTTATTATCAAAAGAAACAATTCTTCCATATGATTCAGCATATGATTTTCCCTCAAGCCCTACAATTATTACTATTAAAATTAAACCTATTAATAGTACTTTTTTCATTTTATCCCCCATACGTTATTAGTTGTTTTAATAATATCATAAAACATTATCAATTTCAATTTTAGTATAATTCCTTTATGTCCCATTTAGTTCCATCCACTGTGTCATTTAATATTATGCCCTTACTATCTAGTTCTGCTCTTATTTTATCTGCTTGCTCGTAATCCTTATTTTTCTTAGCTTCAGCCCTTTTTTCAATTTCATCATTAATATATTTTTCATCTAGGTTCATTTTGCTTAAATACTTTTCTTTCATTTTATTTGCAAATTCTTCTGGATTTTGTTTAAGCAATCCTAAAACTCCATATACTTCTTTTACATCATTTACACTCTTTACAACTGTATTAGCAACAACTTGCCTATTCGCTTTATTTGATGTTTTTATTAGATTATTTAGGTTTTTAAGTGCTACATGCAAGTTTGCAATAGCAACTGGAGTGTTAAAGTCATCATCCATAGCAACTATAAATTGTTCTTTAATTGTATTAAGGCTATCGTCTTCAACCCTTTCTCCATTTGCATCACCATTATATATTTTAGCATACTTTTCTGCTGCAGAAATAGTATTATAGAAATAATACAATTGCTTTTCTGCAAGTACATAGTCTTCATCATGAATATCTATATCAGAAGAATAATGTTTTGAAAGCATTAAATATTTGATAACTTCATAGTCATACATTTTAACTGCATCTCTTATTGTTATTGAATTTCCAAGTGATTTACTCATCTTTTCACCATTTATTTTTATAAGTCCGCAGTGTGACCAATAATGTGCAAAGTCTTTTCCTGTTAATGCTTCACTTTGTGCAATTTCGTTTTCGTGGTGTGGGAATATTAAGTCTCTTCCGCCTCCATGAATGTCTATTGTTTCGCCAAGTGTATCAGTAGCCATTACAGAGCACTCAATATGCCAACCTGGTCTTCCTTTTCCCCATGGAGAATCCCATGAAACTTCACCCGGTTTAGCTGATTTCCAAAGTGCAAAATCAATTGGGTCTTCTTTTCCTTCTTCTAAATCAATTCTAACTCCATTTAAAAGCTCATCAACTTTCCTGTGTGACAACTTTCCGTAGCTTCTGAAGTTTCTTACTCTGTAATAAACATCACCTTTTTCAGTAGCATATGCCATGTCTTTTTCAATTAATTTTTCAACAAAATTGATAATTTTTTCGATATATTCAGAAGCTTTTGTTTTTACATCTGCTTCTGTAATATGTAATTCATGCATATCTTTTTCAGCTTCCACTATCTGCTCTTTTGAAAATTCGATAGCGTTTTTACCTAATTGATTGGCTTTATCTATAATTTTATCATCTACGTCTGTATAGTTTCTAACATATTTTACATTGTATCCTCTGTATCTTAGGTAATCAGCAAACATTGAATATACAATTGCTTGCCTTGCGTGACCAATATGGCTTAAATCGTTTACTGTAATTCCGCACGCATACATCTTCACATTCTTTCCATCAATAGGAATAAATTCTTCTTTTCTACCAGTCATTGAATTGTAAATTTTCATAAACGGTTCCTCCTTATTTTTTTAAACAAAAAAGCTATGTGTAAAATCCCACATAGCTCTTATAATCTATCTTAAATAAAATATAATCACTATTGTAGGTATGCAAATTAATACTCATATCTACAATAGATAGAGTATTATTATCTACAACAGCAATTAATAATTATATTCTTAAGATTCATTTATATGTCCCTCTCTTTGTTTTAGATACAATTATTATATTCATGTTAACTAAATTTGTCAACTTTTTTCGGAAATTTGTAGTAAATAATTGATTTTTTTTAAATTTATTAATATAATTCATAAGGATAATAAAGAAAGGAGCTTGTGTTTCAAGCATAAAGGTATGTTTTATGAGAAAAGGAGCAGTACAAAACGAAAACTCTCAATACAAAATTATAGCTGTAGATGACGATCCAGGTGTTATTGATACTCTTTCCGTTTTTTTAAGACGTTCTGGGTACAACTTAACTGGACTTACAAATCCAGTTGAAGCAGTTGAAAGAATAAAATCAGAACATTTTGATTTGCTTATACTTGACTTTATTATGACACCAGTTCATGGAGATGCAGTTGTAGAAGAAGTTAGAAAATTTAATAAAGACCTATATATTCTTTTACTTACAGGTCATAAAGACTTAGCACCTCCTTTAGAAACAATTCGTAGACTTGATATTCAAGGTTATTGTGAAAAAAGTGATAAACAGGATCAGCTACTTCTATTAATAGAGTCTGGCATTAAGTCTATTGAACAAATGAATACCATTAAAAGAATTAATGAAGAATTAAGTGATACATATGAAAAACTAGAAAAAGCTTATATGGAGAGTATAGAAACTCTTCGTCAAACGGTTGAAGCAAAAGACGTGTATACAAGAGGACATTCAGATCGTGTTTCTGCTTTCTCTGTTTTAATAGGAGAAAAATTAGGACTTTCTGAAGAAGATCTTAGAATTTTAAGAATTGGTGGTTTGTTCCACGATATTGGTAAAATTGGAGTACCAGATAGCATATTGCTAAAGGATTCTAAACTTTCTGACGATGAATACTCACAAATCAAAAACCATCCATCAATAGGTGCTCATATATTATCTAATGCAACAATATTTGCAGATATTATTCCTATTGTAAAACATCATCATGAAAAATATGATGGAACAGGATATCCTTCAAAGTTAAAAGGAGAAGAAATTCCTTTCTTAGCAAGAATTGCTGCTGTTGCGGATACATTTGATGCAATGACTTCAGTAAGACCATATCGTACTGCACTTCCAATGGATGTTGTTAAGAGCGAATTCCAAAGATGTGCTGGTACACAATTCGACCCACAAATTGCTAAGGTATTCTTAGATATTCTAGAAAATGAATTTGATAAAATAAAAGAGATACAAGAAAAATACAGTGCTTAAATAAGGTCAATGATAATTTTAGGGACGTGTCTATATAGATACGTCCCTAAAATTATCATCGGCCAAAATGTTTTTCTTAATTTTTCATGCTTAAGCTTACTTTTTGTTTATCTTTATCTATTCCAATTACTTTTACTTTTACAATATCTCCTACGGATACAACCTGTGATGGGTGTTTAATGTAGCTATCTGACATTTGTGATATATGTACAAGTCCGTCGTGTTTTACTCCTATGTCAATAAATGCACCAAAATCTACAACGTTTCTAACTGTTCCTGTTAAGCTCATTCCTTCTTGTAAATCTTCAAATTTAAGTACATCAGCTCTTAAAATTGGTTTTGGCATTTCTTCTCTTGGGTCTCTTCCTGGTTTTGAAATTTCAGTCATTATATCTGCTAGTGTTGGCTCTCCAACGTTTAAATCTTTTGCAGTTTCAGCAACATTAATACTTTTAACTTTTTCCTTAATTTCTTTTAATTTTTCTTTATCTAATAAATCTTCAGTTGTATAACCAATTTTCTTTAATAAATTTTCAGCAGCTGAATAGCTCTCTGGGTGCACTGCCGTAATCTCAAGAGGATTGTCTCCTCCGCAATATTCTTAAAAATCCTGCACATTGTTCAAATGCAGCTTTACCGAGTTTTGGCACTTTTAACAATTCTTTTCTTTGTTTTAATGCTCCGTTTTCATCACGGTATTTAACTATGTTTTTAGCAATAGTATTATTAATTCCTGATACATAAGAAAGCAATGATGGAGTTGCTGTGTTTACATCTACACCTACTGAGTTAACTGCATCTTCTACTACACCAGTTAAGCTTTCTGCTAATTTCTTTTGGTCAACGTCATGTTGATATTGACCAACACCTATTGATTTTGGATCAATTTTTACAAGCTCTGCTAGTGGGTCTTGTAATCTTCTTGCTATTGAAATAGCTCCACGAATTGAAACATTTATATCTGGGTATTCCTCTGTTGCAAGCTTTGATGCAGAATATACAGACGCACCAGCTTCACTAACTATTGCATAATATATGGTTTTGTCTGGTATTTCTTTAATTAAATCTGATATAAATTGCTCTGATTCACGTGATGCTGTTCCATTTCCAATCGCAAACATATTTACATCATATTTATTTATTAGTTCTTTTAATTTTTTCTTTGATCCTTCAACATCATTTTGAGGTTCTGTTGGATAAATTGTTGTATAGTCTAGTAGTTTTCCTGTATCATCAATTACTGCAATTTTACATCCTGTACGATATGCAGGGTCAAATCCTATAACTGTCATACCTTTAATTGGCGGTTGAAGTAGCAACTGTTTTGCATTCTGTCCAAATACTTTTATTGCCTTTTCTTCTGCTTTTTCTGTAAGGTCTGTTCTTATTTCTCTTTCTATTGAAGGCTCAATAAGTCTTTTATAACTATCTTCTATAGTTGCTTCTAATAAAGGTTCAAACTGAGTTTTAGGCTTTATAATTTTGTATTTTAAGAAAGATAATATCTTTTCCTCAGGTTTTTCTAATTTAACCTTTAAAAACTCTTCTGCCTCTCCTCTGTTCATTGCAAGTACTCTGTGACTTGGAATATGCAGTATTGGCTCGCTATAGTCATAATACATTTCATAAGGTGATTTTTCCTCTTTTGCAGCTTTGCTAGATAAAGTTGCTTCTCTAAAACAGAATGACTTTATTTTCTTTCTATAGCTTGCATCATCTGAAATCATTTCTGCAATGATATCTTGAGCACCGCTTATAGCATCTTCTACAGTTTTAACCTCTTTTTCTTCATTTACATATTCTTTAGCAATTTCATAAATGTCTTTTTTCTCTTCTTGTTCCCAAATAATCATTGCTAAAGGCTCTAATCCTTTTGCTTTAGCTATTGTTGCTCTTGTTTTTTTCTTTTGCTTATATGGTCTATATAAATCTTCTAATTCAGCAAGAGTTACAGCTTCTTCGATGCTCTTACTTAGCTCTTCCGTAAGCTTTCCTTGCTCGTCAATTAACCTTATTATTTCATCTTTTCTTGTATTTAAGTTTCTTAAATAATTTAATCTTTCCCCTAAATTTCTCAAGATTTCGTCGCTTAGTCCGCCTGTAGCTTCTTTTCTATATCTTGCAATAAATGGTATAGTGTTACCTTGATCAATTAATGAAATTGCACTATCTACTTGCTTTTCTTGTACATTTAATTCATTTGCTATAATTTTTGTAATATCCAATTTGAATTTCTCCTTTGCTTTTTTTGGATTATTCTATCATAAATGTCAAATCCCTACTTATGTTTTAGTTAAGTTCTAAATATTCATCATACGTTCCTTGTTTTACAATTGTTTTGTCATCTCTTAAATCTACTATTTTATTTGCAACTGTTTGAGTTAATTGGTGGTCATGTGATGTAAATAATATAACACCCTTAAATTTGCTCATTCCTTCATTTAATGAAGTAATACTTTCCATATCTAGGTGGTTAGTTGGTTCATCAAAAATCAATAAATTAGCGCCTGATAGCATTAATTTTGATAAAACACATCTAACTTTTTCGCCACCAGATAATACATTTACTTTTTTCAATGCTTCTTCGCCTGAGAACAGCATTCTTCCTAAGAAGCCACGTATATATGTTTCGTCTTGTTCTTTAGAGTATTGTCTTAACCAATCTACTAAATTTAAGTCTACATTAAATAAATAATTATTATCTTTTGGGAAATATGATGATGTAATTGTTGTTCCCCATACAATTTCACCCTCATCTGGTTCTATTTCTCCTGAAATAATTTGGAATAAAACTGTTTTTGCTAATTCATTTTCTGCTAAAAATGCAATTTTATCTTCTCTATTTACTACAAAAGAAACATCATTTAATATTTTTTGACCATCTACTGTTTTAGAAATATGATTTACCATTAAAACTTCTTTTCCTGGTTCTCTATCTGGTTTAAAATCAATATATGGATACTTTCTATTTGATGGTTTTATTTCATCTAGCTCAATTTTTTCAAGTGATTTTTTCCTTGATGTAGCCTGTTTTGATTTTGAAGCATTTGCACTAAATCTTGCAATGAATTCTTGTAATTCTTTTATTTTTTCTTCTTTCTTCTTGTTTGCTTCTTTCATCTGCTTTAATGCAAGTTGGCTTGATTCATGCCAGAAATCATAGTTTCCTGGATATAATTTAATCTTTCCAAAGTCAACATCTGCAATATTTGTACATACTTTGTTTAAAAAATATCTATCGTGAGATACAACTATAACTGTATTTTCAAAATCAATTAAGAAGTCTTGTAACCATTGAATTGCTTTTAAGTCTAGGTCGTTTGTAGGCTCGTCTAATAATAAAACATCTGGATTTCCAAAAAGTGCTTGTGCTAAAAGAACTTTAACCTTTTCTTTAGCTTCCAATTCACGCATATATTTATAGTGGTTTTCTGTTCCAATTCCTAGGTTATTTAATAAAACAGCAGCATCAGATTCTGCATTCCATCCATCAAGCTCTGAAAAACGTTCTTCTAGTTTTGCAGCTCTCATTCCATCTGCTTCTGAGAAATCTGGCTTTGCATAGATTTCATCTTTTTCCTTCATAATTCTATATAGCTCACCATTTCCCATTATTACAGTATCTATAACAGTATACTCTTCAAATGCAAAGTGGTCTTGTTTTAAAACAGAAAGTCTTTCTCCTTTGTCCATATGTACTTCACCTTTTGATGGCTCAATTTCTCCAGAAAGAACTTTTAGAAAAGTAGACTTACCAGCGCCATTTGCTCCTATTAATCCATAACAGTTTCCCTTGGTAAACTTTATATTAACATCTTCAAATAACACTCTTTTCCCAAATCGAAGTGTTACATTACTTGCCTCAATCATTTAAATCCTCCAAAAATTAAATTTACGGAAAGTATTATAACATACATTTAGCTTTTAGACAAGAAAAGAGAAAGAAATAGACATAAGGACGGGGCTTTTGTCTTGCGGGTTTCAATGGAAAAATCCTGAAACCTGCAAGACAAAAGCCCCGTCCCTATGTCTAAAATTTACTCGCGGTCGAAAAGACCTTTTATTGTCCATAGTCCAGAAACTCCTACTAGACTATATACTATTCTTGAAATGACTGACATCTCCCCAAATATTGCAGCTACTAAGTCAAAACGAAATAATCCAATTAGTCCCCAGTTTATTGCTCCGATAATTACAAGCACCAACGCAATTTTATCTACAATTTTCATAGTATACCTCCACTTTTAGATTGATATTTTTCACTAGTATTATTTTATTAACATTTTTATTTTTTATTCATTTTTACAAAAAATAGGTGCTAACCTAAGCACCTATTTTAAATATATTTTATTATTTTAATTCTAATGTTTTCTTTTCTAGTGTTTCCCAGTTCTTCAATTATTTCAAATCTGCCTTTTCCTCTTACTGTAATCTTATCTCCTATATTTACCTGCTTTGCACCATTTTTACATGTCGTTCCATTTATAAAAACTCGTTCTTCCTCTATAATTTCGCTTACTTTACTTCTGCTTAAATGCACCGCTTCAGCAACTATTGCATCTACTCTAAATGATGGCACAATTATTATATTTTCTTCTTTTTTTGATTCCGTTTTTTTAATATCTAATATATTTTTTATTTCTATTTTTGATTTTGAAAATCTTGTAAGGTTGCCTATTTCATCAGCTAAAAATTTAACTATATCCTGCATTACTATTATATCTGCACCGATTTTCTCTTACCAAAATGTCGCCAATTTTTTCCCTTTTTACACCTAATTTCATAATGCCACTTAAGTATTCTCTATGAGTATATGAATCACAATACTTAGGAAGTTCAATTGATATTACTGAAATCCAATTTGCAAGCTGGGATTTTACATATTCTTCTTCAAGTTTATCTGGAAAAGCAATCAATATAGTTCGCTCTGCATCTTCAAATCCACCCGTAAAAAAATAATTTTCCGCTTTTTCTATTTGTAATATCTCTTGGCATATGCTTTTTTCATGCATATTTAAAAAGTCAGTAGTTGTAACTTTATTTGTAGTATCTCTTTTACTTAGTCCATCCAGTAATTTTGATACAAGTAGTTTATCTTCTTTGTCTGGATATTTTTTTAATAGTTCTTGTTTTTGCATTTCTTCATCCTTTACCTAAATATATTAATTAGTAGAATTCCTATTGCTTGAATAATGAATAAATTGAACATGTTTGAAGTTAAAAGATTATTTGTTGCTTCTATTACTCCAATCACTTCATCATTGCTTCTTTTTCCATGCTTTTGTGATTCAAAAAATGTTATTAATTCTGGAATACTTGTCATCACTCCTAGTAAAATACCTATAATAAATTGCGGAACATTAAATAACACACACAAAGTTTCTAATGTATCCCCTAATTTATCTCCTATAATGTATAACGCAACAGTTGCTAAAATTAAGATAAAAACTTGTTTAACTGCTTCTCTATCGTTTCTCTTTTGCTTTCTTTTTTCAGCTTCTATCTCTTCTTCTATCTCTTTGTCTTCTTTTTTTAGATATAACTTATGAGCATTGTTATTTATAAATCTAAAGAAAATATATAAAGTAATGAATATTGGCACCATTACTATACTTAATTCTATATTTAATTGTAAAAGTGCTATAGGAATTAATATCGTTATTGCAACCAAAACCAAGTTTGTCTTTATAGCCTTGTTTTTTAATTTAGTACCATTATTATTCATAGCTATAGCAGCAAGATATTGAATTAAATTAATGATGTTTGAACTTAATATATTATAAATACTAGCTCCTGATAATCCTCTAATGCTGGCCGTTGTAATTGTAAGAAGCTCTGGCACCGACGTTGCAAATCCTGCAATATCTCCTACTGCTTTAGCATTTAAATTTAAACATTCCGCTAAATTTCGTAAGGCTCTTACTAAAATATATTTAGATATTAATACTATCAAACCAGAAAATAATAGAAATTTTACTATTTCAATATAAAGCACATTTTACCTCCATCTTTTGTATATCTTCTTTTTGTTCTTTAAATATATTATACCATATACATGTATAACTTTCCTTTCAGTTCATCCAAGTTTTTTTAAATTATAAAAAATTAAATATTTATGATTATGCTGGAATTTTATATGAATTAACTATAGAAATAACAATGGCATCTGTTGAATACAGTTTTCACGTTACAATCACGTTACAATATATTAATAAAAAAATGCTTGTACAAAAGTACAAGCATTTTTTGTTAATTAAAGTTTTTCTTGGTGGGCAACCAGGGGATCGAACCCTGGACCTTCTGATTAAGAGTCAGCTGCTCTACCAACTGAGCTAGTCACCCATTTTTGCTACCGTTTAATTATACTCACTTTTCCCGCATTTGTCAAGGTTTTAAAAAATACTTTGTTAAAAATAACGAGTTTAATCAATGATTAAACTCGTTATCTATATTTTAACATTATAAATTTTAACAGATATCACTTATTGACCTATCTTCATGAATCCTCAAAATTGCCTCTGCAAAAGTTGGTGCTATAGATAAAACTTTAATTTTATCTATTCTTTTTTCTTTTGGAAGTGGTACAGTATTTGTCATTACACATTCTTTTATTGGAGCATTCTTTAATCTTTCTATTGCAGGGCCAGATAAAACTCCATGTGTGCATCCAACATAAATGCTCTTTGCTCCTTCTCTTTCTAATATGTGTGCTGTTTCCATCATTGAACCAGCAGTATCTATTTCATCATCAAATATAATTGCATTTTTTCCTTTTACTTGCCCTATAACGTTTGTAGCAATTGCTCTGTCATCATTGCCATCTCTTCTTTTATCAATTAATGCTATTGGGCAATCAAAATATTTTGAATATTTGTATGCTTTTTTTGCACTTCCTGCATCTGTTGCAACAACTACCATGTTGTCTAAGTTCTTTTCTTTAAAATATTTTTGCAATAACCTTTGTGCTGAAAGTTTATCACAGTAAATATCAAAATATGATTGAATTGCATCATTGTGTAAATCACAAGTTATAACTCTGTTTGCTCCAGCAGCTTCTATTAATTGTGCCATAAGTTTTGCTGTTACTGGAATACGCGGTTGATCTTTTTTATCTGACCTACAATACATAAAATATGGAAGTACTACACTAATGTGGTCTGCTGATGCTCTTTTTAGTGCATCAATTGTAATTAATAGCTCCATTATTCTTTCGTTAACTGGTGGCTGTGTTGTTTGTACAACGTATACATCTTGGCCTCTTACGGGTTCTAGGATTTGTACAAAATTGTTGTCATTTGAAAATTTTTGGTAACTTGTTTTGCCCATTGGCAATTTTAAGTAATCGCAGATTTCTTGAGTAAATTCTTCCGCTGTTGGACATGCAAATAATTTGATGTTTTTCATGATTTTTTCACTCTCCATTAAAAAATTTTTGTCAAATCTTGTAATGTTGGCTTTATTATATATTATATTTTTTTAAAGTAAAGAGATTTTTAAATTTATTTTTATTTTTTTAAGCTAAGCCTGAAAATAGGCGTTTGGAACATGTCCAAACGCCTATTAATATTTTAATTAGCTTTGTTTGATGTTGTATTTGTTTTTTTAGTTTCACTTGTCGTTTTACTTGTTGTACTACTATTTGTTTTGGTTGTTGTTTCCGTTTGTTTTGGAGTTGTTTCTGTGGTTGTCTTTTCTGGAACCGTAGTTGGTGTACTTGGTGTTGTTATCTCTTTTTGTGTTTGTTCTGGTGATGTTGTTTTAACTGGTTGTACGTTTTTTGTACCTCTTCTTATAATCTTTGTCATTGCACTATATGTATCATTTGACAACACTGTTTTAGAAACCACTTCTCCATTAAGCCTACAAACTTTGTATGTAACTGTCTTTTGTCCTGCATGGCCATTTTGCTCTACAATTTCTTGGCCTGCCTCTAATGTATTGTCATCAATATATTGCACTGAAAATGGTATGCTGCTTACTTTCTCTGTCTCTAATTTAATATCATACTCTGTTTCTTCTAGAACACCATAAATTTTCATTTCGGCAATTCCTCCGCCTACAGAGCTTTCTATTTTAATTGGATAATTTCTTGTATTCTTAAATTTAAAGTCTATATAACCATATACTACTGTTGCGTCTTTTCCCGCATCAATATATGATGTTACAAATTGGTGATTGCTTCTCTCAACTATTTCAAGATTTGCTTGAACAACTGCATCATATAATGTAGAAGATATTTGGCAAATTCCTCCACCTAATCCATCTACAACTTTTCCTCCAGAATAAATAGGAGCATCTTTATATCCTGCAGCTATAGTTCTTTCCCCTACAACTTTATTATATGAAAATTCCTCACCTGGCATTAATACTGTTCCATTAATCTTGTCTGATGCAAGTTTTAAATTTGTTGAACGATTTACTAGCCCAGCATCATATCTTGTAGAAAATTTCGTAATTAAATTTGGAAATGCTTCAGTTCCAATTTGTGATGTTGTTACAGCCGGAGCAATAAATTTTAATGGTATTTCATATTCTTCTTTCTTTTCAGCAGTAATATTTCTTGCTTCTTCAAGTGAAATTGCAAAATCTATTCCATCTTCTGAAGGATGAATAGTAAATGGGTTTTCAGTATAGTAAGCATCTTTTGGATCTCTTTTTACTTCTTGATATATTTTATCAATATTTACTTCTCCTGGTACTACATTTACTATTGATATTTCCAAGAAATTTTTAACTGGATTTTTAATTTGATCTATTATCGCTTTTTTCATTATTTCATCATTTACCGCAATTCCAGGTTTTCCAGATGTTATAATTAGCTTGTCTCCTTCAATATAATAGCTATTGTCTTTCATTCCACCTGGCATTTTCTTAGATATATCATTTAAAATATCTGTCAAAGCTTTATCATTATATGCAAATTCTAATTCAATTTCTTTTCCAAATAGCATTGCAGATAATATTTCATAATTGTTTTGCAATATATTTCCGCTTCTGCCTATATTATATGCATCTTCTACGGCTTTATCTATATTATATGTTGCTTCGATTTGTTCTGGACTTATAGTTGTTTCATATTCTTCGTATTTTAATATAACATTTTTTTCAAGTTCACTTTTTATAGTTTCTTCGATTTCTAGTTTAGCATCTTCTTTGCTTAATCCTACAATCTCTATCCCCTTAACTTTTACTCCATCTATAATGTTTGTATTTCCCACATTAACTAAAGCAAATACAGTTGATAATAATCCCACAATTAAAACAAGTGCAATAATAGTAATTATAATTGCATTTTTCTTTGTTTTGGTTTTACCAACAACTTTATATTTGCTGTCATTTTGATTTTCTTCTTGATTATTTTCAACCTGTTCTTTTTCTTGTCCTTCTGTCACTGGTTCTTCTGCTTTTTCAGGCTCTACAGTCTCTACTTCTTTTGTTTCTTCTTTTTCTTCTTCTGTTGTTTCTTCCACTGATTCATTTTCTTTTAATGCTTCCTCTGGTTGTTGCTCTTCAGTTTTTTCTTCTTGTACTGGAGTCGTTTCCACTGGTTGTTCTTCAGAAACAATTTCTTCTCGTTGTTTCTCTTCTTCTAAATCCATCTTTATCCCTCACTTAATAATTCCTTAGAATTCATATAACGACATAATACCATAAAAAGCATTTTTTTACAACATTCTAGCAAAATTTCTTATTATAATTGTATTTCATTTCTATTTTATTATTACTTAAAAAATATATCCTTTATATCTTCACCAAGCCCTTTTGCAATTTTCTCCATAACATGTTTAGAAGGATTAGTTCTTGTGCCTTTTTCTAAGTGGCACAGATATCCAAGAGATATTTGTGTTTCCTCAGATAGTTCTTTAAGAGTGATATTTTTAGCTTTTCTAAATTCTCTCATCTTATTATTGTACATGGCATTTCCTCCCTTTATTGTCGTTGTGACAATATAATATCATAAACCAAATTGACAAGTCAAGGGTGTAATGATATTTAATTAAAGAATTTTTATGCCATTTTTTGATTTTTTTCTTATTTACTAGTAGACAAATTTAAGATTATTATATATAATTTTAAAAAAACAAAAAGGAGAAATTATATATGATTGGTGATATGATTGCAAAAGTTAGAAAAGAAAAAGGGATGTCGAAAACAGAACTTGCAAGACTTACTGAAATCAATATTGGGCATCTTACACACATAGAAAAAGGAGAAAGAAATCCTAGTCATAAGGCGTTAAAAAACATCTGCCGTGCACTAGATATTCCTTATCAACAATTAATGTATACATATGATAAATCTATCAATGAAGAGCAAGAAGGATACAATGTAATTGACCATATAGCATATAACAAGGTATTAGCAGTTGATAATATTGGTGGTTTTATTGATTGCCCTTCAAGCATTCCAAGCTCATCTATAGCAATTAAACTTCAAGATGACGCAATGCAACCAAGTTTTGCAAAAGGTGCATACGTTTTTGTTGAATTCAATTCACCTTTGGAAAATAAAAATATCGGTGTTTTTTCTTATAATGAAAAAATTATTGTTAGAAGATTTGTAACTAAAAAAGGAAAAATATTTTTAAGAGCCGATAACAAAAAGTACGATGATATCGCGGTTTCCGACGATGATTCTTTCTATATTATTGGCAAAGTTTGTGTATAATTTTTTAAATTTTTAAAAAATTTTGTAAAAAACTATTGAATAATAAAATATTTAATACTATAATGTAAAAAGCAAAAGATAAAAGGAGTATTTCAATATGGAATTAAGTAAAAATATATTCTTTAATACCGATAAATTAGTAGAAAATCAAGTCGTAAAGATATCTTATACAGGTAAATTTTTTCAAGATGGATCAGCTGATGTATATCTTCATTATGGCTTCGGTTTATTATGGGAAAACCTTGGCGAAGTTAAAATGGAAAGAACAGATTTAGGTTTCCAAGCAGAAATCACTTTAGCTTCAGCAGATACTTTAAATTTCTGTTTTAAAAATGAAACTGGCGAATGGGACAATAACGAAAATGGAAACTACATTTTCCCAATTGAAAAATACGAAGCAGAAGTTGCAAACCCAGAATTAGCACTAATTGTTGCTCCTCCAAGAAAACTTAGAAAATCATATATGTGGAGCAAAAAAATTAGACTTGCAATTTACAAAATAATTACTTATTTACCAAGAATTATATCTGGTAACTATAAAAGAAAAATTAAAAACGAAGAATAATATAATAAAAACCAACTCATAAGAGTTGGTTTTTTATTTGTATTTACTTCTTTCTTTTCTACCATGATTTAGGTTTGCCCCTTTATATGTACTTGTTAACGAATGGCAATTCGGGCATAGCACTATTAAATTTTCTTCCGTATTGTTTAAATAATTCCCGTCAATGTGTTCTATTTCTAATGGCACATTATTCGTATACGGATTAATTTCTGACCATCCGCATTTAGCACATCTATTATTATATTTTTTTATCATATATGTTCTTATATGCATTGAAAGTTGATACTTACCTCTTAAACCATCTGTTTGGCCATTTTTCCACTTATGAATATATTGATTGTATTCATATTCTTTTTGACATTTAATGGAACAAAACTTATTGCGGTTTGAAATTTTCGTATTACAATTAATACATTTTTTCATCTTTTAAATTCCTTTAAATAAAATAAAAGATGTAGATTTTGGTTCGACTAAAATCTACATCTTTATTTGGAGCCACTTGTCCGACTTGAACGGACGACCTACTGATTCATACTACTATAGTTTTCACTACCGATTGTTTGTAGTCTGGACTTTCTCTTTACCATGGATTACTCTTTAGGTACACCGTATAAAGTCTCTACACTCGAAAGAATTTTACTTCTTCCTAGCTCGGGATTACCATTTGAAAGGCTTCCCCGAATTAGCGGTGTCCACTTTAAGAATTTCTTCTTAAAGGTGCAAGATAGTTCAAAATAAACTTAAAAGTTTATCTATCCCACAAGTCAGTTGCTCTACCAACTGAGCTAAAGTGGCATATTAAATTGGTGACCCCGACGGGAATCGAACCCATGTCTCCGCCGTGAAAGGGCGATGTCTTAACCGCTTGACCACGGGGCCAGTTTGGTGAGCCATCGCAGACTCGAACTGCGGACAACTTGATTAAAAGTCAAGTGCTCTACCACCTGAGCTAATGGCCCATCTCTAATAATTTCCCTTAATATTTTTAAGAAAATTATTAGCAACCCCAAAATTGCGGTTGCTAATATATATTACAACATTTTTTTGCTTATGTCAATCATATTTTGAAAATTTTTTTCATTTTTTAAGTAGAATAAGTACTTTCCTCACATTAAATCATCTTTTTTACCGCTTCTTCTAGTGCTTTCTCTTTGTTTTCTGCATCTTCAATGCTTGTTCCTTTTACACCCATGTAGAATTTAATTTTAGGTTCTGTTCCAGAAGGTCTTACACAACACCAGCTGTCATTTTCTAATTCATCATATAATACATTTGATTTTGGTAATCCTGTTTCTGTTTCAACTCCTGTAATCATGTCATGTATTTTATTTGTATCATAATCACGAACTTTTAATACTTTGTAACCGCCTAAAACACTTGGTGCATGTTCTCTTAAAGTTCTCATAATTGTTTTTATTTTTTCAGCACCATCTGCACCTTCCATAGTTACAGAAACGATTCCTTCTTTATAATATCCATATTTTTCGTATATGTTTATCATTTGATCCCAAAGAGTTAATCCTTCTGTTCTATAATATGCTGCAGCTTCGCACAAAGCCATAACTGCAACTATTGCGTCTTTATCTCTTGCATGTGTTCCTATTAAACATCCATAGCTTTCTTCATAACCAAATACATATTCATGAGATTTTGTTTGCTCAAATTCTTTTATTTTTTCTCCAATGTATTTAAATCCTGTTAATACTTCCATCATTTCTACGCCATAATTTGCACAAATTGGTTTTGCCATATTTGATGAAACAATAGATTTAACAAGAACACTATTAGCTGGTAGCTTTCCTTTTTCTTTTCTTTGTGATAATTCATATTCAGCAATTAATAGTCCGGACATATTTCCTGTAAATGATTTATATTCACCTGTTTTACTATCTTTTGCATAAACACCAAGTCTATCTGCATCTGGATCTGTTGCTAAAACCAAATCAGCGTCTTTTTCTTTTGCTAATTTAAGAGCCAATTCAAATGCCTTTGCATCTTCTGGATTAGGATATGCTACTGTTGGGAAGTTTCCATTTGGCGCTTCTTGCTCTGGTACAACATATACATTTTCAAATCCAAGTTCTGCAAGTATTCTTTTTACTAAAACTGTTCCTGTTCCATGAAGTGGTGTGTATACAATTTTTATATCTCTTGCAACTCTCTTAATTGCATCAGGGTTTAGCACAAGTTTCTTTAATTCTTCAATATATGTATCATCAACTTCTTTGCCAATTACATTATATAGTCCTTTATTTTTAGCATCTTCTTTTCCCATTGTTAAAACATCTGCATAGCTTTTTACATTATTAACTTCTTCAATTATTAATTTATCTTTTGGAGCAGTAATTTGAGCGCCATCTTCCCAATATACTTTATATCCATTATATTTTGATGGATTGTGACTTGCAGTTATTACAATTCCTGCTATTGTATGTAACTTTCTTACTGCATAAGAAAGTTCTGGAGTTGGTCTTAGGCTATCAAATACATATGTTTTTATTCCATTTGCATTAAGTGTTAATGCTGCATAATCAGTAAATTCCTTTGAGTTGTTTCTTGAATCATAAGCAATAACAACTCCTCTTTCTTCTCCTCCTTCTTTTTTAATAAAATTAGCCAAACCTTGTGTTGCTTTTGTAACTGTATATTTGTTCATACGGTTTGTACCAGCGCCCATAACTCCTCTTAGACCTGCTGTTCCAAATTCCAAGTCCTTGTAAAATCTGTCTTTAATTTCCTCGGCATTCCCTTTAATTCCTTCTAATTCTTTCTTTGTTTCTTCATCAAATAGTGGATTGTTAAGCCATTCTTGGTATCTTTCTTCTTCCATACTTTACCTCCTAATTGTTTTAAGGGTAGACATTGTCTAGCCTACCCTTTTATTTTATTATTTTCTTGTTGCAATAAAATCATTATATAATTTTCTTGCTGTTTCAGGGCTATCTGACCCTTCAGCATTTTTTACTGGTGCAAATTCTTCTTCTCTTTTTACTCTCATAATTAGCATATTATCTAGATATGAAAATGCATCAAATATAAAGCTTTCAAATTTGTATGCATTTGGCTCAGTAGGTACAACCCAATTACCATTTTCATCATAATATTCAGCTTTTTTAAATGCACTATGGTATGGAAGTTTGTCCTCTTTTAATGCTTCTAATGCTTTTATATTAAACATATTCATTAAAACATGTGCTTCGCCATATAGTAATTCTCCGTTTGCATCTCTTGCTTCAGCCATTTCTTTTGAGATTTCTGTATATTCAATAACACTTGGGCGTCCGTTTCTCTTGCAGAACACTCCAACTCTTTCTGCTGGATTAGCTTTTACTAATGATTTTCCTGCTACCATGTATTTTTTATCTACAGTAAGTCCTACAAATAGTGGGTCACACATTTTAACTAAGCAGTTGTCAACTCCACCTATAAATAGCCATTCTAGCCCTCTTTTTTTCATATCTTCTAATAAATTATTTTTTACAATAGCTTCAAAGATTCCTCCATGTCCGTCTGAAGCTTCTTTTACATAGCCTTCTTTATCCAATAATATTTTACCGCTACTGCTAATCATTGGTAATTCGCCTTGTTTAAAGAACACTACGCAATCTTTTGGATATCCAAAATAGTTTTGTTTTTCAAAAAATGCTACTGTGTCATTATTGTTTTCTTTACTTGTCATGATGTACCATGGAATGTCTATTCCATATTTTTCTTTTCCTTCTTTTAAAGTATCACAAATTAATTCAAATAATGTTTTTTCTCCAATAAGCTTAAATGTACCCTTTGGTCCGTTATGGCCTAGTCTTGTTCCTTGTCCTCCTGCCATTGTTATAAATCCAAGTTTACCTGATTTAATGATTTCTTCTCCTAGTTTAGTGTATCTTTCTTTTTCAGATTCACTTAATTTATTTTTATCTATGTACTCAATTGGCTCTATTTTATCTTCGCCTAGTTGTATTTTTTTCTTTGTATTTTCATATAATTCTAATATTTGATTAAAATCAATTTCTAAAATTTGTTCTAATAAGGTTTCTTTTTCTTTTTCACTCATAGAGTCATACTTTAAAAGCAAATGTTCTTGTCCATATTTTGCAAGCTTTTCTCTTACGGCACGTTCCTTTTCTAACATTTTCATTCCCCCTTTTTTTGATAAATATATACCATATTTATTATTTCGTCAAATATGCCTATTACTTTACAGAGCATTCCTTTTATCTGCATAGTTTTCAAATACCTCTGCTATTTCTTTTTCACCTGATGTATTAAGTACTTTGTCATGTTTGCTTAGTATTTCATATACGTTTTGTTTAAACTGAGATACATCAAAAATATTTATTATAGTAATATTAATATCATTTTCTTTTTCAAATCGCTCATTTATTCTTTTATTTAGTTCAGATATATACTGGTTTGTTCCATTTACAATTATGGTTATATATTTTCCTTTAGTTTCTTCTATTTCTTCATCTATTGCTTTTTTATTCCAATCTAAACTAATAAGATTTTGTCTGGTTTCTTCCTTTATTGTGAGTTTTGATAAAAATGTTTTTATTAAATTTGTCATGTCTTTTTCAGTGTATATTCTTACATCTTCACCATTATTTATTTTTTCATTTATGTATGGTGTAATCATTGTAATGAAGTGCCAATCACTAACACAAAAGCCACAAAGCTTTTTTGTATTTTCATTTAAACTCACTGTAAATTGCCCCCTTTTTGTTTTTCAATCGCAAAATTATATTACCATTTATTTCCATTTTAGTCAATAAAAAAATTTCATAATCGTGTACGGAAATTCGACATTGCATAATTTTTTTATTTTAGTAAATACTTTCTTTAAAGTTTATAAATTAACAAAAATGTTTTTTTAAAAAAAGTGAGGTAAAAAATGAAAAATCATCATTTATTTTCTGTTTTAAAAAAGATAATTATACTTATTTTTTTATTATTTATTTTTACAAGTATATGTGCTATATCATATGTAAGTACTGTGTCTGCGCATATTCAGGATAGTGTTTTTAGATTGCACATAATTGCAAATAGTAACACTTCTTATGATCAAGACTTAAAATATATGGTAAGAGATAAAATTATTGAATATATGAAATCAATATCTGCAAATTGTAGCTCCAAAGAAGAAATAATTGCTTTGGCAAATCAACACTTATCAGATTTTGAGCAAATTGCCAAAGATGTAGTTAAAGAAAATGGATACAATTATGAAGTTTCAGTATCAATTGGAAACTTTGAATTTCCTACAAAACAATATGGGGATGTATCTCTTCCGGCTGGATTTTATGATGCATTAGAAATAAACATTGGTGAAGCTAGTGGTCAGAACTGGTGGTGTGTAATGTTTCCCCCTCTTTGTTTTGTTGATGTAACAACTGGTATCGTTCCAGATGATTCTAAAGAACTACTTCAAAATGAACTTTCTGAAGAAGAATTCTACATTGTTTCTGGTAAATCATCTGATATAAAGCTTAAATTTAAGCTTTTAGAACTGTTTAGCAATGTAGCAAGTATTTATACTTCTAAGAGGTAAAATGTCTAATTTAAAGCGTAGTCTTATCATATAAAAACGGGTATTGTAAATCACTAATAAATATGATATAACTTAGCTGGAAATTAAATTAATGGGGGGATTAATTTGGAAAAATTAGTTGTAAAAGGTCCAACTCCTTTAAAGGGCGAGGTTATTATTAGTGGTGCTAAAAACGCTGCTGTTGCAATTCTTCCTGCAACTTTGCTTATAAATGGTATATGTAGAATTGAAAACTTGCCTAACATTAGTGATGTAAAATTATATTGTGAAATATTAGAGCACCTTGGTGCAAAAATTACATGGCATACTAACAATGATATTACAATTGATACAAGACATATTGATTGTAATGCTGATATTATAGAAATAACAAGAAAGTTTAGAGCATCTTACTATTTAATAGGCTCACTATTGGGTAGATGCGGGTCTGCAACAGTTGGCATTCCTGGTGGATGCAAACTAGGTGCAAGGCCTATCGACTTACATATTAAAGGTTTTGAAGCACTTGGTGCAACTACTAATACTACACAAGGTAACATATATGCAACTGCAGATAAATTAGTAGGAACTTCAATTTATCTAGATATCGCTTCTGTAGGTGCAACAATAAATATTATGCTAGCAAGCGTTTTAGCAGAAGGAACTACTGTTATAGATAATGCTGCAAAAGAGCCACACATTGTTGACGTTGCAAACTTTTTAAATACAATGGGAGCAGACATTCGTGGAGCAGGAACAGATACAATAAAAGTTCATGGTGTAAAAGAGCTACGTGGTGGAGCTACATATTCTGTTGTTCCAGATCAAATTGAAGCAGGAACATTTATGCTTGCGGCTGTCGCATCTCGCGGTGATTTAGTTATTAAAAATTGTATTCCAGAACACTTAGAACCACTTACAGCAAAAGTAGTTGAAATCGGCGCACACGTAGAAGAAAGTGGCGACGAACTTCATGTTTGGTGTGATAAAAGACCATCTAAGGCTAATATTAAAACACTTCCATACCCTGGTTTTCCAACAGATTTGCAACCTCAAATGGGTGTTGTTTTAGCAACAGCAGATGGAACAAGTATAATAAATGAGAGCATTTGGGAATCTAGATTTCAATATACAGCTGAGCTAAATAAGATGGGTGCAAATATCACAGACCAAGGAAAATCTGCTTTATTCCAAGGTGTTCCTGAATTATATGGCGCACCTGTAAATGTAACAGATTTACGTGCTGGAGCTGCTTTAATTATTGCAGGTGTTTCAGCAAAAGGTACAACTGAAATATACAATATAGAACACATAGACCGTGGATACGAAGACATTGAAGGAAAGTTTAGAAAAATCGGAGCTAATATAGAAAGAGTAGAAGAATAGAAACAGAGGATTATACAATGCTTAATTTTTGTAGTTTATATAGTGGTAGCTCTGGCAATTGTTCATTTGCACAGAGTAGCAAAACAAATATATTAATAGATGCTGGAGTTAGCACAAGAAAAATAGAAAATGCTTTATCTTCAATCAAAGTTTCACCAGAAAGCATTTCAGCTATTTTAGTTACTCATGAACACTCAGACCATATTCAATCAATAGGAAATATTTCTAGTAAGTATAATATTCCTATATACATAAGTGATGGCACATGGAATGCACTTTCTCAAGAGCAAAAAGAAAAAATATCTCCTGAAAATCATGTAAGTTTTACGGTAGATGAAAAATTTAGCATTGGTGATTTAGAGATATTTCCATTTTCTATTCCACATGATGCAGCAGATCCATGCGGTTTTAATATATATAATGGTACTTCTAAAATAAGCATAGCAACTGATTTAGGACATGTAACTGAAGGAATTATAAAGAATTTAGAAAACAGTTCTTGTATACTTTTAGAGTCTAATTATGAACCAGAAGTGCTTAAATTTAGTAGATATCCATACATATTAAAAAAGAGAATTGATGGGCCTAACGGGCATCTTTCAAACATAGATGCAGGAAACACAATCTCTCGATTAATTCCAACTGGATTAAATAATGTGCTTCTTGGGCATTTAAGTAAAGAAAACAACTTCCCAGAACTTGCGTACAAAACAGTTATGGAGCAAATTGTAAAAAATAATTTTTCTGATACAAGTATTAATTTATCCGTTGCTCGGTCGCAACGGTCCTAGTGAATTTATAAAAATATCATAAATATGGGTAGCCTTCATCTGCTATCCTTTTTATTTACTCAAATTAGATTAGTGTCGAAGTATTACTCCGGCACTTTTTAAAATAAATAATAGAAAAAAAACATATATGAAATAAACACCCAATATATATAGGGGGCGTGTAGAGGGATATGAAAATACACTAGAAAATTTTATAGGGGATAAATTAACAGGAACTTTCTCCCTCTACAAGTTTAAAAACTAATTAAATTGATTAACTACCGGATAATTTTTTTAAGATTTTTCTGGCTAAAATTTTTACTATGATTTGCCTGACAGAAAAATAAATGGCAAAAAATAATAAGATTTTAAATATCATTTTGACTCCTAAAATATTTGAAAAAAATTATTAAAGAATTCTATAAATCTAAAATTATTCTACATTCATTTCCTAAAAATGTCAATAAAAACTTCACGACATAATTCGACATATCCATACAGACACAAGCATTCCGCACGACATCTCCTACTAAAGCAGCAAGTAAAATTCCTCTTGTTTTTTTAATCTTTAATGCTCCAGTATATATCGCAATTGTATATAAAGTTGTTTCAGTTGAGCCCATAATCGTTGACGCAATCTTCCCAATAGTCGAGTCCACGCCACTTGTATTCATTATGTCCGTAGCAACTGCGATTGATGCGCTTCCAGAAATGGGTCTTAAAAAAGCAAGTGGCATAATTTCTGCAGGAATTGAAAAAGAACTAATAATTGGTGTTATTAATTTGATTATTAAATCAAGTATTCCAGAACATCTTAATGCTCCCACAGCAACGAAAAGACCTATTAAACTAGGAAAAATTTTTAATACTATTTCTATTCCCTCTTTTGCGCCATCTAAAAAAACATCAAAGATTTTGCATTTTTCAATTAGCCCATATACTATTATTAATAGTATAAAACCTGGTATTGCAGCATTTGATATAAATTCGAAAAGTCCCATTTTCTATTTCCTTTTTATTAAAATCTTAGTCATAAATATTGCTGAAATAAAAGCACACAATGTTGCAGCCCACACAGGTATCATTATGCTAGTTGGGCTTTTGCTACCGCATAGATGTTCTAATTGCTATTACTGTAGTTGGAATTATTTGAATTGATGCCGTATTTAGCACAATAAACATCATCATAGCATCTGATAATGTGTCTTTTTTAGCATTATTTTTTTGTAGTGAAGCCATCGCTTTAAGTCCAAGCGGAGTTGCAGCATTTCCTAATCCCATCATATTTGCAACAATATTCATTGACATTTCTTCATGTGCTTTTTCGTTTTCTTTTATGTCTGGAAATAGAAATCTCATAATTGGTCTTATTAGTTTTTTTATTTTTACAATTATGCTCGTCTCTGAAGCAATTTTCATTATTCCATTCCATAAACAAATTGTTCCGAAGTAAATTAATGCAAAGTTCAACCGCTTCTTTTGTAGAGTTAAAAATTGATTCATTTATCTTTTGAGTGTTTCCATTTAAAATTCCAAAAATAAATGAAACACCTATAATCACTGGCCAGAGAACATTTAACATTTTTACCCTCTAAGAACTTTTTGTAATTACTATTCAATTAGTGCTCTATTTATTACATTTTCACTGGTAATATTTTACTGAATAAAATGTAATAATTTGTAAAAAAGTTGGTTTTTATCTTGACCTTAGGGCTTTTTTGTGGTATTATTAGTCCGTAATGTAAATATGGTTAGGGGGAATATTTATGAAATCAACTGGTATCGTTAGAAGAGTAGATGAATTAGGAAGAGTTGTTATTCCAATCGAATTAAGAAATTCATTGAAAATTGCGGAAAAAGATCCAATTGAAATTTTCGTTGACGGAACTTCAATTGTTTTAAAGAAACACGAATCTGCTTGCGTATTTTGTGGAAACACAAAGAAGTTAGTAGAATATAAAGATAAATTAATTTGTGAAAAATGTGCAAAACAAATTTCAAATTTAAAATAATAATAAAAAAGGCAGCTAAAGCTGTCTTTTTTTATTGTATAAAATGTTTATATATTTCGTTTTTATTTACATTTCTCTCTTTTGCAATTTGTTTTATAATGTCTTTTTTCTCCCATCCTTTTTCTTCGTAATATTTGTAATGTTCTTCTAGGCTCATCTTATTTCTGTTTTCTACTTCAACATCCTCTTTGCTTTTATCTGCGCCTTCTATAATTACAACATATTCTCCTTTTGGCTCAGTAATATTTTTAACCAAATTAGAAAGATTATCTCTTTCAAAATTTTCATGTATTTTGGTTAGTTCTTTACAAACAACAGCTTTCCTATCTCCTAATACTTCAAGCATTGTTTCTAGTGTTTTAATAAGCTTGTGTGGTGCTTCATAAAATATAAGAGTTTTTGTTTCGTTTTTGTTTTCTTCTAATTTTTTTCTTTTTTCACTAGCATTTACAGGTAAAAAACCTATAAAGCAAAACTCGTCCGTGCTTAGGCCAGATGCAATAATCGCGTTGATTGCAGCACATGCTCCCGGAACTGGCACAACATTTATTCCTCTTTCGATTGCCTTTCTTACAATTACCTCACCTGGATCAGATATTCCTGGAGTTCCAGCATCAGAAACTAAAGCAATATTTTTACCTTCTTCTATTTTTTCTAATAAAGCATCTGATTTCTCTATTTCTATTTGCTTGTAATAGCTAATTAGTGGTTTTGATATTTCAAAATGATTTAGCAATCCGCAATGTATGTCTTGTATCTTCAGCAGCAATAATATCAACTTCTTTTAAAATGTTTAGTGCTCTTATAGTTATATCATCTAAGTTTCCTATTGGTGTTGCAACTAAGTATAATGTTCCTTTCATTATTATTCTCCTTTATTTATTCCATAAATCTTTTTTATTTCGTCTGTATATGAACCATCTATATTATATACAATTAAAGGCTCTGGGACCTGTAAAAATGGGTTGCCATATTTAACACCTTTTACTAAAACAAGGTTCGGTTTTTTCCCTTCTTTTGGTTGAATAAACCTTATAATTTTTGGCTCGATTCTATTTTCTCTCATTGCATGCATTATATCTACAATTCTTTCTGGCCTATGTATCATATAAAAGCTGCCTTTTTCTTTTAGTGCAAAAAATGCGGCTTTTATAACATCTTGAAGATTGCACAATATTTCATGTCTTGCTATTAATTTAGTATAGCTTTCGTTTGTAACTCCACTATTTTTTCTTTTATATGGTGGATTTGTTACTACGGCATCAAAGCTTTCAGGCTCTACAAGTTCTTTTATATTTTTAATATCTCCGTTAACAATTTGAAATTTATTTTTAAGATTATTTAGCATTATGCTTCTTTTTGCCATTTCACAAACATCAGCTTGAACTTCAATTCCTGTTACATTTTTTAAATTTACTTTCCCGCAAAAGAAGTAGACCAATTATCCCATTTCCAGTTCCTAGGTCTAAAACATTGCTATTGTCTTTTATTTCTTTTGCAAAGTCTGATAATAGAACACTATCTATTCCATAGCAAAATGCATCTTCATTTTGAATAATTTTTAAACCATTAAGTTGTAGGTCATCTACTCTTTCATTGTCATTTATTTTTACTTTATCAGTCATTTTATTTCACCTTTTAAACTCCTCTATGCCTTGTATTATACCATATTTTCTATATCCTTACAAATGCACTTTTAAAGTTAATTGCTTTATCATAAAACGCACAGCCTTCTTTACCATCAATTAATATTTTTACAGAATCTATTTCGGTTAATTCTACAAGTGTATTTACTATGGAATACACTATTTTGCTTTCTGCTTCAGCTCCTAAATTGATGTCTTTAATAAAATCTGTACTAAGATCTACAACTGCTGTGTTACCTTCAAGATAAGCTTTATTAAGCTTTGTTTTAGCTGGAATTACTGATTGTAATTTATCATTTTTAGGCCCTTCTAATAGTAGATTTACAAGGCTTTCATATGGATTATTAACTAAAATTTTTGCATCTACTAGCCTTGCTTCTGGCATAAGGTCATTTGTTTCTTTATTTAGAAAATACAGAGTTACTAAGGTTTTTCTTGTCTGTTCTTCACTAATTTCTTCTTCTGGTGTATATTCTATAATCTCTTCTTCTGTATTATTTTGCATTAATATAAAAATTGAAAATATTAATAACGCAATTATTATTACACATAAAAAAATCTTGCCCTTCATATGTCCTCCCTTAAATATAAGTTTGTACACTATATGAATGGCAAGAAATTTTTAGAACTTTTATTCTTCTCCCCAGAGTCCCTTATTCTGCTCTTTTGCTTTTTCTTGTATTTTTAAAAATTCTTTTACATATTTTATGTTTGGCGGATATGTTGCAACTTGCGCGTATCCATCTTCTAGCAATTTTTTATTAACCATTTTTCCATCTAAATATACATATGCTAAAATTCTTCCATATTTGTCTCTTTCTTGAACATCTAATTCTAGCTGAACCTTTTTACCTGTTAATAAATTTTTAGTATATTCAGAAGCTTTTTTACCATTTTCGGTATTCTTATTTTCATCTGGATGAACACTTTCAGGAGTATCTACACCAATAAGTCTTACTCTTTCTTTTGTCCCATTATAATCAATTTGAATAGTATCCCCATCTACAACTTTTAATACTTCAAAATAAGTCTTACTTATTTTACCTGTAGTAGCTGTTTCGTTTGTTTTGCTTGAAGTTTTATTTGTCTTTTCTGAAAATCCTTTTTCAACTGCAGCATAAATATCATCTTTTGTTATTATTCCAAACAGTAATGCCACCACTATTATTATTAATGGAACTACTAATTTAATAAGTTTTACTTTTTGTTTTTCTTCTTGCTTCATTTGTATCACTCTTTTCTATATAAAATGTCGTTATTTTTCTTTTATCACATTTTTTTATTTTTGTCTATATTTATTAAATATTATATAAAACGTAAGCCCCCCTCTCCTACGGAATTGCCATTTTCTTGCATTGACAAAACAGTATTTTAAGTATAAAATAAGGTGTGCAAATTTAATAATACTAAAGGAGCAAAGATACATGAATAAAACTTACCATGTAGGACTAGATGTAGGTTCTACAACTGTAAAAATAGTTGTAATGGATGAAGGTCTTAATGTGCTTTACACAAGCTACACAAGGCATTTTTCTGATACAAAAAATACAGTTTGTAATGTATTAGAAGATTTAAAAAAGCGTTTTTCAGATGCCAAATTTACTATTGCCCTAACAGGTTCAGGTGCAATGTCTGCAGCTGGCTTTTTAGACGTGCCTTTTATTCAAGAAGTTGTTTCTTGCAAAAGAGCAGTTGAAAATTACATACCTGAAACAGATGTTGTAATAGAGCTTGGCGGAGAAGACGCTAAAATTATATATTTTGATAAATTTATAGAACAACGTATGAACGGTACTTGTGCTGGAGGTACTGGTGCATTCTTAGACCAAATGGCATCACTTTTAAATACAGATACAGCAGGATTAAATGAACTTGCAAAAAATTACACAACAATATATCCAATAGCTTCACGCTGTGGTGTTTTTGCAAAAACTGACGTACAGCCATTATTAAATGAAGGATCTCGTAAAGAAGATATTGCAGCATCAATTTTTCAAGCTGTTGTAAATCAAACAATAAGTGGTCTTGCTTGTGGTAGACCAATTCGTGGAAAAGTAGCATTTCTGGGTGGTCCTTTAAGCTATTTACCAGAACTACGTAGACGTTTTATAGAAACACTTGATTTAAAACCAGATGAAATAATAGTTCCAGAAGATGCACACCTTTTAGTTGCAAAAGGTGCAGCACTTGATTCGTTAGAAACTGAACCAATAACATGCAAACAATTAGAAGAAAAAATAGCTGTATTAAGGGAGTCCGTTGACAATACGTCACTGCCTTTAGAGCCATTATTTAAAAATGAAAAAGAATACAATGAATTTAAAGCACGCCATGCAAAAGCATCTGTTGAGAAAAAAGATTTAAGCACATTAACTGGAGATTGCTTTGTAGGGATAGATGCGGGTTCTACTACAACAAAATTAGTTGTTATAGATAGAGAGAAAAAACTATATTATTCAGATTATGGAAGCAACCAAGGAAACCCATTAAAAAGTGTTATTTCAATGCTTAAGAAATTATATGCAAAGCTACCTGCAACTGCAAAAGTACGTTATAGCGGAATCACTGGATATGGTGAAAAACTTGTACAAACTGCTTTAAACATTGATTTAAATGAAATAGAAACAATAGCACATTATACAGCAGCAAAAGAATTTATGCCTGATGTAACCAGTATCGTAGATATTGGTGGTCAAGACATGAAATACATTAAAATGAAGAATCATGTTATAGATAATATCATGCTAAATGAAGCATGTTCTTCAGGTTGCGGTTCATTTATTCAAACATTTGCAAAAAGTTTAAACCT
Source organism: Clostridia bacterium (assembly GCA_017524665.1). Lineage (GTDB taxonomy): Bacteria > Bacillota > Clostridia > TANB77 > CAG-508 > UMGS1754. Next base: position 5,187 of record JAFXVF010000016.1, on the reverse strand, counting down.
TTCAATAGAAGATTTTGTAAAAGAAGCATTAAGTGCAAAGAGGCCTGTTGACTTAGGTTCAAGATGTACTGTGTTTATGAATTCAAAAATTAAACAAGCACAAAAAGAAGGATATACAGTAGGTGATATTTCTGCAGGTCTTTCATATTCAGTTGTTAAAAATGCTATTCAAAAAGTTATGAAGGTAAGAGATGTAAAAACACTTGGAGAGCATATTGTAGTACAAGGTGGTACTTTTTATAATGATGCTGTACTTCGTAGTTTTGAAAAAATAGTTGGTCAAGATGTAATTCGTCCTGATATAGCTGGTCTTATGGGAGCTTACGGAATGGCGCTTTTATCAAAGGAACAGTATGAAGCAAACTTTGATATGGAATACTATTCAACAATGTTAAAAGCTGATGAATTAGACCAATTAAAAATTGATATAACACATGCACGTTGTGGAAGATGCGAAAATAACTGTCTTCTTACAATAAATAAATTTAGCAATGGGAAAAGATTTATCTCTGGTAACCGTTGCGAGCGTGGTAGCGGGCTTGATGTAACACATTCAGATTTACCAAACTTATATAAATATAAATTTGAAAGATTATTTAATTATGAGCCTTTACCAGAAGATAAAGCACCTCGTGGTATAATTGGAATTCCACGTGTGCTTAATATGTATGAAGATTATCCTTTCTGGTTCACATTCTTTACAAACCTTGGTTTTAGAGTTGTTTTATCAGAAAAAAGTAATCGTAAAACATATGAAAAAGGTATAGAATCAATGCCTTCAGAGTCTGTTTGCTACCCAGCAAAACTTTCTCATGGGCATATAGTAAGCCTATTAGAACAAGGAGTAAAAACAATTTTCTATCCTTGTATTCCATATTCAAGAAAAGAATATGAAAAGGCAGATAACCACTATAACTGCCCAATAGTTATCTCATATTCAGAAGTTTTAAAGAACAATGTTGAAGAACTAAAAAAAGGTGATATCACATTTTTAAATCCGTTCTTACCACTAGATTCTAAAAATCTAGCTACAAGAATTCTTGAATTAGATGAATTTAAACAATATAAATTTAGCAAAAAAGAGCTTTTATCTGCTGGAGAAAAAGCAGAAAAAGAATATCGTAAATTTAAACAAGATGTCCGTACTAAAGGTGAAGAAGCATTAAAATATATTGAAAAAAATAATTTAAAAGGTATAGTTTTAGCCGGAAGGCCATATCATGTAGACCCTGAAATAAACCATGGAATAGACACTTTAATTAATTCACTTGGATTATGTGTTTTAACAGAAGACTCTATTTCACACTTAGGAGAAGCAAAAAGGCCAATTCGTGTTGTTGACCAATGGGTATTCCACGCAAGATTATATGCTGCAGCAGAAGTTGTTGGAAAGAAACCAAACCTAGAACTTGTGCAATTAAACTCATTTGGTTGTGGTGTTGATGCGGTTACAACAGATCAAGTTGAAGAAATTTTATCAAGCTACAACAAGATGTATACATTAATAAAAATAGATGAAGTAAACAACTTAGGAGCAGTTAGAATTCGTATTCGTTCATTGCTTGCAAGCATGAATAAAAGGCTAAAAGAAAGCCAAACCGGTAGTGGAAATTATGCACAAATAAAGATACCATTTACTGAAGAAATGAAGAAAAAATACACAATATTAATGCCTCAAATGGCACCTATTCATTTCGAGCTAATTGAATCTGCCGTAAGGTCTGAAGGATATAAAATTGAACTACTTCGTGAGTGCACACCAAACACAGTAGAAACTGGATTAAAATACGTAAATAATGATGCATGCTATCCATCAATCCTTACAACTGGACAATTTATTGAAGCATTAGAATCTGGAAAATATGACCCAAATAAAACTGCAATAATAATGTCTCAAACTGGTGGTGGATGTAGAGCAACAAACTATATTGGATTTATTAGAAAAGCTTTAAAAGATGCAGGTTTTAGCCAAGTTCCAGTTATATCATTTAATGTTGTTGGAATGGAGAAAAACCCTGGATTTAAGCTTACAATTTCACTTGCAGAAAAACTTTTAAAAGCTATAGTTTATGCAGATTTATTACAAAAAATGCTTACAAAAAATAGAGTTTATGAAGTTTGTCACGGTGAAACACAAAAACTATTTGATGAATGGATGGATAAGTGCAAAAAACTTGTAGTAGATTCTACAAATAGAGAATTTAGAAAAAGCATTTACCAAATAGTTGAAGATTTTGAAAAAATAGAATTAGACACATCAAAAGTAAAACCAAAAGTTGGTATTGTTGGTGAGGTATTAATTAAATATCACCCATTTGGAAATAACTTTGTTGCAAATCTTCTAGAAAAAGAAGGCGCAGAAGTAATTCTTCCTGATTTTATGGGATTTGTAAAATTTATGGCAACACATAAAATTACATTTAATACACTTTTAAAAACAGATAAAACTAAAGCAAATATATTTAAAATGGCAATAAAATTAATTGATATTTTAGAAAAAGATATGAAAATTGCTTTAGCAAAATCTGAAAAAGGATATATGCCACCATGTGATATTTGGCATCTAGAAACACAAGTAAAAGATGTTTTATCAATAGGAAATCAAACTGGTGAAGGATGGTTCCTAACAGCAGAAATGATAGAATATATGGAACATGGAATTACTAATATTATTTGTGTTCAACCTTTTGCATGCTTGCCAAACCACGTTGTAGGAAAAGGTGTAATAAAAGCAATTAGAGAAAAATACCCAGAAGCAAATATAGCACCAGTAGACTATGATCCAGGCGCAAGCGAATCAAACCAAACTAACAGAATTAAGCTTCTTATGACAGTTGCAAAAGATAATTTAAAACAGCAATCACGTCAAAGAAAAGCAGTTAAAAAAGAAAATGAAACAAAAAAAGATACAGCTAAAGTATAATTTTATAAAAAAACAACTGGAATAATCAATTCCAGTTGTTTTTATTTATTCATTTATATTTACACCTGTATAATATATTGCTGAAGTACTATCTTCCCCAATTAGGCTTGTATTCAACGATACTATTGGTCGTAAGCCATAAATCTTTGTACCATAAGTTGTATTTGATAATATTTTTCCACCGACTGAAACACGCAACATATTGCCATTGCTGCTATAAGCTGATGGTGCTGCAAGTAAATATGAACTGCAATTGCCTTCTGCACTTTCTTGTCGTGGAAAGAATACTTTATTATTCAATCCTGTGTTTGGCATTGCAGAAACATCTACTGAAACTGGACTTGAAGCAGGTGGATTCTCGATACTTGCGAAATAACCAGAGCCTACTTGTTGTATAGCACTATTAGTTGCTTCATCTGCAGCATTTGTTGAAAGGTATATTGGTGTATAGCCCATTTGTTTCCAACTTGCTACCCATAAATCTACTGTTGGTGCTCCAGCTGCTTGAATGCTATTATCATACGGGGCTGTTCCTTGTGCATTTTTTAATACATATCCACTCCATGCCACTGGGTCTAATAAAAATGCAGTAACTTTATGTTTTGATTTTGTAATTTCACCATTCCAGCTTAACCTATTTCTTATTCTCGTTTCTGAGCTAATCTCTGCAATAACATTTTGCGCAACAATCTCAGTCATTACTCCGGTATACTAAATATGTTTCTTCACTGTGTAAGTGTGCATTTGCAATTGCTGTTTCATATATTGTATTTTCACTTTCTCCTATTGTATGTGGTACAAAATCTGCTGCAATTAAATATGTCCATCCATTTATCTCATCTTCATAGAAAACTCCCCAGTCTTTGCTATATGCATCTTCTCCAGTTGTTGGCCCGATCCCTAAAGGAACTTCATAATGTACATATTCTCCTATTCTTCCCTCATAGGCAACTTTAATATTTTCTGATTTAATATCTGTTCCTTCTTCTCCAAAAAAGTCTACACAAATTGCTTCTACTGTATATGTTTGGTTCTCAACTAATCCTGTTATTTCGTAATCTTGTCCGTTTGGTATCGTTTCTGACCATTGTGTTTCTCCAGCAAGTCTGTATTTATATGCAAATCCACCTGTTGCCTGAACAATTAAAGTTGAATTATTGCCATTGCCATAAAATGCTACTTTTTTTATTCCTGTAGGCATTGATGGAGTTAAATATTGTATAGTTTCCTGTACAGTTTGTTGCTCTTTTTTAGCACCCTCATTCCATTTCTCTACCGAATCATTCGTTTTACTAAAAAGCTCTCCTTGATTTAATCCCATCGCTATAGCAGTTCCTGCTAAAATAAGAAGTACAATTACAGTTATTACTAATGCAACTAATGTAATACCGCTCTTACTTTTCAAGTTTTTTTCTTTCATCTTAATATAGTGTTTTTCATTTTTTATAATTTGGCTTTTGTTTTTCATTCCTTTTTTCCTTCCTAATTATATATAGTTCTTTTACAAAATTTATAGCATTCTAAAAATTTAAATGCAATATTTTATTTATCGTTTGTTATATCTCCATTTCCACTTACTTCTATTGACTCTCCTAAAAGAGTTGGTTTTGGTTTAAAAATACATTGAAAAAAGTCCTTATCTCTTGCTAAAATTTCTCTAATTTCTCTAAATATTTGTCCTGAATATTTTCTTGGATCTGATGGTGAACCATATGCTTCAATGCCAAGTGCGTTTGCAGTATATAATGCTCTATATAAATGATATTCCTGAGTAACAACTACAATTTTTTTAGTTCCGAATATTTCTTTTGCCCTATACATACTTTCATAAGTAGAAAAACCTGCATGGTCCATAAAAATATCTTCTGATGGAACACCAGCTTCTATTGCATATTTTTTCATAATATTTACTTCATCATATTCTTCTGTTCCATGGTCCCCGCTCATTATTATTTTCTTTGCAACACCTGCCTTATATAATTTAATTCCTTCATTAAGTCTATCTTCTAACATTGGGCTAGGCTTGTCCCCCCATATACCTGCACCTAAAATAATAATTGCATCTATATTATTTAATTCTGAAAAATTATTATTTTTTATTATTTTATTATTTGTAGAAAAAATTATAAAAAAATTTATTCCTAAAAAAATAAATAAAAATATTAAAAAAAATATTAAAAAATAGATAATAATTTTTTTCATTTTTTCTCCTTTAATTTTTTTATCAAAAAATATTTTTTAAATTTTTAAAATTCATTTTTAAT
>JAFXVF010000015.1 GCA_017524665.1 Clostridia bacterium | reverse complement strand
TTCAATGAAAAAAGAGAATATACAGAATTGGAGAAGAAAATATTTAATGTATCTGGTGGAACAGCAGAAATAGAAAAAGCAATTCAAACAGTAAAATTTTCAGTAGATGAAAAAGGTGGAGAAATCAAAAGCGAAGCTGCTTTTGATATTGTAAAAAGCGGTGCTTCTAGTTTGGACTTTTTTACAAAACCAGACGAACCACGTTACTTTTATTTAGATGATACATTTGCAATATTCTTACGAGAAAAGGGAAAAACAATGCCATATTTTGCAGGAATGATTAGCGACATAACAAAATTCCAGTAATTATTAATTATGTTTGAAATCTAAAATAAAAAAGGAGGATAATTTAATGGAAGAATATGTTTCTAGATTAAAACAAATAAAAAAAGATGAATTGAATGAAAGGGAATTTTATGAACAGGTATTAAGCATTATTGCAGAAATGGAAGGAGTACGACTAACTCCTGAAACAGCACAACTATTAAAAGATACATTAATAGAAATAGGATGTGTAGAATATGATGAATGGAAAGCACAAAAAGAAGCAAATGGAGAAACAATTAGAGACGTTAATATCAGAGAAGGAATCCAACATGCTAACATATCAACGGCTGTGACTTTTGTTTCTCAACTCCTTTACGATTATGAAAATGCTGAGTTTTCATTACGATATATGTTAGATGGTGGAGAAAAGCTCGGATGGGCTCAACAATGGTTAGCAAGAAGCAAAGAATTAGAACGTGAAAATGGACGAGAACATGAAGATGAAGTAGAAATTAGTGATAAATATACAGACATAGAACAAATAATAAGTGAAATAGAAAGTCTAGGTGATTGGAAAGATCCTTCTCAAAGAGATAGATATTTAAAAGTTATATCTAAAATCGTAGCAATATATATTGGATATGAATTAGGTGATGGAAAAAAACAACATTTTCCTCACGAAGTTATAAGAGCAATTGCACATATATGTTCTAAAAAATTTCCTTCAGAAGAGGAAGTGTTTCAAGATGGTAAGTTAAGACCTGGAATGCCAGATGTTAAATTTTCAAATTATGTTGTTGAGGCGACAACACCATTAGGAATTAGTTTTTTAGCAGAAAGAACAGGAATTGAAGAAATTGCACAAGCAAAATTTGGAATAGACGTATATCATACTCAAATGACAGAAGAAGAAGTTAAGCAATTAATAGAATCAGCTGAACAATATTTAGCTCATAACAAATCAATGATTCCATATTATAGTGCAGCAAAACAAGCATTAATGAATTGGGGAAATGAACAATCAAATTGGGTTGGACTTCCAGAAGAAGAAGCAGACAAGATTATTTCCACCCAAACATTTGATGAAATTGAAGCTCAAGTAAATGCGAGAAAATCTATGGACTATGCAATTGAAGCAATACTAGATACTAGATCGATGCACGATGAAAGTGATAGAGAAGAGTTAAGAGAATTTGTATATAACGGAAATGTAAGCGATATTATGAACCTTCTTGCAATTAGAGATAGAGATTCTGTAAATGATATTGCTCTAGATACATTATTCAGAGTACACGACGGATGGGTTATGGACCATCCTGATAAATTCAATCAAAGAGAAAAGAAGCACCAACATCTGCCTAGCGAATTGATAGGTTGGGAAGAAGTTAAGGCTGATTTGCTTTTTGTAAAACCAATATTTGAAGCTGCAGGTATTAAACTTGATGAAGCACAACTTGAGCAGTTATATAATGAAAGAGTTAAACAATTCTTTTTACATCATAACATTAGAACAACTAGTGATTTGGCAAATTTGATTTCTAAAGGAGAAAGATTTTATCCCGCACTAAGAGGACAAGAAGAAATATTAACAGAAATAAGTGACCCAACTTTTGTTACTGAAAGGGTTATACCTGCTATCGAACAAAAGGGAATTGGAAAAGTTGAAGACGTAAGAGAAAGAATATTACAACAAATTGCTATGAATCCTAACAATTTTGACCTAGAAATGTTATCAGACGAAGAAAGAAAACAAGTTGAACATTTAATACAAGGCGAAATGTCAACATTAGAAGCGCAAAGAGACGAATTAAAAGCAAAGAATGATATAGTAGAGAGAATTATGGCATTGTCGAGAAAAAGAACCGTCATCCGAGAAGAAATTTTAGCAGAACAACGAAGACAACAAGGCATTATAGGATCTGATGAATAATTAAGGAGATAAAATATGAATGATATGTTACCTATAAAAAAAGAAAATAGTTTATTTGAAAAAATAAAGTGTTTTTTTAGGAAACTATTTTTTAGAAATACTAAAGAAGATACAGAAACAATTGATAATATAACTACAGTTGCAGACGAACAAAATGTAAAAAATCATTTTGAGACTGAAATAAAATTTAATCCTAAAAATGACTTCCTAAATGATATAAAAAGAGAAAAGTTCATAGAAGAAATTGAAAAAGATCCAGCTTTATTATATAGTTTGCCAATTGACAAGCTTGAAGTACTTGAAAAGTATTATACGGAGCTAGTCCATAAAGAAGAGGTAAAACTTGCTCAAATAAAGAAGGCAAGTTAAATAGCAGAATAATGCCATATACTGGGGAGTAGCAAAATGCAGGAAATTAAAGTATTAATTGATGAAGAAAAAATAAATAATAGGATAACAGAACTAGCAAATCAAATACACGATGAATTTGGGGATGAGGAAATAATTCTTGTATGTGTATTAAAGGGAGCAACATATTTTACAGTAGATTTATCAAAAAAAATAAATAGCGATAATGTTTTGATCGATTTTGTTAAAGCAAAAAGTTATGGAATAGGTCAAAGAGAAACGTCAGGGGAAATAGACTTCCAACTAGACTTAAGCGAGAACGTAGAAGGCAGAAATGTAGTAATCGTTGAAGACATTATAGATTCTGGAATAACTATGAAATATTTGGTAGAGCATATAAGCGCTAAAAAACCGAAAACTTTAAAAATATGTGCTCTTTTAGATAAGCCTTCTAGAAGAACTGAAGACATTTATATAGACTATGTAGGTTTTACAATTGATAATTTATTTGTTTTGGGTTATGGAATGGATTGTGATGAAAAATACAGAAACTTACCATATATTGGTTATGTTGAATAAAAAATTACAAAAATAATGGAAAAAAGTTCTATACTATGTTAAAATAATGTACGTAGTATAGAATTTTTTTTTGGAGGATATAATGGGATTTTTTGATAAATTAAAACAGGGACTTGGAAAAACAAAAGAAAGCTTTGGAGAAAAAATGAATAATGTTTTTTCAACTTTTAGAAAAGTTGATGAAGAGCTTTTAGAAAATCTTGAAGAAGCACTCATTATGTCTGATATAGGTATGGATACTTCTCTAAACATTATAGCAAAACTACGTGACAGAATAAAAAAAGAGAACATTCAAGATGAAGAAGAAGTAAAAAAAGTTTTACGTGAAATAATGAAAGAGATTTTGGATGTCGAAAGTCCAGAATTAAAACTTAATACAAAACTATCAGTTATTTTAGTTGTAGGTGTAAATGGAGTAGGTAAAACAACTTCTATTGGAAAGATTGCAAACAGACTTAGAGAAAACGGCAAAAAAGTTGTTGTTGCTGCTGCTGATACATTTAGAGCAGCTGCAGTAGAACAGCTTGAAATATGGGCTAAAAGAGCAAATGTAGACATAGTAAAAAAAGAAGAAGGTGCAGACCCCGCTTCTGTAGTATTTGATGCAATAAAATATGCAAAAGATAATAATGCAGATGTGCTTATTTGCGATACTGCAGGAAGACTTCACAACAAACAATATTTGATGGATGAATTATCAAAAATAGATAAAGTAATTGAAAAAGAATTACCTGATGCATCAAAAGAAACACTTTTAGTAATTGATGGTACAACAGGACAAAATGCTATAATGCAAGTTAAAGCATTTAAGGAAACGGTAAATATTACAGGACTTATTCTTACAAAACTTGACGGCACAGCCAAAGGCGGAGTAGTAATAGGTATTGTAGATGAAAATAAAATACCAGTTAAATTCATAGGAGTCGGTGAACAAATAGACGATATGCAAGAATTTTCTGCAGAGGATTTTTTACAGGCAATAATATAAAAAAGAAAGGATGTAAAAATGGCAGATAGTGTTACAAAATTGACACAAAAGACAAATAAAAAGTACAAAACGAGAGCTATTATTGTACTAATATTTATAGTGGCTTTTGCTATATTCAGTTTTGCAAACTATAGAAGTGAATATTTACAGATAAAAGAAATAGGAGAAGAGTATATTTCTGTTTTCAAAAAAAATATTACGTTTAAATATACTATTGTTGGAGTAAATTTTCTTATTTGGTTTTCGGCAATTTATGTAACTAACAAAATAATAAAAAAAGGATTAAAGACCTTTTTTGCTGAAGAAAAAAAAGAAATGCCAAAATTACCGAATAAATCAATTGCATTAATTTTAGGTGGGCTAATTGCGATATTCACGTCGGAACTACTAGAAAATAAAATTATGCTATTTATGAATGCAACATGGTTTGGTGGGAATGGGGATCCTATTTTTGGGAAAGATATAGGATATTATATGTTCCAAAAGCCATTTATAGAATTGGTATTAATGTATGCTATTGCATTAATATCTGTACTTACTGTTTATACAATAATATACTACATAGTATCATTTAATAATTTCTTTGATGGAGTAGATGGAAAAACTCTTAAAAAGAGCGTATTTGTAAAACAGATAACTATATTTGCTTTAATTATGGCAATTTGCTTAAGTGGATTTACTCTTCTAAAAACACAAGACGTTTTATTTGAAGAATTTTTACAAATAGATGATGAACAGGGAACAGCACTGGTAGGAGCAGGCTTTACGGATGTTACAGTAAAACTATGGGGATATCGTCTTTTTGCGGTAGTTATCATTGTTGGAGTTTTCTTTGGGCTATTATTTTTAAAACGAGAAAAATACAAAATGGCTATAATAAGCATTTTAACTATACCAGGCTACTTAGTTGCACTTTTCTTACTTATAACATTTTTCCAAATTGCATTTGTAAATTCAAGTGTGCTTGATACTGAAAAAAAATATATTGAATATAATATTGAAAATACCAAAAAATCATATGGAATCGACGTAGATGAAATAGAACTAGAAGATAGCCAAACTATAACAGATAACGATGTAGAAAACTATCAAAATGTAATAAATAACATTCCAGTTGTAAGTGAAGAAATGACTCTTACTACACTTAATTCATATCAAGACAGTGTAGGATTTTATAAATATGATAATACAAAATTGCAAAGCTATAAACTACAAGGAAAAGAAAGCATAGTATATGTTTCACCAAGAGAGATAATGATAGATGGTTCAAGTAGAACCTATGATAATAAAACATACAATTATACGCATGGTTATGGTGCTGTTATATCGTATGCAACAAAAACAAATGAAACAGGCGGAGTTGAATATATACAAGTTGATTTTTCAGGTAAAGATGAACAAATAAAAATATCAGAACCAAGAATATACTTTGGATTAAAAACGAACTCGACAATAGTTGTAAACAACAAAGACAAAAAAGAATTTGATTATCCAATTACAACGTCAACAAATTCCGAAAATGATTACAATGGAGCTTCGGGAATTAGTTTAGGATTTTTTGATAGGCTTATATTAGGAATAACAAAAAACAACTTCAATCTGGCCTTTATAGATGGAGATTGCAAAATTATAATGAACAGAAACATTATTGAAAGGGCAAAAAAGATTATTCCATATTTGATTTATGACGAAAATCCATATTTGGTTATTACAGAAGAAGGCAAGATGGTATGGGTATTAGATGCATATACGACAAGTGATAGCTATCCATATTCTCAAAGAAGCACAATAATAACAGATAATACCAAAACAAAAATAAACTATATTAGAAATTCTGCAAAAGTACTAATAGATGCGTATGATGGCACTGTAAAGTTCTATATTACAGATAGAACCGACCCGATAATTATGGCATATTCAAATATGTATGATGAGCTGTTTGCAAAAGAGGAAGATACAATACCAGAGGACATTGTTGAACACTTTACATATCCAGAACTTTTATATAAAGTACAAGCAGAAATGTATCAAAGATACCATAGAGTTCAAACAGAAGTGCTATATAGAAATGATGACTTATGGCAAATTGCGAGATTTAATATAAACAAATCAAGCAATGGAGTTGGAAGTACAATGGATCCTTACTACACAATGGTTAAAACTCTTGGAAATAAAGAAAGTATAGGACTTGTAATACCATATACAAGTTATGGAAAACAAAATATTATTTCGTATTTAGTTGGAACAAATGATGGAGAGAACAAACTTACATTGTACAAATACAAGTCAGGAAGCAATGTATTAGGGCCTGCTCAACTTAACCAACAGGTAGAACAAGATGAAACAATTTCTGCTGAGCTAGAAACCTTAAACACTTCAGGTAGCAAAGTAGTTAAAAATATGATAATAGTTCCTATTGAAGGCAAATTGCTATATGTTGAACCTGTATATCAAGTACTATTAAATGAAAAAATCCAAGTTCAACAGTTAAGAAAAGTAATTGTAGCATCAGGAAACAAGGTTGCTATTGGAAATACTCTAATAGAAGCATTAAATAATTTATTGTCAAAATCTGCGGTTAATATTGAGCTAGAAAGTTCAGATGACGAAGAAGATTTAATTAATGCTATAATAAAGGCAAATAATAATTTACAAGAATCAAATGATAATAGCGACTGGGAAATGATGGGCAAAGACATTAAACGTTTGCAAGATTTAATACGACAACTTGAAATATTAAAAAATGAAAAGAGTAAAAATGATACAGTAAATGAAAATTTAAATACAACAACAAATACAGTATTAGATGCAAATAACGTATTAGAATAGCAATGTGCATATTTTCATAAGATAAAGCCAAAATAATTACTAGGTGAAGTCTTATGTTTGGAAGAAACAAAATAAAGTTAAATGAAAAACTCGATAAAGTTAGCGATATTTTAAAGAAATCAAATTTAGAAGAAATTGCGTATATTTTAGGCAACAAAAAGCAAATTCTTATTAGGAATTTTTTTGCTGGAATATCTAGAGGAGTTGGAATTGGAATTGGTGTCACAATAATTACTGCAACACTTATTGCTATTTTGAAAGAAATTGTAACACTTAACATTCCTATTATAGGAGAATTCATTTCAGACATTGTTGATATAGTCCAACAAAAGCAATATTATTAGGAGGAACCTATGAATTTACCAAACAAACTTACAATATTGAGAATTATATTAGTACCAATAATGGTAGTAATTCCAATGTTTAATATTCAGGGAGATTTACTTGGAGTACCAATAACTAACATAATAATTGACATTATTTTCATAATTGCATCTATAACAGACAAATTAGATGGTTACATAGCAAGAAAAAGAAATCAAATTACAACTTTTGGAAAATTTGCTGATCCACTTGCAGATAAAATTCTTGTGCTTGCAGCAATGATGATGCTAGTTGAAATGGATAAACTTCCAGCATGGATTCCAATTGTTGTGATTGCAAGGGAATTCATTGTTTCAGGATACAGACTTATTGCTGTAGAAAAAGGAGGCAAAGTAATTGCTGCAAGTGTTTGGGGAAAACTAAAAACAGCTACTCAAATGGTTGCGATAATACTTGCATTTGTTGATTCTAATGCTTATGGAGCATTTATAAATCAAGGTATTACAGGATTTAACCTAATACTAAATATAATAACTACTATACTTATGACAATATCAATAATAGCAGCAATTTTTTCAGGATATGATTATTTAAAAAATGGAAAAGAATTATTTAAAGAACAAAAATAATATTTAGGACCAAAAGATAGGCAGACCCGTTTTACGGGGTCTGCCTGTCTTTTGGTGATGTTCTGGTTCTATTCGGTAGTCACTTCCATGTTGATCTGATTGCCCATTGCGTCGTACACGAAAGGCTGGTCATCTTTATACAGGGTAAAGTGCTCGTCGGTGAACTCAAAGCGCTCTCCCCAGATGGAAGCCACCCGATCAGTTTTGGTGAAGTACACTGTACATTTACGACTTCTCCACAAAGCCACAAAAGACGGTGCCACCAAGACAGTGATGTGGTCGTATGCGAACGGAAGCAGGACTTTGCCATCGAGCGATGCAAGAGCATAGAGAGAGCCATCATACAGCACTACGTGTCCGTCACGTACTTCGACGGAATCGTAATCCGGTCTGAAGATGAATTCTCCAGATGCGTCGCACAGCCCCATACCAAAGGAGCCAACAGGGAAGATGAAACCATCGGAAGAAACACGGATGGACTCATACATGATGGGCAACACGATATTGCCATCAGAATCATAGAGCCCAGAGCGATTCCCGATGCGAACGATGAACTTGCCACACTGCTCGGTGACTTCATCGCAGGTCACGATGACCCGTCCGTCCTGAACCAGACACTGCCGAACTTCCAATTTACTCATTGGAAAATTCCTCCTTCTTATTGATGTGTCTACCATGGTGAGAGAATCCCAAAAGGGGGAAGAGTGAAAAGCACGATGTGCTTAGATATCAATAATACCATGATTTACATAATATGTCAAGAAGAGCTTGACATATCCATTGATAATAAATATAATTCATTACATGGAGGAATAAAATTATGCAAGAAACAGAAGCAAAAAAAAGGATAAAAGAATTACGTGAAATCACTGCATATCATGCTAAAAGATATTATGATGATGATGCACCTGAAATTAGCGATTTTGAATATGATATGTTGATGAACGAACTTAAAAACCTTGAAAGGCAATTTCCTGAACTTATTAGTGCTGACTCGTTAACTCAAAAAGTTGGAGGAACTGTAAAAGAGGGGTTTGAAAAAGTAACTCATGAAGTCCCATTACAAAGCCTTCAAGATGTTTTTAGCTTTGAAGAGGTTATAGAGTTTGATAAAAGGATACAAGAGCAAGCAAAACAATTTGATGCTACTGTTCAATACGTAGTAGAAACTAAAATAGATGGGCTCTCTGCTTCACTTGAATACAAGCAAGGAAAGTTTGTAAGAGGTGCAACAAGAGGAAATGGACAAATTGGAGAAGATGTAACAGAAAACCTAAAAACAATAAAAACAATACCACAAACTCTACAAGAAGCTATTGACATAACAGTAAGAGGAGAAGTATTTATAGGCAAAGAAGAATTTGAAAAACTCAATGCAGAAAGAGAGCTACAAGATGAACCTTTATTTGCAAACAGTAGAAATGCTGCAGCAGGTTCATTAAGACAATTAGACAGCAATATAACAAAAACAAGGCCACTTGATATTTTCATTTTTAATGTTCAAAAATGTGATAGCAAGCAATTTGTTTCTCATTATGAGTCATTAAACTATTTAAGCAAAATAGGGTTTAATGTTGTACCAACAAGAACACTTTGCAATACAATTGAAGAAGCAATAAATGTAATAAAAGAAATAGGCGAAAATAGAGAGAAACTATCATTTGGAATTGACGGAGCAGTTATAAAAGTAGACAATTTAGAGTTAAGAGAAAAAATTGGCACAACTTTTAAAACACCGAAGTGGGCTATAGCATACAAATATCCTCCAGAGCAGAAAGAAACAAAAATAAACGATATAATTTGCCAAGTTGGAAGAACTGGAGCAATAACTCCGCTTGCAATACTAGAGCCTATTAAAGTTGCTGGATCAACTATTTCAAAAACTACTCTTCACAATGAAGACTTTATAAAAGAAAAAGATATAAGAATTGGAGATACAGTAGTAATACAAAAAGCAGGAGATGTAATACCTGAAATTGTTGAGGTGAAAAAAGAAAAAAGAACAGGCGAAGAAAAGATTTTTGAAATGCCAAGAGTCTGCCCTGTTTGTGGAGCACCAACAGTTAGAGAAGAAGGTGAAGCTGTAACAAGATGTATAGGAATAGAATGTAGCGCAGTTCAATTAAGAAGCATTGCACATTTTGCTTCAAAAGAGGGAATGGACATAAATGGTTTAGGAATGGCAATTGTTGAAGAATTAATTAATAATGGATTAATAAAGAACATAGCTGACATATACAAATTGACTTTAGAACAGGTTGCATCCTTAAAGAAAAATGGAACAAAGTTTGCACAAAACCTAATTGATGCAATAGAAGTAAGTAAAAATAATGATTTGTCAAAATTAATAAATGGACTAGGAATTCGTCATTTAGGAACAAAAACATCTAAATTACTGGCAAAGAAATATAAAAATATAGATGCAATAATGAATGCTGAACTTGAAGAACTAAGCATGATAGATGACATAGGCCCGGTAATAGCAGATAGCATTTATAACTTTTTTGCACAAGAGCAGACAAAAGATTTAATAGAGAAATTAAAATCTGCAGGAGTAAACATGGAATATAAAGGCGAAATAGAAGATGAAAGATTTGCAGGAAAAACTTTTGTATTAACAGGAAGTCTTGAAAAATATTCTAGAGACGAAGCAAGCGAAATAATAGAAAGATTTGGAGGCAAAACTTCAAGTAGTGTTTCAAAAAAGACAACTTATGTATTGGCAGGAGAAGAAGCGGGAAGCAAGCTAACTAAGGCAGAAGAGTTAGGAATAACAGTTATAACAGAAAAAGAATTTGAAGAAATGATCAAATAAGGAGGACCATAAATGGAAAACTATACATTCGAGAGAATGAAAAAGGACTTAAATGATGGGTTTGTGTTAAATTTTGATTACAACAATAACAGATACAGACTATTTAAAGTAAATGATAATTGTTATTCACAAGAACTAATGACAATAAAAGAAAAAAGTCCACATGCGGTAAAAAGCTTAATATCACATAAAGCATTAAAAGAAATGTATCCATTTATGAGCAATATAGAATACGAACCATAGAAGGCGAACCATTGAACCATTGGGTAAAGTGAAATGGTCTAGCCATTTCACTTTACCCAATGTAATCCAAAGGATTAACTAATTCACCGATTTTTGCGTAAAGTTAGATGTAAATGAGGACCAGTGGTAGCTCCATTTGTGGGGTTACCACTGGAATCTTTATATGGATTATTTGGAACACCATAAACATTTTTAGGTCCAACTTTACCGTATAACTTGGCCAGATTTTATTTTTTGACCAAGGAAAACTTCAAAATTTGGAGAAACATGACAGTAAGAGACTGAAAAAGTTTCGTTTTTTATTGTTATAGTATATCCGCCAGCTCCATTGAAATCTAAAAAATCCACTATACCAGAACAAACAGCAATAATATTAGTTCCAGTTGGAGCAGCTATATCAACTCCTGAATGAAATGTTGATGCTCCAACTGTAGGAGAAACCCTTCTTCCAAAAGGTGATGTTATAGTGGTATACCCAGGAGTTGGCCATGGAAATGAGTTGTTTGAAATAGTAAAAAAAATGGAGTTTGACAAAACTAAATTATTATCCAAATAAGATGTGGGAATAAACATGCAAAATAATAAAGAAATTGATAATAAAACTGAAATAAATATAAAATAAGATTTAAAAGAATAAAGCATAATTTGCCTCAAAGAAGCCCCCAGAATAAAAAAAGAAGCATTTATAAAATAAATGCCCCTTGTAATTGGCAGGGGTGCTAGGAATCGAACCTAGCTCAGCGGTTTTGGAGACCGTTATACTACCGATGTACGACACCCCTATAACTACCTTATAAATATAGCATGTTATTTATAAATTTTCAATATTTTTATAAAAAAAATTTTGAAATTAAGGAAAATAGAACGAAGAATGTATTGATAAACAATGTAAAATATAGTATACTTAAAAGGTGCAATTTGGGGGTGTAATGGTTTCGACAGGGAGCTAGAAGTATTATAAGCGAGTGGTGGTAGCTTGCCAAGTTCCACCTTAAAAAGGTAAGCAAATAAAAATAAACGCTGATAATAGAGAATTAGCATACGCTGCCTAAGTGCGGCGTCGTTCTACTTAAAGTGCCTACGCTTTAAGATAGGGCGTTGATTAGTAGGAAACGAAGCTATTTCTTTCCTTGGGAATAGGGGGTATTTAAAGGATACCAAGAACATATTATTGTTTATTCAATGTGTTTGAGGGAATTTTTAGAATAAACTGCACTCGGAGAAGGTAATATGGAAGGCTTTTTGGACAGGAGTTCGACTCTCCTCACCTCCACCAAATAAATTATAAGGAGTGATTTTTGTGGCAGAAAATTGGTTTAATAAATCTGTTGAAGAAACAGCAAAAACATTAGAAACAAACATAGAAAAAGGACTAAATGATGAAGAAGTAAAGGCAAAATTAGAAAAATATGGTGCAAATGAGCTAGCAGCAAAAAAGAAAAAGAGCCTAATAATTAAATTTTTGGAGCAATTTAAGGACTTTATGATAATAGTTCTTATAATTTCAGCTATAGTATCTGGAATTATAGGGGTTATTCAAGGTGAGGGAATTACAGATACTATAATAATTCTTGTAGTAATAACTGTTAATGCAATTATTGGAGTAGCTCAAGAAAATAAAGCAGAAAAGTCGCTAGAAGCATTGCAAAAGTTAAGTAGCCATGCTGCAAAAGTTATAAGAAATGGTACTATTACAGTAATCCCATCAAGAGAATTAGTACCAGGTGATGTTGTAGTACTTGAAACAGGAGACTTCGTTCCTGCTGATTTAAGAATTATAGAAGCTGTTAACTTAAAATCCCAAGAATCAGCATTAACAGGAGAATCTGTTCCTGTTGAAAAAACAACTGATGTTATAGAAGAAGAAAAGACAGGTGTTGGAGACAGAATTAATATGTTATTTTCATCTAGTTTAGTTACATATGGTAGAGGCAAAGGAATCGTTGTAGAAACTGGAATGAGCACAGAGGTAGGAAAAATAGCAGATATTATAAATGCATCAGAAGAAGGCGAAACACCGTTACAAATAAAATTAAATAAATTAGGTAAAACTTTAGGAATTGCATCACTTGCAATTTGTGCATTTATTTTTGTCATTGGCTTAATCTATGGAAAAGAACCAATTCACATGTTTATGTCCGCAGTTAGCTTAGCAGTAGCAGCTATACCAGAAGGACTACCAGCAGTATCAACAATAGTTCTTGCAATTGGCGTTCAAAGAATGGTAAAAAGAAATGCAATTGTAAAGAGATTGCCTGCTGTTGAAACTTTAGGAAGTGCAACAGTTATATGTTCAGATAAAACAGGAACACTTACACAAAATAAAATGACAGTAAAGAAAGTGTTTTACAACTATAAATCTATTAATGTAGATGATATAAAAGATGCAGACAATGACTTAGATTTATTAATAAACATTGGAATGCTTTGCAATGATACAAAAATAGCAGAAGATAATACATTAACAGGAGATCCAACAGAAACAGCTTTAGTTGATTTTGCATTTAAATTTGATTTTGAACCACACATATACGGTTTAAGACCAAGAGTAGGAGAAATACCATTCGACTCTGAAAGAAAACTTATGACTACTGTAAACCAAGTAGATGATAAGTACTTTGTATATACAAAAGGTGGAGTAGACGAACTATTATCAAGATGTAAAGATTGCAGAATTTATGGAGAAATAAAGAACCTAGAAGAATATAAATCTGATATATACAAAAACAATGAAGCAATGGCAAGTGAAGCTCTAAGAGTACTTGCATTTGCATATAAAGTATTAGATCACAAACCAACAGATGAAGAAGTAAAGAATATAGAAAATAATTTAACATTTATTGGTATGG
Source organism: Clostridia bacterium (assembly GCA_017524665.1). Classification (GTDB taxonomy): domain Bacteria; phylum Bacillota; class Clostridia; order TANB77; family CAG-508; genus UMGS1754. Next base: position 216,625 of record JAFXVF010000015.1, on the reverse strand, counting down.
TAGGAATGATAGATCCTCCAAGAGAAGAAGCAAAAGAAGCGGTAGCTAAATGTAAAACAGCTGGAATAAAAGCAGTAATGATTACCGGCGACCACAAAATTACAGCTACAGCAATTGCTAAAGAACTTGGAATTTTACAAGATGAATCAGAAGCAATAACAGGTGCTATGCTAGAAGAAATGTCTGATGAAGACTTAACTAAAAATATTAGAAAATATTCAGTTTATGCAAGAGTATCACCAGAACATAAGGTTAGAATTGTAAGAGCATGGCAAGCAAATGGAGAAATAGTTGCAATGACTGGCGATGGAGTAAATGATGCTCCAGCACTAAAAAATGCAGACATTGGTTGTGCAATGGGTATGGTAGGAACAGATGTTGCAAAAGAAGCGGCAGATGTAATTCTAACAGATGATAACTTTGCAACTGTTGTATCAGCAGTAGAAGAAGGAAGAAGAATATACGATAACATATTAAAAGCAATTCAATTCCTACTTTCAAGCAATGTTGGAGAAATAATAACATTATTTGTTGCAATAATGGCAATGCCACTTATAGCATCATGGTTTGGAATAAGCAATTTATCACATTTAGAGCCATTACTTCCAATACATATTTTATGGATAAACTTAGTAACAGATTCGCTTCCAGCTTTAGCATTAGCATTTGACCCAGCAAGTAAAGACGTAATGAAAAGAAAACCTGCAAAGCCAGGTAAAGGTGTATTTAGCAAAGGGATGACATGGAGAATCATTTACCAAGGAGTAATGATAGGAATAATTACACTTGCCGCATTTTGCTTAGGACTCGCTACTCCAGATGTAGATGAAAACACAAAAATAGAAATTGGACAAACAATGGCATTCTGTGTATTAGCACTATCTGAACTTGTACATGTATTTAATATTAGAAATAACAAAGAATCAATATTTAAAGGTGGAGTATTTAACAATAGCAAACTATGGCTTGCAATATTAGCATCATCTGCAATAATGTTTATTGTTCTTCTAGTGCCTGCATTAAGAGATATCTTTAGTATAGCATTACTTCCAACAGATAAGATATTAGAAGTAACAGCATTAATACTTTCTCCAATATTATTTGTAGAGATATTTAAACTACTAAAAATAAACACAAGTAAAGACGAATAAAAATAAAGGTAAAAAGCGGAGCATTCTGTAAAATGAATGCTCTTCTTTTTAGTTTAATTGACGCATATTATGTAAATGTGGTATAATATATGTATAAAACATAAGGAGGAATTCCCAATGACAACCTGCAACCTGGAAAAGGCCATCGAAACCTTCGGAGTGTCGAACATCCTGGAGAAAGACGCCATCGTGGGCGATCAAATCGGGACTGTGTTCTTTGCTTCGATGGATGCTTGGAATGAGCAGCGGCTCATGCTGGACCTCAAGTTCAGCGCCGTGATCTCCGACAAGCCGTTCAGGCACCCCACGTTCGGCTGCGGCTGGGCTGTGTTCGTGCCTGACGAGTGCTGATTCCTCAACCCGTGCCAATACCACTGGCGGCACGGGCCTTTTTTTATTTTACAAAGCAAAGCAAAACCTTGACATTTGTACTATAATTGATATAATATTCAGTATTAAAATAGATTATAAAGAGGTAATTATCATGGTAGAAAAAACAATGGAAAAAATCGTAAATTTATGTAAAAACAGAGGATATATATATCCAGGTTCTGAAATATATGGTGGCCTTGCTAATGCATGGGATTACGGTCCACTTGGAGCAGAACTAAAAAAGAATATAAAAGATTTATGGTGGAGAAAGTTTATAACTGAATCTAAATATAACGTTGGAATAGATGCGGCAATAATTATGAATCCACAAGTTTGGGTTACAACAGGACACGTTGGAGGATTTAGTGATCCGCTTATAGATTGCAGAGAATGCAAAACCAGACATAGAGCAGATAAATTAATAGAAGAATGGGCATTTAAAAATGGAAAAGAATTAAGTGGCTTAGATGGATGGACTAATGAGCAATTAGTAAACTTCATAAAAGAAAACAACATCGTTTGCCCAAATTGCGGAAAAAGTAATTTTACAGAAATACGTAAATTCAATTTAATGTTTAAAACATATATGGGTGTTACCGAAGATGCAAAATCTGAAGTATACTTAAGACCGGAAACTGCTCAAGGAATGTTTGTAAACTTTAAAAATGTTCAAAGAACAACAAGAAGGAAAATGCCAATGGGAATTGGACAAATGGGACGTTCATTTAGAAATGAAATAACACCAGGAAACTTCATTTTTAGAACCAGAGAATTTGAACAAATGGAATTAGAATTTTTCTGCAAACCTGGAACAGACTTAGAATGGTATGAATATTGGAAAAAATTCTGCAAAGAATGGCTTTTATCAATTGGCGTAAAAGAAGATAACTTAAGAATGAGAGAACATTCAAAAGAAGAGCTTTCATTCTATAGTAAAGGAACAACTGATATAGAATACTTATTCCCATTTGGATGGGGAGAATTATGGGGAATTGCTGATAGAACAGATTATGACTTAACAAGGCACATGGAAGCATCTAAAGAAGATTTAACATATTTAGACCCAGAAACAAACGAAAGATATGTTCCATATTGTGTAGAACCAGCCGTTGGAGTAGATAGAATATTCTTAACAGTTATGTGTGACGCATATGATGAAGAAGAAATAGCTGAAGGAGATACAAGAATTGTACTACATTTAAAACCTATTTTAGCACCATTTAAAGTAGCTGTACTTCCACTTTCTAAAAAACTTTCTGAAAAAGCAGAAGAAGTATATGATATGCTTTCTAAAAAATTCACATGTGATTATGACGAAGCAGGTTCAATAGGAAAGAGATATAGAAGAGAAGATGAAATAGGAACACCTTATTGTGTTACAGTGGATTTCGAAACAGAAAATGATGGTTGTGTTACAATTCGTGACAGAGATACAATGGAACAAGTAAGAATAAAGATAGAAGAACTAACTGCATGGTTAGATGAAAAAATGAAATTTTAAAAATAAAAGGCACTTAATAAATTGTAGTGCCTTTTTAAATTTTTACCAACTAAATAATGAAATATATTTCTGAAGCAATTTTTCATTGGTAAATAAGAATAAAGTGATGAAGAAGCCATTGGCTTCTTCATTTATATAAAGAATAAAAGTGAATAGAACGTATTGTTAAAATTATATCGAGAAAACGGAATAATGAGAATAAAAATCAAAACAGAAAGGAACAAAGAGATTGAACAATTAATGGACGTCCCCAAGTTCAGACGTCCCAAAGTTTACCAAATCGTTCTTTTTGACAAAACAGCTGAAATATGCTATAATTAAAGCATAACACAATGTTGTGCTGTTTAAAGATTCGTAAAATTGGATGAATCTGAACACACAGCAGTGGAAAGAAAGGAAGGCTACACATGACAACGTTGGTTTTGACCGAACGGAGAAGGATCCAGAAGGAAGCGGAGAAAAGGGAGCTTGAGCTCTTCACTGCTTCTTTCGAATCCGAAATCGAAAAGGCCATGAAGCTCGCTCGAGAGAGCGGAAGAGACACTGATGTCCTTTTCGTCACCTGGAACGGGGCTGTTCCCAAGAAAGCTCTGAGGATGCTCCGCAAAGCTGGATGGAAGGTCGACCCTGACCAGGACTCCTGGCACCTCCAGGACCGCATTGCGATCATCGCGAGGTGATATCCGCTGCGAAAGAGGCCAAACACGGCGGTCTCTTTTTTTTGTGTTTAAATGCTTGAAAATAAAAAAGTAAAGACATATAATATAAAAAACAAAAGAAGGAGAAAAAACAAGATGAACAAAAAAGGAATTACTTTAGTTGCTTTAGTAATTACTGTTATAGTATTACTTATATTAGCAGGAGTTGTTATATCAATTGGAGTAGGTAGCAACGGATTATTTGAAAAAACAAATAGTGCTGTAGAAGGGTGGAATGCAAAAGCAACAGAAGAAAATGTTACAATAAGTAATGCGCTAGCGATTTTAAACCAAATTAGTGGAGATAATCCGCCTTCAACATTGCCGGTTGGATGGAATGAAGAAGCTGTTGCAGATGCGGTAACAGAAACATCAACAATAGCAGGGGTAAATAAAGAAAGAATAGTTCCTATTCCAAGTGGCTTTGTTGCTTCAAATTACCAAGGAACAGGAGATGAACATACAGGAAGAGAAGACCAAGTTGCAAGTGGCTTGGTAATTTATCAATTAGACAAGACATCAACAATTGAAGATGTTGCATCAATAACGGAGATAACAACCGAGAACCATACTTTAGCATTAACAAATCTAAACCAATACGTATGGATTCCAGTAGACGATATAAATAGCATGATAATGTGTCAAAGCAATGCAAAATTGCCTGAAAATGGAGAAGATATTGCAAAAGTATGCAATATAGAATTAGAAAATGGAGTATTAAAATGTACTAATCCTGCTCATGAGAGCACTTCCACTGCATTATGTGGTAGATTATATTATGAAACAGAATTTTCGAGTAATAATATATCAGGAAAAACAGAATACACAAAAGCTCCAAAATTTGAATTAAGAGATCAAGTATATAGTTTAAATATTACCAATAACTACCGTGAACCTTCTGTTGTAACTAATAAATCTTCATCAGATTTAAATACTATCTTAACAGGTACATCTTATGATGGTGTGCAAACAAACCATGGTTTCGGAACTAGTAATGGCACCTCTGCATCAAGTAAATTCTTAGAAGATATGGAAACAGAGTTTCTTAAAATGGCAAAAAGTGTATATACTTATGGTGGCTTCTATATAAGTAGATATGAAATTGGAGGTAGTATTAGTAATATAACAAGTAAAATGAACCAAATTGTAATAAGAAACACTTCAGCTGCCAACAACTGGTACAGAATGTATGCTGGTTTAAAAGGAACAGTAGGCGGGGCATCAAGCCAAATGATATGGGGATGCGAATACGACCAAGCTATGAAATTTATAGGAAGTTCAGCATACACGGGACACCGTGCATGGAGTTTAGCCACAACAAATACAGACAATGCAACAAAATCTGGTACTCATACGGATGATATAATGAATAATATCTATGACTTAGAAGGAAACCTTAGAGAATGGACAGTAGAAGCGAATGGTGTAGAATATCGAGTTTGTCGAGGCCGATATCTTGTTAACACCTACTACGGAAATTATTATCCTGCTACCGAACGAAGATACGAAGCACCAACAAACTATAATAGCCCTACAGACACCGCCGGAGACATTTCTTCACGTCGTACGCTTTATGTGACAATTTGATTTTAGATATGTGTTTCAAAACTGTATTAATATGAAACGTTTGGAATAGCCTCAAACGTTTCACTTTTTTAAAAATGCTTGAAAATAAAAATGCAAAGACATATAATATAAAAAACAAAAGAAGGAGGAAAAATAAAATGAACAAGAAAGGAATTACACTAGTTGCTCTTGTAACTACAGTAATTATTTTGCTTATATTATCAGGAACTGCTATAGCGATAGCTATAGGTGGAAATGGACTATTTGAAAAAGCAAATAATACAACAGAAAAGTGGAATGCAAGCACAAGAAGAGAAGAAAACTCAGTAGACGAAGTACTAGAAAAAATAAATGGCTTAAAAATAATGATGGCGACAGAAAAATTATTTGTTAATACGAGTAATCCGGATGCAACAGATGCTGAAAAGAGCCCATATGTAAATTATGTTGACAAAAACGGAAATACTATTTTATGTAGAGTATTATATGATTCAAGCTCTCCATATGGAATTGAGATAATAGCTGAAAATTATGTGGATAGTGTAACTATAGGGAAAACGGATCCTAGTGTTTCTGCATCAGATTTTCAATTTTCAGGAAACCCATCACCATTACACGATACTGCAAAAAGAGAACTAGCATCTTATAACAGATATATAACTACATTAAACGAAAAAGCAAGTGATTATTTAGACACAAATGGAATTGCTGATAGAGCAAGGTGTGTTGGAAGTAATCCAGCTAATCCAACGGATACTGCTACAATGTATACATCAAGTAATACATTTTTAACTAATAATGGATGGAATGGAGTTTTTAAAAGTGGAGATAACAATAAAGCTACTGATGTTACTCAGATGAAAAATCTAGGAATTTTCAAAAAAAATTATGAATACTGGTTGGCTTCAAGATATGTTAGTAATTATATTGGTACACCTCCAGTGAATGGTGATGCAGTAGACCTTTCATGCGCATATGTTGCTTCGAATAGTGAATCATCGAACTCTAATTATTTGATTTTTACAATATGGTATAGCTCTTCTGGACCACTTCCTTCATCGGAAGAACCACATTCATACAAATTACGTCCGGTGTTTCACCTAACTGAACAAGTTAAAATTGTAAGTGGAAATGGAACAGCTGAATCACCATATAACTTAGGCATTTGAATTTGAACTAGGGGACGTCCATTGAAAGTTCAAAATTAATTTAAAAAAGTGAAACGTTTGGGACGCTTCTAAATGTTTCACTTTTTTCTTTAAATACTTGAAAGGAAAAATGCAAAGACATATAATATATATAAACAAAAGAAGGAGAAAAAATAAAATGAACAAAAAAGGTATTACATTAATTGCTTTAGTAATCACAGTTATAGTACTTCTTATATTAGCAGGAGTTGCTATATCAATAGGCTTAGGTGGAGATGGATTATTTGAAAAAACAAATAGCACCGTAAAAAAATGGAATGCAAAAGTAGAAGAGGAAGACAACACAATTAATGAAATGTGGGAAACTTTTTGGGAAAATTTTGAGAATGCAGATGCCACAACGCTACCAGCAGGGACATATGCAGTAGGGCAAGAAATAGAATTGGGGGGAGAAAACTTTTTTGTAATAGCAGACGATGGTAATAGTGTAAGACTACTTGCAAAATACTGTTTAAATAAGCAAGGAACAATGCAACAAAATGAATCAAATAGTGTAACGGGGAGAATGTTTTCAAAATCAGGCTATTGGACCTTTACAAATAGCCCATACAATTTACAATCAAGTTCGGAAATTACATCAGCTAGAAATGATAATGGTGGATATGTAGATGAGACAAATGGAATAAAAAATGCTGTACTTACAGCTATAGACTATGGAGCAACAAAGGGAGTAACAGGGAGATTAATGACAAAAGATGAAGCTGAAGCACTGAAAGTGTCGGCACAAACAGCTTTATGTGGAACGTGGACTGGAGAAGATCAAACAGCTGATGGGAATTTACGCTTTTGGCTTGGAGAAGCTGGTAATACTACAATGGTATGGATAGTAGCTGGATATGGAGGAGGAACTATTTATAGTACTAGCAAAGATAATGCTTATGGTGTGCGTCCTGTTCTTATTGTTCCAGAGACTTAGTGTGAAAAAGGACATAGAAACGGCTATAAAAAATTCAAAATTAATATAGAAAGTGAAACGTTTGGTACGGTTCCAAACGTTTCACTTTTTTTCTTTAAATGCTTGAAAATAAAAAAGTAAAGACATATAATAAAAAAAACAAAAGAAGGAGAAAATTAAGATGAATAAAAAAGGAATTACACTAATTGCTTTAGTAATAACTGTTATAGTATTGCTTATCCTAGCTGGTATTGCAGTAGCAATTGGATTAGGAGAAGAAGGCTTATTTGGACGTACAAATAATGCAGCTGATAAGTGGAACATAAGGGTTGCGGAAGAAGAAGGACAATTAAATGAGTTAATGGACATATTGTTACCAGATACAACATTACCAACAGCACCAACGGAAATAGAGGTAAGTAATATTAAAGCAACACATTTTACAGTGGAGGCAAAAGGTGCAACGGATAATAAAAAAATAGAAGGTTATAAGTATAGTATAGACAATGGAGAGACGTGGTCAGATACGAACACAGAACCATATATAGTAGAAGGACTTGTAATGGAAACGGAATATGAGATATTAGCTAAAAGTATTGATAGTAGTGGCAATCAATCAGAAGAAACAAAAAGCTTGAAAGTTTCAACAACAAACGAATATGATGGAAATATAGGGAAATATGTGCATTACCCTGTAGACCTAAATATTGATGGAAATTTTGATGGAGATGGTGAAGGGGCAATAAATGGAGTAGATGATGATTGGAGAATACTATATGAAGAAAGTGGAATGACATATTTAATAGCAGCGGATTATGTGCCGAAAGAGTTAGTACCAACAGTAGGAACGGGATTAACAAGATATACAGATACTGAGTCAGATATAAGACCGTATAGTGTATACTGGATAAATTCAAGCGCACTAACGAAAGCAAGCATAGCAACTGAAACTGCCGAAAAGTTTAAATTAACATGGAAAACAGAATATGAAGCGAAAAAAGATAGTCAAGGAAATCCAAGGACAAGGATAATATTAAAAGACAAGCAAAAAGAGACAGCACACTTATTGGATTCAAATGATTGGAGTGATTTTGCAAGAACCGATATAGACATAAATATTGAAGCGGTGGGAGCTCCAACTATTGATTTATGGGTAAAAAGTTGGAATGAAAGAGGATACACAAAATTATATTGCCCATATGAGGACGAAGACGAAAATAATAACTCGGGATATCATTTGGGAACTTCACCTAATACGACGTCCTGGGAGGCAAATTGCGACTACAGATTTATGCTGAGAACTGGATATGCTTACAGAAACATTAATAAACTATATTTCCCGCATGAATCTAAATATCAAAATTGCATTGGCTATTATCTTGCAGGACATCCTTCTAGTATTAGCCAAGGAGGGCAACGCGTTTTTGGAGTGCAGTCAGCATATGGATTAATTCAAAGTACTGGGGCTGTTAAAACTGGACTGTTTGCAGTTCGCCCAGTTGTTTCTATACCGTCTAGTATTATCGGAGCAAGTGCAGAATCAGGACAACCTATATACTTCTTAAACACGACAGATTAAAATATTAATGAGATAGTAAAAAAATATATGAGGCAAATGGTGAGACAATGGGGACGGACTCTTTGCCTCATTTTTGTTGCCCAAAGTTGTCCAAAAGTCCAGTCCATTTGGGCACTTTTTTATGGTGTTGCATTTATTACAAAAATATTACAATTTTTTTACAAATTCAATTGCATTTTGAAAAATACTGATATATAATACAAAGGTATTTTTGAGTAATGTTCAAAATTAAACACATAAAATATAAGGAGGTTTTTTTATGAGTCAAAAGTATGTATACCTTTTCAGTGAAGGTAACGCAAACATGCGTGAATTACTTGGTGGTAAAGGCGCTAACTTAGCAGAAATGACTAACATAGGCTTACCAGTTCCACAAGGATTCACAATTACAACAGAAGCATGTACAAAATATTATGAGGATGGAAGAGAAATTAACCCTGAAATCCAAGCACAAATTAATGAATACATCGGAAAGATGGAAGGAATTACTGGTAAAAAATTTGGAGACAAAGAAAATCCATTATTAGTATCAGTAAGATCTGGAGCTAGAGCTTCAATGCCTGGTATGATGGACACAATCTTAAACTTAGGATTAAATGAAGATGTTGTTGAAGCAATTGCAGAAAAAAGCCATAATCCAAGATGGGCTTGGGATTGCTATAGAAGATTTATTCAAATGTATTCTGACGTTGTTATGGAAGTTGGAAAGAAATACTTTGAAGAATTAATAGATGAAATGAAAACTAAAAAAGGTGTTAAACAAGATGTTGAATTAACAGCAGATGATTTAAAAGAATTAGCAAGACAATTTAAAGAAGAATACAAAGCTAAAATAGGAAAAGAATTCCCAACAGACCCAAAAGAGCAATTAATGGGAGCTATTAAAGCCGTATTTAGATCATGGGATAACCCAAGAGCAAATGTATATAGAAGAGACAATGATATTCCTTATTCATGGGGAACAGCTGTAAACGTACAAGCTATGGCATTTGGTAACATGGGAGATGACTGTGGAACTGGTGTTGCATTTACTCGTGACCCAGCTACAGGTGAAAAAGGACTATTTGGTGAATTCTTAACAAATGCACAAGGTGAAGACGTTGTTGCTGGTGTTCGTACACCAATGCACATTACAGAAATGGAACAAAAATTCCCAGAAGCATTTGCAGAATTCAAGAAAGTATGCAAAACTCTAGAAGAACATTATAGAGATATGCAAGATATGGAATTTACAGTTGAACATGGAAAATTATACATGCTTCAAACACGTAATGGTAAAAGAACAGCACAAGCATCTATCAAAATTGCTTGTGACTTAGTAGACGAAGGAATGAGAACAGAAAAAGAAGCTGTTGCTATGATTGATCCTCGTAACTTAGATACACTTTTACACCCAACATTTGATCCAAAAGCATTAAAAGAAGCAAAACCTATTGGAAAAGCACTTGGAGCATCTCCAGGAGCTGCATGTGGAAAAGTAGTATTCACAGCAGAAGACGCTGAAGCTTGGGCAAAGAGAAAAGAAAAAGTTGTATTAGTTAGACTTGAAACATCTCCAGAAGACATTGTTGGTATGAAGGCATCTCAAGGAATTCTTACAGTACGTGGTGGTAGAACATCTCACGCAGCAGTTGTTGCTCGTGGTATGGGTAAATGCTGCGTATCTGGATGCACAGAAATCAACATGGACGAAGAAAACAAGAAATTTACATTAGATGGAAAGACATTCCATGAAGGTGATGTGATTTCTATAGATGGAACAACAGGATGCATTTATGATGGAGCTATTCCAACAGTTGAAGCTACAGTTAGCGGAGACTTTGGAAGAATAATGGCTTGGGCTGACAAATATAGAAAACTAAAAGTTAGAACAAATGCAGATACTCCTACAGATGCTGCAAAAGCAAAAGAATTAGGAGCAGAAGGAATTGGACTTTGCCGTACAGAGCACATGTTCTTTGAACCAGATAGAATTGCTGCAATAAGAGAAATGATTTGTTCTGATACAGTTGAAGAAAGAGAAGCAGCTCTTGCAAAATTAGAGCCAATGCAACAAGGAGACTTCGAAAAATTATATGAAGCTATGGAAGGATACAATGTAACAATTCGTTACCTAGATCCACCTTTACATGAATTCGTTCCAACAGAGGAAAAAGACATTGAAGAATTAGCTAAAACACAAGGAAAGACAGTTGAGCAAATTAAAGCTATTATTTCTTCACTACATGAATTCAACCCAATGATGGGACACAGAGGATGCAGACTTGCAGTTACATATCCTGAAATTGCAAAAATGCAAACAAGAGCAGTTATTAAAGCTGCTATAGCAGTTTCAAAGAGAAGCGGACATGCTATTGAACCAGAAATAATGATTCCATTAGTTGGAGAAGTTAAAGAATTAAAATATGTTAAAGACATAGTATGTGCTACAGCAGATGAAGTAATTAAAGCTGCAGGAGTAACAATGAAATACCATGTTGGTACAATGATTGAAATTCCTAGAGCTGCACTTACAGCAGATGCAATAGCAAAAGAAGCAGAATTCTTCTCATTTGGTACAAACGACTTAACTCAAATGACATTTGGATTTAGCCGTGACGATGCAGGAAAATTCTTAGGAGCTTACTATGACAAGAAAATATATGAAAATGATCCATTCCAAAAAATTGATCAAGTTGGAGTTGGAAAACTAGTTAAGATGGCAGCAGAGCTTGGAAGACAAACTCGCCCTGACATTCACCTAGGAATTTGTGGAGAGCATGGTGGAGATCCATCAACAATAGAATTCTGCCACAAAGTAGGATTAACATATGTTTCTTGCTCACCATACAGAGTACCAGTAGCAAGATTAGCTGCTGCACAAGCTGCAATAAAAGAAGAGAAATAATAAAAATATAAAAAAGGCTAGGCAAAACTAGCCTTTTTTTGTTATAATATGAATGTGAGGTATAAATATATGGAAGGAAATGATATTCGATTAATGATTGGCAATATAAAGTTTAGTGCAAGAGCTGTGGCCGTAATAAAAAAGAATGATAAAATATTATTTCAAAAGCGAAAAAATGATCAAAATTGGGCACTACCTGGTGGCGCAATTGGAACTATGGAAACTGGTGCAGAAGTTGTGTTAAGAGAATTAGCGGAGGAAACAGGAGAAACTGAAGCCATAGTAAAAAGACCATTATGGTTTGCTGAATATTTTTTTACTTTCAATGAAAAAACACAACATCAATATATTTTAGGATATTTGGTCGATATTCCAGACGATTCTAAATTAATACATAATAGTGAATTTGATGGAATAGAAGAAGGAAAAAATATAATATACAAATGGATAGATATTAAAAACATTAAAAAAAGTCCTATTAAACCGGAATTTGTGAAAGATAAATTATTAAGTATAAAAAAAGAATATGAATTTATTACAGAAAACGAAATTGGATATTGAAGAGTTAAAAATAAGGAATAATATAGAACATTAATATGAGTAACTATATAATAATTTTAGCCATATACTAGTTAAACAAAGATATCTTAGTATGACCGCCAAAGCCGATGATATTACAAACTGTAATAAAAGAAGAAAATAAATAGGAGTGATAATAAAAATGAATAAGAATATTGTTATTGTATTGTTTCTAATTTTAATATTTCTTATTGCAACAATAGCTCTATCTGGATGTGAAAATGGAGATACTACAACAGAAGGTGGAAAAATATATCCTGGAGATATTATGCCTCCAGACGATTATAAAATATCTACTGAGGACCAAACGTGTGCTGACATGTTAAAAAAGATTGGACTAGATGATGATAACATTGTATTGGTTATTTATAATCTAAAAAGAGCCAACAGCGGAAGCGTAACAAAAATAGAAATAGATTCTTCAGGTAAATTTTATAACATCTATGACAGCAATAATAATTTGTTTAAATTATATATATCTGGAAAGGCTGCAGACGCGCTTTTAGACAGAAACGGTAATTCTATATTCACTTTTATTAAATAAAGAATTTTTAATACTAACGAGACTAAGTTTTACTTAGTCTCATCTTTATGTTATAATTAATGAGTAAAATAAGAAGGTGGTAAAAATTGATTATAAATGACATGACAATTTTGTCAAAATTCAAAACAGAATGCTTTTGCAAGCTGACAGTTGAAGAAAAGAAAAAATTAGCTACAGATTTTATACATGCTATAATAAAAGAACGTCAACTACCAGATGTGGAAATAAGGTTCTCAGGAGAAGAATTTGGATATGACCCAAATGGTAAAATACTATATATTAGCGAATCTTCGATTGAAAATAATTCATTAAACTCTAATTTTGAGCTAATGACTGGAATAATACATGAACTAAGACATAGAGAACAAGATGATAATGACCATCTTTTTTACACAGGGATGGAATATGCCTTATCACCAAGAGAAATAGATGCACATAGATTTGCATCAAGTGAACTTGTTAAGCTTTCTGATTTTTTTAATGATAACGAATTTGATAAGTATGTATACCAATTGATGAATAATGACGCTAAAGACATAAATTATGCTACAAATTCTTTATTACTTTACGGCTATTCAAGAGAAGAAATTCCATTAATGTGTGAAGAACAAGCAAGATTTACTAATCATTTCGTAGTTGATTCTCAAGATGAAAAACAAACACTACTACTTAATTCTAAACCAATTATTATGGCTTCTAAATATGTACAAAAAGGAATGACAGAGATTTTTATAAATAATATTAGGATGTACATAGTAGATGGAGAGCTATTTGTTGAACAATTTATCCATTTAGATGATGTTTCAGGTGAAAACTTTGTAAAGAATTTGCAAGATGCTTTAACTTTTATTAAACAAAATCAAGCAGCATTAAATATAAAGGAAATCCAGAATGTTCACTTTGCACCGTTACATTTGATACGAAACAAAAAGGAAAAAGAAAGATTATATGAAATACTTGGATTACAAAACAATTCAACAACTTTAAGCGGTTTAATGAGTATGGATCCTGAACGTGAAGACTTAAAAAAATTGAATATAAGTGATTCAATGAGTTCAACACCGGAAATTAACCTAAAAAAAATATTTGGAATAGACTATCAAGAAAGATATTCTGAAGATCAGCAAGCTTTTCTAGAATCTATGCTTGATTATATAGATGAGTGTGACGAAAGACGATTATTTCCAGATCCGGACGAACAAAGTGAAGCATACTTTGCAGTTGAAAGCTATAAACCAGAGTATTCTTTAGAAAAGCTAAAATTAATTTTTTCAGCACAACAAATGGGGCTAAATACAATGTATTATGATTCTTTATCCGAAGAGCAAATTAGAATACTAATGGAGGCACAAAAAAAAGGAATATCAAGAGAAGAAATTAAAGAGCTAATTTCCTCTTTTAAAAAGGGAGAAGCAAATGTGGGAAGACCAGAAGAAAGCAATCCAGAAAGAGAGTAATGTTGAGCAAGAAGAATCGAATAAAAAAGACGTAAATATCTATACGTCTTTTTTTGCTTTATTGAGAATTATCATTGTTTTAAAAAGGGTTATTCAATTTTGATAAAAATAGATTAATATTGTGTTTTTTACAACTTTTATTGGTATAATAAAAAATGAATAGTTTACTGTAAAAAGGAGGTATTTTATGAAAAAGATAATTATTGTTACTGGTGCTGCTTCTGGAATGGGAAGAGAGTTCTTAATTCAAATGCTGGAAAAAGAACCAGATGTGGATGAAATTTGGGCTATAGATATAAGAGAAGAAAGACTAATGGAACTAAATGAAAAAGTGAGCAGTAAGGTTGTTCCATTAGGATGGGATTTAACCATTGAAAAAGATTTGCTAGAATATAAAAATAAAATAGAAAATGAAAAACCAAATATAATTGTTTTGGCAAACTGTGCTGGCTTTGGAATATTTGACCATTCTGAAAATATTGATACTGAAACTAAACTAAATATGATTGATTTAAACGTTAAAGCGCCAGTTAGGTTAATTGATTATACTTTACCATATATGAAAGATGGTGCTAAGATTATGAATATAGCATCTTGTGCAGGGTTTCAGCCAATACCATACATTAATGACTACGCAGCTACTAAGGCATTTTTAGTTTCATATTCTAGGGCTCTAAACCAAGAATTAAAATATAAAAACATTCATGTACTTACAGTTACTCCTTATTGGACAAACACTGAGTTTTTCGATAGAGCTGTGGACGAATCCAAAACTAAAGTAGTAATTAATTATAATGCTATGTATGAACCTCAAGATGTTATGAGACTTGCTATTAAAGATTTATATAATCCTAAAAAAGAGGTTTCTTGTTACGGTTTTGTTAATAGATTTCAGAGAATACTTACTAAGATATTACCTCATAAATTAGTTATGAAGGTATGGACTGGACAACAAAAACTAAATGGAATGCCAAATATAAGATAAACAAAAGTAAAGAATTAAATATATAATAATTTTTTGGAGGAAAAAATATGTTAGATGATATTATTAATAAAATTGAAGGAAGACCAGATTTAATTAATTTAAATGAAGGCGGAAACAGTGATGCTGAATCTTTTTTTAAAAATAATTTAAAATGTGAATATGTGCCAAAGCAAATTGTTGAATTTTATGAAAAATATGATGGAGCAACTTTTACGATAAATGACTTATATTCTTTAGATGAACTTAGTGATTTATTTGATTCTTTAAATGATGAAGCATATGCATTTGATATTGACATGGAAAAGGATAGATTTGTTCCAATTGCTGATGATGGACAAGGTGGATACTATGCTTTTATATCAAATAGAGAAGATGACAAGATATATTGGATTGACCATGAAAATGTAGGAAATAGTTGGTATACAAATCGTGACCTAGCTGATTTTTTAGATGAAATGCTTGGTGCGGCAATCTATTGTGAGGAAAACGAATAATAATGCTTGTAATTTAGTAAAAAATAAAAAAGGGACGTACAAATTTGTAAATGAATTTGTACGTCTTTTTTTATATTCTGATAATTATTATTTAAATAACGCATATGTAAAGAATAGTGAAGCACAAAGTGAAGATATTAAAGATATAACAGTGATTTGAGTATTAATTGATGGACCTGCAGTATCTTTAAATGGATCACCTACGGTATCACCAATAACTCCAGCTTTATGTGCTTGCGAACCTTTTCCACCTTCATTACCAGCTTCAATATATTTCTTTGAATTATCCCAAAGCCCACCAGAATTTGACATAAACAGTGCAAGTAGAAGTCCACTAACAATGTTACCTGTTAAAAATCCGCCGATTGCATGTACTCCGCCAACAAATCCAACTATAACTGTTGCAATAATACTAGTAAGACCTGCAGGAATTAATTCTTTAATTGAACCTTTTGTTGCAATATCGATACACTTATCATATTCAGGTTGTACAGTACCTTCTTTAATTCCAGGAATTTCATTAAATTGTCTATGAATTTCCTTTACCATTCTTTGAGCATTCTTATTTACACCTAAAATCAAAATAGCAGAGAAGACAGCAGGTATAGCTGCACCTATTAGCATACCGAAGAACACAAGTGGATTCATAACGTCAAAACCTGTAATTTTTTCTAAACCGTTTTGAACAGCAACCGCATTTACTTCATTCATAAATGCTCCTAAAAGAGCAATAACTGTAAGGCCAGCAGCTGCTATTGAAAATCCTTTTGTAATAGCTTTTACTGTATTTCCAGCTGAATCTAATTCATCAGTTATTTTTAATACATCATCACCAAGATTTCCCATTTCTGCAAGTCCGCGTGAGTTATCTACTATTGGACCATAAGCATCATTTGAAACAATCATTCCAACTATGGATAGCATACCAACAGCAGACATAGAAATACCGAATAAAGAATACTCTAAAGAATAAGTAGCATCAATTGGTGCACATAGGTTATATGCTATTAATGCTGCTACACCAATTCCTATCATAGCAGGAAGGACACTTAAAAATCCATAGGATATTCCAGAAAGGATTGTAAATGCTGGTCCTGAATTACTTGCTTTTGCAACTTCTTTAACAGGCTTTTTCTCATCATTAGTAAAGTAATCTGTAGTTATTCCAACTACAACTCCAACAATTAGTCCAACGATACATGCGCCCCAAATACGCCAATCAAGATTATATAGTTTAGTTGCAATAGCTGTAAAAACAATATATAAGAAAGTAGTTATATATGTAGAATTATTTAAAGCATGTGTAGGATTTCCTTTTTTACCAATCCTTGCAAAAAGGACTCCTATAATTGAAGCTAAAAGACCTAATGAAGCAAAACAAAATACCATAACAGTATGAAGTGATGTGTTCATAGAATTATCTAATGTAGTAGCTATAACAAGTGCTGCAGCCATTGATGCAACATTAGAATCAAATAAATCAGCACCCATACCAGCAACATCACCTACGTTATCTCCAACATTGTCGGCAATAACTGCAGGGTTTCTAGGATCATCTTCTGGAATTCCAAGTTCAACTTTTCCAGTTAAATCTGCACTTATATCTGCAGTTTTGGTAAATATTCCGCCTCCGGCTTTAGCAAATAGGGCAAGAGAACTTGCACCAAAGCTAAATCCTAAAATTGCAGAACTGTCTTTTGTAAGCAAACAAAGAATAGACACACCAAGTAAACTAGCTCCAACAACTGCCATGCCCATTACACTTCCGCCTCTAAACCCAGTTAAGAAAGCAGGTTTTATTCCTTTCTTTGCAGCTTCAGCTGATTTGGCATTTGCAATTGTAGCAACTTCAATACCTATTTTACCAGCTATTGCTGAAATAATAGTACCTGCTAGATAGCTACTTGCCATGACCATATTTCTAATTGCTCCATCTTGCCAAATTGGCTTTGGCAAGAAAAATAAAATTAATACTGCACAAAATCCAGCAAAGCAAGACAAAACCATGTATTCTCTTCTTAAAAAAGTTCTGGCTCCTTGCCTTATAATCTTTGACAATTTCTTAATAGTTTCATTTTTAGATGGTTGTTTTTTAACCCAGTGGAACATGTATGCTGCAAATAATAGTGCTACAACTGAAACTATTATTGAAAATGTCTGAATGTCCAAGATATCCATATTTAAAAACTCTCCTTTTAATAAATTTTATTACTATAATTTAATGATAATACAACAAAATTAATATCTCAACAATGTAATAAAAATGTAATGAAAAAATAATATTTTTACATATTAAAGTAATAAAAGACGCCTAAGGTTAAGAAAGATAAATAAAGAGAAAAAAAGGGGGAGCCCCAGTCGGGAGCTCCCTTTTTCACCTGAAGAACTTGGAGACATCTTCGATGATGGCTTGCACAGATCCTGTGATAAAACGCCGAGTACGCATAAGGTAAAGCTGGATACGAGAGACCAACAACCTAGCATACTTGCGGACGTATGACCACAAAGAGTGAGTGCACAACCACGTGATGGCCCTCCAAATGTACTTCGGGAGTTCTGTGAACAACCACTTGATGAGGAAGAAGAGAAGCTCGGCGATGCCAAGCACAATCTCTTTTGCTACATCAAGAACCTTTGAGAACCAATCCGATTCGACAATGCCTGTGATGATGCTGACCACCAGGAAGAACAGCGAAAGGATGAGCCCCAAGGAGAGGTAGTTCGGGAACATCGGGTTTTCCATGAGAGCGGCCATGTGTGATGCCTCCTTGCGTTCTGTTGGGTGAATGATGTGATATACCTTATATTATACATTTTTTTAAAAATAAAATCAAATTCACATTAATTTTGGGCTAGTTTAGAGTAATTTTAGTTAAAACAAAAAAACTCACCATATGCTGTAATGAAGCACGATACAGGACATAAAAACTTGACAAAGTTGACATAATATGATATAATAATATTACCCATTAATGAGATAAAATATAAAAAGAAAGGAGGAACGTTTATGAAAAAAGACAAAAAGTATGCTGAGAGAGGTATTACTTTAGTTGCTTTAGTAATTACAGTTATTGTACTACTTATTTTAGCTGGTGTTACAGTTACTTTGGCAGTTGGCAGTGATGGTATATTTACAAAATCAAATGCAGCTGTTGATAAATATAACAACAAAGTTGATCAGCAAAATGAAAAATTACTAGAGTACAATACAATACTTGATAGCTATGATAGCTAAATAGTATGAGGAGATGGATTACTATTTAGACATTAATGGCAAACAAAAGCAGAGCGGTGACAGGTTTTAATCTATCACCGCTCTGCTTTTGGCTATGCCATCATGTAACTTTTGAGTACAAATCCGCCTAATGGTCCTACCACAATCATGTTTCCATAGAACATACAGTTATCTGCCCACAGAATTTCATGAGTGTTTGAAATTGCAAACGTTTCTTCACATTCTCCACGGTTAAAGCCAACCAGCAACTCTGAAAACCGAAGTGCTTGTGACACTATGCAGAGATTACTATTGGCAAATGCAAAGGAGAAATGTGATTTACTGAGCCAGTACGACAAGCTGTTCCTAATCCTACCAATTTCTTGGAAGAAGGAAAGCAACTCTTCATCCATGTCGTCCCAGGGAAAGCATTTGCGGTTGAATGGGTCAAAGTATCCGTGGACACCAACCTCATCACCATAATAGATACAAGGATTACCAGGTGCGAAGCTCAAGAAAAGCCATGCCAGCTTGAGCATTTTTTTTGCTTTCTCGTATGCTTCTGGGCTGAGCTTATCAAACTGCGCAGCGAGCTTTCGCCTACAAACCCAATCTGATTCATAGCTCAAATCGGTGCCAAGAAAGGCAGTGAGACTTCTTACCGTATCATGAGTTGACGCAAAGTTCATCTGGCTGTTGAGTGCCGGTTTGGGATACGACTCCACAATCTCCATTACTCTATATGCGAAAGATGTAGCGTCACCATACTTCAGGTACGAAATAATGGCCCCATGGAAAGTGTAGTTCATGACACCGTCAATCTGGTCACCAAGGAGGTATCTCCGTAGAACACCATATGCGACTTTGGTTACTGCGTTTTCCCACACTTCACCGATTATGAAACCACCAAGGCTTCTGATTTTCTTGCAAAGAGGTGTGAGAAAAGAATCCGGCAGTTCGTCGACAACGTCAAGCCTTATGCCATCAATGCCGAGCTTAAACCAAGACTCGATTACACCACCGTCTCCGAAGATGAAGTCCCTGAAAGACTGTGATTCCTTATTCGTTGTTGGCAAAGTAGGGAATCCCCACCAGCTAAGGTATTCATCAGGATGATGGATAAATACATACCAGTCATAGTATGGACTTTCACGAGACTGATATGCTCCCAAACTGGGGTAAGCACCGTCTTTGTTAAAGTACACACTGTTACTACCGGTATGATTGAAAACACCATCAAGCATGATGTACATGCCGATAGCATGTGCCTGAGTGCAGAGACTTCGCAAATCTTCGTTGGATCCAAGGTACGGATTGACATGCATGTAGTCAGACGTTGTGTAACCGTGGCTCTCTTTGGTTTCTACGATTGGCATAAGGTAGAGCACCTTAACTCCAAGATCTTTTAAGTATGGGAGCTTTTCGATGATACCTTGCAAATCTCCTCCAAAGAAATCATTGTTCTCGACCCTGAGTGTTCCATCTGGCATCTGAGTTGGGAGGTAGACAGGCATTCCACCCCAGTCATCCCTAAGTACGGTACCAGCAAGTTGCGACTTTTCGCTAATTGCTCGGGAGAAGCGATCAGGAAAGATTTGGTAGAAAATGCTACCTTGAAGTGCATACGGAGTCTTGAATGTGTCGCTGTAGCATGTCAATTCCCAGTGATACCCATCACCATGTGAAGTGTAGCCTTCCATACTGTCAGAAGAGCGCTTGATATAGTATGTGGTTCCCTGCAAATCGTAGGAAAAGCAGTAACCAAACACACCAATTTCACTGAACTCTATGACAGTGGAGAAGACTTGCCGTCCGTCATCAGTCAACTTGTCGAGAGACATTGCAAAGGCAACAGGATTATTCCAATCAAGCCATTTGCAGAGAAGCAGTGTCACGTTGTGAATGTCGCAGGAGTGTGGAGATACAATCCGGAAGGTACAGGAAGTACCATTCGGAATTGCACCAAACGGTTCCTTGAAAAAGCGGTCCAAACTGTTGTAGATACTCAAAGTGATC
Source organism: Clostridia bacterium (assembly GCA_017524665.1). GTDB lineage: Bacteria > Bacillota > Clostridia > TANB77 > CAG-508 > UMGS1754. Next base: position 195,479 of record JAFXVF010000015.1, on the reverse strand, counting down.
TCCTCCTTCTATAGTCATAAATCGGAGTGTAAACAGTTTATGACTATGTTATATATTCTTTGTCGAATTTTGTCAACATAATTAACACAAATAAAAATATATTTTTATACTTGACATGAAGACTAAAAAGAGTTAAACTATCATATATAATATATATGGACGTTTGATAGAGAAGAGTAGACTTAAGGTTGTCAAAAGAGATGATTAGTCATTGGCTGAAAGCTAATCTTGATAAACAAAGTTCGAAAACTACCTCTAGAGTCTCTGCTTAAAAGGCAGCGTGGAAGATGCGTTAAATCGGTAATGAAGTTAAAATTAGGGTGGAACCGTATTTTATATACCCCTATGGCTATGATAAAAAGCCATAGGGTATTTTTATTGTAGCTAAACTTAGAAATAGGAGGAATTTAAAATGTTTAAAATTAAATTGGATGGTGGAAGAACGCGTGAGGTTGAGGAAAAGACGTATTGGCATACGACTTCACATATTATGGCGCAGGCTATTAAGAGACTTTTTCCAGATGTAAAACTAGCTATAGGACCAGCTATAGACAATGGGTTTTATTATGATTTTGATGCACCAAAACCTTTTTCAGATGAAGATTTATTAAAAATTGAAGAAGAAATGAAAAAAATCATAAAAGAAAATCTTCCAGTTGAAAGATTTGTTTTACCAAGAGCAGAAGCAATTAAATTAATGAAAGAAAGACAAGAACCATATAAAATTGAACTTATTGAAGACTTGCCAGATGAGGCTGAACTTTCTTTCTATAAGCAAGGGGAGTTTACTGATCTTTGCAAAGGACCTCACCTTGAATCAACAGGAAATGTAAAAGCAGTAAAACTTTTATCAGTAGCAGGAGCATACTGGAGAGGAAATGAAAAAAACAAAATGCTTCAAAGAATTTATGGAATTTCTTTCCCTAAAGCAAGTGAACTTGAAGAATACCTTGCAAAACTTGAAGAAGCAAAGCAAAGAGACCATAGAAAATTAGGAAAAGAACTTGGAATTTTTATGACAAGCGATTTGGTTGGAAAAGGACTACCAATGTATTTACCAAATGGCTATGTTATTTGGCAGATATTAGAAGATTATATTAAACATAAAGAAAGAAAACTTGGATACAAACATGTTCTAACTCCACCACTTGGTTCTGTTGAATTATATAAAACTTCAGGACACTGGGATCATTATAAAGACAGCATGTTTCCTAAAATGGAAATAGAGGGAGAAGAGTTTGTTTTAAGACCAATGAACTGCCCTCATCACATGATGATTTATTCAAATGAATTACATTCATATAGAGATTTACCAATTAGAATTGGTGAAATTGCAAGAGACTGCAGATTTGAAGCAAGTGGAACATTAAAGGGAATTGAAAGAGCTAGAACTTTCTGTCAAAATGATGCTCACTTATTTGTAACACCAGAGCAGATTGAAAGTGAGTTCCAATCAGTTGTTAATTTAATACTTGAAGCATACAAAGATATGAATATTACACAATATCGATTTGAGTTGTCACTTAGAGATCCAGAAGATAAGGTAAAATATTATCCTGATGATGAAATGTGGAATAATGCTGAGAACAAATTAAGACAAGTATTAAATGATATTGGAATTGAATATGAAGAAAAAATAGGCGAAGCAGCATTTTACGGACCAAAGCTTGATGTTCAAGTTAAGCCAGCAGTTGGAAATGAATATACATTATCAACATGTCAATTAGACTTCTGTTTGCCAATGAGATTTAATTTGAATTACATTGACAAAGATGGTAGCAAGAAGACTCCAGTTGTACTTCACAGAGCAATTTTCGGAAGTATAGACAGATTTATTGCATACTATTTGGAAGAAACGAAAGGTGCTTTACCAACTTGGCTTGCACCTGTACAAGTAAAAATATTACCATTATCAGATAACCACTTAGAGTATGCAAAAAAAGTACAAGATGCTTTAGAAGATGTAAGAATACGCACAGAAATAGATAGTAGACAAGAAAAAATAGGTTACAAAATTCGTGAAGCACAACTTCAAAAAGTTCCATATATGATAATTTTAGGTGATAAAGAAGTTGAAGCTAATGCTGTTGGAGTTCGCTCTAGGGTTGATGGAGATATTGGCCAAATGAGTATAGAAAATTTTGTAAAGAAAATACTAGAAGAAGTAAAAGATTACTCAAAAATAAACAAATAAAAAGTTGAATATTTATTCTCAATATGATAAAGTAAAATAAAAAAATGGGGGTAAACTAATGAAAAGCATTGCTAGTTATTTAATTACATTTTTTGTTGTAATATTTTGGATATTTCGCATAGCGGTTGCATTAACAGCTTCGCTTGATATGGATTTTGGCATAAAACCAATGAACTTAACAATTGAAATAGTATTGTTATTTGTTACACTTTTGGCAATAGTATTAATTATAAAAAGAAATATTATAGGAGCTTTGATATATTTCTCAGCATATTTATTATATTTTGGCTCATCGGCATTTAGTCAAATTGGTTATTTGTCTGACGGCACAATGGGTATAAATAGTGCAGCAGATTTAATTATTTCATTTGTTGCAATCATTTTATCAATAATGACACTTTTTGATGTTTTATCAGACAAAGTAAGAACAGGCTCAAGCTCAGGAAGAAACAAAAAAACGGATTGGTTTTATAAAAATGAACAATTTGATAGAAAACTAGATGAAAGAGCTGATAAAAACAATTACAGAACATTATAGTTTTAAAATTCTACAAGAGGTTGACAAAAAAATCAACCTCTTTTTTTAAAATGTAGTTTATATTTGCAAAAAAATTATATTGTCTATTGAAAATTATTTTTTATTTGGTATAATGTAACTAGTAAAATTTTAAGAGAAAGAGAAAGTTAGTTTTAAGGCTTAACTTTTCGGAAGGAACGGGGAGTAATTATGAAAAAGATTGGAAGCATACTATTGATTATATACGCAATAATAGCAATATTTGTGACCATATGCTTGTTAACTTTTAACCAATACAAGGTTTCACAATTCGGAGATAAAACTTTAATAATTATTGACGAAGAAGACGAAACAATGAAATACAAGAAGCGGTGACTTGGTTATAGTTGGACATGATGGTTATGAAGATGCTGAAGCCGGAGATACAGTTTTTTTCTATAAAGACAACAGAATCAAAATTGCTGAGATACTGCAAAAAAACGATTTCGGAGAAGCTGGGGTAATATTCAAAATAGATGGAAACTACCAAGTTGTACATGAAAATGTTATAGGAACATCTAGAAATGAAACAGTTATAGGAACAGTTGGAGGCATTTTACAATTATTAGAATCAAAATGGGGATTTTTATTTATAATAGTATTCCCATCTATGCTTGCGTTCTTAAGAGAAGTTAAAGAGCTTATCATGGAACTAACGAACAAAAAACAAAATACAAAGGAATAAAATATGAAAAAAGTTTATGTCCTTATTATTCTGATTATGATTTCCCTTACGATATATGAAGTAGCGACATCTTTTGCAAAATATACTTCAGAAGCAACTGCAAAAGCTGAAAAACAAGCAGGAGCATGGGTGATAGAAGTTAACGATAACGATGTATCGTCAGGAAATACTAACAGACAATTTGAAATAAATAGCTTAACATATCCATCTAATGATTATGTGCTAGAAAATAAAATAGCACCTTCATCAAGTGGATATTTTGATATTGTTATAAATCCTACAGGATCAAGTGTTGCAATTAGATATGATGTTACAATAAACTTAACTGCACTTAACATTAGTGATGCAATAAACTTTGAATCTGCAAATGTTCTTGGAGCAAATGACCAGTTAATACCATTAACAAGAACAGGTGTAAATACATACACTGGTATTATTAGCCTCGCTAGTGTACAAAATGAAGAAAGTACTACGGCTAGATTTTATATAAGCTGGGACGAAGATTTAACTGGAACGAATGACGCAGATGACTCAGCATTAGGAGTTGATAGGACAGTAAGTTCTTTGAGCCTGCCGGTAACCGTAGTAATTAGACAATATTCAGGTGAGACAATTACACAATATCAGTAAAGTGGAGAAACTATGAAAATTTTAATAAAGTTAATGAAAGTAGTTTTTGACATTATCGTTTTATTATGCATCGGTTTTATCCTCATAGTTTTGTATAATTTCTATCAGATAAGTATTCTTGATAAAAAGTATTCAGAATTTTTCGGGTATACATTTTTTGAAGTTACAACAGGCAGTATGAAAGACACTATAAATATAAATGACGTAATAATAGTAAAAATAACTCAAGATGTTCATAAAAATGATATAGTTTCATACATGAAAAATGAAGAAATAATTACACATAGAATTATTGAAGAAAACGGGACTATACTTGTAACAAAAGGAGATTCGAATAATTCAGCAGATATGCCAATAGAAAGAAACACGGTAATAGGAAAAGTAGAAAAAATAATACCTGAATTAGGCGTTTGGATTAAAGTGTTTTCCGACTTTAAAGTCACAATATCAATTGTAATTACTTTCTTATTGTTTGGGTTGGCATTATCGTCTAAAGAAAAAAGAAATAAAAAAAACCGACACTCTTTTTCAAGGTTTTTAAAAAATTTGAAGGGAATGCTAAAAAATGGAAAGGAAAAAGAAACGAAGGATTAAGTATTTTTATATTAGAGTTTTATTACTTATAATAGCTGTTTTAATGGCTGCTGGCCTAATTAGAACAGTTTTGGCTAAGTATAAAACTACTGCTCAATCTACTGCTGATGTTGACCTAGCATATTACATTTTTAAAGAACAGAGCATTTCTCAAGTATTAAAATTACAAAGTATTTTACCAAGACAACAGGCATATCCATACACATTTTCAGTTGCAAACAATTATGGAGGTGAAAGAACTCAAACAGCTCTTGAATATACAATTGAGATTGTAACAACAACAAATTTAGAATTACTATTCAATGTACATAAACAAGGGGAATCAACTAATCTAATTACAGGAACAACAACAGTACAAGACAGTGACGGCACATTTTTTAAGCATATAACTGTTGCTGGAGATGAGTTTGGATTTACACAAGATCAGCAAAATGTATATGTGTTAGAAATTACATTTCCTATATCATTAAATGAAGCCGAATATGAAGGCATAATAGAATATATTCAATTAACAATTAATTCAAGACAAAAAATAAGCGCTGCAAGCGCATAAAGAGGTTAATGTGAGAAATAAAAATATTAAAAGTAAACTAAAGAAACGAGTACATACAATCAACATTCTTATTTTGCTGATTGTTCTTTTGGTACTTGTTTTTTTTACACCATCAATTGTCTCTACTGCAAGATATGTATACAATACTATTCATGATAATTATCTTTCATCACAGGATTTTTACTTTGCAAGTGACAAACTTAGTATAGATGGAACCGAATACCAAATAACAAACAACTGGTCAGGAGCGGAGACGTTTGAAATTACAATAAACATGAATAGCAAGAAAAATGATATGGCGATGACAGCTGCAGACATAACATATGACATTACTTGTACTTGTTCAGATAATATCGAAGTTACGAAAAGCAAAAATAGTGGAACAATTGTAGGAACTGATAATCATGGCGCAAATGTTGACTGGTTTAAAATATATGTTAATCCAAAGAATGGTAGAATTTTAAACAATACCGAAGAAGCATGGGTTGAAGTTACGGCTACATCAACTGCTCCGTATTCACAAGAATTAAAGGGTAAACTTATTTTGGAAGTTGGATCATCAAATATCTATTATGAAATAATGGATTCAACAGATAGTCCTTATTTAACAGTTAATGTCGTTAATTCAAGTCCTCAGAGTGAAAACGTTAAATTAATATATAACCCAGCACAGATACTATTAGATATGACAAGCCATTTTTATTTAAATTCTGTATTAAGTACTACACAAAATTTAGGTGGATTTTTATATTTAAATAGTGTCACATCTAATGTAGATTCACTTAGCACAACTAGTGTAAAATTCTATAAGATAAATTCAGCACAAAACTATGCTTATTCAGCAAGTAGCAATACTACTCCGATAATTTCACTAACATATTAAAAGGGGGAAAATATGACTACAAACATAATGCAACAATATATAAAGCAAACGAAGTCATTTCTGACAGACTTTACAAAATTATATATGGGGCAATATTATGACGAAAAGATATCAAACGAATTAATAAACGCGTATATAGAAGCAAGAATATACAACTATGGTGATGGTGATTATACATTTTTCTATAAAAGGATAGAGGATTACCTAGAAAGCAAAAAAGAAAAAATAGAAAAAGACATGAAAGGAAAAGATCTAGAACCACTAGAAAACAACTTGAATATGTATCAATTTGTTTTTTATGCAGATGGAGTAAGGCCAATAAATGATTTAAAAGAATTCTTAGCAGGATTGTGCGAAAAAAGAATAGGAGAGTACAATCTAGATCCTCAAAGAAATCTAGCCAGTAAATTGGAAAAAAAGATAAAAGAATATACAGAGTATAAAGAAAAATATATTACAAGTTTTGATACAGCTGATTTTATTATGGATGTTCAAAAATATATAAATATTGATGATACTTATAAAGCAGATTTGAACTATAGTTTTAAACTTCCATATATTTATAGTGAACAAATAATAGATGAAGTATATAATGAAGGAACAATAAATGAAGACAAGCTTATTATATTATATACGTTGCTTGTAGCAAGGTGTATAAAAGATGTAAACCATGGAGATTTTGATACAAAATATTTAGTACAATTTGCAAGAACATTATTTAGCAAGGATAAAAAACGAAAACAAACATTAAGACTTATTGATGACCCAATAATACAGGAAAAGATAAACCTAAAAATATTATATAGTGACTTTGTAGAAAATAAAGACCTAATTTATTCGTTAATACAAGATGGATACAGATTTGCGATAGTTATAGATGATACTTTTGAGGTGAATGATACAAACTTGAGAAAACTAAATATATTCAAATATATGATGGTTCCAAAGGAATGCAAAAATTACGAAAAGATATCAAGCAAAGAAGCAAAGATAAATAATACAATAATATATGATTTATAATGAGGTGAACAAATGGACACATTCTTGAGATTTTTATATGAGTTTGTAAATCAATTTATATCAGGACTATGGTCGATTTTAAATGGAATTATTGAAGGCGTAAAACAATTCTTCAATTTTCCGGCATATTTTAATATTATTTCAGAATACAAAGACGACTTTTCTGCTCCGGAATGGATATTTACAGGTATTACCATACTATTTATGGTTTTATTTTACGGACTTATTGCTTTTTTAATTACTTTTGCAGTAAAAAAATATTTAAAATTAAGGAAACCTTCTATAGAAAAGAAAGCATTACTTGATGAGGTTGCAGAGCTTAATAAAAAAGTGGTTAAACTCTCTAAGGAAAAAGACGAAATATTGCAAATGAAAGTTTCACAATTAGGATTAAAACCTGAAGAAAGTGCTATAGAAGAAAGCGCTGAAGGAGAAGGAGAACAAGGAGATGAATCTGGAGTAATCGGCGAAACCGGAATAAGATTTTCTAAGCTTAACTTAATAGATATGGAATATGCTGATTATAAAGTTAAAAATTACAATAACACATTCGATTTGCCGGAACTAGTACATAATTTTAGAAATTTTGCAGCATCAAAATTAAGATTGTATTATAAAGAAAGCCTTATAAGAACCTTTATTGCAGGACTTGCATCAACAAGACTTGTAATTCTACAAGGTATTTCTGGTACTGGTAAAACATCTCTTGCATATGCTTGGGGAAAGTTTATGAAACATGACTCTTGCGTTGCGTCTGTACAGCCATCATGGAGAGATAGAACTGACCTTTTTGGGTACTTCAACGAATTTACTAAAAAATTCAATGAAACAGAATTATTAAAAGAAATGTATATAGCTGATTATACAGATGATGTATATACTGTAATCCTAGACGAGATGAACTTGTCACGTGTTGAGTACTATTTTGCTGAGATGCTTTCTATACTTGAAATGCCTGACAAGAAAGAATGGATTATTGAAATTGTACCAAATACTTGGAAGAGTGACCCTAAAAAATTAATGCATGGTAAAATACAAGTTCCACCTAATATGTGGTACATAGGAACAATCAATAACGACGACTCTACATTCGCCGTAACAGATAAGGTTTACGATAGAGCTATGCCAATAGATATTAATGATAAAGGTGAACCATTTACACCAGATGATGTTGATGCTAACCTTGTAAATTATTCTTACCTAGATAACTTATTTAATGAGGCAATGGAAAATTTTGCAATATCAAAAGAAACCTTAGATAAAATTGAAAAAATGGATGACTTTGTAATTAAGCACTTCAGAATAGCTTTTGGTAACCGTATTGTTGCACATATGAAAAAATTCGTGCCAGTATATGTTGCATGCGGAGGAACAGAAGTTGAAGGGGTAGATTACTTTATTGCTAAGAAAATATTAAGAAAATTTGAGCAGTTAAACATGGCGCTAATTAGAGACGAAATTGACGGATATATTAAATTCTTAGATGATACCTTTGGAAAGGGCTCAATGAAAGAATGTATTGAATACTTGCTGAGATTGAAGAAAATGGCTTAGGAGGTAAAACCTATAAATGAGAGAACTTGAAATTACTAGTTTGTATGATAGTGTTGCTGAAGAAAAAGTACAAAGTTTTACAGACAAAATGGAATCGAACATGAGGGTCAAAACTGATTATTATAAAGATGAGAACAGTACAGAGTGGCTTGATGTTTTTGAAAAAATATTACCTTATCTTGAAAAAATAATGAGAAACCCTAAAAGATTTATTACAACAGAAGAAGAAATTGTAAAAATTGAATCAGCAAAAAGAGTTGGAGTAGAAACAGTAAAACACCTTGCAAAACATACAAACTACATTCAAGACTTAGATGAAGATACAGGAGATGTTATTCCTGCAAAATTATTAAATGTATTAAAAGAAGAAACATTTAACACATATGAAAATAGATTTATTTATACTTTAATAAACCATTCCCTAGACTTCATAAGGAAAAAGAAAGAAGGCATTAAAAAAAATCCAAGATTAAAGGATAACAAGAAAATTGAATATACGAGTACTACGCTTGTAGGAGAAGAAAAAGTTAATGTAAATATTCAACTTGACACGGCGCTCGATACTAATTTAGATTTAGACAAAAAGTTTTACGAAAGAATAAAGAAAATAGAAGACTCAATACATGTGCTACAATTTACAGAAGTTTATAGATCATTAGAAAAAGATGGAGTGCCTTTTGTAACTCCACCAATTAAGAAAACTAACGTTATTTTAAAGAACGTTAATTTCCAATATGCTATGAACTTATGGGACTATGTACATGCAAATATGGGAAAAAAAGAAGCCCCAATAAAAAAGACAAAAGATTATATGGAAAAAGGTAATATCAAGAAATTAATTGATGAAACCTTTTTACTTGAATATTTAACAGTCAATAACATTAACAATGATGAACAACTTACAAAGCAAACAAAAGAAAAGACATTAGCTAGAATGCTTGATAGAATAATAGATATGAACCCAGAATTAACAAAAAGAGAGCTCCAAGACAGATTAGGGGTTGAATTTGAGAAGGCTAAACAAAGAAGAGTTGCGACAAAGAGCGATATTGAAAAAATATTCAGAAAATATATAGACAAATATTTGGAGATGGAAAAGAAATGAAAATTTTGAGGACAATCTATGCGGTAATTAGATTTTTACTTACTATTGTACTAGTAGCATTGCTTGCGGTTGTATTAACTCAAAGACTTTCGGACAATAAAATGGCTATTGCAGGTATAAGAATTTTTACTGTTGCTACAGAAAGTATGAAGCCTAAATATTTAGTAGGTGATGCACTTCTTATAAAATCCGTAGAACCAGAGGAATTACAACAGGGAGATGACATTACATATTTAGGTGAAAAAGATTCTTTTAAAGATAGGATAGTTACGCACAGGATAGAAAAAATAAGCAAAAACAAAGACGGAAGCTATAAAATTGTAACAAAAGGTATAGCAAATGACAAAGCAGACCCAGCAATAAATGAGACCCAAGTATATGGTAAGGTTATATATAAAATAAAGTCAATTTCATTTATTAATGGAATTATAGGCAACTTGTATGGAATGTATTTTGTAATTGTTGTGCCAATGGCAATTATGATATTTTTTGAATTTATAAATTATAAAAAAGATAAAAAAGAAGATTCTGAAGATGAAAAAACAGGGGAAATAACTGATAAAAAACAAAAAAAGCTTGAAAAGGAAAAAGAAAAAAGAAAAGCAAAAAGAAATAAAAGAAGAGAGAGAAGAGAAAAAAGAAGAAAGAAACAAGAGTAAAAAAGGAGGTGTAAAAAGTGGCTAGGAAGCATCATAGGCTTAATCGAAAAGAGAGACGAAGAAAACATAGAGTCACTTTGCGTACACTTTTTTTGCTATCAGTTACTCTTATATTTAATACATATGCATGGTTTTTATATGCAACTACTGTATCTACAAACTTAACTGCACACGTTGATGCGTGGAGAGTTGAGTTTGAAGTAGATGAAGAAATGGTCGAAAGAGAGTTTAATTTTGTTATTACTCATGCATATCCTGGAATGCAAGACAGGGTTCAAACTGTAGATATAAGAAACTCTGGAGAAAGACCAGCAGACATAACATACATGGTAAAATATATTAGAATATTTGATGATGAATATTATTCTTCAGAATATGTTCAAGAACTGGGAAGCACTCCACAGGGAGCAACAGTACAAACAGCAGCACAATTACTAAGCAAATTACAAAATGATTTTCCGTTTCAAATTACTGTACAGACAGCTCAAGCAACGTTGCAGACTGGACAGAGTAGTTCAATTTCAATCAGATTTGGGTGGGCATATGAAACAGGTGATGATGAAACCGATACAGATTATGGTACAAGAGCATATGAGTATTATGAAGACAATAATGGAGAACCTGTAATTCAGGCAATCATTAGAATAACTGTTATACAACATCAAGATCAACCGATAACTCCAGCAACAAGCTAAAGTAAGATGAGACTAAGATAAATTTGGGGACGTGTCTAAAAATTACCACAATTGGTAATTTTTAGACACGTCCCCAAATTTATCTTAGTCTCAATTTTTCTCAAATTAATTAAGGAATAGTATTTGTTGTATTGGTATTAGTATTAGTAGTATTTGTCGTATTATTAGTATTTGTGTTTGAACTCATAGAAGTTGCGGCTGAAATTTGCTCAAAATCTACAGTTACTACTACAACAGCGACAGCTTCATTTAATGCAAGATCTGTATCGTCGTCATCATCCAAAACTTGTGTGCCTTCATCGACCCATTGAACATAAACCCTGATAGAAGAAGTTGAGCCAGTAGCTAATGCAGTGTTTGAAATTTCTGTGTGAGTTTCGTCTAAATATATAATTGTATTATTATTTCCATTTAGTGAATAACCAATAACATCTATATCATCTATTTCGTTATCGTCATCTGGTTCAACTGTAACAGTGTACTTAAAAGGCATTGAAACACTAGTTGTATCTATTTCTAAATCAAAATAACCAACTGCACCAGGAACTATATAATCTTCTATATAATAATCGTCACCTGGAAACTCCAATGTTAAATTTTCAGTAAAATCAGAATCTCTAATTATATTTTGATCATTTAAAACTATGTTCCAAACACTTATATCAATATTTGTTCCAGCATTAAATGAAGTTAAATATTTTGAATATGTTGCACGTATTAGCAAAAAAGAAATGATAATCCAAAAACATGCAATGATAAATATAATTCTTTTTCTCATATATATAAATACCTTTCAATATCTCTACAATAATTTATAACATAAAATACAAATAAACACAAATAAAAAACAAAATGTTACAGAATTGTAAAAAAACTGTAATGGTTTTGTAATTGTACTTAGCAGTTGTTTATGCTATATTATATACAAGTATAGCGATAGCATGTACTGGAAAGTATATATAGCCTAGCATACAAAGAACAGAGTTGGTGTAATGCAATGCAAGAAACAGAAGTAGTTGAAAAACACAAAGTAAGAAAAAAGTCAAAAAGACTGTTAGACACTAACGACAAAATAAAAAAGATACGAAAGACACTTTTATTAATGCTAATTTTTTTAATCGTTATTTATTTTGTTTTGCGTATAGCTTATGAAACCGGACGTTTCACAGTTGTGCTTGACTCTTCATCCGACATGAAAGGTGCACTTGTAATGTACGAAAACATTAATGAAAAAATTACTAGAAGAGAATTACAAGCTGACGTTCTAGACTACATGACTAATATTTCTGGAGAGTGGATTCCAGATGATATTGATACTGAAGTCGTAGGAGGAGGACATAATGATGACAACTACATTGCCTATACTTTCTATGTCGAAAATATGGCTGATCAAAAAATACATTATTGGTACAAAATTATGATTGATGATGTAGTAAAAAATGTTGACGAAGCCATAAGAGTTGCAGTATATCTAAACGGTGAAAAAAAGGTTTATGCTAAAGCTAATAGTAATACATCTCAGCCTGAAAAAGACACCATTGCTTTTAAAAATGAAGAAGAAATAATGTTAGAGCAAAGAAAAGATTTTCAATCAGGCGATGTTGATAAATTTACTATCGTAATATGGATCGAAGGTGATGACCCAGACTGCGTTGATCCGCTTATAGGTGGAGAAATGAAAATGCATATGGTTATTACCGAAGAGCATATAAAACAAGATTAAAAAGGAGAAAAAAATTATGGGAAGAACAAGAAAAAGTAAAAGAAAACTAAACTCAATTTACATGATGTTGCTTTTAACAACAATTTTTATGATTGTATCAACATACGCATGGTTTTCTGCAAACAGAGAAGTTTCTATTACAGGTATTACTGCTAAGGTAGCAGCTGCCGAGGGACTTCAAATTTCAATAGATGGTGTAAAATGGGGTTCAAGTGTAACTGTAGATGCAGATACATTGGAAGATGTAAATGAAACAGCTTCAATAAATGATTATACTTGGGCTGAAGAATTAGAGCCAGTATCTGCAGATGGAACAATCACAGATGGTGCATTAGATTTCTATTATGGAGAAATTAGTGCAAATGGAGAAACTTTATCAGGGGTTCAACCAGCTTCAGCTGCGAGTGGAAAATATATAGTATTTGATATTTTCTTAAAGAATTCATCTTCAAATGCTAGTGGTGATAAATTACAATTAGCAACAGGTTCATCAATAGCAATTAATGCTGATGAAGGCGGAAAAGAAAATACAGGTTTGGAGAACTGCGTAAGAGCTGCTGTTCTTTTATATGACAACTCAACAACGTTCACTGCTCCTCTAGGAAATCTTACAACAGCTACAGATGCTTCATCTGGAGCTAAAACAATTGCAGGACTTTTACCAGGAGACAATCCTAAGGTTGCATTCTGGGAACCAAACTACAACCAGCACATAGGCGAAGTTGTACAAAACGATGATAGAATATCTGCCTCAAATACAGTATTCCCTACACTTGCAATAACAGGAGAAGCAGATGGAAAGAATATAAAATATGTTAATAGCGATGATGTAGATGATGGTTTATCAGTTGACTTATCTGGCGTTGCAGTAGCTGCACATGCATCAGATGATCCATACATGGCAATACCAAATACAATTGAAACAGGTGCAATTATTAGTGGTAGTGATATTGATTTAACAGATGTTACAGCAAGTGAAACTCAGTTAATGCTTGAGAAAAACTCAATAATGAAAGCAAAAGTATATATCTGGCTTGAAGGACAAGATCCAGACTGTATAGATACAGCATCAACTGGTAGAGCATTTGATATTCAAATCAACCTTTGCAAACCTGCAAAGAACCAAGCTAGTGCTGCAACACCATAACAGGAGATTATATACTTAGTATAAATATAATATAAAAAAGGAGTGAAGTGAAAGATAAGGCAATAAAATCTTTCACTTCAATTTTTAAATTACAGACATTAAAGGAGACTTAAATATGTATTTAGGTACGGATTTAGATAAAATAAATCATGATGAACTTTTAGAACTATATAATAAAACAAAAGATTTCGTTTCATTTTTAGATAATGAAATAGAGACTGTTGAAGTGGAGAAAAAGGTAAAATGAGTGATATAATCGATAAACTAAATAGCCAAATTGATGCTGACAAGGAAGTATTATCTGTTTTGCCAAAAAACAATAAGAAAAACGTCAAAGCATATCAAGACAAAGCGGAAGCAATAAAGCAGGAATATGCCAGCTTTTTAAATGATGTGTCTGCTGAAATTAAAAGAAGAAATGTTAAGATTAATTCTATTAGTCTAAATCCTAAAATTCCTGAATTATCTACAGAAATTGAAGAAATGGAGGACATTAGACTTGTAGACAACAATGCAACTCCATTTGAAAAAATGAAGTTAGATGAAACATTATATATATTAAAAAGATTTTATAAAAACAATTTGGAACTTGTAAATAATAGTATTTTAAATTGTATAGAAATATTTAAAAAAGTCGGAGTAGAGCTAGAAGCAAAAGATTTTAACTATAGTATTTATACAAAAGAATATATGGAAACATTTTTAGAAGAGACAAAAAAAGGGGATATGAATTCTCAAAAAGTTAAAGATACATTTGAGCAAATATATTGGAAATGTTCTGACATTATTCTTCATATTGAATTAAATTTTAGAAGCTTATATTATAAAAATGAAAAAACAATAACTAGCCATTTTGAAAGTGAAAGCAAAAGAATACTAAAACAAGTAGGACTTAGTAAAGAAGAAGCTTTAAAAAAGCTTGATTCTATGAAATTAAAATTACAAGATTTGATGAATAAAGATACATCTCTTATTCTCGACAAATTCAAGAGTGGGGAAAGATTTACTAAAGACTATGAACCAAGCAATATACAAAAATACTACAAAAAGCTTATAGGTTGTACTACAGACGAAGTAGAAAAACATATATTAGATGAATACAATCAAAACATTGAAAAGCTTTCATACAGTTTAAATGAATACAAAAATTATTTAAAATTCAAATTTATATTTGATGAAGTAATGGCCATTTATAATGATAAACAAAAATATAAAAAAGTATATAATGACAAAATGAAACAAATACAAAAGCTAGAGGGAAAGCTATTTAAGGGCAACAAGAAGATTGAAAAGTATTCTAAGCACAAAGGCTTAATATCAAAATTATTTAGTGGCAAAAACCAAAAGAAACTTGACAAAATTAACATAGATTCTAACAGTCAGATTCTAGAACTAAAAACTATTTATAGAGAATTAGAAGACAATAAAGTAAATAACATTATTGCTGAAAATCTTAATGAAGCATCAACAATATATGATGTATTACTTTTAATTTCTGTTTTTTATAGCTTTTTAGTTAAAGTAATAATTAAACAGTATGAAGATATGGACCAGGAGCAAATAGCAGCTATGATAACTGAATTTAGGCAATTTGTTAATTTTTCAAACACTACAGTTTTAAACAATATTAAGATTGCTGAAGACAAAGATATTGCCCTAGTAATAAAAGATAAGTACAATCTGTGCAATATAAATTTAGAAAAAGGAGATTTTTCTGAGGAAAATATTGAAAATATTATTGCAACAGCAAACAACATTTGTGAATATAACTATATTATAAATAGCAGACTAGGCTTAGAAGATATTAAATTTGTAATGGAATCAGATAAGATTTTAGAGCGTGAAAAACAATAAAGCTACAAGAGGGGAAAAAGGTGGGAGAGAAAAAAGAGCAAATAAAATACATTTTGATAAGAGTATTATATATAATCATTGTGCCAATTATAATATATGATTTTATTCTAATAGCGCAAACAATGATTAACCCATATAAAACTCCAAATGTATTTGGTATAAAAACATTTAATATAGTATCTCGGAAGTATGGCACCTATTATAAACATAAATGACGTTGTTTTTGTTAAGGAAGTTCCTGCTGAAGAAATAAAAATTGATGACATTATAACATTTAGATCTGAAAATGCAGTAATAACTCATAGAGTGACAAATATAGATAAGAAAAATAATGAAATAGTGTACACAACTAAAGGAGACAACAATGGAGTAGAGGATGATGAAAAAATAAGCTTTAATAATGTTGAAGGAAAGCTTATAGGGACAATACCTAAAATAGGTGGATTAGTAAGCATATTGAAAAACAAAATAGTATTTACCATAACAATTGTTATATTGATAGCTTGTGTCTCATACCAAAGAAAAAAAATAAATAAAAAAATCGAGAGAAAAGAAAAAAGAGAAAAATACGAAAGAAAATTAAAATATAAAGTGTAATAAATCAAAATATAAAAAAAGACTTGATAATTATAAATTATCAAGTCTTTAACTTTATTAATGTTTTGATGGTGGAACTGCATAAGAAATCTTAAAACAAGAGAATTTATCTAACTCATTATCATCTAAGCAATCAAGATAAATGTCTAGTTCATCTAAATCTTTGCATGCAGCTATTACAGCTGGATTTAAATTTGACTGAAACATTAATTCAAATCCTAATCCCACAGCTTCTTTAAGAGAACCATGCTCTTTTTTCTTTATTAACTGGAATGCTTCTCTAAATCTTGACTTAACTGGATTTTTAAATGTATCGATAGGAATAGTATATTCTGCATCTACAACATCTTTTAATGTTTTATATTTTTTACTCTTTTGTAATTTCTTTTCCAAATCTGCAATTTTGTAAGGCAATATAACTGTTTTATTTGTATCTGAAATGATTAATGTATCATTGTCTCCAATTTCACTTTCATATCCTTCGGCTGAATGTTTACCAGTATTTGCGCTTTCTTGTACTTGATCTGCTTGAGGTGCAACAACTGGATTTACTACTTCAGTTTGAGGAGCAACGACTGTTTGCACTGGGTTAACCTGAGGAGTAACAACTTGTTGAACAGGTGCAACCTGAGGTATAGCTACTACTGTTGAAGTGTCAACTTGAGGTGCAACGGCTGGTTGTGGTACAACATTAACTTGAGGATTAATAACAGGTGTAGCAACTGCTGGCTGTGCAACAACTGGTTGTGCAACAGTGGCTGGCTGAACAGTAACAGCAGGTTGTGCAACTGTAGCAGTTTGAGCTTGAACAATTGGTTCTGCAACAGCAGGTTGTGCTGGAATTGTTTGCTGTATTGTTACAGGCTGAACAGGTTCACTTTGAACTGGGGCTTCTATAGCAGAAGTAGTAGCAACTTGAGCAGCTGTAGTCTGAGGAGCTGTTGGTGCTATTTCTGGAACAGCAACAGGTATTACCTTAGGTTCTACTTTATTAACTACTGGTACAGGTTCTGGCTCTGGCTCGATTTCTGCTTCTGGCTCTAATCCAGGTAATAAAACAGGCTCAGCGTCTTCAACTATTTTTTTCTTTGACCAATCTTCTTTAATAGCAGCAGTATTTACTTTACTAACTGGTGCTGTTTCAACTATTTCATCTGCATCATTTATAGGTATATTTTTGAATACATTATTTTTTTGTTCATTATCTTCAAAATTTAAAATATTATCTTCGACATCTAATGTTAAGCTATCGCGAGCAATTTCAATTTCAAGAAAATCGTCATTTTTTGCAACTTTTGAAACTTGTATAAAATATGGTATTTCAATTTGATTATTTGTGATTATTGTGTATTTGCCTCCAGCATGTGATACATAAAGTATATTATTTGTATTAGAATTTGAAATTTGAACTCCTGGAGTATTTAATGAAATATTAAAGTTTTCTTTTTCTATTGAAATTGTTGCAGTTGCATCATTAAACGAAATTTTATAATTATCCTGAATTGTTGACAAAACTAAGTTATCGTTTTTATCTTTAGGGAAGAAGCACAACAAGTCAGAAGAAGCATAGTCAAATGTCTTTTTAATTGTTTTTGACTTTATCTCTATTTTCTTTTGAGGTTTTTCCTCAACAACTTCTTTAACTTCTTGATGTTCAGGTACTACATTAGAGAAAGGAAATTCATTTAATATTACACCTTTGCATTCTTCTAATATAGCAATAGATTTTTTCTTTCCTGACATACTAATGTTTTCAAAACAACTTACAGTCTTTTGCATAAAGTTTTGAGTAAGTTCAATATCTTTTCTAGTTTTTTCTAAAAGCTTATTATATGTTTCAACATCAGTAGTAGATATGTCTTTTTGTGATTCCAAAATGTCTAGAACATTTTCAACTGACTCGATATCTAAAATGTTATTATCTAATTGTGTTGTCGCGTTTTCAAAGTTATTTACAAGCATGGTTTTAAAAGTGTCATTATCAAAACACACATTATTAAACTCTGAAAGATATGTTTCTACAGTTTCTTTCATTCCAAGTTCATAGTCTTTATATGAACTAATTAATTCTCTTTCGCTAGAAATAGCTTTTTTTACTTCAGATTTTTTTGAAAAACTTAGCATAAATATCGATCCTTTCTCAAACATAAAATTAGTATTTACGGTTTCGAAAAATATTATAGCATAAAAAGAAAAAAAACAATATAATTTTTAAAAATTTGTAGAAAAAAAATTTATTATAATATATAATATAATTGTTAAGAACTGAAGAGGAGAAAGATATGATTTCTAAAAATGTAAAGTACAAAAAGCAAATAGTTAAAAAGAAGACATTATCTATTATTCTATACGGAATAATATTCTTAATTTCAACCTTAGCATATTATTTCGTAAGCAACTCTAATGCTAGCAATGTCTTGAAAATAGAGGCTTTTGTTATAGATGAAGAATTAAAAATTGAATCAACAAGTTATGAGATGAGTGCTACAGAAAATAACAAAAAATATACTGTTACTTTACCAACTACTCAAAATGGATTTGTTGTTTCAAAATATATTATGCTTACAGAAGAAGAATATAATCAGCTAAAACAACTGGAAGAAAATGGAAAGGAAGACGAACAAGAGAGTAATAAAACAGATACAAAAAAAGATACAAATAATAAAGAAAATCAAATAAAAAAATTAGAAAGCAATTTAATATCTCAAAAAATTGAAAACACAACAACTGAAAAAGAAACATCAAATGAAGTTAGTACAACAAAAGCAGAAGAAAATAAAATAGAAGCTAAGGCTGAAGAAACTTTAAATAATGAAGAGAGCAAGGCTAAAGAGGAAGATGACAAGGAAGAAAAAGAAAAGGTAGTTGAAGTCGAAAATACTACTGTTGATGAAAAGATAAATAAAGAGGATATAGATAATAAAAATGAGAATGAAACAGAAAAAGAGCCAAAAGAAGAACTAAAAGAAGTGTCTAATGATGTAAAAAATAATGAAGAACAAAAAGATGAAGAAGAAAATGAAGAAGATAAAAAAGAATGCAAAACAGAAAATGAGAACGACGAAGCTAATATAGAAGAAAAAGATGAAAAGACAGACAAAGAAGAAATAAAAGACGAAGAAGACGAAAAAGATAAATTAAAAGAAGAGGAAAAAGACAGTAAGCAAGAAAAAAATGAAGAGAAAAATGTAGAAGAAGAGAAAAAAGAAGAAACAAAGCCAAAAAGCCTTGAAGAAATTCTTGCTGAAATAAAGGGAAAAGAATTTTTACCAGAGGATGAAATTGAACTAAAAGAAGATGAAATAGCTGGTAAGAAACTATATTTTATTGCGGTTTATGATAAAAAAGAAGTAAAGGGAAAAGAACTATATAATAAAATTGTTTCAGAAAAAGTAGGAAACAATGCAATTACTATTTCTGGTTATATGCCAGAAGATGCTGAAGCAAAGGTTACAATAGTAGATGCAAAATCTGTAGAAGATAAAATTAGCAATAGTACTAAAACTAATGTAAAACTTCAAGCAGCATTTGATATAAAAATTATTTCAAATGGAAAAGAGTATGAACCAAACGAATTTGATGAAGATGTTAATGTAATAATAAATGGACTTGACAACCAAAAAATCAATATTTGGCATGTTAAGAGCGATGATAATGTAGAAAAAATAGAAGTTAATATATCAAAGAAAGATGTTGAATTTAAAGCATCAAGCTTTTCAATATATGGTGTTGAAGTTGTAGAAGATGAAGAAAATGTTCAAAATGAAACTGATTTAAGCAAAAATGAAGCCAGTGATACTAGTAAAGAAGACAAAACAGAAGAACAAGAAGAAAAGAATGAAACACCTACTGAGACAACCGGTGGAACAAAAGCAAGCCCTCCATTAAGGGCGCCTGCACCAAATATACCAGATACAACTTTAACAATAAATGACTATACATCAGATTATTATTACTATTTAGGTAAAAACTATACAGATAATCCTGGAACAATTGGTACTACTTACTCTGACTCAAGCTTAGCTAGGGTAACAATTAACTATTATG
Organism: Clostridia bacterium; assembly: GCA_017524665.1. GTDB lineage: Bacteria > Bacillota > Clostridia > TANB77 > CAG-508 > UMGS1754. The sequence goes on along the minus strand of JAFXVF010000015.1, from coordinate 174,983 downwards.
GATTTGCACAAGGAGAAAGTGACCCTGAAAAAAAAGGAAGAATTTCATTAACAGAAACACAGGATATTGTTCAAAATATAAGATGCGTACCAAAGGGAAATAATGTAGTTATAGAACTTATGGAAAATCCATTTATGGATAAACCAACAGGATATGGATTTGGTGGATGGACTGCAAGTACTGGAACTGTATCACAGGACAGCCAAACATTATCATACAAACTGACACTTTCAGTTTCAGGAGAAACAACTGTTGACTTATATGCTATATGGAATGCTGCCAAGGTGGTTTATGTAAATCAAACAGGTGGAAACGATAACCTAAATGATGGATTGTCAGAAGACAGCCCATTTGGTTCATGGGGAAAAGCATGCGAAACGTTATATAATACTTCTACAGACAGAAACGATAGAGAAAAAAATATAATTGTTGTAACAGGAAATATGGATTCTTCTATAAACTATACAAAAGCAGTTACTGGAGCAGTTAGAAATATAGGAAATACAACATATAATCGAAGTACAACAATAACATCAGGAAACACATATATTATTTCAACAGGTCAAGGAGCAAATAGCTATGCATTAGCAGCAAATGGAACAAGCCTTACAAGAGAACAGCTATTATCAGATACTGAACCTAGTGCAAACACGCAATGGACCATTACAGCTTCTGGAAATGGATATACTATACGAGATCAAAATGGAAGATACTTATCATACAGTGGAGGGTTAGTTCTAAATAATACAGCATCTGTATGGACATTTAGTAGCAACAGATTTAGAAACGGCAACAGATATTTAAGATATACAAATAATGCTTGGACAGCAACAAATAGCACAAGTGGTGCAACGATTTATTTACTAACATATAATTTCGTAAATTTAGGACAACAGGTAATAAACACACCTGCATCAGGTTTTTCAACCAATAATTATTATAATACCGGTACTGGTAACAGAAGTATGGCTTTAACGGTAACAAGTTTGTATAATCACACAGACTATAGGAACAATGCAGTCATTACATTACCAGAAGACAACAATGGAGATTGGTATGTATATGATGATTTCCAAATGGACTATATTAACATATATACAGGAGGATATTCTTCTAATACCAATGGTGACACATTTACCACTAGATATGCATTTTTATATGGAAATTCACACAATGTAAGACTTGGAAGAGGGATGATATGTGCTAGTAATGCTACGTTTGCTAACGTAATAGGAGCTAGCCAATCAACTGGTTCGCAAAATAACACTAATAATGCATACAAAATGATTGTCGAATCAGGCCGATACTCTGAAATAATTGGATTTAATTATACAGGAACAAATAATTATTATGGAACAGTGTATTTAACGCTAGGAAGTGACATAGATAGAGTTTCAGTTAATAACAATAACTTGCTTGTTTATTATGCTTCGACTATCAATATAGGTGGAGGAATAAACGGAAAGTCAAATGTAAATGATATGGCATTTTTAATAAATGTTAAATCTGGCTCTATTGGAACTCCATATTTTGATGCAAACACTACAAACCAAAATAGTGCTTACTCAGGAATATACGTAGGAGGTTGGGGCACTTCGGATTCTAACAACAGAGACATAAGTGATAGATATTGTATTGTAGAGGGCGGCAAACTTTCAAATATAGTAGGCGGATTAAAAACAATTTCGGGAACACCTGTAAAGACAAGAGTATTTGTTAAAGGTGGAGAATTATATAATATAGTTGGTGGAGGACGGTCTTACACTAACTTATGGAGATAGAATAATACAAGTAACAGGAGGAACTATAGATTACAGCATAAGTGGTGGCTCAAATGGAGTATACGCAAATAGTACTTCAAACAATGGAAAACTGGGAGGAAACACACTTGTTTATGTTGGAGGAACAGCAACAGTTGGATCTAACATAAATGTAGCTGGCGCAACTTTATATGGAGTAGATCCTGGTTGTGTACTAGGCGCAGGAAATGGAACAAGCAATACAACATATAATGCAACATCAGGGCAGGTTGATTCAACGCACATTATTATAAATGACAATGCACACATTTTAAAAAATGTATTTGGTGGCGGAAACTACGGAATTGTCGGCACAGCTGGAACAACAAATGGCACAACGCAAATAGATATTTTGGGTGGAACAATAGACGGTAACGTATATGGCGGAGCAAACCAAAATAACATTAATGGATCAACAGCAATAAATGTCAAAGGTGGACAAGTTAAAGGAGCTATTTATGGAGGCTCAAATACAAAAGGAACAATATCTTCAAACACAACAGTAAACGTAACAGGAGGCACATTAGGAAGTACGGGTAACACAAATCCAGTATTGTTTGGTGGAGGATATGGTTCAAATACAACAGTAACAGGTAATGCAATAATTAATATAAAAGACACAGATGGAAATGTAGCTATAAATGGAAATGGATATGGTGGAAGTGCTCAAGGAACCATGAGCGCTAATACTACAGTAAACATTCAAGATTTACCAAATGTAACAAATACAATTACTATAGTTGGAAATATTTTTGCTGGAGGTCAGGGAACAAGTTCGCAGCCTGCAACAATAAATGGAAATTCTACAATGAACGTAGATGGAAGCAATATACCAGATGCAAGTTTATTTGGCGGAAATGATATAAATGGTGTTACAAATGGAAATATTACTGTAAATATAGGAGGAAGTTATCCTTCCATAGTTGGAAGAGTATACGGTGGAGGAAACCAAGATGCAACAGGAACAGAAGCTGATACAGTAAAGGTGCATTTGATGACAAATGCAGATGTTACATATGCATTTAATGGTGGAAAAGCCGCAAACTTTACTACATCAGGAAATAATGACACAAATAGAGGAATATACTTGGAAGGTGGACATGCAACGCATCTATTTGGTGGCTCAGATACAAGTGGAACTGTAAATGCGAGTCATGTATATATTCAAAGTGGTTCAGCAGATAATGTATATGGAGGAAACAATTTAGGAGGTACAACTACAACTTCTTTTGTATATGTTACAGGAGCAACATCAGGAAATGTATATGGTGGTGGATATCAAGCACCAACAGGAACAACAAATGTAAGTTTAACAGGAGGAACTATAACAAATGGCTTTGGTGGTGGATATGGTGCAAATGTAACAACGCAAGCAAATATTACGCTAGATGGAACAACAGCAACAAATAAAATAGTTGGTGGCTCAGATTCATCAGGTACAGTTGCAACAACAGATGTATTAATTGTAAAAGGTTCTGTAGCAGAAGTATTTGGTGGAAATAACTTAGGAGGAAGCACTGGAAATACTAATGTATGGGTACACTCAAATGTTGTAAATAATGTGGTAGTTGAACCAACAGTTACAGACGTATATGGTGGAGGAAATAATGCAGCAACTACTGGAAATACAAACTTAAAAATATCAAATGTTCACATACTTCGGTTCTGCTTATGGTGGCGGAAAAGGAGAATATGCAAGTGTTGCTGGAAATAGTACATCAAAAATAGAGGGAACAGCAAATATTGCTGGGGACTTTTTCGGTGGCGGAAATGCAGCATCAAATGGAACAGAAACAGGAGCAAATGCAAATTCATCGGTTGTTACTACATTAATAAAAGGTGGTACAATTTCAGGAGATGTGTATGGTGCAGCAAATACATCAGTAGTATATGGCGAAACAGTAGTAAAAATTGGAGATGTAGCAGTAAATGATAGTAATTTGACAATAGGAGATATAAACATAGGTGGAACGGTATTTGGCGGAGGAAAATCAAACTCTGCTGGTCAAGAAACCTATGACTTCACATTTGAAAGTGTTACAGGAGATGCGCATATAGACATAGATGCAACAAACTATGATAATGGTTCCTATACATTTACAATCGGAAGAAGTGTATTTGGCTCAGGAAATGCTGCAAAGATTTCAGGAGATGGAATAGTAAATATTACAAATTATGGTACAGCAAGCAACATAAAAAATAACGTTTCAATACAGAGAGCTGCTCAAGTAACTTTAAATAATTGCAATATATACTTAGTTGGAACAACAGACACAACAAATGAAATTGCAACAGCTGTATACACATTTAATAGAATTGATGATTTAATATTAAAAAATAATACAACATTATATTTAGCTAGTGGTGTAAATATTGTTGAAAAAATGCGAAGCTTAGACGCAAGTGGTGCAAAAGAAACATTTACTCTTACAAATGGAGTAATATCAGGACAAAATGTTAACAATAGGATATTTTTATCACAGGGTAGAAATATAATTTTAAGAACAGAAGCTGGAACAGACGGTGAGGTTTATGGAATGGCTTTTGTGGGACTATATAAGGTCGCTTCAGGTAGTACAACAAGAGATTTCGGGTATTATGCAGACAACTACGTCCAAGGAAGTACAATTTCTGATGCAGTTGCTGAAACATTCACCAGAAACTCTTATGTTCAAGGCAAACATTATACAAGCCATAATATACAAGCAGATGGCTTCTATACAAAATTTAATGATAATGGACATGTAAAGATTGATTATATAAATCCTACACCAGAAGATGCACCATATTATCAATGGATAATAGGCGAGCTTTCTTCAGATATTTACTATGAAGATATAGAGCTTATTGCAACAAAATATGCAACAACTGGTACTTATGTATTAAGTTTAAACGGTTTAAGCTATCCTAATATGATAATAGATGTTGAAGAAATAGACACAAGTCAGATGACGAGCGGAATAACATTTAATGACCCAGAAACAATTCCAAATATAGCGCCAACAGCACAAGATGCAAATACAAAATTTGGATTAACTATGACAGCAGGAAACAGTGGATGGCAGACAAGAGGAACAACATATTTCTTAGATAACTCAACACATCCAGAAACATTTACTGGTAGGGCACAGTATGTAAGTGATAACTCTACAACAACACCAACTTTTAGCTTTTATTTAGCTCACTCTAAAAATGTTGGAGCAACTGCAGAGCTGGGATATGTTACGATAAAACTTACTGCAACTTATGTTGAAGACGAAGAAATTAAAACAAAAAATGTATTTGTTGTTTTAAAAATAACAAGAAGCGATATATCAGGAAATGGAAATGACTATTATGAGGGTGCTATAACACCTGGTAAGGAATATTCTATATTCCCAAGTACGACAACTACAATTACAAGAAAAAGTTCATTCTCAGCATACTATTCATTATTTATAAGCAACTATTCAGACCCGCAAAAGCAGTTTTATGATGGATTTACAGGACATTATTATCATACGTTAGAATCATTAACTAGGTTACCTGCAAACACAAAAATAACTTTAATTGATAAATCTGGATCAACAGTACGATATTATTATTATATTGTAAGCTCAAATGATTACGATACTAATAAGAAAGTATATCGATTTAGTGATTTTTATTGTATGGACAGCGAAGATGAACACTATAGTGCCGAAGCGGTGGCTGGCAACTACTTTAATGCTTCATCAGATTTATTATTCGAAGAATATATTGTACATGTTGACTTTGAAGATACAACCCTAGCGGCTAATTTGACTGAGCAAAGTTTGGTAGTGCAACTTCGAGATGCATATTATGATACAGTAAGACTTACTGTAAATACTGCATTATATCCAATGTTATTTAGTGTTTATAATAGTTTAGATGTTAATGCAACATTAGATTTAACATCAACTCAAAATACTATATACATGGGAGAGACAGTTGATTTATCATTAGACAGTACATACGAATTTAGAAAAAATCCTAACAATGATGTTGTATATGATACTACACACATAGATGACCAATTAGGTGTAAGAATCACTATTTCTTCAGGAAGTAATTTACTAAGTTCGACTGCACTGCAAGGAATTTATATAAGATATGGTGAAGATAACTATTATGCAAGATCAGATGGATCTTTCAGAATTAAAATAGCAGAAGCTGTTGCAAGTGTTGCTACTGAAATGGAACTCCATACAGAAATGGGTAAACTTACAACTGGTACTTATACAATAAGAGCAGAGACATTTGGCTCACCAGATGGAACATATTTCTCAAGTGCTATTGCAAGTGATACTGTAAATATTCAAGTTGTAAGTACAAACTATGGATTTGTTGTTAACTTAGATGATAATTCAGTTATAATTGACAAAACTACAGGTCAGAATAGAAATAATACTAACAATCTAACATTCACAATTGGATATTCTGGGTACTTCTCAAATCCAAATGTAGTAGTTTCTTTATACAGGAGAGATTACGTGAATGTATATTCTACTGACTATAATATAGTTGATTTAGCGGATTATGTAACAAATAATCTTACAACTACTGCAACTCAATATAAATATGTGGCATTTAGTTCATTAACTTCAGGTGCAACACATACACTTACACTCACAGCGGGAACCAATTTAACATCAGGAACATATAAAGTCCGATTCTCATTATATGATGGAACGTCTTTAATTACTGAAATGGATAAAGCAATAATAATTAAATAAAATAAAAGCAAGTAGTTGATAACTACTTGCTTTTATGCTAATATGTATTTTACTGGTGGTTAAGACAAAGAGGATAAATTTTTGTATAAAATAAAGGAGGAATGTTAATGAAGCAAAACGTTTATGACAATGATGCTTTTTTTAAGCAATATGAAGAGCTTAGAGAAGAGCAAAAAGGCCAAAATGCAAATGACTTAATTGAAATTCCTAATTTTAGAAAGCTTGTTCCAGATGTACAAAACAAATCAATTTTGGACCTAGGGTGTGGATATGGAGAAAGTGACAAGTTCTATAAAGAAAAAGGTGCAAAATATGTATTAGGAACAGACATATCAGAAAAAATGATAGAAAAAGCAAATGAAGAAAACAAGATAGAAGGGGTAGAATTTAAAGTAATTGCAATGGAAGATATCTCTTCAATGGATAAAAAATTTGACATAATAATTTCTTCACTTGCATTTCATTATTTGAAAGACTATGACAAATTAATTAAAGATTGTTATGAATTACTAAATGATGGAGGATATCTTGTGTTTTCACAAGAGCATCCACTAGTTACGAGTATTAAATATACTGAGCATGTTCCAAAAGGACATATGGTTGTAGATGACAAATACTTTGGAATTTTTTCAGACTATAATAGACCTCGGAGAGAGAATAAAAGAATGGTTTGGTGGAGATATAATAAAATATCATAGAAACTTCGAAATAATAATTAATACACTTATTGAAAAAGGATTTACAATTGATAAGGTACTAGAGCCGATACCTTCAGAAGAAGCAATAAAAAACAATCCAAAATATATTAACCAATATGACAGACCATACTTCTTATTTGTAAGAGCTAGAAAATAATAAATAAAAGGAGAAATTGATATGAAAATAATTAGTTTTGAAGATAAGTATAGAGATGACTTAATATATATGGTTTTAAGTGCAAAAAATGCTTTAGGGAAAGTACCAAGACTTAATGATGATTTCTTAGACATAAAAAAAGCCTTCTTTGATAAAGGACATCCTTTCTGGATTGCGCTTGATGAGTTTGATAGAGTAATTGGATGTATAGGTACTAGAAATGATGAAGAAGGAAGAATCTTTTTATCAAGACTATATGTAAAATTCGATTTTAAAAGACATGGAATTGGAAGCAAATTGCTAGAATTAGCAGAGAATTCAGCAAGAGAAAGAGGCTACAAAGAGATACATGTTCATTTAGGAGCAGACTACTTAGAAAGCCAAATATTCTACCCAAAACATGGATATGTTGAATACAAAGAACTATATATGAAAAAAGAATTATAGGCAATAAAGATGAAATATTGCAAATAGTATTAAAACATGATATTATTACAGCATATTAAAAAATAATTTTGGAGGTAGAAATTATGAAAAAGAAAACAGTTTTAATTATTGGACTAGTTTTAATATTAACAATAGGACTATTTGCACTAACAGGATGTGGAGAAGAAAAAGCAGAAACTGCAACAAAGGCAAGCACAAGCACAAGTTCTAGCAGTGGAAGCATTCAAGGAAGCGAACAAAAAGGAGATGGCTTAGATAACGTTACTGAAAGTAATTATGCAAAATTAATGAAAGAGAATTATGGAATTGATCCAATTTATGGAGATGGATGGACAATTAAAGAAGTAAAAAGCCCAAATAAAACTAATAACTTAAGAGTAAACTACACTACACCAAAAGATATTGATAAAGAAGAGTGGACAAAAAAATATTTTGATGCAACTTTGGCAATAAGCACTGATGGCATTTATGCAATGGAAATGGATTTTAACACAGGTGCATTATCTAAAGGCGAAAAATGCGCAGATTATGAGAAATATAGTGAAGGTGGCTACAGCGGATGGTATTACTACTGGGATGGAAAGCAAATTCAGGTAAATTGCAGTATATATCCAGGAGATGCTTTAATAACATTCACATTTACAAAATAAGTAGAAACTAAATATTTAAGGATGAAAAAGCAATAGATTTTGTAAAACCTATTGCTTTTTTGATAAAACATAACATAGATATTAATTATAGAGTATTTAAGATAAAAGGAGATGTAAGTTGATGCTAGATGAAGATATTGAACTTGCAAAACAAGCAAGACTTAATTCATATTCACCATATAGTAATTTTCAGGTAGGAGCTGTACTTAGAACAAAGAGTGGAAAAGTATATTTAGGATGCAATATTGAGAATCATGGAATACAGGGAATATGTGCTGAAAGAACAGCTTTTGCTAAAGCTATTTCAGAAGGGGAAAAAGAATTTAAAAGCATCACTATTGTAGGTGGAAAAAAAGGAGAAGAACCTACAGACGAATGTATGCCTTGTGGTTATTGCAGGCAGTTTATTAGTGAATTTGTAGATGATGAATTTAAAATACGAGTTATAGGTAAAAATAATACTATTGAAGAATACACAATAAAAGACTTGTTACCATATGGTTTTAAATTATAAGATACAGAGCAAAGGAGATTAATATGAAAGATATAAGATTATGCGATGATGGAGATATAATAACAACAATAGATTTATGCGAAAAAAATAATTTGGGGCTAGAGGTACAAGGATTCTATAATCCGTATATAGACAATAAAGAAGGATTAAAAACTAAATATTTAGAAAACATAAAAAGAATTCACAAAGGGAAATCATATCATGCTCCATTTTGGGATTTAAACCTAGGTACGAAAATAATTGAATTACAAGATGCTATGCTTAAAATATATAACGAAGCATATTGCATAGCAAAAGAATTAGGGTGTACTGAAATGGTAATACATAGTAATTACAAGCCAGGAACAGACTGGTATAACGGCTGGATAAAAAGAGCAAAAGAACTTCTAAACAAATTTTTAGAAGACAAAGATGATTCCATAACAATTTGCATAGAAAATCAATTCGAGTCAGATAGTGAATTATTAATGAATTTAATCGATGAAGTAAATGATAGTAGAGTAAAAATATGCTTAGATATAGGACATGCTAATGCTAATTCAAATATGCCAGTTGAAGAATGGATAAAAACACTGAAAGATAGGATTGCATATTATCATCTACATAATAATCATGGAAAACAAACGGTATTAGGATATAACAAAGATGATGAACATTTGGGGTTAACAAATGGAACAATTAATGTTAAGGAAGTTCTAAGCTTAGCAGAGCAATATACACCAAATGCAATTTGGAATATTGAGTGCAAAGTAGAATATTTAAAAGAATCAGTAGAGTATTTGGAAGAATTAAATTATATAAAACCCTTATAGAAAATTATGGAGGAAATTAATATGATAGAGTCAAAAGGATGGAATTGGGAGATAGTAAAAGATGAACGAGAAGAATTTTGGAAAAAGCCAAGTATGGAATCATATTATCTGCTAAACAGATGGAAATCCCAAGACAAAAAATCTTTTCTTGATTTAGGATGTGGCTTAGGAAGACATTCAGTTTTATTTGGAAAAAATGGATTTGATGTTAGTTGCTTTGACATAAGCCAAGATGCAATTAATAGAACTAAACAATGGGCTGAAAGTGAAAACTTGTATTTTGACTATAAGGTTGGAGATATGCTTGAATTACCATATAATAATGAACAATTTGATTGCATTTTATGCAGAAATGTTATTTCTCATACCGACACAGAAGGAATGAAGCAAATAGTAAAACAACTAGATAAAGTAATGAAACATGGAGGCGAATGCTATTTAACATTAGGGTCAAAAGATACGTGGGGATTTAAGCATGAGGATTGGCCATTAGTAGATGAAAATACGAGACTTAGAATGGAAGAAGGACCAGAATACAAGGTACCACATTTTTATGCAGATTATAATCTTGTAAAAGAGCTATTTAGTAATTTTAACATTATAAATGTACATCAAGAAATTGAGTATTTTGCAAAAGAAAATAAAGTGACAGAATCATACCATTATCATGTTTTAATTCAAAAAGCATAGATGTGGAATTTATTGATATTTTTTATGAGAATAATCAATATCTTGGATATTCCTTAGAAAGAAAGTGATATAGATGAATTATGAAAATGAAATAACTGTTGAGGTAGACACTTCTTTAGAAGATTTAATTGATATTATAAAAAGTAGAGGATTTAAATTAAAAGAGACTTATGATCTAAATGATATTTATTTAATTAATAAAAATAATAAAAAAGGCGATTATTTATCAATGCTAAATAAATGTGTCTTAATTAGAGATATTATTGAAGAAAACAAAGAAACCAAAATGTTAACTTATAAATATAAAGAATATAATGAGAAGAAAGAAATTATTAAACAGGGAAAAGTAAAAATAAAAATAGATGATATTGATAACTCAAAATTTTTATTTGAAAAATTAGATTTTGAAGAGCTGATTAGAATAAATGATCATATACTTGTTTATGCAACAGATAAAGATGAATTAGTTATTCAAAATGTAAATAATAAACACATTTATATTGAGATAGAAGATAAATGTAATTATGCTAACAAATTCTATAATTCTATAGATGAAATGAAGAACGTTATTATAGATAATAATATACCAGTTAAGGGGAATGATTTTTTTGTAAAAAAGGCGGAGATTGAATTACAAGAAACTTATGGTAAAAATTAGATTTTTACATATTAAATAAAAAACAAATTAAGAAATAGGTTATTACATTAAACCAAGTACGGTGAAGATTTATAAAGGAGATAAATTATATGGATATATGGGAAGAAATGTATTTAAAAGCAAAAGAACAATACCATCCAGAAGATATTTCACCATTTATACAAGCTCATCATGTTGTAGCAGCTGTGCAAAGTGAGAGTGGGAAAATATTTACAGGATTTTGTATAGAAGGTGCAAGTGGAGTTATGAATTTATGTGCAGAAAGAGTTGCAGCACTTAATATGTATATTAATACAGGAGAAACAAAAATTAAAAGGATGATAGCTTTTAGAAATGAGCCACCTAAGATTAATGGAGGAATGCCTTGTGGTGCTTGCAGAGAATTTTTGATGCAATTATCTTATGAAAATAGAAATATGGAAATATTAACAGATTATGAAAGTAGAAAGGTAGTTTTATTAAAAGATTTGGTTCCTAATTGGTGGGGAGATAAAAGATATAAGAAATAAAAAATTAAAAATATGCAAAATGGCATAGCTTTCGATACTTGGTATTGATGGTTAAAGTTTTAAAAAAGGTGTGGGGAAATGGCAGAATTAAGAGATTTATATGATAAATTTGGTAATAAAACAAATAAAACGTATCATAAAGGGGACATAATTCCTAGTGGATATTATCCTATGGTTGTTATGGTAGTAATTAGAAATTCAAAAGGAGAGTTTTTAATGCAAAAAAGAGTTAAGGCTAAGGGCGGAGATTGGGGTGTAACTGGTGGACACCCAAAATCTGGTGAGTCTCCTATTGAAGGAATTATTACTGAAGTAAAAGAAGAACTAGGATTAGATTTTTCTAATGAAAAATCTATTGAATATGATTCTGGATGTGATGGCAAAGATTGTTATAAAATGTATTTTGTAAATAAAGATATAGAAATAAATGATATTACAATTCAGGAGGATGAATTAAGTGAAGTAAAGTGGTTTACTATGGATAGTCTAAAAGAAATGGTGAATAAAAAACAATTAAATGACGATCAGATTTCTTGTTTTACTAAGGTTTGCGACTATTTAAAAAAGATTAAAGAGGACTGTTCTAATGAGGGAGAATTTAAATGATAAATATTAAAGAGAATATAAAAAATGTTAAGGAGTTTAATTTATTATATGATGCAGTTGGATGGGGAGCTTATGATGAAAGAATTACAAAAAAAGCATTAGATAATACATTTTATTCAGTAAGTGTTTATGATGATAAAAAAATTGTTGGTTATGGGAGAATAATAGGAGATGCAATATGCTTTCTATATATACAAGATATTATGGTAAAACCAGAATATCAAGGTAATAAAATAGGAACAATGATAATGAAAAAAATATTAGAAAGAACAAGTGAGATAAAAAAAGAAAATCCAGATTTAAGAGTGTATTTAGGTGCTTCTAAAGATAGAGAAAAATTTTATGAAAAATTTGGATTTATAAAAAGAACTGATGCCAATTTAGGGTATGGAATGATTTTAAATAAATAAGAAAAGAGTTGATTAAAATGGAAGAAAAAATTAAATTAGTACCATATGCAGATGAAGACTATGAATTTGTATATAAAGTAAAGAAAAATGCATATCAAAAATATGTTGAAGAATGTTGGGGAAAATGGATTGAAGAAACTCAAAGACAGTATTTTGAAAAATTTATTGAATCAGTTAAAAATAATGCATTTATAATTGTTTATGGAGATGCAAAGATAGGATTTTATAATGGAGAATTATTAGATAATGGGCATTATGAAATTGGTAATATATGTATTATTCCTGAATATCAGGGTAGAGGAATAGGAACAAAAATTCTAAAAGATATATTAGAAAAATATAAGAATTTTGATATTGAAATTCAATATTTCAAGCAAAATCCTGTTGGAAAGTTGTATAAAAAGTTAGGCTTTATTGCTGATAAAGAGAAGGAATTTCATTTTACAATGATAAAAACAAAGAAAGAAGAATAAAGAAATTAAAATTGATTTTTTATAATAAGGAAGTGATATAGATGGAAGATAATAAAACTAATATAAACTGGTTGATAACAATTTAGTCAAGACCACTCCTAAATCCTTATAATATAAGGAAAAACTCAAAAATAGATCTCGCATGTTTTAGAATATAATATGCTAAAGTTGATGAAAAATAGATAAAACAGAGAGTTTTTAAGTAAAAATTGCTTAGGAATTGATATGGTGAGAACAGCTAGACAAGACCAAAAAGAATGAGGTGATATATATGAAAAAAATTGCAGTTATTTCTGATATTCATGGTAATTTAGAAGCATTAAAAACCATATTATTGGATATAAAAAAAAGAGGCATTGAACAAATATACTGTTTGGGAGATACGATTGGAAAGGGAACTAGACCAAATGAATGTTTAGATCTATTAAAAAATACTACAATGGTTTATGGAAATTGGGAGGACTTTTTTAATAATAGAATTTGTTCGTCAAATAGTGCATGGGAAAGATATAATTTGCTTAATGAACAACTTTCAAAAGAAAACAAAACAAGATTGAAATCTCTTCCATTATGTTGTGAAATATATATTAGTGGTAGACTAGTAAGAATGTTTCATGCTAATCCTAATAACGCATGGGATAATATATTATCAATAGACAGAATAGATGATATTTACAGTCTATTCTTACCAACTGAAAATACAAGCGATAATGTAGCAGATGTTATTGTATATGCACATACTCATATGCAAAATTTAATGAAATTATACAATAGAACATTAATAAATGTTGGCTCTGTTGGTAACGCTTTTGATGTAATTAGAAATGAAAGAAAAGATGGCAATGCTAAAAATACAACAAATGCTGATTATTTGATTATTGAGGGCCAAATAAATAGTAAAGAATATTCTGACATAGGATATGAATTTGTTTCTTTAAAATATGATATAAATCAAGAATTAGAAGATAGCAAAAATAATCCAGAATTTGATAATTATTCTAGAGAATTATTAACTGGTAAATTTAGAAATATAAACAAATACAAAGATAATTTTGAAAAGTCTTATTATGATATTACAAATCTTTAAAATAATGATATGTATGTATTATAAATGAATGTTATAAAAGGAGTTGATCCAAATGAATGAAAATAAAACTAATATCAATTGCGAGAAACCAATTTATATAAACATTGACTTAAACCATTGAAAATACTGAAAAAATGGAATTGAGATTTTTACATATTTAATATAAAAGGAGCGCAATTGATGGAAAAAAAGAAAATACTAGATGATGGAAATATAATCAAATTAAATAATGATGGTAGAAGAGTGATAATTGATAAAGGATATATGCAAGATGGAGAACCATCAAAAATCTTAACAATGTCAATGACAGATGATTTTGGATTTGAAGCTTTTACTTTTTCAGATGAAGAAACAGACAGTGTGAATTTTTCAATTCCTCAATATGATCCGTTATATAAACACTTAAATACTCTTTTGGATGCAAATGGTGATTTAGTAATAGAGGATGATATGACAGCAGAAAAAAAACAAAAATATATGAAAATTCAAAGACAAAAACAAGATATATTAGTTAGTTTTTATAATGGTTCTAAAGATGCTTCGATAACTAATAAATTTATTATTACAATTATAAATATTATGAGTGATGGAAGATCTAAAATAGATAGAGATGGTTTAGATACTAAAGAAAAACTAGTAAAATTTTTTAGAGGTGTCGAAAAAGAGTTATTATTTGATAAAGAATTAGAAGAACGATAAAAGGAAGTGATATAAATGGAAGAAAATAAAACTAATATAAATTGGTATCCTGGACATATGGCGAAAACAAAAAAACAGATACAAGATGATTTAAAGCTTGTAGATGTAGTTATAGAAATATTAGATGCAAGAGCTCCAAAATCTTCTCAAAATCCTGATATGGCGAAAATCATAGATGGAAAAAAACGTATAGTTATACTTAATAAAAGTGACTTGTCAGATGAAAATGAGAATAAACGTTGGCAAAGCTATTTTAATACTAAAAACACAATTGCAATCATTGCAAATTGTAATACCGGTACTGGAACAAAAGAAGTAATAGGTAAAATAAATGAGATAATGAAAGACGAATTAATTAAACATGAACAAAAAGGACGAGTACAGAAAAACATTAGAGTAATGGTACTAGGAATACCAAATGTAGGCAAATCTTCGTTTATAAATAGAATTACAAAAAAGAATTCAGCAATAGTAGGAAACAAGCCAGGTGTTACAAAACAAAAACAATGGGTACGTATAGATAATAATGTTGAGCTATTAGATACACCAGGTGTGCTATGGCCAAAGTTTGAAAATAAAGAAGTTGCACTAAATCTTTCATTTATTGGAGCAATTAAAGATGAAATAATAGACGAATATGAAATTGCATATCATTTGATTAACTTCTTAAATGAAAATTATCAAACCGAATTAAAAGCAAGATATAAACTTACTGATGATGAAATAGATAGTATTTACAAAAACAACAGTGATAATACAGAAAGAATAATACAAATTATAGAGCTAATAGGTAAAAAGCGTGGAGCAATTATGTCTGGAGGAGCAATAGATCAAAATAAAGTAGCTAGAGTGATTTTAGAAGATTTTAGAAGCGGAAAAATTGGAAGAATTACCTTAGAGAAGGTGAAGTAGAATGGAACAAATTAAAAATGAAATGGAACTAAATACAACATCTCCATTAGTATGGGCATATGTTGGAGATGCAGTTTATGAGCTATATGTAAGAAAACATTTAGTGAAAAACACTAAGCTAAACCCACACAAACTACATATTGAAACAATAAAGTATGTAAAAGCTGGCGCACAAGCAAATATTTTAGAAAAAATAAAGCCAGAACTTACAGAAGATGAATTAGAAATTGTAAGACGTGCAAGGAATACCGAAAACCATCATTTACCTAAGAGTGCTGATGTTATGGAATATAGATTAGCAACAGCATTAGAAGGACTTATTGGATACTTATATTTAAATGGACAAGAACAAAGATTAAAAGACATTTTAAAAATGTGCATTGAGGAAATATAAAAAGACTGAACGAATTAATTCGTCCAGTCTTTCTTTTGGTGACCCCTACGGGAATCGAACCCATGATTCAGCCTTGAGAGGGCTGCGTCTTAACCGCTTGACCAAGGGGCCATATTAACTTGAAACCTTATTAAGTTTAACATATTTTTAAGCTAAAAGTCAATACTTGAAACTAATTTTGGAAAAATGAAAAAAACTATTGACAAAAACATTCGTTTGGTATATCATCATCCCATAAACAAACATACGTTTAGGAGATGGTAATATGATAACGACTCTACATATTAAAAATATAGGTATTATAGACGATATTAGTATTGACTTAAATAATGGATTAAATGTCTTAACAGGAGAAACTGGAGCAGGGAAAACATTAATAATTGACTCATTATCAATTTTATCTGGCGAAAGATTTTCAAAAGAAATGATACGCCAAGGAGAAGAAAGCTCATTTGTAGAAGCATGCTTATATTTGCCAAATAACCCTAATAGCATTGATGGAGATATAATTATATCTCGTGAAATATGGACTAATGGCAGAAACCTTTGCAAAATAAATGGCCGAATGGTTACTGTAAATGAGCTTAGAGACTTCATGACAGATATTATTGACATACATGGACAACATGACAATCAAACATTAATGAACGCTGGAACTCATTTAGCACTATTAGATGCATTTAGTCAAGAATGTATAGAAAACAATAAACAGAGATATCAAGAAATTTATGCTAAATATCTTGAAGTAAAAAGTGCTTTAAAAGAAAACTATGGTGATGACAAAGAAAAGCAAAGGAGACTTGATTTGCTTAAATATCAAGCAAAAGAAATATCTGATGCAAAGTTAAAAATTGGTGAAGATGATGAGCTACAACTCCAAAAAGAAAAAATATCAAACACACAGAAGATAGCTGAGAATCTTCAAATTGCAAATAATCAAATAGACGAAGTTAGTATAGATGCAATAAGCTCAGCAATTAGAGCTTTAGAAAAAATAGAAGAATATGATGCAGACTATGCAAAATCTCTTAGTGAATTAAAAAATATATATTATGAATTGCAAGAAACAGGCAGAGATATTAGTAGCTATACAGAAGATGTTTCATTTGAGGATGAAAGAATTGAAGAAATAGAAGAAAGGCTTGACTTAATATTTTCACTAAAAAGAAAATATGGTAACAGTATAAAAGAAATTCTTGAATACAAAGATGAAACTGAGCAAGAAATATCTAAAATAGAAAATTTGGAAAACTATATTATAGACCTTAAAAACCAGGCTAAAAATATGGAAGAAGAGATGACAAATATTGCAAAGCAAATACATGACACAAGGCAAAAAGAAGCAAAGATATTAGAAAGTAAAATAAACGAAGAACTAAAAGACTTAGAAATGAAAAATGCAAAGTTTGAAGTTTCAATTAACTTAAAAGAAGGAGAATTTAAATCAACAGGGCTAGATTCAGTAGAATTCTTAATTAAAACAAATGTAGGAGAAGACGCAAAACCTCTTATTAAGATAGCATCTGGAGGAGAAATGTCTAGAATAATGCTTGCAATTAAAACTGTTCTTGCAGATGTAGATGAAGTACCAATTCTTGTATTTGACGAAATTGATACAGGAATTAGTGGAGCAGCAGCAAATGCTGTAGCAGAAAAATTAAACAGAATATCAAATAAACACCAAGTTATTTGTGTTACTCATCTTGCAAGTATTGCTGCTACAGGTGAATACAATTATTTCATAGGAAAACAAGTTCATGGAAACAAAACAAAAACAGAAGTAAAACGATTAACCGAAGAAGAAACCATACAAGAAATAGCAAGAATTGCAAGCGGAGTGATTACAGAAGTAACATTAAATCATGCAAAAGAGCTAAGAAAAAACAATAAATAACAAAAAGCTCCAACCCCTAAAAAATCAATTATTATAACCTTAAAAATTTGCTTTTTTTAGTTTACAAAACAGCACATGTGGTATATAATATATGCGATAA
Organism: Clostridia bacterium; assembly: GCA_017524665.1. Lineage (GTDB taxonomy): Bacteria > Bacillota > Clostridia > TANB77 > CAG-508 > UMGS1754. The sequence goes on along the minus strand of JAFXVF010000015.1, from coordinate 156,738 downwards.
AATAGGAGAGGAGCTATTATTATGAGCGAAAATGAAAACGAAAATGTACAAGAGCAAGAATTAGACATTAATCAATTAATGAAGGTTAGAAGAGAAAAATTAAAAGAATTACAAGATGCAGGAAAAGATCCATTTGAAATAACAAAATATGATAGAACACATACAAGCGCTGATGTAAAAGATAATTATGCAGAGTTAGAAGGAAAAGATGTAAAAATTGCAGGACGTATTATGGCTAAAAGAATAATGGGAAAAGCTTCATTCTGCCATATTCAGGACATGTATGGACAAATACAAAGTTATGTAAGTATAAATGATTTGGGCGAAGAAAGCTATAAAGAATTTAAAACTTATGACATTGGTGATATTGTTGGAATAGAAGGATTTGTATTTAAAACAAGAACAGAAGAAATTTCTGTTCATGCTAAAAAAGTTGTATTACTTTCAAAATCACTTCGTCCATTACCAGAAAAATTCCATGGTTTAAAAGATACAGACTTAAGATACAGACAAAGATATGTTGACATGATAGTAAACCCAGAGGTAAAAGAAACCTTTGTATTAAGAAGCAAAATAATAAAAGAATTAAGAAGAATTCTTGATGAAAAAGGATACATGGAAGTAGAAACTCCAATACTTACAACAGTAGCAACAGGAGATGCTGCACGTCCATTTATTACTCACCATAACACATTAGACCTAGATATGTATTTAAGAATTGCACCAGAATTAAATTTAAAGAGAATTATAGTAGGTGGAATTGATAAAGTTTACGAAATAGGAAGAAACTTTAGAAATGAAGGAATGGATATTAAGCACAACCCTGAATTTACTAACATAGAGCTTTATTCTGCATATGAGGACTATAATGACATGATGAATATCGCAGAAGAAATAATTTCAACAATAGCTAAAAACGTATTAGGCACAACAAAAATAAACTATCAAGGGCAAGACATTGACTTAACTCCTTCATGGAGAAGAGTTACAATGATTGATGCAATTAAAGAAGTAACAGGAATAGATTTCAATACTATAAAAACAGATGAAGAAGCAAGAAAACTTGCTGACGAAAAGAAAGTTGAGATTGACCCAATAAAGAATACAAGAGGACACATTATAAATGCATTCTTTGAAGAATTTGTTGAAGAGACATTAATTCAGCCAACATTTATAATTGACTACCCAGTTGAAGTTTCACCTTTAACAAAGAGAAAACCATCTAATAAAAGCTTAGTTGAAAGATTTGAGCTATTTATAGGAGGACGTGAATATGGAAATGCATATTCAGAATTGAATGATGCGATTGACCAAAATGAAAGATTCTTAAAACAAGCAGAAGCAAAAGCTTTAGGAGATGAAGAAGCAGGAGGAATGGATGAAGACTTTGTAAATGCACTTGAAATAGGATTACCTCCAACAGGTGGACTTGGAATTGGACTAGATAGATTAATAATGCTACTTACAAACAGCGCATCAATAAGAGATGTGTTATTCTTCCCAACTATGAAGCCTTTAGCTTGAGAACAAATATAAAGAAATTGGACAGGTAAAATAATTATGATAGAATATAAAGAAAATGGCAGTTTTGAGAATTTGAAAAATATTTGCATACGAGATAATACTAATTTAACGCATGGCTTAAACATACTTTATGGGGGGAATGGTGATTTTTACTTTAATACATTCGGACATGAACAAGAATTAAGCGATTCTAAATTTATATGCAAATCAGAATTCTTAATTCAAAATGGAGAAGCTGGATGGGTACAATTTCATAAATTAATTAAAAATATTAAAACCAAGCAATATCAAAGTCATGAAAGGATAATTGACGACGAAGGTCGTATTAGTGTATTAAGCGATGATACTAGTGAAGAAAAGGCAAATAAACTTTTTATAGAGCAAATGGATGAAGGTATTAGATTAACTTTCTTTCAAAATCAAGATGATCCCTCTTTTAATATAGGGATAAGAATATCTAACTCTGGCTCTAGATATGATCCATTAAATTTATGCTTTATGGATCTGTATAATGAATTCCAGGAATTAGCAAGAAAGCAAAACAAAAAAATAAAAGACGAAGAAAGATAAAAAGCAATGTTGGAAAAGCCAACATTGGAAAGGAATTTTAATGAAAGAAGAGTTAAGTGATTTCTTAAAAATAGCATATAAATATGGTAGAGTTAAAGATTTAGAAGAAGCATTTGAAGAGTTTCCAGTTGAAGAGGAATGGCATAAGGGAAAAGTCGAAAATGTCTTAAATGAATATAGTGAAAAGTACGATTACTATAGTATAGGAGATATTGTATTTGTAAGCGTATATCTTTATCCTGATGGAAAGATGGGGAGTAATCATCTTTTTGTAATTATAGATAGAGATAATACTGCTATACCAATTGAATACATTGGAATGATTTTATCTTCACAAATAGAAAAGATTAAATTTAAGTCAAATAAGCTAATAAAAAAAGATAATAAAAATAATCTTAATAAAGATAGTATTGTAAAAACGGATATAGTATATAAACTAAATGATAAACAGATATTATTTAAAGTTGGAGAAATAGAAAAAGATAAAATAGAAGAATATAAGAAAAGCTTTTATGATACATTAAAAGGAAATAATCAATAAGGTTTAATGTATTCTAATAAATAGAGTCGCATAGCTGTAAAATAGCTGTAAAATTTAAATTTTAAATGGCTTATATGTTGATAAATAAAGGAAAATCAAGAAATAGTCATTTGTTCTATGAAGCCTTTAGGATAAAAATGTAGGTGAGGTTATGTTTTTTAATAAAATAATACCAGAATTGAGTGTTACTAATTTAAAGAATAGTTTAGAGTTTTATAATACTATAGGTTTTAAAATTGAATATGAGAGACCAGAAAATAAATTTGTATTTATTTCCATGGGAGAAATACAGTTTATGCTACAAGAAATATCTGATGATGATAAATGGAACATAGCACCTCTTTCATATCCATTTGGCAATGGAATAAATTTTCAATTAGAAGTAGCTAATGTTCAAGAAATCTATGATGCATTAAAAAAGAACAACTATGGAATTACATTTGAAATTGAAGAAAACTGGTATAGACAAGGAAACAAAAAACTAGGTAACAAAGAATTCTTAGTAAAGGACTCAGATGGGTATTTATTAAGATTTTCAGAAGACCTAGGTGAAAAATAGAGGAATAAACTGTATAAGGAAAGGAAAAGAATAACTATGATGTATGAAATTGAAAAGCATACTATAGTTAAGTTAATATTTAATTACATAGAAACAATAGTCATTTTTGGGATAATAATATATGTTATTGGTTTTATAAATGGCAATATTAATAATATGCTATATCCATCAATATTTATGTTTATAGTGTTGACTAGTATAGAGCTATCATGCTCAGTACCCTGGTACATTAAAAACAAGTTTTTGTTAGAAAGATATAAAAAAATTAGAGAAAATGGCGAAAGAGTTGAAGGAACTATAATTAGAACATTAAAGAGCACTAAAATAAATAAAGGCTATATACATAGATCATCGCCATACCAAAACACAAGATTTGTTACACGATACAGCGTTGAAATCGAATATGTTGATCCAAATACTTTAGAAAGAAAGACATTTGTAACTCCAGATTTATCTTTTGATCCTAGCGGACTTGAGAATACGGAATGCAGTGTATATGTATACAACGGAATGGAGTATGCAACAGATTTTGCAAAGAAGTCTAATTCTAAAGTTGATAGATTATAAATGTGAAAGGAATAGTAATATGTTTTATTCGTCCAATAGAAATAGTTATATTTATATTATTCTAATATTGCTAGCTATAATGAGCATTACGAGAGGACAATTTAGTATTGTAGATATATTGCTTACTTTACCAGGTGTATTAGTTGCAATAACATTTCATGAGTTTTCTCATGCATTTGCTGCAGACAAATTAGGAGATGATACACCAAGAATGCAAGGCAGGCTTAATTTAAACCCATTAAGCCATATAGACCCATTTGGAATATTTATGCTAGTATTTGCTCATATAGGATGGGGAAAACCAGTACAAATAAATCCAAGAAACTTTAACAGCAAGTTTTCGGCATCTACTTGTGAGGCAATAGTTGCATTTGCAGGGCCACTTATGAATTTTATATTATCTATTGTATTTACTGTGATTTTCTATGCTGTAACAACATTTGCAAGTGCAGGTTTTTTACATTCAACTGTAGGTGAAGTTATAGTAACAATGTTAAGCTATACAGTAATAGTAAACGTTGGACTTGGAGTATTTAACTTAATACCATTGCCACCACTAGACGGATCAAAAATATTAAAAAGATTTTTACCATACAATGCAAGAGTTTGGATGGAAGCAAATGAATATGTATTTTATATTATATTTTTAATTATATGGATAACAGACATAGCAAGCCTAATTATTACTCCAATAATAAATGCAATTATATCTGGTCTAAGCTGGGCAATAGGTGGGCTATTTGGAATGTTTATGTAAAAGGAAAAAGAAATGAAAGATATATTAGTATTAGGAATCGAATCAAGTTGTGATGAAACTTCTGTAGCTGTTGTAAAAAACGGCAGAGAAGTTTTATCTAATGTTATAGAATCACAAATAAAAATCCATGAGACATATGGTGGAGTTGTACCTGAAATTGCATCTAGATATCACATAGAAGCAATAAATGGTGTAACAAAAGAAGCATTAAAACGAGCAAATGTAACACTTCAAGATATTGACGTAATTGCTTGTACATATGGACCTGGATTAGTTGGAGCACTATTAGTTGGAGTTTCATATGCAAAAGGATTAAGCTATGCGTTAAACAAGCCACTAATTGGAGCAAACCATATTCAAGGGCATATTGCAGCAAATTACATATGTCATGAAGATTTAAAACCACCATTTTTATGTTTAGTAATTTCAGGTGGACACACACATTTAATACATATAAAAAACTATACCGAATTTGAGATATTGGGAAAAACAAGAGATGATGCAATTGGAGAAGCATTTGATAAAGTTGCAAGAGTTGTCGGATTAGGCTATCCAGGAGGACCTAAAGTAGATAAACTTGCAAAAGAAGGAACTCCAAATATTGCACTTCCTAAAACTCATTTTGAGAATTTGGATTTTAGTTTTAGTGGAATAAAAACAGCAATTATAAATATGCACCATAAAAACCCAGACATAAATAAAGCCGACTTATGTGCAAGCTTTGAAAAAACAGTAACTGAAGTACTAATAGAAAATACTAAAAGAGCTGCAAATCAGCTTGGAATTAAAACAATAGCATTAGCAGGGGGAGTATCTGCTAATAGCTATATAAGAGAACAATTCTTAAAATTTGGCCAAGAAGAAAACCTAAAAGTTTACTATCCAGAGCCAGTATTATGCACAGACAATGCTGCTATGATAGCATCTACAGCATATTACAATTATTTAGAAGGAAATACATCAAACATGTACTTAAATGCAGTGCCTAATTTAAAGATTTAAAGGATAAAGCATTTGAATCAAATTAGGTAATATATTATTTATTTTAAGCGACGCGTAGGGAAGCTCCCCGAGTGGAAATGACCCTAGGCGAATGGAGCGTAAGCGACAACAAGGAGCAAAAAATAAATAATATATTACCTAAGGACGATTTAAATTTCATTATGTAATTACGAAAAAAATGGAGGCGAATTAATTGAGTATATACGCAATCGCTGATTTGCACTTATCATTTGGCGAAAATAAGCCAATGGATATATTTGGTGCAAATTGGGAAGGACATGCTGAAAAGATAAAAGAAGATTGGATTAGTAAAGTAAAGCCAAATGATTTAGTATTATTGCCAGGAGATTTTTCATGGGCTATGTATTTAAAGGACACCAACTACGATTTTGATTACTTAAATGAATTACCTGGAAAAAAATTGCTATTAAAAGGAAACCATGACTACTGGTGGACTACTATTACATCAATGAGGAGATATTTGCAGGAGAACAACTATAAAGATATAGATTTTATATATAACAGCAGTTATGAATATGAAGGCCACATTATATGTGGAACAAGAGGATGGACAAGTTTAGATTTAGAAGATGGAAAAAGAATTTTGAAGCGAGAAAGAAATAGGCTAAAGCTTTCTTTAGAAGATGGGATAGCAAAATATGGAACGAAAAAAGAAATAATAGTGTGTATGCATTACCCACCATTTAATACAATGGATGATGAAGAATGCAATTTTATAAGTTTAATGAAACAGTATAATGTAAAAAAGTGTATTTATGGTCATTTACATGGACCATCACACAAAGAAGCAAAAGAAGGACTAATAGAAGGAATAGAATTTAAGCTTGTAAGTTGTGATTATACAGATTTTAAGCTAATTCAATTAAGCTAAAGATATTATAAAAAGGAGAAAACAAATGAAGAAAAGTAAAGAGGCTATGGGCCGTAATGAAGGAATTACTTTAATTGCACTTGTAATCACGGTAATTGTTTTGCTGATTTTAGCAGGAGTTGCAATATCATTTTCAGCCAACGAAGAAGGACTATTTGCAAAAACAAAAGATTCTACAGATAAATACAGTTATAATACAGAATTAATGGAAAAAGAATTAAATAAAGCATTTTCAAATTTAATCTCTGTAAATATTAAATTAACAGATAAAGATGGAAATAGTGAAGAATTAACTCTTACAAAGTCAAATTTTGCAGAACATTTAGGTAAAATTGCAACAGATTATACAGGAGCACCAACTAATATAACAATAGATGGTAAAACATATGTTGTATCTAATCAATATAGGCTTTTTTGGATTGACTTTGAAAATAAATATGGAGACGGAGCAGGGACAATATATTTAAGAGCTGACTGCACGAACAATTATTATTCATTTATGAATACTGATACATTCGAAACAGTTGAGGGTAATTTAGCTTCTTCAAAAATTAGAGAGCTAAATCCACTACTATATGCAAAAGAAAAATTAATTGGTGAAGAAAAAACGCTAGCACCTTCAACAGATAATTTAAATATGAAGGTAGCGATTTGGCTTTCCGATACAAAAAAATGGGAAAATTTAAAAAATAATGTGAACCCTAATCTATCTGATAGAATTAATTATGTAATTGGCGCAGCAAGTGTAGAAATGTATATAGACAGTTATAATACACATTATGGCTTAACAGACGAAACAAATTCAGAAAATTTGAATTCAAATAGAACCAAGTTAGAATGTATGTATCCATTTAATGATAATAATTATGGATATGCTGTAAGCCCTTCTTCAAGTAGTGTAGCTATAAATGGATATGGCTATGACACAGATGCTAATATAATCAAACCAGATGAAATATTAAACAACTTTTATTATATATCAGACTATAATGGCTTTTGGCTATGTTCCCCAAGCTGTGGGGCAAAAGGCTACATAATTGGAGTTAGTGGAGGAGATTCTGGCTGGATGGGAAAAATAATTCTAATAGCAAATAATGCAATTTGTCCATTAGTCTCATTAAAGCCGGATTTAGAAATGTAAACAATATTATTAAATTGACATAAAATGCTTGCAACAAAAGAAACTTTGTGATATAGTATAAAGGCTATTTTATTTAAATAGAAATAACATTTTGGAGGAATGAATTAAAATGAGTATGAAAGTTAGTAAGACAGAAAACAAAAATGAGGTAAAGTTAGAGTTTACAATTGAGGCAGCTAAATTTGACGAAGGAATAAAGAAAGTATATGAAAAAAACAAGAAATATTTTAATATACCTGGATTTAGAAAAGGTAAAGCACCTATGCACATTGTAGAAAAAGTTTATGGAGACGAAGTTTTCTATGAAGATGCATTTAATGAAGTTGTACCAGAAGTATTTGATGAAGAAGTAAAGAACAACAACATAGAAGTAGTAAGTAAACCTGATATAGATATTACACAAATGGGCAAAGGTAAAGACCTTATATTTACAGCTATAGTTCAAACAAAGCCTGAGGTAAAACTTGGAAAATATAAAGGTATAGAAATTAAAAAAATAGAGTATAATGTAACTGATGAAGATATTGAACATGAACTTGGACATATGCAAGAAAAGAATAGCAGATTAGTTACAATAGACAATAGACCAGTTGAAGATGGAGACATTGCAACTATTGACTTCGAAGGATCTGTAGATGGAGTTCCTTTTGAAGGAGGAAAAGCAGAAGGACACGAATTAACAATTGGAAGCCATACATTTATAAATGGATTTGAAGAGCAAGTTATTGGAATGAAAATTGATGAAGAAAAGGACATCAATGTAACATTCCCAGAAGACTACTTCTCAAAAGAACTTGCAGGAAAACCAGCTGTATTTAAAGTAAAAGTTCATGAAATAAAGAAGAAAGAATTACCAAAATTAGATGACGAATTTGCAAAAGACGTTAGCGAATTTGATACATTAAAAGAATTAAAAGCAGATATAAAGGAAAAATTAGAGCATGAAAATGAGCACAGAGCAAAGCACGAAACAGAAGATGCTGTAATTAAAGCTTTAGCTGATGCAACAGAAATTGATATTCCTTCTGGAATGATAGATACAGAAATTGACAACGTTGCAAAAGATGTTGAGCAAAGACTTTCATATCAAGGAATAAAACTAGATGACTATCTAAAAATGGTAGGAAAAACAATGACAGACTTTAGAAAAGAAAACGAAGAGCCTGCTAAAGAAGCTGTAAAAGCAAGACTAGTTTTAGATGCTGTTATTAAAGCAGAAAAGATTGAACCAACAAACGAGGAAGTAACAGAAAAAATAAAAGAAATGGCTAAGAACTATAATAGAAAAGAAGAAGAACTTATTAACAATGTTCAACTTAATGAATACATAAAAGAAAACCTAAAGAATGAAAAAGCTATTGACTTCTTAGTAAGTAATGCTAAAATAAAATAGAAAATGTATTTAGCATTTAGAAATTAGTAAAAAATAAAGCTAATAACCAAATGCCAAACGCCAAAGGCAAATTAAGGAGGAAATAAATGATAAAAGATAGTTTAGTACCGTATGTTATTGAACAAACAAACAGAGGAGAAAGGTCATATGACATATTCTCAAGATTATTAAAAGATAGAATTATATTTTTAAGTGAGGACGTTAATCAAGCTACAGCGAGCCTAGTTGTAGCACAAATGTTATTCTTAGAGTCAGAAGACCCTGACAAAGAAATATATTTTTATATAAATAGTCCAGGCGGATCAATAACAGATGGAATGGCTATATTTGATACAATAAACTATGTAAAATGCCCTGTTTCAACAATATGTGTTGGAATGGCAGCAAGCATGGGAGCTGTGCTTTTAGCATCAGGAACAAAAGGTAAGCGTTTTGCAACACCAAATGCTGAAATAATGATACATCAACCTTTAATATCAGGAGGACTTGCTGGTCAAACAACAGAAATTAAAATTCATGCTGACCACATGGTAAAGACAAGAGAAAAGCTAAACAGAATTTTAAGTGAAAGAACAGGCCAACCATTAGAAAGAATTAATCAAGATACAGAAAGAGATAATTTCATGACAGCCCAAGAAGCATTAGAATATGGGCTAATAGATGGTGTATTAGATAAACATCCATAACAAAAATACAAGTGGCCTTCTACGTAAAACGTGGAGGGCTGTTTATAATTAATTTGCAAATGAAATATAAATAAAGGAGAACTGTAATGCAAAAAAACGAAAAAGAAAAAAATATCAGATGCTCTTTTTGTGGGAAACCACAAGAAAGTGTTAAGAAAATAATTGCAGGGCCAAATGTATTTATATGTGATGAATGTATAAACGTATGCAATAAAATAATTGAAGATGAATTCCTAGAAGACGAAATGGAATACAATATATCAGAAGAACACATTCCAAGTCCAAAAGAAATAAAAGCAGTGCTTGACGAATATATAATAGGCCAGGAAGATGCAAAGAAAACTTTGGCAGTTGCTGTATATAACCACTATAAAAGAATTAATGCAGAAGATAATAAAAAGGATAATGATGTAGAGATTCAAAAAAGCAATGTATTACTATTAGGACCTACAGGATGTGGAAAAACATATTTAGCAAGAACATTAGCTAAGATATTGGATGTTCCTTTTGCAATAGCTGATGCAACAACACTTACAGAAGCTGGATATGTTGGAGAAGACGTTGAAAACATACTTTTAAAGCTTATTCAGGCAGCTGATTATGACATAAGCAAAGCTGAAAGAGGTATTATATATATAGATGAAATTGATAAGATTTCAAGAAAATCAGAAAATCCATCTATAACAAGAGACGTTAGTGGAGAAGGAGTACAGCAAGCACTTTTAAAAATAGTTGAAGGAACAACAGCTTCAGTACCTCCACAAGGTGGAAGAAAACATCCTCATCAAGAATTCTTACAAATCAACACAGAAAACATTTTATTTATATGTGGTGGTGCATTTGAAGGACTTGAAAAAATAATTAAAGATAGAATAGGCCAAAAATCAATAGGCTTTGGAGCACATATAGAAAGCAAAAAAGAAATAGACAAATACAAGGTATTTGAAGAATTGTTACCTCAAGATTTATTAAAATTTGGACTTATACCTGAATTTGTTGGAAGACTTCCTATAATAGCAACATTAAGAGAACTAGATAGAGAAGCACTAATAAAGATAGTAACAGAGCCTAAGAATGCGCTTGTAAAGCAATATAAGAAACTATTTAAACTTGATAATGTAAATCTAGAATTTGAGCCAGAAGCATTAAATTTAATTGTTGACAAAGCAATTGAAAGAAATACTGGAGCAAGAGGATTACGTTCTATAATAGAAGATGTAATGAGAGACATCATGTTTGAAATACCATCAAATCCTAAAATAGAAACATGTATTATTACAAAAGAAACAGTAGAAAAGAAAGTAGAGCCAAAACTTGTAATAAATGAAAATAGAGAAACAACAAAGAAAATTTCAAAAAGAAAAGTAGAGCAAAAAAGAAACAATCAAACAGCATAAAAAAAATGAAACGTTTGGAATCATGCCAAACGTTTCACTTTTTTATTTTTCTAATTTACAATAATTTTTCTTTCCTTTTCTTAAAATAGCGTATCCTTCGCTAAAGTCTTTATCAGATAACATATATCCTATATCAGATATTTTTTCGTCATTTAATGTTACAGCACCTTGAGATATCAATGTTTTTGCTTGTCCTTTTGAAGGAGCAAGTTTTGCAGTAACAACAGCATCTACAATTGAAATAGAAGTAGAATCAACTTTTTCACAAGGCATATTTTCTATACTTCCACCATTTCCACCAAATAGAGCAGAAGCAGCTTCTTCAGCTTTTCTTGCTTCAACTTCACCGTGAATTAATTTTGTTATTTCAAACGCAGCAACTTTTTTAGCTTCATTTATTTGCTCATCTTTTAAATTAGACAAACGATTAACTTCATCCATTGGTAAGAATGTAAGTAGGCTTAATACTGTACGTACGTCTGCATCATCAATATTTCTCCAGTATTGATAAAATTCATAAGGAGATGTTTTTTCTGGGTCAAGCCATAATGCACCTTTTTCAGTTTTACCCATCTTTTTACCTTCTTTTGTAGTAAGAAGACGGAAAGTTAAACCATAAGCATCTGAGTGACCTATTTTTCTAACTAATTCAACTCCGCCAATTATATTAGACCATTGATCATTTCCACCCATTTCAAGCTTGCATCCATAATGGTCATATAAATATAAAAAGTCGTATGATTGTAGTAACATGTATCCCATTTCTAAGAAAGTTAAACCAGTATCTAGTCTTGATTTATAGCATTCAGCAGCAAGCATTCTATTAACTGAGAATTTACTTCCAATATCTCTCATAAAATCAATATAGTTTAAATTGCAAAGCCAATCTGCGTTGTTTACTATAATTGCAGCATTATCACCTTCAAAATCTAAAAACTTTGAAAGTTGAACTTTAAAACATGCAACGTTATGGTCAATTACTTCACGTGTCATCATTTTTCTCATATCAGTTTTTCCTGATGGATCTCCAATACTTGCAGTACCACCACCAATTAATATAATTGGTTTGTGTCCGCACTTTTGCATATGAGATGCAACCATCATAGAAACAAAGTGACCAACATGAAGACTATCTGCAGTTGGGTCAAAACCAATATAAAATGGAATGCTTCCTTTATCAAACATAGCACGTACTTCTTTTTCGTCGGTTAGTTGTTCAACATAACCACGTTCTTCTAATATATCAAAAACGTTAGACATAATATTCACTCCTTATTATTCTAGTAGCTAATATTCTAGCACATACACTAACAAAAGGCAACAAAAACAATTGAAATAATAAAAATGTATTGGTATAATAAGTAAAATTAAGGAGGCAAAAAATATGGAACCAATTTTTTTAGAACCAGCTTTTAAAGATTATATCTGGGGTGGTAATAAATTAAAAACTCTATTTGGAAAAAATTCACCTTATGATATTACTGCTGAAAGCTGGGAAATTTCAACCAATAAAAATGGACAAAGTGTTATAGCAAACGGTGAGAATAAAGGAAAAACTTTAGGAGAACTATTTGAAAACCATGAACTAAGAGAAGCAATTTTTGGAACGAAAACAAGCGAATTAGATAAATTTCCTTTATTAGTAAAATTTATTGATGCAAATAGCAATTTATCAGTGCAAGTACATCCAGATGATAAATACGCATATGAACATGAAAATGGCGAAAAGGGCAAAACAGAAATGTGGTACATTATGGAATGCAAAGAAGGCGCACAAATAATTTGTGGAATAAAAGAAAGTGTAAGAAAAGAGGACTTGCCACAAGTATTAAATAGCCCAAATGTAGCAGAATATTTAAACTTTGTACAGGTTAACCAGGGAGATTGTATTTACATACCATCAGGAACTGTACATGCAATTATGGGAGATACATTAATTTGCGAAGTGCAGCAAAACAGTGACTTAACATATAGAGTATATGACTGGGGAAGAGTTGGTAAAGATGGAAAGCCAAGAGAATTACACGTACAAAAAGCAATAGATGTTGCAAATGTAGGAAGTAAGCCGGAAATTAAAGAAACTAATAACTGGCAAGAGGGCGAACACAACATGATTTCTTCACAATATTTTAAAACAGACAAAATAACAGTATGTGTGGAATTCAATGATTGCTCAAATAAAGATTCTTTCTATGCAATGAATGTAGTTAAAGGGGAAGGAAAAATAAAGGTACAAGATAAGGAATACAACTTAAAACTAGGAGATAGCTTCATAATCCCTGCTAAACTTGGAGAGTACACATTATGTGGAAATATGGAATTATTAAAATCATATTTGTAAAGAAAACATTTCACACAAAAAGACAACAAATTTTTATAAAGATATTGCATTATTAAGATTTGCATGATATAATTCTACACAATTAAAAAACTTTGAATAGGATACGACAAATTGAAAATATGTCTTTAGAGAGCCGATGTAAGGTGAAAGTTCGGTAGAATAAAACAATTTGCCATCACCTAGGAGTTGCTTGTTTGAACTAATAGTAGGACAAGTCGCTGAAATCTTGCGTTAAAGATAAATTAAGAGAGAAAAGCAATAAGGCTTTTCTAAATTAGGTGGTACCGCGGAATTATTAATCCATTTCGTCCTAAGTTATAGGATGGAATGGATTTTTTGTATGTGTTCTAAAATAATAAATTTAAGTAGTTACTAGCGCGAGGGAGAGCTTCTATTTTTTAAGGCGACCCGCTCGGGGGGACCGCTGAGCGCTGTTAAGTACGAAGTACTGCTACAGCGCCAGTGGGAAGAGGGGAGTATTTAAAAAATAGACTCTCCCGGGAGCGGTAACAGTGGTAAGATATAGATTTATTATTTTAGAACACATGAAAAAAAGAGAAAGGAATGATTTAAATGGAAGAAGAAAAGAAAGATTATGGTAAAACGCTTAATTTACCAAAAACAGACTTCCCAATGAGAGCAAGCTTACCTGAAAACGAACCAAAAGTTTTAGAAACCGTTTTCGAAGAAGGAAAGCTCTACGAAAAAGCACTAAAAAAGAATGAAGGAAAAGAACCTTATGTGTTACATGATGGCCCTCCATATGCAAATGGAGAAATCCATATAGGACATGCATTAAATAAAATATTAAAAGACACAGTAGTAAGATACAAAAACTTAAAAGGATATTACACACCATATATACCAGGATATGATACACATGGCCTTCCAACAGAAAGAAGAGCAATACAAGTACTTGGAATAAATCGTGATGAAGTATCTGTAAGCAAATTTAGAAACACATGCCGTGACTTTGCATTATCATTTGTTGATAAGCAAACAGAAGGATTCAAAAGACTTGGTGTATTAGGAGATTGGGAACATCCATATATTACATTACAACCTGAATTTGAAGCAAGACAAATAGGTATATTTGGAACAATGTATGAAAAAGGATACATATATAAAGGATTAAAACCAGTTCACTGGTGTACAGACTGTGAAACAGCTTTAGCAGAAGCAGAGATAGAATACCAAGAAGATAAAACAACTTCAATATATGTAAAATTTGAAGTAACAGAACCTAGTGTTAAGCTAAATACTACAAAGAAAACATATTTCTTAATATGGACAACAACTCCATGGACATTACCAGGAAACACAGGTATAACAATTGGTGGAGATTATGATTATAGCTTAGTTGAAACAAAAGACGAAAGCTATTTGTTAGCAGCTCAACTTGTTGAAGAAGTAATGAAAGTTGGAGGAATTGATTCATATAAAGTTGTGCAAACATTCAAAGGAAGTGACCTTGAAAACACACTTTGCAAGCATCCATTCCTTGATAGAACTTCAAAAGTTGTATTAGGAAGCGATGATACAATCTTAGTTGAACTAGATACTGGTACAGGTGCAGTTCACACAGCACCAAGCTATGGTAAAGAAGACTACCTTTGCGGATTAAAAAATGGATTAGATATAATTGTAACAGTTGATGGAAAAGGATATCAAAGAGAAGGTGCAGGACCTTTTGAAAACATGTTCTATGCTGATTCAAATGAAGCAATTATAAAATGGCTTGAAGACAATAAATATCTATTCCATAAAGAAAGCATGGTTCACCAATATCCACATTGCTGGAGATGCAAAAAGCCTATAATATTCCGTGCTACAAACCAATGGTTTGCTTCAGTAGAAGGATTTAGAGATGAAGCTCTAGAAGCAATAAAAACAGTTAAATGGTATCCTGCATGGGGAGAAGAAAGAATCTCTAGCATGGTAAAAGAAAGAGCAGATTGGTGTATCTCAAGACAACGTACTTGGGGTGTTCCAATTCCAATATTCTATTGTGAAGACTGCGGAAAAGAATATATAACTCCAGAATCAATAAAGAAAATAAAAGACATATTTAGAGAAAAAGGTTCTACAGTATGGTATGAATTACCAGAAGAAGAATTAATGCCAAAAGGTGCTGTATGTAAAGAATGTGGATGCAAACACTTTAAGAAAGAAAATGATATAATGGATGTTTGGTTCGATTCAGGATCAACTCATGAAGCAGTTTTAGCTGAACGTGGTTTACCACCAGCCAATATGTACTTAGAGGGAAATGACCAATATCGTGGATGGTTTCAATCTTCACTACTTACAAGCGTTGCAACAAAAGGAGTAGCACCATATAAAGAAATATTAACACATGGATTTATAGTAGACGAAAAGGGCAAGAAGATGTCAAAATCTGAAGGAAATGTAATAAGCCCTCAAGACGTAATAAAGGAATATGGAGCAGACATATTAAGATTATGGGTATTATCTTCAGACTACAAGTCAGAAATAAGCTTATCTAAAGACATACTAAAACAAATTACTGAAGTATATAGAAAAATAAGAAATACAGCAAGATATATACTTGGAAACATCTCAGACTTCAACCCAGATGAATGTGTACCATATGAAAAATTGATGGACATAGACAAATATGCATTATATAAGCTAAATGAATTAATAAAAGTTGTAACTCAAAGTTATGATACTTATGAATTCCATATTGCATATCATGAAATAAATAAATTCTGTGTAAATGACATGAGTAATTTTTACCTAGATATTATAAAAGATAGACTTTATACTTCAAAACCAGATTCAGTTGAAAGAAGAGCAGCTCAAACAACAATGTTTATCATACTATCAGACTTAGTGAAAATGCTAACTCCAATGACTGTATTCACTGCAGAAGAAATATGGAAGTTTATGCCACATAAATCTGATGAAAAGGCTCAAAGCCCAATGCTAGGATATTTCCCAGAACCAAATAGCAAGTATGAAAACAAAGAACTTGCAGAGAAATGGGATAAGATTGAAGACTTAAAGGAATTAGTTGCTAAAAAGCTTGAAATGGCAAGAAATGAAAAGCTAATAGGACATTCTTTAAATGCAAAAGTTACACTATATGCAGAAGGAGCAAATTTAGACTTCTTAAAAGATGTAGAAAAAGAACTACAAGACGTATTTATAGTTTCACAAGTTGTAATAGAGGAAAATTCTAGAGCAGATGAAGGCGAAAAATACGGAGTAAAAGTAGAAGTAGCATCTGGAGAAAAATGTGAAAGATGTTGGAGATATGACGAAACAGTAGGACATGACCATGACCACCCAACACTTTGCCATAGATGCGTAGAGGTAATAAAATAGTAAAAGATAAATAATAAAGTACTATCATTGGTTTTATACTTATGATAGTACTTTTTATTGCTCAAATAAAAACACAAGACATATTGAATTTGACATAAAATGGCATTTGTAGTATAATAATAACGTGTTTCATATTAAATATATATTAGAGGAGGATTTATTATGAAATATGATCCTGAAATGACTGATGTTTTAGAAGCACTAAAACTTGGAATAGATGGTGCGGATTTACAAATATTATTAGACCATAGAGAACCAAAAGAATGGAAACAGTATGCATGTACTGCGACTAGTGTAGTAATGGATCACATGGAAGAATTAAAAGATCCTAGAGTAATGGCTTTATTTAAAAGAATAATAGATCAAGAGCTCTTATGGAGTAAAGGGTATACTGCTGGAGCCATGGCAGTATATATGCAAAGCCAACTTTCAAAATATTATACTTATGAACAACTAGAAACTATAGAAGAAAATGATGCTCTTTACGAACGAACATATCCAGACATTACATATGCTTCAGAAATACTGTTAGGAGCACCATTTGGTGTTACGAATGTGATTGATTATGCAGCTACTATGGGAGACCCAACGACAGAAGAGACACAAGCATGGCTAAGGTTACAACAACGACAAAAAAGGCCAGTAAGAGGCGATGAAGAACGTTAAAATAAAGAATATAAAAAACACTTATCGAAAGATAAGTGTTTTTTTAGTAAAGTATTTACTGCGTGGCTATATAAAAGAATAGAATGTAACGAAAAAGTAAAAACTTTTGAAACGTTTGGAATCGTCCCAAACGTTTCTTTTTTATAAAATGTTAAAAAAATATTGTAAAAAAATATATAATATTATATAATGCAAGCAAATATAATATTAGAGGAGGAAACTAACATGGGATTTATTAAAGCATTTACAGGAGCGCTAGGCGGAACACTAGCAGATGAATGGAAGGAGTTTATGACTCCAGAAACAAATGTACCAGCAACTGCTGCTATATATAAAGCAGTTAAAAATAGTACTGATGCTGGAAGAGGAGCAAACGTAAAAGGATCTGAGAATGTTATTTCAAACGGAAGCAAAATAGTTGTACCAGAAGGAACAGCTTTAATTACAATGCAAGATGGAGCTATAACAGGATGTATTACAGAGCCAGGAGGATTTATTTATTCTTCAACAGATCCAAATTCTCAGTCATTCTTAGCTGGAAATGGAATAATGAGTTCACTTAAAGCATCATGGGAAAGATTTAAATTTGGTGGAATACCAGCAACAGAGCAAACAGCAATATATGTAAATTTAAAGGAAATACCAGGAAACAGATTTGGAACACAATCTGAAATTTACTGGGATGATGCATACATGAATGCACAAGTTGGAGCTGTAACAAGAGGAACATATACATTAAAAATTGTTGATCCAATTTTATTTGTAAAGAATTTCGTACCAGTAGAATACTTAAGACCAGAATCTGGACCATTTGATTTTGCAGATATGGATAACGTTGCAGGAGAGCAATTATTCAATGAAGTAGTTGGAAGCCTTTCAGCAGCATTTTCTAATTATACAAACGATCCAAGCAAGGGAAATCGTATAACAAAAATACAAGGAGATCAAATAGGATTTGCACAAAGCTTATCATATGCTGTAGAACAAGGATATCAATGGAAATCTGATAGAGGATTAGAAATAGTAAAAGTTGCTATAACAGCTATAGAATATGACGAAGATTCTAAGAAGCTTCTTAGCGACGTTAAGAAAGCAGATGCTTTATCAGGAGCAAGAGGAAATTCATTTATGCAACAATCAGTTGCACGTGGATTCCAAGCAGCAGGAGAAAATGGTGGAGGAACAGGACTTGGATTTATGGGAATGGGAATTAATAGCGTAGGTGCAACAATGGGAGCATTCCAACAACCAGTACAACAACCAGCAGCTGCTCAGCCAGCACAACCAGTACAACCGGCAGCTCAAGCAGAAGATCCATATGAAAAATTAGCAAAAATGAAAAAATTATTAGATGATGGTGTAATTTCTCAAGAAGAATTTGACGAAGCTAAAAGAAAAATTTTAGGAGTGTAAAATATGGAAAATGATTTAGAAAATGAAGCTCTAAATCAGGAAGAAACAAACAGTGGGGCTAACGTTGTAAACGAAGGCCCTACTGTTGTAAATACTGAATCTGGGGCAAAAGATGGGCAAACTAAATGTCCTAAATGTGGAGCAACAGACATTTCACTTAATGTAAAAAACGGAAAATTAAGATGCAATTTCTGTAGACATGAATTTGAACCAGAAAGATTTGACACTATGGATACAGATATAAGCAAACTTGAAGGAGAAATCATTGGTTCAGGTGCACAAGAGATTATAGCTGACACAAACGACATGGTAACATTCAAATGTAGCAGTTGCGGTGCTGAAGTTGTAGTTGATACTGCAAACTCAACACAAGCAAGATGCCACTGGTGTAGAAATACACTATCTGTAAATCAGCAAATTCCAAATGGAGCTGTACCAGATACTGTTTTGCCATTTAAAATTCCAAAAAATGAAGCTAAAGATTCTATTGAAAAATTTGTTGGAAAGAGAAAATTCTTTGCTCATCCACAATTTAGAAAAGAATTTAATGCAGATAACGTTATGGGCGTTTACTTACCATATATGATAGTTGATGCAAATGGCCATGCAAATATGAAGGGACAAGGCGAACATGAAACGAGAAGATATACTGTAAAACGTGGAGACCGTACAGAAACACGTTATGATGCCGATCTTTATGATGTAGAAAGAGAATTTGATATTGCAATTGAAGGGTTAACAGTTGAATCAAGTTCTGATAAATTAGATACAAATGCTAAAGATAAAACAAATAATATTATTAACTCAATTATGCCATTTGATACAGAAAATTGCGTAAAGTGGGATTCAAACTATATTAAAGGCTATACATCAGAAAAAAGAGATACTAATGTTAGCCAATTAAAGGGAATGGTTGCAGACCAATGCCAAGATGTTGCAAGATTTGCAGCAAATGATACTTTAAAACATTATGACCGTGGTGTAAGATGGGATAAAGAAGAATTTGATATTAAAGGCCAACAATGGAGATCTGCATATTTACCAGTATGGCTATATAGTTATTTAGAGAAGAAAGGAAACAAAAACTTACTTCACTATGTTGCTGTTAATGCAAGAACAAAAGAAACTATGGGAAGCGTGCCAATTCACCAGCCAAAGCTAATTTTGGTATCTGTAATAGTTGAGTTTTTAGGACTTATAGCAACTGTTTTATCATATCTAAACATTGTAAAGAAAGATGATGACAATCAATGGTGGCCAGCAATATTCTTACTTGCAGGTATAATTTATTACATGGTTATATATGGAAAATACAGAAACAAAAATGCACGTCATACATATGAGAAAGAAACGAAGAGAACTATGAGCAACTTAAGAGAATATGATCAGTTTGTAAAGAAAGAGCATGGACTATCTAATTCTACAATGAGAGGTGCTAACAATAAAAGAGTTTCTGGAGTACCGGGTAAAAAGAAATACATGGAGCAACTAGCAGAACATGCAGAAAAGAAATATAAAATTGATGAAAAATACAAACAAGAATAATTTATAAAGAAGCCTATAAGTGTGTTTAAATTAGCAAATACACTTATAGGCTTCTTTTTGTTTGAATTTAATATTACAAAAACTGCAAAAATATTACAAGAATATTATTTTTTCTTTACAAATATTAAGTTTTTGTGAAAAATATTGAAATAATAGTAAATAAATGGTAATGTAATTATCGATATATTATATTTAAAACATATACACATCATTGAATTACAAAAATACGGAGGAAAAATATGGAAACAGAATCAATTAATCTTGGCAATTTACAACTAGAAAAATATTTATCTAGCGAAGATATAGATTTTTTAAATAATATACAAGTAAAGAAAAATAATGTAGAAAACAAGAAAAAACAATTAGAAGCAAGTGAAGATAAAATTGTCGAAAAAATTATACAAAGTAGAACAAATAATGAAAATGGCCCTAAACATGCTAGAGAAACAGTAAGTAATTCTGAGCTTGCTTTGCAAAGTACAGATGCAGCTTATAAAAATCTTGAAACAATACAGAATTACTATAGAAGCATTGAAAACAGCATTATAATCATTTATGAAAAATGCAAAATGAATAATTCTTACATTGGAATAGCAGAAGAAATGATTACTCTTCAGGACTTAATTAAAAACACAAAAACACTCGAAAACACAATTGAGAAGGACAATGAAAAGAATTATTTAATTATTAATGGATTTATGGAAAATAATTCTGATGTAGCCGAAAGACATGAAAAATACACAGATTTAAATAAAATATCTATAGACCAATTACAGGACAATATGGTTTTAAGGATAAAAGAAAAACGCGTAGAACTGCCATACACTAAAAAGGAAGTCGAAAATTATATGAAAACTTATCCAGAAGAATATAAAACAGTAAAGGATGTAATTGTCAAAGAATTTATGATGCACACATCATTATTTAACAAGCATCCAGTTCTTTCGAGATTTAAGGAAGCATATTATTTGTGCAGAAATAAAGAAATGATGACAATTTTTGAGTCATTTTCTTATGCTAAAAATATAATGTTTAAATCAGAGCTTAACCCATATATTGTTGCAGCTGCAAAGTCAAAAAAACAATTAGAAGATTATATTGAGTGCCTAGAAAATAATAAATTAGACGAATATAAACATTTTAAGATTATATATGAAATTAATCCTATGTCAAAGATGAAAGTTTCACATGTTTAAATATTTTGTTTTTAAATTTTTAATTTTATAAAAATAATTTCAAAAGAAGAAAGGAGAAAAAACATGACAAATTTAAAAAGAGAGGGAAAGAAAAAATATTTGCTAACACTATTAATTGTATTATTATTTGCGCTAGCAGTAGGATATGCTGCATTTACTGATGCACTTACTATTACAGGTACAGCAAATGCAAGAGGATCATTTGATATAGAATTTACTTCTGCATCTGTTGTTTCAGCTGTAGGCGTAGATACAGCAAATACGGATGCTGTTATATCAAATGATAAAAACACACTTACTGTAACATGTAAGGATTTAGGTTATCCAGGTGCAGGGGCAGAATATCAAGCCGTTATAACAAATGTTGGAACAGTACCTGCAGTTGTTAAATCAGTTGTACCAACAAACATTACAGGTAATGGAAATGCGATAGTAATATCTGGATTAGATGCTATAACAGCAAGCCATCCTGTGTTACAACCAAATGGAACTTGTACA
Source organism: Clostridia bacterium (assembly GCA_017524665.1). Taxonomy (GTDB): domain Bacteria; phylum Bacillota; class Clostridia; order TANB77; family CAG-508; genus UMGS1754. Next base: position 134,699 of record JAFXVF010000015.1, on the reverse strand, counting down.
ATTAATTTTACAGTTCAATGGGATCCAAATGTAAACACACTTGACACATCAAAAGCTGGTGAAGGTGGCTCAACTGCTGATTGCTCATTTAGTTTAGTAATTAATTATGAACAATCTACAACAGCATTTACAGGAACAACAAATCACGTTGATGCAAATAATACAATCTAGTAGTTTTGACATGAATGCTATATAGTTAGAGGATACTTATTCCTCTAACTATATAGATAAATAGAATTAAGAAAGGAAAAAGAAAATGCAAAAATACAAAAATCTTGCAATAGGCATATTGGCAATTTTATGTATATACTTTTTGTTTTCTCAATTCTATTTAAAGCAATTTGGAAGTTATTATACTTATGTGATTAATCCATTGTTTTTTGCAGTAATTGCATTAATTACAAAATTTAGTATAACTTCACCTTACACGAATAGACGATTCAAAAAGAACATTATACAGTATGTATGTATAACAGTTCTAATATATGCAATTTTATATTTATCATCAGGATTGTTTTTGACATATGGTAAAAATCCGTATTCATCAACTATTTTAGGAATTGTTTTTAACTTATATTCTACAGGTTTTGTTATATTCTGTAGAGAATATATTAGGTATAAATTAATAAACAGTGTGCTGAAAAAAGAGCAAAAGTTAATATTTATTTTCATAGTTGTAACATTTGCTTTTCAAGATATAAATATAAGCTCTTTGCTTGAAAGTATAAATATTTATTACTTATTTAAAATTACATTTAACACAATAATGCCAAGTGCAATAAAGAATGTACTATTTACTTACATATGCCAATACTGTGATTTTACACCACCATTAATATATGAATTTTTCTGGCATATGATACTTTGGATTCCTCCGGTATTGCCAAATGCACCTTGGATATTTGATAGCATATTAAATTCAGTATTTCCGCTTATATTATTTTTATACTGCAGATACGAGATTTCGCTTAAAGATAAATTGCATTTATATAAATATTCAAAACCAATTGAACCAAAGGGAACAATACCATTGGTTGCAGGAATTGTACTACTCATCTGGTTTACAATAGGAATCTTTCCTATAAAACCAATAGGCGTTGCCAGCGGAAGTATGGAACCTTATATAAGTATCGGTGACTTAGTTATTATACAAAAGTGTAACTCAAACGATATTCAAATTGATGACATCATAGAGTATTCAATGAAAGACTATTCGGTAATTCATAGAGTGGTAAAAAAATACCAAGAAAATGGAAGCACATATTTTATAACTAAAGGGGATAGCAATTCTAATGTAGACAGCGATCCAGTAACTGAGGATATGCTTAAAGGAAAAGTAATCTTTAAAATTCCATATTTGGCTTGGCCTACAATATGGGTTGGCAGATTAAGCGGAAGACAACAAAATGTTGATGTTGAAACAGGATATTAGTAGTCAGGAGATGAAAAAAGGTAATGCAAAAGAAGAAAAAAGTTCAAGTAAGCAATAGAATAAAAATAAGCAGCACAGCAAGAACTTTATTAATTGTGTTTGCAATCACGATTTTTGCGCTGGGTTCAGGCAACCTATTAAAATTAATGACTGCAAATCAAGAAACTTCATTTGTAAAAAAAGAACTATATAAATATACCAATCAACTTAGCTTAGGATCAAAAATCAATCTAAAGAAAAATGAATACATAAAAGAAGAAGAAATAACAGATAAACAGACATATTTATCAGATTTAATATCAGATATAGATTTAAATTTAAACTATAATTACATTGGGTCAGACAAAGAAGAATTAACATACAATTACAAATTAGAAGCAATAGTTTCTGCAACATACAATAGCAATGGAATGGTATACGATATCTTAAACAAAGTAGAAACTCTCAAAGAATCAGAATCTAAAACTGAAACTACAGATAAGATTTCAATAAATGAGTTTATAAATATAAACTATAGTAAGTATCATCAAATGATTAAAGACTTTAAACAAACAATGGGATTAAGTGCAAATTCACATTTATATGTAAGATTAACAGTAAATACAAAAACAAATATAAATTCGCAAGAAGTACAAAATGCATATGTTCAAAATTATGATATTACATTAGGAGATAAAATTGCAATTATTACGCAAAAAGAAAAAGACGAAACTTCTAATTCAGTTAAATATGATGTACAGGTTACAAATTCAAAAACTATTAATGCTAAAGATATAGTAATAAGTTCTGTTGGAATAATTGTAGGACTAATTTTATTAAGAATTATCCTAACAAAAACAGAAAAATTAAATAGCATAAGAAACGAATATAAGCTTGAATTAAACAGAATAATGAGATCTTGTGAAAGCAAGTTGGTAGAAATTGAAGATTTAAAGCAAATTGACATAGAACATGCAACGAGAGTTAAGGATATAACACAGCTACTAAAACTTTCAGATGAAGCTTTAGTTCCAATATATTGTTGTATTAAGGAAGAACCAGATGAAGAAGCGTACTTTTTCGTTACGAAATACGAAAAGAGCTATGTATACATTTTAAGATGATAACAATTTATAGTTTTTAATTATTATTTTTATAAATTTAAGAGGAGGTAAACACAAATGTCAAAAACAAAAAAAGAAGGGAAAAAAAGATATTTTTTAGTAGTATTAATAGCAGCATTATTAGCCTTAGCAATAGGATATGCAGCATTTACTGATGCTCTTACTATTTCTGGAACGGCTAATGCGAGAGGCTCTTTTGATGTAGAATTCACATCAGCAAGCGTTGTTTCAGCAGTAGGTGTTGACTTAACAAACACAACTGCAAGCATATCAAATGACAAAAATACGCTTACAGTATCTTGCAAAGATTTAGCATATCCAGGAGCAGGAGCACAATTTCAGGCAGTAATAAAAAATGTTGGAACAATTCCAGCAAAAATAAAAAGTATTACTCCAACAAATATTTCGGGTAATGGAAATGCAATTGTTATATCTGGATTAGATGCTATAACAACGAATCATCCAACATTACAAGCTAATGGAACATGTACAATTGATTTTACTGTAACATGGAATCCTAATGTTGAAACCTTAGATACTACAAAAGATGGTGAAGGCGGATCAGTTGCAGATTGTTCATTTACATTAGAAATAGAATATGAACAAGACACAACGGCATTTACAGGAACAACAGGCCATACAGACTAATAAAAATAATTAGAATAAAGCTTGAGAGGTTATAGTATCTCAAGTTTTATTCTAAAACATATTAACATAAAACATTCACTAATTTATAATGCATTGACTTTAAAGCATTGATATAAATGAGGTTGCTTAAAATGAGGAATTATTATAAATATAAAGCTAATGTAAAAAAAAGAAAAACCATTAAGCCTATTAGTATTATTATAGTGCTAATTTGCTTCATGGTTTTTCTAGCAATAGGTCATGCAAGTTTTAGTGATGCTTTAACAATTTCTGGAACAGCAAATGTTGGTAATTTTTCAATTACTTATAACCTAAATGGTGGAACGAATGTTGCAAATCCAATTACAGTATATTATGCTACAACAAATGCAGCGTTACCGATACCAAACTATACAGGTTACACATTTGGAGGATGGTATGAAAATGACACCTTTACTGGAAGTGCATTAACTACAACTCCTACGCGGAAGTAGCGCAAGAAACCTTGTTTTATATGCTAAATGGGAACAGAATAGTGGCCAAAGTGGTTCTGGAACAGAGCAAGACCCATATATAAACGAAGATACAGATTATTCAACAGATGATTTACAAGAAGGAGTTACTTTATTTGAAAACGTTGAAGGACAACCGCAAGTAACTGTAGATGAGAATGGAGAGATAGCTTCTTTTGAGTTTACAGATGTTGGTAATGAAGGAATCCCTTTTGTGCCTGGAGATTCTTTAGATACAGGTGTTATGGCTTTTGGCGATAGCCCATTTACAATTCATATGGTCTTTTCATTAGATCCAGCACAAAATGTAGGTAAATATATAATTTCTGCGCTTCAACCAGTTGGCAATAACAAATATGCGGGATTTATGTTTTACTGTTATAGCTCAAATACAATGTACTTAAATGCATCCTCTTCTGCATCAATAACCAGTGCATACTTTGGTTCGAGAATTAATACTTCTGGATGGAAAGTCAATACAGGAATGCAAACATTTACGTTAGATTTTACTTATACACCAGCACCTGAAAAACGTGCCGAGCTTACACTTACACCTGTAAGAGCAGGGCAGAGCTCATTCTCTAGAACTTCTGCATATTTTCCGAATTCATTAAGTGATGCAACTATTAGCATTGGAGGTACTGGTCTTATCAATGATACATCAAAAGATCCAGTTTCAATGACAATTTTAGAGTTTTCTGTAACAAAGCAATAAAATTTATGTTTTTTGTAATAAAACAATTGACAATACAGTAAAAAACGTTGTATAATAATTATGCAATTTAAATAAGACTAGAGGAGTGGGAACAAATCCCACTCTTCTCTAATTATGTAAGGAGGATTACATTGGCAAGCATTGAAGAAAAAGCTGAAAGCATTATTTTACCTATAGTTGAAAAGCTTCGGATATGAACTATATGATGTTGTATATGAAAAAGAAGCTAAAGATTACTATCTACGTGTGTTTATAGATGGAGAAAAAGGGATTTCGCTTGATGATTGCGAAAAAGTAAATGACGCAATAACAGACAAACTTGATGAGGCAGAATTTATAAACGATTCATACTTCTTAGAAGTTTCATCATGTGGCGTTGAAAGAATACTTAGAAAAGATAAGCACTTGGAAAAACAAATAGGAAATTCTGTTGAAGCCAAACTATATACACCAATTGAAAAGAATAAGCAAATTCAAGGGAAATTAAAAAGCTTTAATAAAAATGACATTGTAATCGAAACTGAAAAAGGTAATACTTTAATAGCACGAAAAAATATATCGCAAATAAAAACAATTTATAATTGGGAAGAATAGAAAGGAATGGTAGGAAAATGAAAACAACAGATAGCAAAGAACTAATAACTGCACTAGATGAATTAGAAAAAGAAAGAGGAATTAGCAAAGAATATATGTTAGAGTCCTTAGAGGCTGCTCTTGTTATGGCATATAAAAGAAATTTTGATTCTGCAGAAAACGTAAAAATAACAATGGATAAAGAAACAGGAGAAATCCATCTTTATGCTGTAAAAGAAGTAGTAAAAGAAGTTGAAGATCAAAAGCTTCAAATAAGCACAGAGGATGCTAAAAAAATAAACAAAAAATTAAAGGTTGGAGACAGCGTAAATATAGAAATAATTCCTAAAAACTTTGGAAGAATTGCTGCAGGAACAGCAAAGCAGATTATAGTGCAAAAAATTAGGGAAGCAGAAAGAGAAATACTCTATAAGGAATTTGACCAAAGAAAAGGCGAAGTTGTTACAGGAATGATTCAAAAAGCAGAAGGTACAGCTTTAGTTCTTGACCTTGGTAAACTCGAAGGTATTATGCCTAAAAAGGAACAAATACCAACAGAGACATATCATTTAAATGAAAAAATAAAAGGTTATGTTGTTGATGTACAAAAAGGTACAAAGGGAAATCCACAGGTTGTTGTATCCAGAAGCCATCCTGACTTTGTAAGAAAGCTTTTAGAATTCGAAATACCTGAAATATATGAAGGACTTATTGAAATAAAAAGTGTTTCAAGAGACCCTGGATATCGTTCTAAAGTTGCAGTATATTCTACAAATAAAGATATTGACCCAGTTGGTTCATGTGTAGGACAAAGAGGAATCCGTATACAAAATGTAATACGTGAATTAAATGGTGAAAAAATTGATGTTATTGAATGGGATGAAAACCCAAGCATGTATATTGCACAAGCACTTCTACCAGCTGAAGTATTAGCAGTTGATATAAAAGAAGAAGAAAAATTTGCACAAGTAATTGTTGCTGATGATCAATTATCTCTTGCTATTGGAAAATCTGGACAAAATGCTAGATTAGCAGCAAGGCTAACAAACTGGAAGATAGATATAAAGAGCGAATCTCAATATAGAGAAATATTACAAGCTCAAGCAGAGGGAGAAGAAGCTGAAGAACAAGAGTAATACTAATTTGGAGGACAGTGAATGAAAAAAATCATACAAAGATGTTGTATTGGTTGTAACACAAAAAAAGACAAAAATGAATTAATTCGAATAGTAAAAAGTAAAAACGGTGATGTTACTGTAGACAAAACAGGTAAATTGCCTGGCAGAGGCGCATATATATGTGGTGATAAAGAATGCTTAGAAAAAATAATAAAATCAAAAAAACTTGAAACCACATTAGAAACAGCCGTACCTGATAATATTTTTGAAGAATTAAGGGGTGCATTGCTTGGAAAAGGATAAAAGAATATTTGGACTATTAGGAATTGCTATGAAAGCGGGTAAAATCGCATTTGGAACAGAATCAGTAATAGAATCAATAGAAAAAGGGAAAGCAGTTTTTGTTCTAATTTCAGAAGATGCATCCAGTAAGTCAAAAGAGAATATGAAGTTCTTATGTGAAAAGAACAATGTTAAAATTGTTGAATATGGGACAATAGAAAACATAAGTAAATCTATTGGAAAACAAAACAAATCTGTAATATGTATTAAGGATAAAAATTTAGGAGAAGAAATATACAAAATAATTTGTGGGGGTGAAGCTATTGGGTAGTATTAAAATACATGAAATAGCAAAGAAATTAGGTTTAACAAGTAAAGAGGTTTTAAAAAAGGCGCAAGAGCTTGGTATGGAGGTTAAAAGCCATTTAAGTGGTATAACTGATGCTGAAGCAGGAAAACTTGAAAAGTCTTTTAATTCTCATGCAAGTGAAACACCTAAAGAGGCAAAAGAGGAGAAAAAAGAAAAGAAAGAAAAAGACAAGACATCTGGACCTGTTATAATCCGCAGAGCAGTTATAATCTCTGACGAAGAAGTAAAAAAACAGGAAGAAGAGCAAGAAAGAAAGAAAAAGGCTGAAGCAAAAAAAGAAGTAGGCTTTATTGACAACCGTAAAAAAGATTTTAATATTGTTTATCGTAATAAACAAGCAAAACCTCTTACTGTAAGTGAACTATTTGGCCTAAAAAAAGAAGAACCTAAAAAAACACAAGAAGTGGCAGAGCCAGTAGCTCAACCAAAAGAAGACGTTGCTCCAAAAAAAGAAGAAGAAAAGAAAAATTATCCTGAAACAACACCTCAAAACAGACCAAATCCTGAGAGAAAGCCTGAACAAAAACCACAATATAATAATAACAGATTTGACCCACAAAATAGACAGAATTTTGACAGAAATAACAATAGATTTAACAACAACGGAAATGGTAATAATTTCAGAAAAGATCAAAATGGAAGATTCAACAATAATAATCGTAACAATTTTGGAAATAACAGACCATTTAATGATAATAGACCATTTAATAATCAACAAAATAATTCTAATGGCAGATTTAACAATGGTCAAGGTAGATTTAATAATAACAATAATAATCAAAGACCTAACTTTAATAACAATAGAAGACCATTAGACGAGCGCGGTATTGAGAAAAATATTAAAGACATTATGTCTGCTGATTTTGTAGAAAAAGAAAGTGTAAGAGAATACGCAAACCGTGCTATAGATAAACAAAAACTAAATAGACCAGAAGAGAGCAAAAAGAAAACTTCAAAAACAAGAAGAAATGATGATAGTGACTTTAGCTCAGGAAGACTAAAAGACTTAAAGCAAGAAAGCAAGCTATCACACATGTTCAACGAAGGTTCAATGCTTGACTACTATGACTTAAGTGATGGTAGAAACCGTAAGAACAAAAAGAAAGCACAAAAAAATGAAGAAGAACGTACAAAGCAAAAAATATTCCAACTAACAGATATTACTATACCAGAAGTTATAACAGTTAAAGACTTAGCTACAGAACTTAAAAAGACTAGTGGAGAAGTTATAAAGAAATTACTTGGCTATGGAATTATGGCTACAATAAACAACGAAGTTGACTTTGATACAGCATTTTTAATAGCTGAGGAATTTGGAGTAACTGCTCATAAGAAAGAAGTAGTAAAAGAAGAAGATATACTATTTGACGATAGTGAAGATAAAGAAGAAGAATTAATTTCTAGACCACCAGTAATTGTTGTTATGGGACACGTTGATCATGGTAAAACTTCATTACTTGACGCTGTAAGAAGCACAAACGTAATTGAAGGTGAAGCAGGCGGAATTACACAAGCAATTGGTGCTTACAAAGTTGAAGTTAATGGTAGAGAAATTACATTTTTAGATACACCTGGACACGAGGCATTTACTGCAATGCGTGCAAGAGGTGCACAAGTAACAGATATAGCTATATTAGTTGTAGCAGCAAATGATGGTGTAATGCCACAAACAATAGAAGCAATTAACCATGCAAAAGCAGCAAATATTCCGATAATTGTCGCAGTAAACAAAATAGATGTTGAAGGCGCAGACGTAGAAAAAGTAAAACGTGAATTAACTGAATATGGTTTAGTTCCAGAAGAATGGGGTGGAGATACAATATTTGTTCCAATTTCTGCAAAGAAAAAGATAAATATTGACACTTTACTTGAAATGGTACTTTTAGTTGCAGATATGCAAGACCTTAAAGTTAATCCAAATAAACAAGCAAAAGGAACAGTTATTGAAGCAAGACTTGATAAATCAAAAGGTCCTATTGCAACAATGCTTGTTCAACGCGGATGCCTTGATGTTGGAGACACAATCGTTGTTGGTTCAGTTATAGGAAGAATCCGTAACATGAAGAATGACAAAGGACAAAATGTTAGAAAAGCAGGTCCTTCAACACCAGTTGAAATTTCTGGTTTAACAGAAGTTCCAGAAGCTGGAGAAACATTCTACGAAGTTAAAGATGAAAAGGCTGCAAAACACTTAATTGAAAGAAGAAAACGTCAAGCAAGAGAAAAAGCTATGAATGCAACATCAGCAGTTTCTTTAGACGATTTATTCTCTCAAATTGAAAAAGGAAACTTAAAACAACTTAACTTAATTGTAAAAGCAGATGTACAAGGATCTGTAGAAGCTGTAAAACAAGCAGTTGAAAAATTAAGCAATGATGAAGTTAAAGTTAAAGTAATACATGCAAATGTAGGTGCTGTTAACGAAACTGACGTAACACTTGCAAAAGTATCTAATGCTATAATAATTGCATTTAACGTAAGACCAGATGCTCTTGCAAAGAGTGCAGCAGAAAAAGACAATGTTGAAATTAAGATGTATTCAGTAATATACAATGCAATTGAAGACATTGAAGCTGCTATGAAAGGAATGCTAGACCCAGTATTTAAAGAAGTTGTAATAGGAACTGCAGAAGTTCGTCAAACATTTAAAGTATCTAATGTTGGAACGATTGCAGGATGCTATGTAACGGATGGAAAAATTGCTAGAAATTCTGGAGTTAGAGTAATCCGTGATAATATTGTTGTATTTGAAGGCAAACTTGTTTCATTGAAGAGATTTAAAGATGATGCTAAAGAAGTTGCTAAAGGATATGAATGTGGTATACAAATAGAAGACTACAACGACATAAAAGAAGGAGACATCATTGAAGCTCACATTATGGAAGAAGTAAGTAAATAGGAAGTTAGATATTAGCATTTAGTATTATGTTTTTTAAATATTAAATGCCAAATGCTCAATGCTGACGTCTGATTTCTAGAAAAAGGAGAGAAAATGCAAAGACAGAATAGCTCACATAAACTAGATCGTGTTAATGAAGAATTAAAACGCGAGATTAGTAATATAATTAATTATAAACTTAAAAATTCCAAAGTAACTGGAATGATAAGTATTACAAAAGTTAAAGTTACTCCTGATTTACGTTATGCAAGAGTTTGGATTAGTGTATTAAATTGCAAAAATAAAAAAGATACACTATTAGGACTAAAACAATCTTCTGGATATATCAGAAGCGAAATTGCACATAACATAAACATGAGAATCACACCAGAGCTAGTATTCGAATTTGATGACACAATGGAATACGGCGAAAGGATAGACACTATTTTAAATGAAATTATGAAAGATGTAAAAAAGGAAGACGGAAAGGATACCTAAAAATGATACTAGATAATATTTTAGAAGAGATTAATAAAGCAGAAGATATTGTTATATTAACTCATGAAACACCTGATGGTGACGCCATAGGAAGTAGCCTAGCACTTTATGGAGCTTTGAAAAGCATGGGCAAAAAAGCTGATGTAATAATACCAGAATGTCCTGAAATATTTAATTTTCTGCCATGGTATGAGGAAATAAGAAAAGAAGGAAAAGAAGAAAAATATAGTTTAGCTATAGCCCTTGACTGTTCTGATATTAAAAGACTAAACGGATTCGCAAAATATTTTGAAACTGCAAAAACAAAAATAGTAATTGACCACCACGGCTCAAATACAATGTTTGGAGATTTCAACTTTGTAAATCCCGATTCACCAGCAGCATGCCAAATATTAGTAACAGTATTAGAATATATGGGAATTGAAATAAATAAAGGCATAGGAGCATGTATTGCTACTGGAATTATTACAGACACAGGTGGATTTAGACATAGCACAATTAAGCCTGAAACATTTGAATTTACAGCTGAACTTCTAAAAAAAGGAGTAAATATTTCTAGTATTTACCGTAGGGTAATGCAGATTACTTCAATGAGACAATTTGAAATTAGAAGAATTGCATTAAACAGAATGGAATTTTTAGAAGATGGAAAAATTGCTTTTACATATATAACTAAAAAGGAGCAAGAAGAGCTAGGAATTGGAGTAGGAGACCATGAAGGTATAGTTGAATTCGGAAGAGACGTAGAAGGCGTAGAAGTTTCAATTTTCTTACGTGAATTACCTGATGGCGGATACAAAGCATCTTTCCGTTCTAATGAGTATGTGAACGTATCAGACATATGCTTATTATTTGGTGGCGGAGGTCATCCAAAAGCTGCAGGATGCAATATTAATCTTCCACTTGAACAATCTAAAGAAAAACTAGTATCTGAAACAAAAAAATATTTAAAATAGAAACTATTGGGATGGACTTCATATGAGTCCGTCCCTTTGACCTAATAAAGGAGAAAAATGGACGGAGTAATTGTAATTAATAAACCGAAAAACATAACTTCAAATGGTGTTGTACAAAAAGTAAGAAAAGCCTTAAATATTAAGCAAGTTGGACATTGTGGCACTCTAGATCCATTAGCTACAGGAGTGCTACCAATACTTGTTGGCCAAGGTACAAAGATTTCTAAATACCTTGTAGAACATGATAAAACATACATTGCAACAATACAGTTAGGCGTAAAAACCTCAACTGCAGACAGCGAAGGAGATATTATAGAAAACCGAGATGTGCCTGTATTAGATGAAAAACAGATTTGTAATACACTATTAAAATTTAAAGGTGAAAGCATGCAAACTCCGCCAATGTATTCGGCTATAAAGAAAGATGGCAAAAAACTTTATGAATATGCTAGACTTGGGCAAAGTATAGAAATAGAGCCTAGAGAAATATTCATATATGAAATAAAATTATTAAAATGGGAAAAAGAATTAAATCAAATAGTATTTGAAGTTACATGCTCAAAAGGAACATATATACGTAGCTTATGTGAAGATATCGCGCAAAAAAATGGAACAATAGGATTTATGAAAGAGCTAATAAGAACAAGAGTAGATGAATTTATAATAGACGATTCAGTAACACTTGAAAAACTAGAAGCAGGTGACTTTAACATAGTAACAATTGAAGATATTTTTAAAACTGCTCATAGTATTAATTTAGAACAAAAAGAACTTAGTGCTTTTCTAAATGGCGTATTAATAAATAATGATAAACTAGATGGAGTATATAGAATCTATAACAATGATAAATTTATAGGGTTAGGTGTAATAAAAAATAAACTATTAAAAAGAGATGTTATAGTTTAAATTGTAATTTTTTAAAATAAATATTGACAAATAGCCGTATTTTATGCTAATATTAATAATGTTCAAACAAAAACGCGGCAGTGGCGGAACTGGCAGACGCGCTAGACTTAGGATCTAGTGGGAAACCGTGGGGGTTCAAGTCCTCTCTGCCGCACCAATAAAAAAATAGCACCTAAGGTGCTATTTTTTATGCAAGAAAAAGGCGGAGAGAGCTTGAAATTAACATAAAATATGATATAATACGTCTATCATTCGTAGCTATACGAATTAAATAAGAATAGCAATGCAACACATTCCCCAAAACGATTGTTAAGGAGGAAAGTAAGATGGCAGATGTATTCCAAGCAGTAACTGATGGAACATTCACCTTGCAAGAAACCGAGAACAAGAATCAGTTCTACTTCTACCGGAATGATGGTGGTGTCCTCACTGATGTTGACAGAGAGCCGATAGAGCTGTATCAAGCATACATTGCGCATAAGATTATGAGTGGTGAGATAACCAGTATTGTCGTGAGTACTATCCAATCAGAAATATCTGATGATGGAAAATGCATCAGATTGACCATTTCATGACATCGGCAAAATAACTGTACAACACAACGATTCAACTGCCAGTAGCAAACGCCATAGCTTCTGGAAACACCTTTTCCAGAAAGCCTTTGGGTAAAGCAATTGGAGGCAGAGAAAGCTTTGCGGCTATCTCTGCCTTTCATTATTTTTTGTGCAAAGTGTGTAAAATTGATGCGTAATTGCTTGAAATAATCTTCTTTAAGTATTATACTTTAAACTAGATAATTATTTGAAAGGAAGCAGACTAATAATGAAGAGAAAACTTACAAAGTTTATATTTATAATCGCAAGCCTGTTATTAGTGGCTTCTATTCTTATATCTTTTACGATAGCGCAAGACAGACATCATATTGATACATGCTGTGAAAATGATTGTGAATATTGCAGTATAATTCATATTGCACAAGAATTATTGATAAGAATTTTAGCAATTATAATAAATGTAACATTAACGTCATATTGCATTGTAAACATATTAGCAAAAATACATGCTTATAATTACATTAATATATCAAAATCTCTCGTATTTCAAAAGGTACAATTAAATGAATAAAATAACCTATATTTTGAAATTTAAATATAGGAGGATTTTATGAATAGAAATATTAAAATTATAATTTTTGCAATGGCTATCATTATAGCTATAGTTGGAGTTGCTTTTGCATTAAGCAGCAATAAAAATAATGATAAAGATGGAAAACTAAACATTGTTACAACAACCTTTTCAACATATGACTTCGCAAGACAAATTGCGGGAGACAAAGCAAATGTTACGTATTTGTTAGGCCCTGGAGTAGATGCCCACAGCTATGAACCTAGTGCAGCAGATCTAGTTAAAATCCAAAACGCTGATGTGTTCATATACATAGGTGGAGAAATGGAAAGTTGGACAAATAAGGTATTTGAATCTAACACACTTGATATAAGTAAAACAGTAGTATTAAAAGTAACAGACATTGTAGACACAATCGAAGAAGCAGAAGTAGACGGAGCAGAAGCTGAAGACGAAGAAGAGGAAGAAGGAGCTTTTGATGAGCACATTTGGACTTCACCTAATAATGCAATAAAAATGCTAGAATATTTAAATAAAAAATTTGGTGAGCTTGATTCTGAAAACAAAGAAACATATAATAAAAATACACAAAAATATATAGAAGAAGTGAAGAAAGTTCAAGCAGCAATAAAAAAAATAGTTGACAATAAAAAACGTGATAGACTTGTATTTGGAGATAAAATGCCAATGCAGTATTTCTTAAATGAATATGGACTAAAAGCAAGTGCGGCATTTAGTGGATGTAGTACAGAAACTGAGCCAAGCGCAAAAACAATAACATACTTGGTAAATAAAGTAAGAGAAGAAAACATTCCTGTTGTACTATATATTGAATTGAGCACTGGTAAAACTGCAAAATCAATAGCAGATGAAACTGGAACTGAAGCATTGCAAATACAAACATTGCATAATATAAGCAAAGATGATTTTCAAAAAGGGGAAACCTATGTTAGCCTTATGGAAAGAAATCTAGAGATATTAAAAAAAGCACTTCAATAATTTATAAAGAAAGGCATAAAAATGAATGTAATCGATATAAAAAACTTGTCATTTGGATATTTTAGCGAACACGATGTCTTAAAAAACGTTAATATGCAGGTAAAAGAAGGTGACTTTCTCTGTATCGTTGGAGAAAATGGATCTGGAAAAAGTACTCTTATAAAATGTATACTTGGGTTAAACAAAGTTACTAAAGGTGAAATAAATGTAAATGGAAGAATTGGATACCTTCCACAAATGACAGAAGTACAAAACAATTTTCCTGCAACAATAGAAGAAATTGTATTAAGTGGAACTCTTCCAGATAATATAAAACGAATTTTCTATACCAAAGAAGATAAACAAAAAGCAAAAGAAACAATGGAAAAATTACAACTGTATGAAATGAGAAAAAAATGCTTTTACGAATTATCAGGAGGACAAAAACAAAGAGTATTAATAGCAAGAAGCCTTTGTGCAACAGATAAAATAATTTTACTTGACGAACCAGTAAATGGTCTTGATCCAAAAATTGTAATAGAAATATATGAATTATTACAAAAATTAAATAGGGAACATGGTATAACAATAGTAATGGTATCACATGATGTCGAAAGAGCAGTTCAATATGCAACCAGAGTAATAGAAATAAAGAATGGACAAGTTACCAAAGACATAGCAGCTTCTGAATATGGAACAGGGGGTGCAAGCAAATGATTGAAACTATACAAGAAATGTTAAGTTTTGCATTTATAAATAGAGCACTTCTAGTTGGAACATTAGTAAGCTTGTGTGCTGCATTACTTGGAGTAAGCTTAGTATTAAAAAGATATTCAAATATAGGTGATGGACTTTCTCATGTAGCATTTGGAATAACAACAATAGCAACAGCATTTGGCTTAGCGCCACTTCCAATTGCAATACCTGGTGTAATAGTTGTTGCAGTAATATTGCTTAAAGTAGGTAATAACCACAGAATAAAAAGCGATAGTGCAATTGCTCTTATATCAGCAAGTGCATTAGCAATAGGTGTTGCTGTAACATCAGCTACTACAGGATTAAATACAGACGTATGTAATTTTATGTTTGGAAGTATACTTGCAATGAGCATGGAAGACGTAATTATAAGCATTGTTGTAAGCATTATAGTACTAATACTTTTTGTAATATACTATAGAAAGCTATTTGCAGTTACGTTTGATGAAGATTTCTCAAAAGCAATTGGGTTAAAAACCGCAAGATATACTAACTTAATTGCAATTTTAACAGCAGTATTAATTGTAGTCGGAATGAGAATGATGGGAACAATGCTTATTAGTAGTATTATAATCTTCCCAGCACTTACATCGATGAGAATATTTAAATCATTTAAGAGTGTAGTAATAAGTTCAGGAATTATAAGTGTAGTATGTTTTCTAATAGGTATATTCTTATCATACTTATATAACATTAGTACAGGTGCTATGATTGTAATGGTTAACTTAATAATGTTTATTTTATTTACCATACTAGGTAAAATTATAAAGGAATAGGTGAAATAATATGAAAAATAAAAAAGTTATTTATATTGTGTTGCTAATTGTTGCAATAGCCGGAATTATAGGATTAATTGTATTCTTTAATGGTGCTACAGAAAACAGAGATAAGATTGCTAATACTGAGGTGAATTTAGGCAATAAAGTAACTACAAATACAGTTGCAGAAAAAAAACAAACTACAAATACTGAAACAAAAGGAACTACTATAACTCAACAAAGTGATGGAACTCTATATACAGTAGAAAATGGTTTAGAGAAAGTTGATATAGTTATAGGAGACAACTTGTTCGATACCCAATTGTCTGATATTAACTTAAACTTTTCAACATATGAAGGCAAAACAATAGAAATAGAAGGAATGTATATGATAAATGCACCATATACATTTGTCGGAAGATATTCAACATCAAACCTTTGCCAGTATTGCCCTCAAGGATATTCATATTTTGAATATGAATGGAAAGGGGAAAAAATACCTAATTTAATAGATGAAATACAATGGCTAAAGATAAAGGGTATTTTAACACAAGGATCTGATGAATATGGCGAGTATTATTATATTGACGCAAAATCCATTGAGGTAATGAATGAAAGAGGACAAGATACTGTTAACAATTAAATGAAAAAGACAGGCTTTTTGCCTGTCTTTTTTTATGTACAAATTAAACCAAAGATGATATAATTAATAGCGTTAAGGAGAATAAAATGATTAAGAAAAACGAAAAACATACAGTTGATATAATAGATCAAGGGATTGAAGGACAGGGAATAGCAAAGATAGATGGATTTACGATATTTATTAATGGTGCAATAAAAGGTGAGAAGGTAAATATAGTAATTACAAAAGTATTATCATCTTATGCTTATGGAAAAATACTTGAAATAAAAGAAAAGTCAGAGTTTAGAAGAGAATCGGATTGTGTTACATATAAAAGATGCGGAGGATGCTCTTTAAGACATATTGATTACAAAAAGACATTAGAAATTAAAACGGAAATGGTTAAAAATTGTCTAAAAAAGGCTTTGAATTATATACCTATAGTAAATGACTGTATTGGAATGGAATCTCCTTTATATTACAGAAACAAGCTACAATACCCAATTGGTGTGGATAATTTAGGAAATCCTGTAATGGGAGTTTATGCTAATAGAACTCATGAAATTATTGAAACGAAGGAATGTCTTATACAAGATGAAGAAAGCCAACAAATTGCAAATTGCTTTTTTAAGTTGATGGTTGAATTAAATATTAAACCATATAATGAATCTTCAAGAACAGGAGACATCCGACATTTAATTATTAGAAAAGGCAAAAAAACAAATGAGGTTATGGTTACAATTGTAACAAATACAGAGAATGTTAAAGAAATAGAAACACTTGTAGACAAATTAACCAATGAATATGAAAGTATAAAAACAATAGCACAAAACATTAATTCAAAAAATACAAATGTTATTTTAGGAGACAAAACGAAAATACTTTATGGAAGCGGATACATAGAAGATTACTTAGGAGACTATAAATTTAAGATTTCTCCGGTTTCATTCTATCAAGTAAACCCAATACAGACAGAAGTTCTTTATAGTAAGGCAGTTGAATATGCAGAACTAACAGGAATTGAAACTATATTTGATTTATATTGTGGAATTGGAACAATAGGAATATTTGCTTCAGACAAAGCAAAAAAAATATGCGGTATAGAAGTAATACCAGAGGCTATTGAAAATGCTAAAGAAAATGCAAAACTCAACAATGTAAAAAATAGTGAATTTTTAGTAGGAGAAGTAGAAGAACTTTTACCGGATTTAGTTAAAAAAGAAGAAGCGGATGTAGTATTTATTGATCCTCCAAGAAAAGGATGTGAAAAGACTGTACTTGAAACATTGCTTGAGGTTAAACCAAAGAAAATAGTTTATATAAGCTGCAATCCGGCAACACTTGCAAGAGACTTAAGCATATTATGCAATAAATATGAAATAAAAGAAGTGCAACCAGTAGACATGTTTCCATATACAAGCCATTGCGAGAGTGTCTGTGTATTAGAGAGAAAATAAGGAGTAAATAAAATGAAATTAAAAATAGCAAGTTATAATATAAGTGGTGGTTTTTATAATGATGAAGATAAAACAGAATATTTAGATAAAGAAAGTGCTACAAATGTAGATGATAGATTATTAAAACAAATTATAGAAACAATAAATAACGAAAATATTGATGTAATATGTTTTCAAGAAATAATTACAACAGAAAGAATTCAATATATAGAGTCAATTTGTAAAAGTACAAAATTAAAATATTATGATTCTTATGAATTAAGTAAAAATAATATTGTTAAAGATACAAATTGTGGTATAGCAGTTCTTTCAAAATATCCATTAGAAGTAATAAAGAAAGAATTGTTTCCAAATCCAGGTTTAACAAAGACAACTAGTTCAGGGAAAACTTACTACTTGTTTGACAAAGGGTATATGATTGTAAATATAATGATAGATGATAATAAAATTAAGTTATTAACACATCATGGATTTCCATATGGAACTTTTGATTCTACAGCAGAAGAAAATATTCAAGTATTTGAATTCTTTGACGAAGTAATTAATAACAACAACCCTGATATTATTACAGGAGATTTTAATGTAGAAGATATAATGTCATTAATGAATAATGCAAAAATTAGTTATATAAGAACTGTAGATAAGGTTACAACAGTTGAGGGTAAAAAATTAGATGACATATTGATTCATAAAGATAAAGTCAATTATTCAAGCAAAGTTTTAAAATTATTATCAGATCATTTTATGGTTATTAGTGTATTAGATTTATAGACAATCTATACTTAGTACTGATACGCATACAACTGGGGTAGTTTCATATCTAGGAAATATTCCTGATACTGAAACAAGGTTAGAGCACTTAGCACTGACACTGATACAGCCCATTGCGAATCAATCACGATTCTTGAAAGGAGATAAGAATTATGGAAAAAGAGATAAAGGTAAATAAAAAATGGATTTTCTTTGATTTGGACATTACTTTAATAGATATTAAAAAGGCCCAATACGCAGCTATTGAGGACTTATATAATATTTATAATTTTAAAGGAAAGACTGATTTAGAGTCATTTATAAAAAAATGGGATGAATTAACAGATTATCATTACGCATTTTATACTAGAAAAGAAATATCTTATGAAGAACAAAGAAACAGAAGAATAATAGATTTGTTTAAAGCCTATAACATGGAAATGGATAAAACTCCAAAGGAAATATATGCAATTTATCTAAAATCATTCGAAGACAATTGGTGCTTATTTGATGATGTCTATGATGTGATAAAAAGATTATATGAACAGGGATATGTATTAGGAGTAATAAGCAATGGCGACTTGGAACAACAAACAGATAAATTAAGAAGGACTGGAATATTAAAATTCTTTGAAATTGTTACAACATCATCTGAATATGAGTATTCAAAGCCCGATCCTCAATTATATGAATCTATTGTAGCAAGATTTGGAATTGATAAAAACAAAATGCTAATGATTGGGGACCAAGTTGAAAAGGATGTTTTACCATGTCATGAAATTGGAATAGATGCAATATGGCTAAACAGAAAGAACAAAGAAAACAATAATAATGTTAAAGAAATAAAAAGTTTAAAAGAACTACTTAATATTGAATTGTAATAAATAAGGAGTAAAAATGAGAAAATTAAATTCAATTGTTGTTTTTAATGAGGATTTAAGTGAAGGACTTTTCTGTATAAGAGCTAAAGAACCGTACAAAGGAAAGTATAATTTTGTTGGTGGTAAAGTTGAAGAAAATGAAACTAATGATGAAGCAGCATATAGAGAGTTATTTGAAGAAACAGGAATAAGTAAAGAAGATATTGAACTAGACCACTTTATGGACTTGAATTATCTTAAATATGAGAATAATCTGCAAGTATATTATGGTATTTTAAAACATGATGTGAATTTAGTTGAAGAGAAGAACAAATTAGAATGGGTAGAACTTAATGATGAATTGCTTAATAATGATAGATTTGGTGGGAATTACAATATTCCTCATATAATAACACAAATAAAACTATTTTTGAAAAATGGAACAGGACTTGGAAAGTATTAAAAAGAAACAAGAAATCGAGATATAAGAGGGATAAAACATGAGCAAGTATGAACCATTATGGAAATATGTAAAAGAAAATAATAAAGAAGAGTATAAGTTATCATTTGAAGAGGTTAAAAAAATAACGGGTTTTGATTTTGACCATGCATTTTTAACTTATAAAAAAGAATTACTAGATTATGGCTATGAGTTTAAAAAACTTTCTTTAAAAGAAAAATGGGTGTGCATAATTAGAAAGAAATAGTAATTAAGCAGAAGCGGGAAGACATAGTAATTAAGCAGAAGCGGGAAGACATAGAGCAATAGAGTTAGGAGTGATAAAATTAAAATAGAAAGAATGAGAATAAATAATATTCCTTCAATTATATGGGGTGAAAGAAGTAATAAAGTTTTTATAGCAGTACATGGAAATATGTCTAATAAAGAAGATGAAGTAATAAAAATATTAGCAGAAAAAGTTGTATCAAAAGGCTATCAATTATTAAGTTTTGATTTGCCAGAACATGGAGAAAGAAAAGACAACAAAGAATATTTATGCAAGGTTCAAAATTGTGTAAACGATTTAAAACAAGTTATAGAATATGCAAAAGCAAATTATAATGAATTAAATTTATGGGCTTGTAGTATGGGAGCGTATTTTAGCCTGCTAGCATATAAAGATGAAAACATCAGAAAGTGTTTATTTTTATCTCCAGTAGTTAACATGAAGATAATTATTGATAATATGATGCTATGGAATAATACAACTGAAAAGGAACTGAAAGAAAAACAAGAAATCAAAACAGATTTTGGTCAAATTTTATATTGGGATTACTACAAATATGTAAAGGAAAATCCAATAGTAAATTGGAATAAAGATACACACATATTGTATGGCAATAAAGATAATATGCAAGGACAAGATATAATCCAAGATTTTTCTATTAGATTTAATTGCAAATTATCTATATTAGATAATGGAGAACATTATTTCCATACAAAAGAACAATTAGAGTGTTATAAAAACTGGGTAGATGGAATTGTTAAATAAAATTATAGGTATTGAGATTAATGAAAAGGAGAATATGTATGATTAAAGAAATAAAACCAGATAATGAAATATTTAATAGTAAAGAATTTCAAAATGATAAATATAAGTTTTATATAATACTTAAAAATTTACCAAGTCCAGAATTGGAACTATATAGCGACGAAGAAAACTATATAATTTGTAGAGGTTCTAAAAAATGGCCAACATGGATATGGACTAAGGATAATTTTGATAAATCTGTTATTGGTGAGATTGAAGAATTAATAACAAGATATTTAACAGATAATGACAAGGACAAATTTACATGCAAAAAAGAATTATATGATTTATTAAGAGACAGAAACTTTGACCATATAAATAAAGACGACTATTTTGAAATGGGCTTTTTGATTTGCCGTAGAACAAAAGAACCTAAATTATGTGATGGTGTCTTATCAAGACCTACAGAAGCGGATAGAAAAATACTTGAACAATACTGGTATGATGATAATATTGAGATGAATGGTATTGAACCTATAACGATGGAACAAGCAAAAAAAGACGTAGATGAATTTATAAAAGATGATAAATTTTATGTTTTAAGGAATAACACTAATAAAATTGTTTGTATGGTAGGCTATGGAATTGTTGAAAATCAGGCAAAATTAAATCATGTGTATACGCCTGTAGAAGAAAGAAAAAAAGGATATGCTGCTAATTTAATATACTTAGTTACTAACAAATTGTTGGATAAAGGGTTAGTACCACTATTGTATACAGACTATAACTACATACCATCAAATAAAGCGTACATAAATGCAGGGTATGAAGATACAGGAATATTAATTAATTTTAGTTGTAGTAAATAGTAGATTTCCTAAAAATTATAAGGAATATTAGGAAGGACTAAAATAAAAGGTGTTTTAATATGAAGATAATTGATAAAATAATATTTAACGAGAGCAAATTAAAAGATGAAGAAATAGATGAAGAAGTTGTACGAGTAAAAGCATTTATTATAAATAATAAAAATGAGATTCTTGTTGCAATGTCCAATGGAGGAGTCCAACTTATTGGCGGACATGTCGAAGATGGAGAACAACAAGTAGATACTGTTAAAAGAGAAATTTTAGAAGAAGCGGGAATTAATATATCAAAAGAAGATGTGTCTGAACCATTTTTTGAAGTAAGCCATTACATAAAAAATTATTTTAATACTTCTAAAAACGTAATTTCTAATGTTTTTTATTTTTTGATTAGAACTGATGACATGCCAAACATATTTAATACAAACTTAACAGAGGAAGAAAAAGGCCATAATTTTAAACTAAAATACATATCATGCAAAGAGTTTAAACCGTTTTTAGAAAAATATTTAAATAATGAAAAAGAAATTAATAGGTGTATAGCTAAAGAAACTTTAGCTGCATTTGAAGTGCTAATAAATAAAATAGTTTAGGAGAGAAATAAATGACAAAAAACGAAGAAGTAGAAAGAAGTATAATCACAACATTTAGAAAAGAAATATGGAGGAATTTTGTTAAAAGCATTGGAGATTATGACATGATACAAGATGGAGACAAAATTGCTGTATGCATGTCTGGAGGAAAAGATTCAATGCTTATGGCAAAATGTTTTCAAGAACTAAGAAAACACGGCAAGCAAAATTTTGAAGTTGTATATATGTGCATGAACCCTGGATACAATGAAGAAAATAAGAAAAAAATATTAGATAATGCTAAGCTTTTGGATATTCCTATAAATATGTTTGAAACAGATATATTCAATAGAGTAGAGCATATAGAAGATAGCCCTTGTTATTTATGTGCGAGAATGAGGAGAGGATACTTATATGAAAATGCGAAAAAGCTTGGTTGCAACAAAATTGCTTTAGGGCATCACTTTGACGATGTAATTGAAACCGTATTAATGAGTATGCTTTATGGAGCACAAATGAGAACAATGATGCCTAAGATAAGAAGCACAAATCATCCGGGGATGGAACTAATAAGGCCAATGTATTTAGTAAAAGAAGAAGACATTCTTGCATGGAAGAAAAAGAACAACTTAACATTTATTAACTGCGCATGTAGATTTACAGAAAATTGTACAATATCAGATGAAGATGGATCTAATTCTAAAAGAGAAGAAATGAAACAATTAATTAAAAAGCTTCGCAAGATAAATCCAAATGTTGATGTAAACATATTTAGGAGTGCCCAAAATGTAAACTTAGACACTTTAATTTCTTATGTTAAAGATGGAAAAGAACATCACTTCCTTGATGAATATTAAAGTCAAATAATAAAAAAGCATAGACAATTTACAAAAAATATGCTAATATACAATAGTAGGTTAAAAATGCCTATGCACATATGCCCGAATGGCGGAACTGGCAGACGCACACGACTCAAAATCGTGCGGGAAACCATGTGGGTTCGAGTCCCACTTTGGGCACCAAAAAAATAACCACAGTATAACTGTGGTTATTTTTTTGTGTTTGAATTGAGGGACTCGAAAAGAACGTGCTTCTTTATTGACATTTTATGTTAATTAGTATATTATATTACTTACACAGCAAATGTGCTGCTGATACTAATCCCTTTATCAACTGGCATAAAAGCCAGCTAATGAAACCAACAAATATGGGAGGGAGAAATTGCAAAGAGCTTTTCAATGACATACATAATGAACGGACTGAAAGGAGAGAAAAGCAATGAGGCAAATGAGTGGATGTTTTGTGTATTTGGACAGAAAAGGACAGATTTGCGTCTATTGCCCGTTCTGTAAATGCAGACATGTTCTCGACAGAGCTAACAACATAATTGCCGAGAAGGTGATACAAAGAGAAGACTACACTCGGACGACGGAAACTATGCTGGAAAATGTTACATGCAGTGAATGTGGCAGGAAATATATCGTGGATTTTGGAAGAAGTGAATATACGATATATGATCCTGCTCGGTACAGGAACGGATACGAGAGGCTTCTTGCAGAATTCCATAGCGACTGGTATTATGACTTTGACGTCATTGCCACCAGAATTCCCGAATCTGGTTGGTGGTACCATGTTGAATGGCAATATGAGCATTTCGGATTTACGATTCACCCGTTCTTTTGCGATAGCTATTGGAAAGATCCCCAGCAGGTTCTTGCCAAGGCAAAGGAAAAATACGACGCAGTCAACTATTCGACGGACTTCCACTAAGAGAAGATGAATCTTTGCAAACGGCGAGAGACAGGTTTACATCTCCTGTCTCTTGCTGTTTGTAAAAATGAAGAAATTAAAGTTCTTTTATTGCAATAAACATACGCAAGTGATACAATATTCTAGTAAAAAATAAAAGGGATGAATTAATGGAAGCAAAGGAAAAATTAAAAAAAGAATTAATTACAGTTTTTTGGGTTTTCATTATTGGGAGCATATTTGGTAGTATTGTTGAAACATCTTTAGAAATATTTATAGATGGAAACCTACATATTAGACGTGGCTTAATATATGGACCATTTATACCAGTTTACGGAATAGGTGCAGTCATGTATTACTTTATTGTTAGCAACATAAAAGACACGTTTAAAGTTTTTTTAGCTAGCATGGCACTTGGTGGAATTGTTGAATATGGATGCTCATATATTCAAGAAATATTTTTTGGCACAATATCATGGGATTATAGTAGTGCTACGATTAATTTAAACGGAAGAACGGATTTAATACATTGTATTTTCTGGGGAATAGCAGGTGTGTTCTATATTACAATGGCATACCCGGTTATAATGAAATTCATTTCAAACTATACAAAATGGGAATTTAAGATTCTTACAGCGATGGTGATTGTGTTTATGGCATTTAATATTACAGTATCATGGGCTGCAGGTAGAAGACAGAGTGAAAGAGTTTTAGAAATTCCTGCAAAAAATTATATTGACGAGCTTTTAGACAAATACTACCCAGACTCTAGAATGGACAAAATTTTTTCAAACAAAATAGTAACAATAAAAAAAGAAAATAACATATTACAAAGTGAAAAATAAGTTTAAATATATTATATAAAGAAATAATAATTTAATAAGTGAAAGGAAGATTTTAAATGCAAGAAAGAAAACCATTTTATATTACAACACCTATTTATTACCCAAGTGGAAAGTTTCATATTGGAACAGCATACACAACAGTTGCTGCTGATGCTTTAAAAAGATATAAGCTATTACAAGGATATGATGCTTATATGTTAACAGGCTTAGATGAACATGGACAAAAAATTGAAACAGTTGCAAGAGAAAAAGGCAAAGAGCCACAGCAATATGTTGATGAGATGGCTGACGAAGCAAAAAGGCTATGGAAAACAATGGACATTAACTATGATGATTTTATTCGTACAACTGAAGAAAGACACATGAAAGTTGTACAAGAAATATTTGATTACTTTATGGATACTGGCGACATATATAAAGGAGAATATGAAGGATTATATTGTACTCCATGCGAGACTTTCTTTACAGAAACACAGTTAGTAGATGGTAAATGCCCAGACTGTGGTAGAGAAGTAAAGCCAATGAAAGAGGAAGCATATTTCTTTAACATGAAAAAATATGCGAAAAAGCTTTTAGAGTATTATGATTCTCACCCAGACTTTGTAAAACCAGATTACAGAAAAACAGAGATGATAAACAACTTCATAAAACCAGGTCTAGAAGATTTATGCGTAAGCAGAACATCATTTGATTGGGGTGTAAAAGTTAGAAAAGATCCAAAACACGTTGTATATGTTTGGCTAGATGCACTTACTAACTATATTACAGCGCTAGGCTACAAATCAGATGACGATCATCTATTCCAAAAATATTGGCCTGCATCTGTACAAATAGTTGGTAAAGATATAGCAAGATTCCACTTAATTTATTGGCCAATATTCTTAATGGCATTAGGACTTGAACCACCTAAAACAATTATGGTTCACAACTGGATAATGATGAAAGATGGCAAGATGTCAAAATCTAAAGGAAATGTAGTTTATCCAGAACTATTAATAAATAGATATGGACTAGATGCAACAAAGTATTTCTTATTAAAGGCTTTGCCTGTTTCTCAAGATGGACTATTTACACCTGAAGAGTTCGTTGAAAGATTTAATATAGACTTATGTAATGACCTTGGAAATCTTGTAAACAGAACCGTAGGAATGATAAATAAATACTATGGTGGAAATGTACCAAAATATAACAGTGATAAAAATGAACAAGATAAAGACTTAGAGAAAGTAACAATAAACCAAAAAAATGAATTCGTTAATAAAATGAACGAACTACAATTTAGCAATGCATTAGGAGAAATTTGGGGAATAATATCAAGATGCAACAAATATATAGATGAAACAACACCATGGATTTTAGCTAAAGAAGAAAACAAAGAAAAATTAGATTCTGTAATGTACCATTTAGTACAATCAATAAGATTTGTAGCAGTATTGCTACAGCCATTTATGCCAGAAACTGCTGAAAGTATATTTGAGCAACTTGGTTTAACAAAATCTGAATACAAAACATGGAATTCATTAGACGAATACCATATGGAGCTTGGAAATGTTACTGTAATAGAAGTAGGAAAACCACTATTTGTAAGACTAGACAAAGATGCAGAAATAGAATACATTAAAGATGAAATGAAAAAATAATACGATAATTTTAGGGACGTGTCTGAAAATTACCTTTGTGGTAATTTTTAGACACGTCCCTAAAATTATCATTTTACACTATTTACATATTCTTCGGTTACAAAACCGTAATCAATCATACTTTGTATTACATATTTTTGTCTTTGCCTTGCTAAATCGGGATTATTCGATAATGAATAAACACTTGGCGCATTTGGAATGCCAGCTAGAAGTGTTGCTTCATCAAAAGATAATTCAGATGGTGCTTTTTTAAAGTAACCATAACTTGCATCATGTATACCATAATAT
Organism: Clostridia bacterium; assembly: GCA_017524665.1. Classification (GTDB taxonomy): domain Bacteria; phylum Bacillota; class Clostridia; order TANB77; family CAG-508; genus UMGS1754. Next base: position 107,991 of record JAFXVF010000015.1, on the reverse strand, counting down.
CCATCGCCGTAGTAGATTATATTTACATATAATTCAATAATTTCATCCTTGGAGTATTTTTTTTCTATATCAACAGCAGCAAGTATCTCAGCTATTTTTCTCGTCAATGACTGCTCCTGTGAAAAAATGATGTTTTTAGCTAACTGCTGAGTAATCGTACTTCCGCCTTCTGATAAACTTCTACTTGTGATGTTTCTATAAATTGCTCTGCCAATGGAGATAAAATCAACTGCTCCATGATCTTCAAAACGATGATCTTCTATAGCTATTATTGCATATTTAAAATCACTTGAAACATCATCTATTTTTGTATAATCATCGTCAGACTGTATTTTTTTAACTCTTTCTTCAATGCTAGATTCAGCTAAAGCTTTTTGATATATTTCATTTGCTTGATACATAAAGAAAATAAACACAGATAGTCCAATTATTATAGCAATAGTTAAAAGCATTAAAAGCAATTTTAAAAATTTTTTCATATTTTTTTCCCTTTCATTTTTTAGGACAAATTTATTATACACCATATAAAAAATAACATCAAATATTATTAGAAAAACTATTGCGTAATTTAGTGACAAAATATATAATAATCTTGAATTAAAAGGTAAGAGGTAAACTATGGAAGATAATTTATTAGTGCCAAGCATTAAAGACGATGGAGAAGCCAAATTTGAGAACTCACTTAGACCTAAAACTTTGGACGAATATGTTGGACAAGAAAAAGTAAAAGAAAATATGAAAGTATATATCGAGGCTGCCAAGAAAAGAGGAGAGCCTCTTGATCATGTTCTTTTATATGGACCTCCAGGACTTGGCAAAACTACACTTTCTAATATTATTGCAACAGAGATGAATTCTAATATTAGAATTACATCCGGCCCTGCAATTGAAAAGCCAGGAGATCTTGCTGCATTACTAACAAACCTTTCAGAAAACGATATTTTGTTTATAGATGAGATACACAGACTTAATCGTAGCGTTGAAGAAATTCTTTATCCAGCCCTAGAAGACTATAGCCTCGATATAATTATTGGCAAAGGCCCTAGTGCCAGATCTATAAGACTTGATTTACCTAAATTTACATTAATTGGAGCAACAACAAGAGCTGGAAGCTTATCTACACCACTACGCGACAGATTCGGCATAGTTCATAGATTAGAACTATATACACCGGAAGAACTGACAACAATTGTAGAAAGATCAGCTGATATATTAGAAATTAAAATTGATAAAAAAGGTGCACAAGAAATTGCAAGACGTTCAAGAGGTACACCTAGAATTGCCAACAGATTGTTAAAAAGAGTTAGAGATTATGCATTAGTACTAGGTGATGGAAATATTGATTTAAATATAACACGAATTGCATTAGAAAAGTTAGAAATAGATGAATTAGGCCTTGATAACATCGACAGAAAATTACTAGAAACAATTATTTTAAAATATTCAGGAAGGCCAGTCGGAATTGAGAACCTAGCAGCTACAATTGGAGAAGAAACGGAAACAATTGAAGATGTATATGAGCCATATTTAATGCAAATAGGTTTTTTAGCAAGAACTCCAAGAGGACGAATGGCTACACCAAATGCGTATGCCCATTTAGGCTTACCGTATAAAGGAGAATAAGATAAAACCATACAAATGAAGGAGAATAAAGAAATTATGGTAATAGACAGTAATTATAAAAAAGCTCTTGTAGAAGTTGAAGCAGTTTTAGATTGCTTAAACATTGAAGACTACAATAAAATTCCTAAAGAAATAATAAATAAAATCAAAGAGAATAAAGACCAAGCATATAAATATGAATATGATAAAAGCTTGCAATTTGACCGCTGGAACTTTATGGATGAGACAAAAGCAATTTTATATAATCTGTCAAAAAAATATTTAATATCTGAAGAAGAGAGATTAAAATTAATTCAACATGAGATAACAGAACAAAACAAAATAGAAGATGAAAAGAAAAAGAAGTATGACGCAAACGATTTATTTAAAACAGAATATGCAAAAGATGATACTGCAAAATCTATAGAAACAACAGAAACATCATTGCGCAAAGAGTCGCCAATTAAAAAGTTTTTTGTAAGAATTAAAAATTTTTTATTTGGCCAATAGATTAGGAGGAAAAATAAATGAATATTAATTTTGAAAATTTAAAAGAAATATACGGAGATGAGATATTAGACGTTATAAATGAAAATATTGATATCATAGAAGCAAATGTGAAAACAATGCAAGAATTAGGCTTTGATGATGTTGAAGATTTACTTGAGAAAAACATTGATTCTTTTCTATTCTTTCCTAATAACTTTAAAAATAAAATGGAAGAATTAATAAAAGAAGTTGGACCAAACTATGTAGATGTAATAGAAAACGATATGAGTTATATGGATAAGATATTATAAAATAATAATTTTAAGGGGTGCCTAAGGTATGATAGATGAAGAAAGACTAATACAAATTTGTAGAGAACATAATATAGATGGAAACAAATTAATTCAAGCAAATCCGAATATTCTAGAATATGGAATTGAAGAAAATATTATTTATGTATTAGACTTCTTAAGAGGGGAATTAAACGTAGATGGAAGAAACATAGAAAAGTGTGTAAGTATTTTGTGTATGGGAACAGGAAATATAAGACAAAATTATGAGTATTTAACAGGAAAAGGTATAAATGAGGAAAATATTGAATCTTGTTTACATGTATTAACAGCTGATCCTGAGCAACTTAAAAGAACTTATGAATATATTTCTGCCAACTATGGAAAAGAATACTTAAACAGACTAACTACAATATTAAATGTTGATGTTGAGAGAATTCAAGAGATTGAGAGAATGCATCAGTGGCCTGATAAATTGCCAATAATTCAAGCGGCAATATCACAAAGAAGTATGGAAGAAATACAAGAAATAATAGGAATATGCAAAGAGAATAACGTTGAAATTACAGGCGCAGTCTTTCATAGAATAGGCAAAGAAATAAAACAAATTATACAAATATGTAAGGACAATAACATACCATTGACAGGAGCGGTGTTTTTAAGAACTGGGCAAGAAATAGAGCAAATAATAGAAATATGCAAAAGAAATGACATAAAAATTACTGGAGCAGTCTTTCATAGAACAGGAGAAGAATTAGAGAAAGTTATAGAGGCATGCCAAAGACATGGAATAAAACCAGAAGGAGTAATGTTTACTAGAACAGGAGAAGAAATAGACCAAATTGTTGAGATATGCCATAAACAAAATGTAGAACCAACGGGAACAGTGTTTAGTAGGTCTGGAGAAGAACTTGAGCAGATAATAGAATTATGCAGAAGAAATAATGTAGACCCGAAAGGAAACGTATTTCTAAAAAATATTGAAGAAATAGAGAGAATAATAGAAACATGTAAAAGGCATAATATTGAACCTTTTGCTACTATGTTCATACAAAGTTCCAAAGAAGTAGAGAGAATAATAGATGTATGCAAAAAAAATAATTTACCAATAACGGGATCCGTATTTCAAAGAACAGGAGAAGAATTAGAGAAAGTTTTAGATGTATGCAAAAGACATAATTTAGAACCATCAGGTTCTGTATTCCTAAGAACAGCTGAAGAAATAGAAGATATAGTAAAAGTTTGTAGAGAACATAATATAGAACCTGCAAAATCATTATTTCACAGAACTGGAAAAGAAATAGTCCAAGTATTAGAACTATGTAAAAAACATAATATAGAGCCAACAGGGACCATGTTTATAAGAAATATAAAAGAGATTGAAGCAACAATAGAAATTTGTAAAAAGAATAACCTAACAATAGTGGGCTCAATGTTTTTAAGGTCACCAGCCAACTTAACAGCAGCCATAGATTATGTAAGAGGAGAATTTGGAAGCGATTATGTTTTACCACTTATTGTTGGAAAAGATATAGGAACGCTAAAGAAAGCATTACCATACCTAAGAGAAAAAGGATTATTAGAAGTTTTAAAGGGCAGTGCATCAATCCTAAAAAACTCATTAGAAGAAATACAAGCAAGAGAGCAATTTATAGTACAATCAGGAGAAGAATTAGTTACACCAGAAGGAAAATTCAACCCTATATTTGGAATGGATAAAAAAAGATATAGACAAAGAGTAGAAAGAATGAGACAAGCTAGCGAACTAACAAGTGTTATACAAGATGTCCCATTGGCTGAAGCAGTAGAAGCGAGCAAAGTACTAGAAGAGATTACTCATGAACACACAAATGAAGGCGTAACAAGAAATGATGGAGAAAACTAAACTTTATAAGGAATGATAGTAAATGAAACTACTTTTACATACCTGCTGTGCACCTTGTAGTGTGTACTGCATCGATACATTAAGAAAAGAAGAAATTGAACCAACACTATACTGGTTTAACCCTAATATTCACCCATATACAGAGTACAAATCAAGAAGAGACTGCTTAAAACAATATGCAGAAATGATTGGCATAAAAGCCATATTTGACGATAATTATGGACTGGATGAATTCTGTAAAAATGTAATAGATAATTTATCAGAAAGATGCAAAAATTATTGCTATCCGGTAAGAATGGAACAAACATTTATATATGCAAAGGAAAATGGATTTGATGCTGTATCTACTACACTTTTATATAGCATTTATCAAAATCATGACTATATTAAAAGTCTTTGTGAAGATTTAAGCAAAAAATATGACATCGAATTTGTTTATAGAGATTTTAGAGAAGGATTCTGGGAAGGACATAATAAGGCAAAAGAAATTGGATTGTATATGCAAAAATATTGCGGCTGCGTTTTTAGTGAATTTGAAGCAGAGAAACAAAGAGAAGAACGTAAAAATAAACGAAATACATAGAATATATAAAAATTTATATATTATATTATTTTAAGGAGGGAAAATATGATAAGCAAATTTTTTAAAAAACTTATCTTTTTAATGACCATGACACTAATGGCATTATTGCTATTTAGTACCATGGTATCAGCTAACGATAATAATGCGAGATACTTGATGGATGCAGAATTAATGTCAGACAATAATATAGCAGTCCTATTTATTAAAGGTGGATCGTCTACTAATAATATAACAAGTGGCGGAAGGCTATATTTAGGCATTTATAATCCGAGCAACAATAGTTGGACAGAAACTCGTGTTGGAGGAGCAGTAGAACCAAAAGAAGCTGCACTTGCTTTATATAATGATAAAGCATATGTTGCTTATGTCACAGAAAATGACCTAATCGGATATACTTATCAAACGGATACAGGCTGGTCAGATACTGTGTTTATAACATCTAATGATGCTAATGGGGATGATAGAGCTAACACATTATATAATGTTGACATAGCTGTTGATAGTATTGGAAAAGCCTATATTGTTTATATTGACAATGACGGAGCCGGGGATGATACTTATAAAAAAGCAGATGCTATGTGTGCAACAAATGCATCAGGATCGTTTGTTAAAACTGTTCTAGTAAATTGTACAGGATATGGGGATTCTTGGGGAAAAAACTATACAGAAATGCTTGGAACACTTAAAATAGCAATAGATAGTGAAGGATCATTAATATCATATGCAACTCATATATATGATTGGACAAACTCTGGAGCTTACAATGAATATAATTTTTATTTTAGAAGTGATACTGAACAATCATTGCGCACTAATAGTGGAGGAAGAATAATCGAAGTGGCTAAAGCTGGAGATCACAAGTACACTCTAGTTAGCCAAGATGGAAAATATTTTGTTATAGATGGTAATGAAAAAATTACAGATTCAGAGAAAGCTTTTACAATTACAACTGCAGACATGACACTTGACCAATATAATAGAGTATACTATGCAGCAATGAATAACAATTCTTTATTATTTTATCAAAATGGAGCATTAGTTGAAGACATAACTGCAACTACGCCTATTTTATCTAATCATACAAAATTCGCAACTTTTAAAATAGGAGCTAATCAGTATGTTGTTTATACAGGAGCAGATAATGACAAATCTCTTGTTTTTTCAAAACAAAATTATAGCCAAATGGTAGAATATTTAATTCCAAATGAAATTAAATCTTGGAGTGAACTACAAACCGCGCTGAATGCTGGTGGAACAGTTAAACTTACGCAAGACCTTACAGCAGGACCAAATGATAGTGTTTTAACTGTAAATTCAACTGTAACATTGGATTTAAATGGATATATTATTAACAGAAACTTAGATACTGCAACTTTAAATGGAGAAGTAATATGGGCTGATGAAGGTTCTAACCTTACAATTATAGATAGCAGACCTAATGCAGAGCATTCGCCAAATGTAACATATAGAGATTTAGTTACAAATGAAGATGTTATAGTTACAGGTGGAATTATAACTGGAGGATACTCTCAAAATAACAGTGGTGGAATATATTACAAATGGGCTTCAGGAACAATAAGTGGTGGTACAATTGTTGGAAATAAAGTAACAGGTACTTCTAATACTGGAAATGCAGGAGGAGTACTTGTAAGGCATTCTCTAGTTACTATGAATGGCGGGGCAATTTGTGGTAATGAGGCTGTTTATGGTGATGGAAATACAGTTGTTGGAGGAGTTGGAGTTTTCGATACTCAAGGCAATTCTACAGCTTTTACCATGAGTGCTGGAAAAATAACTGGAAACTATACAAATAGTTCGGATGGAAGTTGCCTTGGCGGACTATATATATATAATGGTGACTTAAATATCTCCGGCAATTTAAAAATCTCCGGAAATATGAAAAACGGTGAAAACAGTAATGTAGTATTATCTAATACAACTAAAGGTCGAATTATTAATATTGCAGGTGTATTAACTAATGGAACACAAATCGGCATAACACCTTGGAGAGTAGTTGGAGACAGTAATTTAACTGTAACTAGTGGCTATAACACTTACAATAGTGGGAAAAATCCTACACAATTTTTTACAAGTGATACCGAAAATATAGCTATTATTAAGGATTCTAATAACGAAGTAATGCTAGCTACAGAATATACAGTTACTATAACATATGATGAACATGGAACAGCAGTTGCTGACAAAGCAAAAGCAATAAGTGGCACTGTAATCTATTTACAAAACACAGTTACAGATCCAACAACATACAGATTTAAAGAGTGGAATGTGATTTCTGGTGGCATAACTGTTGCAAATTCAAGATTTACAATGGGAACATCAAATGTAGAAATTGAAGCAATATTTGAAGAAATACCTCAATATACTTTAACTTTTGAAGCAAATGGCGGAACAGGAACAATGGATGCAGTTGTCATTGGAGATGGAACAGCATATACCTTGCCAGAATGTGCATTTACTGAACCAAATGGATGTGTATTTAGCAGTTGGCAAATAATTCCAGTAGGAGAAAGTAATGGAATATATAGAAACCCGGGAAATTCAATTAGCATATCTCAAAATTACTTAATTAAGGCAACATGGCAACCTATTTTATATAATATTACATATGATTTGGATGGTGGAACTCCTCCATATTTTGCTAATCCAGTGCAATATACAGTGCAAAACAGTGATATTACTTTAGGAAGCCCAACAAAAGATGGCTTTGTATTTGCTGGTTGGGTTGGAACGGATTGCCCAGAGCCAACAGTGAGATTTGTAATTCCAACTGGTTCAACTGGTGACAGATCATATACAGCAGTATGGACAGTAGAATATGATTTATGGATTGGTAGCACTAGAGTAAGAAGTATTGATGCAAATGACGTATTAAAAGATGGAGGTAGTGTAGTATATAATGTTGAAACAAATACTTTAACATTAAATAATGCAACAATAAATGGCTATGGAGATGACGAACAAGGATATGGTATAAAATATCAAGGAAATACAGATTTATATATTATAGCAAATGGAACTAATGTGATATGTGATACTGGTTCAAGAACAGTAGGCTCTGCAGGAATATTAACGGGAAGCGATATAGGCCAATATCCAATGTCTACAAATACTGCAAGCTTAATTATAACTGTTAATGAAAATTCATCATTGGCAATACAAGGAGGAAATGTAGAAGGACTTACATATCCAGCAAGTTATGGAATTTGCATGTGGCAAGATGGTGGAAATGTAGCAATAAATGGAAAAGGAACTCTTACAGTTTCTGCAGGAAACAGTACATATTGTTATGGAATATGTGCTGCTGACGATCTAGTTATTAATTCCACAGGAACAGTAGAAGTTAATTGCCCAGATGGCTCATACTATGCAGAAGGATTGCATGGAAAAAATGTAATAATTAATAATGGATATATTGACGTATTCTCAGGAAATACGCAATTTGCGAGCATCGCAATTTCAACAGAAGGTGCAAGTTATTATGGAGAAGACTATGGCGACGTTATTATAAACAACGGAACAGTATTGGCAAAAGGTGGTGCAGTACCACAAAATAATGGAACAAATACATATAATCAATCTAAAAGCTATGGTATTTATAGCGATAGAAATTTCGTAATAAATGAATGTGTATTAATAAGAGCCACATCTTTAGCAACTGAAGCTGATATAAGTATGGCATTAAACAAAGCTCCTTCTTTTGCAACAGAAAAGCTTTCAGGAGCAAATACAGAATCAGGAGAACCAAATGTAGTTTATGTGGCTGAAAACAATAATTCTTACAAAGTATTTGAAACACCTTATACAAAGCCTATTGCTAGAGCTAAAAGAATTACTGGCAATAGATTAGCATATAATGGACAAAATCAAGATTTAATTACATCAGAAGGATCAGACGAAGGAACAGTTTTATATTCATCGGATAATGTAAACTATAGCGAAAACATACCACAAGCAAAAGAAGTAGGAAGTTATATGTTGTATTATAAAGTTATCGGCGACTTTAATCATGCTGATAGTGGTGTTACAAGCATTGAAGCATCAATTTATTATCCTGATGGTCTAACAAGAGTAAATGGAACATGGTATTATTATTTAAACAATACATTACAAGATAATTATACAGGTTTAGTAGAATATAATGGAGCAAAATATTATGTTCAAAATGGCGTGTTAATAGTAGGAGTAAACGGCCTAACAAAGATAAATGGAACATGGTATTATCTAAAAAATAGCATATTGCAAAAGAACTACACAGGACTAGTAGAATATAATGGAGGAAAATATTATGTTCAAAGTGGTGTGCTAATAGTAGGAGTAAACGGCCTAACAAAGATAAGTGGAACATGGTATTACCTAAAAAATAGCATACTGCAAAAGAATTACACAGGTGTAATAGTATATAATGGGACAAAATATAACATTAAAAATGGAGTAGCAATATAAGCAGTAAAACTGTCACATATGTAATACATTATTTAATAGCAATACAATTAAATAATATAATCAAAAGTGCTGATTTTGCTGATGTAAGTGTTCTAGATTGTCAATTTAATTGACAATCTAGAATTCCAACAAATGAAAAAAAGGCTAGATAAAGATTCAATTAAGATTATAAATGAAATTATGGTCATAAAGTTCTATTAAATATTATGTAGAAAAAAAGATGTTATTATGATAGAATGTGAAAAATAAATTATTAAATAAAAAATCTTTAGAGTTGATGGCATCTATCTAAAAAAGAAAATATGCAAAAAAAAAATATTCTAAGGCAAAAGAGGAGAAAAATGAATAAAAAACAATTAAGTATTATCTCATATATATATTTAATACTACCAATTATTATTTTTGCATTAGGCTGGTTAAAACCAATCATATCTATACCGGCCTCAATAGCCTTAGTAATAATATTAATAATTAAATGCGTTAAAGACAAAGATGCTGACGACGAAATTTTTATAAACAAAAAAAGGCTATTGTTAATTTTGGTTTTTGTTTTTTTAATTTGTATTACAGCTGGACAAGGAAATCTGTTCTATCAAAGCGATGACTGGCATTGGCGAAATGCTATATTTAGAGATTTAATAAATATGGAATGGCCAGTACACTATGACAATACAAATGCAACATTGACTTATTACACAGGATTTTGGCTATTACCAGCTGTGATTGGAAAAATATGCCTTATATTTGGTGAAACAACATCATGGTTTATTGCCAATATTACTACACTAATTTGGTGCTCGATAGGTGTATCATTGTGTATATTATGGATTATAAAATTATTAAAAGTTGATACAAAGAAAAAGCTTTTGATTATGCTTGTAGTATTTTTTGGATTTAGTGGACTTGACATTATAGGGATTTTATTAATGAATGAAATGGAAATAATTAGGTCGCTACATATTGAATGGTGGGCAGGATATTTCCAATTCAGTTCAATAATAACGCAGCTTTTCTGGGTGTACAATCAATGTGTCGCAGCATGGCTAATAGTGTTAATGTTTATTGGTGAAAAGAAAATTAATAATTATTTCCTTTTATTCTTATTGTGTTTGCCGTATGCTCCTTTACCAATGATAGGCCTAATTCCGTTATTCGCTGTAAGGGGCGTGAAATATCTAATTGAAAAAATAAAAGAGAAAAACATATTAGAGTTTATAAAAGAAATGTTTTCTATTCAAAACATATTGGCTTTGATAACGATTTTACCTATATATTATTTATACTATTGTAGCAATTCTGCAATAGGATCGTCTGGGAGGTTTAGAGTAGATACAGACATATTAACAACATATGGGATGGTGTACTTAGCAATTTTTTATTTTTTGGAAGTTGGAATTTATGCAATTTTTCTAGCAAAGAAAAATATGAAAAATGAGCTTTTTTGGACTGCTACAATAAGTTTATTATTTATACCTTTATTTAGGTTGGGACTAGACCGAGATTTTGCGATGAGAGCGTCCATTCCTTCTTTATTAATAATCACTTATTATTTAATTGAATATATGTTAAACATTGATACAAAATCAATCAAAAACACTATATTAATTATTATATTTGCATTAGGGTGTATTACACCTATAATCGAATACTCAAGAGCTTTTTATACAATTTTGCAAACAGGTAGGATTAATGCAGTGGCAGACAAAATAGTAACGTTTACTGATAAGGAAATAAAAGAATATAAAAACTTTATGAGTCCGGATGAAGGGCTGTTTAAATATATATCTAAATAATAAAATGAAAGGGAGATTAATATGAAAGTTGTAATTTTAGCAGGTGGATTTGGAACAAGAATATCGGAAGAGAGCCATTTAAAGCCGAAACCTATGATCGAAATCTGTGAAAGACCAATACTTTGGCACATTATGAAGGAATACTCAAAATATGGATTTAATGAGTTTATAATCTGCCTTGGATATAAAGGGTATGTAATAAAAGAGTATTTTGCCGACTATTTCTTACATACATCAGATGTAACATTCGATTTAGCAAATAACAAAATGGATGTACATTGCAACTATGCTGAACCATGGAAGGTTACACTAATTGATACTGGCCTTGAAACAATGACTGGAGGACGTATTAAGAGAATACAAAAATATGTTGGGAATGAACCATTTATGCTAACATACGGTGATGGGTTATGTGATGTTGATATAAAAAAATTAGTAGAATTCCATAAATCACATAATAAAATTGCAACTATAACGGCAGTAAATATTGGACAAAAATTTGGAGTGCTTGATATGAATAATGAAAATGTAGTTGAATCGTTTAGAGAAAAAGAAGATTCTGATGGCTCATGGATAAATGGAGGATACATGGTTTTAAATCCAGAAGTTTTTGACTACATAAAAAATGGGGATGCTACTGTTTTTGAAAAAGAACCATTAGAGAATTTAGCAAAAGATGGACAACTTGTAGCATATAGACACCAAGGATTCTGGCAATGTATGGATACACAAAGAGATAAAATGAAACTAGAGGCTATATGGAAAACTGGCAATGCTCCATGGAAAGTGTGGGAGGATTAATATGAATGGTTTAGATTTTTATAAAGGCAAAAAAGTTTTTGTAACAGGCCACACTGGATTTAAAGGAACATGGCTATGCAAGATATTACTTCTTGCAGGAGCAGAAGTTACAGGATATGCGCTAGAACCTGAAACAAATCCAAATTTATTTACTATTTCTGGAATTGAAAAAGAGATAACTCATATAATTGGAGACATTAGAGATTTAAAATCTTTACAAACTGCAATAGACAATGCTAAGCCAGAAATTGTATTTCATTTAGCAGCTCAGCCAATAGTACGAACATCTTATGAAAAACCAGTATACACCTATGAAACAAATGTTATGGGAACAGTAAATATTTTAGAATGTATCAGAAATTGTGATAGCGTTAAATCATTTTTAAATGTAACAACTGATAAGGTTTATAAAAACAACGAATGGAATTGGGGATATAGAGAAAATGAAATTTTAGATGGACATGACCCTTACTCAAACAGTAAGTCTTGTTCAGAACTTATAACACAGACATATAAAAGATGTTTTTTTAATGAAAGAAACATTGCAATCTCAACTGCAAGAGCTGGAAATGTAATAGGCGGAGGAGACTTTGCAAAAGACAGAATAATTCCAGACTGTGTAAGAGCAGCGAGAAGCAATGAAAGCATAATAATTAGAAATCCAAATTCAACAAGACCATTTCAGCATGTTTTAGAACCACTATTTGCATATCTCTTAATTGCACAAAAACAATATGAAGATAAAAAATATGAAGACTCATATAACGTGGGACCTAACGATGAAAACTGTGTAACAGTTGAAAAATTGGTTAATTTATTTGCAAAAAAATGGGGAGATGGTCTTCAAATTGAGTGTAAAAACCTTGGTGGCCCACATGAAGCAAATTTTTTAAAACTCGATTGCTCAAAAATTAAAAATGAATTAGATTGGAAACCTAAATGGAATATAGAAGAAACAATTGATAAAACAGTAATATTTTCAAAACTTGATATGAATGAAAAATCGATAATGCGTGAAATGGAGTTGGAAATAAATGAATACTCAAGACGATAATATACTTAAAGAAAAAATATCGTTTAAATTCTCAATGATAATTACGCTATTAATTATTATTTGCTTAGGAGCTATTATAAGTTTTTTACCAGGTTCTATTGACAAGGAATTTATAGAAGAAAATTTTTTGCCAGATTCATCACTTTTTGTAAGTGAAAAATCAGAACTATTGCAGTATATTGTATTAACAATATCTTTTCCAATATTATTCATGATTTCCTATAAAATAATAAACAAGGTGACATACAGCAAAACCAGTAAATTAAATGTAATTAATAATATAATGAATTCTATGATTATGGTTGTGCTCGGACTTATAATTTTAGCAATAATTATATGCGGAAATTTTGCACCGGGAATAAATTGCTATATTGCTAATCATAATTTTATAGCTTTTGTTTTTTCATATGCGATGTTTGTAATTCTGTTTCAATCATATATAAAATATAAGAGTAAAATTACTGATATAATTGTATATGGATTGATGTATAGCTTGTTTTTCATATTTGCATACTTATTTGTTTTACCAAATTTTGAACAAGATTATTATATGGCACATCATTTTGACGCATATTATTATCCGGTATATAAAACGCTTAGTGGACTAACAATTGGGATTGATTTTAATTGCATATATGGATATTATGCATATGTATATAGTGCTATTTTGTCTTTATTTCAAAATGGAGATAAAATATATATATTTAGTTGGCTAGTATCAATAACTGCATTAATAGCATTTATTAATTACTCAGTTTTTCTAAGCAAATTTGTAAAAAACAAATTCTTAGTTTTAGCTGGAATGCTATCAATACTTTATTATAGTGTAACAAGGCCAGTATTAGTAAATAATTCACTTTATTTTCAATATGTACCACATAGAATAATTTTTTTAAGTATTATGTTATTATATATTACAATATACCTAAAATATAAAACAAAATTCCCCAAAATAGTTTTGCAAATTGTAGGTTTTATAATATCAGCAATAGCTTTATTTTGGAACTTAGAAACGGGGCTGGTAACAGCGGGACTATGGTATTTGTTCTTATGCTATGAAAACCTGTACTTTAATTCATTTAAAGACAAAAAAACTTATATTCAAATATTAATACATACAGCTATGCTCGTTTTAAGTATAGTAGTTTATGTAATTATAGTTGAGGGCATATCATATATAAGAACCCGGACAAATAATGCAAGTAAAAAATTTGCTTTTTGGCCAAGCTATATTTTTAGGTCAAGGTTTTAATATGATAAAAATGGAATTATTTGCTCCATGGATATTAGTTATTATTTTATATGCAACATGCTTGGCAATATCTTTGAAGAGATTAAGAATGTACGATAAAAATAATACAGCAGATTTTGAGAAAAATGTTCCATTATTTGTTTTAACAATTTTAGGAATGGGAATATTCCATTATTATCAAGGCAGAAGCCATTGGGAGACGCTTTCAGCTGTTTTATATCCAGCTATAATGCTGATTACTATTATAGTTGATAGAAATTTAATAGATAATAATTGGAAAAAAAATATCACTAAAGTTTTTTTCCCATTATTATTAACAATATTATTAGTAAATTCTGGAGCAACTGCCCTATATGCTTTCTTAGTAAATAAAAATGGAGAGATATATACTTTAGATAAAAGCTATGTAGAAAATAACAAGAGACTTTACGAACAAAGAAATTTAATAAATAGTATAGAACAAAAAATAGGGGATATTGAATTATTAACGAATTTTGAGTCGCTTTTATATAGTACCTTAGATAAAGCAGATACCAAAAAGATGAATGGATTTATCGATATGTTTAGCTATGAAGATACTACAAAAATTATAGACTTTTTAAAGCTAAATAAAAAGGCTTTACTAATTGATAAAAAAACATATTTGAAAATAGAAAATAAATTCCATGAAAGATTTAAAGAAAATATATATACAGATTATACATTATATGAAACATATGATTTTATTTTAATTGTACCAAATGAACTTAATGAAAAAGCAAAACAAATTGAAGAAATTTCAATTTACAAATGAAAGGGGAATATTATGGAAGATACAGAAAAACAAGAAAGAGAAAAAATATTAAATGAAGTAAAAGAATATTGTAATAGGTATCATAACCAAAATAAGAAATTCAAAGAAGGAGATAGAATTACATATGCTTCAAGAGTGTATGATAGCGAGGAAATGTGCAATTTAGTTGATAGCTGCTTGGATTTCTGGCTAACATCTGGAAGATATACAAGAGAATTTGAAGAGAACTTTGCAAAATATTTAGGTGTAAAATTTTGTAGCTTGGTAAATTCTGGATCTTCTGCTAATTTATTAGCTTTTATGGCACTTACTTCACCACTTTTAGGCGACAGAAAAATTAATAGAGGTGATGAAGTAATTACAGTTGCAGCAGGATTTCCTACAACTGTATCACCAATTGTACAGTATGGTGCTGTACCTGTATTTGTAGATGTTACAATTCCACAATACAACATAGATGTTAATATGCTAGAGAAAGCATATTCAGATAAAACAAAAGCTGTAATGATAGCTCATACATTAGGAAATCCTTTTGACCTAAGTGCAGTAAAAGAATTTTGCACAAAACATAATTTATGGCTCGTTGAAGATAATTGTGATGCATTAGGCTCTACATATAAAATTAATGGAGAAGAAAAATTAACAGGAACAATAGGAGATATTGGAACATCAAGCTTTTACCCACCACACCATATGACAATGGGAGAAGGTGGAGCGGTTTATACAGATAATCCGTTATTAAACAAAATTATTAGATCATTTAGAGATTGGGGAAGAGATTGCTCGTGCCCGTCTGGTGTTGACAATTTATGTGGACATAGATTTGACAAGCAATACGGACTACTTCCAGTTGGATATGACCATAAATATGTTTATTCACATTTTGGATATAATTTAAAAGCTACTGATATGCAAGCAGCTATTGGTGTAGCACAATTAAAAAAATTCCCATCTTTCGTAGAAAAAAGAAAACAAAACTTTAACAGACTTAAAGAAGGATTAAAAGGATTAGAAGATAAGCTAATATTGCCAGAAGCTTGCACGAATTCTTCTCCAAGCTGGTTTGGATTTTGTATAACTTGCAAAGAAAATGTTGAAAGAACTAAAATTACTACATATTTAGAGCAACATGGAGTACAAACAAGAAATCTTTTTGCTGGCAATCTAACGAAACACCCATGTTTTGATGAAATGAGAAATAGTAAAACAGGATATAGAGTTGTTGGTGAATTAACAAATACAGACAAGATAATGGAGAAAACATTTTGGATTGGAGTATATCCAGGCATGACAAACGAAAAAATTGATTATATGATAAAAATGTTGAAAGAAGCTGTAAAATGAAAACGAAAGATACCATTATTCAGTTTATAAAATTTGGAATTGTAGGAGCAATAAATACAATCTTATCTTATGCTATTACAAATGCTGGATACTATTGTTTGCATTTGCATGAGCAGATTTGTAATATTATTGCGTTTACTATTACAGTGTTTATTTCATTTGTTTTAAATAGCAAATATGTATTTGGTAAGGAAAAAGAACAAAAAAAATCTGTGAAGACCTTAATAAAAGTCTATATTTCTTATGCAATAACAGGGTTATTTTTAACAGCGCTATTGCTATATATAGAAGAACAACAAATGGGAATAGATCATTATATTGCTACTTTTGTTAATTTAGTTATAACTGTACCATTAAATTTCATTTTAAATAAATTTTGGGTATATAAAAAATAATATTACTAGAATTGGCCAAAGAAAGGATAGTTGTTTTATGGAAAAAAAGGTAACAAGTTCAGAAGAATTAGCTTTTAAAATAAGAAAAGATATTACAGAAATGTCTAACATTGCAAATTCTTCACATATTGCTTCTGCATTATCTGTTACTGATATTGTTGCTGTGTTATATTCGCAAATTGCACAGTATGATATAAACAATCCTCAAGATGAAAACAGAGATAGAATTATACTTAGCAAAGGTCATGCGGGAAGTGCAATATATGCAGCACTTGCTGAGGAAGGTTTTTTTAATAAAGACGAATTATACACATATTGCCAAAACGGAAGCATTTTATCTGGACATGTGTCACAAAAAAATGTCCCAGGTGTTGAATTTTCGACCGGCTCATTGGGACATGGCATGCCAGTTGGTGCAGGTATTGCTTTATCTGCTAAAATTGATCATAAGAAATTTAATACGTATGTAATAATAGGAGATGGAGAATGTGATGAAGGCACAATATGGGAATGTGCGCTTTTCTCAAGACAATACAAACTAGACAATTTAATTGTAATTGTTGATTCAAACAAAATGCAAGCGATGGGAAATTGTGATGATATTATATCGCTAAATCCATTTAATGAAAAATGGAAAAGTTTTGGATGGAATGTATATGAAATAGATGGAAACAATCATGAAGAATTAAGAAATACTTTTTTGAAAATTGAAAAAAACGGAAAACCTAATGTAATAATAGCAAATACCATAAAAGGAAAAGGTATTTCTTTTATGGAAAACAACCTAGTT
The DNA here is from genome assembly GCA_017524665.1 of Clostridia bacterium. GTDB lineage: Bacteria > Bacillota > Clostridia > TANB77 > CAG-508 > UMGS1754. The sequence goes on along the minus strand of JAFXVF010000015.1, from coordinate 90,456 downwards.
TGGCATTACAAATCACCGCAAGGAGACGACTTTAAAAATGCAATTGAGGAATTGGAGGCAAAACAATAATGAGAAATTCGTTTGTAAAAAAGCTTGTTGAAATTGCGAAAGATAGGGAAGACATTATTTTAATTACTGGGGATCTAGGCTACAATGCATTAGATTTATTCATTGAGAATTTCCCAGATAGATTTATTAATGCAGGAATTGCTGAACAAAACATGATGGGAGTTGCAGCAGGAATGGCAAAAGAGGGAAAAACTGTCGTTGTATATTCAATAGGCAATTTCACTACATTAAGATGTATTGAACAAATAAGAAATGATTGTGCATACAACAATGCAGATGTAAAAATAGTAAGTGTTGGTGGTGGATTTGCATATGGGACACTTGGAATGACTCATCATGCAACTGAAGATATTGCAATGATGAGAGCACTCCCAAATGTTAAAGTTTTTTCTCCTGCTGATCCATTAGAAGCAATTGCATGCACAGAAGAAATGCTTAAACAAAAAGGAACCTGCTACCTTAGACTAAATAGAGGAAACGAAGAAATAATACACGGTGAAAATGAAAAATTAGACGTGAAAAGTGCTATCAAAATGAATGACGGAAATGACATAGCAATTTTTTCAACGGGAAATATATTGTATGAAGCCAAAAAAGCATGTGAAGAACTTAAAGAAAAAGGCTTTGCCGTTGGCCTGTATAGTTTCCCAATGATAAAACCAATAGATAAGCAAACAATACTAAGATGCATTAATGAAAGTAAATTAATAATTACTATTGAAGAACATAATATTATGGGTGGTTTTGGAGGAGCTGTTGCTGAAGTAATGTCAGAGGTGCCACACAATTCAAAATTACTAAGGATAGGCTTAAACGATGAATATACATCAATTGTAGGAAAACAAAATTATCTAAGAGAACAATATAAAATGTCAGCAAAGGAAATTGAAGAAAGGATAATTAGTGTATATAACCATTAAGCAAAATTAAACATAGAAAGGTAATAATTAAAAATGAAAAAAGTGATAATTATAGGAGCAACAGGAATGATAGGCCTTGCACTCACTAATTACTTAATAAATAAAGATATAGAAGTAGTTGTAATAGCAAGAAAAAATTCAACAAGATTAAAACTATTGCCTAAGAATGATAGAATTAAAATTGTTGAATGTGACTTAGACAATCTTGAAAACCTACAAATCAAAGATAATGATTTTGATGCTATGTATTATCTTGCATGGGAAGGAACCAGAGGAGAAGACAGAGACAATGTTGACATACAAAATCGTAATATAAAATATACAATTGATGCAGTTAAACTTGCTAAAAAATTAAATTGCAAATGTTTTATTGGTACTGGCTCACAAGCTGAATATGGAAGAGTTGAGGGACTGATTTCATCAAAAACACCAGTTAACCCAGAAACTGCATATGGAAATGCAAAATATTGTGCTGGAAACTTAAGCAGAATACTTGCTAATCAATTAGATATAAAACATATTTGGTTAAGAATTTTAAGTATTTATGGGCCTAATGATGCAGAAAATACAATGATAATGTCTAGTATAAAGAATATGTTAGAGAATAATGAATCACCAGAATATACAAAAGCTGAACAAAATTGGGATTACCTGTATGTAGATGATATGGCAAAAGCATTATATCTTATAGGGCTAAAAGGAAAAAATAATTCTATATATCCATGTGGAAGTGGTAAACAAAAGCCTTTGTATGAATATATTGAAGAAATAAAAAAACAAATAAATGATAATATAGAGTTGAAATTAGGATTTAAAGAATATTCAAAAAATCAAGTAATGAACCTGTGTGCAGATATTAATGCATTAACCCAAGATACTGGCTTTGTACCTGAAATTGACTTTAAAGAAGGAATTAAAAGAACAATAGAATGGTATAAAAATTACAATAAATAAATGTAGGAAGGGAATGTTAAAAGTGAAAAAAATAAGCATATTAATTCCATGCTATAATGAAGAAGCAAATGTTAGAGAAATTGCAGAGGCTGTTAGAAAAGAAATTGAGACAAATTTATCAGAGTATGACTACGAATTAGTATTTATTGACAATAATTCAACAGACAAAACTCGAGACTATATAAGAGAAATGTGCAATAATAACAAAAAGATAAAAGCTATTTTTAATTCAAGAAATTTTGGACAGTTTAATTCACCATATTATGGTTTATTACAAACTACAGGTGATTGTACGATATTACTTTGCGCAGATTTTCAGGATCCTGTTGAAATGATTACAAAATTCGTAAAAGAATGGGAAAACGGATATAAGATAGTAATAGGAATTAAAAATAAAAGCAAAGAAAGCAAAATAATGTATTTTCTAAGAAGCATTTATTATAAGGTCATAAAAAAATTATCTGACGTTGAACAAATAGAGCATTTTACAGGTTTCGGGTTATACGATAAAGATTTTATTAATGTGCTTAGAAACTTAAACGAACATACGCCATTTTTAAGAGGTATAGTTGCTGAACTTGGCTTTAAAAGAAAAGAAATAATGTATGAGCAAGCAAAAAGAAAGGCAGGCAAAACACACAACAACTTCTACAAGCTATATGATGCGGCAATGTTAAGCTTTACATCATATACAAAGATGGGATTACGACTAGCAACATTTTCTGGAATTATAATTTCTATTATTTGCTTTATCATAGGAATGGTTTATTTAGTTTTAAAATTAATCTATTGGGATAGATTTAGTGCAGGTATGGCACCAATTCTTATCGGAATGTTTTTCTTAGGTGCACTCCAAATATTCTTTATAGGATTCTTAGGAGAATATATTTTAGCAATTAATTCTAGAACAATGAATAGACCACTTGTAGTTGAAGAAGAAAGAATAAACTTTGATAGTTCAAATTAATGAAATATTTTTGTAATAAATTTTAGGAGGAAAATATGAAGAAAGTAATTGTAATAGGAGCAGGACCTGCAGGTTTAACAGCAGCAAATGAACTAACGAAAAACAAAGACTATGAAGTGATTGTTTTGGAAGAATCAAATGATGTAGGTGGAATATCTAAAACTGTTAGATACAACGGAAATAGAATGGACATTGGCGGACATAGATTCTTTTCAAAAAATGAAATGATTTCAAATTATTGGAAAACTATAATGCCTATACAAGGTCATGATTCTATTGACGATAAAATACTTTCAAGAGAAAAGAAACTTGTATCTGGTGGACCTGACCCGGAAACAGAAGATAGGGTTATGCTTTTAAGAAACAGAGTTTCTAGAATTTATTATTTACACAAGTTTTTTGATTATCCAATATCTATGAAAAAACAGACATTCACTAATATGGGTTTAAAAAGAACAATACAAGCGGGATTTAGTTATTTAAAAACTATTTTCTATAAAAGAAAAGAAAATTCATTAGAAGACTTTTACATAAATAGGTTTGGAAAAGTACTTTATAATATGTTTTTTGAAAAATACACTGAAAAGCTTTGGGGAAGACACCCAAGCCAAATTTCTGCTGATTGGGGAGCTCAAAGAGTAAAAGGCCTTTCAATTAAAGCAGTACTTAAAGATATGATTTCAAAAAAACGTAAAAAGAAAGATGCAACAGAAACAGAAACATCATTAATAGAGGAGTTCTGGTATCCTAAATATGGTCCAGGACAGTTCTGGGAAACATTGGCTAGCAATGTTGAAAACAATGGTGGTAAGATACTTAAAAACCATAAGGTTGTAAACCTAGTAATGGAAAACGATAAAATTTCTTCTGTTATTTGTAATGTAAACGGAGAAAATGTTGAAATGAAAGCTGACATATTTATTTCATCAATGCCTGTAAAAGATTTGGTTAGTGGCCTAAAAGGACAAAATGTACCAGCTGATATATTAGAGATAGCACAAGGACTACCATACTTAGATTTCCAAACAGTTGGAGTATTAGTAAATAAGCTAAAAATTAAAAATGAAACAGAATTAAAAACTTTATCTAATATCGTACCAGACTGCTGGGTATACGTGCAAGATCCAGATGTTAAAATGTTAAGATTTCAAATATTTAATAACTGGTCTCCATACTTAGTAAAAGATCCAGAGCATACAGTATGGATGGGACTAGAGTATACTTGTTTAGAAAACGACGAATATTGGAATATGGATGATAAAGAATTTACAGAACTAGCTGTAAGTGAGTTAGCTAAAATTGGAATAATAGATAAAGAAGATGTACTTGATACTCATAGAGAGAAAATCAAAAAAGCATATCCTGCATATTTTGATACTTATGATAGAATAGACGAGCTAGTACAGTACTTGAATAAATTTGAAAATTTATACTGCATAGGAAGAAATGGACAACATAGATATAACAATATGGACCATTCAATGTTAACAGCAATAGAAGCAGTTAATAATATAACTAATGGCATTACAAGCAAAGATAACGTATGGAGTGTAAATACCGAAAAAACTTATCATGAAGCAAAAAGCAAATAGTTATTATAAAAACGAAAGGGCTAATTTATGAAAAAGATTTTTTGCAAAGTAGTTGATTTTTTTGAAAACCTTTTCCTTAAGTTATTAAGGCTTGTTAGATTGAATAGTCTAGCAGAATGGTATATAAAACATAAAGAAGGAATGAGATATCTTATTTTTGGTTTTCTAGCCACAGTTGTAAACATCTTTACATTCTGGCTATGCGAAACACTATGGGATTTTTCTACAACAGTTAATAACATTATAGCTTGGGTTACAGCTGTAATATTTGCTTATTTAAGTAATAAATGGTGTGTATTTGAGTCAAAATCTAATACATCTAAAGAATTATTTATTGAATTTATTTCTTTTATAGGAGCGAGAGTATTTACGCTAGTTTTAGAAACAATCCTTTTAAATATAACGATAGACTATCTAAAGTTTAACTCATTACTTATGAAAATCATATCAAACATAATGGTAATAATTTTGAACTTTGTTTTCAGTAAATTATTTATATTTAGAAAAGAAAAAAATAAAGACAAAAAAACAAATTAAAATAAAAAAGGATATAACAAAAATGTTATATCCTTTTTATCAATATATTTGTAGAAAAAAATTTTTTTATATGATATAATAACACAAAATTATAGAATGCCATATAAATTTTTATAGGCCATTCAACGATTGATTATGCATAAAGGAGGAGTTTTAATGGATTACAAAATTGATGCAGCATTGTATGCAATTGATTTAAAAATTGCTGAAACAATAAAAAACAATAAAACGAAAGATTATGCGGAATTTAAAGAAAAAGTATTAAAACTAAAAAAAGAAAAAGAACTTGTTTACCAAAATGATGAAGAAACAATTAACAAAGTGCTCACGGAATACGTAAAGAAAGATTAAGGAGGTAATTATGGACGACTTTAGTATGTATGACTTAACAGAAGAAGAATATCAAGAATGCCTTTTAAGAGCTGAGCAAGACATCTTTTTGGAGGCACAAAGTGTAGAACATCCGAGATCGATTTTTGTTGTAGCTCAACCTGGAGCTGGAAAAACGGCATTGAGAACATATCTCGTAAGTGAAGCTCAAAGAAGTGGTGGATTTTTAAAATTTTTAGAGTTTAACCCAGACAAAATTGCATTACACCATAAACATTATAGTGAAGTAATTGCAAAACACCCTGACCATGCATATAGAATCCTTCAGAAGTTTACTGGACGAGCACTTGATGAATACTTAAGAAGACGTGCCATAGATGTAAGATGTGATATGATGCAAGAGGGAACATTTGCTAGTACTGCTGCATATATAGACATTTTAGAGTTCCAAAAAAATGGTGGAACGGCTCCGATTGGAAGAATAGGAAGTGATGGACTAAGAGAGCAAAGAACTATTGAAGGCGGATATGAAATAGATATAAACATTTTAGCTGTAAACAGATTTGAAAGCCTATTATCATGCTTCGAAAGAGAAGAATTCTTTATGGAAAAAGGATTACCTCCAAGAGCTGTTACTATAGAGAATCATGATAGAGCATACGACAGAATGCTAGAGACAATTGGCATAGTCGAAAACCGAGGACTATTTGACCAAATGAGAGTATTTAGAAGGGGATATATCGAACAATCTCCTCCACAATTAATCTATTCAGCAGGAGACCCAAGATACCCAAGTGTTGCTGAAGCAATTCGCAATGAAAGAGCAATGCAAGAAGTAGAACTATTTAGAAGACCAGAATTATATTTGGCTAGAATAGCTGATTTACGAAGAAAAATTGAAGGAAAAGGAAATGAGTCCTTAGTGAAGCGACTTGATGCATTAGAAGAATTGCTTACAATGGAACAAACAAGACGTTCAAACAGGACAAATTGGAGGTACTAATGTATTTTTATAATTTAATTAAAGAAATGGCAAGTAAAAATGATTTAATACTTTTTATTGATATGGATGGAGTTATAGCATCATACGATATAGGGAAAAATCCTTTTGACTTTTTGCACAAAAGGCCCCTTACTCAAAACATTGCTAATATAAAAGAAGTATCTGAACTTGAAAATGTAGAAGTTTGCATTCTTTCTGTTTGCAGAGAAGACTCACAAATAGAAGATAAAAATGTATGGCTAGATGCAAATGCACCTTTTTTCAAAAAAGAAAATAGAAATATTATTTCTAGAGCAAGTCAAGATTGGAAATCAGCAAAAGATATTAAAACTGACTTTTTGAAAGATGTTAAAACTGATAAGCAAATTGTTTTGGTAGATGATGACAATGAAGTTTTAAAACATATTCACCAAAATTACGGAAATATCATAGTGCTCCAAGATTCGGAACTTGTAGACTAAGATATTCTATAGTATTGGAGGAATAATATTGAATCAGTTTTCTAGAACAGAATTAATTATAGGCAAAGATGCTGTAAAAAAATTAAACAATTCAAAAGTTGCAATATTTGGAATAGGCGGAGTAGGAACATATGTCGTAGAAGGACTTGCAAGAGCAGGAATTGGTAAATTCATGTTAATCGACAATGACCAAGTAAGCCTTACAAATTTAAATAGACAGCTAATTGCAACTACAAAAACTATAGGACATGATAAAGTTAATGTCGAAAAAGAAAGAATTTTAGACATTAATCCTAAAGCAGAAGTAGATGTATATAAAGAATTTTTCACAGCACAAAGTGAACAAATTATAGATAACACAATTGATTATGTTGTTGATGCAGTGGATACTGTAACTGCGAAAATTGAGATAATTAAAAGAGCAAACGAGATGAATATTCCTGTAATATCATGTATGGGAACTGGCAATAAATTAGATCCTACAAGATTTGAAGTAGCAGATATATATAGTACTAAGGTATGCCCACTTGCAAAAGTAATGAGAAAAGAACTGAAAGCACGAGGAATAGAAAAGCTTAAAGTTGTTTATTCAAAGGAAGAACCTATTCCAATTGATGAAGAATCTTTTCAAAACTGCCAAGAAGAAAACAACAATAAAAAGCATGTTCCTGGTAGTGTTTCTTTTGTTCCTTCAGTAGCAGGATTAATAATAGCAGGTGAGGTAATAAAAGATTTAATTAAAATGTAGGAGGAAAGCAATATTGAATAAGCTTGTTTTAATAGATGGTAACAGTATTGTAAACCGAGCTTTCTACGGAATTATGAGTACTAAGGCACTTATGTCAGCAGATGGTGTTTATACAAATGGAATATATGGCTTTTTAGCTATATATTTTAAAATAATGGAAGACATTAAACCAGAGTATGTAGCAATTGCATTTGACCTTAAAGCACCTACCAAAAGACATTTGATGTATAAAGACTATAAAGGAACAAGAAAAGGAATGCCAGAAGAATTGGCTCAGCAAATGCCAATTTTAAAAGATGTACTTAAAGCAATGAATATTACCATAATTGAGCAAGAAGGATATGAAGCAGATGATATTTTAGGAACTCTTGCTAAACTTGGCAAAGCTAATAACCTTGATGTAACAATATTAACCGGAGACAGAGACGCATTCCAACTTGTTGAGAAAAATATTAAAGTAAGAATACCTCGAACAAAAATGGGGAAGACTGAAGAAGAAGACTATACAGAAGAGAAAATCAAAGAAGAATATGGAATAGAGCCCCTTAAACTAATAGAAGTTAAGGGGCTTATGGGCGATGCATCAGACAATATTCCTGGAGTACCAGGTATTGGAGAAAAAACAGCAATAAGCCTAATACAAGAATATGGATCAATAGAAAACATATATAATAAAATCGAAAAAAATGAAGACAACATAAAAGGAAAACTAAGAGAAAAAATTGCCCAGAACAAAGACTTAGCTGAGCTTTCGAGAACACTTGGAACTATTGATATACATGCACCAATTTTAAGCGACTTAGAGCTTATTAGAACTAAAGATTGGAATAGACAAGCAGTTTATGAAATATTTAAAAATTTAAGATTTAACAAGTATATAGAAAGATTTAATCTGCGGAGAAAATGCTCAAGTAGAAGCAAATCCTTCATATAGTTTTGAATTTGAAGAACTTAAAGAAGACTATTTAAGAATAGTAGAGAAAGTAAATAATTCTAAAAGAATGTTTTATTTTCTTGACTTAAAAAATGAAAAGAATATAAATGCGATTTATATATTTAACGAAAAAAACAACAAAATAGCATATATTCGTTTAAACGATGAAATATTAATAGAGTATTTTAAACCGATTTTTGAAGATGAAACAATTCTAAAATGCGGTACGCATTTAAAAGAAGACTGGAGAGCTTTAAAAGAAAGCGGGATAAATGCAAAAAACATGATGTTTGATGTACATGTAGCAGCTTATTTACTTGATTCAACAAAAGGTAAGTACAACTTGGAAAACCTAAGCCAAGAATACTTAAACTTTGATATTTTAACATATAATAATGACAATAACGCAAATGACCAAATGAACCTATTTGAAACTGAAGTACAAAAACTAGATGAGCGTAAATGTGCTTATGTTTTTGTAATATACAAGCTATACGATATTTTAAAACGGTAAATTAGAAGAAACAGGTGCATGGAAACTATTTAATGAAATAGAAATGCCTTTAGTAGAAGTTTTAGCAGACATGGAATATACAGGTATGTATGTAGATAAAGAAGAGTTAAAATCATTTGGTTTAGAACTTCAAGGACAAATAGAAAAACTAAAAGCAGAAATATATGAAATGTGCGGGATGGAATTTAATATAAATTCACCTAAGCAATTAGGAGAAGTCTTATTTGAAAAACTAGGACTCCCTGTTTTAAAAAAGACCAAAAGTGGTTATTCAACAGATGGTGATGTTCTAGAAAAATTAAAGAAAAAACATCCTGCTATTGAAAAAATACTTGAATTTAGGCAAATTTCAAAACTTAATTCTACATTTGTAGAAGGACTTTTACCTTGTATTAATGAGACCACGAATAGAATACATTCGCACTTTCATCAAACAGTAACAGCAACAGGAAGAATTAGCAGTACAGATCCTAATCTTCAAAACATTCCAACAAGAATGGAATTAGGACAGAACTTAAGAAAAGCTTTTATGGCTCAAAAGGAAGGAACAATTTTACTTGATGCAGACTACTCGCAAATTGAACTTAGAGTTCTTGCACATATTGCAGAGGACGAAAATATGATAAATGCCTTCAATGCAGGTGAAGATATTCACAAGCAAGCTGCATCAATGGTGTTTAATGTTCCTATTGAAGAAGTTACAAAGAAAATGCGTTCAAATGCTAAGGCAGTAAACTTTGGAATTGTTTATGGAATAAGTGATTATGGTCTTTCTGAACAATTAGATGTGCCTGTAAAGGTAGCAAAAGGCTATATAGAACAATATTTGAATAAGTATAATGGAATAAAAAATTATATGTCAGATATAGAATCTAAAGCAAAAGAAAAAGGTTATGTAGAAACTCTGTTTAACAGAAGAAGATATGTACCAGAACTTTCTTCAAGCAATTATATGGTTAGGCAATTTGGAAACAGAGTTGCAATGAATACACCTATACAAGGAACCGCAGCAGACATAATAAAAATTGCAATGATAAGAGTATATGACGAATTAAAAAAGAATAATTTAAAATCAAAATTAATTTTGCAAGTCCATGATGAACTTCTGATAGAAACATATGAAGAAGAAAAAAATATAGTTAAACAAATACTTAAAAATTGCATGGAAAACGTTATAAAACTTAAAGTACCGCTAATAGCAGAAATTGGAGAAGGCAAAACATGGTATGATGCAAAATAGATATACAAAGGAGAAAACAATTGAAAAAGGCTAACAAGACAATTATTTTAATTGCTATCATTTTTATAATGCTACTATTTGTATTTAAAGTATTTAATATACAAAACATAGTTTTAAAATGGATATATCCTATAAAATATTCTGAATATGTTGATAAATATGCTAATGAATATAATCTAGATAAATTACTAGTTTATGCAATTATAAAGGCTGAAAGCAACTTCGACCCTAATATCGTTTCGAACAGTGGAGCAATTGGACTCATGCAACTTATGGAAAATACGGCTAAGGAAATTGCATCTCAAATTGAATTTAATGAATATACCAAAGAAACGTTATACGAGCCGGATGTTAATATTATGCTAGGAACTAAATATTTCTCAAATTTAGTGGAATATTATAATGGAAATATTTCTATGGCTCTTACAGCATATAATGCTGGAATTGGGAATGTTAGTAAATGGATAGCAAATGGAATTATTCAGGCAGATGGATCAGACATTGAAAATATACCATTTAAAGAAACCAATACTTATGTTAGAAAAATATTAAGAGACTATCAAATTTATCAGGAAATATATAAATAAAAAGGAGGAATCAAAATGGCAGTTTTAGTTACAGGAGGAGCTGGCTATATAGGAAGCCACACATGTGTTGAATTGCTTAATAGCGGAAGGGAGATAGTTATAATAGACGACTTTTCTAATAGCAAACCTGAAGCATTAGAGGCAATTAAAAAAATTACAGGTAAGGACTTTAAATTTTATGAAATGAATTACCTAGATAGAGAAAAGCTTGAAAAAGTGTTTGAAGAAAACAAAATTGATTCTGTATTAAATTTTGCAGGTTTTAAAGCTGTGGGAGAGTCAACTGCAAAACCAATTGAATACTATATAAACAATGTATCAGGAGCTCTAGTATTACTAGATACAATGAGAAAATATAATGTAAAGAAATTTGTATTTAGTTCTTCTGCAACAGTTTATGGAGATCCACAAACAATTCCTATATCAGAAGATTGCCCAACTGGAGGAACAACAAATCCTTATGGTACAACTAAATTATTTATTGAGCAAATACTAAAAGACATATATGCTTCAGATAATAGCTGGGATATTGCTATTCTTAGATACTTTAACCCAGTAGGAGCACATAAGAGCGGACTAATAGGAGAAGAACCAAAAGGAAGACCAAACAACCTAATGCCTTTTGTTGCAAGAGTTGCAGCAGGAATATTAGATGAATTATCTGTTTACGGAAATGATTACAACACACCAGATGGAACAGGCGTAAGAGATTACATACATGTTGTTGATCTTGCAAAAGGACATATAAAGGCATTGGAAAAACTTGATAAAGAACAGAAAGGTCTTTACATATATAACCTTGGAACTGGAACAGGCTATAGTGTTCTTGACATGGTAAAAGCTTTTGAAACATCAACAGGCAAGAAGGTTGCATATAAAATAGTAGATAGAAGACCAGGAGATATTGCTATGTGTTATGCAAATCCTCAAAAAGCAAAAGATGAATTAGGATGGTCAGCAGAATTAACAATCGAAGACATGTGCAAGGATTCATGGAACTATATTGAAAAACATAGTTAAAAATTAACGCGACAATAGAGAGGAAAATAAATGCAAGAAACAAAAAGATATAATCCCAATATACACGACGGATTAAGTAGTATAGAAATAGAAGAGAGAAAAAAAGAGGGACTTGTAAACTTTGACACAACTGTGCCTACAAAAAGTATTAAGGCAATTATAGCTGGTAACGTATTTACAATTTTCAATTTACTAAACCTTATACTTGGTGTTGCAGTGTTTTTTACAGGCTCATACAAAAATCTTCTATTTCTTGTAATAATTACATGCAACACAATTATAAGTACATACCAAGAGCTACACTCTAAAAGAGTTATTGACAAATTAGCTGTAATTTCTGCTACGAAAACAACAGTTATAAGAGATGGAAAAGAAGAAAAAATAGGGATAAACGAAATAGTACTTGATGATATAGTTAAATTTAAAACTGGAAATCAAGTAATAACTGATTGTGTTATTTGTGATGGTGAGGTTGAGGTAAACGAATCTTTTATTACTGGTGAGTCAGATTCTGTTTACAAAAAAAATGGGGACACATTACTTTCTGGAAGTTTTATTGTAAGCGGAAGTTGTATAGCAAAAGTTGAACATATTGCTGGAGATAATTATACAGCTAAAATTGGACATGATGCTAAACAAATAAAAATGGCAAAATCAGAAATAATGATAGCACTTAACAAAATAATAAAAACAGTATCATTTTTTATTTTACCAATTGGACTTTTATTATTGTACAATCAAGTTAAAGTAATGGGTGCAAGTATCGACCATGCTGTATTACAAACTGTAGCAGCACTTGTTGGAATGATACCTGAAGGGCTAATACTTTTAACAAGTACTGTACTTGCTGTAAGCAGTATTAGACTTTCTAGGTCGAAAGTTTTAATACAAGAATTATATTGTATTGAAGCGTTAGCAAGAGTTGATACACTATGCCTAGACAAAACAGGTACAATTACCGAAGGCAGAATGGAAGTAAAAGAAATTATACCAGAAGAATATGATAAAGAAAAAATAGGAAATGTATTAAATGAATTTGCAAGTTCAATTGATGATACAAATCCAACAATGGATGCAATTAGACAAAAATACTCTATGAAATCAAATTGGAAAACAATAAGCATTGTCCCATTTTCATCTCAAAGGAAATGGTCAGGAGTAACTTTTGAAAATGAAGGAAGTTATATATTAGGAGCACCAGAGTTTGTATTAGGAGAAAAATATGAACAATATAATGAACTTTTGAGAGAATGTTCAAAAGAATGTAGAGTGCTTGTACTAGCACATAGTATAAATAATTTTGAGGACAAACAATTACAAAAAGAATTAAAAGTATGTGGATTTATACTTCTACAAGACGTTATTAGAAAAGAAGCTGGGGACACATTAAAATATTTTAAAGAGCAAGGTGTCGAGATAAAAATAATATCTGGAGACAACCCAATAACAGTATCAAACATCGCTAAAAGAGCAGGTGTAGAATGCTTTGATAAATTCATTGACATGAGCACTGCAAAACTAGATGATATTAAGAATATTGCTAGTAATTATACTATATTTGGAAGAGTATCTCCAACGCAAAAACAAGAGCTTATTAAAGCAATAAAAGAAAATGGACATACTGTTGCAATGACAGGAGACGGAGTAAATGATGTTTTAGCATTAAAAGAAGCAGACTGTAGCATTGCAATAGCAACTGGAAGTGATGCAGCAAGAAACGTTTCACAACTTGTACTATTAAATTCGAACTTTAGCTCAATGCCCAAAATTGTTGCAGAAGGAAGACGTACAATAAACAATATAGAGAGATCTTCAGAGCTCTTCTTAACAAAAACAATATATGCAAGTATTCTAGCAGTATTGTTTGCAATTATAACAATGCCATATCCATTTAAACCAATACAATTTTCGCTTATTAATGTGGTAACTATAGGCATACCATCATTTGTTTTAGCACTACAACCAAATAAAGCAAGAGTAAAAGGAAAGTTCTTAAAAAATATATTATCAAGGGCTTTTCCAACATCATTAACAGTAGTTTGTAACATTATATTAGCAGCATTATTTAGCTGCTGGTTTGGATATGATGATTTAACATATGCAACTTATTGTGTAATTCTTACAACATTAACAGGATTTACTTTACTTGTAAAACTATGTAGACCATTTAACTTATTAAGATGTGCTTTGCTTGTGTTTGTAGTAGCACTATTCTTAAGCCAAATATTCTTATTAAGTGACATTTTCTATATAGTTATGTTTAACAAGCAGCAAATACTAATTTTAATTGCACTAATTGCTATGTCAGAAGCATTATATTTATTATTTAATTACTTTCTGAAACGTTTGGGACGTGTAATAACGTTTCAAAAAATAAAAAAAGAAAGAAGTAAAAGATAAACGAAACTTTTTGAAAAGTATCAATTGACACATAAGACTAAAAGCAGAGGAGAAAAAATATGAAAAATATGAAAGGTATTACTTTGGTTGCATTAGTAATTACCATAATAGTATTGCTTATTATATCTGCAACGGTAATTACATCAGTACTAAGTGAAGAAAACCTATTTGAAAAAACCAATAACGCAGTTGAAAAATGGAATGATAAAACTAACGAAGAAAGTAATTCACTTGCTAATGTGTTAGACCTTATGGATAACACCTATTTTGATACAGAAGCTCCAACACCACCAACAGAGATTATAGTATCAAAAATAAAAGGAACCAAAGCAAACGTACAAGCTATGGGAGGTACAGACAATAGCAATACTGTACTTTATAAATACAGTTTGGACAATGGAACAACATGGTCAGATGCAGTGCCAAGTGAGAATGAATATTCTTTAAGGGGACTATCTAAAGCAACAGATTATACTTTAATAGCAAAAAGCGTAGATGCTTCAGGCAATGAATCGTCAGCAATTGAAACAGCTGTTGAGTTTAGAACTGATTCATATGCTGGAAATATAGGAGAATATGTACACTATAATAAAAACTTAGAAATTGGATCAACAGATAGTGTTGATGACGACTGGGTAGTTTTTTATGAAGATTTAGATATAAATGGAAATATAGACCCAAATGGTTGTACTTATCTAATTGCAGCAGACTATGTACCAAGAAACATTATAACAACAGAAACATCAGGTACAGCTGGAAGGGCAGGACTAACACAAACTCCTACAAGCGCATATATTTATAATGTGGTATGGAGAGATGTTGCTGGAACATTATCAAGTTATCCGACAGCGACAGTAACATCTACACGATTAATAACAAACAATAATAGAGTTGCAACAAACTTTTCAAGCTGGTATCAAGAAACAACAAATGGCAATACAACAACAGGAAATTTAGCTTCAAATAAACACAAAGCTGTAGCATTATTATTAGACTCAACATCATGGAGTGATTTTATAATACCTAATGGAGCTGAGCAAGGAATACAGGCTGTGGGAACACCAACAATTGAGTTATGGGCTGCTAGCTGGGAACAAAGAGGATATGATAAATTATACTGGTCTGTATACGGGGATACAGCATATGCATGGGGATATGGTATTGGTGAATCAACAAATAATTTAGGAATGGAATTCGACGTAGACAATTTAACTAAAAATGGACATACGGGCACAAACAGAAATCCAGTGTATTTCCCATATGATTCACCTAAAGACGGTTGCAATGGATATTTATTAGCATCTCCTTCAATAGGAAACAACAGTAATTATTATGTAAGCATTATGTTTGTTACAAATGATGGTAAAATTGGGGCGCTAAGTGCATATGGAGTTGGATGGGAAACTAATCTTTGCGTGCGTCCTGTTGTATCTATTCCTACTAGCCTAATCTATACTAATAGAGATTTAGCTGAAGCAAATAATGGAGAAATATATTATATTGATTACTAAAATATTTGAGGTATATAAATGACTATTAAACAATTACAAGAAAAAGCTATAACACAATTGAATCAATCTGAAGTAGAAGAAGCAAGCCTTAAAACAAGGCTTGTTCTTTCACATGTATTAAATGTATCAAAAGAATATTTGGTTGTTCATTTTGATGAAGAAATTGATATTGCAAAAGAACTAGCTTTTTGGAATGCAATAGATAAGCTTAAAAATAATGTGCCTTTAGAATATATTACACACAAAAAAGAGTTCATGAAATTAGACTTTTATGTTGATGAAAATGTTTTAATACCAAGACCGGATACTGAAATACTAGTAGAAGAAGTAATAAAAAGAATCAAAACAGGAGATATTTTAGATTTATGCACAGGAAGTGGTGCAATTGCTATTAGTTTAGCCAAATATCTAAAAGGAGCAAATGTAACAGCTAGTGACATAAGCGAAGGAGCTTTAAATGTAGCAAGAACAAATGCTAAAAAAAATGAAGTAGACATTACTTTTATTAAATCAGATTTATTTGAAAGCCTACAAAACAAAAAATTTGATGTAATTGTATCGAATCCTCCATATATAGAGACCAACACAATAAAAACTTTAAACAAAGACGTGCAACAAGAACCAATAATTGCGTTAGATGGTGGATTAGACGGACTTGACTTTTATAAGAGAATAATAGCAAATGCGTTATATTACCTAAAACCTAAAGGACTACTAGCTTTGGAAATAGGATATAATCAAGCAGATGCTGTTTTAGAACTTTTAAAAAAACAAGAAAAATATTTAAATATAGAAATAATTAAAGATTTAAACCAAAATAATAGGGTTATTTTAGCGAGGTGTTAAGATGTCGTTTTCTAGTGAAGTAAGAGGAGAAATTGAAAAGCTCAAAGTATGGGACAACAAGAGCAATTTAAAACAAGAAGACCAAATTGCAAGAGTATGTGTTAGAGAAGCTTTTTTACAAAATGGTTCAATAAGTGATCCTAATAAAGTATATCATCTTGAATTTTCACTTGGAACGTTAAAAAAAGCAAAAGAGATAATGCAAATATTAAATTCTAATGGAATAAATGCAAAACAAATAAAAAGAAGAGAAAAGCATATTGTATATATTAAAGAAGGAGAAGATATATCTAACTGCTTAGCATTTATTGGGGCTAGTAGCTCAGTTTTACGATTTGAAGAAATTAGAGTAATGAGAGAAATGAGAAACCAAGTAAATCGTAAAGTAAACTGTGAAACAGCCAATTTAACAAAAACTGTTAATGCATCTTATGAACAAGTGAATGCAATAAATAAAGTTAAAAAAACAAAATATTGGAAAGAATTAGATGTTGGTGTAAAAGAGATTGCAGAGTTAAGACTTGAAAACCCAGAATTAAGTATAGAGGCCCTTGGTAAAAAACTTAACCCTCCAATTAGCAAATCAGGAGCAAACCATAGGTTAAGAAAAATAATAGAAATTGCAAATGAGATAGGAGAAAAATGAAAGAAGTAGGATTATATATTCACATTCCATTTTGCAAGAGAAAATGTCATTATTGTGATTTTTATTCAATTTGTGATGTAGACTCTGAATTGATTGACAGCTATTTTAAAACATTACAACAAGAAATTGAAGAAGTGGGAATGTCATCAGAAAACTTAATTGTAAAGACGGTATATATAGGTGGAGGAACACCATCTATTATTGACGACAAATACATTACAAATATAATGAAAACAATATATAGCAGTTTTAAATTAATAGATTCTCCAGAGATAACTATTGAGGTAAATCCTGGTACTGTTACTGAAAACAAACTCAAAAGCTATAAGGATTCAGGAATTAATAGACTAAGCATAGGAATGCAAAGTGCAAATGATACTCTTTTAAAAGAAATTGGAAGAATTCACTCATGGGCGGATTTTGTAGAATGCTATAAATTTGCAAGAGAGGTTGGATTTAATAACATAAATGTTGACTGTATGATTGGTTTGCCAATGCAAACAAAGGATGACGTAAAGAATACAATAAAAGAAATTTCTATACTTAATCCAGAACATATATCTGTTTATTCCCTAATTATTGAAGAGGGAACAAGAATGGAAGCAATGGTAAACGAAAACAAAGAACTTTTACCAGATGAAGATAAAGAAAGAGCAATGTACTGGGAAACAAAACGATATTTAGAATCAAATGGGTACAAACAATATGAAATTTCAAATTTCTCAAAACCCGGATATGAGTCTAAACATAATTTGGACTGCTGGCATCAAAAAGAATACATAGGTTTTGGCCCAGGTGCACATTCTTATACAGATGGAATAAGATATTCTAATGTTTCTAACGTTAAAGAATACATTAAATGCTATGAAGAAAATAGACAAGAGGATAGCATAATAATTCATGAAAAACAAGACAAAACAGCGATGGCAAAAGAATTTATAATGCTTAGCTTACGAACGTTAGAGGGTTGTAATAAAGACGAGTTCTATAAAAAATTTAAATACGACCTTGAAAAAGGATTTAAAAGTGAAATTGAAAAACTGGAAAAACTTGATCTAATTGAAAACACGAAAACACATATTAAGCTTACAGATAAAGGGCTAGATTTAGCAAATATTGTATGGGAAGAATTTGTATAATAAAATGGTTAAAAATACTTGATACAAATTTTTCATTGTGATAAAATTTATAATCGATAATAAATGAAAAAAAGGAAGTAGTAACATATGAAAAAAATAATTAGTTGTATTTTTATAGTATTATTAGTATTAACATGCATGAATAAAACTTTTGCTGCACAATATGATATCATTAAGATGGAAATTGAATTACCAGAAACATATTATAACCTTACAAAAGGGCTAGAACAAGATGACAAAAAAATGGACTATTATGTTGCTTTAATGAGTACATCTAAAGAAGCTTTAAAAAGTGAATATGCTGCTAATTCCATACTATATAATGGTATAAGCAAAGATATGGCAAATGAAATATACTTATCTTATGCAGAAAACAAACTTACACAATCTATTTTTCATTTGTCTTCAGCAGAGGATAAACAACTTGCAGAGGTTAAAGATGAGATAACCAAAACAATAAAAGCGCAAAATATGGTAGTTACTGCCCAAGATACTTATGTTTTAGGAGATATGACATTTGTACACACAGAAATGAAAAAAGGAACTACTACTATTTATCAATACTATACAATAGTAAATGGTAAAAGTATTACTCTATCTTTAAATAGCTCAGATGGATCAGCAAAAAATGAAGATTTAAAGAAAATTGTTAATACCATTACTTTTGATGAAATAGAAGAAAAACCAACATCTTTTAAAACATATATGCTTATAGCTGTTACAGCATTATTAGTTATAATGGTTATTGTACTTGTGTTTATGGCTTTTTTCGGTGGAAAAAAGAGTATTGATGTTGATGATGAAGATGTAGATGAAGAGGAAGAAAACAAGGAAGAATAAAATATATATAAACAAGAGATAAAATTCAAGGAGGTACATATGAATTACGTATTTAACCGTATAACTGTAAATCCACAATTACCAAAGAGAATATCTAGACTATCGGAGATTGCAAATAATTTGTGGTGGTCTTGGAATACAGAATTTTTAAAGCTATTCAAGATAATAGATTTAGACACATGGGAAAAATGTGGGAAAAATCCTGTAAAGTTTCTAAAAACTGTAGAACAATCTAAAATCGAAGAAGCAGCAAAAAATTTAGATTTTTTAACTGAATATGATGAAGTTGTTGAAAACTTTGATGGATATATGAAAAGCCATAGTACATGGTTTAAGAAAACATACCCAAAAGATGAAGACACTTTGATAGCTTATTTTTCAGCAGAATATGGCCTTGACGAAACGCTACCAATTTATTCTGGAGGGCTAGGAATTTTATCAGGTGACCATGTTAAATCAGCAAGCGATTTAGGTTTACCTTTTGTTGCTGTTGGACTACTATACAAAAATGGATATTTTCATCAAAGGATTAATGGATACGGAGTACAAGAACAAGAATATAAAAATATAGATTTATATAATTTACCGATTTTGCCTGTAAAAGATGAAAACGATGAAGATTTGATTATTGATGTTAGATTCCCAAGAAAGAAAATATTTTTAAAGGTTTGGAAAATTAATGTTGGACGTGTTACACTTTATTTACTAGATTCTGACATCCCACAGAATACAGATGACTACAGAAACGTTACTCTTAAACTATACGGTGGAGACAGAGAAATGAGAATTCAACAAGAAATCGTATTAGGAATGGGAGGAGTAAGATTACTTAAAACATTAGGACTTAAACCTACAATTTATCATATGAATGAGGGACACTCTGCTTTTGCTACATTAGAGCTTATAAAAGACATAATGGCCGATCAAGGAGCATCATTTGAAGCTGCAAAAGAAATAATCACATCAAAAACTGTATTTACAACACATACACCGGTACCAGCAGGAAATGATATTTTTGATACGGAATTAGTTGAAAAGTATTTTAAAAATTTCTGGCCAAGATTAAATCTTGATAGAGAGCAGTTCTTACATTTAGGAATGAAGACAAAAGATGGAGAACTCGAAAAAGGCTTTAACATGGGATTCCTTGCACTTAAAATTGCAGGAAAGAAAAATGGTGTAAGTAAACTTCATGGTGCAGTTTCAAGAGAATTATTTGGAGAAATATGGCCTGATATTGCAGCAAATGAATCACCTATAACATATGTAACAAATGGAGTCCATACTTGTTCATGGCTTGCTCCAAATATAAAGCAATTATATAATAAATACCTAATTCCATATTGGCAAGATTCAATTTATGAACCTTCAACATGGAAAAAAATTGATAATATTCCAAATGAAAAACTTTGGAAGGAACATAACAGCAGAAAAGAAAAACTTCTTGAATTAGTTAGAAGCAATATTGTTAACAGATTTAAAGGAACACATACAGATACTAAAGATTTAGTACCAAGCCTAAGATCTGATATTTTAACAATTGGATTTGCAAGAAGATTTGCAACATATAAAAGAGCAACTTTAATCTTTAAAGATTTAGAGCGTATTACAAAGATATTAAATGATGAAGAAAGACCAGTTCAACTTATATTTGCAGGTAAAGCTCACCCTGCAGATAAAGACGGACAGGAACTAATTAAATATATACATGAAGTATCAATGATGCCACAATTTAAAGGCAAAGTTTTCCTACTTGAAGATTACAATATTGCAGTTGCAAGGCATTTGGTAAGCGGAGTAGATGTATGGTTAAATAACCCAAGACGTCCTATGGAAGCATCTGGAACAAGTGGACAAAAAGCTTCAATAAACGGAGTCGTAAACTTTAGTGTACTAGATGGCTGGTGGGCAGAAGGATATAATAAGAAAAATGGATGGGCTATAGGAACAAATGAAGAATATGAATCATATGAGGCTCAGGATAAAGCAGACAGCGAAAGCATTTACTATACTCTAGAAAACTATATAATACCTGCTTATTACAACAAAGACAAAAATGGTTTATCTGCAGAATGGCTAAAATTAATGAAAGAATCAATAATGAGTACAGGTGCTGAGTTTAGTACATCAAGAATGGTTGCAGAGTATACAACTCGTCTTTATATGCCACTATGCGAACTTTCAAAAGAATATTTTAGCAATATTGATACTGTTAATGAATTTGAATCATGGAAAAAATCAATCTATGATAACTGGAATGATATTGAAATAACACAACTAAACAATCTAGACAATATTTCAATAGATGCTGGAAATAACATTGATGTAATGTGCAGTGTAAAATTACCTAAAATAAATGTAGAAAACATTGAAGCTCAAGTATATTAT
Organism: Clostridia bacterium; assembly: GCA_017524665.1. Taxonomy (GTDB): domain Bacteria; phylum Bacillota; class Clostridia; order TANB77; family CAG-508; genus UMGS1754. The sequence continues at coordinate 68,810 of JAFXVF010000015.1, read as the reverse complement.
GGAAGAATTGGCGATGGTGGAACAATTGAAAACATAAGTATCATACCTATGAATTTAGTTAATAGCGATGATGCAGAAAGAAACTACACATTCGCAGCAAAAATTGAACTAAATTCTGGAGGAAACTATGGCTATACATTTAGAGTTATGCCAAAACATCCAATGCTAATAGACAGCGAAAACATGAATTTAGTAAAGTGGATAACAAAATAAGTAAATAAGGATATTCTGTACTTTAGGAATATCCTTTTTTAAAATGTAATCAATTTTAAAAAAATGTTTTAAATAAAAAATTGTTATGATATAATCTCATATATTATTTAAGAAAAGGAAAGTGAAAATGATGAGAAAAACAAAAATTGTATGTACTATTGGACCATCTAGTAGTAGTGTTGAAACTATTAAAGAATTAATAAAAGCAGGAATGAATGTTGCTAGAATCAATTTTTCACATGGTGGTATAGAAGAAAATGGAGAAAAAATTGAAAATGTTAAAATAGCAAGAAGCGAGCTTAATATGCCTGTTGCGCTAATGCTTGATACAAAAGGACCTGAAATTAGAACAGGGAAAGTAGAAAATGATATGGTAATGCTTGAAGATGGAGAGACTTTTACATTTGTTACTGACGAAATACTTGGAAACAAAAATGCAGTTACAGTAAGCTATAAAGAATTATATAAAGAAGTTGGACAAGGAGCTAAAATATTAATTGATGATGGAAAAATTGAAACAGTAGTTGAGTACATTGACAATACTAATATTGTTTGTAGAGTTACACATGGAGGAAAACTGTGCAACAGAAAGAGTGTAAATGTACCAGGGGCAAAATTGAACCTACCAGGGCTTTCAGAAAAAGACATTAATGACATAAAAGGCGGAATTGCTGCTGGAATAGACTATATTGCAGCTTCTTTTGTTAGAAGAGCACAAGATGTATATGATATAAGAAAATTACTAGATGAGAATGGCGGAAGTGATGTAAAAATTATATCAAAAATTGAAAATAGAGAAGGTATAGACAACTTTGACGAAATTTTAGCAGTCTCTGATGGTATTATGGTTGCACGTGGAGACCTAAGCGTTGAAATTCCAATGGCTGAAGTTCCAATCTGGCAAAAACAATTTATTAAAAAATGTTTTAATGCTGGGAAACTTGTAATTACAGCGACACAAATGCTTGAATCAATGATAAATAACCCTAGACCTACTAGAGCAGAAGTAAGTGATGTTGCCAATGCAATTTTTGACATGAGCAGTGCAATAATGTTATCAGGAGAAACTGCAACAGGTAAATATCCTGTAGAATGCGTAAAAACCATGGATAATATTGCTTCAACAATCGAAGAATCGATAAGATATTGGGTTAGATTTAAAAATAGAGAAACTGACTTTACAACTGCAAATTATGAATTTAATATAAACCATTCTATATGTGACACTGCAATGAACATGAATGCAGCGGCGATTGTTACGTATACAGAAGCTGGAAACACTCCAAGGATGATATCGAGCTTTACGCCAAAATGTCCTATATATGCAGTTACAACAAATGAAAGAACATATAAACAGCTTGCACTTTCATGGAATGTTTATCCTATCATTTTAGAACAAAAGAACACTATAAATGAGCTTCTAATTGAGGCTGTACAAAAGATTAAAGCAGAAGGACAGCTAAAAGATGGGGATGACATTGTTATTGCAGGAGGTTCTAATGTTATTCCAAGTCTAAGCCGAGGAGAAACTATGAACAGAATAATTGGTGGAGTTTTAAAAGTATAAAGGGAGTTGAGCATAAATGACAGGAATAATTGTTGCAACAGAGCAAGAGCTATCTGCATTATTGGAAACAATAAAAGATGCCCAAAAAACACAAATATTTGATTTATCATTTTATAGAGGAAAAATTAATTCAACAGAAATTGTACTTACTAAATGTGGAATAGGCAAAGTACATTCTGCAAGAACAACGCAGATTATGATAGACAAATTTAATGTAGATAAAATAATTAATATTGGAGCAGCAGGTGCAGTTAATAAAGAACTTAAAATAGCAGACATTGTTATTGCAGATAAACTTGTTCAATATGATTTTGATATATCATCACTTGATGACAAAGAAGTAGGAGATATACCTGGAGTTGGAAGATTTATAAAAGCAGATGAAAATCTAGTTTCACTTTGCAAAGATACGTTAAAAGGAATAAATAATTGCAATGTTAAAATAGGCACAATAGCGTCAGCAGATTATTTTTGTTCTGATAAAGAAAAAGCAGAGCAAATTCGCAATGATTTTGGCGCTGAATGTGTGGAAATGGAGGGGGCGGCGATTGCACAAGTGTGCATGCTAGATAATATTCCATTTTTAATTATTAGAGGAATATCTGATACACCAAATGATAACAATAAAATAGACTATTATACATATTGCAATATCGCAGCAAAACAGGCAGTAGAATTCTTATATAAATTTTTAGGATAATTTTAGGGACGCGTCTAAAAATTACCATCTGTGGAAATTTTTAGACGCGTCCTTATGTCTAACTTAATTAATCAAGTCTTGTTGCTGCTTCTAAAGCAACTTTAATCATATTTGTTAAACCTGTTTGCCTTTGCTCAGATGTGGCAACTTCAGTAATATATTTTGAATCTACAACACTCATTAGGCAAGCAGCTTTTTTATTTAAAACTTTTGCAGTATAAAATAGAGCAAATGCTTCCATTTCTACAGCCAATGGATTAAATCCACTTGGTATTCTTGACAAAAATTGATTTACATCTGTCATATATAAATCAAAACAATCTGTACAAACGGTATTTCCTAAATCAATTTTTATTCCAATTTCATTAGCTGTTTTTTCTATAATATTATTTAATTCATGTGATGAAGGAACTTGATGACAATCTTCATTATTCATTGTTAATGCAAAATTGCTTTCTGAAAAAACATTTTTTGAAAGAATAATATCAAAAAGTTTTAAATCCTTAGAATAAGCTCCGCAGGATCCTACACGTATAATGTTTTCAACATTGTATATTTTGTATAGTTCATAGCAATAAATGCCAATACTTGGATTTCCCATTCCATGTGGCATAACTGAAACTAGTTTACCATTATATTTTCCAGTATATGTGTACATACCACGAACAGAGTTTACAAGTTTATAATCCTCTAGAAAATTTTCTGCAATAAATTTTGCTCTAAATGGATCGCCTGGCATTATCACTGTTTTAGCAATTTCGCCAACTTTAGCATCATTATGTGGTGTTGACATATAAAATCACTCTCCTTATAAAAGCATTATATAAAAAAAAGAATTAATTATCAACATTTTTATAAAAAAACAAATACACATAATGTATTTACAAAATGCGAATGCAATGATATAATCTAGGCAATTCTATTATAGAAGGAGGTATTCCACATGAGCTTCAAGGTTCAAATGTCAGAGCGGACCATCAAGATACTAGACAAGTGCATGGAAGAAATGGTGTTGTGGCACTTTGATGCTATCAATTTACCTATTCTTCTGTATCAACTTGCGGTATGCGACGATTCCCAACTTGCAGACTGCCTCATTGATGATGACACCATTGAATCAGTAGCTGATGTCGAAGGGCTTGTGCTGATGCTTCTCAGTGATAAGCAGACGGAACTTGAAATCAAGGATAAGGAGGAATGCAGCGAAAACGGAGAAAACAAACAGGGTAACACAGAGGAGAAAGGTGATGCAACGAAAGAAGTAGCAGAACGGCCTAAACGGTACAAATCAGAACATGACGGTGACCTGATACTCACTGACCAATCTGGAAAAAAACACAAGTATCCTGTTGCTCAGGGCGTAGGTATGGTGTTTGGAAAACTTGCGATAATGTGCAAGGAAAATAACACAACTTGTGCAGAACCTGAACACATTCTGGCAGTCATGTTTGACGAAGACATTCCGGTTTTGAAGCAGCTTTTCATTGAAACAAATGCAAGCTACAGAGAAGCAAAAAAGATGTTCACATTTGCTTGTCTTGCAGAGGCTGCTAAAATTCCAGTTGCTCTTTCTAGTTTCTTGACATGCCTAAACGACAGAGTTGACCCAAGCAAACCCTGTGAAATCTTGATGAGAGAAAAGGAAACCGAACAGATTTGGAACATTTCTCTCAAGAAAAACAAGCGCAATACGGTGATTGTTGGAGAGGCTGGCGTTGGCAAAACAGCTATCATTGAGAAAATTGTATACCAGATTGTTACAGGGACTTGTCCCGAAACGTTCAAAGATTTCCTCGTGATGAGCCTTGATGTCAATAGCTTTATTGCAGGTACAAAGTTCAGAGGCGATGCAGAAAAAAGAAGCCAAGACCTAATTGTATTTCTGCAAGAGCACGATAAGGTGATGTTGTTCATCGACGAGGTGCACATGTTACTTGGAGCAGGAGCATGCTACGAAGGTGAAATGGACCTTGCAAATGCATTGAAACCTATTCTGGCGCGGGGAGACACCATCGTGATTGGTGCAACAACTGAAGAGGAGTATAACAGATATTTTTCCTCTGATGCTGCTCTGTCCAGACGTTTCGAGAGAGTTGACGTCGAAGAACCGTTGGTGAGTGAAGTGTATCCTATGATCGTGAACAAGATAAAAGCATTGTCAAAGTTCCACGGTGTAAGGATTACCAAGACAATGGTCGAGTATATCATCATGATAGCTAACTGCTTTGCTTTTGAAAAGAAAAATCCGGATAAGACTTTGGATTTGATTGACAGAAGCATGGTGACTGCCTATCGAAGAGGAAAGAAGACTGTTGACAAAGAATGTGTACTTGCCAATTTCCAAATTCAGTTTGACACGTTTGATGGAATGGGCGAGGAAACACGGAAAGAAACTGCATACCACGAGGCGGGTCACTACATTGTAGCAAGGTTTTCTGAGAGATTGATAAAGCACAGGCTGCTTGCAATCTCTATAATGCCTGCAGAAGGCTACTTGGGTATTACTTGCTTTGAGTACAAGAGGGATGTGGTTCCTTTTACGAGCAAGCAGTACTTTATTGACCTTTTGGCATTAGACCTTGGCGGACGTGTCGCCGAAAAGCTGTTCAGGAAAGAGATTACCAGTGGTGCGTGTGTTGACTTAAACAATGCGACTCGCGTCGCGTTTGAGGTGATTACACGCTATGGTATGACGGCAGACGGCGAAGACAGAAACACTGTATTCCTGAATTCTGACAAATATCCAATGTTCTCCGAGAAGACGAAAGACCATGTTGTAGAAGAGGTTCAAAAGCTTATTGATCTTGCTTATGCGAGAGCAGAAGCTATCATTGATGAGCATAAGGACTTCCTGGACATTTTGGTCCGTGCACTCCTGAAGAACCACATCATGAGCGCTGACCAGGTTGAAAGCCTCTGGCAGAGACACTTGAAGCGCAAGAAGTGAATACCAACTCAAAACTCCGCGGGTAATACCGCGGGGTTTTTTAAGTAAAACGTTTGAAACCATCCCAAACGTTTCATTTTTTTATATATAATGATTGATAAATATAAGCTTTTGTGATATATTATTTACTGAAATTTTTGTAAATGTGAATTACAATTAAGGAGAGTTAAGATGCTCGAATTAAAAAATATAAAGAAAACATATGTAAGTGGAGACGATAAAGTAGAAGCACTTAAAGGAATAAACTTAAAATTTAGGGAAGCAGAGTTCGTTTCTATTTTAGGCCAAAGTGGTTGTGGTAAAACAACTTTGCTTAACATCATAGGAGGCCTTGATAGATATACTTCAGGTGACTTAATTATTAACGGTAAATCCACAAAGAATTTTAAAGATAGAGATTGGGATGCATATAGAAATTATAAAATTGGATTTGTGTTCCAAAGCTATAATTTAATAACTCATCAAACTGTTTTATCAAATGTAGAGCTTGCCTTAACGATTGGCGGTATTTCCAAAAGAGAAAGAAGAGAAAGAGCGCTAAAAGCATTAGAAGAAGTTGGATTAATTGACCAAATACATAAAAAGCCAAATCAGCTTTCAGGTGGACAAATGCAAAGAGTTGCTATTGCAAGAGCTTTAGTAAATAATCCAGATATAATTCTTGCAGACGAGCCAACAGGAGCGCTTGATACCAAAACTAGCGTTCAAGTAATGGAAATATTAAAAAAGATTTCTAAAGACAAATTGATTATAATGGTAACACATAATCCAGACCTTGCAAAACAATATTCAAACAGAATTATTAAAATATTAGATGGTGTTATTACAGAGGATTCAAACCCTATAATTGGCGAAGAAGTAGAATATACAAAAGATACTTCTAGCATAGGCAGAACTGCTATGAGTTTTTGGACAGCATTTAGGCTTAGCTTGAATAACTTACTTACTAAAAAGGGAAGAACTGTTTTAGTAGCATTTGCTGGCTCTATAGGGATTATCGGAATTGCACTTGTGCAATCTGTTTCAAATGGATTTCAGGCATATGTTGATAGCATACAAGAAGAAACACTTACTTCATATCCGCTTACAATAATGCAAGAAACAACAGATATAGCTGGAACATTACTTGCTATGCGTGCATCTGGAGATAATGCTGAAAATACAGAAACTATAAAAGAAGAACAGTATATTTCAAAAATGCTTGCAAATCTTAGCACAAATGATTTAAAGAGTTTTAAAAAATATGTTGAACGTAATTATAATGAAATATCAGATGATATTTCTACAATTAAATACGTGTATGGTGTTGAACCCAATATATATACTATTGATGCAACAGATAAAGTAGTTAAACTTAGTCCTAAGAAGTTGTTTAAATCTTCATTTGGTACATCAAGCTTAATGAGTTCATTTACATCTATTTATTCTCAAATGATAGATGATAAAGATACTCTAGAAAATTCATATGATGTACTTGCAGGACACTGGCCAGAAAATTATGATGAAATGATAATTGTATTAACAGATAGAAATGCTATTTCAGATTTGCTTGTTTATTCTTTAGGACTAAGAGATACAGCTGAGCTTACTGAAATTATAACTAAGATAATGAGCGGGGAAGCCTCTAATGTAAACAATGAACCAATGAATTTTACATATGATGACTTATTGAATATTGAGCTAAAACTTGTAATGCCAACAGACATTTATAAATATAATGAGAAGTTTGATATTTATGAAGATATGTCAAGTGATGAAGACTTTTTAAGAAGTGTTTACGATAAAAGCGAAAACTTAAAAATTGTTGGTATTGTTTCAGCAAAAGAGGGAGTAACATCTGCTGCACTAAATCCAGGCGTTTCCTATACAAAAGAACTTATTGACCATATTATTGATTATTCAGCAGAAACAGACATTGTAAAAAAACAACTTGGAAATGAGTATGTTGATGTATTATCTGGCAAAAGATTTGATGAATCGAAAAATAAATTAGATATGGACTTTAGTGATTTAGTTAGTGTTGATCAAGACAAACTAAAAAGTGCATTTAGTATAAACATTGATGAATCAATGTTTCAAAAGATGACAGAAGGGTATATGGCTGAGATTGCAAATTCTATATCAACAGACATTACTAAAGCAAGAGAAGATTTTATAAATAAGCTAAAAACACTTGCATATGGACTTATAGATGAAACAACAGGTGAAATTGATGCTAGCAAAATAGACAGTGTTGTTTCAAAATATGTAGCGGAAAAAGAACCAGAACAAATTTTTAAAGAATTATCCAACAAATACTCTGTACCGCAAGATGTATTTAAAACAACCTATACTGGTGCACTAAAAGGATTGCTGCAAACATACATTGATTCTGCAAACTCTAATAATTCAGGAAACATTGCAAATACTGTTTCTGCAACAATTAAAAATACAGTAGTAAACAATACTACAACAAATAATTCTTCGGTTAAACTCGATAAAGAAAAAATTGATGAATTTGTTACGACATATATTAATAGTGCTGCCATGAAACAAACAGCAGAAACAATGGCAAAAAATATGACAGAAGCTTTTATGAAAAAATATATTTTATCAAAAGTTGGAGACCTAACTGGAGAGCTAAGTAAAAACATTGCTTCTGCATTTAATGTTGATGCTAACAAAATAGCATCTGCATTCCAAATGAACATGAGTGAAGAAGAACTAACAAGAATTGCAACATCAATGCTATCACAAACTGAAACTAATGCAAAAACAAATTTAATACTTTTTGGATATCAAGACAGAGAAGAACCAACATATATTGCATTCTATTTCCAAAGTTTTGATGGCAAAGAGCATTTTAAGCAGTTTATAGAAGACTATAACACTAAGGTAAAAGAAAATGGAAAAGAAGATAAAGAAATAAACTATACTGATACAACTGGAATCCTTATGGATTCTGTAAAAACAATCGTTAGTGCTGTAACATATGTGCTTATTGCATTTATATCTATTTCACTTGTGGTATCTTCTATGATGATAGGAATTATTACATACATTTCAGTTTATGAAAGAACAAAGGAGATAGGTATTTTAAGAGCAATTGGTGCTTCGAAGAAAAACATTTCTTCTATTTTCAATGCAGAAACATTTATAATAGGACTTTTATCAGGACTTTTCGGCATAGGATTTACGTATGCTGTAATTCCTATAATAAATGCAATTTTACATCACTACACAGGAAATATACCATTAAATGCAACATTCTACATTACTAATGCAGTTACATTGGTTGTATTAAGTGTTATTCTCACATTAATAGGAGGATTAATACCTGCAAAAGCAGCATCTAAGAAAGACCCTGTAATAGCACTTAGAACTGAGTAAACAAAAATATTTTAAGGAGGACATATATGGAACTTAATGAACTTACAATTCATGAATTAAAAGACAAACTTAACAAAAAGGAATGTACAATACCAGAGATAGTTAGTTCATACTTTAAGAAGATTAAAGAAGCTGAACCAAAAGTTGATGCATACCTTACTTTACTTGAAAATGAAGCTATGGATGAAGCAAAAACAATGCAAGAAAAGTTCGACAAAGGGGAAAGCACAGGAATCCTTTTTGGTATACCTATTGCCATTAAAGATGCAATTTGTACTAAAGGAGTAAGAACTACGTCTGCTTCAAAGATATTAGATAACTTTATTTCACCTTATGATGCAACTGTTATGGAAAAACTACATAGTGAAGGTGCTATAATGCTAGGTAAAACTAATATGGATGAGTTTGCAATGGGAAGTTCTACAGAACACTCTGCATATAAAACTACAAAAAATCCTTGGGATTTAAGTAGAATTCCTGGTGGATCAAGCGGTGGAAGCGCTGCTGCAGTTGCAGCTGGCATGGCACCATGCGCATTAGGTAGTGATACAGGTGGCTCAATAAGGCAGCCAGCATCTCTTTGTGGAATTGTAGGTTTAAAGCCTACTTATGGATTAGTTTCAAGATATGGATTAATTGCATATGCATCATCATTTGACCAAATTGGTCCATTTACAAGAGATGTTGAAGACTTAGCTATACTACTAAATGCAATTTCAGGTCATGATGAAAAAGATACAACCTCAGAAAATAGAGAAAAAGAAGATTACACAGAAGCTTTAGTTAAGGATGTAAAAGACATTAAAATAGGTGTTCCAAAAGAATTTCTTGGTGAAGGTGTAAATGAAGAAGTAAAAGAAGTTGTATTAAAAGCAGCTAAAAAATATGAAGAACTTGGTGCAAAAGTTGAAGAGTGTTCTTTCAAAGTTGCAGATTACTCTTTAGCTACATATTATATAATTGCATGTGCAGAGGCTAGCTCAAACCTTGGCAGGTTTGATGGAATAAGATATGGACATAGAGCATCTGAATTTAAGGATTTAAAAGAGCTATTTAAGAAAACTAGACAAGAAGGATTTGGAGACGAAGTAAAAAGAAGAATATTCCTTGGAACTTGTGTTCTTTCATCAGGATATAGTGACGCATACTATGTAAAAGCACAAAAGGTTAGAAACCTTTTAAGAGAAGAATTTGCTAAACAATTTGAAAAGTATGATTTCTTATTAACACCAACATCACCAACAACTGCATTTAAAATAGGAGAAAAGATGGAAGACCCATTAGAAATGTACTTAGCAGATATTTGTACAGTACCTGTAAATGTTGCAGGTGTTCCTGCTATATCAATTCCATGCGGTTATTCAAAAGACGGATTACCAATTGGAATGCAGTTAATTGGTAATTACTTTAGCGAATCTAAAATGATAAGAACTGCATATACTTATGAGCAAAACACTGAGTGGCATAACATGCATCCAAATATATAATGTGGGGAGGTAGAAGGTATGAAAATAGATAATGATACAATAAAATACATTGCAAATCTTGCTATGATACAACTAGACAAAGACGAAGAAGAAAAATATGCAAAAGCATTAGGACAGATTTTAACTTATACAGAAGTACTAAATGAAATTAATGTCGACAATATTTCAGAAGATTCTAGCCTTGTAAAAGAATATAACAAGTTTAGAAAAGATGAAATAAAGCAACCATTAGATAGAGACGTAATACTTTCAAACGCTCCTGACAGTGAAGGTGGATTGCTTAAAATTCCTAAAACAATTTAAAAAGTTGAAACGTTTGGGATGATCCCAAACGTTTCATTTTGTGTGGTACTTTTTTACACGTCTAAAATGTTTCAAATTATTTCTTACTCATATAAAATTTTCTTTGTGCTAGTCTTTCGTGTACTCCATTTAAGGCTTCACCAAAACGTTGGAAGTGTACGATTTCTCTTTGACGTAAGAAGCGAAGAGGGTCTAGTACATCTGGTTCATCTCTACATAAATCAATTAGTTTTTCATACGTCGCTCTTGCTTTTTGCTCAGCAACTAAATCTTCTTGAAGATTTGCAACTGGATCGCCCTTTGCTGCTATATATGAAGCAGTAAACGGAACACCGGCTGCAGAAACAGGGTATACGTCAACACCGTGGTCTGTATAGTATGGTGATAGTCCAGCCTTTTCTATTTCTTCAATACTTGCATTTTTGGTTAGCTGATGAACTATTGTTCCAACCATTTCTAAGTGAGCAAGTTCTTCTGTTCCAATGTCATTTAATATTGCTTTAGATTTTTGATCTGGCATTCCAAACCTTTGAGAAAGATAGCGAAGAGAGGCAGCAAGTTCACCGTCAGGACCACCATATTGAGATATAATTACTTTAGCTAATCTAGGATTAGTTCTTTTTATATTTATAGGATATTCTAATTTTTTATCATAAGTCCACATTACATATCACTCCCTTCCCAAGGCCATGGCTCTTCAATCCATCTCCATTTATTACATGGATAATAGATAGTAAGAGGCCCATATACTTTTTGATATTTATCTTTAAGTTCTTTAAGACTCTTAGTATATTCTTTATGCAAGTTAAGGGCTTTTAAATCAGTAGGATGTGTATCTAAATACAGAACAAGCTCTATAACTGAAAAGTTGTATTCTTGTATTTTTTTCATCATTTCATATTTTGTCATTTCTAAAGTTTCATTATGCACGATTACATCCCTCCTTTATAGGATTTGTTTTTCTTAGATAATTAATTTCTTCCATTGACTGACCTGGAAGATAAGGACTAACTAACTCAGGATATAGTGTTCCTAATTTTAGTGCCACGTCAGGTAAAAATGTTTTGTTTAGTATTTGGTTTGGGACATAACTGTTGCCATACATTGGGCTTTCAGGAAAAAGATTATTATTTTCATCAAAACCACATGTGCTATCTTCATTATTTTTCATCATGCAATTTTCATACATTACAAATTCCTCCTTTTTTCGATTTATTAGTATATAATATGAAAGACAAGAGAAAAAGTGCAAAAAAAAGGCCCCACCACTCTGGAATTGACCATTGTGGTGGGGGGTTGTCTGTGTTAGATTCGGAGACCAAACTTCGCGAGGTAGATGTCGTAGAGTACGGTGAACACGTGGTAGTTAGAATCGTGATTGAAACCAATCGAGAAGACAACCGTGTTGTCCGTATCTCGAGACACAACCACATTCAGATGTCCCATCACGCCCGCTTCTTCGGCCATCATCTTGTCGCGAAGGACGGACAAGGAGTTCTCAGCAACGCATTCGAAACCGCCTTCCATAGCTGCTTTCACAGCAGGCCACCGGTCATTCGGCGTTCCTTTCTCCTCTCCAGGCTTCCTGAAGAAAAACATTGGACAACCTCCTTTCTTGTAGGATAAATATATTATACAACAAAATTTACATAATTACAAGTTTTTTGGTGTAATCAAGGTTGGCATAAGGCTCATTATCATAGCTTAGAGTGTATATATTAGTTGCCAAAATATCAAGTAGGAGCATGTCGGTCAATTGTTTATTTTTATTTTCTTCCATAAAATCTTTTACTGATGTAATAAATTGAAGTTTTGGATTATTATATTTTGTAAGAGAAACAAATTCTTTTCCTTTTTTATTCATTCCCAAAACGCGTACATATGGATTAATTTTATATAATTCTGTTATTTTTTGTTTTGTAATGCCTAATAATGCGTATATAAGCACTCTTTGAATTCTTGTTTCTGTGTATCGTTTACTCTTAACAATATTAATCAATTCTTTTACAGTATTACATTCATTTGCAGCTTCTTTAATTTTATTCTCAAGGCCCTCAGAAACATCAGGAAGTTTTGCAATTTCTGCGGTTGACATTCTACGCAAAATATATATAATTTCTTTTTCAAAAGGAGCAAGGCCATTTATAATCTTACCAAATTTGATGCAATTATTTAATATTGCGTAACTTTCTTCTGGCATGTATGGTGTAAAATCTTTTTCTTTTAATATTATATCTCTTATTGCAGTGCTACTTGCAAAATTATTAGAAGTGTTTAAACTGTTATGTGAAGCTTCGATTCTTTCTATTGTAATTGGAAAGATAGAGCTATCAAGTTCCATAATCGCTTTAAGATATTCTATTCCAAGTATGTTATTAGGATTGGAGAGAATATTGGCATAACGACGAATATCATTTAAGTATATCAAAATAGCATTTTCTCGTGCTTTAGGAAAAGAAATACCTTTAGATAGTTCGTGTTTAAGTAAAGTAACATATTCTTTTGGCTCTTCATATAAAACATTTGCAATTTCTTGTAATATGTCAATATTTCCACATTCACTACCAAAAGCAACACTTTCTACACCTAAGCTATCTAAAATTTTAATGCTTCCATATGCAAAACTTTCCGCACTTGCAACTGAATAAATTGTTGGTAATTCAATTACAATATCGACACCGTTTGCTAATGCCATTTGTGCACGTGACCATTTATCTGTAATTGCAGGCATGCCTCTTTGTGTAAAATTACCACTCATTATACATACAACAGTATCGGCATTAGATATGCTTTTTGATTGTTCTAGTTGATACTTATGCCCATTATGAAAAGGATTATATTCAGCAATTATTCCTAAACTATTTCCCATAAAACCACCTTGTCTCTTTAATTATTTACTGATATAATATCATAAAAAAAAATATTTGAAAAGGGAATAATATAAATATTAGGAAGGTTGGTTCACATATGGAAAAAGTTACTATATATACTGATGGAGCATGCTCACGGAAATCCTGGACCTGGAGGATGGGGGACAATTTTATTGTATAAAGAACACAAAAAAGAGATTTCAGGAGGAGAAAAAGAAACTACCAATAATATAATGGAAATGACTGCTGTAATAGAAGGCTTAAAACAACTAAAATTTGAGTGCGAAGTAGATATATACAGTGACAGCGCATATGTTGTAAATGCATTTAACCAGGGGTGGATATATAATTGGATGAAAAACAATTGGCGCACTTCTGGAAAAGAGCCAGTAAAAAATGTTGAATTATGGAAAGTTTTATATAACTTAACTAAAAAGCATAAAACGACATTTTATAAAGTTAAAGGACATAGTGACAATGAACTAAATAATAGATGTGATGAACTAGCACGAAACGCAATAAAAAGCCTATAGTATAACTTAAGCAATGAAAAAACATTACAGTTTCATTACAAATGCATAACATTTTAGTTACAATCATTGAAAAGAAGTTTAATATAAAATATAATGACAATAGCTTAATATGGAAAAACGTGTAAAATAATAAGCTGGGAGGAAGCAAAGATGGAGTCATTTGCTGACTATATATTAAACGAACCTGAACTAATACGAAAGATGGAGATAGTATATTATCTTCAAAAAAGGACAGGCATTTTTTATGATAATTCAGTAATATTAAAAACAGAGATTGCAAAGCTATTTATAGAGACAATGAAATTACCTGTAGATGAAAACATGGTACTAACTGCTTGCCTACTATATGCTTGCAAAAAAAGTAGTGGAGCGCAGGATTTAGAAAAAATTCGTGGCTATGCTAAAGAAAGTGCTGAATATTTGAGCCAACTAGGCTTTTCTAAGAAATTCTGTAAAATGTGTGAAGAGCACAATAGATACAGTGGCAGTGAACCGCGTGAAAAAGAAAGTGATATATTAGAATTAGTTGATCAATTCGGAGGAATGCTTACAAACAGACCAGAGAGAATTGCATTTAAATCTGATGAAGCTATTTGCCTACTAGAAAACAGAAACTTGAAGGGAAAAAACAATAGATATCTAGAAGCATTTAAAGAGTTCGTTGATTCTATGAAGGAGGTAAAAGTTGCATGAGTTTAGCAGAAGATCAAATTGATTTAAAAAAAGGCGAAACTAACGCATTAGATACTATAGCACAACAAATAGGAAGTGCTTTTAACGTAATAGGTGCAATAAGTAAAGCTGGTGAAATTAATACAAAAATTGAAGCAATATTTAAAGGTACAAATCCTTTAGAAGAAGGCAGAACAGTTGTTAATCCTGAAACACAAAACTATTCAAGAGAAAACGGAGAGCCTGATACAGAAGCTCTTGCAAGAGCAATTGGAAGAGATATGTCAGGAAGATAAAATAAAATTATATATAGAAACGGTGCTGGAATAGAAACAGTGACGATTCTTTTCCTGCGTATGCATGCAAAAAAAAGAATTGTCGCTGTTTTATTGTGCACTGAAAGGAGAATTGTATGTACGAAATTTTTGCTGATTTACATGTCCACATCGGAAGAAGTGAACAAGGAAAACCAATAAAAATAACAGGTGCAAGATCTTTGCAATTTGCAAACATTGCAAAGGAAAGTGCAGTAAGAAAAGGGATACAAATTGTTGGAATAATAGATTGTGCCTCGCCATATGTACAAGATGACATTTCAAACTTTTTAAAAAATGGTGAAGCATATGAAATTAAGGATGGGGGAATTATATACCAAGACAAAGTATGTATAATTCTTGGTAGTGAAATAGAAACTGCTGAAGTAAATGAAGATGGAAAAACAGGAAGTGCACATAATTTATGCTATTTTCCTAAATTTGAAGACATTAAAGCATTTACAAAAGAAATGAGTCATCATATTAGAAATATAACTCTAAGCTCACAAAGAGCCGACATTTCAGCTTATGAATTAATAGACATTGTAGAAAAATACAATGGAATATTAATACCAGCGCATTGCTTTACACCACATAAGAGTTTTTATGGAAATTGTACAAGAAGACTTGAAAGAATTTTTAAAGAAAAGTATGCAAGAGTTCCTGCAATAGAATTAGGATTAAGTGCAGATACATATTTAGCAGACCAAATTTCAGAACTTGAAGGCAAAACTTTTCTAACTAATTCAGATGCACATTCACTACCTAAAATTGCAAGAGAATATAATAAAATGTTATTAAATGATATAAGCTACAAAGAATTTGTAAAAGCTGTTAAAAATGAAGATGGGAGAAAAGTACTTTGCAATTACGGACTTGATCCTAAACTTGGCAAATATCATAGGACATACTGCGAAGTGTGCGAAAAAAATGTACCAGGAGATGCACCTGCTACAAAATGCGATACATGCGATAGCAGAAACATTACAATGGGTGTTTATGACAGAATTGAAATAATCAAAGATAAAAAAACAAGTAAAAGCCCGGCTAATAGGCCACCATACATTTACCAAATTCCGCTTACATTTATACCAGGACTAGGTGGAAAGACAATTGACAAACTTCTAGATGTGTTTAAAACTGAAATGAATATATTGCATAAAGCATCGTTTGACGATTTAGAAGGTGTTGTTGGAGCAAAAATTGCAAAGAATATCGTAGATGCCAGAGAAGGTAATATTAAGATTACTGAAGGTGGCGGAGGAGTATACGGCAAAGTAACAAATAATTAACATATTTCTCATTTTATAGAATACACATTATGTAGGTTTTAGATACATAGGTGGGGTTATAAAATGAAAAGACATAGGCAAAAAAAGTTTAGGAACATACTTCTTGAACATATAAAAAACAACACAAAAGAATATACCATTTTGCTTTCGATTTTTATTATTGGAATAATAATTGGAGTTTTACTTATTAACCATACATCAAATAATCAAAGATTAGAGTTATCCAATTACATATATAATTATGTTTCAAATTTCGACAACTGCAAGGATGAATTAGATAACATAAAGATACTTAATGATTCAATTATCAATAATTCTATTACTTTTTTAGTCTTATGGATAGTTGGTTTGACAGCAACCTTAACTCCTATAATATATGGTATGGTTCTTTTTAAGGGCCTTTGTCTAGGATATACTATGTCTACAATAATTGGAGTATTAGGGGTAAATAAAGGCTTGGTATTTGCTATCTCTTTACTCTTGCCACAAAATCTTATATTAATACCTGCTATTTTAGCTATGGCATTAAGTGGAATAATAGTACATACAAGAACAAGTTTAGATTACAATGAAAGAATATTTGATAGAAAAAAGAAATACAAAGAAAGCTTAAAACATGAAATAATAAGGCATTCAGCATTTTCAATTATTATTATTTTTTTTGTTATAATATCTTGTTTTGTAGAAGCATTTATTTCAATTAATGCTTTTAAGTGGGTTTCACAATTTATACAAAATTGACTGGAAGACAAAAGAAAAATTAAATAAAAAAATTAAAAAAATCTATTTACAATTTTATAGTAATTTGATATAACATACATAGTTTATGTTAATCATAATTTAGGTTCATGCATGACCAATTTCAGATATGCAAATTTATTAGAAAATGGGGCGTTCACATGGAAAAACAAATCAAACTATTTTTAGAATTTATTCAAGACGACAAGAAATTATCTAATAACACATTACAATCATATAGAAGAGATATAATGCAATATGAAGAATACGTTGAAAATAACAGAATTAATTATCTTAAAGTTACTAAAAATGATATAACAAATTATTTAAATATATTATCTGAAAATAATAAAAAGTCATCAACAATATCTAGAAATCTTGCTTCTATTCGTTCATTTTACCAATTTCTAGTACGTAATAGAAAAATAAAGCAAGATCCAACTGAAGGAATTGCTTCACCTAAAATAGAAAAAAGAGCTCCAAGCATTCTTTCTTCAAAAGAAATCGAATTATTACTTGAACAACCTAAAGATGTTGATTTAAAAGGTATAAGAGATAAGGCAATGCTTGAATTTGCATATGCAACAGGAATGAGAGTTACAGAGATTATTTCACTAGATGTAGATGATGTAAACCTAGAAGAAGGATATGTTACATGCAAAAATGGAAGTAAGAAAAGAAATATTCCTTTAGGTACAATGTCTTTAAATGCTTTAAAAGAATATATCGAACAAGCAAGAAATGTTTTAATAAGAGACGAAAAAAATAAAGCTTTATTTGTTAATATTAATGGAAAAAGATTAACAAGACAAGGCGTTTGGAAAATTATTAAATACTATAAAGAGCAGGCTCATATAACAAAAGATATTACTCCACACGTTTTACGCCATTCATTTGCAACACATTTATTACAAAATGGCGCAGATTTAAAAGCTATTCAAACAATGCTTGGACATTCTGATATATCATCAACACAAGTGTATATGCAGTTTCAAGATGAAAGTTTAAAAAATGTTTATAGAAAAGCACATCCTAGGGCATAAGCGTGCACACTAAAAGGAGAAAATAATGTTGAAAAAGCAAATTCAACTCCAGAAATATATAACAATAAAGTAAAAGCACAAGAAGAAGCCTTAGATGCAATGATGAAGTCAATAGAAAGTCTTAAAAATTAATATAATTATAAAATTAGGGTAACAAATATGTTAACCCTAATTTTTTTATGATTTACTATTGACATGTTCTAATATTACATATAAAATAGAATAGTCGAGAAATATATTGAATAACTAAATCGTTATATTATATATTTTGTACATTGAAAATTTAATAAAAGAAGGGGTGGACATTATGTCACAAGAACAGATTTTGATGATTGTAGCCACCTTTCTTATCTCTGCAGCAATAATGATACCAGTAGGATATCTCTTAAGAAAAAAGATTGCTGAATCTAAAATACAAAGTGCAGAAAATGAAGCAAAAAGATTACTAGAAAACGCAGGAATAGAAGCAGAAAACAAGAAAAAAGAAGAAATCTTTAAAGCAAAGGAAGAAATTTTACAAGCTAGAAATGAGTTAGATAAGGAGATTAAAGAAAGAAGAGGCGAAGTCGCACAACAAGAAAAGAGAATGATTCAAAAAGAAGAGTCATTAGAGAAAAGAAATGAAAGCTTTGAAAAGCGAGAAAAAGAACTTGAAAGAAAACACCAGGAAATTGATGAACAAAGAAAAACTCTTGATGATTTGTTCAATAAGGAAATGCAAGAACTACAACGTATATCTAATTTATCAGTAGAAGATGCCAAAAAGCAAATTCTAGCTGAAGTAGATAAACAATTAACTCAAGAGAAGGCAGCTTTAATTCGTGAACATGATGCAAAGGCAAAAGAAGAAGCAGCAAAGAATGCGAAAGAAATTGTTGGATTCGCAATTCAAAAATGTGCTGCTGACCATACATCAGAAACTACAGTATCTGTTGTTACATTACCAAGTGACGATATGAAAGGAAGAATAATTGGTAGAGAAGGTAGAAATATTAAAACTCTAGAAACTTTAACAGGAATTGATTTAATAATTGATGATACACCTGAAGCAGTTATTCTATCTGGATTTGATGCTTTACGTAGAGAAGTTGCTAAAATTGCTCTTGAAAAATTAATTGAAGACGGAAGAATTCATCCTGCAAAGATCGAAGAAATGGTTGAAAAAGCAAAAGAAGAAGTAGAAGCAACCATTAAAGCAGAGGGTGAAAGAGCAACTCTTGAATCAGGAGTGAACGGTTTAAATCCGGAACTAGTTAAAATATTAGGAAAACTAAAATATAGAACAAGTTATGGACAAAATGTTTTAAACCATTCAATTGAAGTTTCAAATCTTGCAAGAATTATGGCTGAAGAAATTGGAGCAGATCCAAAAATAGCAAGAAGAGCAGGACTATTACATGATATTGGAAAAGCTCTTGACCACGATGTTGAAGGTACACACGTTGAAATAGGTGTTGATATACTTAGAAAATTTAAAGAAAGCGAAGCAGTTATTCACGCTGTACAAGCTCACCATGGAGACGTAGAACCTAAAACAATTGAGGCTATTTTAGTACAAGCTGCAGATGCTATTTCAGCATCTAGACCAGGCGCAAGAAGAGAAACACTTGAAGCATATATTAAGAGGCTTGAAAAACTTGAAGAAATTGCAGACTCATTTGATGGAGTTGAAAAATCATTTGCTATACAAGCTGGACGTGAAGTTAGACTAATTGTGAAACCAGAAAAAATATCAGATGATCAAATGGTATTAATGGCAAGAGATGTAGCAAAGAGAGTTGAAGACGAAATGGAATATCCAGGACAAATAAAAGTAAACGTAATTAGAGAAACAAGAGCTATTGAATATGCTAAATAATAAAAAGCAACCAAAAGGTTGCTTTTTTTATTATTTATATGTTACTATTAACATTGGAAATGGAGGAATTAACGTATGAGGATTTTAGCAATTGGAGATATAGTAGGAGAAATTGGAGTAAAAAAAGTAAAAGACTTATTACCATATTTAAAAGAAACAGAAAAAATTGATTTTGTAATAGCAAATGGCGAAAATTCAGCGGATGGAATGGGAATTACAAGCCCTATTTTTAAAGATCTTTTGAATGCTCGGCGTTGATGTAATTACAATGGGCAACCATACTTGGGGTAAAAAGGATATATTCTGCTTTATAAATAATAAAAAAATAATAAGACCTGCAAATTATCCTGAAGGTGTTGTAGGCAATGGATATGGAATCTATGAATGCCAAGATAAAAAAATCGCTGTTATTAACTTAATAGGCAGAACTAATATGAATGTTCTTACAGAAAATCCTTTTGTAATTGGAGAAAAAATTGTAAACAGTATAAAAGACGAAGTAGATATAATTGTAGTTGATTTTCATGCAGAAGCAACAGCAGAAAAAATTGCATTTGCACATTTCTTAGATGGTAAAGCAAACGTTATATTTGGAACACATACACATGTTCAAACTGCAGATGAAAAAGTATTAGAAAATGGAACAGCGTATATAACTGACATTGGAATGACTGGACCAAAAAATTCAGTAATAGGAATGGATATAGAAGCATCGGTTAAAAGATTTGTTACAACATTGCCAGAAAAATATAAAGTTGCAAAAGGAGATACCATGCTTAACGGATGCATATTTGACTTAGATGAAAATAATAAGGTAAAAGAAATAAAGAGATTATATATAGAATAAATAATATACTGATTCTTGCAATATGTCGAAAATGGTCGAACTGACACGATGAAAACTTACAATATTTTCCAGAAACATATAGACTTTTTCCTAAAATTATATTATAAATATACTCGTTACGCATAACAAAATTTATTTTAGGAGGAAGTAAAATGGACGTTTTAAAGATTTCATCAAAATCAAATCCAAATTCTGTAGCAGGAGCTATTGCTGGTTTAGTAAAAGAAACTAACAAGGCTGAAATGCAGGCGATAGGGGCAGGAGCATTGAATCAAGCAGTTAAAGCAGTAGCTATAGCAAGAGGTTTCGTTGCGCCAGCTGGAGTTGATCTTGTGTGCATCCCTGCGTTTGCAGAAGTTGAAGTGGAAGGAGAGGACAGAACGGGTATAAAGCTTATTGTTGAATCAAGAAAATAAATAAAATTAAATATTGGGGGCGTAAACAGTAATGTTAAACTGTTGCGCTCTTTTTATATGAATTTTATTTTATTTATATCTTGAAAAATAATCATCTTTAATGTATTATAAATGGCGTAAAGGGGGAATTATTCCAAATGAAGTCTTTACCCAGAATACTATTTATTCTTTTTGTTTTAGGACTAATTGGGTTTGCTGTTTATACAATACAAAATAATAATAGTACTATTGATGAAGAAGAAGTTGAAAAGAAAGTAAGCGATGTAGAACCTCAAATATTATATGATTTAAGGTTAGGAATAGCTGAATTTGATATTATGAATCCAATCCTTAGCAAAAATAGAAATGTACAAGATATTGCTAAGATTATATATGAACCACTTGTAAATTTAAACTATGAATATAAAGCAGAACCATGCCTTGCAGTTGAGTGGTCAAAAATTGAAAACAATGCATATTTGATAAAACTAAGAGAAGGTGTTAAATGGCATGATGGAACTAATTTTACAGCAAAAGATGTAAAATTTACTATTGATAAAATAAAAAGTGAAGAAGTTTCATCAATTTATAAATATAATTTAGGAAATGTTGTAGGACTTGACATTATAGACAACTATACTGTAAAGCTTACTCTTGATGCTGATGTCCCTTTTTTTGAATATAATCTTACATTTCCAATTCTAAGCGAAAACTATTATGAAGGACAGGATTTTTTAGCTACAAGTAAAAATAGGAATCCTGTTGGCACAGGCAGGTTTAAAGTACATGCCGAAGAAGATGGTTCGCTTACATTAAATAGATTTAAAGACTATTGGGGTGAAAAAGATAAAGAAAACATTATAGGATTAAAAACAATACGTGTATATATGTTTAACTCTATGGGAGAAATGTACAATAGCTTTAAAATAGGTAATATTGATTTAATCACAACAACCAATTTGTATGCAGAAAATTATATAGGTACTATAGGATATAATAAAAAGGAATATAAGGGAAAAGAATTTGACTATATTGCGTTTAACACTGAAAACAAAGCACTTGCATATCCTGAGATGAGAAAAGCAATAGCTATGTGTATTGATAAAGGTTCAATTATTGCTAATTATTATAATGCAAAATATTATAATGCTGAATTTCCTTTAGATTACCAAAACTGGATATACAGTTCAGACACATTTAATTCTAAATACAATCCTGATCAAGTAGACCAATTATTGATTGAAAATGGATGGGAATATAAGTATTCATCATGGAGAAAAGTAGAAAAATATAATACTATTCGAGCAAACTTTACTCTTGTTGTTAACTCGGCAAATGAGCCTAGAGTTGCAGCAGCTGACATGATTAAGGAACAGCTTGCAAATAAAGGAATTAATGTTACTGTAAAAAAAGTAAGTGATAGTCAATATTATACTTACTTAGCTAATAGGAACTATGATATGGTTTTAATGGGAACTAGTATTGGGCTTTCTCCAAATATAAACACATACATGGGGGATGGAAACTATTCATTGTATTATAATGAAGAAGTAAGCTCTCTTATTAATGAAACAAAAAATATAGCTGACAATGATGTTTTAAAGGAAAAATATCAAAGAATTTATCAAATATATTCTGAAGAAATGCCTTTTGTAAGCTTATACTTTAATAGAGCAACCCTTTGCTATAGCCCAAACCTAATGGGAGACATTTCCCCTAATTGCTACAGCGTATTTTATAACATAGAAAATTGGTATAGACAATATTAAAATTTTTAAAATAACTATTGACAAAAAAATTTTATTAGATATAATAAAGGCAAACAAACGTTTAGGAGGATAAAATATGAGTGAGAATTTAGAAAAGAAAAAAGCATTAGAAGCTGCAATGGGACAAATCGAAAAACAATTTGGAAAAGGATCAATAATGAAACTTGGTGAATTTCAAGCAATGAGTGTTGATGCAATACCAACTGGAGCATTAAGCTTAGACGTTGCACTAGGAATTGGAGGAATACCAAGAGGAAGAATTATAGAAATATTTGGACCAGAATCTTCTGGTAAAACAACTCTTGCATTACATGCAATAGCAGAAGCACAAAAAATGGGAGGAGAAGCAGCATTTATAGATGCAGAACACGCACTTGACCCTGTTTATGCTAAGAACCTAGGAGTTGATATAGATAACCTTATTGTATCTCAACCAGATACTGGAGAGCAGGCTTTAGAAATAGCAGAAGCATTAATTAGAAGTGGTGCTATTGATATAATAGTTGTAGACTCAGTTGCAGCTTTAGTTCCTAAGGCTGAAATAGATGGAGATATGGGAGATTCACATATAGGACTTCAAGCAAGACTTATGTCACAGGCACTACGTAAATTAGCAGGAGCAATTAATAAATCTAAGGCAGTTATAATATTCATTAACCAATTAAGGGAAAAAGTTGGTGTAATGTTTGGAAATCCAGAAACAACACCTGGTGGTAGAGCTCTTAAGTTCTATGCATCTGTTAGACTAGATATTCGTAAAGTTGAAAACATAAAACAAGACGGAGACGTTATAGGAAATAGAGCAAGAGTAAAAGTAATAAAGAATAAAGTTGCTCCTCCTTTTAGAGAAGCAGAATTTGACATTATGTATGGAAAAGGAATTTCAAAAGAAGGAAATATTGTAGACCTAGCTGTAAACCTAGATATCATTGAAAAGAGCGGTTCTTGGTTTAGCTATAACGGCGAAAGAATTGGCCAAGGAAGAGAAAATGCAAAACAATATTTAAAAGAGAATCCAAAAGTAATGGCAGAAATAGAAAAGAAAATTAGAGACAATTTTAATGCTGCTTTTGAAAAAAGTCTTGGAGAGCCAGTTGAAGATAGAGAACAAGATGAAGAACCAGAAGGAGACGAATAATGTATTCTGATGAAGAAATAGATGCACTAAAAACCAAAATACTTAAATATGTTTTATATAAAAAGAGAACAGAAAATGAAATAAGACAAAAATTTAATTCATATGATCAAGACATTTTGGATGATTCAATAGAATATTTAAAAGAAGCAGGATATATAAGCGACAGTGACTATATAGATAGAAGTATAAAAGAATTTATGGCTTTAAAAAACCTTTCTGTAAAAGAGCTTGTGTACAAGCTCCAAACAAAAGGAATAGACAAATATTTAATTGAAGACTATGTTTCAGAGCATAAAGAAGATCTTGTACAGTACGAGATTACATCAGCTAAAAACATTATCATAAAAAAACAAGGCAGTATGGAAAAAGAAGAAATAGAAGATTACCTTTATAAAAAAGGATACATAAGTGAAACTATAAAGCTTGCATTTGATGAAGAATAGATACTATACATATAGATAAAACGAGGAGATAAACATGGGTGTATTGACATTAGAAACAAATAAATATGCAATTAAATTGGAGAACTTTGAAGGTCCCCTTGATTTGCTGTGCCATTTAGTAGACAAAAACAAGATGGATATAGCAAAAGTAAACATTAGTGAAATTACTGACCAATACATTGAATACTTACAAAAAATGGAAGAAGAAAAGCTAGAAATTGCTAGTGAATTCTTGGTAATGGCATCTACACTTGTGTATATTAAGTCAAAGAGCCTTCTACCAAATGTAATTGAAGATGAAGCAGAATTAACTGAAGAAGAGCTTGTTAGACGTATTATAGAATACAAGAAATATAAAGAGATTAGTAAAACTTTAAAAGCAAATTTTGACATATTCTCAAAAAGATTTACTAGATTTCCAGAAACAATTGAGCTACCCAAACAAGTTCTTGAAAGAAAATATGATAGTAGCATTATTGTTGAAAAGTACAAAAGCCTTGTTGAACGCAATGAACAAAAAGTAAATCAAAATGCAAAAAATATTGAAAAAATAGCCATTACAGAAACATTTACTGTAGCAAGTAAAGTAAAACAAATATTTAAAGAATTAGCCAAAAAACCAAAATTCATATTTAACAAATTATTTACATTAAACAAATGCTCTAAGAATGAAGTTGTAACTGCTTTTTCTGGATTATTGGAATTAAGTAGGAGAAGTAAAGTAACTGCAACACAAGAAGTAAACTTTGGAGATATTACAGTAGAAAGAGCAAGAAAATAAGATGTTTAATATAAAATAATATGGAAAAACTAATACCAGGAGGGAACTTATGGTATTAGTTTTATTTTTGCTTGCAATTATATTTATTATAAGCCTTATAATCGAAGTATTATTATTATCTGAAATAAAAATATATACTAAAAATTTTACAGTTTACAACTTATTATTTACACAATTTAAATACAATTATGAAATTGAAATAAGATTGTATCTATGTGGGAAATTTCCGTATTTTGAATACAATACAAATAAAAATAAAGCTAAGAATTCTAAATTGTATAAAAAGTTAAAGGATGTATCCAAGAAGAAAAACATAATAAAGGATTTATATGTATTTGATACAATAAACTATTTAAAACCCAAAATAGAAAGCCTAAATATGAATTTACAAATTGGAACATCAAACGCAGCTAATACTGCTTATACAGTAGCTACAATAAGTGCGGTAATGTCTATTCTATTTTCGTATTTTACAGAAAATAAAAACAGCATAAATTATCATGTTGTTCCTTTATATAATGGAAACAATACTTTTAATCTTAGTTTTAACAGTATAATTTCCATAAAAATGGTACATATTATAAGCATGATATGTATTATTTTACAAAAAAGGAGAGATGATAAACATGAACGAGCATCCAATAGAAGGTCTTATGCTAACAGCTATGAATAGCATACAAGATATGGTTGATGTAAATACTATAATTGGTGAGCCAATAGAAGCTCTTAATAATACTGTAATTATACCAATTTCAAAAGTTTCATTTGGATTTGCTGCAGGTGGAAGTGAATTTAATGGAGAAACACTTGACGAATATTCAAAAAAAGATAAAGAAGAAGAGATTCAATATAGGTTTCCATTTGGCGGTGGAAGTGGAGCAGGAGTGAGTATTAATCCGGTTGCATTTTTAGTGGTGCAAGAGGGGTGCGTAAAACTTCTTCCTGTTTCACATACTTCAGCTGTAGACAAGCTAATTGACTATGTTCCTGACATAATCGAAAAAGTTAATCAAATGCTACAAAAACAATTAAAAGAAAAGACTGAGCAAATTGAACAAACTAATAAAATTATTCAAGAAAATAGCAAAAGAATGAAAACAGCAAAGTTTGAAGAAAAGGCTGAACCTGTTAAACCAAAGCAAAAACCTGAAACAAAAAGGAAGCCTCAAGTAGAACATAAGCAATTGCCAAAAGAAGAATATGTAGATTACGACACCTACGAAACACCTGAGCCTGAGAATGATGTGATAAACATTGAAGAATATGATGAACAAGATTATGATGACTGATTTTATTCCATATCTGAATTTTTTTAAGCGATATATTCGTTTGTTTCTTAGCTCCTTGTTGTCGCTTCGCTCCATTCGCCTAGGGTCATTTCCACTTGGGGAGCTTCCCTACGCGTCGCTTTGAAACAAAGAATATATCGCTTTATAGTAAATAATTCGAAGAAAATCATCTACATAGTCTAAACCATTGCCATAATACATGCTTTATCATGCTAGTACTGCTAATTTTATCTACGTTTGTTTTAGCGACGATGTTTACTTTAGCAATTTCTTTATTACCGAATAGAAAATGTTATTTCTCCAAGTTTCTGGCCTAGAGTAACTGGAGCAGGTATTTCTTTTTCTATTGAAATATTTTGAACTACATTTTTTTCTTGACCTTTTTGTATTATGCAACCAGCATCTTCTTCAAGAATTAAATCAACTGTAGCTTGAATTCCTTTAGTAATATTTACAGTCTCAACTAAATCTCCTTTTTTACCAAATTCTTTATATTGGTATGTATTAAAACCATAATCAAGAAGTTTTTTTGCTTCAGAGAATCTTATAGCTGTTGTTGGCGCTTTCATTATAACTGCAATTAAAGAAAGCCCATCTCTTGTTGCAGTAGCAGAAAGGTTATATAATGCAAGACTTGTTGAGCCGGTTTTTAGGCCTGTTGCACCAGTGTAATTTCTAATAAGTTTATTTGTGCTAACTAGCTCAGATTTACCATCTCTTAAACTATCCATCCATATAGTAGTATACTTTGTTATGTCAGGATGCTTTAACATTAATTCTCTAGACATCAATGCAATATCATAGCTTGAAGTTAAATGACCATCTTCATCAATTCCATGGCAGTTTTTAAATGTTGTATCATTCATACCAAGTTCTTTTGCTTTTTTGTTCATTTGTTTAACAAACGATTCTTCTGAGCCCGCTATAAATTCAGCCATTGCTACTGTACAATCATTTGCAGAAACAATGCAAATAGCTTTTAACATTTCATCTACTGTTAATTCTTCAGTTGTATCAAGCCATATTTGTGAACCACCCATATTAGATGCATTTTCACTACATGAAACTTTATCTGAATACTTAACTCTACCAGAATCAATGGCTTCCATTATAAGCAATAGAGACATAACTTTAGTAACAGATGCTGGTCGTAGTTTTTCATGTGCATTGTGGTTGTAGAGAATAACACCGCTATTTTGTTCCATTAAAATTGCAGATGCAGATTCTAAATTAAGTGAATTTGCATCATTTACGTCAGAAACGGGTTTAGCGCTAACAGCAGTTGTTTCCTGATCTATACTTGACCATACATATTTTGCATCAAATTCAGAGCAATAGCTTTGGCTAATAGATAATATAAAAGTAATACAAAGTGTTGGGATTATCTTTTTCAAGAACATTTAAATTACCTCCATAAACTTTGTATCATTATATTAAGCATTCTTTTTTTTAGAATATTATTTTTACAATCTTTATTATTACTTCATCATCAGTAGCTGATGCCTTTATCATTATAGGATATGCGTTGTTATTCCTAAATTTAAAGTCAACACTTCCATATGCTACTGCAGCATCTTGGCCTTCTTGAACATAAGGCACGTAATTACTATGCTCATGCCTTTCTATAATTTCTATTCCAGGAATATCTTTTACAGCATTATATAGAGTGCTACTAACTTGACATTTTCCACCGCCATATTCTTTGTAAATATCACCCTCAGTATCAAATGTGTCTGCCTTTTGATAGCCGTCTTCTGGCTTTGCAGGACCAAGGGTATCACAAAACGAAAATGTTTCACCTGGATTTACAATTGTGTTATTTAATTCGTTACATGCAAGCTTAATGTTATTTTGTCTTTCACTTGTTTTGGTATATATTGTTGATGAATAAGCTGATAATTCCATATCTTCATCTTTATGATTGTAACTGTATGAAGACTTTTCAGCTGTATAGTTTGATGTGACATTTTTTGACGAGCATCCAGTTAAAAAAAGTAGGGGCAAAACAAAAATTAATAATTTTTTCATATAATTCCTTTCATTTACATTACATAAATATTTTTGCCATAGAAAAATAAAATATGCAAAATATTGACTTTTTGCGAAAATCTAGTATAATTAAATAAGATGAAAAAGCAAAGGAGATAGTATTATGATTGCAAAAATTTGGCAAAAATTAGGATTAATCATTTTAATTATTGCTTGCTTGTTTAATATAGTTGTAAAAATTGTTAATAAAATAACTTTACAGCAAGAAATGGATTCTGCTGTAGAATATGTAAAAACACTAGAAGAGGAAAAGAAGAAAAATTAAGCATTTTGCTTGATATTTTTATTAATGTGTGTTAATATAGTATAGATATTGTTTAAAAATTAAAAAAGAGGTGAAAACAACAATGAAAGAAGGAATACATCCAAACTATGGACCATGCAAAATCACATGTGCATGTGGACACGAATTTGAAACTAATTCAACAAAATCAGAGATAAAAGTTGATGTTTGCTCAAATTGCCATCCTTACTGGACAGGAAACTTAAAACAAAATACAACAGGTGGTAGAGCTGATAAGTTTAAACAAAAATATGGAATTTAATTTTAAAAAACCAAGTTTTAGGCAAGTCGCTTAAGGCTTGTTTTTTTGTACTTGAAAAAACTATAAAATTATAATACAATATGTAAACACAAGCTAGATTAGAAAGGATTTTTTATGGATAGTGAAATATTTGACAAAATTAAAGAAATTAGAAATGGTGACAAATACTTTATTTTAACTATGGGATGCCAGCTTAATGAAAATGATTCAGAAAAACTTGCTGGCATGCTTGAAAAAATGGGATATACAAAAACTGATGAACTAAGCGAAGCTGACGTGGCTATAATTAACACTTGTTGTGTACGCGAAAATGCGGAAGAAAAAGTATTTGGCAAACTCGGCGAAATGAAGAAGATAAAAGAGCATAAAGACTTAATTATAGCTATTGGCGGCTGTATGATGCAAGAAGAAACCATGAGAGACAAAATAAAAGCAAGCTATCCATTTGTTGATATTGTCTTTGGAACGCATACACTTCATAAATTTCCAGAAGACTTATATACTGTTTTACAAGATAGAAAGAAAATTCAAGATATATTAGATATTGATGGAGAAATACACGAAGGACTACCTATTAAACGTAACCACTCAAAGCAAGCTTCTGTTACTATTATGTATGGATGCAATAACTTCTGTAGTTTTTGCATTGTGCCATATGTAAGGGGAAGAGAAAGAAGTAGAAAGCCAGAAGATATAATTAATGAAATTAAAGACTTAGCAAAGGATGGATATGTAGAAGTTACTCTTCTTGGTCAAAATGTTAACTCATACCATGGAAGAGATGATTATGGATTTGCTGAATTATTAAAAGATATAGATAAAATTGAAGGAATTAGAAGGATTCGTTTTATCTCACCACATCCAAAGGATTTTACCGATGATGTAATTGAAGCTATAAAAAATAGTAAACACATTTGTAGGCTTATTCATTTACCACTTCAATCTGGTAGTACAAGAATATTAAAAGAAATGAATAGAAGGTACTCCAAAGAGCAGTTCTTAGACTTAGTAGTTAAAATGAGAAGAGAAATATCAAATGTATCTTTTTCAACAGACATTATAGTAGGTTTCCCTGGTGAAACAGAAGAAGATTTTGAAGAAACACTTGATGTAGTAAGACAAGCTAATTTTGAACAAATATATATGTTTATATATTCAAGAAGGACAGGAACACGAGCTGATAAAATGGAAAACCAAGTGCCAGAAGAAATTAAGCATAAACGTTTTGATAGACTAAAAGCACTTTTTGAAGGTCAAATTCCTGCGAATAACGAAAAATATGTTGGAACAATACAAGATGTCCTTGTTGAAGGAATAAGTAAAAATAATCCTGACATATTTACTGGAAGAACTGAGAGCAACAAAGTTGTAAACTTTAAAGGAAATAAAGATCAGGTTGGTAAAATATTAAAAGTAAAAATTATTGCAGAACATACATGGTATTTAGAAGGAGAAATTAGTAGCATTTAGAATTTAAATTAAAGATATAATATATTATTTATTCTTAAGCTCCTTACTGTCGCCTTCGGCTCCATTCGCCTAGGGTCACTCCCATTCGGGGAGCTTCCCTGCGCGTCGCTTTTAAATAAATAATATATTATATCTTATAACTGAAATAATAAAGGGGGAAAGCAAAAATGGCAGAGTTTTCGCCAATGATGCAGCACTATTTAGAAATAAAAGAAAAATACAAAGATTGCGTAGTATTTTACAGATTAGGCGACTTTTATGAGATGTTTTTTGATGATGCTGTAAATGTTTCTAGAGAACTTGAATTAACTTTAACAGGAAGAGAATGCGGACAAGAAGAAAGAGCACCAATGTGTGGAGTTCCTTTTCATGCAGCTGATATATATATTTCTAGGCTTATTTTAAAAGGATACAAAGTTGCAATATGCGAGCAGTTAGAAGATCCTAAAAAAGCCGTTGGAATAGTAAAAAGAGATGTAATACGAGTTGTTACTCCAGGCACAGTTGTAGAAACAAATATGCTTGACGAAAAACGCAATAACTATATCATGTCTATATATAAAAATGGGTTATTTTTTGGTATAGCTGTATGTGATATCTCAACAGGTGATTTTTATGCATCAGAGATAAAAGAATCTAACAATTTTCCAAAACTATTAGATGAAATTGCACGATTTACACCTGCCGAAATTGTAGTAAATAATATGCTATTTGATAGTAAAGAAGAAATGGACAAAATTAAAGAACGTTTCGAAACATATATTTCAAAACAAGATGATGAATTCTTTAGCCAAGACCTTTCTAATTTACAAAATAGTTTTTCACTAGTTAAGGAGAATAACAAACCTATACAAGATATTGAAAACCAAGTTTTCGCAATTTCTGCTATTAATGGATTGTTAGAGTATTTTAACCAAACACAAAAAATTAAACTAGAGCATATAAATACAATACATTTTTATGCAATAGCAAAATATATGTCTTTAGATATTTCTGCAAGAAGAAACCTCGAAATTACAGAAAGAATGAGAGATAAAAGCAAAAAAGGAACTCTACTATGGGTACTAGATAAAACAGCAACTGCAATGGGAGGAAGACACCTAAGAAGATGGATAAACGACCCATTAATTGATATTAATGAAATTAATCGTAGACTTGATGCAGTAAAAGAACTTAAAGAGAATGTAATGTTTAGAGGCGAAATAATCGACATTTTAAAAAGAGTTTATGATATTGAAAGACTCATCGGAAAAATTTCTTATGGAAATGCAAATGGAAGAGATATGATTTCACTTAAAAACTCTATAAAACAATTGCCTGAACTAAAAAAACTTCTTGCGTCATCTAAATCTGAATTGATAATTGATTTGTATAATGAGCTTGATGAATTAAGTGACGTTTATGATATTATTGATAAATCAATAGTAGAAGAGCCACCAATTACTATTAAAGAAGGCGGAATTATAAAAGTTGGATATAATGAAGAATTAGATAAATACAAAAAAGCGATGACAGAAGGCAAGCAATGGATTATAGATATTGAGACTAAAGAGAAAGAAAAGACTGGAATTAAGAATTTAAAAATAGGCTATACAAAAGTTTTTGGTTACTATATTGAAGTAACCAAGTCATACTTTAGCCAAGTACCAGATAGATATATAAGAAAACAAACTCTTACAAACTGCGAAAGATATATAACAGAAGAGCTAAAAGAAATGGAAGATGAAATTCTTGGCGCAGAGGAAAAATCTATTGACTTAGAATATGAATTATTTACAGAAGTAAGACGTAAAATATCAAACGAAATTTCTAGAATTCAAAGATCTGCTGCTTCGCTATCTAGCCTAGATGTTCTCTGTTCATTTGCCACTGTTGCTGAAGATTTAAATTATGTAATGCCTGAAGTAAACAATAGCGGAGAAATTGATATTCGTGATGGAAGACATCCTGTTATTGAAAAAATGTTACCAAGTGGAAGCTTTGTACAAAATGACTCATATTTAAACAAAGACTCTGATAGACTATCTATTATTACTGGACCTAATATGGCAGGTAAATCAACATATATGAGACAAGTTGCCTTAATTACTCTTATGGCTCAAATAGGAAGCTTTGTGCCAGCAAGCTATGCACGAATTGGTGTTGTTGATAAAATCTTTACAAGAGTTGGAGCATCAGATGATTTAAGTATGGGCCAAAGTACATTTATGGTTGAAATGATGGAAGTTGCAACAATATTAAGAGAAGCTACCAAAAATAGTTTAGTTATTCTTGATGAAATAGGAAGAGGAACATCAACATATGATGGACTTTCAATTGCATGGGCTGTTGCAGAATATATTGCTGACAAAGAAAAATGCGGTGCAAAAACTTTATTTGCAACACATTATCATGAGTTAACAGAACTTGAAGAAAAAATTGAAGGTGTAAAGAATTATTCAATTGCTGTAAAAGAAAAAGGAGAAGACATTATATTCTTAAGAAAAATTGTACCAGGTGGTACTGATGAAAGCTATGGAATTCATGTTGCAAAATTGGCAGGAGTTCCAAATCATGTAGTAACACGTGCCAATGCAATTCTAAAAACTCTTGAGAGAAAAGTAACAATAAAGAAAGAAGAAACTAAGAAAGTAGATGGACAGCTTGATTTATACAATTACAAGCTTGCTGAAATTGCACATGAACTTGATAAAATAGATGTAAATGGATTGACCCCAATTGATGCATTAAATATTTTAGTAAAAATAAAAGAGAAAATGAGCTAGAGCTGCTTCTTTACATAAACAGAGAAATATGTTAAAATAAATACATTAGGAGTCATCCTAAAAAAGGAGGGTTGAAGCATGGTAAAGCGACTTTTCTGGAAGGTGTTTGGACGGAAGGTAATCGTCCATTACTTCATTGATGAAGCAGATAACATCTACGCCATTGATGAAGACCTGCATAAAGTCGTGAAGGCAATTCATCGTGGACACATGGTGCGCGCAGTTTTCTCGTTCAACGATTGTTGGGACTCTAGCACATACACATCGTCTCCTATCATTTGGATGAGATTCAGGACCTACAAAACGCGCCACAGGCATCTCTACCGTTTCTGACCCCATGGGCGTCTGCAGACTGCAGGCGCTTTTTTATTGTCTAAAAATCTTTTTACAAAGCAACAAGTTTAAGCTTTTTTTTGATTGACAAAGGAATAGTTTTAGTATATATTTTATTAAATAAATTGTCTTATATAATTATCAATTTATTCAAGGAAGGGATAAAATTATGAGAAACAAAAGTAAAAATGTAAAAGGAATAACACTTACAGTCTTAGTAATTACTGTAACTCTAATTTTAATTATTTCAGGAGCGGCAATTACTGTAACAGTAGGTGGTAACGGACTTTTTGGGGCTGCAGATAATGGAGTAGGTAAGTGGAATGCAAGTATAAAAAGCGAAGATTCTGCTATAGCTGAATTTGAAAACATTGTTTCACCTAAAAAACATTATATAAAATTCTTAGGAATGTCTGATGAAGTTGAAGTAATAAATTCAGATGAATCTCTTGTTGAATATTATGGACGTGAGGTTTCAAGCGAATCTTTTAGCTCTATAGAAGGAATTCATTGGCAACTATTATATGATGACAAAGATTATGTATATATTTTGCCAAGTGATTATGTACCAATTGATTTATTACCAAATGAACTTATTAAAGAAACACAAGGAGCAGGACAAACTAAATATAAAGCTGCTTTTGCAACTTATGATAGTACAAACCGTTCATATGTAGGACCAATAATGGAACAAGAACCTTGGAATGCGGGAACAGCTTCTAGTACAATTACTAATAACCCATTAACACAAAAGTATTTAAAATGGGCATTAGAAAATGCAAATTCAAATAATACAAATCCTAGTGCTAAAGCAACAGCATTTATGATGGATACTTCTAAATGGGCAAATTTTGCTGGAGATTCTGTTGAAGGCGCATTTGCTATTGGTGGTGCTACATTAGAACTATGGGTAAAATCATATAATACAAAACATGATGACAAGTTATCAACATATGATAGAATTACAACAGAAAACAGTAATTTTAATGGATACTATTGGAAACCTGAAACAGAAACTTCGTGGAGAAAGTATAAACTACAGGGATTTTCTAACAACTCGCAAGACAATATATGGTTTATAGACTCAAACAACAATAAAGCATATGCAGAATGGATTGCAAGCCCTTTAACTGATTATGGATCCAGCACAGTAAATATGCATGTTGCAGGTTCATTTGCATATTCAGGTGATACATATGTAAGTTCAATCGGATGTGCATTTAGACCTGTTGTTGTTTTACCAAAAAATTCTCTATAAAATAAAAAAGAAGATGTTTTAAACATCTTCTTTTATGCTTTTATATTGACAAAAATGCTAATTATAATGTATTCTAGTTATGAATCAATGTTTGGACAAAAGATGAAAGGGGAAAAATATGGAAGGTAAAAAAGGTATAACGCTTATTGCGTTAGTTATAACTATTATTGTAATTGTAGTTATAGCAGGCACTGCAATTTCACTAACTCTTAATGAAGATGGATTATTCGAAAAAACAAATGTTGCAGTTGAAAAATACAATGATAAAGTTTCACAGCAAAATAGAATTCTAGATGATTATTTAACAAAGTATGATGAATTTAATACTGAAAACGATGAAAATAGTGAAGATATACTTGAAATCGAAGATGGGTTGATATTAAGAAGATCTGGCAAATTAACAGCAATTGGTGCCCCAGAATTAACAAATGGTGAGTCAGTAGTCATAAATGACACTAATTTAGATGAAATATTAATTGCAAACAATGTAAAGAGATTATTTGATAATCAATATTTCTTAACTGATGATAATAAACTATACAATGAAAGTTTAGATTATTTAATTGCATCAAATATTAATTGTATAATTGAATTACAAAGCTATACCGGAAACATATACTATATTGATACCAATAATGTATTACGACATCTTAATGTGTACACAGATGAAATGGATGTAATTAGTGAAAATGTTAATAATGCAGGCATAACAAGGCATAAAGATTCAATTCTTTATATAAAGGACAATAATAAATTGTACATTTATTCAGATGAAATTCTTTCAGGCGCTGGTTCTATTACAACAGGAACTAAATACTATTCAAATGGGAGCCAGAATTTAGATGACATTTATTTATTCTATAATGGCGCATGGGGGCTAAAAAACAATGGCACATTGGTCAATATTCTTGATAGAACACAAGAAATTGCAGATGCTACTATTTTAGGAGGAGTTGCTTCAGGGCCTGTTTCTTACTCATATGACACTGGTGGATATGGCACAGCCGTAGGATGCCGATTTGCACTTGACAATACTGGAAATTTATATCTTCTCTCATGTAATTCAATTACAAATTTGACTAATCAATCATCTAGTGTTTTTTATCAAAAAATAATAAAGAAAGTATTTTTAACTCCTGGTGCTGCGTATTACAATTTTGTAATGATTGATGACGATGGACACGCATATGTAGGAATAATACAAGACAGTAATGGACAAATTTCATTAGCTACTGAAGGATATGTTGAAAGCATTAATAACAAGAAAATAATTTCTGCTTTTCAACGAGAAAACGATACAGCTACTTATTATCAGCTTCAAAACATAGACATAGGCTCTATACTTTTTATAACTGAAGACAATAATAGTTATATATATAATTATAATACTGGTAACTATTCAGCACATTCAATACTTAGTGATGTCATTGAGTACGTTAATGGTTTTGCGTACAATTATAGCAGTACGAATTTTGCAAGAGATAGGCAAAGTGTTTTAGACTATGTAAATGGAAATAATTACTTGTATAAGGCAAACGGTACTGGAACGGATAGAGAATGTGAATCGTCTTACTTTATGGCAGGTAGAATATATTCTACATTTATAAAACAAGGTAATGAGTGGTTTTATAGTACGGAAGAAATGTCAGAACAACCAGGAATTGTAATGTAATAACTTAACAGAAAGTTTTTATACAAAAAGATT
The DNA here is from genome assembly GCA_017524665.1 of Clostridia bacterium. Taxonomy (GTDB): domain Bacteria; phylum Bacillota; class Clostridia; order TANB77; family CAG-508; genus UMGS1754. The sequence goes on along the minus strand of JAFXVF010000015.1, from coordinate 32,117 downwards.
CCTTCTATTGTACTTGACAAAAACATATAATCTATGTATAATAATTTAGTCAATAATTTTATGTTAAAAAGAATATAGATATATATTGCTATAGAATATAAGGGAGGGAATAAAAATGGCACAACCTAAAAGAAGATGGTCAAAAGCTAGAACAGGAGCAAGAAGATCTACATGGAAATTAGAGAATCAAAACCTAGTAGAATGTAAACATTGCCACGAATTAGTAATGCAACATAGAGTTTGCCCAAACTGTGGATACTATGATGGAAAAGAAGTTGTAGCAAAAAAAGAAGATTAATATTAAGCCTCTAGCATAAAAGCTAGAGGTTTTTTCTGCTTTTTTATTTTTATTATATATTTTTTTGTTTTTATATGTTATAATCTTTGAATGTATAGGAGGAAACAAAAATGAGTAAGCCAACAGTTGCAATTGTAGGTAGACCAAATGTAGGAAAATCTACATTTTTTAATTATATAGTTGGACAAAGAATTTCCATTGTTGAAGATGTTGCAGGAGTAACTAGAGATAGAGTTTATGCAGAAGCATCTTGGAGAAACAGAGAATTTACATTAATTGATACAGGTGGAATTGAACCAGAATCTGAAGATGTGATTCTATCGCAAATGAGAGAACAAGCTAATATTGCTATGCAAATTGCAGATGTAATTGTGTTTTTAACAGATATTAAACAAGGCGTAACATCAGCTGATAAAGATATTTCACTTATGCTAAAAAAATCCAGAAAGCCTGTTGTTTTGGTTTGCAATAAAGCAGATAATATTGGTAAAACATCTGATGATATATATGAGTTTTATAATTTGGGTTTAGGAGATCCACTGCCAGTTTCAAGTACTAATGCATTAGGCATAGGCGACGTTTTAGATGCAATTTATGAGCATTTTCCTGAAGAATCTGCAACTGAAGAAGAATCAGAAATTATTAAAGTTGCTGTAATAGGAAAACCTAATGTTGGAAAGTCTTCACTTATTAACAAAATACTAGGCGAAAATAAAGTCATAGTTAGTGATATTGCAGGGACAACAAGAGATGCAATTGATAGCCCATTTGAAAACGAGAAAGGTAAATTTGTTTTTATAGATACTGCTGGTATTAGAAGAAAAAGCAAAGTAACAGAAAGTATTGAAAAATTTAGCGTTATGAGAACAAAACTCGCAATAGAAAGATCTGATGTTTGCTTGCTTTTAATTGATGCAAATGACGGTGTAACAGAGCAGGACACAAAGATTGCTGGAGAAGCACATGAAGCAGGAAAAGGAATTATTATTGTAGTAAACAAATGGGATGAAGTTGAAAAGGAAACAGGAACATTAGAAAAATATCAAAAAGATGTTTATAACAAGCTTTCATATTTAACTTATGCTCCAATAATATTTATATCTGCAAAAACAGGACAAAGAGTTGATAAGCTTTTCGATATGATTATAAATGTTGCAAATCAAAATGCAATGAGAATTTCTACGTCTGTATTAAATGATGTAATAAATGAAGCTATAGCTGTTGTACAGCCACCTACTGATAAAGGAAAAAGACTTAAGATTTTTTATGGTACACAGGCTTCAACAAAACCACCAACATTTGTTATTTTTGTAAATAGCAAAGAACTTTTTCACTTTTCATATGAAAGATATCTTGTAAATCAAATTAGAAGTAATTTCGGCATGCAAGGTACACCTATTAGAATTATTGTAAGAGAAAAAAACGATGATGGTAAATAAAAACGAAGGAGGAATATAAATTATGGGTTCATATATTGTTGTAGCGATTTTGGCATATATGCTAGGAAGTATAAGTTTTTCTGTAATTTTTGGGAAAAAGTTTGCGGGAATAGATGTAAGGGAGCATGGAAGTAAGAATGCTGGTTCTACTAATACACTTAGAACAGCAGGTAAAAAAGCAGCAATTTGTACACTAATTTGTGATATTTTAAAAGGAGTTGTTGCAGTTTTAATTGGATTTATCGTTGGTAACTTTTTTGAAAATGTTGATAAGGCACTTCTAGTTCAAATAGCAGGAATATGTGTAGTATTAGGGCATGTTTTCCCAATATTCTTCAAATTCAAAGGCGGAAAAGGTGTTGCAACAAGCCTAGGTGTTTTGCTTATTATGAATTGGCAGATAGGACTTATTTGCCTTGCATTTGCTGTTGTTATAATGGCGTTAACACGAATGGTATCAGTAGGATCTGTTTTAGCAGCCATTCTTTTCCCAATATTAACTGTTTTTATACATCAAAATTATATTGTACCAGGTGGAAGCTATATTGTTTTTGGAATAATTCTTGCTGCATTAGTAATATTTTTACACAGAAGTAATATACAAAGAATATTAGAAGGAAAAGAAAATAAGCTAAGTTTTAAAAGTAAAAATTAATAAACGGAGGAATAAAATGAGTAAAATAGCTATTATAGGAAGTGGAAGCTGGGGAGTAGCCCTTGCTGTACATTTGTCAAAAAAAGGACATGATATAAAAATATGGTCATATTCTGAAGAAGAAGCAGACTTGATAAATAAACAGAAAAGATGCAAGTTTCTTCCAAACTTAATTATTCCAGAAAACATTGAATGTTTTTTAGACTATGAAAGTGTTGTGTGGGGAAGCGATATAGTACTTCATGTGACTCCTTCTAAAGTCGTTAGAAGCACTGTTCAAGAATATAAAAAATACATTACTAGCCAACCTGTTATTATGTGCTCTAAAGGACTAGAAAAAGGTACTCTTTTATCTTTATCTGAAGTATTGAAAGAGGAAATCCCATTTGCTAAAATAGGAGTGCTTTCAGGTCCTAGCCATGCAGAAGAAGTTTCAGTTGGAGTCCCAACTGCACTTGTTATTGCATCTGAGCATGATGATGTTATAAAAATGATTATAGATTTATTTATGAATGAAAACTTAAGAATCTATTCATCTAATGACTTAAAAGGTGTTGATGTAGGTGGAGCTTTAAAAAACATCATGGCTTTTTGTGCAGGTATAGCTGCAGGACTTGGACTTGGTGATAATACATTTGCTGCGCTAATTACAAGAGGTCTAGCAGAAATACAAAGACTTGGTGTTAAAATGGGTGGCAGAATTGATACATTTTATGGTTTGACAGGCTTAGGAGATTTAATTGTTACATGTTTAAGTGAACACAGCAGAAATAGAGGAGCTGGATTTCTCATTGGAAAAGGCAACAGTTTATCATACGTCCAAGAAAAAATTGGAATGACAATTGAAAGTATAGATAATATTGAAATTGCCAAAAAATTAGCAGAAAAATATAATGTAGAGATGCCAATAGTTGATGCAGTTTACGATGTCTTAAATAACCATCTGGATCCAGAAAGAGCTGTTAATATGCTTATGACTAGAAGCCCAAAAAGTGAATAAAACAATATTTCATATAGGAGGATTTTATTATGGATTTTTTTGATAAATTAAGCCAAAAAGTTTCAGAGGGTTATAATGCTGCTGCTGAAAAAACAAAAGAAGTTGCAAGAGAAGCTAAGCTAAAAATGACTATTTCTGATTGCAAAAATAAAATTGATGAAGAATATAAAAAGATAGGTAAGTCAATTTATGAAACATTTCTTACTAAACGTGAAGACGATGTTGCAATGGGATTAATTCAAGAGTTTAAAACGATTGATGAATTAAATGAAACAATAAAAAATAGTGAAGCTGAAATTTCAGGAATAAAAGATAAGACTGTAAAAACAGAAACTCAAGTTTTTGAAGGCGAAGTAATTGATACAAATAACAATGCAAATAACGGCGAAAACAACGACAACAATAACTAAATTATTTTTAATTTTTTTTTAGAGCAACATATATAAAATAAAGCTATGTATCGTCTGGAACGAATCAGAGTTAGAAATTCTTAGGAGATCCGAGTAGGGAATCTCACGACCTGTGACGTGAGGGCGCTGCGAGTAGAACATTAGAATTTCTGCGAAGATTCTAGTGACTTTAGATACATAGCCTTTATTTTATATGATGTTGCTCTTATAATATTGCGAATTATTAGTATGGAAATCTTTCATACAGATATTTTATAATTTTGTTTGCATTTGCATCAGTAATGTTGATTGAAAAATCTTGATCAATACAAACCCACATATTCATTTTAAACTTTTCTTTATTATCAATAAACACACCAATTATTTCAGCCATTTCGACTGGATTTTCATACTTGCATTGCCATTCATTTTTACTAATTTCTATTTTGCGATTACAAAAACTGCTTAAAAACTTTTCAATTTCTTCCTTTTTCATACTATATATTGATATAGTTGCTTCCAAGATTTCTTTCCTCCATTTTATAATAGTATTTTAATTTTACAAAAAAGAATACAAGGAATTTTTTTGCAAATAATATAAGTAGGGAGGAAAAATATTGAAAAAAATTAATATATTTGTTTTTGCTTTAGTAACATCTGGTATTTTATTTTGTGCAACAGGATGTAGCTCTCAAGAATATACATTAAACGACAAAGCTAAAAGCGAGATAGATTATCTAAGTACCAAATTTATAAGTATATTAAACAAGCTCAATAACATTACTTTTGAAAATTATAAAGTTACGACATTTAAAACAGAAATAACAAAAGATGAGGATAAAACTCGGAACAAGTAATAATGATGAAGATAGTAATAATTCAAGTGAAATAAAAGTTTTAGAAATGTCTCCTAATACAATTTTAAATCCTATAACAGATGAAATAGAATGGGCAGAGATAAAACATGACATAGAAAATATATATTATTCATGGAATACAATTTTAATAGATATGTACCAATTAAATGTTAATAAAGATGATATTCTTAATTTTAGTTCAAACCTTGACACAGCTGCTTTATATGTAAAAAAAGAAGATAAATCCAATTCTATCTTGGCAATTGCAAATCTTTATAAAGCTTTGCCTCAATTTGCTGAAATAGTTTCAAATGATAAAACATATAATGGTATTTTAAAAACGAAATCATTTATATTAAATGCATATTCTTTAGCTGAAACTAATGATTGGGAAATAGTAAAAAATGAAGTAGAAAAGGCAAATGAAAGTTTTAAACCTGTAATAGCAGATGTTGAGTTCTTAAGCAATAATTCATATAGGGTAAATAAAACATATGTGTTACTAAATGAAACTTTAAATTCACTGGATACATTAGACAAAAAAATATTCTATATTCATTATAGAAATCTAATGGAAGAAATATGTGAGCTAAGCGCGTAACACTTGACTTTTATGCTAAAAAACAGTAAAATATAAATATTGAAGCAATCCAAATGGTCGCGGGTATAGATTAATTTCTATACATGAGGAAAGTCCGGGCTCCACAGAGCAATGGTGCTGGGTAACACCCAGTGAGGGTAACCTTAAGGAAAGTGCAACAGAAAATAACCGCCGTTTACGGTAAGGGTGAAAATGTGAGGTAAGAGCTCACAGAAGATATGGAGACATATTATTCGTGTAAACCCCACCTGGAGCAACATCTTTAAATGAAGACTATAAGCTGCTCGCTTGTCTTCGTTAGGTGGCTTGAGATAAATAGAAATATTTATCCTAGATAAATGACCATTCTAAGACAGAACCCGGCTTACGGATTGCTTCTTTTTTTATGCCTTAAAATGGAACTGCAGCCATATCTTCAGGTATGGTTGCTTTAATATCCATCTGCTTATTTGTAATAGGATGAATAAACTTTACATTAAAGGCATGTAATGCCTGTCTATTTATTATTTCTGATTTTGAACCATATAATGTGTCACCAATTATATGATGACCAATATATGCTGAATGGACTCTTATTTGATGAGTTCGCCCAGTCTCTAATATAAATTTAACAAGACTATAATCTTTTTTTTCTTTTAATACTTCATAATGTGTTATTGCTTGTTCGCCATCTGGTGATACTTGTCGTTCTATTATACTTTCAGATTTTCTTTTAATAGGAGCATTAATTGTACCGCTTCTTTTCATCTAATATACCATCAACTATAGCAACATATTCTTTTACAAATTTTTTTTCTTTCATCTGCTTAATGAGGCATTCTTGAACATATTCATTCTTAGCAAATATAACAATTCCTGTTGTATCCTTGTCAAGTCGATTAACAGGTCTAATCTTTTTCTTTAATCCAATTTGATCAAAATAGTATTTTACCCCGTTTGATAAACTCGTCTCATAATAATGAATTGATGGATGAACAGGAATAAATGGAGATTTATTAACAATAAGAAGGGATTCATCTTCATAAATTATATGTAACGGAATAGAAGAAGAAACAATATTTTCCGCTTCTTCATCATAATTTAAATTTACTTCAACAATATCGTTAGTTTTTAAAATATGATTAGTTAAAACTTCTGAACCATTACATATAATACAATGATATTGTTTTAGAGTATTAAGTAATCTGTGAGAGATTCCTTGCCTTTTTAAATATTCTTTAACCGATAATCCGGTTATATACGTTAGAAACAAAATATTTTAAAACCATTTTAACCTCTATAACTAAAAAATCGAATAAATTTAATGTAATAATTGTAACATAAATGTTAATGAAATGTAATAGTCTTTTAAAACCCTTTCAGATCTGATATACAAGATTTACTAACCACTCAAACTGTTGACAAATACTTAAAGAATCATATAATTTAATTAAGATATTGGAATATTTTTTGCTTTAAAAAGCAGGAAGGATAAAATTATGAATTTAATAAAATACATAAGAAAAGAAAGCACATGCAAAGAAGCAGGTATTACTCTAATTGCTTTAGTTATAACAGTTATTGTTCTATTAATTTTAGCAGGAGTAGCAATAAGCATGGCAACAAGTCAAGACAGTATTTTTGAAAAGTCAAATACAGCAACATCGACTTGGAATAACAAAGTTTCAGAAGAAGAAACTTCAATAACAGGACTACTAAACTACATGAATGGCTTGCTACCGACAGAAGTCGATTTTGAAGCAAAAAAGACTGAAGCATTAGCTAATAGGCAAGAAACAGAAGCAATTGCAATAGGAACAGATGGAAATCCTGTAGATTTAAGCTTATGGGCTTATGACATAGTTGATAATAAAATTAGGCTTGGTGTAGATATAGGTTATGGAATGTATGGTAGAGGCTATTTAGGTGATATTATTAATGGACAAATAGTAGGCAAAATGCCACAATACGTTATGCCAGAAGGAGATACACAGTTCTATCCTGTTGCATATATTCCAAGAGTTTTTCAATGGATTGAATCATTAGTTACTCCTCCGGAAATACCAAGTACAGTTGAAGATATGGAACGGTGCATTTGAGCATTGTACAAATTTAACTACAGCTCCAGTAATACCAAACGGTGTTTTATCTCTGAAATCTACATTTCTTGAATGTAGAAATTTGGCAACAGCACCTGCAATACCTAATAGTGTTACTAATTTAACTGAAACCTTTATGATTTGCGATAGTTTAGTAGCTGCACCAACAATACCAAGTAGTATTACAAGTATGCAATTTACTTTTGGAAATTGCTCAAGCTTAACAACAATCCCGGCATTACCAAATAGTATTACCGAGTTATTTGCTACATTTGAAAATTGTACGAGTTTGACCACAGCTCCAGTAATACCTGCAAATGTTACTGATATGAGCAGAACTTTTAATGGTTGTACAAATTTAGCAGCAGCTCCAACGATACCAAATAATGTTATTAATATGTATAGTACCTTTTCTGGTTGCTCAAGTTTAACAGCAGCTCCTATTATACCAAATAGTGCAACTGTTTTATGTGGAACCTTTAGTGGCTGTACAGGTTTAACAACAGCACCTACTATACCAACCAATGTTACAAATATGGCTGATTGTTTTACTGATTGTACAAGTTTAATTACAACGCCAAATATTCCTAACGGTGTTACAGACCTAACTAATACTTTTAAAAATTGTACAAGCTTACAAACATCCCCAGCTATACCGAATAGTGTTACATTTTTAGGTAGTGCTTTTTCTGGCTGTACTAGTTTGACAACAGCACCAACCATACCTAGCAGTATTACAGATATATCATATGTTTTTTCTGGTTGCACAAGTTTAACAACAATACCAACATTGCCAAGTAGTATTACCAAAATGAATGGAACCTTTAATGGTTGTACAAGTTTAACATCAGCTCCAGCAATTCCTTCGAATGTTACAGTTATGACTACAACCTTTAAAGATTGCACAAGTTTACAAACTGCACCTACAATTCCTGCAGGAGTAACGTACTTAACAAGTACCTTTGAAGGATGTTCAAATCTGACAGGAAGTCTTGTTATAAATATCACAAGTGCTTTATCTTATACAAATTGCTTAAAAGATGCTGCTACTGAGCAAGGATGTGCTTTGGTAATATCAGGTTCAGCATCGAGCACAATATTAAATAATATATATAATACAAAATCTGAAAATTCACATGTATCTTTGCAGCAATAATACTAATAGAAGGATTTAAATATGAAAAGCATACACAAATTTATATATATATTAATAATATTATTAATGGTATTTATTAGCCTTTACATTATATTTAAAATACAAAAAAGCGAAACTTTAGAAGAAAATTTAAACAGCTATAATATTCCTAAGATGTATCTTATCGGACAAATTGAAGATATGCAAGAAAAATCAGATAAAAGACAAATTAAAGTTAAATACGAAAGCGATGATACTCAATTTGAAAGTTATGCTACAATAAAAGTTCAAGGTTCATATACATTAAAATTTGATAAAAAAAACTATAATATTACATTTTTTAAAGATAATGAATTTAATGAAAAACAAAAATTTGATGTAAAGTGGGGAGAATATAGCAAATATACTCTAAAAGCAAATTGGTCAGATCCACTTCATTGTAGAAATATTGTAACAGCACAAATTGCAAGTGAGCTTAATCAAAGATACGGGATTCTTACAGATTCAGTAAATAATGGTTTGACCGATGGCTTCCCAGTAGAAGTGTATTCAAATGATGAATTTTGGGGATTATATACTTTAAATATTCATAAAGATAACTTATTTAATATGGATAAAGAGAATGAAAATCATTTAGCCATATTTGTAGATACATTAGAAAACAATGCATTTAGAGACATTTTGGAAGATGATTGGGCTATTTACGAATTAGAATTTGGAGAAGAAAATAAAGAAAACATAAACAAGTTAAATAGGTTAATAGATTTTGTTAAAAATAGCACAGATGAAGATTTTGTAAATAATTTTGATGAGTATTTCAATAAAGATTCAGTTTTAAATTATTATTGTTTTATGTATTTTTCCCACCTTATAGATAATATTGCACAAAATTTTTTCTTAGTAACCTATGATGGAGAAATTTGGTATATGGTACCTTATGATTTTGACCAATCATGGGGAAATGAATTCAAAGATTATTCAAAGATAACCGACTATCATAATTTGCATACTTCATATTATGTAAAAACAAGTGTACTATGGAACAGATTTAAAGAATTATTTAGGCAAGAAATAAATGATAGATACACAGAACTAAGAAAAGACATTTTGACAAAAGAAAATGTAATAAATAAAATGAATGAGTTTTATAAATTGATTCCTGAAGAAACATTAAAAAAAGAACAAGAAAAATGGAACAATAAACCAGATTATGAAAGGACATATATAGAAGAATATCTAGATAATGAATTAAGTATATTAGATAATATTTATATGAACAAATAAAAAAGATGACAATTATTAGTCATCTTTTTTGGTGCGAATAGTGGGACTTGAACCCACACGCGATAACGCACACGCCCCTCAAACGTGCCTGTCTGCCAGTTCCAGCATATTCGCATAAAATTATTATAATTCATTTTTTTATAAAAATCAATACTAATAAATTGTAATTTATGTAAATCTATGATATAATCGCTCTTGCATTAAGGCAATGGCCTATTGCATAGTCGATGTTTCAACAACAACCGACAAGGAGGGGATTCCATGACATCACTGAACGAGTTGATTCGACGGTCTTTCCTGTGCGAAGAAGGGATGCTGTTCCATGACAAGAAGGTCATACACATCCACCGACTCGTACGCCCCCAAGGACTCTACATGGTGTACTGTACCAAAGATGGAGTTCTTGCATTCTTCGACGAGTCCGGCAATCTCTACATAACCAAGTGGAGTGATGAGAAGAATCGGATTCTCGAGAACAACGGCTTTCAGAGGAAAGGGTTTGACGTGCCTTTTACCAAAGGAGAGAGGCCGTGCGACACCTATCTCTGCATCAGGCTGGACTGGGCAATGGAAAACTACTGACAAGAAGATGGGAGGGAAAACTATGGACAAGATGCAGGACCAGTGCTTCATCCGTATCATCCCGAATGGACTGGGCCAAGCATTGATTAGCACCTTCATTAGCGACCCTCGGGAGCTCCGCGAAGAGCTGAAATGCTTGTCCTATGAGCTTTACCAATCTCTCAACGTGTTCAATGATCACCTCTTCGTAATCTATGACCGTACTACGAGTGAGGTTCAAGTTCATTCTGTTTACAGCGAGGATAAGCAATTCTTATATGATGTTGTCATCCATGGGTTTGACAGCACGTATGAGTTGATTGACTTTCTTTGCAGTATTGCAGGAGGAAAACTGTCTAGGCACGTTTTGAACTGATACCTAAGTCATAACCCCGAAAGTGAGGGCAGCCAAGTGCCCTCACTTTTTTTATAAAATATATTGAAAACAATTGAAAAAATTTATATAATATACCATATTTATTTTAGGAGGAATGGAAATATGTCTTTTATAGAAGAAATGAAAAATAAAGCAAAAAGTAGTTTAAAAACAATTGTACTCCCAGAAGCAAACGACAAAAGAGTACTTGAAGCTGCAAGTAAAGTAACAGCACAAGGCTTTGCTAAAGTTGTTTTAGTTGGTAGTAAAGAAGAAGCAAATAATATTGCAAGCCAAAATGGAATTGATATTACTGGAATAGAAATAATAGACCCAGTAAGTTCAAGTAAACATGATGAATACGCAAATGCTTTATATGAACTACGTAAAGAAAAAGGAATGACAGAAGAACAAGCTAAAGAATTAATGAATGATACTACTCATTATGCAATGATGATGGTTAAAAAAGGTGAAGTTGACGGATTAGTTTCGGGAGCTGCTCATTCAACAGCAGATACTTTAAGACCAGCTCTTCAAATATTAAAAACAGCACCTGGTACAAAACTTGTTTCTGCATTTTTTGTAATGTGTGTACCTGATTGTAAATATGGAGAAGATGGAGTATTTGTATTTTCTGATTGTGGATTAAATCAAAACCCAAATAGCGAAGAATTATCAGAAATTGCTATTTCATCTGCAAAAAGCTTTGAAAACTTAGTAGGAAAAACTCCAAAAGTTGCAATGCTATCATATTCTACATATGGAAGTGCAAAATCAGAATTAGTAGATAAAGTAAATGAAGCAACAAAACTTGTTAAAGAAAAAGCACCTGATTTATTAGTTGATGGAGAATTGCAATTAGATGCAGCAATTATTCCAGAAGTTGCTGAAACAAAAGCTAAAGGAAGTAATGTTGCAGGACAAGCTAATACATTAATATTCCCAGATTTAAATGCTGGAAATATTGGATATAAATTAGTTCAAAGGTTAGCAAAGGCAGAAGCATATGGGCCACTTTGCCAAGGAATTGCAAGACCTGTAAATGATTTATCAAGAGGCTGTTCAGCAGATGATATAGTTGGTGTTATAGCTATAACCGCTGTACAAGCACAAAATATGTAATAAAGGAGATTAAAAATGAAAATTTTAGTTATTAATTGTGGAAGTTCATCTGTTAAATATCAATTAATGGATATGACTGATGAATCTACTATGGCAAAAGGAAATTATGAAAGAATAGGAATGGAAGGATCTTTTTTAACACATAAGGTTAATGGCGAAAAATACAAATATGAAAAAGATGCTAAAACACACGAAGAAGCAATAGCCTTTATATTGACTCAACTTACAGACAGTGAGCATGGAGTTATAAAATCATTAGATGAAATAAGCGCTATTGGACATAGAATTGTGCATGGTGGAGAAAAGTTCACAAAATCTGTTATTGTAGATGAAGACGTTGTTAAAGGAATAGAAGATGCGATTAAGTTTGCTCCATTACATAACCCAGGACATCTTCAAGGAATTCGTGCTTGCCAAAAAGAATTACCAGGTAAGCCAAACGTAACAGTATTTGATACAGCATTTCATCAAACAATGCCAAAAGAGCATTATTTATATCCTATACCATATAAATACTATGAAAAATATGGTGTTCGTAAATATGGAGCTCATGGAACTTCTCACAAATATGTTTCAGGAAGAATTGCAGAGCTTTTAGGCAAGAAGCCAGAAGATTTAAAAATTATTAACTGCCATATTGGACAAGGTGCAAGCCTATGTGCAATTCAAGGTGGAAAATGTATAGACACAAGTATGGGACTAACTCCTTTAGGTGGAATTGCAATGGGTTCAAGAAGTGGAGACTTAGATCCATCTGTTGTAACATATATAATGGAACAAGAAAATATTTCCGCTTCTGAAATGAACAGAATATTAAATAAAGAATCAGGATTACTAGGAATGTCTGGAGTATCAGCTGATAACCGTGATGTATTACAAGAAGCTGAAAACGGAAATGAAAGAGCAAAACTTGCCCTAAAAGAATATTGCTACATTATAGCACAGTATATAGGAAGATATGCAGCTGCAATGAATGGTGTTGATGTTATAACATTTGCAGGTGGAGTAGGAGAAAGAGGACCTGATGAAAGAAAAGAAATCTGCTCATACCTTGGATTCATGGGAGTAGAACTTGACGAAGAAGCAAATAAAGTAAAAGCTGAAGAAAAAGAGATTTCTACAAAAGAATCTAAAGTAAAAGTATGGATTGTACCTACAGAAGAAGAGCTAATGATTGCTAGAGAAACAATGGCGCTTGTAAAATAATGGTAAAAATGGTATAATATTAATATGCTCCAATATGGAGTAAATTCATTCTCTAGGAGGCCGTATCATGGGGATTGGGGAATTCCAAGTCGAGGAAATTCGGAGGTACAGGGAGATGGAAGCGATTCGTTCGTTGTGCAAGAAGCATTGCGCTGATGCGCACAGCGACCTTGACCTTGACCTCAAGATTCACATCCGCTTCAATGATGGCAAAATCAGGGAAGACTTGGTTGATGCCTTGAAAGTGAAGTATGGAAGAATCGTCGTATCCCATAATGAAATCATCCTCTAAAAGAGAGAGGGCGCGGTTTGAAAATAGCCGTGCCTTTTATTTTGCCCAAAACAGTTGCAAAAATGGATACAAGGCTTGTAAAATAGCCAAAAAAATGATATAATTTTTTCATGCTCCAATGTGGAGTAAATAACCATTAGGGGGTAGCACCATGGGAAAGATCGAAGGCATCAGGAAACAGGCATTTACTGAGGTTGAAGCTATCTCTGCTATCTTTGTGAATAACATGGCAGAAGGATTTTTCGACCTCAAAGTGCATGCGACTCTCTCTGTAATCTTCAGAGCTGATAAGAAGCTGAAGGAAGCAATTGAAGCTCAGTTGATTGAGAGATACGGTCGGGATGGCTTCACACTGAAGAAACTGGATGAACCCGAAAGGACTTATCGCCTGACAGTGAAGATCCAGTGACCCTATGGGGCCATGACTTGAAAATAGTCGTGGCTCTTTTTTGTTTTTATGTATTGCACTTTTTAAAAATTATATATATAATTCAAAAAAGAAATTTAGGAGGGATTGGATGAAAGTTTTAGTTTTAAATTGTGGAAGCTCTTCTTTAAAATATCAATTAATAGATATGGATAAAAAAGAAGTTTTAGCAAAAGGCAATTATGAAAGAATAGGAGAAGATGAAGCTTTTTTAACACATAAAGTAAATGGCGAAAAATATGTTATAAAAAAAGGTGTACATTCACATGATGAAGCTTTAAAAGGAATAATGGAACAATTATTAAGCAAAGAATATGGAGTAATTGCTTCTCTTAATGAAATTGGCGCAGTAGGACATAGAATAGTTCATGGTGGAGAAATATTTAGTGGGCCTGCAAAAATTAATGAAACAGTTATTAATCAAATAGCTCAGTGCGGAGAATTTGCACCATTACATAATCCAGCTGCGGTTTTAGGAATAAGGGCATGTATCGAATTAATGCCAAATACGCCAATGGTTGCCGTTTTTGATACAGCATTTCACCAAACGATGCCAAAAGAAAACTATTTATACCCAATACCTATAGAATATTATGAAAAACTAAGAGTTAGAAAATATGGAGCTCATGGAACATCTCATAGTTATGTTTCAAAAAGAGCAGCAGCATTAATGAATAGAAATATTAAAGAATTAAAAATTGTTACATGCCATTTAGGACAAGGTGCAAGCTTATGCGCAATAAAAGAAGGCAAATGTATAGATACGAGCATGGGGCTTACTCCTTTAGGTGGTATAGCAATGGTAACTAGATCAGGTGATCTTGATCCATCAGTTGTAACATACATTATGGACAAAGAAAAAATTGCGCCAAATGATATGAATGCAATTTTAAATAAGAAATCAGGACTTTCTGCTATAAGCAAAATGCCACCAGACTTTAGAGAAATAGAAGCAAATTCAAGTAATAACCCTGATGCAAAAACTGCAATTAACATATTTAATAGTACTGTTGCACAATATATTGCAAGATATGCTGTAAAACTTGGCGGATTAGACGTAATTGTATTTACCGGAGGAATTGGAGAAAACCAAGCAAATGTTAGAGAAGCAATATGCAACCAACTAGAGTTTATGGGAGTTGAAATAAATAAAGAAAAGAATAAAGTAAAAGGGGAAGAAGCGGAAATCTCGGATAGTACTTCAAAAATAAAGGTTTTTGTTATACCAACAGATGAAGAAATGATGATTGCACAAGAAACGATAGCACTAATTTAAAACTGGATGTTTTAGGAAATCAGTATTTTTTAAAAATACTGATTTTTTCATGTTTTTTGAAACTTTTTTATCATCTATTTTACTCTTTATAATAGGTGATAATATGATAAATGTATTAATAATTGAAAATGATCCGATTGTTTGCAAGAGAATAGTAAATGGAATATTGCAAAATGTTAAGAATGTTCATCTATGTGGTATTTCATATACAGTAAAAGAAGCAATTGAAATTGCTAAGAAACAGAAAGTTGATTTAGCAATATTAGATTGTGATTTGAAGAATAATGTTTCATTAAAGTTCTTGGATTTTGCCTCAGAGTATAATAAAACATCTGGTAAAATGTCTGTAATTGCTATGACAAACAACATAGGTAATAAAGAATTAGATTATTCTTGCATATTAAAAGTTATAAATAAGCCTGTTATATTAGAACAAATTATAAATGCAATACGTGAATTTTCTAATGGCGAAAATGTATCTACTCAAAATATTCTAAAAAATAAAATATTAAAGGAATTAGAGAAATTACAATATAATTTTTCATATGTAGGTACACAATATATGGCAGAGGCTATATATGAGATTTATACAAAGAAATATATTTATTCAGGTGGAAATTTGAATAAGAACATATATCCAATAATTGCTGAAAAACATAATACTACTGTCAATAATGTAAAGTGTAATATTACATCTGCAACTAAGACCATGTCTGAAAAATGTCCAAAAGAAATAATTCAAAGTTATTTATTCTGTGATGAAAATGAAAAGCCAAAAGTTAAAGAGATAATGTATAAAGTAATAAATAGACTTTAACAAAAAACTGCCTCCCCCTAGTGTGGGGGAAGCAGAAAAAGCCAGAGAGAGGAGACGAGGGGTTACTTACAAGCTACATGCTTAGGCTTTGGCAGCTCCGTTGTTCTTTAGACGACAGCTACTAGGAATCATACGGTAGAATTTGAGGTGTAGACCCTGTAGTAGTCAATCGTAATTGAACGGTAGTTACCATTGGATGCACCAGCAGAGCTCGCGTCAAACCAAATCTGAACCTGTCTTCCGGAATATCCCATATCCAAGTTGTAGATAGGAACCGAAATGACTGTTGTGCCAGATGTGATGCCCACAACAAACTGACCAGTGATTGATACTCCGGTATATGCGTCCCATACATCCATGGTGAGTTTTACTTCACCAAGTCCAGCATCCCATGTAGGCTTATAGAAGTCCACTATCATTGTCAAATAGCGTCCTTCCACAGTTTTCACAGGTGTGATGTTGTAATTGGTGAAAGAGAAAGAACCTACAAAGTACCACGCATTGAGAGGGAACGTGTCAAAACCGGAAGCAAACCCGTTTGTGATTGGGCATACCAAGAGCATTACCATGAGTACGAGCGAGATGATTGAATTCCGCAGTTTCATTTTCATTCTCCTTTCCATACAATCAGCTCTCTCTAGCTTTTAAAACAATTAAAGTCATATAGGGTTTCGAACTTTTTAAGGTTCTAATCCATACATGACTTTAATCATTTGCAACTGGTATAGTGTGAATAATATATTATATTCACGCACATGTAAACAATTAGGTAAAAAAAGGTAATTACTAATGCAAAAAAACTTTCTAGTTATGGCCCTATTGCTATAATTTAAAAAGTATTATAAGGAGTAAAAAATGGAAGAATTAGTATTGAAGGCTCAGCATGGAGATGAACAAGCTTTTACTGACTTAATATTAATGTTAAAACACGACTTATATAAAATAGCGAAGATGAGGATTGTAAGCAATGATGATATAGATGATGCAATTCAAGAAACAATGATAGAAGCTTTTAAAAACATCAAAAAACTAAAGAAGATTGAATCCTTTAAACCTTGGATAATCAAAATTTTAATTAACAAATGTAATAAAATTTATCAAAAGAAGAAAATGAATGAAATAACTTTTGAAGAAGATATTGATAATTATTTAGTACATGAATCAGAGCACTTAAGCGAAAATGATATGGATTTTTATCTATTGATAAAATGCTTAAACTATGAAGAAAGAATCATAGTAACTTTATATTATTTAGAATGTTATACAACGAAGGAAATTAGCCAGATATTGGGTATTAATGAAAATACTATTAAAACAAAATTGGCTAGAGCAAAAATGAAGATTAAAAATAATTATAAGGAGGAAAGCATATGAATATAATAGATGAAGAGGATAGAAGAATTAATGCTATTTTAAGCGCTAACATATACGAACCTGATTCATATACAAGTGCAATTGTTACAGCATTAAATAAAAGAAGCATAAATTCATTTAATATACGTAAATTTATTATTGCATTACTAAGTGGATTAATGCTAATAAGCGGAATAGCTTATGCAAGAGAGATTGAAAGATTTATTTTAAGATTTTTCAATAATAGCAAAGGATTAGATACTGCAATAGAAAGTGGGTATATTGAAGAAATTAACCAAAGAGTTGACACAATGTCAGATATCGATATTAAAATTCAAAGTATTACCATGGATGAAAATAACATTAACTTTAATATGATTATGTCGTTTGGAAGCAGCTTAAATGTTGCAGACATAAAAGAAATATATTTAAATGAAATGATTTTAACCGATGAAATGAATAATATTTTATATTGCAATAATCAGGCAATATTTAACGAGTACTGCAATTTAAATAATCTAAACCTCAACTATATTAATTTTAATGTTGCATCTAATATAAACATTGAGGATCAAAATAAAGATGACAATTGTATAGAAGTAAATGTTAATTTATACTCTCAGTCACATTTGCCGAAATCAAAAGTTCTAAATATTAAATTTAATGTTATAAAAGCTGTTCTAAATAATAACGAAGAGGGATTTCTAAACGGAGCTTGGGAAACCGTAATAAATCTTCCAGAAAAATTTTTAAATAGAGAATATCAAGATTATATCATTTATGAGAGTATTGGAGCCGATATTAAAGATGTTACATTTAGTGTTTATAATACTTGTAGCAAACTTGAACTTTATTATTATGATGAAGTGGAAGATGACAATATAAACTTTTTTGAATGGGGAACAAAGCAGAAGAATAAAATGATAGAGAATGCTTACATTGAAAATGAAAATGGAAATGTGTTTTATAAAGAAGAAGTTCATTCTGAAGATTCAGTAATGATATATTTTTCAGATGGCTCACTACATTATAAAGAAACATTTTCATTAACACAATTTGATGCAACTGATAATTTAACAATACATTTTACAATTAATACTGTGAAAGGTAGGAAGGATGTTACTTTAAAACTTAAGAGATAAGATTAAGAAAAATCATTTAAATAAGGGCTAATTATATACAAACAAATTTTTTATATTTTTTAAAAAAAGTATTGACAAGAAACCTTTGTTCGATTATAATAACTTCATAAGAACGAAAACTTGTTCGCAAATATGGAGGTGTATTATAATGAAAAATAAAAGTTTAAAAAAATCTTCAAATAAATTTTCTATGAGTATATTAATTATTGTTATTTTGACTTTAGGAGTTATTTCTTTAATGGGAAATAAAAATACACTATCTCACATGGAAACAAGTTTAAAAACAATTTATGTGTCTTCTGGCGAAACATTATGGGAGATAGCAGAAGTAGAATTATCAAATAATGACTATTATGCAGATAAAGACATAAGATATATAATAAAAGATATAAAAGAAATAAATAATTTATCAACAAGTAATCTTTATTCAGGGCAAGAACTGATTATACCAAGCTTATAATATATAGGGGTGTGTAGAGAAAAAGCAGTAGAAATAGTATCTACTGCTTTTTTCCAAAATCACTTAATGGATTCTTTTCGACCGCTTCACGTACTTGTTCATTGTCAACATGTGTATATATTTCAGTAGTAGCAATACTTTCATGCCCGAGTAGCTCTTGTAAAGCTCTTATATCAACATTACCGTATTTATACATAAGTGTAGCTGCTGTATGTCGTAACTTATGTACTGAGTATTTATTTGGATCAATGCCTGCAATTTTTAGTTCTTCTTTTACAATATACTGAACAGCTCTGTTACTTATACGTTCTCTTCGTTCACTTAAAAATAGTGCATTTTTGGAGTCTAATTTTATGCCTTCTTTTGGCCTTACTGCAATATAATCTTGTACAGCCTTCACACATGCATTGTTAAGGTAAATTGCGCGTTCTTTATTTCCTTTTCCAATAACATTTAATTTATTATCATAAAAGTTTATATCATTAATATTTATTCCAACTAATTCCGAAAGACGCATTCCGCAATTAAGAAATAGAGTAATTATAGCGAAATTACGTTCATGGTTGTCATGATTTCCATGCTTTGTGTCTGTACTTTTTGATGCAACTAGTAATTTTTCACTTTGTTCTAAAGTTAAATATTTAGGTAATCTTTTATCTAATTTAGGATTTTCTAATTCTTGTGCAGGATTTGTTGAAATCTTTTTAGATTTATTGCACAAATATTTAAAGAAGATACGTATAGTAGAAGCTTTTCTTGCTAGTGTTGCAGGTTTACTGTTATATGTATTTCTTAAATATGCTAAAAATGCCCTTATATCATCTAATGTTATTTTTTCAATGGTAGCTAAAGTTAAATCATTTACAGGAATTGTTTTTATTTCTTCAATGTCATTTACTTTTACCATTCCAAAATGATATTTTATAAATCTTAGAAATAGGGCAATATCATAATTATATTCTTTTATTGAATTCTGTGATTTGTTTAGGGTTACTGATGAATAGTCAAGAAATTCATTTAAAAAGTCAGGGTTTTGGTCTCTTGAAATCATATATAAAACCATCCTTTTTGATTTTTTCTTATTGTATCACAAATATCAAAACTATAAAAGAATTTTAATAAAAAAAGAGATGCCACACTGCGAAAGCGTGGCACCCCTCCTGGAGCTTAGTTGGCAATTCTCTGGACAAACTGAGTGTACACCCAGCCATCCTTTGAGCCGTCAACCGACCGAACACGAACGTACTCGTCGACCGCGTCGATCATTTCCACAACCGTGAACCTGTCAATAGTTGTGGTCGTAGCCCCTCCAGGCATGTCCCTGAGTTCTGTCCGCTCGGCAATCAACCAGAGCATCTGGCCATGGCTGTAGTCACCGATATCACCGATACGAACGAACGAAGTTCCGGGAGAGCTCTGCGCGCACTGGACGGCGTAGTAATATCCGTTCTCTCCAAGTACAAGCAAAGCCCTATTCGACTGTTCTCCGTTGCGTTCCTTTTCGGGGGTGTAGCTTGACCAAGGCGTGGTGTAGAGATACGTGTAGCTGGTCGTCATCACCCAATACGGGTCGGGATGAATAAGGCCGCTCTTAACGAATCCGTACTCCTGCTCAGCGCTGATGCCAAGCTTTCCAAGGTCAACCATGTACCAAGTCCCATACTGGCCAACAATAGTCACGCACTGACCATTTCTCAACCTGCCGAGGCTCTGGCCATTGGTGGAAGGCGTTGCGCGGATAGTGCACTGGGTGCACAAGCAAACGCCATACCGGTCGTACTCATATCCGTCACCTCCGTAGAGGTAGGCATCGTAGTCACCTGCGAGGGCAGTAGACATGCATGCGACGAACACAAGCACCAAGGCAAAGAAGGCTACCAAGATCCGCTTCATTCTAATCACTCCTTTTCATGCTGTCGAAGCGGTAGCACATGCTTCCATTGAAGCTGTTATACAACATTATAACACTAGTATACATAAAAATCAAGTTTTGTATAAAACATTCAATTTTTTTGAAATAAAATAATAAAAAATTCTTTGATGTATCGAGTAAATGAGGTATAGAAAAATAAATATTTATTTGTATTGAAAATAAGCATAATTTGTGATATTAATTATATGTAAACATAGTCTAAAAAATAAGGGGATTAGATTATATGAAAAAAATATTGATTTTTACTTCAGAAAGGACAGGGACTGGTCATAAATCAGCTGCAAATGCTTTAGAAAATAAATTGCGTAAAATTGGATATGAAACAAAACAAGTTGATAGCTTTGAAACAATGGGAAAATTTGGGCTTCTTTTGGAAAATGCATATATTCCAGTAACAACAAGATTGCCAAAGCTTTATTACACTAGTTATTTAATTCAAAAAGCATTTCCTAATCTAATACATGGCATTGTATATGCAACAGGAAAAAAGAAAATGCTAAAGTTAATAAATGAGTTTAATCCAGATTTGGTAATTTCAGTTCATAGTATGTTTACTAAAGCAATTTCTAAAACTATGAGAAAAAACAATATAAAAGCACCATTTTTTATAGACGTAATAGATCTTATTAATCCACCAAGAGTATGGTTTGACGAAAATGCTGATTTTCATTTTGTTCCAACAGAAGAGATAAAACAAGATTATATTACTAAAGGAATAAGTGAAAATAAATTACTAGTTTCAGGATTTCCTATAAGAGATGATATTGAAAGAAGAACTGTAGCAAAGAAAATTGATGGTAAAATTAACATATTGCTTGTTAATCCATCTGTTAAATTAAGAAAAAATATTAAATATGCAAAAGAAGTTTCTAAGATAAAAAATGCATCTATTACTTTTATTTGTGGTAGAGATGAAAGATTATATGAAACTCTTACAAAGATGCAAAACCAGGGAGAAATATCAAAAGATATTAAAATTTACAGCTTTGTTAAGAATATGAATGAATTTCTAGATAATGCACACATTTTGCTTGCAAAAGCAGGACCAAATATGCTTTTAGAAGGTGCTAGAAGCGGAACCGCAATTGTTGTAACGGGTCATATTTTAGGACAAGAAAATGATAATTACAAATATGTTACCAATAATGGATTTGGCTTTAAATGTGAAAAGCCAAGTCAAATATATAACTTATTGAATGATTTTATAGAAAGTAAAAAAATAGATGAATGCTTGCAAAACGTTTTAAAAGCAGAATGTAACAGCGGTACAGATATAATAGTTGATTACATACATAAGAATTTTTAATAAATTTGGGAGGAAGAAATGGAAGAGGTTCAAAAATTTCTAAAAGATTGTGGAGTATATTATTTGGCAACAATGGATGGTACTCAACCTAGAGTTAGGCCTTTTGGTACTGCAGAAATATTTGAGGGACGTTTGTATATTCAAACTGGCAAGAAAAAAGACGTATTTAAACAAATTGAAGAAAATGATAATGTCGAGCTTTCTGCATTTAAAGACGGAAAATGGATAAGAGTTTCTGGCAAATTAGTTCCAGATGATAGAATCGAAGCCAAAAAAGATATGCTAGATAAAAATCCAAACCTAAGAAGAATGTATGATGAAAATGATTCAAATACAATTGTATTGTATTTTGAATCTGCAACTGCAACTTTTTCTTCTTTTACAGAACCACCAAAAACAATAAAATTCTAATTTTAAAGGGCTTTTTAGCCCTTATTTTTTTAAGGGAGATGCAAAATGAAAATAAGTGAACACGATTATTATAGCAAATTAGCTAACTGGACATTTGATGATATAAATTTTGAAAGCGAAATTTACACTAATTGGATTTATGAAGATGAAATAAAGAAACACACAAATAGTAATTCTAAAATCTTAGATTTAGGAACTGCAGATGGAATGAAAGTTTTAAAAAGATTTCCTGAATGTGCTGAAATTGTAGGTACGGATTTTTCGGAACAGATGATAGAATCTGCTAATCGTAACCTTGCTATAAGTGGCAAGAATAATATTACTTTCAGGGTAATGGATAACCTAAATATGAATACTCCTGATGATTATTTTGATATAGTAACAGCACGTCATACTGTAACAGATCCAAAACAAATATATAAAACCTTAAAAAGTGGTGGATATTTAATTATTAGAGGCGTAGACAAATTAGATTGTTGGCAATTAAAGAAAATATTTGGACGAGGACAAGCATATAATGACACAAAACCAATTAGTTTAATTGATTATGAAGCAGTAATTGATGCTGGATTTAAAGATGTTGAACTAATTCCTTTGCATGTTGTTGAATATTATAAGACAAAAGAAGATTTATTAGCATTGCTTGTAAAAACTCCAATTCTAGATGAAGTATCTGAAGAAAATAACAATGAATATGAAAGAATTGCGATTGAGCCAAACATATTTAACAAATATGTAGCTGAAAATACGACGCCAAAAGGCATAAAACTAATAAGAAGATACTATGGAATTACAGCATTTAAAAAATAACATATTTTATGTTATTGACTATAAAATTTTATTATATTATACTTTTTTATATTGCAATGGGAGGTAACATTATGAAAAAGAAATTATGTTATAAAGTAGAAGATTCCGTTTTTATATTTCGATACATGCTATATGCAGCATTTGCTTTATGTATCGTAGCTGGTATAGCGGGAATTATTTATTCAAATTTTGATATCTCTAAATTTGTAGAAGGAATTGTAATATCTATATTATTTATTCCATTTATAAGTTTGCCCCTTTTTCTTATTATATTTTTAATAAACCGTAAAAATGTAAACGAAATAAAATTAGTAAAAAACAATGGAACAAAAGTACAAGGCAATATCGTAGGATGGGATAAGGAAAGCTCTCTTATAATAAGTCACGGCCTTACAGGAATCCTTTTGTCTGCAATATTTCCAAATAATTCTTATTACCTATATATTGAATACTATGACTTAAGCAATAGTTTGCAAAGATTTAAAACGCCAAAGCTTAATTTCAATCCTGTATGGTCTTTGGGAGATAATAAATGTAGCATTTACCTATATGAAGATAAAGTATACGCTACAGATTTTGTAAAAGCTAAAAACATATCTAAACGTGTATTTAAAGATACACCACACGGAATAAATTGAAAATATTGGAAAACAAAAGCAAGAGCGGCCTATTCATGTGAATGAACAAGCCGCTCTTTGCTATGCAATTGCGATAATGATGATTTGCCCGATTGGATAGAGCCACCAAACCAATTCGCGTGCAAGTCCCGATTTGAGCCCAGAAAACTTCTCAAGTCCAATGATTACATCAGAAGCTAAGAACATCAAGCCACCCAAGGCGACAAGAGATTCTATTGACTTTACTGAGTAAGCATAAGAAAAGATTGTCGTGTAGTTCACTCCTGTAAGCCACAGATATGCCAATCCGAGAATATACAGGTTGGAATTCATTGTTGTGCTCCTGGTTATGAGCATTGCCACCGTGATGAAACCCAAGATGGCTAATGCAACACAAGCGCCGAAGTTCCACAGCTGATATCCTTTAGCCTGAATTTTTTGGAAGTAGGTCGCGCAGTAAAACATGTGAGCCAAGACGAATGCAATTCCGCCAATGATGAGATCATTCTTAGTCTGCTTACTGTGGTCTTTTTTGTGGTTCAATGCAACATCTCCAAGAAATGAGAAACCCATTGCGACAATGCAAAGAGAACTCTCAAAATTCTTAAAAAATGCTTGCGTGAACACAGCAAACAACAGCATCAAGAAACTCAGAACAATTTTGCCAGGTATAATGCTTCCGATTATGGGCAATCTATCAAACCACCGATTCATTGCAATTCCTCCTTTGGAATTATCCTCTGAAGTTTGGTATCAACGTGTTTTAGATTATATAAAATTTTTGATCTATTGTCAAATAGCGTAATAGCATGTTTTGAATGTGTTTAAATTTTAAAGATTAAAGCATTGAAAATCAAAATATATAGTGTATAATTATATCAAAATTGTTAGTCTAAGGGAAAAAAATGAAAAAGAAAATTTTAATTAACTTCTTAATAATATTATTTATTGTGCTTTGTCCAATTAGGATTTATGCAACAAATGTCAATTTTAAATATATTCAAGAAAATCAAAAAAAGTTGGAAAATATTCCAGAGCTAGGGTGTAAGGCTGTATTTATTGCAGAACCTAGTACTGGTAAAATAATTTACGAAAAAAATGCACATGAAAAAATGTATCCTGCAAGCACTACCAAAATACTTACTGCATTAGTTACTATTGAAAACTGTAAATTGTCTGATACAGCTATTGTTTCTCAAAATGCAATTGATATGGTTCCTAATGGCTATTCAAATGCCAATTTAAAAGCAGGAGAGGAATTTACAATTAAAGACTTATTGTATGCGCTTCTAGTTCCAAGTGCTAATGAGGCTGCAAACGTTTTAGCAGAACATATCAGTGGAAGCATAGAGGCTTTTGCAGAATTGTGTAATAGCAGAGCAAAGGAATTAGGCTGTGAAAATCTTCATTTTATAAACGCAAATGGCATGCACAATGAAGACCATTATTGTACAGCTTATGATTTATATTTGATTGCAAAAGAATGTCGTAAATACAATATATTCAATGAAATTGTAAAAACAAAAGCATATACATTACCTTCAACGTCTATATACTCATTAGAAAGGAAACTAAAAAACACTAATGAGCTGTTATTGCCTGGTACATATTATTATTCATATTGCACAGGTATTAAAACAGGGCACACTACTCCTGCAGGCGAGTGTTTAGTAGCAAGTAGCTCATATAATAATATGGAATTGATTTCGGTTGTTTTAGGTGGTAAATCAATAAATAGTCTTGGACTAAATGATCGATTTTATGATACAAAAAGGCTTTTCGAATTTGCCTATGATAACTATTCTATCAATACAATTGCTGAACATGGAGATATAGTAGCAACAGTAAATGTCGGAAAGGCAACAAAAGATACAGCAAATCTTAATGTTATTGTTGATAGTGACATTTCAACAATAATACCAAATGACATAAGTAAAGAAAATTTGACTAAGTCAATCTCTATTAAAGATGAAATAGTTGCACCTATTAAACAAAATCAAGTTCTTGGGCAAGTTACATATTATGCCGATGGGTTAGTTTATACCACTAATATTATTGCGGACCATTCAGTTGAAAAACTTCCATATATGCTTTATAACATGATAGTTGCTATTGCTTTAATTTTAATATTTAGTATATATGCAGTGATTTTAAAAGTATTTAAGAAGCATAAGACAATTGTTATTATAATAGAAGTATTAATTTTGATAGGAGCATGTGTTGTACTTATTCCATTTGTAAAAAAAGATATAGATAACTCAGCATCAAGAATAATTCCAGCTAAAAATGTAACTATTGAAAATCAAGTTGATATAGAATATTTAAAATACACAGCCACAAAATAAAGTATGTTGTCTTTATACAAAAAAATAGGAGGTTTATTATGTTAGTGATTCAAAGTCTTAATCAGTCAAGTGACGCACTTGACATAATTGATAGAATTTCTAAATTAAATCTTAGCGACGACGAAAAAAATGTGTTGTTTATTGCTACACAGCTAACTCCAGAAAGCAGTAAAATTTTTCAAATATCTTCAGAAAGAAGAAAAGAATTGTTTTTACACGAGTTGCAACGTTTAGCTGATTTGGGATATATTGGTTCAAGAAATCCAAGCACAGAATTAATAAAAGAGAAATTAAAAAATTTTCATAAGATCGATAGCGAAGAAATTAAGAAGATAGCTGCCGATTTATATAAAAAGGTTGAAAATTCTGAAATAGACGTATTATAGCTTATACTATAATAAAGATATACTGGAGGTTTTTATGAAAAAAAATGAAATAAAAGCTTGGTTAATGGATAGAAGAACAGCAGAAAATGAAGTAGCTGTAAATTACTTATTAGGATTATTAGATTCTATGAGTGATGAAGATTTACATGCTAAGTTTAATGAGCTAAAAATTGATGATAATAATATTGAACAGTTTTTGATTTCACAAATTGAGAGAATTCAAACTCAGCATGAACAATCTGAACGCTTTACTAACGTTAATAAGATGTTCTGTTATGGAAGGATAGAAAACACATTACATATGCATTTAATTCCTAAAGACTTAAGAAGCTTAAAAGCAAAATTAGGTGATGAGGCATTTTATCAATTTTTTAAAGACCAGCTAGAAGATTTCCTTTCAAGACTTCAAGATATATTCAAAAAAGATAGTACAATTACGACATTGTTTGCAGTATCACCAATATTTTTTAATCATAATATTGCAATGGCACATGAACAATTAGGTTTTATGCCAATAACCCAAATTGATTTAGAAAATGATCAAGATGGAATGAGTGTAGAGCAGAAGAAAAGATTTTTAAATATGTTTAACAAAGATGGTAGCCACAAAAGAAACGTATATTATACAAGCATGTCAAGGGAAAAGCTTTTAGGAACAGAATATGCTAGAATTCCTGAAGATGAAAGGACTGCACTAGACGATTAATACATTTAGTGAGGTAAAAAAAATGAAAGAAAAAGGGATTTTATTACCAATATTTTCACTTCCAAGTAAATATGGAATAGGAGATTTTGGATATGAAGCTTATGAATTTATTGATATATTAAGTGAAAATAATATATCTTATTGGGAGATACTGCCTATAAATGCTCATGAAGAATCGCCGTATTCTCCAATAAGTTATTATGCCTTAGAAAGTAAATATTTGTCTTTAGATAAACTAAAAGAAGATGGACTAATTAAAGCCCCTGAAACTAGAGAGAATAAAGATAGAGCATTATACGATGATTTTAAAGAAAAGTATTATAAAGAAGCGTTTTCAAATTTCAAAAAAGATAGTAAGTATGATAAATTTATAAAAACAAAAGAAATAAATGAATATGCAGATTTTATGCAAGATGAAAAAGGGGAAGATAGGGAATACATATTATTCATACAATATATTTTGCACAAACAATGGATGGAACTAAAGAAATATGCAAATAAAAAGAATGTAAAGATAATTGGTGATATGCCAGTTTATCCTGTCTTTAATTCCGCAGAAACAAAATATCATCCAGAATGTTTTGAAATGAAAGATGGCAAATTTACATATGAAGCAGGAACCCCACCAGATTACTTTAATAGTGATGGTCAAAAATGGAATAGTCCTGTATATAATGTTGAAAATATAAAGAAAAAGAAGTGTAAATATCTAATTAAAAGGTTTGAATATCAATTAAAATTATTCGATAAAATCCGAATAGATTATTTTAGAGGATATGATTCGTTTTTTAAGATTCCTATTGGTAAATCAGGAAAAGAAGGTTTTTATTCAGATGGTTTAAGCTATGTATTTTTTGATGAACTTCTTAAAAGCAAAAAAGTAAAAAAAGAAAACTTAATAATAGAAGACTTAGGAGATATAAGAGAAGAAACTGTAGCTTTAAGAGAACATTATAATTTCACAAGGCAAAAAATTTTGCAGTTTACAATAGATTTTAATAACTTGATAGATAGAGACAATGATGCAGAAAATGTTTTAGTATTTCCAGGAAATCATGATTGCAATACAATATATGGTTGGTATAAAACACTTAGTGAGGAATACAAGCAAAGTCTAAAAGAATTTTTAAAGCGAAATAATTGTAATAATATAAATGTTAATATTGGAATTATGCAGTACTTAATAAAATGCAAGGCTCAAATGGCTATAATCATGGTACAAGATGTATTAGGCCTAGACGAAAGTGCAAGAATAAATATGCCTGGAACTATAAGTAACGAAAACTGGTCTTGGAAACTGATAGATTTTACGGATTTTAAAGAGAGAATAAAGGATTTTAATTAATGAATGCAATAAAAGTTAGTTGTCTTCATTATCTATAAGTTTGCATTTTAAATGTTTTTATTTTATAATTATATTATTAGAAATAACAATGCTAATACCTGAAGATAAAATTACAGACTATTAAACAAATAGCTGATTTAAGTAAACGTGAAATACCAAGAGAAGAAGGAGAGAAAACTCAAGATGAACAGTAAATATACAAAAGCATATAAAGAAGTTGTTGAAATAATAAAATATTTTCCTCAAGAAGAATATAATAAAATACCTAAAGAAAAAATTGAATTCTATGAAACAAACATGGATAAAGACTACCAATTTGCTATTGATCCTTCAATAGATTTATCTAAGCAAAATATTTCAAAAGAAACAAATGCCATAATTGTATCTCTATATCAAGATTATTTTGCAACAGAAGAACAAAAAGAAAAGATAAATGAAATATTAGAATTAAATGAAATGAAAGAAGAACAAGAAAAAAGGGAAAAATACAGCCCAGATGAATTGTTTAAAAATAATGAAGAAGCGAAAGACATAGAAAAAAATAATAAGCAAGAAACAGCATTAGTAGAATATAAAGAAAATTTCTTTACAAAGTTTAAAAATTTTATTTTTAAACTATTACATATAAGTTAAGAAATTTTAAAAGGAGGTAAAAAATGGAACATGAAGATACTAAAAGGCTAAACGATTTATTAAACCAGTTAGGAATAAAAATTGAAGACGAAAGAATTGTAAGTACGTTAGGATTATATTTTGATGATGATTTGTACGTAGCACATCAAGGTTTGTCATTAGAAAGGTTTAGTAGAGATTTGCTTGAAGAATTATATAAAGGTGAAAAACTGTCTGGTTTTCATTATGAAGAATACGATAGACAAAATTCAGCTGTAACCTCTGATTTCCGAGTTTTGGCTGGTAGAAAAGTATCTATAAGTGAATTAATGAATATTGCGGGAGAAAATATTGGAAAATATATTAATACAGACCATTTGGATAGCTTAAAAGAAAAAAATGCACAACTTGTTGCTACATTTAACGAAAACGGCGAAATTGCTTCTGTAACAATGTTGCGTGAAAATGATGTTGTAGTTAATTCGTCAGAAGAAGTAATAGAAATTATTGAACGACTAAAAAAAGTAAAAGAAGAAAGAGGAGTAATACGTCCAGGAGATGCATTACCAAATACTCCAAGACAACCAGAACAAGAGGAAAGATAAATGTGCAGTCGTTTTTTGTAAAGTTTTCAAAATTCACATTAAAATTTTATATTTTTAATGTGAATTTTTTTATATCTATTTGCACAAAACAATCCTTTGCTAAAAACAAACTAATCATATATAATCAATTTATACTATAAAAGGAGAGTATCATATGAAAAATAAAAAAATACTAATTATTTTATTAATAATTATATTTATTGCTGTTACAGCTATAATTATTTGTACAACAAATACTAAACAAAATATTGCTATTGAATATCTAAATACTAAGTATGGAGACGGTGACTGGAAAATTATTTCAAAGACGCAATATGTATATAAAAACACAGAAGAAGTAATTTTTAGAAAAGAATTTCTAACAGATGGAGTTATATTTACGATTTCATCTTCATATCTTGATGGCAATTACTTTCATCTTTATGTAAATAAAGATAATATGGTAACAACTGATTGTTTCCTACCAACATATTATTCTTTAAAATATAATCTTGAATATGATTTGGATACAGAAAATTTTACTGAATTAATCGAAAAAATGATTTATATTACAGATTATCATTATCCATACGAAGATTATGTATATGATTCTAATGGATGGTATTGGGAAAAGCCAAAGTGCCTTATTAGTACATTTTTAATGGGAAGCTTTTACAGTCCAATATCAGTTCAAATTTCACCTACAAGAGAAAAAGTATTAGATATAATACCAGATAATCAATCTGTACCAGAATTAGAAGAAATAATACAACTTATTGAAAATTATTATTCTAATGGACGTTTAAAAAATAAAAATATTAATGACAAAGAGCTATATGAATTAGTTTTTACAAAAAATATAACTGACGAAAAGATAAATGACTATATATCCACACATATTGCACCAGTAGATGGAATGAAAATTTATTATAAATATGATAAAAAATAGTTATAGTAAAGATTTTGGATCAAGTAGGAAAGAGGGAACATACCCTATTTCAAAAAGCGAACATTTGTTGCTTGATATTTTTTTTTTATAAATCGCGTTAAAATTTTATAATTTTAATGTGATTTTTTTATTTCTAATATATAAAATTATTTTACAACTCAAACGCGTCAAAATCAATTTTAAGACATTTTAATATTTAATATGACAAATTACATATTAAAATGTAATTTTTTAAATAAATCGATTTAAATCAAAATTTCAATAAAATTGTTAAATTTTTGTTGCGAATCACTAAGTAATCCATTAATTATACAAAATGTCAATTTTAGTAAAAAATTGACAAAAAAACGACGCACGAGAATCGATTTTAAGGAGTTTTTATATAAAAGTAATATAGTTTGTTGTATATAAAAATGGCGCACACAGTGCGCCGCTACGATAATTGAGGCAAAATCGAGGTAGGGGTTCTATATCTTTTTTTGCCTCCTCCTATTTGCACAAAACTTTGATAATAGTACCCCCTTGAAAATATATATTATATTGCAAAAAAATATCGAATATGCTATTATAATTGTAATTAAAAAAGATACTGGAGGGACATAAAATGGAAGAAAAAAAACAAATAAAAATTAGTCTAAAAACTGCAATAATTATAGTGTGTATTTTTCTTGTTATATTTATAATTGTAGGTTATTTTATATTTAATAAAATAACATCATCACAACGTCTTATACCTGATACAGTTAGTGTAAAGACTTATAAAAATACAGATTACTATATTATTGAAAAAGATTATGCAGGTGATTATGATATACAATATTTATCTTTGGCAGATTATGATTATTTGAAAATAGACACTTTTGAGGTAAAAGAGGTCATGAGTTATTCAAACTATAAGTCATATTGCGATAAGTGGGGAATAAATGCAAAATATTCAGATTCTACTAAAGAATATATAGTATTTTCATATCAAGCATCTAGATTTATTACTTTGAAAGCAAGATTGGCTGGCATTGAATACCAAAATAGTAATGTTGATATTTATATGTGGGACAGTTCACATGGACTGAGTGGAAATTCAGCATATGTTTTAGTAATTCCAACTGAAGAAAGTATTAATAATATTAATATAATACCTGTTTACACAGATGATGAATTTAAAAATATTCAAACATATGGTGCTTCATATTGGTTAAGTGCAGATAAGCCAATAATATATTTATATCCTGAAGAAGAACAAGAAATTTCAGTAAAGCTAAAATATAATGATGCAATTACTGTTTCATATCCTAAATATACTAATGGATGGAAAGTTTTAGCAAAAGAAAATGGAACACTTACTGAT
>JAFXVF010000014.1 GCA_017524665.1 Clostridia bacterium | reverse complement strand
TGCCGTTGTACAAGTTATAGGAGTAAGTATTGCAATTATTATGCTTATTGGAGTTGGAATAAAATACATGCTTTCAGCACCTGATGATAGAGCAGAAATTAAAAAACATTTAATTCCTTATGTTGTTGGAGCAATTTTTATCTTTGGTTCTGTAGGTATTATACAATTGATTAGAACTTTTGCAACTAATATGTCCGGTGTTGTTGGCGGTTCGGTGACTTCTACTGTTACACCTGCCGCACCTGTTATCAATACTACACCTGTTGCCAATACTACACCTGCTGCTAATACTACACCTGTTGCCAATACTACACCTGTTGCCAATGCTACACCTGCCGCCAATACTACACCTGCTGCTAATACTACACCCGCTGCCAATACTACACCTGCTGCCAATACTACACCTGCTATGCCTAGTCAATTAGAGTTAATCATAGCCAGTGCGCAAAATACATTATATATTCTTAACCAACCAGATGATGAATTTCCACGGCCTTGAAAAAGCATATTTTAACAGTACTGGAAATCTCATTGCAATAGTACTTTCTGATGGTAGTTATTTTTTATACACACCTGAAACTCAAACTCGGTATCCAATATGATAAAGAAGGCAACCAATTAGGCGACAGCTTCAGTTATGTTGCTGCTGATAATACTTATAATAATTGTCTTAACTACAATGGTTATTGGGATACCAGTCATGTAGTAAATAATTTTCATAGTGCTCTTATTGATAGGGATCTTAAAGAAGCTGGTGTTGAAGGTTTTGAATCTTGGGGATCTGCAACAGCATATTTCTGCAATAATAATAGTTCTACACTTGCAACAATAGTATTTAGTAATGGCAATTATATTGATTATCAAACTTTTAAATATACTGTATACGATAGAAATCGGTAGTCAGCTATACTCTATCGACTATGGTGTACCATATTCATATAGAACTTTGGTACCTAATAATGAATAAGTGGTACAATGCATAACATTTTTGCAAAACCACTTGTCAAAAAGCTTTTGGTGTGATAAAATATGTAAGATAATAATTTACACGGACTAAAAGGAGGTGCTATTTATGCCAAATATTAAATCTGCAATTAAAAGAGTTAGTGTTATAGATACAAAAACTGCTCAAAATAATATGGTTAAAACAGCTTACAAAACAGCTGTAAGAACTTTTAAAGAAGCAGTAGAAAAAGGAAATAAAAAAGAAGCTCAAGAAGCTTTTATTACAGCTACGAAGAAAATTGACCAAGCTTGCACAAAGGGTGTAATAAAAAAGAATACAGCTTCTAGAAAAAAATCTAGCTTAGCAAAATTATTAAATACTATGAAATAAAAAAGAAGAATGCTTAAAAAGCATTCTTCTTTTTTTACATTTTACCTTTTATTATTTTGTCAATAATAAAGCCACATATAAAAAAATCTGTACCAAACAATATTGATGTTCGTATCAGTATTATGCCTCCATCAAAAAAGTCATATGAAACAGAATATGTATTGTAGGTTAATAATAGCAAAATACCTATTATACCTATAAAGAAAGAAAAAAACAAACCTCTATTTACAATATTCATTATTCTACAGTTAATATTACAAATCTCCTCTAAAAACTTTTTCATATTCATTTTCTCCTCAATCTAAAAGACTCCTATAACTATGTTAGCATAATTATAGGAGTCTTTCAATTGAACATTTTTCCAATTATTTATTTAATGCTTCTAAGAACATTTTATTTAGCATTCCTGGATTTGCTTTTCCCTTTGTCTCTTTCATTGCTTGTCCAACCAAGAAGCCTAAAGCTCTATCTTTGCCCGCTTTATAATCTGCAATAGATTGTGGATTTGCTTCTAGTATTTTATTTACAACTTCGCGAATTGCACCTTCATCTGATATTTGAATCCATCCATTTTTCTCGATTATCTTAGAAGGCTTCTTCTCTTCTCCGTCAAACATTTCTGGTAATACTTTTTTAGCAATGCTACTACTAATAGTTCCTTTATCAATAAGCGTAATAAGTTCTCCTAAGTCGTCAGCTGTAAACGGGATTTTTTCCGGTTCTAATTCTTTTTCGTTTAAAATTCCACTTATATCAGACATAATCCAGTTGCTTACAGCTTTGGCATTTCCACACTTTGAAACTGCTCCTTCAAATAGATTAGAGAAATACTTTGAAGAAGTTAAAATGTTTGCATCATATTCTGGAAGCTTATATTCTTTAATATATCTCTCTTTTCTGCTTTCTGGAAGTTCTGGTAGATTCTTTTTTACGTTATCCACATATTCTTTTGTAATATGTATCATCCCTAAATCAGGCTCTGGAAAATATCTATAGTCTTGTGCATCTTCTTTATCTCTCATCGGAAATGTTTTTCCTTGTAATTCATCCCATCTTAAAGTTTCTTGCTCTATTTTTCCACCATTCTCTACTACCTCTATCTGTCTTTTAACTTCATATTCTACTGCATTTTGTATGGCTCTAAATGAATTCATGTTTTTCATTTCGGTTCTTGTTCCAAATTTTGTTTCACCTTTTTTACGTATTGATACATTTACGTCTGCTCTTAGTGATCCTTCTTGCATCTTACAATCTGAAACCTCAATATATTCTAATATTGATTTTATTTTTTTAAAATATATATCGGCTTCTTCTGGTCCTCTTAAATCTGGTTCTGAAACGATTTCTATAAGTGGTACACCAGCTCTATTTAAGTCCACAAAACTGCCTCTACCATATTCATCATGGTTTAGTTTGCCAGCGTCTTCTTCTATATGTATTCTTAAAATTCTTATTTTCTTTTTTCCGCTTTTTGTTTCTATTTCAACATATCCATTTTTGCAAAGTGGCTTATCATACTGAGAAATTTGATATGACTTTGGTAAGTCCGGATAAAAATAATTTTTACGGTCATTTTTACAATATTCTGAAATTTCACAATTCATAGCAAGCCCCGCTTTTACTGCGTATTCTACAACTTTCTCATTTAAGACTGGTAATGTTCCAGGCATAGCTAAGCATACCGGACAGCAATGTGTATTAGGCTCACTTCCAAACTCCGTCGGGCATGAACAAAAAATCTTAGATTTAGTCGAGAGTTCAGCATGAATCTCGAGTCCCATAACTACTTCATAGTCTTCCATTTTTTATTATCTTTCCTTTCCTTATTGCTTATTAAAACTTTCTATTTGTTTCTCCTTTGACCTCAAATATTATATACTGTTTTTTAGCAAAATACAAGTTATACTGCATATAATTTAATTACGAATCTACAATTTAGGCACTGTTTTTTCGTAAAACTAATTGACTATTTTTGTAGAATATGATATTATCGTGTCAGTAAAATAAAAAAAAGGGGGATTTTTTATGTATTCTTATGCAAGTGTAAGCAGATCAGCTGATGCCGGAATTTGGCTTATTATTTCAGCTGTTATTGCCGTTGTTGGAGGTCTTGTTTTATTCTTTACATTTTTAGGTAAAAAGAATGAATCAAAATTTACCGGATTTTTAGGATGGATGTATGACTTTTTAAACTTCAAGAAAATGTTTGCTGAAGCATTACTTAGAATAACATATCTAATTTTTGCAATCTTTGTAACACTTTCATCTTTTTCATTAATTGGTCAAAGTTTCTTAACTTTCTTATTAACACTATTGGTAGGAAACCTTTCAATAAGAATTATTTATGAATTCTGTTTAATCGCTTTAGTAATTTGCAGAAATACAACTGAAATCAACAAAAAGCTTACAAAAAATGATGAAAACAACCCACAATAATTTTTTTAAGAAGAATAAAAGAAAATGGATGTTTTTTAAAACATCCATTTTCTTTTATTTATATAGATAATTTTGTGGGTTTTGTGCAACTCCGTTTATCCTTACTTCTAAGTGGAGGTGAGGTCCTGTTGAATTTCCCGTTGATCCAACAGCTGATATCAAATCTCCTGTTTCAACTGTATCACCTTTAGATACATATATTTTTGAACAATGTGCGTAGTATGTTTCTACACCATTTCCATGAGAAATAATTACTAAATTTCCATAGCCACCTTGCCATCCAGCATATGTTACTGTTCCTGATGCTGTTGCATATATTGGTGTTCCTGATGCTGTTGCAATATCAAGTCCAGAATGATATCCCCCATTTCTTGAGCCAAAACGTGATGATATCATTGTTTTTGCAGTTTCGCTTAATGGCAAATGTAATGTTACACCATTTACTGTTGCTTCTTTTTCTTTAAGCTTTTCTTGAACTAAAGCATCATCATTTATTGTAGCTACAGCTGTTTCTACACTTTCTAGAGCTATATAATTGCTTTCATAAATCTCTACAACACCTATATTTAAAT
The DNA here is from genome assembly GCA_017524665.1 of Clostridia bacterium. GTDB lineage: Bacteria > Bacillota > Clostridia > TANB77 > CAG-508 > UMGS1754. Next base: position 30,951 of record JAFXVF010000014.1, on the reverse strand, counting down.
CAAGGTCGCCATCAAACTCTTCTTTTATTTCCTCAACAACATTTTTAGCTTCGTCTAGCGAATATACAACTGCTTTTTGTTCTCCTTCTAATGTAATTGCATATCTTCTATATGTTACAATCGCTGAATCTTTTACTGCTATAAGAACATCTTCTTCACTAGTCTGCTCATCTTTGCCTACAAATTTAAGTTCAAATTTTGGCATTTCTTCTAAATTTATGTATGCTATGTCTTCTGTTACATTTTGTGTATAATCATTAATGGCATCTTCTATTTCCTGCTTATTTCTTACAACTCCTATAGTTTCTCCTGAGAGTGTAACTACATAAACAGGTTTATATTTCATTATTATCGCTAAATTAATAACTAGAATACCAAATACTAATAACGTAGTCCATTTAGTACATTCTTTTGTATAGTATTTAATTTTCTTTTCTAAAATAAGATTCACTCTCCTTTTTAATGCTAATTTTATGCGCGACAAACTTAATTATACACTATATTCTAGGCAATTTCAAATTCAATATCCTAAATAAACGTAAAATAGCCAAAATTATGTCCAATTCGCTCATAATTTTGGCTACGTTTTTCATTTATTGCTCTCTTATACTCTTTTTTTCTCTTAAATGCTCGCTTTTTCATTTGTCGTTTTACTATTAAATTCGTATATTCTCTTTCCAAATCTTATTTCATTTATTTTCTTTTGAATTTCTATAATAATAATTGGGCATAAGGAGATTGTAATAACTATTCCCCACTGGCTTAAATTAAGTGGTACACAATCAAATATTTTTGCTATCCATGGTGTTGATACTACACTTACTTGAAGGACAGTCCCTAAAATAAAAGCTCCTATTAAATACGGGTTCTGCTTTATTCCAATTTTAAATAAAGATTCTGTAGATTTTATGTTAAAGCTGTGTACCAATTCAAGCATGCTTAAACTAACAAATGCCATTGCTCTTCCAGTATTTATACCATAAAGATTATTTCCAATTGTGAAACTCAGTAATGTTAGTATTCCTATCATCATTCCTTCTACAATTATTTTTCCAAAAAGGCCGTCAGCAAACGATCCTTTTTTTGAATTCTCAGGTTTTCTTCTCATTATGTTAGAATCTGCTGGTTCTAAGCCAAGAGCTATTGCAGGCAAGGAATCTGTTACAAGATTTACCCATAATAATTGTATTGCTAGCAACGGACTTTCTAGCCCCAATAGTAGTCCCAAAAAAATAACTACAATTTCACCAACATTTGTGGCAAGTAAAAAATGAACTGCCTTTTTTATATTGTCTAAAATATGTCTTCCCATCTTTACAGCTTCAACAATAGTAACGAAATTATCGTCGGCCAAAATCATGTCGGATGCTCCCTTTGCAACATCAGTACCTTCTCTTCCCATTGCAATCCCTATGTCTGCCATTTTTAGAGCAGGTGCGTCATTTACACCATCACCTGTCATAGCTGTTACTTTACCATTTGCTTGAAATGCTTTTACTATCTTAACTTTATGTTCAGGAGAAACTCTTGCAAAAACAGAATAGTTCATTATTTCTTTTTCAAGTTTTTCGCTTGATATTTTATCGAGTTCTGCTCCAGTAATTGCTAAATCCGTTCTACCTAGTATTCCTATGTCTCTAGCTATTGCCTTTGCAGTTTCTATATGGTCTCCTGTTATCATCACAGTTTTTATTCCAGCTCTTTTACAATTTTCTACCGCTTCTTTTACCCCTTCTTTTGGTGGATCTATCATGCCTATTAAGCCGTACAAAAATAAGATTGTTTTCAATATTGTTATTACTTGGTATTTTGTCTACGTCTAAATACGCAACTCCTAATACTCTTAAAGCTTTTTCCCCCATTGATTTATTTGCTTTTTTTATACTATTTATAACTGTTTCTTCAAGTTCTAAAATATTTCCATTGTTATAGTATTTTTTGCATTTTGAAAGCAATACATCTGGTGCACCTTTTGTTATTATTCTATATCCTGATAGAGTCCTATGAATAGTAGTCATTAGTTTTCTTGTTGAATCAAATGGAATTTCTCCTACTCTAGGATATATAGCTTCTAAATCATTTTTATGTATATTTTTTTCATTGGCTGCTTTCACAATAGCTGTTTCAGTTGGGTCTCCGTTGTATTTCCCACTTGTTATCTTTTTCTTGGAATATTGCATCACTGCACATGCTTCCGAAGTTCTAGTATCAATTTGTTTGTTGTGAAAATGTCTGTTGTGACTCTGCCTAAACCATCAGTCACTTCTACAACCGTCATTTTGTTTTGTGTAAGAGTTCCTGTTTTATCTGAACAAATTACCTGACTGCACCCAAGGGTTTCTACTGCAGGTAATTTTCTTATTATACTGTTTTTCTTTGCCATCTTTGTAACACCTATTGATAATAGGATAGTAACAATAGCAGGAAGGCCCTCAGGAATGGCTGCAACTGCTAGTCCTACAGATGTCATAAACATTTCAAGCCATGGAATTTTCTTTAAGACACCTATTATAAATATAATAAAACAAATAAATAAAGCAGCAAGTCCAAGTTTTTTTCCGACTTCTCCTAGCTTTTTTTGAAGAGGTGTTTCTTTTGACTCATCATTCATCATTAGAGTTGCAATTTGTCCAACTTTTGTTTTCATTCCCGTTTCACATACAACCGCTTCTCCGTGTCCTGATGTCACGGTTGTCATTGCAAAAGCCATGTTGGACATATCTCCTGGCAATGCATTTTTATCAATCATTTTTGATTCGTCTTTTATGCTTGGTACAGTCTCACCGGTTAGCATCGATTCTTCTATAGATAATTTTGCTGAATTTATAATTCTACAATCAGCGGGCACATAATTTCCAGCTTCTAAAATTACAATATCTCCAGGTACAACTTGCATTGAATGAATTTCTATTATATTCCCATTTCTTTTAACTTTTGCAGTTGGTGCAGATAGTTCTTTTAAAGCCTCTAAAGCTTTTTCTGCCTTGGTTTCTTGTATTAGTCCCATAAGGGCATTAAATAATACAATTGCAATTATTATTATAGAATCAATATATTCACCGTGTTTTTTCTATAAAACTTATTCCCGCAGACACACCTGCTGCAACGAGTAAGACAATAATCATAAAATCGTTAAACTGCAAAATAAACCTTTTTATAACGCTGTCCCTTTTCTTTTCTTGTAATTTATTCTCTCCATACTCCTGTTGTCTTCTCTTTGCTTCTTCTTCGGTTAACCCAGTTTCATAGTTTGTCCTAAGCTTTCTCCTAATTTCTTCCTTAGTCATGGTATGCCACATTTTAGCATCCTCCTTTTGTTTTTATTTTAGTAATATATATTCTCTCATCTTAAAAATATGACAAATTTTTTTCACTAATTACACCTCTTTACATATTATGTAAAGAGGTGCTTTAAAATGCTTTTAAATTCTTTGCTCTTTGCAATTGCATTAAGTATAGATTTGTTTGGAGTTGGAATAGCATACGGAATACGAAACATAAAGATAGCTGTAAAATCACGTATGGTTTTATTTTCTGTTTCATTTGTTATAGTTCTTTTATCAATAATACTTGGTAAATTCTTTTTAGGTTTTTTGCCTAGTTGGATTTCACCTATTGTAAGTAGCTGTTTTTTAGCTATTATGGGCTGTTTTATTATTATTCAAAGTTTTAAGAAAAAAACTGGAATTTCAAAAATACTTGCAGATCCTAGTGTGTCTGATTTTGATGGTTCTTCTTCCATTGACTTAAAAGAAGCTTTATTTTTAGGTCTATCGATATCTGCCGACTCTGCTTCTGCTGGAATGTGTTATGGGAACTTATACAATTCTCTTTTAGGGTTTGCAATATTAATATCTGTTTTTCACCTTCTGTTTTTATCACTTGGTATAATATTAGGTAAAAAAATAAAATCAATATCATCCTTAAACCCCACTATATGGAGTATATTATCTGGAATAATATTGATTTTATTAAGTATCATAAATATTGTAATAGACTAACTATGCAAGCTTCATTGAAAGTAATTTGCTAACACCATTTTCTTCCATGGTAATACCATATACAGTATCTGCCGCTTCCATAGTTCCTTTTCTGTGAGTTATTACTAAAAATTGAGTATCTTTAGTAAATTTCTTTAAGTAATCTGCAAAACGGTAAACGTTTACATCATCTAGTGCTGCCTCAATTTCGTCTAATACGCAGAAAGGAGCTGGATTGATTTTTAATATTGCAAATAAAAGTGCAATTGCTGTAAATGCTTTTTCTCCTCCTGATAGAAGCATCATATTTTGTAGTTTCTTTCCTGGTGGTTGGGCTTCTATTTCAATTCCGCTTTCTAAAATATTTTCGCTGTCAGTTAGTTTAAGCTCTGCTTTGCCTCCTCCAAATAGCTGAACAAAAACTTCTCCAAAGTATTTGTTTATTGTATTAAACTGAGAAGTAAACTGTTCTTTCATTGTAGTAACCATTTCAGTAATAAGCTTCTTTAGTTTTGCACTTGAATCCTCTAAATCAAGACGCTGTTCACACATAAAATCATATCTTTCTTTAGTCTTTTTGTATTCTTCAATAGAATCTATGTTTATGCTACCTAAATCCTTGATTTCTGTTCTTAGTTTATTTACTCTTTTAGTTGTTTCGCTTATATTGTCTGGTTTTTTGTAATCAATAACATTATTAGGCGTTACTTCATAATCTTCCCACATCTTATTTATTACTTGCTCTAATTCAACTTCAATTTTAGATTTCTTAACGTCTAGCTTAGATATTTGGCTTTTTATTTCTTCAATTTGAACTCTTTGTCCTTCTTGTAATTTCTCGGTTTCATCTTGTTTTGCAACCTTTTGAGCTCTTGCTTCTTTTAATTTTACTTGTTCTTCTGAACTATTTGAAACAGCATCTTTTGTTTTTTGAATCTCTGCTTCAATAGAGTTAATCTTATTTCCGAAGCTCTTCTTTTTCTTCTTCAATCTTAGTACATAAGCTCTTCTTGTTTTCAATACTTTGTTTTGCAACATTTATATCTTCTTCTATTCTTGTTACCATTTCATCAATAGAGCTTTCGCTTTCATCAAATGAAGATACTGAAATTCTTAAGTTTGTAATATCAAAATTTAGATCATCAATGTACTTTTGATCATCTTTATTAAGTTCTGCAAACTGAGAAATAACAGTACTTAACTCTTCGTTTTCTTTATCCAAAACTTCTATCTCTTTTGTAAGAGAATCTTTTATATTACCTGCATTAGTAATTTCAGATGCTATTTGTGTCTGCTCCTCTTTTTGTTTTGCAAGTCTTGCTTCAAGCTTTGCAACATTTTCTTCAACTAAAGAAAGTCTTTGTTTTTCTGTTGCATAGTTGATTTCTAGCTCTGAAATCTGCTTTTCTAGTCCTAGTACTTCTTCTAATACTGATTGTACACTTTCTTCATAGTCTGTTTTTTCTTTTTCTATCTTGCTAATAGTTGCTTTTATCTTTTTAATTTCAGACTCTAAATTTTCAATCTCTTGCTTTCTACCAAGTATGCTTACTGTTTTAGGGGCAACGTATCCACCTGTAATACTTCCTGATGAATTTATAACATCACCTTTTAGAGTAACAATACGAAAGCTATAATTATTCTGTTTTGCAAGTATAACTCCTGTTTCCATATTGTCAACTATTACAGTTTTACCAAGCAGATTTAATAATATTTGTTCATATTTTTTATCACATGTTATTAAATCAGACGCTATTCCAATAACCCCTGGAAGTGCATTTTTTACTAATTTATCTATCTTTTTACCTTTAACTGATGTAATAGGTAAAAATGATTCTCTACCAAGTTTATTTTCTCTTAAATGCTCAACCAATTTTTTTGCAACATCTTCATCATCTGTAACTATGTTCTGTAGGGCTTGTCCTAGGCACATTTCAACTGCTGTTTCATATTCTTTTGGAACAGAAATTAAATCAGCGACAACGCCATGCATTCCTTTTCCTAAACTAGTATTCTTCTCACAATCTTGCAATAAAGCTTTAACACTTTTAACATATCCTTCTTTTTCTTTTTCTGTTTCAATTAGAAACCTTCTTTTTGTGTCTTTCATTTGAAGCTCGCTATTTAAGTCTTGCAATTTTTTTCCAAGTTCTTTAGACTTAGCTTCTGCTTCATCTCTTTGACTACTAATTGCATCTAGCGCTTCTTGTGCGTGGTTTCTTTTAGATTCAGTTTCTGCAAAAGATTTTGAAATTTCAGATTTAGTCATTCTCGAAGAATCTAATTCAGAAATTGTTGAAGACATCTCATCTTTTAGAGCTACACTTCTCTTGTTTAAGTTTTCAATGTTAGAAGCTTCTTGTGCAATTTGGTTCTTTTTTTCATATTTAACATCAGTATTTAGTTGAACTTTTTGCTTTTTATCTTCAATTTCTTTTTCTTTACTAGATAGCTTTCCTGAAATCTCTGAAAGTTCTTTTTCCTTTTGTTTTAGCTCGTTTTCAAACTTTTCTTTATTTGCAAATAAACTAGTTTTCTTTTCATTTTTTTGTTTCTTTTCTTCTTCTAAAGTTTTTAACTTGTTATTTAATTCTTCAATCTCTTCTAGGTATCTAACACTATTTTGCTTTCCTGCTTCAATTCTTTCGTTTGCAACTTTAATATCAGAGTTTAATTTTTCTATCTTGTTAGTACTCTCAAAGCCTAGATTTTGCATTTCTTCGATTTTTGTATTTAGTTCATCAATTTCTTGCTTTAAGTTTTCTCTTAAAGCTTGCATTTGAGTATACTTTTCTTCTTCTGTTTTTACTTGATCTTCAAACACTTTTGAATCTGAAACAAGTGCTTCTAATTTTTGTTTGTAATTATCGATGTTATATAAAAATAGGCCTATTTCAATACCTTTTAGCTCTTCTCTTAAATCTAAGAATTTCTTTGCTTTTTCAGATTGGTTTTTAAGTGGTTCAATCTTGCCTTCTATTTCAGTTAAAATGTCGTTGATACGCAACAAATTTAGCTTCGTTTGCTCAAGCTTTTTTTCTGCTTCTTCTTTTCTAGTTCTATATTTTACGATTCCAGCAGCTTCCTCAAAAATGTGTCTTCTATCTTCTGATTTGTTGCTTAAAATCTCATCAATTTTTCCTTGTCCAATAATAGAATATCCATCTTTACCAATACCTGTGTCCATAAATAATTCCAAGATATCTTTTAATCTACAAGGGGTTTTATTTATAAAATAACCTGTTTCGCCACTTCTATATAGTCTTCTAGTAACTGTAACTTCTGAATATTCAACTGGAAGCTTGCCATCTGAGTTGTCAATTATAATAGAGCACTCTGCAAATCCAAGAGATTTTCTGCTTTGAGTGCCAGCAAAAATAATGTCCTCAGACTTTGAGCCTCTCAATGATTTCATGCTTTGCTCTCCAAGTACCCATCTGATTGCATCAGAAATATTGCTCTTACCAGAGCCATTTGGTCCGAATTACTGTTGTAATTCCAGGCATGAATTCTAAAGTTGTTTTATCAGCAAATGATTTAAAACCATATAATTCTAATTTTTTTAAATACATCTTTTGCACCTCTTTTTTACTTATATAATAATACAAGAAAAAGAGTTTTTTTACAAGTAATTTTGCATAAAAAAACCACCCCTCCATTGCTGTCGGGGTGGGCGTACTTGCTGATGTGGTTTGAGGTGTGGATCGGGACCCAATTACGGCATCAGATGTTGCCTTCTTCGAGCCCGTAGATCCACAGGATTCGTCCATAGTCAAGCCGGTTATCGATGCCGGAGAAGGCATCTTCGCCAAGCCTGAAATACTGGAGCAATTCCAACAGTTCCGCACTCAGTTCCGGTCGACCGTGAATCGTAAGGGAAACCCCAAATTCGAACGTGTCTTCCAGAGTGATTGCCTGGTCGGCATAGTTGTCGGGATCCTGCCAGAGGATGACGTGAATGTCATCTTCCGTGACATACTCCTTGACGACCTCCAACTCGGCGCAGGCCGAAACCGTCATCATCAGCATCAGCAGCAAAGCCATCATGCACACAAACTTCTTCATGTTTTTTCTCCTCTCGTTGTGGTTGTGCAGCAAGTACTGGATAAAGCCATTGGCTTATCTAATACTATTTTACCACTTTTTGAAGCAGAAATCAAATCAATCCGTTGCGTTGCAAGGGTTGAAGTGTTTTTTATTATGGAAATTTTTGGTTAGACATAGAGACGGGGCTTTTGTCTTGCGGGTTTCAAAGCTTTTCTAAAACCTGCAAGGCAAAAGCCCCGTCCCTATGTCTAAAAGCTCTGTCATTTCTCTTGACCTTTTTTTCTTTTTAATATACAATTTCTTTGGAGGATAATACTTATGAAAAATGATACTTTTGATTTTTATAGTAATACAGTCCTAAAGTCATATAACCTTGATAGTTCAATGCGCTACCAGCTAAATATGCTTGATAGTTTGGATGTATTTACGAGAAAGCATTCTGAAAATGTTGCTTCTCTTACATGTAGACTTTGTGAATATCTACATCTAAATAAAAATTTCACTATTTATTGCACTACTTGCGCATATTTGCATGATATTGGAAAGTTGTTTATTCCATCTAATATACTTCAAAAAAATGGTCCACTTACAGATGAAGAATATAGAATAATGAAAACACATACAACTATTGGATATGAAATGTGCTTTAAAGATTTAAAACTTCGCCCATATTGTGCAGGGCCACTATATCACCACGAAGCATTAAATGGCACAGGATATCCTAATGGATTACATGCAAAAGACATTCCTTTAGAAGGGCAAATAATACGTGTAGCTGATGAATTTGATGCCATTACAAGCAAGAGACAATATAAAACACACATTGGTATTACTGATACATTAAAAATACTTATCGAAAATAGTAAGCCAAACGAAAAAATATCAAATGATAATGCATTAGCTCAAATGGCTGAAGATGCAAAATTAGGTAAAATAAATAAGCATATTTTAAAATGTTTGTTTAAAGTTATAATTGATGATACTGAATATGAAATTAGCCAAAACTTTGACTACGTAGATTATCTAAATGTTGAAATTAAAAGGCTAAAAGAGATTGATAAATATCACGAAAAAATGTTAAAAGAAAAAACTGAAAAGAAGCAGGAGTACTATAAAGAAGGCATGAGAATACTTTTTGCACAACGGTGAAACATTTGAAAACTACAAAGATGTATTAAATCAATATCAATCTGCTTTGGAAGCAAAAAAGGCTCACATAGATAAGCTTTTTGATGAAGTAAAATCAATAAAGAAATTAAAAGTTTAAGAGAAACATTTGAGGGAGGATAATTTTTATGACGCGTCTAAAAATATCCTCCCTCAAACCATTTTCTTACAGTCCGGAAACTCACACCTAAAGCATTATTTATTCTTCCCATTACATTTTTATCGTCTATGTGACCTATCTTCTCTTTTAACCTACTTTTATCTATCGTTCGAATTTGCTCAGTTAGCACAACCGAATCTGACTTTAGTCCGCTTCCTCCAGAACCAATTTCAATATGTGTTGGAAGTTTACTTTTATTCATTTGCGAGGTAATCGCAGCAGCAATTACTGTTGGGCTATATTTGTTTCCTGTATCATTTTGAATTATAAGTACAGGCCTTATACCTCCTTGCTCTGATCCTATAACTGGACTTAAATCCGCATAGTACATATCTCCTCTTCTTATTATCATTTGCTTCACTCCTGCTTTTAAAAGTGTATATACAATCCTAAGTTTTAATCTCACTATATAATATGTAAGCTAGAAGTTTTTGTGTATTATCTTGTATTTCGAGGCTTATAGGTTGCATTGTTTCTTTGTCTATTGTCAGTATCTCTGTTGAAATATATCTGTTTTCATCTTTTTTTACTACAGTCATTATGGCTTTGTTTCCATTTTCACTGTATTTCGCTTCATTTGTGTTTTTATAATCATTTATAAAACTTATAAGTGATAGATGATTATTTGCTATATATTTATAATTTTCATAGATATTTTTTACATTTAATTTTGCGTTATATATTCCCAAATTATTTCCATCATATTTTATTGTTGTTCCGTTCAATAATCTTAGGTTCTATAACTTCTTGTTCAAATAGTCCATCAATTCTCTCATTTTGTTTAACTTTGTAGTTGTTAGTTGTTTTGCCATTTGTAACAGTTATATCTGCAATTGCTTCATATGAGCTTATATTTAAAATATAGGCTTGTATATCGTTTTGTTTAATCATAGTATTTCCAATTTTTTCGCTATTATAATTTTTTTCTAAAAAAATATGGATTATAGAAATAATCAAAATTAGTATTAGAATTACAGTTAATATACGCTTCATAAGTGCCTCCTACAACAAAAAAAGCAACCATAAAAATGGTTACTTTATTTTATTCTATAGGTTTTTAAAAAATTCATTTATGGAATCTTCTAGCTCTTGTCTTGTTTCTAATTCATTTATTCTTTTCCTTATTTTTGCTGCATCTGGCATGTTTTTCATATACCAGCTAAAATGCTTTCTCATTTCTAAAACCGCAACTTTTTCTCCTTTGTCTTCTATTGCATAATTTAAATGCTTTAACATAGTTTCTTTCTTTTCTTTTGCATCCGGTTTTGAAAGACAATTCCCAGTGTTAATATATTCTATTATTTCTCTGAAAATCCAGGGATTTCCAAGTGCTGCTCTTCCTATCATTATTCCATCTACTCCTGTGTAATCTAGCATTCTTTTTGCAGATTCGCAAGAATCGATATCTCCATTTCCGGATAACTGGAATGCTTACTGCTTCTTTTACAGCTTTAATAATGTCTAAATCAGTTTTTCCACCATAATATTGTTCTCTTGTCCTGCCATGTATTGTAATAGCTGAAGCTCCTGCTTGTTCAAGTCCTTTAGCTAATTTGTCTGCTATAATACGTTTTTCATCCCAACCTGCTCTCATCTTTACCATAACTGGAACAGCAGATTTATTTACAACTTCTTTTACAATTCTACATGCAAGTTCTGGATTTAAAAGCAGTTTGCTTCCATCTCCATTTTTTACAACCTTCGGTGCAGGGCATCCCATATTTATATCTATAATGTCACATTTGTTAGAAATCAGGCCTGCAACTTCACCCATTATTTCTGGTTCACTTCCAAAAATCTGTATTGCAATCGGTCTTTTTTCACCTGATACATCCATCAATTTTTCAGTTTTAGAATCTTTATAATGAAGCGCTTTGCTACTTACCATTTCTGTAAATGTAAGTCCTGCTCCTTGCTCTTGCACTATCTTTCTAAATGCCTTATCTGTAACTCCAGCCATTGGAGCTAAGAAAACATTATTTTTAAGTTCTACATTTCCTATTTTAAGCATTTCTATTCAACAAAAATTGCTTTTTGTCTCCTTCCACTTATATTTAATAATATTGCAATAGCTATAAAATTTGTTAATAATGAGCTTCCTCCATAGCTTACAAATGGCAATGGAATTCCTGTAATTGGTAGTAAACCTATTGTCATTCCAATATTTTCTGTCATGTGGAAGAAAAACATTCCAGCAATTCCCATAGCTATTAATGAGCCTAAATCATCTTTTGCTGTTTTTGCAACATATATAGCTTTTGTTATCAAAATTACATATAAAACAATAATTATACTAGATGCTACAAAACCAAATTCTTCGCCTATGACTGCAAATATAAAGTCTGTGCTCTTAGGATATAAAAATCCAAGTTGAGTTTGGTTCCCTTTAAATATGCCCATGCCTAGAAGCTCTCCTGCACCTATTGCAAGTTTTGATTGTATAATGTTATAGCCTGCACCTCTTGGGTCCTGTTCAGGATTTAAAAATACCTCTATTCTCGTTTTTGCATGATCCGGAAGAACAAACAAATATACTACTGGAGCTAAAATTACAACAATTAGCACTGCTGCTATAATAAATTTTGCTTTTAGTCCACTTGCAAATAGCATAAAGCATAATGCTACTAAAAACACCATTGCAGTACCATAGTCAGGTTGCTTTGCAATAAGTAATATTGGCACGGCTGCTGAAATAAGTACTAATCCTAGTTTCCATATTTTATTTATTTCTACTCGTCCTTTTTTGCACAATAAACTAATTATATAGCTTACGAACATTATTACAAAAACTTTTGCAAGTTCTGCTGGTTGAAATGAAACCGGTCCTAAAACAAACCAGCTAGATGCCCCATTTATAGGGCTTGTAAATAATACAGCAATTAATAAAATAATAAAAATACCATAAAAAAATGGAGATATTTTTGCAAGAAATTCGTAGTCCACTAGCATAAACAATATCACAGCTGGGATACTCACTAATGCCCAAATTCCTTGTTTAGTAAATTCGTCATAGTTAGAATTTTGGGTAGCAGAAAAAAGCGCTACCATGCCAATTGCAAGAAGTAGCACACTGCATATAAGTATTCCCCATTCCATATTTTTAAAAAACTTTTTCTTCACTTGTTTCCCTCTAATTTATTTAGAATATACAAAATGTAGGGGTGTTTAGTCTCTTTAAGCTTTATTCTAATTTACGCCCCTACATATTATTATTTATTTTCCTCTTCATTGTTTTCGTTATTTTCGCTGTTTTCTTTTACTTCGTTCTCTTCTTTTGATTCCTCGTTTTTATCTTCAGAGAATTCATTTTTTATATGTTCTTTTGTATTCTCTATTGTGTCAATTTCTTCTTGTTCTTCTGAAGCTTCGTTTTTTTCTGCTTCTTCAGTCATTTCCTGTTTTTCATCAACTTTATTTTCTTCTTTTGATTCTTCCTTATTGTCCTCTTTATTTTCTTCTTTGTTTTCTTTTTTGTTATCATCCTTTACTGGCTTATCTTCTGGGTTTGCTTTGCCTGTAGCAGGATCGATTTTTTTCATATCATTTCTAATATTCAAAATTGGAATATTAGCATATAGCGCTGGTGCACCGTTTTCCCCATCTTCCCCATTTTTGTTTGTAAGTCTAACGTCTATAGCGCTTTCATCTACTTCTATATATTTTTTTATAACATCTATAATTTCTTGTTTCATAAGCTCTAAGAAATCTGCCGAAACATTAGCTCTGTCTTGCATTAATACTAGGTGCAGTCTTTCTTTTGCGGTTCCACCTGAATTTGAACCTTTGTTTTCTGTTTTCTTAAGGCCTCTAAAAAAGTTCAAAATACCTTCAAACATACATTTCCTCCTAACAGTAATTATTTACGGCTGAATATCTTTTTTAGCTTTTCAAAAAAGCTTTGTTTCCTTCCTGGTATGCTAACTTCAATATTCTCTCCTAAAATTCGTTTAGCTATTTCCATATATGCTTTCCCTGAAGGCGCCTTTTTGTTTGAAACAACAGGCTCTCCTTTGTTAGTTTGAGTAATTATATATTCATCATCTGGTACTACTCCAATTAACTCTATTGAAAGAAGATCTACTATGTCGTTTACATCCATCATTTCGCCTTTTTTAACCATGCCTGGGCGTAATCTATTTACTATAAGTTCTGGATTCTTTATTTCAGAAGCTTCTAATAATCCGATTATTCTGTCAGCATCTCTAATAGCAGATATTTCAGCAGTTGTAACAACAATTGCTCTATTAGCACCTGCTATAGCATTTTTAAATCCCTGCTCAATTCCAGCTGGGCAGTCAATTAATATATAATCAAATTCTTCTTTAAGTTTTGATGTTAAATCTTTCATTTGTTCTTCATTTACAGCACTTTTATCTCTTGTTTGGGCAGCAGGAAGTAAGAAAAGTTCTGGAAAACGCTTGTCCTTAATTAGGGCTTGTCTAAGCTTGCACTTTTCTTCAACAACGTCTACTATATCGTATACTATTCTATTTTCTAGTCCCATAACAACATCAAGGTTACGAAGCCCAATGTCAGTATCAACAAGTACAACCTTCTTCCCCTCTAATGCAAGGGCTGAGCCTAAATTTGCTGTTGTTGTCGTTTTTCCAACTCCACCTTTTCCTGATGTAATAACGATAACTTCTCCCATTTTCGTTTTTTCCTCCTTATTTTGGTAAATGAAAAATGCTTATTTTTGCTACACATATTTTATCTTCTTTTTCGCCAAAAGTCAATACAAAAGAGCCATGTTTATGGCTCTTTTTACATTCATTTTAAATTTATACACTCCAATTAATTCTTTGTTTGTTTACCTTGTAGTTTTGTTCTATTTCATCATCTGTTAATGCTCTATTATATACTTTTATGTTATAATAATTGTTTTTTCCTTTTGTATTTCCACTGTTTTTTCCATTAAATGAGAGAAGTCCTCCACTTGTATTAACTAGATTTGCACTTGTATTATTTTCAACTCGCTCTCCATTAATATATAGTTTTCCAATAGCATTTTCAATATCGAGTACTGCAGTAAGCATTGCTGTCTTTTGTAATGTCAATTTCTTCGTTCCATAGCTTATATTTGTTCCCGATGATGCTCTAAGTCCCAATGTTGAATTAGAATAAATCCATAGTTCATCTATATTGGCATTGCTTGTATTGTCCCAAATAGTGTTGTAGTTAAACATTGCTAAAGGGGTAATTACTACTTCAATTGTGTAAGTTGAATTAAGCGTAAATGGTGTTTCTATACTTTCTACTTTATTTGTTTCAAGGCAATCTGTTTTCCAGTTTGGTGTTGTTATTCCAGTTATTTTAGCATCATTTCCATTTCCGCTTATATCTACCCATCCTGCCACATTTGCAGTACGGTGTTGTGGAGAATTACTATGTCCATTGCCTGCGTTATTTACTCCATCATAGTGAATCTGTAAGCCTAAATAGCTATATCCTTCTTTTGTTAATGGAAATGCATAATTGTTACTGTTATTATAATAATAATATGTCTCTTCTGTTTTGCTTGTATCTCTTATTTTTATTGTTTTTCCGTTTCCTTCAAGTCTACCGTTATTAGTAAATGCCACTGGAGGAAGGCTTAAAACGCCATTTGATGTGCCTTCTAAGTCATTTCTTAAAATATATATTGCATCTGACGAAAATGTAAAATATTTTCCGCTTTCTTCATTTATAACTATTTCATGGCCACTGCACATCTCTAATAATTGTGCAAAAGTATAAATAGGTACAACATCTCCACCAAAATAACTGTCATATATTTCATTAGTGTTATTTTGAGAATATATACTTTCGGTTTGTTTTGTTGCTTCTAATTGTGCCTGCCTTTTTACAGCACCAATTAATAAAATAGAAGTTAAAAATGCTATAAAAAAGAGCCCAGCAATAAGCGTAAATAGCGTTATTGCGCCTCTATCATTTCTTCTCATTTGTTCCTCCTTAGTTTGATTTTATAATCAATTTAATTATACGTTATTCGTATTTTCTTTTCAAGGTTTTTATTGACTTTTTTTAAATTTAGAAATATACTATTTTTCATAAAAGGAGGGTTCACTTTATGAACGATTTGATTGAAATCAGATGGCACGGAAGAGGCGGACAAGGTGCAAAAACAGCATCATTGTTGCTTGCTGACGCTGCCTTTAACACAGGCAAATATATTCAAGGTTTCCCTGAATATGGTCCTGAAAGAATGGGTGCGCCTATCACTGCTTATAATAGAATTAGCAGTTCACCTATTACAATTCATAGTAATATCTATGAACCTGACTATGTTGTAGTAGTTGACGACACACTTCTAGAGAGTGTTAACGTTACAGCTGGTCTAAAAAAAGAGGGCGCTATTATTATTAATACTACAAAAGATGGAGAGTACTTAAAGAATGCTCTTAAGAATTATGAAGGAAGCATTTATGCTATTGATGCAAGAAAAGTATCAATGGAAGCTTTAGGACAATATTTTCCAAACACTCCTATGCTTGCGGCAATTGTTAAGGTAAGTGGAATTATGTCAGACGAAGATTTTCTAGCTGACATGATTGGCTCATTCAAGCATAAGTTTGCTAAGAAGCCTGAAGTAATTGAAGGAAACATGAAAGCTTTAGAGCTTGCTCTACAAGAAGTTAAAAAAGTAAATTAAAATATAATTCTTTTTTTAAGAGAGCGCGAGGTGAGTTCCATATTTTTTCTGCCGAATGACTCCGGGGTAACCGCCGTAGAACTTGTGTGAGTGCGAAGCGCGAACTACAAGTTCTAGGATGGGGCAATGAGAAAGAAAAAATATAACTCACCGGGAGCGGACTTAAATCAAAAGAATTCTACTTTTAAAAGGAGGAAAATTAATGAGCGAAAAAATGACTACAAATACACCATGGCAAGACCTTACAATTGGTGGAACAATTTATGATGCAGGTAATGCTAGAGAATTTAAAACAGGCGACTGGCGTTCACAAAAGCCAGTGTACATACCTGAGAAGTGCAAACAATGTGGACTTTGCTTCCCTGTTTGCCCAGATGATGCTATACCTGTAAACCACGAACAAAAACGTGAAGATTTTAATTATGATTATTGTAAAGGATGCGGTATATGTGCAAAAGTATGCCCATTCGGAGCAATTGAAATGAAATAGAAAGGAGAACTAAAATGGGAATACGTGAAAGATTAAGTGGAAACGAAGCTGCTGCTATCGCAATGAAACAAATCAATCCAGACGTTGTAGCTGCTTTCCCAATTACACCTTCTACAGAAATACCACAGTATTTCTCAAGCTTCGTAAGCAATGGAGCAGTAGATACAGAATTTGTTGCTGTAGAAAGTGAACATAGTGCTATGTCTGCATGTATTGGTGCAGAAGCAGCAGGTGCCAGAGCAATGACAGCTACATCATCAAATGGTCTTTCTCTTATGTGGGAAATGATCTATATTGCATCAAGCTTAAGACTTCCAATAGTTATGAGTTTGGTAAACCGTGCAGTATCTGGTCCTTTAAATATTCATAATGATCACTCAGATGCAATGGGTGTTCGTGATAGTGGTTGGATACAACTATTTTCAGAAAGCAATCAGGAAGCATATGATAACCTTCTTATGGCACATAGAATTGCAGAACACAAAGATGTACAATTACCTTTAATGGTATGTCAGGATGGATTTATCACATCACATTCAATTGAAAATATTGAACTTCTTGAAGATGATAAAGTAAAAGAATTTGTAGGTACATACAAACCTGAGCATTATTTGCTAAATAGAAAAGAGCCAATTGCAATTGGTCCTTTGGATTTACAAGGATATCTATTTGAACATAAAAAAGCTCAAGCAGAAGCTATGAGAAATGCTAAAAAAGTAATCGCTGAAGTATCAGCAGACTTTGAAAAAATGACTGGAAGACATTATGGATTCTTTGAAGAATACAAAATGGATGACAGTGAAATAGTAATAGTTTGCATGAACTCAACAGCAGGAACTGCAAAATATGCTGCTGACCGTTTAAGAGAACAAGGAATAAAAGCTGGCGTACTTAAAGTACGTATGTTTAGACCTTTCCCAGTTGATGAAATCGCAAAAGCGTTACAAGGACAAAAAGCAGTTGCAGTTTTAGACAAAGCAGATTCAGTAAATGGTGCCGGTGGTGCCTTATTCGAAGATGTTACATCCGCAATGTTTGTAAACGGAGTTACAGTACCAACTGTAAACTATATATATGGTATTGGTGGAAGAGATGTTCCAGCAAGTGATATTGAAACTGTATACAAAGATTTAGTAGAAGTTGCAAAAGCAGGAAAAGCTGAAAATCCATTTAGATACTTAGGTATTAGAGAGAAATAGAAAGGAGTTTTAATTATGGCATATAATTTAAAAGAAGTAGTTGCAGAAAAGCCTTCTCGTTTTACTGCAGGACATAGAATGTGTGCTGGTTGTGGAGCTCCATCTGTTGCAAGAATGGTTATGAGAGCCCTAAAGCCTGAAGACCATGCAGTTGTTGCTGGAGCTACAGGTTGTATGGAAGTTTCTACATTCATTTATCCATATACAGCATGGACAGATTCTTTTATACACACAGCATTTGAATGTGCAGCAGCAACCGAATCTGGAGTTGAAGCTGCATACAAATCATTAAAAAGACAAGGAAAACTTCCAGAAGATGAACATACAAAGTTTATCGCTTTTGGTGGTGATGGTGGTACATATGATATAGGATTGCAGAGTTTATCTGGTGCAATGGAAAGAGGACATGATATGGTTTATGTATGCTATGATAACGGTGCATACATGAATACAGGTATTCAACGTTCTTCTGCAACACCAAAATTTGCAGATACTACAACAACACCTGCAGGTAGCAAAATACCTGGAAAAATGCAATCTAGAAAAGACTTAACAAAAGTTTTAGTAGGACACCACATCCCTTATGTAGCACAAAGTATTGCACTTAATAATTACAAGGATTTATATGAAAAAGCTGAAAAAGCAATTTATACAGAAGGACCTGCATTTTTAAATGTACTTGCTCCATGTCCAAGAGGATGGGGATACAAGACAGAAGACTTAATGCAAATAAATAAGCTAGCTGTAGAAACATGCTATTGGCCATTATATGAAGTAATTAATGGAAAATATATTATAAACTACAAACCAGCAAACAAATTACCAATTGAAGAATTCTTAAAACCACAAAAAAGATTTAAACACATGTTTAAACCTGGAAATGAATGGATGATAGAAGAATTCCAAAAAGAAGTAGACGCAAGATGGCAAGAATTGCTT
Organism: Clostridia bacterium; assembly: GCA_017524665.1. Lineage (GTDB taxonomy): Bacteria > Bacillota > Clostridia > TANB77 > CAG-508 > UMGS1754. Next base: position 12,317 of record JAFXVF010000014.1, on the reverse strand, counting down.
GACTTAGAAGCAATGACAAACAAAGAATAAACTAAACGTTTGGAACAATGATAATTTTAGGGACGTTTCTAAAAATTACCACAAATGGTAATTTTTAGAAACGTCCCTAAAATTATCATCATTTTTTGAATTTCTATCACTAAGCTTCTTCTGGTGCACCTACTGGGCAAACGCCTGCACATGTTCCACATGCTATGCATTGTGCTGGATCAATTTGGTATCTTTCGCTACCTTGTGTAATGCATCCTACAGGACAAGCTCCTGCACATGCTCCACAGCTAACACATTTTTCTGAAATTTTGTATGCCATTTCTTTTCCCCTCCTTTTTATATTTCATCTTCATTTTCTACATCTGATTGTGCCAATTTTTCTAGAGCTTCTAGTTCTGCTAAATCTTCAGCATTTACATCAGATTCTATGTCTTCTTCATTTTGTACATCTTTTATTACTTCTACTTCGCTAGCATTGTATCTTTTATAGAATATATCTTCGCCATCTTTTAGTTTTACTTTTACTCTTTCTGCTAAAGTTTCTATGCCAACTATTTCTCCCTCTCCATCAGGTCCTTTTACAATTGCTCCAATTTTAGGAAGTCTTTTTAATTTTTCGTCATATACTTCTTCTTCATACTTTAAGCAACACATTAGCCTTCCGCAGTTTCCTGAAATCTTAGATGGGTTAAGTGAAATGTTTTGCTCTTTTGCCATTTTTATTGAAACATTTTCAAAGTTTCTTAAAAACGAACAACAGCATAATTCTCTACCACACATTCCATTTCCACCAATTTTTTTAATTTCGTCTCTTACTCCTATTTGTCTTAATTCAATTCTTGTGTGAAATACAGCAGCTAAGTCTTTAACTAACTCGCGAAAATCAATTCTGCCATCTGCTGTGAAATAAAATATGATTTTACTTCCATCAAATTTATATTCTACCTCAGTTAAATTCATGTCTAATTCATGCTTTTTAATTTTTTCTTCGCATATTTTTAATGCTTCTTTTTCCTTTTCCTTATTCTCTTTTTCATGTTCTACGTCTTTTGGTGTTGCAACTCTAATTATTTTCTTTAGAGGTGCTGCAAGTTTTGATTCGGGTATTTCTCTGTTCGCAATCATTACCTCACCAAATTCTTGTCCCATACTGGTTTCAACAATTACATTACTTCCTTTTTCAACTTTCAATTCTCCTGGATCAAAAAAATAAATTTTGCCAGGTTTTCTAAACCTAACTCCTATTATAGTTTTCATTTACTTCCTCCCATAAGTGGAATAGCATGTCATCTATTGTCATATCATAATTTGCATTTTGTTTTAATTTTATTTTTGCTTTTTCAACATGTTGGATGCAGTTTAAAAATCTGTCATCTGCTTTTGCTTTTTTAAATAAAATCACATTTATGTATTCAAGCGCATCAGTTATGCTGTCTTTTTCTTTGTATAAGTTTTCAGCATTTTTAATAAATTCAATTTTATCATATGCATCTATGTTTTCTAATATTTTCTCTAGTTGTTTATATAATTCTTGTTTTTCCTTTATTTGGTAAGCTTTACCAATGCTTCCATTTATTGCATATAGCATACTATCAGAAATATTTTTAAACAATTCATTTGTTTCTACAAATCGTTTCATTTCGTCATTTGAAATCTTTTGAAATGAAATTTTTGTACATCTTGATTTTATTGTGCTAAGCAACAGATTTTCATTTGAACAGATTAATATAATTATTGCATATTCTGGAGGTTCCTCTAATGTCTTTAGCAAGCAATTCTGGGCTTCTTTTGTCATGGTTTCACATTCGTCAATTATATATACTTTTCTTTTAGATATAATTGGCTTTTCTATAATTTTTGTTTGTAATAGGCGAATCTGCTCTATTTTAATACTATTTCCTTCAGGTTCTATTATGCTTAAATCAGGATGGTTATTGTTATCTAGTTGCAAATCATTTTCATACTCCAAAATATATTTTGCAAACTCTTTTGCAAAAAGTATTTTTCCTATTCCTGTTTCTCCCTCAAACAAATAGCTATGCAAATAATTGCCTGACTGAATGACTTCCTCTAGTATTTGCTTTACCTTATCATTTCCAACTATATTCTCAAAAGCCAATTAAAATACCTCCATGCTATTTTACTTCTCCAAATAGAGTTAATGGCCAGAAACGAATCCAAACTTTGCTTTCTATTTTAGATATTGGTACGCATCCAAAGCATCTGCTGTCAGTACTTTTAGGTCTGTTGTCTCCCATTAAAAAAACTGTACCTTCTGGAACAACTAAGTCTATATACGCTCCATTTAAAGAGGTTGTTAGTACTTCTTTTTCTAAATATGGCTCACTTAACACTTCTCCATTTATATATACTTTGTTATTAGCAATTTTTACATGTTCTCCTGGCAAGCCAATTACTCTTTTTATAAAGCTTGTTTTTCCTATTTCTAAAACATAATATCCAAATTTTTCAAATATATTTTTTGGCTCTTTAGTGTATTCTGCGACTGGATTTGATAAATCTGCATCTGCACTAGCTACAAATGTCTTACTTGGTGATTCGAAAGTTACTATGTCTCCTCTTTTGAGTTCGCCATTTGTTGTTTTAAACCACCTATTTAAAACTAATCTTTCATCTTGTTTTAATGTAGGATACATTGACGGTTGTTTAACTATCGTTGGAGCACCTACAAAAAATCTGATTACAAGAGCAAGAATAACTGCAATTACAACACACAAAGACCATTCTAGTATTTCTTTGACTGTTTTATTCACTTTTTGTTCCCTTCTTCCGTGGTTTTATGCTTAATATTATACAGCATGTTTCTTAATTTCGCAACACTAGCTATTTTACCTCTCCAAATAAATTAAAAGGCCAAAAACGTATCCAAACCTTACTCTCAATTTTTGATATTGGTACACATCCAAAACTTCTTGAATCCATACTTTTTTCTCTATTGTCACCCATTAAAAAAAGTGTGTCCTCTGGTACAACCAAATCATAGTATTCCCCTGTTTTTTCTGTAGCAACTTCGCTTTGTAAATATGGTTCATCTAAAATTTTATCATTTATATATACTTTGCCATCTTTAATTGTTACATGTTCACCAGGTAGGGCAATTACTCTTTTTATAAAGCTTGTTTTTCCTATTTCTAAAACATAATATATAAATTCATTTATTGCTCCTTTTGGTTCATAAAAAGTTGCAATAGGTTCATCAGTTTCTTTGTTATATTCTTTTGTTTTTGTAGGAGCTTCAAATGTAACTATTTCTCCTCTTTCATAAGTATGTCCAAATGTTCTTACCTTTCTGTCTAAAACCAGTCTTTGTCCTTCTATCAATGTTGGATACATAGAAGAACTTTCAACAACAGTTGGGGTTCCAATAAAATACCTTATTACAAGAGCTAATATAAGTGCAACAATAATGCATATTATCCATTCAATCAAATCTTTAACTTTTGGATTAATCATATTATTTCCTTTCTAATTTTTGGTTGGAACTCTAATTACAACTTCTGTTCCCTCTCCAACTTTGCTCTTAATGTCAATGCTTCCATTGTTTTTATCTAATATTTCCTTTGCAATAGAAAGTCCTAACCCGGTTCCTCCCATTTCTCTTGTTCTTGCTTTATCTACTCTATAAAATCTTTCAAAAATTTTAGTTAGGTCTTCTTCTGGAATTCCTATTCCATTATCTATAATCTTAATATATGCATCATTGTATACAAATCCTACATATACTTTGATTGTTCCATTTTCGCCTGTATATTTTATGCTGTTTGTTAATATATTTAAAATAACTCTTTCTATTCCATACTTATCAGCAAATACCGGTGGAACATTAGCTGTTACAAAACATTCAGAGTGTTGATGTTTTTTATCTATTTCTATTCTTAAACTGTCTAAACATTTCTTTACTAATTCGCCTAAGTCAAACTCCGTTTTTTCCCACTTTGCTTCATTATTATCATAACTTGAAAGTGTAAGTAAGTCATTAACAAGTCTTGCCATTCTTCTTGCCTCTGATGCAATTACTCCTAAGAATTTTTCTTGAGTTTGTTTATCATATTCATCTTCAGCTAAAGTGTCTGCATACCCCATAATTGATGTAATAGGAGTTTTTAACTCATGCGACACATCTGCTACAAACTCTTTTCTCATATTATCTAGTCTTACATGTTCTGTTATATCCTGTATTACAACTATCACACCGCCAGGTCTATTCACTTCATTTGTGAATGGTGCAAAATATAAATTTACATATTTGTCTTGGACATTTATTCTTTGTTCGTATGATGTCCAATTTTCTAAGTAAATAACTTTTTCTAGATTAACATCTACTTTTAATTTTTTGAAAATGTCTTCAAAGTTGTCATCTGCAGGCGTTAGTTGCAATAGTCTTGTTGCTGCAGGGTTAATGTGTAATATGTCTCCTTCAATATCAAATGCAATAACACCATCTGTCATGTGAAGTAAAATTGTCTCAATTTGTCTTTTTTGTCTAGATGCTTCATTTAAGTTTTCTTGCAATTCTGTTGTCATCAAATTGAATGCTTTTACTAAATCGCCTACTTCTGCATCCTCTTTTTCAGGATTTAAGTATCTTACATCTATTGATTCTCCAGATGCAATCTTTTCAGCATTTTTCAATATTTTAACAATTGGATTAGTTAATATTCCAATTGCTATAGCTCCCAATATTCCTGAGAGTACAGAGTATGCACCGATTGCTATAAATATTGCATAACTTATTAACTGTATTTTAGTCTTTATAACATCAACATCAATGTTCATTTCTGCTTGTAGGTTTTTAAGTTGATTTATTGAAAATATTCCAAAACCAGTAATTATAGCAACTCCAATTACCAAAAACACTATAATAATTTTAAGTTTTAGATTTTTTGCCATATTTCTCTCCTTATTAATAAAAGGCGAGCATAAAACCCGCCATCATCAGATTGTTTGCTTTATTTATAATTTAAGATAATTAGCACATTTAACGCCAATTATCTTAAACATTACTATTTTACTCAGCAGCTAAATAGTACCCAACTCCTCTTTTTGTAATCAATATTTTTGGGTTTGATGTGTCTTTTTCAATTTTCTCTCTGATTCTTCTTACTGTTACGTCAACAGTTCTTATGTCTCCATAATATTCATATCCCCATACCTTTTCAAGTAGAGTTTCTCTTGTTACTACTTGGCCTGGTTCAGAAGATAAATATTTAAGCACTTCAAATTCTCTTAATGTTAAATCAATAACTTCTCCGCTAACTCTTACCTCAAATTTATCAAGGTCTAATTCTAGCTCTCCTAGTTTAACTACATGTTTTGCTTTTTGTTTTTGTCCTGAATTTTCCTCTTCTTCAGTCAAGGCTCCTACAGCTTCTGACTTACGCAAATTTGCTTTTATTCTTGCCATTAATTCACGTACGCTGAAAGGTTTTGTAATGTAGTCGTCTGCACCTAATTCCAATCCTAATATTTTATCAATTTCTTCATCTTTTGCTGTTAGCATTAAAATAGGAACATTTAATGAATGCCTTATTCTTTTACATACAGCAAGTCCATCCATCTTTGGTAGCATTATATCTAGTAATATAAGATCTGGTTTTTGCTCTAATGCAATGTCTACTGCTGTAACACCATCTCCTGCTTCTAGAGTGTTATATCCTTCTTTTTGTAAGTTATATACTAATATGTCTACTATTGGTTTTTCGTCATCTACTATTAGTATAGTTTTCTTTTCTTCGTTTTCCCCATTTGCCATAAAAAGTTCACCTCTTTATTTTTTTCATACCTATTATATACCACATTCCGTGAATTTGTACAAGTTTTTTGTAACATTTTTTTAACTTTTCTTTATGTATTTTATTTTTTCCACATTACTGTTTTTACTTTTATACGTCATACACTCAAAAATTTCATCTCTTAACTTCTGACATGCTTCTTTTTCTTTTAAAGTATTGTCTGGATAAAAAGGTCCATCAATGTATGATACCATCTGTATTTTCTTATTTTTTACTTGATATGTATTTGTTATCGCAAAACACGGTTTATTGAGTTTTACTGGATATTTAAATGATACAGCCTTAAAGTCTCTTATTTTTGTGTAATATGGCCATATATGAGCTTCTGGATATATTGTAATAGATGATTTTTTATTAACTCTTTTTTCAATTTGTTTTAAGAAATTCTTTGTTGCATTTTTAGTGTTTGGTATTGGGATTGCTCCAAGCATTTCTACAAACCAGCCAGTTCCCTTTACAGAAATGTTTTCAGGATTAACAATTAAGAAATTTCTTTTAGGATAAACTGCCAAACTAGGTAAGAAAGTATCTAAAAAATTTTGCGTATGATTTGCATATATAAAATAGCCTTGCTTTTTGCACTTTTTTAGCTTATCTTTTCCAACAAATTTTAAGTTAAATTTAGCCTTCGCATAAATTATTTTTATTGGCATACTAATAAAATTTTGCACGATAAAAGAGCAAAAATCCCATACAGGATTTTTGCTGTAATTATACTTTTCGTCTATAACTCTTGGAACAGTATATGTTCCAGAAAACTCGTCATTTAATTCGTCACTATAATAAATTACTTCTTTTTCCATTAATTCCCTCAAAAAGAAAATTTATGCATTAACTATATCTTTTTCGGTTGTATATGTAAGAGGAGTTTTGTAAAATTTCTCATAAACATTCTTACAATACTTGGTGTTTTTCTCTTTCATACTATCAGTATTTTCTTTTTCTGAAAGCTTTTCATTAGGGTATATTGCTGAACCAATATTAATTGTGTATTCCTGAATTGCAAATCCGTCTTCACCTATAAAATTACTGTCTTCCATTGTTATAAAAATAGGTATAACTGGCACTCCATTTCTAGCTGCAATTCTAAATGCTCCTTGTTTTAATGGCTTTGGCTTTCTGTAATTCCACCATAGACTCTGCTCAGGGTATATTAAAATAAGGTCTCCTCTTTTTAAAATCGTGTCACTTGCTTTCATGAATTCTTTCATTGTTTCACCATTCGAGCTTAATGGCAATGTATCACAATTTCTAAAGAAAAATCCATAAAGTCCTGGGAAATTAGTATAATTACCTTCTCTTATAACTTTATAAAGAGTTTTTCTTCCTCTTAATTCTGATTCTCTAAATACTTTTTCAATTGCAAACACGTCGAATGGATTAAAATGGTTACATGTTATAACCGCTCCACTTTCAAGTGAGTTTAAATTTTCAATTCCTTTTATTTCTTTAATTAATAATTTTTTGTTTTTTATAATATCGTCTAAGAAGCGTTCTCCTATTCTGTTTGCTACTTTTGTTTTTACCCTGCTAGAAAGTTTTTCATTTAAGTAGTCAATTTCTTCCGGCATTAGTGGGATTGTTGGTGGATCATCTTCTACGTCTTTATCAAACTCTCCCTTTCTTTCAAGTTCTTCAATTTTCTTTAGAATTTTAAGTCTATCTTCAGATTTTTTTGTGTCGCTCTCTTCCTTCATATCCAAATCATTTCCTACACAATCAGCCTCTTTTTGTGCTAATTTTATAAGGTTTTCGCCTGTTTTCATATCTTGGAATCTCTGCTCTTCAGTATAGTTCTCTCTTATTTTTTTGATTTCATCTATAAAATCTGTCTGCTTTGCATATTTCCAAAAGAAATCCTCATAAAGTGTTGGATTATGCCATGGCTTGAAAGATAGATTGTAGTGTATTATTTTTAGTTCTCTATCTGTTATATTTTCAGACGGCATTGGCATTTTGTCCCATACAGCATCTAATATCTTTACTCTGCCTTTGCAAAGTCTGTTTAAATAGTCTTGATCTTGTGCTACAGTATATTTTACCGTTTCTAGCAAGTATAAAAACTTTTCTTGGAATTTAAATTTTCTTAATTCGTCTAAATTCATAAGAAGAATTCCTGCATTAAAATAGTTTTTATAAGTTGTAACACCTACAACTCTTTCTACATATGTTTGAAACTCTGGTGTGTTTTTAACTGCTTCATCTGGTACTGCTGCTACAAGGTTATCTCCAATTTCTTGATTATATAATTCTGCAATGTCTGCTAATACAACAATATCCGCATCTAAATATAAGGCTTTATCAAATTGAGGATATAGATTAGGTATAAATAGCCTAAAATAAGTTGTTTTTGTGTAATAGTCTCTAGTATAAAGTTTGTCTTTGACCTCATCTATATAATAATTTAAATTAACAAACTCAATATCAAAGTTTGACTGTTTTATTTTCTTTATTTCAGCCATATTTTTTTCACTGATATTTGTATATAGAACTTTAATAAGATATGTGTTATTCTTAGATGCATTTTCCATTATAGATTTTAATGCAACTGCTAAAATAGGCACATATGAATTATCAACCGCAAAAAAAATTGGAATTGTATTTTCTTGACTCATTTTATATTCCCTTCGTTTTTTCATATTTTTTCTTTAAATATATATATTCATATAAGTCTTCATCAAATGCATAGCATCCTAAAATTTTGTGTACTTCTGTTATGTTCCATTGTTTAAAGTTTTCTGTACGTGGATATGGCCAAAGCAGAAGTCTTTTGCAAAAGTGGCATATTAATGTCTTTTTACTATTAAACCTAGATTGCTCATTATATCTTCTAGGTAAAAGCAGTTTTTTTGTAGTGTTCCAAAATATTGCATCTTGGTCTGCAAATAACAATTTACGCTTTTTTATTAAATCTCGTGCTTTTACTAGAAGTTTTGTTTCTCTCATTTTTTTCATATTAAAAAGTAGCATGCCCGCATTTATATAGTCTGGTCTTATAGCCCAACACCCATATTTTTCTTTGACTGCTGCATATTCATAATTAGACACATCAATATTATATAATTCTGAAATATCTCCTGCTACCATCATATCTATATCGAGATATAAAAGTTTGTCTGGCATGTTTGGAACTAAGTCTGCAAGGAGTCTTAATAAGGTATATGGTGTGCAATATGCAGTTTCATTAGCTGAACCATCAAATTCCTGTTTATATAAATCTGTTACGTCTATTTTAGTAACATGATTTTGAGAGTTCTTTGATTTGATAACTTCATCTAAATATTTTATCTCATCGTCCGAAATCGGTGTGAACTCTGGTTTTAGATGTGTTGCATCCATGGTAAATATATAGCAATTAATTGCTTCTTGAGTTCTGTTCGTAATAGAAATAAGCTCTGTTAGTGCGCCATCAAAGACTTTACTATTCCCACACAATAATATATTTATCATATTCTCTCTCCTTAACGGTTCTATTTTACCATAGTTTGATAAAAAAGGCAAACTTAACAAGAAAAAGGACTTTGGCTTTGCCAAAGTCCCAAAAGTTTTATTTCTTTTTGTTTTTAGCTGTTGTCTTTTTCTTAACTGGTTTCGAAACTTGTTTTTTGGTCGATGTCGTTTTTGCTTTCTTATCACTTGTTGCTTTTTGTCCTACTATTTTTTCTAGGTTTTCTTTAAACCTTAGTTCTTCGTCGTCCACTAAACCAACATGATATATTGTTTGTATTTGATTGTGATTGAATAATAATGTTTGGTCTGCTCTTATCATTCCTTCTGGGTACACACATCCAGTATAATCCCACATTTTCTTTTCATCATTTTGAGTTCTTACGCAGAACCCTGTTATCATCACTCTTTTTGTTCCTCCTGTCAATAATACAACTGTCCCTATTGGTAAATATTTGTCTGTGCTTCTTTTCATTTTTCTTCACCTCCTTGTTCTCGTCTTCTAGCTTCTTCTCGTCTAAGCCTCTGAAAAACATGTCCTAATCTTAAGCTTACTATTTCTTTTTCTTCTCCTGTAATATATCTTAAATCCATTATACCTTCTGATAAGAGTATCCTTGCTTGTTCTACATTGTATGGCTGAACTTTTTTTGCAAGCTCTTCCATCTGTTTTATTTTTTCATCAACCTCATCTTTAGAAATTTTTCTAATTTGTTTTTTTCCTTCTACAATTTGTTCTGCCATTCTATATGCATCCATAGAAGTCGCTTCTAATTTACTTAAGTTTTCATCCCTAAATAATCTTCTTTTTTTGGTATCAATGTCTGCATTTATTAGCCTACCTGCCATAATCTTTGCCACTTCAATACTTGCTTCCATTTCTTCTTGGTCCGAACTTTTTTTAATATCTTCTATCATTGCTTCTATATATTTCTCATATTCACTTATTAGTTTTTCTTCATCTTTCGGCACAGTTTTCTTGAAGTCTTCAATTAGTTTTCTTTTAAGCTGTTCCATCTACTTGCCCTCCTTTTTATGATACGATAGTTTTATCATCTTAGCATTATTTTTTCTTCTTGTTAATTATTTTTTTTAATTGTATTAAAAATTTTCGTGTCATTTCTTCTGTCACTTGTTCACCTGTTTTTGCACCATATCTATAATATCTTGAACATATTTCTTCAAATGCTGTCATGTCCACTCCACAGTTTCTTGCTATGTTAGCAAAGTCATTATAGTCATTTGATCTGTAATAGCTATACATTAACTCAAGCATGCCGTCATAGCCATTTGCATCTAAGACCTTAACTACTCCATCTACGCAAAAAGTAAGGTTAGAATAGCATTCAGCATTGTCTTTTCCTTCATACAAATATCTTGCAAGCATCTCTGTAGCTCCCTCATTTCCTGCTGTTTGAGCTCCTTGCGGTAGTCCCTTCTTCCATCCGCCAAGGGCGTGATTTCCCTCATGAATACCAGTAAGTCCTGCTGTTGGTCCATCTACAACAAAAATTTCTTTAGTTGTTGGGTCAAACCATCCCAAAATGCCTGGGTACTTTTGTTTTGATAGAATTTGCATTTTATCAAAGGTTTCATCAATTTGATCTTTTGTTAGATACATTAGAATATCTTCGTCGCTTTTCATTGCTTCTCTTGCCTCTTCAAGCGTTTTAAAATTTTGATAATCAGGGTTAAAGTTTTTACCTGTGTTGTCAATATAGTATGGTACTTTTCCGTTATTCTTTAAATATGCTTGACCTTCTGGTGTATTTTCATCTATTATTGGTCGTAATCTGTATAAATTTTCCTCTTCTGCTTGTGTTGCTTTTTTCATTTCATACGTTTTTAAAGCACCTTTTGCTTCGTTAAATGCACTTATTACAGTAGCACTTGCTATTCTTGTCCAACCACCTTCTTCTTTAAATGCTTCTCCAAAGTCTTTATCTAGAAATACTGAATCCACAAGAGCGTCTGATGATGTGCTTAGTGCACTTACTGCTGTGTTTCCAATAACTCTTCCCACACTGCTAGCCACGTTGCTTCCAGAAATATACGTTCCGACTCCTGCTGTAGCTGCTTCTTCTGCCGCTGTCGCTACACCTTTTAATACAGAATATCCCATTAATTCATCTACATTTACATCCTTCGAATCATCATCTTCATTTGCTTTCTCCCATTCTTTAAGGTATTCCGAAGATGATTTTCCTATTTTAGCCAAGCCTTTCGCTGCTGCAGTAATTCCAACTTGCACTCCAACACTAGCACCAGAAGAAAATATTCCCGCAATTACTGATGGTGCAGCATACCCTAGTACTTCATTAATTTCTGCAAATGATTTTCCTGTTTCCGAAGTGCTTTTAAGACCCTCTGTAAAAATAATTGAATCCGCCGCTGTATATACGTCTTCAAATATATCATCCACAACATTTGAATCGGCAACATCAATTGTTGCTTGCTCGTACCAACTTGTCAATTGGTCTACTGTTTCTAAGTCAAATATCGAACCTATTGCTTTGGTTTTTAAAGCTTCTGTATATAATGTAATTTCTAGCGTTCCCTTTGTTATGTCTTCTACAAATTTAGCTGTTCCCTTTGTGCATTCTACTGTAGTAGATATTGGTAAGTCCCAAAATAAAAAGCTTAATACGGAACCTATCCCTGTTCTTGAAGCTTTGGTAGTATCTGTAATTTTTGGATATGCTCGTACTTTTTCTTCAAATTCTCTTCTCATAGTCTCCATAAGCTCTGGATCATATGTTCCTGAAGTTACTGGTACTGGCTCTGTTTTTGTCTCTGGTTCTACTTTTTTCTCTGGTTCATTTATACTCGTAAGCGTTACTGAAGCAGGATGTACTTGCATTTCTCTTATGTTTTTTCCTGGTGGATAGTTTACCGTATATTTTACCCCTTTTATTGTTATAGTATCTGGTAAATTTTGATTAATTAACTGTTCTACAAGCTTTGATGTTCCTTGACGTTCAATCGTTTCATCTTCTTCATCTTTGCCTCCTCCAGCATTTTCAAATGTAGGTGTTGGTGTTGGTGTTGGCGTTGGTGTTGGCGTTG
>JAFXVF010000002.1 GCA_017524665.1 Clostridia bacterium | reverse complement strand
CAACTACTAAAACAGCCTCTGCAAAAGCGCCTGCTAAAGCGGTTTCTAAAAAGGCTACTACTAAAACAGTCTCTGCAAAAGTGCCTGCTAAAGCAGTTCCTAAAAAAACAACTACTAAAACAGCCTCTGCAAAAGCGCCTGCTAAAGCAGTTCCTAAAAAAACAACTACTAAAACAGCCTCTGCAAAAGTGCCTGCTAAAGCGGTTTCTAAAAAGGCTACTACTAAAACAGTCTCTGCAAAAGTGCCTGCTAAAGCAGTTCCTAAAAAAACAACTACTAAAACAACCTCCGCAAAAGCGCCTGCTAAAGCGGTTTCTAAAAAGGCTACTACTAAAACAGTCTCTACAAAAGTGCCTGCTAAAGCAGTTCCTAAAAAAACAACTACTAAAACAACCTCCGCAAAAGCGCCTACTAAAGCAGTTCCTAAAAAAACAACTCCTAAAACAGTCTCTGCAAAAGCGCCTGTTAAAGCGGTTTCTAAAAAAGCAACTACTAAAACAGTTTCTGCAAAAGCACCTGCTAAAGCGGTTCCTAAAAAGGCTACTGCTTCAAAAGCTTTGGCAAAAGTTTCTGATACAAAGGCTCTTACTAAGACTTCTAATGTTAAGTCACTTACTAAAACGACTAAATCAAAAGCAATTGCAAAAGCGTCTGTAGCTAGGGTTCTAGCTAAAACAGCAGCTAAAAGAGCTTCGAGTTCAAAGAAATCTGCAACAACAAAGAAAGCAACAACAAAGCCTATAGTAGTCCCAGAATATTATGATTTGCCTTTTCACTATGATCAAACTGTAGTTAAGGTTTTAGCACAAACTCCTAAAACTCTATTTGTATATTGGGATGTATCAGATGCTGACCGTGAACATTACCTAAAAGAATATGGCCCTGATTTCTTTAATAACACTATGCCATTTTTAAGAGTTAAAAATACATTAACGGGTGTATCTTTCGATGTTGATGTTGATGATTTTGCTAATGGATGGTATCTACATGTCGAAGATTCAAAGAGTAGCTATTCTATAGAATTGCTTAGAAAGCAAAGGCCATTTGTTGATAAAGTATTAGATAATCCAGTATACATCACCTCTTCAAATGTTATTGAAACACCAAATGATCATATGCTTCTCGACAATAACTGGCACACAATATTCTACAGGAACGTTAAAACTGGGGAAGTTACTGCAAGGCAAATTGCAAATATTGCATTTCTTAACAGAATTGGTAGAATTTATAATATTTATGATTTATATAAGAAAATGTATAAAAGTGAAGATGTTGGCGAAATATTTGATTTAAACAATCCTGGTTCTCGGAAATCCAACCTCAACTTTTAAATAATAGAAAGGAATGAGAGTATCCTTTATGCTCTCTAACAAATGAAAATGAAGAATGTAAAAGGATATGTTAGTTTTATATTGCACGCTCATCTACCTTTTATTCATCATCCAGAAAGTGAAGATTATTTAGAAGAGCAATGGTTGTATGAAGCTATTTCTGAAACATATATACCATTGCTACTTAACTTTAAAAAACTAGAGGAGGAAAAAGTTGATTTTAGACTTACAATGTCTCTTACTCCCCCTCTTCTTTCTATGCTTGATAATAAACTGTTACAAGAAAGATATATTAAATACTTAGAAAAGCATATCGAACTTTCAAAAAAAGAAATTGCAAGAACAAAGTATGATGATAGGTTAAATAAATTAGCTTATTATTATTTTGATAGATATTCAAATGACTTGCATGTGTTTAAGGATATATATAATTGTAATTTGATTGAAGGATTTAAACATTTTCAAGATGCTGGATATCTTGAAATAATAACATGTGGTGCAACTCACGGTTATTTCCCTATTCTATATGTTACTGAACAGACTGTTAAAGCCCAGATTGCTGTTGGTGTTCAAACATATGAAAAATATTTTGGTAGGAAGCCTCGCGGAATTTGGCTTCCTGAATGTGGTTATGTTCCGGAAGCTGATAAATATTTAAAAGAATTTGGGATTGAATATATAATAACTGAATCACATGGTGTTTTATATGCTGACCCTGCTCCAATTTATGGAACTTTCGCTCCTATTGTATCTCCTGAAGGTGTTATTGCTTTTGGAAGAGATATAGAAACTTCAAGACAAGTTTGGAGTTCTATTAATGGTTATCCAGGTGATTATAATTACCGAGAATTCTATCGTGATATTGGTTATGAAACTGATTATGAATATATTAAACCTTACATAGCTTCAAATGGTGCTAGAGTTCATACTGGAATTAAATATTATCGTATTACTTCTAAAGATGATAACAAGGATTTATACAATCCAAGATGGGCAATGGATTCTGCTGAAAAACATGCTGGTCATTTCTTAGATAGTAGAGTAAAACAAATTAATGATTTAGCCGAATGTATGGATGTTCCACCTATTATTACGTGTCCTTACGATGCTGAACTATATGGACATTGGTGGTACGAGGGCCCTTATTGGTTATATATTTTATTTAAAAAAATCTATTATGATAATTGCAATTTTAAATTAATAACTCCAGGTGAATATATAGATAAATATCCTAATATTCAGATATGTTCTCCTTGTAGGTCTAGCTGGGGCGCTCGAGGTTATAGTGAAGTTTGGCTTAACCCTACAAATGATTATGCTCATAGACATTTGCATAAAGCAGGAAATCGTATGGTTGAACTTGCTAATCGTTTTCCAAACGAGCAAAATCCATTACGTAGAAAAGCTCTTAATCAGTGTGCCAGAGAATTACTTCTTGCTCAAAGTAGTGATTGGTTATTTATAATAACCAATGGTACAATGGTAGATTATGCGAAGAAGCGACTAAAAGATCATATTGGACGATTTACAAAGTTATACTATGAGTTAATAAACGATAAGGTAAACGAATCTTTTGTTGACGAACTATATAAAAAGGATAAAATATTTGATGAAATAAATTATGAGATATACAAATAATAATAAAAGAAGACATTTCTTATATAAAGAAATGTCTTCTTTTTATTCTTTGTATATTTTAATGTAATAAGTGATATAAGCCATACATCAATAATATATGTGTCGGATAGAATATATAAAGGAAATACTTTATCTTCTTCCCTTGTTTTCCATTATATAAAAGAATTGGAACTATTGCAGATAGAGTAAATGCAAAAAATAGCAAATATTTATAGTATAAGTTATATTTAATTAAGTATGGTACATATTTAATTAATAACATTCCCAAAAAGCCAAATGCAATTGCAGTTTTATTATTTCTACATAAGTAGAAAACAAATACTAGTAGTACTCCCCAATATCCATAATCCATATTGCTAACCTCTGCTATAAAACATGCTACTGCAATAAAATATACGGCTAGAACTTTTAGTGGTGCTTTTTCCCATATCCAAATACAAAACAATCCTAAAAGCAATGTAAACATTACATTTAGTCCTATACTTTCAGATATTATCGAATGAAATAGATAAAATGGTATTTCTGAAACTATTGCAAAAATAAATAACCTTAAAAAATATTTTTTTAAATTTTTTGTATGTGTATACCCTTCTACTATTTGAAATGCAAATATAGGAAAAGCAATTCTTCCAATGTAATTCATCCATGAAGTTGTTCCATATATTCCATAACTTAAGTGGTCTATGAACATCGTAACACATGCTATTATCTTTAGAATAAAGCTTGTCATTTATTTCTCCTTTTTATGCTGTTTACTTTTTTATATTTGTTTCTCTTTCTTCATTATACCTATCTATAAAATATAGAGGTCTTGATTTTGTTTCATAAAATGCTCGTCCAAGATATTCGCCTAATACTCCCAAAAATACTAACTGTATTCCTCCTAAGAATAATATTATTACTATTGTTGATGCATAACCTGGTACATCAATTCCTTTAACAATTGTTTTAACAATTGTATAAATCATGTAAACAAATCCAATAAATGATACTGCTAGTCCAAAAAATGTAGCCCAACGTAATGGTGCTGTTGTAAATGATGTTATTCCATCTATTGAAAGGTTTACAAGCTTGCCATAATTCCATTTTGTTTTCCCTGCTGCACGTGGATCCCTATCAAATAATATCTCTTTTTTATTATATCCAATCCAGCTATATAGTCCTTTTGTATATCTTTGTGACTCTCTCATTAGTTTTAGAGCTTCTACGCAACGTCTATCTAAAAGTCTAAAATCTCCTGCATCTTTTCCTATGTCAATTCTTGTAAAGCTTTGTAATATTTTATAGTACATCTTAGATGTAAACTTCTTTAAAAAGGTTTCTCCTTTACGAGAACGTCTTTTAGCATATATGTCGTCATATCCTTCTTCCCAGTATTTAATCATTTCTGGTATCAATTCAGGAGGATCTTGTAAGTCAGCGTCTATAATAATTACTGCATCACCTTTTGCATAGTCAAGGCCTGCTATCATCGCTGTTTCTTTTCCATAATTCCTTGATAGATTTAAATAACAAATTCTTTGGTCTTTTTGTCTTAATTCCATTATTATATTTAGTGTATTGTCTTTACTTCCATCATTTACGAACAATACTTCAAAATCATAGTTAGGCAACCCATCAATTAAATTTACTAATCTTTCGTATAGCATAGGAAGAACTTCTTGTTCATTGTAAGCTGGAACAAGTATTGTTACTAATTTCTTCTCCATATATACAAAACCTCCTATTCGTGTGATAATGGTATTTTATCACAGAAACGAATAGGAGTAAATAGTTTTACTCTGTTTTGACTTTATGGCGATTGTATTGCTGTAATTTATATATGTTACAAATTGCACATTCCCTACAAATGCAAATTCTATTCTCAAATATTAGCTTAAGTGTATTTATGAATTCATCTTCTACTCCGTCAATTAAGTGAACGTACAATTTGCCTGGTAATAAATTAAGTAGCGCATTTAATGCATAATCATTTGATGTAAACTTTATATCTGATAAATACTTTATATCAAAAACATCAGATGTTGTATCAAGAATTTGCTTATGCTCATTTAATAATATAGATTCTTGTTCTTGATATATAAGGTGTACTACCGGCTCAATTATTTCTTTTGAATTTATATATAGTCTAAGTAACGAAATGAATTCATTATACTCTTTTTCTAGCACATATCTATCTACAGCTAAATCTACAATTTCATCGAGACTTTTAAGGTATTTTTTTAATCTAAAATTTATAAATCCATCTATAACCATGTACTTGTTCTCTTTAATATAGTCGTAAAATGCTGTAAATGCTACATGCTGTCTAAAACTCTTGCCATCATTATTTTCTTCTAAAAGTTCTAAGCAATTATTATATATGCTCTCCTGCTCATTTTTCGAAAAATAGAAATAATTTGAAATTAATATTTTTTTCGTCATGTTATTTTCATAAAACTCTACAATTACTTTTGTCATGGTTTCTGCGATTAATGTATAAAATAAATTCAAATTATTAGAATATTTATAATGTAGAATAATGTTCTTAAAATTTTTAAACGAGTTTGTACTTATATATAAATCTTGCAAATTACTATTTTCGAATTCGCACTTTAAGAATTCTAGTATACTTTTATTGTTTGTTTTAATGCAAAAAGAGCGAAGCACCGGATATTCCCCTTTCACGTAACTATGTTTATAGTATCTGCTATTTTCATTTTGATATACGTTGATAGGGTATAATATTCTTTCTATATAAAAAAAGTGATTGTCTTACAGGCTCTTATTGATTCCTCTTGCTACAATAGAAGACATGTTTTCAATTAAATCATCTATTTCCTTCGGAGTTACAATTAAATCATATTTTTCTTCCGCAAGCGCTTCTTTTATAATTGTATATTTATCCTCATTTTCCAGACTATTCAAATATTCATTTGACTTAGCGTTTTGTTGCATTTTTTTAATAAATATATCTAGGCTGTCTGATGCAATTGTTGCAGCTTCTACAACCATCGGCACTCCTATTGCTATAACTGGGATTCCAAGTGTATTTTGTGAAAGTTCTCTTCTTGCATTAGCTACACCTCCTCCAGGAACTATTCCCGTATCTGAAATCTGTATGGAACTGCTTATTCTTTCAATGCTTTTAGAAGCTAAACTGTCTACTACTATCACTAGTTTAGGCTTAATGTTTTCTACTATCCCTTGTAGGATTTCTTGTGTTTCTATTCCGGTTGTTCCAAGCACTCCAGGAGAAATTGCACTTACTGGTCTTGAACCTTCTTCTATATACTGAGGAATGTATTTTAGTAAATGTCTGGTAATATCTATATCTTGTACTACTTTAGGTCCTAGTGAGTCTGGTGTTGACGCTCTATTCCCAAGTCCAACAACCAAAATATCATCTTCTTTATTTACATACTTATTTAAAATCTCTTTTAAATTAAGACTTACATTTATAGCCACATCTTCGATACTTTCTTCTGTAGCATATTTTAGATTTTTTATATCAATTGTAATATATGTTCCTACTGGTTTTCCTAAGGCTAATGCTCCTTGTTCATTTGTTATTATAACTTTTGTTATGTGAATATTGTCCTTATAATTACTCTCTTTTGTTTGTATCCCTGGTATTTCATCTTTTGTATTATTAGCTTTTCTAAATATGTCTCTTCTCTCTATAGCCATATCTGTTCTAAAGTCCATAAAAAATCCTCCTTTTCTCACATTAGTATTGTAAGAAAAAAAGGATTTTTTATACACTTTTTTTAACTGCAGTAATTGCACAAAATTGATTCTAACCCTATGTCTAGGTCTATTAACCCTATTTTATAATTTGCATCAAGATCTGTTAATTCCTGCAAAATTTTTCTTAAGGTGCTTTCATTAAAATAATTCGCTTGCTTCTTATACTTTGATACTAAAAACTTTTGATTAGGCTTAAGCTGTAATCCATCTGAAATATCTTTATTAAGTCTTTCACAAATCTTTGTATAATACAGTTTTTTGAAATGGTTATAAACTAGAGTTAATATTTTTTGTAATGGTTCTTTGTTATATACTAAATTGTTTAATGTGTCTAGTGCCAATTTTGCATTTTTATTTCCTAAATAATCTGTTAAATCAAATATAACCGCTTCTGTTTGTTTTATACAAAGTTCATCAATGTTTTCATTTTTTATAGTTCCGTTTTCACCTGCATATTCAATGAGCTTCCTAATCTCATTTATTGCGTCTTGCATGTTTGTACCAATGCACTGAACTAAATATTCTAAAGTCTTTTCGTCAACGTTTACCTTATATGCATTGCAAATTGCCTTAAGTCTTTTAACTAATTCAACTGGTTTTAGTTTTTCAAAATTACAAACAATGCCTTCTTTTTCAATAAAATTATGCAATTCGTTTTTTTCTGCTTCTTCCTGGGCAAAAACTAAAATGCAAGAGTCTTTAACCATATCTAGATTTTGTTCTAAATATTCTTTTATTTTCATAGCTAATTCTTGCATTTTGTCGCTTTTCTTTTTTGTCTCTTTTTTGAATAAGTCAGTATTTTTTATAATTATAAGCTTTTTTTCATACCCAAATGCAGGCACTTCAATTTCGGAAATTAGATTTTGTACATTTGTCTCATCAATCTGTATATAATTGATTCCTGGTATTAGCTCTCCAAATTGCTTTTTTATTTTCTTTATAATTGAGTCTTGTAAATATTGTTCTTCTCCATAAAGCAAATATATACTGTTTTGTTCTCCTGCTTTAATCTGCTTTTCTAATTCTTCAGGTTTTAACATATATGTTCACCTCTATAGTTTTACTGCAAATTTTTGTGAATGCGCATGGCAAATAGCTATTGCCATACTGTCTGTAATATCATCTAATTTAGGTAATTTTTCAACTTTTAATATAGATTTAACCATTTTTTGAACCTGAATTTTATCTGCTCTTCCATATCCAGTAACTGCTTGTTTTATTTGTAGAGGCGTATATTCAAAAGTTGGTATTCCTCTTTTGCATCCAACTACTAGTACAATTCCCCTAGCTTGTGCTACATTTATTCCTGTTTTAATGTTTTGATTAAAAAACAACTCTTCTACAGATATTGCCTCTGGTTTGTACTCATCAATAATCATATTTAAGTCATCGTAAATCTTTGTTAATCTCAGAGGAAATGAGACTCCGCTTGTCAGTTGTTATAGCTCCACTGTCAATAAGTGAAAAGTGGTTTCCACTATAGTCTATAATACTATATCCGTGTTATAGCAAAACCTGGGTCTATCCCTAGTATCCTCATTTTTTCCTCCCAATTAAATCTTTATTAGTATTTATTTATCATATTTTACAAGTATTCTAAGAATCTCTGCAACACTCCATGCTTGAGAAATTGCTCCCTTACCTAAATGAGGTGCTTTTGAGTCATATAGTTCTGGAATACTTCCTACGCATATTCCAGTTTTAATTTCTTTGCTGAAAGTGTTTACAATACCTTTTAAGAAATTATCCCACTCTTTTTCAAGTTCTTTTTTCTTTTTGCCTGGTTTCTCTGCCTCAATAATTTTCTTAAATGCATCTGCATAAACACCTAATAACCATGGCCATGTAATTCCTTGATGATAACTCATATCACGTTTAAATCCGTCACCTGAGTATACTTCAATATAATTTTTCTCTCCTCTAGCTAGTGTTTTTAAGCCATATTTGTTAAGGAGTTTTTCGGTAACTGTATCAAACATTTTCTTAGCTTGTTTACTACTAGGATCTAAAATAGGATAAGTTAGCGCAATGCTAAATAACTGATTTGGCCTTATTCTTCCATCTCCTAGTACATCATATAAGCAGTTCTTTTCTTTGTTGAAAAACTTTTTGTTAAAGCTCTCTTTGCATTTTTCTGCTAATTTGTTACAATATTCAGCCGTTCTATTATCTGAGTATTTTTTGCTTAGTTTTGCCATAATCATTAATGCATTGTACCACAAGCTATTAATCTCAACTGCTTTTCCATTTCTTGGTGTAACTGCAAAAGGTCCTATTTTAACGTCCATCCATGTGTTCTGTGTGTTTTCAGTTCCTGAAACCAAAAGGCCATCTGAATCAACGTATATATTATTATCGTCTAAGTTTATTCCGTCATGATAGCTATGTATAATATGTCTAAGTTTTTCATAGAAGTTTTCTTTAACAAATACATAGTCTTTTGTATATTTTAGGTATTTTTCAATTTGTTCAAATAACAATAATGAACTATCAACACTATTGTATAATGGTCTATTGTCATAGCCTGAATATCCATTTGGTACTAATCCAAATTTAATATCTCGTATAAAGGTTTGTAATACTTCTTTTGCAATGTCAAATCTCCTAGTAACTAGTAAAAGTCCCTCAAATGCAATTAATGCATCTCTTCCCCAATCTAAGAACCAGTGATATCCAGCAAGTACCGTATGTAGTCTAGATGATTCTCTATATACTATATATGAGTCACTTGCTTTTACAAGTTCTCTTACCAATTCATTTTTCTTATTATTTTTTTTGCTAATTAGTTTTGAATCTTTTTCAATTTTCTCTACTCGTTTTATTTCTTGCTTAATAACTTTCTCTGCTTTTATTTCCTCAATGTTATCCTCTAGCGAACATACAAATGTAATTGATTTTTCTTCATTAGGCATTATATCTACATAGTATGTTCCAGCAACTATATGGTTTTCCTCTGGAAAAAATCCTCTTTTTTCTTCCTCTATATAGTACATATTATAATATATATCATCTATATGCTCTGCATAGCTTCCATCGCTTAAGAAGAAGTAAATAGGATTGATTCTGTTTTCATCAACAATCGCTTTTACCTTTGTTCCTGTAACTGTTTGATGTAAATTAAATTCATGATTTGTATGCATACAATGAAAGTCTCTAAAATTTAATATCGGAGAAAGCGTTAGTTTTGCTCTATGATCTGAATTCTTAATTTTATATAAAATACAAACTGTATTTTTTTCGTATTCCATTACTATTTGCTTTGTAACTAAAATTCCATCTACCTCATATTCAAATGTTGGTATTATGTCCTTTTCAAAGCTTATTTGATGTTTGTACCCTTCTGAAATATATTTTTTCCCTATATTAGTATAAAGTGGAATTGACTTGCCTTCTACTTCTATTGCTTCATCCAGTTTGGATAAAATAACATGTCTTTGTGCTGGCGGATAAAGTGGCGCTACTAATAGTCCATGGTATTTTCTAGTGTTAGCTCCAACAATTGTTGAAGAAGCATATCCACCAATTCCATTTGTTATAATCCATTCCTTTGTAAGTGAACTTTCCAAATTCAAATCATCTTTGGTATATTTCATCTTTACATTCCTTTCTATTTCTTTTGTTTTTTATCATTCTGGCTTAATTTTTCGGTAATTTCTGCAAGTTTTTTATTTTGTTCTCTTGTATATTCACTTCTTTGTATTGATTTGATACGTTCATTGTATTTTTCTTGGAATTTGCTCTTTTTCCTAAATCTTGGTTCTTTTTTCTTTTCTTCTTGTTTCATGTGTTTAAGTGTCTTTTTCTTTGCATGTGAATGTGCTTTTTCTTTTTTCTTTTGCTCTTTAACTTTTGAATTTAGTAATACATATTGTGTGTCATTTTGTTTATCTTTAAATCTTAAGTCATCGCAAATAATCTCCATTACACTACTTGCAATAGCGTCTGGATTATGTCTGATTGCTTCGTCCTTAATTTCTGACATGTCTTTTTGTAGTATAGTTATTCCTTTCCCTGATACCTTCTTTAAGTCTTGTTCAACAACGTCTGCACCCATCTTGTTATACTTTCTAACAAACTCAGGTATTACTTCTCCTGTGTCGCATAAGCAATAGTCAATAACTCCTTTTCCGACATGCTCAATAAGTGCATCAATGTGATCAGAAATGCTATAATCGTCTGTTTGTCCAGGTTCTGTCATTATATTGCTTACATATACTTTGATTGCTTTGCTTTCTTTAATAGTTCTAGAAACATTTTTAACCAAAAGGTTTGGTATTATATTAGTATAAAGGCTTCCAGGTCCAATAATAATTGCATCAGCATCTCTTATAGCATCTAATACCCCTGGTGCTGGTACAGCATTAGATGGAGCTATATACACTCTATTTATTGATGTTACTTTCTCATAAGCAACTTCTGAAATTTTGTCTTTTTCTTCAACTATTGTTCCATCTTTTAATTCTGCACAAATTCTTATTTCATCAAGAGTAACAGGTAATACTTTTCCAGTAATTTTAAGTATACTGCTACTTTTTTCTACTTGGTTGTTTCCAAACACTTCTTTTAATGCATATAAGTAAATGTCACCAAAGTTTAACCCTTTTAATCTGTTTGAATTAAATGAGAAATCCATTACTTTTTTCATATCATCTTCGTTATCAGCAAGTGCAACCATGCTTTGTTTTATTTGTTCTAATGGAGCTAAATTTAATTCTGTTCTTGAGTTGCTAGATTCTCTGCCATAATCTGAAATCGTAACAATCGCTGTTATATTGTCAGTATATTTCTTTACTCCTTGTAATACTGTATTAAGTCCTGTTCCTCCTCCTATTACAACGATTTTAGGTCCATTTTCATAAAGTTTCTTTTTGAAAATAAGAGACTTCATGTTAAGGTCCTTTTTATTTTGAGGAGTTATATTTGCTTGTACTAGTAATTCTAGCGTTCTTTTCTGTATAAAAATAATACCAGCAGTAACGCAAATAAAGCCTACTACAAACTCAGCTATAATAATCCACAATTTATCAAATTCAAGTTCTTTTTCTGCAATTATTTGTGCAAATCCATAGCAGCAAAGTGCTATACCAACTATTATTAGAAACATCCATCTTTTAACTTTTGTGCTAGATTTAAACCATGTAAAAAAGCCTTTCACTTTAATCCTCCTATTATTATTCACCAATAATCAAAATTTCTTCTTTTATATCAAATCCCGTCGTTTCTTTTACAGCTTTTTTTACCGTATCTATTAGTTCTAATACATCTTTAGCTGTAGCATTTCCTTTGTTTATTATAAATCCTGCATGTTTTGTAGATACTTCTGCTCCACCAATTTTTGTACCTTTTAATCCACATTCATCTATAAGTTTTGCCGCAATGAAATTTTCTCCTCTTTTAAATACACTTCCTGCACTAGGGTATTCTAATGGTTGCTTTTCCTTTCTAGATTTCATGTTTTCATTCATCTTGGCTTCTATTTCCGATTGCATTCCTTTTTTCAATCTAAGCTTGCTTTCGATAATAACTACATTATCTTTCTGAAAAATTGTGCTACGGTAACCAAATTCATGCTCTTCATTGCTTATTGTATGTATGTCACCTTTTTTATCTAAAAAAGTAGTTTCGATTATAACGTCTTTCATTTCTCCGCCATAAGCTCCTGCATTCATATAAACCGCTCCGCCAAGGCTTCCCGGTATTCCATATGCAAATTCTAAGCCTGTTAAATTATCTTTTAATGCCTCATTTGCAATATATGTTAAAGGTAAGCTACTACCGCATGTGTATATTGTACCTTCTTCTACTTCTTCCTTAGTTAATTTACTTAAATTTGGTTTTAGAGTAATACCTCTAATTCCACCATCTTTTACAAGTAAATTAGTTCCATTTCCTATTATATTCAGCTTAATGTTTTCTTTTTGTGCATATTCTATGATTTTTCGCACTTCTTCTATCTCTGATGGTTCAATAAATATATCTGCATTTCCACCTATTTTAAAAGAAGTATGCTTACTCATAGGTTCATTAATTAATATTTTTTCTTTAGGTATGATTTCAAGTAAATTTTCATAAATTAATTCACATGACATTTTTTTAATCATCACCTTTACAAAGAATTAAATTTTTGTCTTTCTTGTTCAATTGTTATTTCATTCATCGGTTCTTTAAAGCTTGTAATTTCGTTATCATCAAATGAACTTCTAATATAGGTATATAATAGCTCATCTCCGTTTGTTTTTGTTTTTGTTATATTAATTGTTTCTCCAGTAATATAGTTTACGACATATGTATTTAATGAGTCTTCAATTCCTATAGTTACTAGGTCATTAGGAGTTAATCTATAATATGCTCTTTCATCTTCGTCAAATGTATTTGGTATTGGAATAAGCAATCGACCAATTTTAGATTCAACAGCACTTACTTCTGAACTTGATAGTTTTGTTCCTGCAAAATATGCTTTGTTTTTTGTTTTAATATAATTCAGATATCTTTGCCCTATAATATTTTTTACTTCTTCAAGTTCAGCCTTTGCCATACTATCTTGCGAATTATCTATATCATTTATACCAATATAAATCGAAGTCCCTGCAATAATTATCATTACAATCATTGTTATGATAAGAGCAACTAATGTAACACCTGCGTTTTCTTTAGTTTTATTCATATACCCCTCCATCTAGAATAATCATTTTTTCATAATTATACTATCACGTATTCATGTTTTTTACAATATTAATTTTGCTTTAAATTAACCATCCACCATTAGGCGAAATTACCTGTCCTGTCGTATATTCATCATCCACAAGCCACCTTGCACATTTAGCAATATCCTCTGGTTTGCCAAATCTTCCAAGCGGTATTTCATTTACTATTTCTTCTTTTACTATATCTTTGTTCATGTCCGTATCTATTGCACCTGGTGCAATAGAATTCACTCTTATATTAGATAAAGAAAGTTCTTTAGCAAGGGCTTTTGTTAATCCATCCATTCCTGCTTTGCTTATAGAATAAAGTACCTCGCATGAGGCTCCTGTCGTTCCCCATATTGATGAAATATTTATGATACAGCCTTCTTTTTGCTTAATCATTTCTTTTGAAATCTCTTTACTTAAAAATACAGCCGATCTTAAATTTGTATTAATTATTTCATTCCAATCATTTTCCGTAATATCTGTAAATAGTTTAAATTGATCTATTCCAGCATTGTTTATAAGTACGTCAATATGTTGTAATTTTTCCTTTGCGTACTCAGCAAGTTTCTTTATTTCGTCTATATTTGATAAATCTGCTTTAATTGCGTCAACTTTACATCCTACTTTATTTAATCTTTCTGCTAATTCTAGTCCTGCTTTTTCTGATTTATTATAGCTAAATAACACATGGTTTCCATCTTTTGCAAACGTTTCTACCATTGCTGCTCCTATGCCTTTGGCTCCACCTGTTATAACAATGTTTTTGTTCATATATTTCTCCTTATTTTTTTGTTATATTATATCGTTAAATTGGTTTTTTTTCAACTAAAATGCCTTATAATTTAAAATGCTAACAGATTTTATCTGTTAGCAATTTTTTTGGCATGTAATACCACTCTATATTTATTATTATCAGCACATGTAGATAATGTAAGTATTTTATCTTTTGCAGTAATTTTTACTCCAAAGTCCTTAACACTTCTTTGTTTTATGTCGTTTAAAAAACCTTCAAATTCGCTATCATTTGCAAATTCCGTAGTTATATAATAGTCCTCAGCTTCTATTGTATATACTGAAAAAACCTGGTATTTACATTCTTCTGTTTCTAAAACAAATGGAATTATATAGTTTTGTTCATCACTATACCATTGTTCTGTAAGAATGTTTTTTAGAGTCCCAAACATACTGCCATCTCTTCTATTGTGTCCAAATATTACAATATTTCTATCTGTTCCGTCTAGCTTTGTTTCACAATCTACAAAAATCCAGCCAGCGCCGTTGTAGCTTTTATCAAAACTATGATTCATATAATAGTCATTGTCTTTAGTTTTTACAACAGGGTACTCAATATCTGTTCCATTTACTTTAATCCATCCAACTGTCTCATCGTTTTTGCTTTTTAAGTTATTAAAATCAATCTCATATTGCTTTTCTGCGCCAGCTTTGGCATGTTCAATTACAACTACTGCATTAGATATTTCTTCTGCAATTTGTTTGCTCTTTTTATTATCTTCAAACCAGGCTATTATTTTGTAACCTGAAAAAAGCATTGCTGAAATTGATATTATAAGAATAATTGAAGAAATTATTTTTCTCTTTTTGTATCTACTTTTTTTCTTGCTCATTTGATTCCCCTTTATGTTATTAAAAGGACTAACGTTTTAGCTAGTCCTTTTATCTATTTCTTTTTTTCTTTATTTGCTAAGTCTTCCATTTTTATTTGTAACTATTTCAAAAGTTATTGCAAATACTGATAATAAGAAAATTGATACATAGATTAGTATATTATCGCCTGTAATTGGATTACTATTTTTTGCAGTTGTGCTTTGTTCTGTCTTTGTTTCTTTTACTTCTTCTGCTTCTGTTTCTTTATTTGTATCTTCTGAAATACTTGTATCTTCTTTATCTACTTCAGTAGTTGGTTCAGTAGTGTTTTCATCCTCTTCAGGTTCTTCATAATCTGCAACTAGCGCATATGGGCTAAAGTGTTCTAATATGCCTACTAAATAGTCACCTTCTACTGTAAACTCAATAACTTCACTTACAGAAAAGTCTTCGTCATTTATATATGCAAATTTAAATGTATTATATTTCTTAAGTTCTTCTGTATAAGGTATTTTAATCTTAAATGGGCCATTTTCTTCATTTCTATCTTCTGCAGGAATTCTAACTTCCATTTGGAATACCATTATAAGTGTTCCTAAATCTTCACAATTCTCACGTATTGTCTTAACAGCTTGTTCATAAACATCTTTAGGAATATCAAATGCTTCTAATTCTTCATCACTTAAGTTAGTTAAATCCATAACATTAAATTCATAGTCATCTGTATCATGATCTTCACTTAGGAATTCTACAACTATTTTAGAATTTTCATCTGTTAATGTTATTTCTTTTTCTTCAGTTGTTCTTGATGCTATAGCATATCCTGAGAAGCTTGATGTTTTAAATGTAATTGTGTTTGTTTCTTTATCATAAGATTCAATTTCAATTATTTCGTATTCGTCTCCATCATGTAAGTTATGTACTATTACTATATCATTTCCATCTACACCGTCTTCTAATTTAATTGCTATTGTTACTTCTTTATCTAGTGCATCTATTTTATTTGACCACACGTCTTCGCTGTCATCTTTACCTTTATAGAAGATTTGATATAAATCAATGTCTAAGTAGTTAGCTATTTTATAGTCTTTGGCTGCTTCTTCATATTCTTTTATTTTGTCTTCGTCTAGGTCTATGTCATTTACTGTTAGTTGTACAGTACCTGCATCAATTGTATCTTCATCTAAATCAATTGTTCCATGTGATACTTTATTTGAGTTTGTTTTAACAACATTGTCTTTTTCAGTAAATTCAGCATCAAAATGAACATTTGCATCTGGCATTTCAAATTCAAATTCGTTTACTCTGTCGCCGCAACCAATAGATTGGCCATTTACTCTAATATCTGTTAATTGGTATCCATATTCTGGAACAAATTCAAATATAACATGATATCCTGGTTTAATAACTACATATCCAAAATGGTTCTCACCAACACCTCTGTCTTGCTCAGATCCATTCCAGCTTCCAAGATATTCTGCTTTATCAACTACATTTCCATTTTCATCAAACACTTCTTTTATATATGCATTTCCATGTTCTATTTTAAATTCTTGAATCCATTCTTCATCTGCTTCGTCAGTTGGAACATATCCGGGGTTTGTCCATATAATAGTTCTTGGAATTACAGCATTTTCATCTGCAACACCTCTTATAGTATATAATGCAGCACCTGGAACTTCTATTATTACGTCTGGTTCGTTATATATAACTCCTTCTGTTTCTCCAATTCTATATGTAACTCCATTTATTTCAAATTCTGTTACTTCTTTATCTCCAAATGACACAGCGAATTTTAAGGTGTTTGTTTTGCTTGGGTCTGTTGTTCCAGCACCATCAATTACGCCTTTGAATTCGTTCTTTAAATTTCCGGTCTCCATCAGTCATTACTTCTAAGTTGTTAATCCAGAAATTCATATGTGTATCTGTAAATTCTACGTCAAACTCTATAGCTTCTTCTCCCCCCTGTGGTTCTTCTACAGGCTCTTCTTGGTTTTGTGATGCTTTCTTTTCAACTTTAAATGTTAAAGTTCCACCTGGTAGTCCTTCTGCATCTGCACTTTCTAAGCTTGTTTCGCTATTAGTAGTAACTATATGTAATTGTGTCTTAAATCCATCTTCAGCTTCTAGAGTAATTTGCATTGTATCAGGATTAAACCCATCTAATTTGATGAGTTCGTTTAATTCCACTTCTACCGGTCCATCAATTGTTGATTTCCCCCAGATAGCTGCTGAAACATTTACTCCGTCTACTGTCCATGCTCCTGTTCCAAAGTCTACAGTATATGATTCTCCAAGTTGTGGTCCTTCACCTTCACCTGCATTTGGAGCAGTAGCTTCTATTCTAAAGTGATAATTGCTTACGTCGTCTACATTAACAAGACTTGGTGAATATCCTTCTACTATAGGAACAGCTTCTCCACTGTATCTTATAATAAGCTTATCATGGTCCATATTTTCGCAATAAATATATATGTCCTCATTAGACTCAACATTGGTAATTGTGTATTCGTCTCCTCCAGTTTCTACCGGATTTTTTGTAAGTACTAAGTCCTCTGTTTTGCCTTTTTGAAGTTTAATTGTAAAATCTGTTGTATCATCATAATGGTATGTTAATGTTTTACCATCTTCTGATAAGTCAATATTTCCATCCATGTCTGCTGTAAATTTTACAGTAATATCTTCGTGTGTTGCAAATGTTGTACTGCTAAATATTGTTGTAAAGCAACTTGTAAGCATTATTACAGCAATAAACATTGCAATAAGTTTGTGCGTGTTTTTCATCTAAAATTCCTCCTCTTTTAGTTTCTTTTGTCAGATTATTATACACAGTTACAATATCACATTAATTCTTTTTTGTAAATACAATTTAACCAAAATTCTTGCATTTTTAACTTCTTTTTTTTGCTACTTCTTCTACCGCTTCTTCGTACCCTGTTAATGCAGCAAATGGAGCAAATTGCGCTGCTCTTGCATCCAAAGACATTTGCATATGTTTTTTTGAAATATGGTGTGGCAAATTGATTATATCGTCATATTTATTGTTTTCTTTTGGTTCTACTTTCATTTTATTCTCTATGCCCTCCTATTTGCTTATTTCTATCAATTGCAGTTCCTCCTTCTTGTAAATTCATTCCTTTTATAACTGCATTTTTTCCATATTTCATTTTTATATTAAGCATTGCTTTTTGGATTTCTCTTTCAGCTTGTTCTTTCTTGTTTGCATAGTCTTTATTTTTACCCGCTTCTCCATAATCAGTAAATAGATTAACTTGCTCATATTTATTTTCTTTATTAACTGTTTCTTCCGGTAATACATTGTTTGCCGTAATATTTATTCTCCTTACAAAAAGTTTGTCATTTGAAATTCTGTCATATAGTCTCATTGCTGCTTGTGTAATGATTTTTGTAGAAGATGTATAATGGTCTAAGTTTTCAGTTCCATGACTGTGTTTTGGAATTTTTCTTCCATATCTGTCTATAGTTATTTCACCATTATATTGATTTTTAATTTCTGGATTTGTTAAATTTTCTGTATCGTATCCTATAGTTAAAACAATTTGGTTTGTTTCTAATTTTTTTCTAACTAAATCTAGGGTAAGTCCTTCTGTCATTTCTTTGACAATAAGTCTTGTTTTTTCATGGTTATAAGGGCAGTGTAGTACTTGTCCTGAACTTATACTGTTTGTTGATGGCTTATATTTTTTTACTGCATCTATTGTGGTAGGCTCCCATCCCCATGCATGATCAATTAGTAATTCCGCATTTACTCCGAAAAGTTTATATAGCAGTTCTTCATCTTCTATTGATGCTCTAGCAACTTCTCCCATTGTATAAATTCCATGTTTTTGTAGGCTTTTTGCATATCCTTTTCCAACTCTCCAAAAGTCTGTAATCGGTTTATGATCCCATAGTAATTTTCTATATGACATTTCATCTAGACTTGCAATTCTTACTCCATTTTTATCTGCCTCCGCATGTTTTGCTACAATATCCATAGCTATTTTGCACAAGTATAGATTTGTTCCTATTCCTGCTGTTGCTGTAATACCAGTTTTATTGAAGACATCTTGTATCATCATTGTTACAAATTCTTGAGGGTTCATATGATTTAGTTTTAAGTAATGAGTAATATCACAAAATACTTCATCAACTGAATATGCAAATATATCTTCTGGGGCAATATGGTCTAAGTATGTATTGTATATGTCTGTACTATATTTCATATAATGCCCCATCCTTGGTGTTGCAACTATATAGTCAAGTTCTAGATTAGGATTTTGTTTTAATTCTATATCATTATATGATTTTCCATTAAATTTTTTCCCATTAGCTACTACTTTTCTTAAAGCATTTACTTCTTTTACCTTTTGTACAACTTCAAAAAGTCTCGCTCTACCTGGTATTCCATACGCTTTAAGTGATGGACTCACTGCTAAACAGATTGTTTTCTCTGTTCTGCTTTTATCTGCAACAACTAGGTTCGTTGTAAGAGGATCTAGCCCTCTTTCTCTACATTCTACAGACGCATAAAAACTTTTTAAGTCAATTGCAGCATATATATGTTCTTCTTGCATAATTCACCTCCAGTTTCAATGTCAAAGTTATTATATCATTTTAAATTTTATTTGTAAACACTTGTTTGGTATTTGCTACAAAAAATTAAAATAATAAATTTATAGATAAATGCGAGACAATTTACCGCTCCCGGGAGAGTCTATTTTTTAAATACTCCCCTCCTCCCGCTGGCGCTGTAAAAGTACTTCGTACTTAACAGCGCTCAGCGGTCCCCCCGAGCGGGTCGCCTTAAAAAATAGAAGCTCTCCCTCGCGCTAGTACAAGATGCTAATGTAAACTATAAATTTATTATTTTATTTTTTTCTCTTTGTACTTTATTGCAGCAAGTTTAGTTAAACTAATTGTTTCTCTTATTGCTGTTCTAATTCCAAAAAGAATTATGCTTCCAATATATAAATCAAAAATGATCTGTTCTCTCGTAGCAAAAAACGAATCTTTTATCATTAGCTTTTGTCTAAGTGAAAACATTTTGAGGATTTTTAAATCTTTAAATTTTATTACTTCATATTTTTGTGTAACCGAACTACAATAGAATAATTTGCAAGTTAAATTTTTTGTTTTGCATCCTGTTGAGCTCTGGTGTATGCAAAGTCTGCAACATCCATTTTTATATTTACAGTTTGGTGCCTGTTGAATAATACATTTGTTATTTGTAAACCCACAAACGTTCTTTCCCTCATAAAATTTGTCAATTCTGTTACAGCAATAGTCATAAATATATTCTATTCTCTTTTTTCTCTTTTTGATATTTAAAGCTTCAACTATTGCTTTACATTCCTCATCATCTAAGTTAGTTTTAAACATGGTATTTTTATATAAAAATGTCTTATATAGTTTTATTTTTTTATAAAGCACTTCTTTGTTATCAATTAACAGTTCTTTCATATTTTCACCATTGCCTTTGTTCTAAATGATTGTGACGACTGAGAAATGATGCAATTCTCAGCCGTCACACCGGTTTACTTTTTAATTTGCAAACACTGGATATCCGTTTTCTAATTTCCACGTTTTCAGTTTTGTATTTGAAGAGTTAGAATTATTTGTTTCTGCATAATTATTCATAAGTGTAACAAAATTTGACATTGACATTGTACTTGTCATATCTGCTACAGCACTTCCGCCATGTGAAGTAACATTAGATGTCTTTATTAAATAAGTATTTCCAGTATAGTAATTTCCTCCGTCATAATAATATCCAGATATCTCACCGCATAAATCAGGTCTATTAGCTCTAGTTCCTGTTATTAAACCTGTATTGTGACAATCAGACACTTTAACATTATAGCCAAAACCTAGTACTCCTCCTACAATGTCACCTGTTACATCTCCAGTATTATAGCAATGTGATGCACTTCTTCCTTTTCCAATTACTCCTCCTGTATAGTTCCATCCAGTTACTTTTCCAACGTTATAGCAGTTCAAAAAATCTACATGATATGTTTCTCCTGCAATACCTCCTACAGCTTCTCCTCCTGTGTTTATCATATTCCCATAGTTAAAACAATTAGCTATTATATTTGATGAATTGTACGAACCGATTGCTATTATGCCTCCCGTGCTTCCATTTGCTGTTATTGTTCCACCATTGTAGCAGTTTAAAACAATAATTGAACCATAATTAGAACTAGAATTGTTGCCCATTATTCCGCTTGCATAACTTGATGTACATTGTACATCACAAGTATTATAACTATTAGTTATTTTTGCACTAATGCATTCTCCAATCATTCCAGCTGCCCCTTGGTTACCATTAACTGAGCCTGATGTAATGCAATTGTCTATTATAACATTTGAATTTGATTTAGCAATTATTCCGCCGGCTCTATTATTAGAAGATGTGATATCACATTCTTTTAATTCCAAATTATATATGTTAACTGGGCTCGCTGTAGCTCCAAATAAACCACTAAAGCTAGTTGAATTAATATATAAATTATTTATTGAATAATTATTGCCGTTAAATGTTCCTGCAAATCCGTTGCTTTGTCCATTTCCTATTGGTATAAATCCTGATCCATTATTATCTGTTAAGATATTTTTTATTGATGTTCCTGAGCTGTTTGGTGAATAGCCATAGTTGCTTGATGTATATGCAGTTGCTGGGTTTGCATATGAGCTATTGCTTTGCATATCTAATGAAAGTCCTAGTTCAACAAATTGTCCCGAATATAAATTACTATTAGAATTTACATTATAAGCAAAAGCCACTAAATCTTCTATGCTATTTATAACCCATGGGTCATTTGCCGTTCCGCTTCCTTCTAGTACACCTGGATTAGCATCAAGCACTTGTTTTATCTTATTTTTGTTGTTCATTGTTTTTAATATGTCTTCTGATTCCTGTTCGTCATTATAAACTCTTTGATTCCAATTATCTACTGTCTCTTCTGCCTTCTCAAATACACTATCACTACTTAATCCAGCTGCTATTGCTGCACCAACTATGATAATGAGTATTATTACTGTAATAACTAATGCAATTAAAGTTACTCCAGATTCTTTTTTATCTTTTGTTGCATTCATATAAAAAATCTCTCCTTTTTATTTAGATAATTAAATTATAGTTTAACTATTTTTATAAGTCAATAAAAAAACTATGTATTTTAAAATGAATACATAGTTTTTTATTAATTATTCTTTTTTAGCTTCATCAGATTCTGTAGTTTCTTCTGTTGCAGATGCTTCTTCAACTGCTGGAGCCTCTGTTTTTGTTTCTTCAACTACTGGAGCCTCTTCTACTTTAGCTTCTTCTGCTACTGGCTCTTCAACTGGTGTTTCTTCTACTGCTGCAACTTCTTCAGCTGGTGTTTCTGGAACTTCTAGTACGTCTTCTTTAACTGTTACCATATTAGTTTCAATTCTTGCACCAACTTGTTCTTTTGTCTTAGCAGCTTTTCCAACTCTGTCTCTTAAATAGTATAACTTAGCACGTCTTGCACGTCCTACTCTTACTACTTCAACTTTCTCAATTGTAGGTGAGTGTAATAAAAATGTTTTTTCAACTCCTACACCATAAGAAATTCTTCTTACTGTAAATGTTGAATTTACTCCTCCACCTTGTTTTTTAATAATTATTCCTTCGAAAACTTGAATTCTTTCTCTGTTTCCTTCTTTTACTCTTACATGAACTTTTACTGTGTCACCAACTTTAAGCATTGGAACTTTGCTTTTTAATTGTTCATGTTCAATAGACTTAATAATGTCCATTTTATTTCCTCCTTCTTTTAAATCAGCGGTCAGTCTTTTACTGACATTCATTTTTTAAATTTTCTAATGTTTCTCTATCTTCTTTCGATAGTTCCACATTTTTTAATAAATCTGGCCTTTTAAGATATGTCATCTTTAAAGACTCTTTTCTTCTCCATTTATTTATCTTGGCGTGATTACCAGTTATAAGTATTTCTGGTACAAGTTTTCCTTTAAAATCATCTGGTCTAGTGTATTGGGGATATTCTAAAAGTCCATCTGCAAATGATTCTTCTTCGCTAGATCCGCTTCCTAAAACTCCTCCTACAAATCTGCTAACGCTGTCTATAAGTACCATTGCTGGTAGTTCTCCGCCTGTTAGCACATAGTCTCCTATGGAAATTTCTTCATCTACAATCTCATCTAAAACTCTTTGGTCTATTCCTTCATAGTGTCCACAAAGTAGAATTAAATGTTTCTCTTTACTTAATTCTAAAACTTTTTTATGTGTTAGTCTTGAGCCTTTTGGTGA
The DNA here is from genome assembly GCA_017524665.1 of Clostridia bacterium. Taxonomy (GTDB): domain Bacteria; phylum Bacillota; class Clostridia; order TANB77; family CAG-508; genus UMGS1754. The sequence continues at coordinate 117,924 of JAFXVF010000002.1, read as the reverse complement.
TAAGAAAATAACTTTTGCATCGTCTTTATCTTGAATTGAATTATATGCTTCATAGACAACATCTGGTCTTAATACCATACCAGCTCCTCCACCATATGGAGTGTCATCTACTTTTTTGTGTTTATCTTTTGAAAAGTCACGAATATTTATTAAATTTATTTCTATAACTTTCTTTTCTTGAGCTCTTCCAATTATGCTTGTTTTTATCGGTTCAAACATCTCTGGAAATAGAGATAATACATCAAATTTCATTTATTCCAATCCTTTTATAAGATTAACTATCATTTTCTTATTTTCTATATCAATAGTTTTAATAACTTCTTTAATTGCAGGTAGTAAAATTTGTTTTCCTAAATCATCTTTTACAACATAAACATCATTGCTTCCAGTTTTAAATATATCATCAACATTACCTAAAACTCTACCATCTTCTGTTTGAACCTCAATTCCAATTAAATCCGCAATGAAATACGAATTTTCAGGAAGTTTAACAGCCTCTGCTCTTTTGATTTTTAGGTAACATCCTTTATATTTTTCTACCATATTAATGTCTGGTGCTTCTTTAAATTTTAAAAGCACATTAGTTTTACTGTATGACACTTCATCAATTGTCATTAAAATTAAATTGCCTTTAAAATCTATATAGATGGTTTTTAAGTTTTCAAATCTTTTTATATCATCTGTAAAAGGTACAACTTTTACAAATCCTTTTATTCCATATGTATTTACTATTTGACCTATTTCAAAATATTCTTGCAAGTTTTTCACCTTTATCCAATAAATTCAATGGTTACTCTCTTACCTTCTTTGCTAGCAACAGCTTTTACAACTGTACGAATTGCTTTTGCAACTCTTCCTTCTTTACCTATGATTTTTCCCATATCGCTTTCTGCTACTTTTACTTCGAAGATAATTGCTTTTTCACCTTCGATTTCATTAACTGAAATCTCATTTGGGTTAGAAACTAAATTTCTTATAATTGTTTCTAAAATTTCTTTCATTTTTGTCTTCCTCCTATTTAGCCTTTTCAATCAAAGCCTTAACTGTATCTGTTGGCTTTGCACCATTTTTGATCCATGTTTCAACTTTTTCCATATCTAATTTTATTTCAGCTGGAGTTTTCATAGGATCATAAGTACCAATTTGCTCAACTATTCTTCCATCTCTTGGCGATCTTGAATCAGCAACAACAATGTGATAGAAAGGAGCTTTTTTAGCACCATATCTTTGTAGTCTAATTTTTACCATGCATTTTCACCTCCCGTGATTAAAGATTATATTTTTTAAAATTAAAAACTTTTATTTGCTTTGCATAACATATATTATTTATTTTCAAGCGACGCGCAGGGAAGCTCCCACAGTGGAAGTGACCCTAGGCGAATGGAGCGCAAGCGACAGTAAGGAGCAAAAAAATAAATAATATATGTTATGCAAAATTAGCTAAGATTATTTAAATTTTCTTAAATCATCCATGTTTATGCCTCTAAGCATATTTTTTGCACTCTTTGGATCTTTCATTTTTTTCATCATTTTTTGAGTCATTTCATATGATGCCATAAATTTGTTAATGTCTTGTACAGTTGTTCCGCTTCCTCTTGCTATTCTTTGACGTCTGCTTCCATTTAATAGTTTTGAATTTCTTTTTTCTTCCTTTGTCATTGAACAAATAATAGCTTCTATTTTAACAAATTCTTTGTCATCAATTTTTACGTCTTTTAATTGACTCATTCCTGGTATCATTTTTAATATCGAAGAAAAAGATCCCATTTTTTTCATTTGTCTTAGCTGTTTTAGGTAGTCATCTAAGTCAAATGATTCTTTACGAAGCTTTTCTTCTAGTTTCATAGCTTCTTCTGCATCAAATGCTTCTTCAGCTTTTTCTATGATTGAAAGCACATCTCCCATTCCTAAAATTCTTGATGCCATTCTTTCTGGGTGAAATACTTCAATATCACTTAGTTTCTCACCTGTTGCTGCAAATTTGATTGGCCTTCCCGTTACTTTTTTTACAGAAAGTGCAGCACCACCACGAGTATCACCATCTAGCTTTGTTAAAACGACTCCATCTATTCCAAGTTGTTCATTGAAAGTTCCTGCAACATTTACTGCATCTTGGCCTGTCATTGAGTCTACTACTAAAAGAATTTCGTGTGGTTTTACACCTGTTTTTACGTTTTTTAGCTCTTGCATCAGCTCTTCATCAATGTGAAGTCTTCCGGCAGTATCAAGTATGACAACGTCATTCATTTTAGAATATGCTTGTGATATTGCTTGTTTTGCAATAAGTACAACATCTTTTGTTTGCTCATTTGAATATACAGGAATGTTTAACTGTCCACCTACAACTTGTAATTGCTTAATAGCAGCTGGTCTATAAACGTCGCATGCTACTAGTAAAGGTTTTTTACCTTGTTTTCTAAGAAGGTTTGCAAGTTTTCCTGCTGTAGTTGTCTTTCCAGAACCCTGGAGTCCTACAAGCATTATTATCGTTGGTGGATTTGGAGTAAAATTAATTTTGCTTTCTTGTCCGCCTAACAGCTCTACTAACTCATCTTTAACTATTTTTACAACTTGTTGTCCTGGTGTAAGTGATTTTAACACATCACTTCCTAATGCTTTTTCCTCAACTGTTGCAACAAATTCTTTTACAATTTTATAGTTTACGTCTGCTTCAAGGAGTGCAAGTTTTACTTCACGTAGTACATCTTTTAAATCACTTTCAGTTATTCTAGATTGTCCTCTTAACTTTTTTGTTATATTTGTTAATTTTTCGGATAAACCTTCAAATGCCATTTTTTCCTCCTTGGTTTTTTGTGTAGTTAATTAAACTACCATATTTAATTCGTTTTTAATGTGTTCTAGCATTTCTGCAATTTGTTCGTCTGAATACTGTGTTTGAATTGTTGTAATCTCAGATAAAATCTCTGAAATTTTTCTTTCTTGTTTTAAAGTTCTTTGCATAAGTCCTAGCTTTTCTTCAAATTCGAAAAGTTTATTTTCCCCCTTCTTTATATTGTCTCTGGCAGCTTGCCTAGTAATATTTCTATTCTCAGCTATTTCTGATAAAGACAAATCGCTATTATAGTAATCATCAAGGAAATCATATTGTACTTTAGTTAAAAGTTTTCCATATGTTTGAAGAAGTAAACTTAACTCTACATTCTTTTCCGTGATTATCACCTCATTTGTTTTTGTAATGCTATTATACTTTACACCTTTTAAAAGGTTTTGTCAAGGGATTTTGATAAAAAAAGCAAAGATTCTGCACATCTTTGCTTTTTTTAATATTAAATTGTTTTATTCCACAATGCATACTGGCCTAAACGATCTTCCACCAGTACTTACTCCACTGCCCTTGCCAAGTCCAAATATGTTTCTAAAATTACTTATCCCTGTTGTCGTGTCGCTACCTCCTCTATATACTAAAGGATAGTCATTAGTTAAGGCAGACATGCCAGCCTGAAACCATTCTGGAGTTTCATAAATTGCATCTCCATATGTAGTTTCATCATTTTTATATAAACTTTTGTATTTAAATTGTGCATTTATTATATTAATAATATATGCAGAATTATTAACTCCTTCAAAGTTTAAATATGTAGCTGTATATTCTGCCGCACCTCCGGCCATATCGTATATTCCATATACATTTCCCGTTGTACTTGCTTTCATTCCGTTTGCTGTATTATAGCTATATGTGTTACTTGTTTGAGCTGTATTTTCACTTGTTCCAGCATTTCCAGTTAAATAGCTACTATTTGAATTACTCCAAACTCTTCCATTTGCTCCATACTTGCTTGATGTTAAATATGAAACCATTCCCCATTCACTATTTTTCATTATATGCATGTCACTTATACTTGATATGCCATATATGTTATTGTTATTTGACATTTTTCTGCATACTTCAAACATATTATTAGCTGTTATACCTCTCCAACTAGCAACATTTGGCAATACTTTTACATTCAAATCTGCAGTATCTCCGCCTCCATATGTTGCATTTGGATTGCTACTGCTTGCTTCAAATTTAGCAACCCATATTCCTGTTATATCTTTGTCCCATTCGCCATTTGCATAATTCGTTTTATTTCCATCACAGAATGCCGGATGCACATTCCAGTTATCAGCTCCACTTGCGTTAGCGATTTCAACATTGGTTTCATCTGTTGCAATATTGGTTGTTCCTTTTAAAAATTTTATATTAATCTCTCCAGCTGTACTTGTATGATAATTTGCACTTGGAATTTGATACATATATCTTGGAATCCATACAAACATACTTCCTGAAGTAGTTATTTCTTTGCCAACAAGTGCTGTTTTATTGTCATCTAATACCTCAATGTCTCCTTCTACTGTTAATCCATCTTGTAACATTATATTAGCCCACTGGGCTTCGTCACTTGAATAGTCATACCATTCTCCACCATTTTCATCTGCTATTATCCAAGCTTCTGCACTTTCGCTATATATTACCGGTACCATCCCAGAATCTAGTTTTGGTTTATTTACAAGGGTTATATCTATTGTATCTGTTGTAGAATTACCTGCTGAATCAGTTAGCATTACTTCATATGTTCCGTGATACAGTAACCGGCACCTCTGTCCCAGTTACTTGTTTCCATTCACTTTGACCTGAAAGTCTGTAGCTTACTGTTCCTTTACTTACATTACCACCATATGAAATATTGTTTACAATTATCGTTGCATTTAATCCAAAGTTCCTTTTGCTTAAAGAGAACGTAGGCGGAGTTGTATTTCTATCTTGGTACATTATATTTTCCCAGCTTAATGATCTATATAATATATAACCTTTATTTTCAACTCCATTTATATCTACTATATCACGTGTAGAAAAATTAATTATTATTTCTCTATCTATTCCTATAATATCAAGGTTTTCTAATGATTGTTTATTAAAATAAGTATATCCTGTTGTTTGATTTCCCTCAAGCGCTATCATTGCTGCTTGCATTTTCCCTGAAGGAATTGATTCACCAAGTTCAGCTAATTCAGCTGGTGTTTTCTCTTCTAATAGCTGATTTACCCTCGTATGAATTATTTTCATTTCGCTTTCAAACTGTTTAACTTTAACATTACTTACTATATTAATACCAGTATATAAGCCGAGTTCCTGTAAGTATTGCCATAACCATTACAGTAATTGCAAGTGCTATTAAAGTTACACCTTTATTTTCTTTCATTTGTGTAGCCTCCTCTATTTGCAGAGTTTTTTATAAATGCCCTTTTTTATTTTATTCATAGCTATATTTTTCAAAATTGCCATAATTTACGCCAAACGTATCAACTGTCATTTTTGTTATAACAGGTTCATTTACTGGTTTGTCTGATGCTATTGTTTGTCCTGTTGCGTCTGTTGGTGCTGTTTCACCTTCTCCAAGTTCAGAGCTACGATATACAACCTCTACATTTGCAATTGCATCTACAACTTCCATTCCTTCTATTACTTTTCCAAATGCAGCATAATATCCATCTAAACTAGATGTATCTTTTGTCATAATAAAAAATTCTGTGCTTGCTGAGTTATAACTATAGCTTTCAAGTCCACTTCCAAATTGACTATAATCAATTCTAGCCATAGATATTACTCCTCTTTCATGTTTTAGTTTATTGTCTTTAAATGCATTTGCTAAGAACTCTCCTTTTATTGTATAGGTGTCTTCAGATTTCTCATTTTTTCCACCTTGTATCATAAAGTCTGGAATTGTTCTATGAAAAGTTAATCCATCATAAAAGCCTTCCTGTATTTTTTTTATAAAATGTTTTACAGTGTTTGGTGCCATATCTGGATACAGTTCAACTTTAATAGTTCCGTAGTCAGCTATTTCCATTGTTACTACAGGATTTTTAATAACCTCTGTCGCCTTTGTTATATATCCAATAACTAAAGCTAAAATTGTCACGCTTAAAAAAGCAATTGCAATTATCCAAAAAATTTGTGTTTTTTTCATTTTTTATTTCCTCCTTAAATTTAAAGCATTGCATTATCGAACACAAATTGTTCTTGCATTCTCTTTAATGCCTGTTTTATAGTTCTTGCTCTAATTTCTCCAATACCTTCAACTTCATCCAATTGTGCAATATCCGCAGCTAAGATATGTTGAAAAGATTTAAACCCTTTTACAAGATTTTCTACGATATTACTTGGTACTCTTGGTATTTTACTTAATATTCTGTATCCTTTCGTATATATTGCTACCTCTTCATATGTCTCAAAATTTTCATATCCTAATAAGTCAGCTATTTTGCCAGAATCCATTAATCCTTCTGTATCTAATTGTCTTATTAGGGATAGAGCCTTTGCTTCATCCTTTTTCTTTCCGACTAAATAGTCTTTAATCATAAGAAGTTCTTCTTCTTCAAAGTCACCTAATAGTTCTTCCATTTGCATTTTTAAAAGTCTTCCATCTTCACCAAGCTCATAAATGTTTCTTTTTACTTCATCAGCAATTTTCCTTACCATTTCAGCTCTTTGAATACATGTTATAACATTGTCTAGAGTTACAATGTCATTAAATTCATATTCGTTTAGCATGTTTAATTTGTCATCAAAAACCTTCTTATATTTTTCCAAAGTTTGCAGTGCTTGGTTTGCCTTAGTTATAACCTTTGAAGTATCTTCTAGAACATATCTAAAGCTGTCTTTGAAAATAGTAATTATATTTCTTCTTTGAGAAATACTTATAACTAATTTGCCAGTTTGTTTTGCTGTACGCTCTGCAGTTCTATGCCTAGTTCCTGTTTCATTTGTAGGTATTGTTGAAGACGGAATGAGCTGAGCATTTGCATATAAAATAGTTTTAAGATCTTCGCTTAAGATAATTGCTCCGTCCATTTTTGCTAGTTCGTAAAGTCTTGCTGCTGTATACTCTTGATTTATTGCAAATCCGCCGTCTACTATATCAAGTACATCTTTTGTATCGCCTACTACAATTAGCGCTCCCGTTTTAGCTTTTAAAATGCTTTCTAGTCCGAGTCTTAATTCAGTACCTGGAGCTATTAACTGTAAAATTTCGGCTTGCATTTCGTCTTTGTTAATTGTTTCGTCCAAAGCATATCACTCTTTTCTTTAAATTAGTCGTTTTTACTTGATTATTTTAGTTTTAAATATTTCATAGCCTCAATTATGTTTTTCACGCCTATTATATCTAAATTGTATTTATCTTTCAATAGTTTTTTATTGCTTTCAGGAATAATGCATGTCTTAAATCCTAATTTTTCTGCTTCCTTAATTCTTTTTTCTATCATGTTAACTGCTCTTACTTCTCCTGTAAGTCCCACTTCTCCAATTGCAAGCGTGCCTCTTGGAATTGGCACATTTTTATAACTGGAAGCTGTTGCAAGTACAATTCCTAAATCTAATGCAGGTTCGTTTATTTTTATTCCACCAACTATATTAAGGTAAGCATCTTGATTTCCTAGTGGAAGACCTGCCCTTTTTTCTATTACTGCTATTAAAAGTGTTAGTCTATTATAGTCAATTCCATTTGCGGTTCTCCTCGGTAGTCCAAAAACGCTTGTAGATGTTAATGCTTGTAATTCCACTAATAAAGGTCTAGTTCCTTCCATACTTGCTACAACAATTGAACCAGCTGGAATATCATCTCTATCTTCTAGTAATACTGATGAAGGGTTTTTAACTTCCTTCATACCATTGTCTTTCATTTCAAACATTCCAATTTCATTTGTTGAGCCAAAACGATTTTTTACTCCTCGAAGAATTCTGTATGTAAAATATCTTTCTCCTTCTAAGTATAAAACAGTGTCTACCATATGTTCTAATACTCTTGGCCCTGCAATATTACCGTCTTTGGTAACATGTCCAATTATAATTGTCGTAATTGCATTTTGCTTACAGCATTGCATAACTCTTCCTGTAATTTCTCTTACTTGGCTTACACTTCCTGCTGTTGCTGTAAGATCGCTACTGTACATAGTTTGTATTGAATCAATTATTACTAATTTAGGCAATATTGTTTGTATTGTTTCTTCAATTACATCAATATCTGTTTCTCCTAAAAATAATATGTTGTCATTATTTATTCCAAGTCTATCAGCTCTTAGTTTTATTTGCTCTGCAGATTCTTCTCCAGAAACATATAACACTTTTCCTTCGCCATGTATCAAATTGCAAATTTGTAGTATTAATGTGGATTTTCCTATTCCAGGCTCTCCTCCTAAGAGTACAAGCGATCCTTTTACTAATCCACCGCCTAAAACTCTGTCTAATTCTTCAATTCCGGTTTTTACCCTTGCTGTTTCTGTTTTTTCAACAGAATTTAAAGGTACAGGTACTCTGGCTTCTTTTTTTTCTTTTTTGCCATCAGACCCTTTAGTAACTTTTTCCTCATAAAAACTGTTCCACTCATTACATGCAGGACATTTGCCAAGCCATTTTGCAGATTCGTATCCGCAATTACTACATACAAAAACTGTTGATGTCTTCGCCATTTATACCTCCTTTTGGAATGTTTCTTACTAAATTAATCCCTTTGCTAAAAGCTTGTCTAACACTATAATAAACATTGCATGTGACCATCCGAGTCCTAATACCCATGCAGGTTTCATAGTTTTGTTATCAATTTGCTCTCCCAGCATTCCGTTTTCCATACTAGTTGCTACAACAAAATCAAAGCATTCTTTTGCCTTTTTATTTTCTCCTGTTTCTAGGTAGTAGCTTGCAAGCCATAGATTTGATATAACCCATGGATTGTTTCCGCCCATGTAGCCGTCTCCTTCGTATCTTAAGTATCCTCCTGTATATGTTCTAAGTGTAAGGCTCATTTTTTCTATTGTGTTTGTTATATGTTTTTCTTTTGGTGCAAATACTTTAAATGGAATAACTAAGCCTAATAAGCTTATATCCATTTTGCCGTCTTTGTTTCTTACAAAAGAGTTCTTTCCAGTATCATACAAGTTTTTATTAATATACTCTTTAATTTTTAGCTGGCTTTCTCTTATTTCTTTTTCATCGTTTCTCATTTTTTCTAACTTTATTCTGTTATTTTCAAAAGATGGTTTTAAAACGTTATACATAGAAATTAGGCATTCAAATGCCGAGAAAATACTTGCAAGTGAATATGTATGTATTCCTTCATTTTCTTCCCACAAATCGTATGATGCTTGCATCTCTGGTTGTTCTTTGCAAATGTCTTCTACATATTTTAGTAAAAAGCTAACTGCTTTTTCGCACATTTTCAAATTATCTTTTAAGAACTTTTCGTCTTTTGTATCTTCATAGTGCTTATATACACCATAAACTACTGATGCCGTTTCATCTACTTGGTATCCCCATGATGGTGCAAGTCTTCCATCTGTATAAAATCTTTGCTCCCACATACCATTCTTGCTTTGCGTATTTTTGCAAAAGTTTTTATAGAATTTTTCAGTGTCTTTTTCCATACCTATAATGTCCATTGCTTGGGCAATAAATATAGCATCTCTTGGCCAGCAATATGAATATCTTCCGCATTTAGTTTTTCCTTCGTCAACTTCTACTCCTGCTGAAACTCCTCCAGTGTTAGAGTTTGTTAATAGTGCATAAAGTAATACCGTTCTATTGTATATAGTTTCTAATCTTTCGTAGTAAGCATTTTTTGCTTGCTTTAAAGGTAGCTTTGAATGAGCTTTTAAATATTTCCTCCAATATGATTTTGTGCTTTGATATTCTTTATCTGTATCTATTGTTTTGATTCTCTCTATTGTGTTTTCTATATCATGTAAATTGTATTTTTCATCATTTTGGCTAACGTATACAAAAATTTCGAATTTCTTTTTCTCCCCAACTTTTAATACTCCCATGTCATAGGAAATTGAAGAATCATGTGACATACCAATATAGTCCTTATCTCCAATTACTCCTTCCATAATTGTCTCTCTACTATTATTTATTTGAGAAGCTATCATTTTATCTTTTGAGAAAATGCAAAAATTATAGTCATGCGTGTATTGAATCAATCCATTTGCTTTTTCATATCCACTAACTTGATTATTGTCATTACTTAGCAAATCAGAATATACCAAATAGTTTAAATTAAGGTCTATATTGCTGTTATTGGTTATTTCGTATCTTTTTACCAAAACAGCCTCTTTTAATAACACAAAATCTGTTTGTACTATGTTTACATTAAAATAGCTATTGTTAATTTCTGTTTTTAAAACATTTGTGTCTTCAACATAGTATTGTTTATATGTATTGTTTACATCATTGTGAAGATATATCATTCCAGAATCATTTAGTCTTATTCCAACATGAAATGCCTTTATGAACTGCTTGTAATCAACATTAGGATACATCAATCTTAAAAGCTCTCCTGTTTTACTGAAGCTAGCTACCATTTGTTTATTTCCGTATTACACTATCATTAAAATATTTTGTACTCATTTGTTTTTCTCCATTTCCTACTCTATAATTTTTACAATTTGATTTTCTAATTCTCTTATTTTTTCTTTAAGTGCTAGTACATCTTCATCACTAGTATTTTCTGTTAATTTTTCAGCTTTAACAATTGCTTTCATTTCATCTATCTCTGCTTCTATGTTGTCAAGTTTTTGAAGTATTTCTAGTCTAATGAATCTGTTTGCTTCTGCTCCGTCTATCTTGTCTGTCATCTTGATTTCGCCGTTTAGCTCGTATACCTCACCAAATTCAGGTATTGTTACTGGAATACCTATTTCTTCAGTTATTTTTTGTTTTAAAACGATTTGTCCTTCTGGTTCTCCATGTACAAGGAATATGTGTTTTGGCTTATTAATAAATGAATAAATAAAATTCATTAACCATTCTTGGTCAGCATGTCCAGAATATCCTTCTATGTATTCAATTCTTGCATTTACTGCTATTTCTTCGCCAAAAATTTTTACTTTTTCTGCACCTTCTACTATGCTTCTTCCAAGCGTTCCTGGTGCTTGGTATCCTACAAAAAGAATTGTACTATTTGGATTCCACAAATTGTGTTTTAGATGGTGTTTTATTCTTCCAACTTCGCACATTCCGCTCGCTGAAATAATAATACATGGTTCGTCGGTTTCATTTAGTGCTTTTGATTCATCTGATGTTCTTGTAAATTTCAAGCCCGGGAAGTCTAAAGGGTTTGCTCCAGATTCAATTTTTTCTCTTACTTCTTCATCAAATAAGTCTTCATTTTCTTTAAAAATCTCTGTGGCAGAAATTGCAAGAGGGCTATCTACATAAACCGATGCATGCATTAATTCTTCATATTTTTTCGCAAATTCTTCGTCTTCTTCGCTGTTTTGTTTTATGCAATCAAGTTCATATAGTATTTCTTGTGTTCTACCTACTGCAAATGAAGGAATTACTACTCTTCCTCCCTTCTCCAGTGTTTCTGAAACAATATTTAAGAACAAACTTGCTTTTTCATCATTTCTCATATGAAGTCTATTACCATATGTTGATTCCATTACTAAGTAATCTGCACTTTCTATCATTGTTGGAGCATCTAGTAGTGGTATATCATTATTTCCTAAATCTCCAGTAAATACAGCCTTTTTTGTTTCTCCACTTTCTGTAATCCACACCTCTATTACTGCAGAACCTAGCATATGGCCAGCATCATTAAATCTTACTTGTATATTAGGATCAATTTCGATTATTTCATCATAATGTATTGGTTTAAATATTTCCAAACAGTCAATTGCGTCTTGCGCTGTATATAATGGAGGAAGCTCTGGTTTTGCTTCTCTTTTCCTTTTTCTGTTTTTCCATTCAATTTCAACTTCTTGGATATGTCCACTATCTGGTAGCATAATCCTACACAAATCACATGTTGCTTTTGTTGCTATAACAGGATTTCTATATCCTTCTTTATATAGTTTTGGAATTCTTCCAGAATGGTCAATGTGTGCATGTGTCAGCAACATAAAATCTATGTCATGTACATTAAATAAAAATGGTGCTTCGTTTTCTAATTCTTCTCTTGCCTGTCCTTGAAATAATCCACAATCTACTAAAAATTTTTTTCCAGCTCCTTCTACAAGAAAATTAGAACCTGTTACAGTTTTTGTAGCACCTAAAAATGTAATTTTCATTTGTTCCTCCTCTTATGTGAATATCTTAAATTTTTTTCCGAATTTTATTCTAAAGTCTGATTCATTCTTTTTCTCAATATGTTCTGTTCGGTCTAGTACTTCATCATCATATATGTCTAATACTATATATTCTTTTTCTTTTGAAAACATAACATTAATTCTTAATAAATCAATAATTTTTGTATTTATTATTTTTTTGATAATTTCTGAATTATAGCTTATATCCTGATTTACAATTACAATTGCTTTGTTTTTGCATGCTTGTGTAATAATTCTTTTTTGTAATTTTTCTATATCTGTTTTTAATTCTGCAGAATTAATTATTTCAACTATGTTTCCTTCTTCTTTAATTGGTAAATAAATATAGTATCTACATTTATTAAGTATTTCCATTATTTCTTTTTTATTTGTAGCACTTAAAACTTCTTTTCTAAAGTGTCCAATAATAATCTTTTGTAGTTCAAGTATATCTTTTTCTATTTTGTTTTCAGTTATGTTTTTTATATCACATTCTTCTATTGTCCATATTGCATCTTGCAAACTCTTCATCTTTTTTAGATAGTTTTTCGGGTCAAGAATGCTATTACACTGCTCTAGCTGTTCTACAGCCTTTTCTCTATCTTTTTGAATTATATCTGCTAAGTCACTTATGCTAAATATTTTTTCCTCATCTTGAAGCACACTATTTCGTTTTTTAAATTCTTCTTCGAGGATTGTTTTGTTGCCTAATATGCTGTCTATTGTTCCAATTTTATCTGTTTGTTTTCTTTTTTCTTCATATATTTCTTTTAATAAGCAATTTTTTTCTTCCATTTTCTCTAATCGTTCTTTTAATTCTAGCAACTCATTGTTTAATGTATCTTTGCCACTTTCAGCTATCCCCATTTTTGAAATAGAATATCTTATAAATGAAATATATATTTCTTCTGATTTTTTCTTTATTTCAGTCAAATAGTCTCTATCCTGTCTTCTATCCCTTTTCCATTCAAGCATAAAATCGTTACCCATAAGCATTCTTAAGTTTTGATAAACCAAATAATCTCCAATATCATCTGTAGTATCTAAATTGTTATTCCATGACCATCCATCAAAATTTGTAAGAGCTTCTTTTATGTCTAATTCATATCCATTCTTAAGTACCCTTTGCACGGATTTTGCTATTATATTTTCTACATTGATAACATTGAAATTTTTATCTCCTATTTCTAAAATAGAATTAAGTAATTCTGCTTCATTTGGATAACATGAGATTTTTTTCTCTTCTGGAAATGCGTAGTGTTTTTTTTCTTCTTTTTCTGAAGGCTTTATAAGCTCTATTTGGTCACATTTTTCTTTAATTGTATATATTATGCTTTCCATAAATGTTTCTTTAGTTGGAGTTCCTTCTTTGATTGTAGAATAATCTTTATATCCAATTTCAAGTTTATAAAACATGCTTAAAAGAAGGTTTTTTACTTGACTCGAAAAATCCTTCTTTTCAATAATTTCTTCCAGTTCCCTATTATAATCTTTTAAATTTAGCTTAGAAAGAATCTCTTGCTTGGACATAAATTAGTTTCTCTCTTTCATTTAGAGCTATGTTAGCTCTTTTATTCTTCTGTTTGTTGTTCTTCGCTTGTTTGCTGTTGTGGTGCCATTTTTAACTCAGCCCAACGTTCTTTTGACATTAAAACCTCACGTGGTTTGCTTCCTTGGTATCCAGAAATTATGCCTCTTTGTTCCATTTGATCCATTATACGTCCTGCTCTTGCATAACCAACTTTAAATCTTCTTTGTATAAACGATGTTGATGCTTGTCCAGTTTCTACAACTGTTTCAATTGCTTCCATTAAGAATGGATCCGTGTCATCATCTGAACATTCTTCTTCTAAATCCTTATCTGATTTATTTGCATTCTCAATAGATTCTAATATGTCTTCATCATATCTAACTTCACCATTTGATTTTAGAAAATCAACTATTTTTTCTACTTCTTTGTCTGAAACAAAAGCTCCTTGAATTCTTGTTGGTTTATTTACTCCAACAGGTGCAAATAGCATATCACCTTTTCCTAGGAGGTTTTCAGCTCCAACTGAATCAAGTATTGTTCTAGAATCCACTCCAGAAGATACTGCAAACGCAATTCTTGATGGAATATTTGCTTTGATTAAACCTGTAATTACATCTACAGAAGGTCTTTGAGTTGCAATTACTAAGTGCATTCCTGCTGCTCTCGCCATTTGTGCTAGTCTACAAATTGCATCTTCTACGTCGTTCTTTGCAACCATCATTAAATCTGCAAGCTCATCTATGATAATAACTATTTGAGGAAGTTTTCCTGTTCCTCCTTCACTTTCTATTGCTTCATTATATCCTTTTATATCTCTAACATTTTTTGCAGCAAATAAACCATATCTATTTACCATCTCTTGAACAGCCCATGCTAATGCTCCTGCAGCTTTTTTAGGGTCTGTAACAACAGGAATTAATAAATGTGGTATTCCATTATATACAGATAATTCAACAACCTTTGGGTCTACCATTACAAGCTTAACTTCGCTTGGCTTTGCTTTATATATAATACTTGCAATAAGTGTATTTATACAAACACTCTTTCCTGAACCAGTAGATCCAGCAATTAAAACGTGTGGCATTTTTGCAATATCTGTTACAACTGCTTCTCCAGCAACATTTTTTCCTAACGCAAAAGATAGTTTCGACTTACTATTGTTAAATGCATCAGAATCAATAATGTCTCTTAAATTTACAACCTCTTTCTCTTTGTTTGGTATTTCAATTCCAACAGCATTTTTGCCAGGAATTGGTGCTTCTATACGAATGCTTTCTGCTGCTAAGTTTAATGCAATATCATCTGCTAAGTTGGCAATTTTGCTTACTCTTACTCCTTCAGCAGGCTTTAGCTCATATCTTGTAATAGCTGGGCCAACTGATACATTTTCAACTTTTGCTGACACACCAAAGCTGTATAAAGTTTTTTGTAATTTTGTAGCAGTATCTGTAAGCGCTTTCTTTCCACCCTTTAATGTTTTAGCTTCTCCTTCGTTTAGTAATTCTATAGGTGGGAATTCATAATTTTCTTCTTCTACTGTTATTGTATGTGCTAATTGTAATACTTCCTTTGTTTTTTCTTCTTTTGTTTCTTGTTCCTGTTTAAATAAGTTTTCAAGCTCCTCAGGATTATCCTTCTTTTGTCCAATGTTATTTGGTATAAGGTCTTCATCATGTTCATATATCTTTTGTCCCTTAGCATTTTTTCCTATACCCATATTTATCGTTATTTGATCTTCTATTACTTCATCTTTATTGTTTCCCTGTTTTTCAGCTTCTTTTTCATGTTTTCTTTCTTCACGTTGTTTTAATCTTTCTTCTCTTAATCTTGCTCTTTCTTCAGCTTTTTCTTCTTTCTTTTCTTCTGCTCTTTCAACTGCATTTGCAAGCATATTAGATGGTTTTATTCCAAAAGTATATACTGCCCAAACAACTAATGCACCTATAGCAACAATTGTTGTAGCAACACCACCTATTGTTTTTACTAGTGGTACAGAAACAAGTGCTCCAAGTGCTCCTCCACCAATATCTCTTGTTCCTAATTCATAGCCTTGTCTTAATGCGTCACTGAATGATGAATTTATATTAATATGCCCTGTAGATATTTGATATGTAGTCATAATAATTGCAATGCTTATTAAAAGAATTCCAACTTGTACGAATTTCGATACAATAAATTCCTTGTTATCGCACGCAATATATATTGCTAAGCCAAATGTTGCAACAGGTAATAGATATTTTAAAAATCCCATTATTCCACCTAGCAATGGTCCCAATGTTTTTCCAAGCGTTCCTGTTTCAGCATATATTAGTATGCCAAGAAGAATGCTTAGAATAATTAATACTACTATCGCAACATCTCCAGTCATAAATGATTTTTTGTTGCTTTTTTTTCTTCTTTTTGCCATTTGATTTTCCTCCCATTAAAGTTTACACCATTAATAAAAAAAAAGCTAGAATTTTATTAAATTTTTTTTGTATTTTTATCACGTTTTAAGCATATTTTTAAACAAGTTTTTAAATAAATTTTAAAAAGAAAATAGACATAAAAAAAGATACCTTTTAAATAAACTTTTTAAGCCTATTTAGGTATCTTACTTTGTTATTTTAATTCTCTTCTATTATTTTGTATTGTTTTAAGGGCTTCTTCCAATGTAGCTTCTAGTTCTAATAAGACATTATCTGCATAGTCCTTTGTGCCTTTAGATATTTCTCTAGACATCTCATTTGCTGTTTCAATAATTTCAGCTTTTTGCTCATAAGCTTTTCTTGTAATTTCATGTTCATCTATCATAGAGATAATACGATTTTCTGCTTCTTTAACAATACCGTCTGCTTCTTTTTGAGCTTCTTCTATTATTCTTTGTCTTTCCTCTTTAACCCATTTTGCTTGCTTTAATTCATCAGGAAGTTTTAATCTTATTTCTTTAATTATTTCAAGAATTTCTTCTTTATCAACTATACCTTTACCTGAAAATGGTATAGTTTTACTTCTCTCTAATATGTCTTCTAAAGTTTCTAGTAATGTGAAAATTTCCATTGGTTTATTTACCCCTTTCGATTTAGAAAAGCAAGTATAATCCTACCGTATTTTCTAATCTTATAAATATTTATATTAATATTCTTTAATTCCTCTATTTTTTCATCTGAATCTGTCTCTAGCACTATAATTCCATCATCTGCTAACATATCTTTTTCTATAATAATCTTAAGTGCTTCAATATCATATTGAGTTTTATACGGTGGATCTAAGAAAACAATGTCAAACTTTTGGTTTTCTATGTCGTTTAAAGTTTTTTTAAAGTTTGCAATTATCAGCTCAGCACTGTCTTCCATTTTTGTTTTAGAAATATTTTCTTTAATAATATTTCCAGCCTTTATAGAATTATCACAAAGTATTGCTTTTTTTGCTCCTCTGCTCAATGCCTCTAGTCCAAGCGCTCCAGAACCGGAAAATAAGTCTAGCACATTTGCATCTTGAATCCAGTTTTGTATAATGCTAAACATTGGCTCTTTAACTCTATCTAAAGTTGGTCTTGTCGTATCATTGCCATCTAAGGTCATTAGCTTTGTTCCTCTTGCTATGCCACTAATAATTCGCATAATACTCCTTTACCCTTTTGTAATAATATTATTTTATTCTAATTTGTACATAAGTCAATACAATTAACAAAAATGTAACATAGTCTTAATAGTTCTGTAATATTTTGCATATGTATTATATATAAATTTCATTTATTTGGCAATACATTTTACATAAAAAATTTACTTTTATTCAACTGTAACGTTAGTAACTGTTCCATCCGATATTTGAATATCACTTAGTGTTATATTGTTGTTATTAATTTTAACGTTTTCAAATGATATATTACTTGTTTGTGATTCTACGTTTCCTAAAATTTGAATTAATTTTTTATTTTCAAATTCGGCAAATTTATTTGTCCCATTATCTTTGTATGAAATATTTGAAAAAGTAATATTACTTGCTCTTAATCCAGCATGGCAGCCATCTATTTGTTGTACGTAATTGTAATTTCCTATAGGGTCTGAAGGTGCAAAGTTGGCCTCGTCGGCAATAGGATTTTGGTAAACACATGCAATTCTTGAGTATGATATGTCCTCAATTCTTATATTATTGAAATTAATATTTTCTACAACTACTTTATCTCTTATTCTAAAATTTATTGCAGCTCCCTCACTGTAATATGCGGATATTGTTTTACATTCAAGTATATCAATATTATCAAAGTATATATTGCTTATAAAGTCTGCATCAGTTTCGTTTTCAGCAATATAATAGCCATGTGTGCCAATGTTTATTGTATGTGTGTCATCTGCCCATAATATATTGTCTACAATCATATAGTTGCTTGCATCACCGATTCTTAATATTTGGTTTCCATTTTCATCATAATTAATTACAAACTTGTCAATATCAATTTTGTCAGCAATTTCTCCTAAGAATTCATCTATATCATTTTTCTTTAATCTAGGTAATTGGTTCCACGGCACTTCTGTATTAGATTGGGGGTCCCATTCGTTTAATGCTACTAAAAATTTGCCAGTGCAATAACCTCCTTGTCCTCTTGATCCATAAATTGCTATAGAATCGTCATTCGTACGTAAGAAACATTTTCTTATTATTATATTTGATGAAGACATTAAGTCAATTCCATCTGTATATCTTCCAGCTGAAAAAATCTTTATATTATTAAATATCCCCAAGTTTAGGTCGCCTGTTGAAACGCCATACCCAGATGGTGTTTTAATTATAATTCCATCAACACTTACAGCTTGAGAATTTCTAATTGAAACACCATAAGTAGCATAGTTTGTAATTCCATTTTCTTCAGTTGTAAATTCTGACTGATCAAGTATTCCACCACCAAGTACTTTTACATTTGATGCATTTTGAATTCTTATATTTCCTTTAAATATTGCACCTTTTTCAATATATAAGCATGAATCAGACGGTAAGTCTAAATAACTTACGTCTTTTCCATTTATTTTCTTCTTCTTTAAAATGTTTGCTTCTTTTAGTTCTGTGTCCTCAGCTAAGCCACTATCCAAGTAGTGTATTCCAGCACTTAAGTAAAATTGTTTTTCTTCTACACTTGTTTTATAAAATGGTTTCTCTTCTTGTATTTCATCAGTAAATAAGCATAAATTTGTTTCGGTATTCCACCTGTTGTTATAATATACTTCAAAAGAATAGTTTCCACTTTCTCTAAGCGTAAATCTTGTGTCATCAGTAGATACTTTATACGGGCTTACGCCTTCATTGCTTGGTCTTATCCTTGCCTTTGAAACATATACTTTGTCCCCATTTGAATATACTATGTTTGTTTTTATTTTTACATTTATTTCTCCTTTAAAGTCAAATTGTACAAATGCGGTATGGTATTCCTTTTTATTTTCATTTTCACCTGCATATGCTGTATGCACATTGTAAATTACTTTCTCATTCTCTTTAACAGTCACTAGTTCATTATGCGAACCTTGGGTTGTTTTTGGTTCTGCTGTAATTACATCATAGCAAGCAACTTCTTGCCAGTTTGCTTCTGTATCTGCTTCAGTTGGCAATTTTATGTATACAGTATATAATTTCGACAGCATATTGTCTTCATCTGGATATGCATATGTATAGTATTCATTACCCGAATTATCTTTTTTATGATGTAATATGTTGTCTCTGTATTTTATTGCTTCGTTCCCCATAAACATTCTTTTTACTTTAATCAGATCTGTTAAATTTACTCTTCCATTATTGTCAGCATCAGCTATTTCTGCTTCGTCATAATTTAAATTACTAATGCCTATTAGATGTTGCTTTATTCTTAGTATATCTGTTAGTCCAATACCATCCTTTGCATCGATATCGCCTATTATCCCATATTGAAATGCCTCTACAATTGCTGGTGACATTAAAATGATTAATATTAAAAAAATAGAAATACCAAATATTATCTTTTTCAAATGGAACCTCCTTTCGCATCATGCTCTTTATTTAAGTATATAAAAGCTCATACTGTTTTAAAGTAATGCTAAAAAAAGCCTAGTTGAATTTAACTAGGCCCTTTTATTCATCTTTATTTACATCTTTTAGAAGTTCTAACTGTGAAATAAGCAGTGCTTCCATTTTTGCTTTATATACATCTACCTGTTTTTTTACGTCTTCTAATTCTTTTTGCTTCAATGCTATTTGTGTATTAAGTTCTTCTACAGCACTATGTGCTTGATTTTGTGCTTCTCTAATAATTTGTTCAGCTTCTTTTTGTGCAACACTTTTTACTTCTTCTGCTGTCGTTTGAGCCATAAGCAATGTGCTTTGTAATGTTGATTCTATAGTTCTATATTTTTCAACATCACCATTTAATTCATCTATCTTTGATTTAGATTCAGTAGATTCCTTATAAAGCTTTGCATAATCTTTTGTAAGTTCGTCTAAAAAATCGTCTACTTCGTCTACATTGTATCCATTTACCATTTGCTTCGAAAATTTCTTATTTTCGATATCTAGTGGTGTTAACATAATGTATTCCCTCCGCTTTTTATTAATTTTTTAGCCATGAAACAGACAATTTGTTTTTTATTTCCTCTCTTGCTAAGTCATTTACAATCTCATAGTTAAATGGTGCTACTAGGAAAATAGAATTTGAAATTTTTTCAATGTGTCCATCTAAAGCATGAACAGAACCACTAATAAAGTCAACTATTCTTCTAGCGACATCTTTATTAACATATTCTAAATTTACAACTATTGATTTCTTTTCTTTTAATTCATTGCAAATTTCCTCTGATTGTTCAAAGCTTGTAGGCTTGCATATTTTCATTCTTACCTGTGTTTGAGGCATATTTACAACTTTGCTACTTTTTCTTCCAAAGAAGCCTCTTTCTTGTTCTTCTTCTTCTTCGCCCTCTCCTTCATAATCATATGTATATTCGTTATCTAATTCTTCTTCTCCTTCTGCGTTTTCTCCTCTAAAAAAGTCTAATACCTTATTTACTACTGCATTTCCCATTTAAAAACCCTCCTAAAATATTTCTCATTCGTTATGATACTATAAGTATCTATCTTTATACCCTCATTTGTCAATAGTTTTTTCAATTTGTAATATACATTTAACTTGTTTGTAACATTTTTGTAATATTGTCTTTTTGCCGATTTAGTTTTTTTATGTGCTGTCTTTTACATTTATAAGTATTTCATCATATAAAGAAATACTTTTCATGTTTATTATTTCGTTTTGTGTAAAGCCTAGCTCTTTTAATTCGTCAGTTTTATATTTTGTAACAATTGAGTAGCTATTATTGCTTCTTAGGACTTTTACTAAGATTTTGTCCATATAGCCAGCTCTGTTTCTTATAACATAATTAAGTTTTCCTTCTTTTTGTATCGCTGAATTAGGAATTTTTAAGCCTTCATCACTCCACCAAATAACGTCCATTGATAGTTTTCTGTAATTTACTAATTCTTGAGAATAGCTACTTGTTTCCAAGAATATTACTCTACTTCCATCTACTTCTTCATTTATCTGCACAATTTTACATGATAGTATTTCTTTAGAAGCTAGTCTAACCTTTAAACTTTTTCCGTACTGCCGCTTCTTTTGCTTCAGCTGAATCTAGTATAACTGCAATATAAAATTTGAAATTGTTTATTATTTTTCCTGATTCTTCACTTTCTTTTACAGTTTGTCCAGTTTTTACGTTAAGGTCAAGTAGTAAGTTTTTATATATACCGTTAAAGTTTGAAGGCGAAAGTACACTTTCAAATCCATCCACTTTATATGAAACTATACCAGCTAGTTCTGTTTTTACATCTTCTGTCCCAGAATTCAGTGTATATTCATATTCTGCTCTTTCATCAATAAGTTTTTTTACATATGACCCTGCCGGACTTTGCTCTCCAGCTATTGTTGCTTTCTTTGATACTGCTTCATCAATTTCTTTTTTTATTTCTGTTATTTTTGACAAATCATTTTCAGAATAAATTTTTTCTATATTTTTCTCTATCTTGCTGTTTAATACTTTTATGTCACTTGGGAATACAGTCATTTCATTTTCCATGGCCTCATCAATTTTTAAGTCAAGCTCTTCTATCTTTTTTACAAGATTTTCTTCATCTTTGCTATAGTATCTAAAAATTGAAGCTCCAACTTGTACTCTTTCACCTTCTGCTTTAATTTTTACCATACCATTTTTATAGTTTTCTCCCTGTAACACCACTTCATCACGTATTATATATCCGTATTGTTTCTTCTTCCATTGTTAACTTACCATTTTCAACAACAAAGATATTTGTTGGTGTTTTTATTAGGCCATATAACATATATACAATATATATTGCAATACAAATTATTGTTACTATCAAAACTGTTCTTACTATTTCTTTCTTTTGTATTTTTTTATTCTTTTCTCCCAAGTTTTCCTCACCTCTTTTACAGGTTGTCAATTATATAATTTACATTTGCTTTCTTGTCCTTTAATCCATCTAGCCATACTATTTGTTTGTTTTTTCTAAACCAAGTCATTTGCCTTTTAGCATAATGTCTTGATTCTTTTTTTATTGTGTCTATTGCTTCTTCTTTGCTAATTTTTCCGTCTAGAAATTGTTTTATTTCTTTATATCCAATGCCTTGCATTGCTGTTGGAAAATTTGAATATTTTTTAAATAAGTCTTCAACCTCTTCAATTAGCCCTTTTTCAATCATCACTTCTACTCTATTGTCTATTCTATTATATAGTATATCTCTTGGCATATTTATGGCGAATACATGATAATCATATGGAACTTCTTTTTTTCTTGATTCTATTTCCATTTCTGTTTTTGTTTTTCCAGTATCATGATATATTTCTAAAACTCTTAAAATTCGCTTTTGATCATTTGGGCTAATTTTTTTCATGGCTTGTTCATCAATATTGCAAGCCATTTTATATAGTCTATCTAGACCTTCTGCTTGTGCAATTTTTTCTAGTTCCTGCCTATATAATTTATCTATTGCAATTTCCGGATAATCAATTTCGTATATCAGTGAATCAGCATATAGACCTGTTCCACCAACTACAATAGGCATTTTGCCTTTTTCTAGAATTTCTTTTATAGCTTTTTTTGCATCATTTCTATAATCTGAAACAGTGTATCTAGTATCAGGTGATACAAAATCTATTAAATAATGCTTTATTCCACATTGTTCCTTTTCTTCAGGCTTAGCAGTTCCTATTGTCATATCTTTATAAATTTGCATTGAATCACATGATACAATTTCACCATCTATTGCTTTTGCTAGTTCTATTGAAAGGGCCGTTTTCCCTGAAGCTGTAGGCCCAAGTATAACAATTACTCTTGGCTTCATGTTATCTCCTTTTATTAAAAATCTACTGTCTTCTATGAAATTTCTTCTCTAGTTCAACTTTGCTCATCTTAATAGCAGTAGGTCTTCCATGTGGGCATGTAAAAGGATTTGGCAAAACAAGAAGTCCTTCTATTATACTATTTACTTCTTCTTGTGAAAGTGTCATTCCAGCTTTTACTGCTGCTTTACATGCTATTGTTGCTAAGAATTTGTCTTCTTTTTCCTGTCTAGCTGTAAGCGCAACTGTGTCAATTTCATCTAGTATATCTAAGAATAACTGCTTTGTATTCATTTCTAAACAAATGTTAGGTACACCTGTAAGTTTTATAGTGTTTTCACCAAATTCTTCAAAAGTAAAGCCTGCTTTTTCAAACATGTCTGTGTTTTCTTTCACAACTGCCATTTCTTTGTGAGATAATGTTATAACATCTGGCACAAGCATTAGCTGTGTATCTTTCTTTCCACTTTCATAATAGTTTTTCTTTATTTTTTCATACATAATTCTTTCATGGGCAGCATGTTGATCGAGTAAATATAGTTCTGAATTGAGTTCTATTATAATATATGTTTTAAATGCTATTCCTATATATTTATAATTTGGTTTGTATTTTTCAGTATTCTCAAATACCGATAGGTTTACGCTTTCTTTTGGATCTACCGTTGAATATGGAGCATTTTGGGCTCTTTGTTTTACAGGTTCAACTCCAAATGTTTTTGCATACATTTCATCAAATTCTCTTGAATTGTTTTCCTGTGAAGCATTTTGTGAAATAAGATTTGTCATTCGCTCTACCTGTTCTAAAGTAGGAGTTTCAATTGTTCTTGATTTTATATCTTCTTCTATTTTCAGCGGTTTTGTATCTTGCTCATCATTTGCTACATTTTGATTGTTCAATTGTGTAAAGCTTTCCTCAGCTTTTTCAGATTTTTCTTGTATGTTCTTGTTTTTAAAGAGTTCTTCTATCACGTTTGCACTTTGAGCTTCAACAGGTTCACTAGATCTAAACTTCTTAAATAGTCCTCCAAGTCCACCTATTGGTTTTGACTCTTCTTGCTGTATTTCTTCTTGAACTTTTTGGAACTCTTGCACTGTTTCTTGCTTTTCTCTTTCTGGTTCTCTTACCATTTGTTCGCCAGATAGCAAGCTGTTTTTTATTGCATGATATAATGCTTTAAAAACTTTTCCCTCTTCTTCAAATCTAACTTCTAATTTTGCTGGGTGCACATTTACATCTACTTTATTAGGTGGCATTTCTATGTCCAATATGCATACAGGGAATTTTCCAATAGTAATAAGTCCCTTGAAAGCTTGCTCTACAGCAGCAGTGAGGGTTTTGTCTTTTACATATCTCTTGTTCACAAAAAATAATTGATATGACTTATTAGCGCGAGCTATTTCTGGTTTTCCTATAACGCCTTTTACTAGCATATCCTCAAATGTATAATTTATTTCCTCTAAGCCAGATGCTATATCTTTGCCATATATACCATAAACACAGTTTTTTAGATTTCCATCCCCTGATGTTTGTATTACAGTTTTGCCTGAATTAATTAGTTTTATAGCAACATTTGTGTTAGCAAGTGCTAATCTAGTTACGTAATCTTCTATATATCCAGCTTCTGTGTAATCTTTTTTCAGAAATTTATATCTAACAGGTGTATTAAAAAACAGGTTTTCTACAGTTATTGTTGTTCCAACAGGACATCCACATTCGCTTTCTTCTATCAGCTTTCCACCTTCTATTACAACCTTGTGTCCTATATCTGCTCCAACTTGTCTTGAAACAAGCTCAACCTTGGAAATTGCAGCAATACTTGCTAGTGCTTCGCCACGGAACCCCATTGTAATAACACTTTCTATATCTTCTGCACTTCTTATCTTGCTTGTTGCATGCTTTTCAAAAGCAATAACCATATCGTCTGCAGCCATTCCGCATCCGTTATCTGTAATCCTAATATGAGAAATTCCTCCATTTTGTACATCAATATCTATTTTAGTTGCGCCTGCATCTAAAGAATTCTCAACTAATTCTTTTACAACCGACGCTGGTCTTTCAATTACTTCTCCAGCAGCAATTTTGTTAATTGTATGTTCATCCAATAATACAATACTACCCATATTTTGCCCCCTATTATAATCCTTTTTTCTATCGCACATTATATCATTAATTAATATTTTTTGTACATACTTTAATAAAAAATATTAAACCTAATTCTTCTTATTTCTGTTTTATATTTGTAACACTTTTTTTAATTTCTCATAATATATACCATACAAATGAAATCAAAAACATATTTTGTTGCTTTTCTTTTTTGTTGATACTACATTTATAAACTCGTTTTTGCTACATCTTTTAGAAAAGCATAATACTCTTGAAAGCTGAAAGGGGTGACTTAATATGCCAGAAAATAGAGGATGCGGTGGTGGATTTGGATTTGGTGATGATTGCTGCTGGATAATAATTGTTTTATTGTTATTATTCTGCTGCTGTGGAAACAACAATAGAGGTTGTTGCTAATTAATGCATATTATCATCAGATTTCAAACAAAAAACCAGAATAAGGTTTAACTTATTCTGGTTTTTTTATTTTTAAAATTGACAAATCTTATTGTTCTTCATCAATGAAATTAAATTCATCTTTGAATTTTTCTTTAAAGATTTCAAATACATGTGCTAGTACTTCTTCATCATCTACGCTAACATATGATTCTTCGTCTTCTGATTCAGTATCTTCTACTTTCAAAATAACTACTTCTCCAGCATCTTCTGTATCCTCTTCTGCAACTGGTAAAAGTACAACATATTCTTCTGAGTCTAATTCAACTAAATCTAAAAATTCGAATTTAACTTCCTCTCCATTTTCGTCATTTAATACAATGATGTTATCCAAATCTTCATCTAGCTCTGTTATATTGTTTTCTTCACCTTCCATTTTATTTCTCCTTTCAATTTTTTAAATATTTTTAAATTTTAATATCTTTTTATTGTATCCTACTTTATACTATTAATGTATGTTTCTAGAATATATACAGCCGCAATAGTATCTACCAAGCTCTTCTTTTTTTCTTTTTTTATTTGTAGATCATTCATAGTTTTATGTGCTTGTACACTTGTTAGTCTTTCATCTACAAGTTCTATTTTTAGTTTTGGGTATTTGCATTTTAGCTTATATAAAAATGCTCTTGTAACTTCTGCTCGTACAGTTTCTTCGCCTTTTAAGTTTAGCGGCATTCCAAGGACAATTGTGTCAACCTCATATTGGCTTATAATTTCATCCAGTCTTTTAAGAAGTTGCTTATCTTTTCCATTATAAGAAATTGTCTCTAGTCCTTGTGCAGTTATTCCAAGTGGATCTGTAATGGCTATTCCGACTCTTACATCTCCATAATCAATAGCTAATATTCGCATTTAATCATCCAATCCTATATAATTTTTTACTAGTTTCTCTAAAAGCTCATCTCTTTCAATTAGTCTTATTAGGTTTCTAGCATCATTATGGCTTGTAATATAGGTAGGGTCTCCAGATAGAATGTACCCTACTATTTGGTTTATTGGGTTATATCCTTTTTCCATTAAAGCTTGATATACTTGTTTCAGTATTTCTCTTGCTTTTACATTATTGTCTTTTTCTACTCTAAAATTCATTGTTTTGTCATCTACCATTTTTTATCCCTCCTATATATATGTAATTTTGTTTTCTTGCTTGTTTGCATTGTCTAAATATTTTTCTAGCTTCTTTGTAACTCCTTCCATTCCAGTTCCTTTATAATATGTTGAAAGGACGAAGTTAATTTTTGGTGATATAGAAATCTCTTGTTTGTTTTTGATTTTTTTGCCATTTTCATAAACAATTGAAATTTCTTCAGCTGATTGTTTTACATCTTTTAAAAATTCAACTACAGCTTCAGGCTCTACACCTGAAAAAACAATTGCAAATTTAGGGCCCATATATCTAACAAATATGTAATCAGCTGAAATGCTTCTTTTTATTAGATTACTTACTTTTATTAATATATTATTACCCATTTTTCTGCTGTAGTTTTCATTGATTTCTTCCAGGTTTGTAATTTTGAACATACATACTGTTGATGTAGTATATTTGTCAATGCTATGTTTTCCAATTCCATATAAGTATTCTGCAGAATACAACTCTGTAAATTGGTCTTTTCTTACTATGTTTTCCATAGTATTCTGATATATTACAGTCTTTAATACAGATACTATATTTTCTTTTATTACATCAATTATTGTAGTGTCTAAATGATCATATGCATGAATTTGTCCACTTTCTATAATCCAATATCCAATGTATACATTGTCAACATACAAAGGTAAAAACATTGCTGATTTTGCTCTTGCAAATTCCATCTGTTGATAAGGAAGTCTTTCGCTTTCTTTTTCTATTGTAACGTATTTTGTAGTTGCTGTAGCAATACTGTCCCTGAATATTTCTTGCGTATGGAGATTTTTTAGAGCCTCCCAGTGTTTTTCATCAACATTTGTTGCCTTTATAACATACTCAGCTCCATTAAAAACAACAATAGTAGAATATTTGATGTCAAATTTTTCTATTAAAGTATCATTAATACTTCTTAGTTTTTCATCAACAGAATTGTTTTCTCCTATAGCATTCATAAAATCTTGGAGAACATTTAAACTGTTAATTTTTTGGCTAATGTTATTGAATGTTTGAACCTTTTTGTGAATCGAAATATTATATATAACTAATGCAATTACGATAAACACTAATATTATTATTCCAATTAGTTCCAACTGTATGTCACCTCCAAAATTTTAATAGCCGTTTTTCATTCTATTCATTTGTTCCAATGTGTTATTCATTCCTGGAGAAAAATAGTTCTTAGATTCCGGTTCTTCTTTTTTCGTTTTATTATTTCTTTGTGATGGTTTGTTTAATAATGGGTAAACCATTTCTGCTAATTTTTTAAGTGCATCAATAAATGCATTTGAATATTGTTTTAATGATATTTTACAGCTTACCATTGCCTCAAGATATGCTACATATGTGTTTTCATCTAATGGTATGCTACAGTATTTTACCATTTCTTTATTGAATAGCTCTGTCATAAATGACATTGAAGGTGAATTGTAAAATGCCATACCTCCTAGTAACACTTTATCATTTAAGCCTCTTATTTTAGTGTATTTATTAATAATAATTCTTAGTTTTTCTGGTTGTAATACCCCATTATTTTTTAGATCACGCATAAATGCTGTAAGTGGTTGTATTGTAAGTACGTCCATGCTTTGTACTAAGTATATTTCTTGAGCATTTTTAAAGTATTCAATCGGTGTATTAAAGTCGCAGTCTATTAAAACAAGCTCGTGGTTGCTTTCTATAGTATCTAATATAGATTTAATATTTTCTTTTTCTGTGTTTTCCCCAGGAAGAGATGTATAAACACTTAAAAACTTGTCTACATGTATACCATCTGCAACCCCATTCTTTAATTTTGGAATTGAATTATATG
The DNA here is from genome assembly GCA_017524665.1 of Clostridia bacterium. Lineage (GTDB taxonomy): Bacteria > Bacillota > Clostridia > TANB77 > CAG-508 > UMGS1754. Next base: position 89,457 of record JAFXVF010000002.1, on the reverse strand, counting down.
CTGTTTTTCTTAGTTCTTCTTCATTATCTGTGTATATATAGAACGAATTTTTATTTTCAGTTGTATCTAAAATTGCTGTATTTATTCCCATAGATGAGAATAAAGCTGCTAAGTTATTGACAATAAATGAAGTTCCATTTTTTGTGCTTCCAACAAATGCAACCATTTTTTTGTCTCCGACAATTAAATTGTCTTGTGAATTAGCATATTGCATTCTATTATCATAGCCAGTTTTATCAACACTTGTTTCATGGCTTTCTGCATAATTATTATTTGCTGCATAGTTATTGTAGTGAGGTGGTTGATAAGTATTATCTGGCTTTGCACTTTCCGGCTCAGTTGCTTTAATTGTTTCAAATCCAGGCAATACCGCAGCAGACACACTCGCATTATTATTTTCATTGTTGTTTTCTATATTTTCATCAACACCTGGAAGTGTTGATGTGTCGCTGCTTTCTTCAGGTTGTTCTGCTTCTTCAGATAAGTCAAATAAATTAACATTATCTGCATTCTTTTTAGGTCTTCCTCTGCCACGTTTTGACTGATCTTGAAGATTTAAATCATCTTCTTCATCATTTGATATCTTTTTAGGTCTTCCTCTGCCCTTCTTTTCTTGTAATTCTTCTGACTCGTCTTGCCCTAAATCAAATAAGATGTCTTCTGGACCATTTTCATTTAATTCTGTATTTTTCTCTGGTTCTTCACCTAATTCAATAAGGTTTACGAATTGATCTTGTTCTGTATTATTTGAGTTATCTTCTTCTACAGTTTCTATTTCTTCTGGTTCAGGTTGAAAATCTTGTAATATTTTTTCTACTTCTTGTGTCTTTTCAGTTTTAACTTGTGAAGGTATAATTATTGGTTGACCTGTAAGAGGATTGTTGGCCTTCTTTTCAATAGAATCTATTACTAGTCCGCTGTTGCCTGTTGATAAAGTTTTTTTCTTATCTTTATCTTTTTGTTTTGCATTTGTCTTTGTTATGTCAGTTGTATTTCTTCTCTTATATTGTTGCTCTCCAAACATAACAACTTGTTGATATTTTGGTGATTTTTCTTCCAAAACTGCTTTAACATTCATTGGTAAAAACTTGATAATTATTCTAAGCTGAGCATCTGTGTATTGTGATGCAATATTGTTAAAGCTTTCTACATATTTATCCTCGTTTTTTCCAAGTGTTTTATAGTGTTTTAAAATGCTTTGAATTTCGTTCTCATTAACGTCTGTATCATTTTCTGCTTTGTAGCTAACATCATCTGAATCAATTTTATAATACTGTTTTGCTTCTTTTTTTGTTCTAGGTGTATTTATTAATCGGCAAACCTCTTCAATGCTTCTATCTTTGCCTATAATAGCGCTATATACACCAATTCCAAATAATTTAACTAATAAGCTGTCTGACTTTGTACGTCTGTCACTACATATTAATATTATTTGTGCATCTTTTTCTCCATTATCTGTTGCTTCATCACTTATGCTATCTAATTTTTCAAACAAAAATTTGTCAATAGTATCATAGTTGTTATTTGCAAATGGCTCTAGGTCTTCACCTATTACTATTCTGTCATAGGTTTTATCTCTTTGCATCTCTTTAATAATCGCATTAAAATAGTATACATTTTTGTATGCAATTATTTCCTTATAATCTTTTTGATACTTTTTAACAATTTCCTCAGAAACATTTTCATTATTAACAGCAAATAAAACTTTCATTTATTTAATCCCTCCAACCTTTTATTACAATTGCAAAAACAAGTGGTAAAACCTGACAAATTATAAAAATTGTTACAAATCCTACCAGTGAGTAAAAGCCTTTATCTCTTGTATCTAATCTACGAATTCCTAATACATATTGGTATATAGCAGAAAGTGCTACTCCCAAAAAGCAAAATGGAATACTGTATACTTGTATTTTCTTTAATATATATGCCGTTAGTCCATAAGATTCACTGCCATATCTTTCAGTATAGTCATTTAACTCATTTTGAGCCTTTTCTTTCATCTTAGCAACTTCTCCAACAATGTTTTTTTCTCCATTGTTTGTGTTTGCTGGTTCAACTTCATTTGCTGCAAACACAGTACTAACTCCAAGTGTAATTACTACTACAATTAATAATCCTAATAGTATTTTTTTCATACAGCTTGTCCCCCTTTTTAATCTATACTATATAATCATACAATAATATTGATAAAATATCAAGCAATATTTGGTATTTTTTTGTATTTTCTTTTATATTTTTCGACGCATATTAGAAGCAAAAATGAGGCAATATTCGTTTGCCTCATTTTTATTAATTTTATAGGTTGTTGTATAAATAACTCATCCATGTATAAACTGCATTTGCCCAGTTTTTATCAGTTGCATATTTTGTATTTACTCCACTTAGTGTTGCCCCATGGTAATATGTGCCACTTGCTATTTGCCCATCATAGATATTTGTTCCTGCAGGATTTAAGTAATATTTTGCAAATACCCTTGCTATCAAATCTATGCTTTCAGCATAACTGCTATAGCTGTATGCATTTCCATAAGGGTTAGAATCATAAGCTCCATAGCCAAATAGGTTTTTCTTATTAACACATATGCTAGATGTTCCCCATCCGCTTTCATGAATTCCAACTGCTGCTACAAATATTCCATTAACGTTGTATTGTTTTTCAATATAATAAAAATATTCACTGTTGTCTTCAAATATTTTGTTTTTATCTCTTGAATTGTTTGATAGCACCTGTTTAAACTGATCTAAAGTTAATCCGCTTGGCTTAGTTAAATCCATATCAAAGCTTAATCTTGCGATTAATTGTTCTTTGCTTAAAAAGCCTTCTTCTCCTTGGTCTTCATTTAGCTGAGAATGAGGTTTTAAATATGTAAGGCAATTTGCTGGGCAATATCCTGTATAAATACCATATGATATCTTATACCATTCATCTAGTATTTCTAAAAGCTCAACTTCTGAATCTTTATATATAATTAAAACAACTTCTGCTAATTGATCTGGTTCAATTAAAAGTCCCAAAGTATCTGGTGTTACATAAAGCTTGTCTCCTACTTTTACAGTATAATTACTTTTATATATACCTGTTCCAACTGCAACAATTTTATTTATAGGTGCCTTAATAATTTGATTTGATATTTCTTCTTCTCCTGTTAGTTCTCCATTTGTGTACATTTTTTTTGATGTTACTTTTTGACTTCCGTCTCTTCCTTCCTGCAATACCTGAACCATTCCTTTAGGTAACTCAGGATTATCTTCATATGTAGTTAAATATTCTAAATCTTTTACTTCTACCGCATACTCTTCATAGTATTTGGTAGATGTGTTTTCTTTTATAATATTCAATATGTCTATATCACTGTTTAAATTACTTACAATTTCATTTGTTTCTTCTGAAATTGAATATGCATAGGTTGTTTTTTGTATTTTTTTTGAAATTAGGACAACAATACTAATAATGCATATTAGTGATACTATTGCAATTACTGTTATTGCCTTTGTAAGTTGTATTTCTTTTTTTATTTTTTCTTTAAACGACATTAAAATCACCTAGGTAAATTTTAATAATAAAAAAGGCTCTTGTCAATGGAAAAAAAATTTATTTTTTACTTGATAAAATGGGCATTTTGTAATATGATAAAGTTGTTCTGGAAAAATCTTACGATTTTCCCTTTACAATAAAAAATTTGGAGGATAAAATGCGTTCTCGTTTTCACAAAAGAGTTAATAATTCGAAGCCTAATAAAACTTCGTTATTTATAAGTGATAATTTAATCTATATAGTTAAAATTGCTATTGCTTTTTTGTTATATTTAATATTATTTTTTGGAATGCGAAATGTAGTCTCTAAACTTGTCGCTTTTGCCAAATTTGAAGAAGACATAGATTCATTTAGCCAAAAAAATTCTGAAGATGTGTTTTATATAAAAGAATTAACATTGTATAGCAGTGCGACTGCAAAAGAAAGTAAACAATCAAGAAATTTGGGACTTAACATCTCTCGGGTATACAGACATTTCTTTCTACATATCTAATCCTAAAGGCAAAATTATTGAATCTCTTGTAATTGATAGTATTAGCTTTGCTCCTGCACCACAAATCCGGAACTCCTAGTTTAAGTTATAAGAGTCCTTTAGATTTTGGAAAAGTTTCTAACTTAGAAGCAGAGCAACCCGAAGAGATTGTTTTTAATGTATTAAATTCGGAGACTAAAAACTTCACAAATCCTGTTGTTTACAACAATTTAAACAGCCCAATTACATTGACATACGTAAACAAAAATATTAAATCTAACTATCAAATTTCAAAGGATGGTGCAGTTCTTGTTTATGACGGTTCTCTTCTAAAATCTGCAAATATTGATCCTACAAAACTAAATTGTGGAATTTCTTTTAGAGTTAAAATTATTACAACTGATAATGAAAAGTTCCAGTCAACTTTGTTTATAGATATTCCATATAAATCAGATACCTCGTCTATATTAGACGGCTATCTATTAACAACTATTCCTATGGATAATAAATGTATCTTTTATCAACTATAAAGGGGGGTTCTAAATTGAAAGAGCAAAAAAGTATTGCAGAACAGATGAAAGATAAATATTGGGAAATACCCACTGTTACAGACTTAAGAGACATGATTTTAAATTCAGCAAAAACATATGGTAATAAAGGTGCTTTTGAACTCCATGATAAAAATGGAAATCTGTATCAAATAAGCTATAACGAATTAAAGGACGATGTAGTTTCTTTTGGTACTGGGCTTATAGAATTGGGGCTTACTGGTAAAGCTATAGGTTTAATTGGTAGCAACAGCTACTCTTGGGTTGTATCATATATTGCAGCTTCTATAGTTGGTATTGTTGTTCCTATTGATAAAGAATTGCATATATCTGATATAACAAATTTTTTAAATATATCTGAAAGTGCAGCAATTATTGGAGACAGTAAATATATAAAGCAAGTATATGAGAATAAGTCATTACTTTCAAATAGTAGCATTCTTTTAATTGACATCGAAAACCGTTTTCCTAATGCAACAGCATTTAAAACTGTTAAAGAAAATGGTTCTAAAAAATATAGTTCTGGTGATGATTCCTTTATAACTTTACCATTAGATCCAAATGAACTTCATATTTTGCTTTTTACATCAGGGACTACTGGAAAAGCTAAAGGAGTATGTCTAACACATAAAAATATAGTTTCAAATGTTATGGCCATTGCAAGCATTGTAAAAGTTGATACTTCTACAAAAGTTTTGTCTATTCTACCTATCCACCACACATATGAATGTACAATTGGTAATATGCTTCTGCTTTTCGGTGGCGGTATGATTTCTTATTGTGATGGACTAAGATATATTTCAAAAAATATTAATGAATACAAACCTAATTTTATTTTGTGTGTGCCACTTTTGTTAGAAAACGTACACAAAAAAATATTTAAGTCTTTGGAAGAATCTATACCAAAGTTTTTTCAGAAACCAGGTGTTAAAATTATAGATAGCTTACCATTTTTCTTAAAGCCTATTGTAAAGAAAAAAGTTAAAAAATCATTAGGTGGAAATCTTCATACATTTATTGTTGGAGCTGCTGCAGTTAACCCTGAAGTAGTAGAAGATTTCTTCAAATTAGGTTTTCGTGTATTACAAGGTTATGGACTTACAGAATGCTCTCCCCTTGTCGCTGGAAATAACGATTTCTTCCATAATTATGCAGCAGCAGGACTCCCTATACCTTTTATGGAATACAAAATTGATGAGCCAAATGAAGAAGGAATTGGTCAAATAATTACTAGAGGCGACAGTGTAATGCTCGGTTACTATAAAGACGAGGAAGAAACAAAAAAGGTCTTAAAAGACGGTTGGTTTTATACTGGAGATTTAGGAAGAATTGATAGTGATGGATTTTTATATATAACTGGTAGATGCAAAAGCGTTATTGTAACTAAAAATGGGAAAAATATATATCCTGAAGAATTAGAATACTATTTAAATGAAAATCCATTAATTGAGGAAGCCATAGTTGTAGGAGTATATAACGAAAAAGAAAACGATACTACTATTACCGCTTCTGTTTTTCCTAATATGGACGCAGTTAAAGAACATCTATCAAATTCAAATCCTTCTAAAGAGGATATACAAAAGCTTATGAATTTTGTCATTCAAGACATTAATAAAAAATTCCCAAATTATAAGCACATAAAGGTTGTAAATGTTCGCGAAACAGAATTTGAAAAAACAACTACTAAAAAAATAAAAAGATTTGGAGATAATCTAAAAGTAGATCAAATAAAATAGAGGAGATTTTTAATCTCCTCTATTTTTTATTTAATTATAAAACTTAATGCTATTATTAAAGCTCCTACAATTACACGATATATTGCAAAGATTTTGAAACTTCCCTTTTTTATGTATTCCATTAAAAATTTTATTACAAATATTCCAACAACAAAACTTGCTAAAACTCCTAGGTAAAATGAAAGTTCTCCAAAAGCAAAATCTTTTGCCTTATAAAGCGTAGCTGCAAATACAATTGGTGTTGAAAGCAAAAATGTATATTTAGCACATGATTCTCTGTCTACTCCTAGCAATCTTCCTGTAGTAATAGTTACTCCAGATCTCGATACCCCGGGTATAAAAGCTAATGATTGAGAAAGTCCTATTAAAAATGTTTGTTTTAACGTCATGTCTTCATACTGTGTTTTTGCTTCTGAAATTTTATCTACCACATAAAGTAAGATTCCCATAACTAAAAGAGCGATCCCTATAATTAATGGTTTTTCTAAAGTATCTCCTAAGAAATGGTCTAAAAGGAAACCTATGGCTCCTCCCGGAATGGTTGCAATAACTAAATACCAAAACATTTTTCCTTCAAATGTTTTCTTTCCGCGTATTTGTCCCCATCCGCCTTTTATTAATTTTATCCAATCTTTAAAGAAAAATATTGCTATTGCAAGTAACGTTCCAAAGTGAAGCGCTACATCAAATCCTTTAAACGCTGCATTAAACTCTGCTGATTTTGTCCAGTTTAGTAGCCATGGTATAATATTTAAGTGAGCTGAGCTTGAAATTGGCAAAAGCTCTGTTAATCCCTGTGTTATCCCTAAAATTACTGCCTGTAATATTGTCATTTGTTTTTTCCTCCTAATTAATTGAATTATCTATTGTTTTTTCATTTTCTTTTTTGGTTCTTTTTAATTCGACTTGTTTTCCAAGTTCTCTTAAATTTAAATTTTCAACTACATGATACGTCTTTTCTAAATATTCTATGTTTGCTTTTGCCTTTTTATTTATCTTTCTTTTTACCTGTGATTTGATTTCTTCTTCTTTTGGTATAACAATATATGGTTTAATTGGAATCAAAATAGGTTCTTCGTCTGCTTTCTTTTTGTATGAAATATCTAGTTCAATGGCTTTATTTACAAATGTAATTGCATTCTCTCTTTCACCTTTTAGCATATATATTTTTGAAAGTTCAAAATATGCACTTGGTTCTAATTCATTTGAGTACAAGCATTCTGTAAAATACTCTTCTGCACTTTCAATATCTCTATATAATAGCGAAATCTGTCCTAGATAGTATTTTGCATAATATAATTCATGATTTATTTCAGCTGCTTTCTCATAGCATATTTTAGCATTTTGAAAATCATTCAACCTTGTATATGCCATTCCTAATCCATAATATAAATCATAATCATTTGGGCTATATCTTAATGCATCTGTATATACGTTTATTGCTTCTTTGAATTTTTCTTGCTCGCATAAAACATCTCCAAAAAGGATTGAAGCTTGTAAATGGTCAGGTTTTTTCTTAAGCAAATTTCGAAGCATTGTTTCTGACCTATCTTTTTGTCCAAGTTCATATAGTAGATATGCAACTTTGTAATATGAATCATAGTCATTTTTCTGGCAGTCGATCGCCTTAACATATTCGTCGATTGCCTTTCTCATGCCGCCCTCTTTTTCATATATTTCAGCAAGCATTTTGTGTCCTATATAACTTTCAGGGTATTTGCTTACAAGACTAATTAATTCATTCTTTGCAGATTTAGTATCATTTATTACTAAAAAGAATTTGCTTTTCCATTTACTTAATATTTCAGAATAATTGTGACCTCTTTTTTCTGAAATTATTACTAAAATTGGTATTATAACGGCCATTATATACATTATTATTCTAATAAGAAGTGGCGCATACATAACCGCAAGTATCTCTATGAAATTAATTGATATTCCGTATTGCTTCTAAAATTAGTATGCTAATATAATTTGTATCATTTTTACGTATCATTTTTGCAAAAATAAATATAAATAAAAAGAAGGCAACAAAATTAAATAAGATTTTCTCAAAAATAATCATGTTATTCCTCCTTCCTTATATTTATTTATATATTTTACACAAATTTTTTGTTATAGTTTTCTATGCATTCCTTAATAATTCTTTCAGCTTCTTGTCTTCCGCATATTTCTTCAACCATAGTTTGTTTTCCTTCTAGCTGCTTATACACTTCAAAAAAGTGCATTATTTCTGCTGAAATATGGCTTGGTATTTCTGTAATGTCATTATAGCAATTTAAGAAAGGATCTTTTTTTGCTACTGCTATTATTTTTTCATCATGTTCATTACTATCTAGCATTTTTAACACGCCAATTGGATAGCATTCTACGAGTGTTAAAGAAATAATTTTTTCTTGGCATAAAACTAATACGTCAAGTGGGTCATTATCATCTGCATATGTACGTGGTATAAAGCCATAATTTGCTGGATAATGCGTTGCTGTATATAATACCCTGTCTAGTTTAAGCATCCCTGTTTCCTTGTCTAATTCGTATTTGTTTTTGCCACCTTTTGAAATTTCAATTACTGACACAAAATCATCCGGTTTAATTCTATCTTCATTTATGTCATGCCAAATATTCATACTTATGCCTCCCTTTTCGTTTCAACATATTATATATCTTTTTTGCGCTTTTGTAAACATTTTTGCTTAAATTCGGCATATACTGCATTTTTATGGTTCGAATCCTTCTTTTACAATGCCAAGTAAAAACAGCCTAACATAAGTTAGGCTGTTTTTATTTGGCTGGGGTGGGAGGATTCGAACCGCCGGAATGCATGAGTCAAAGTCATGTGCCTTACCACTTGGCTACACCCCAATATTAAATTATACTATGGGGTGGAAGATGGGACTCGAACCCACGGCCTCTGGTGCCACAAACCAGCGCTCTAACCAACTGAGCTACATCCACCATATTGCTACTTTGGGAAATCCAAAGTAGCAATAACTATTTTAAACAATTTTTAGCTATTTGTCAACATTTTTTCAATATTTTTTATTGTTCTCTTGCTTCTATTATAATTCTTTTACTACTGTCATCATTACATGTATATAGTGTTATTTCTCTCTTACCATTTGTGTCTTTATTTATATATGAAACATCTTCAGGAGTTGTTTCAAATTTATTATATACTAAATACGTAACTGTACGTCCACTTGTATCTTTTATGTATATTTTATCCCCAATTTCAATGTGTTTATTATCTGAGAAAAATAATCCATTACGATAATTATGTCCTGCTATTACTGTATTACCAACTTCATTTAAACCAGGACCTACTTGGATTCCTACAGCAACTTCTATAGCTTTCTTTGATGCTTTCTCAAGAATTGGGCAATTTAAGCCTGTTCTTGGAATAGATATTGTTCCTTTTTGTACAAATCCTTTAAAATATTGTACCTTATTACCACTATCTTCATTATCGTTATTTTTTGTTTCGGTGGTTTTGGTTTCTTCTGGCAAATTTTCAAATGGATTTGCAATAGTTTCATTTTCTACAGTATCGTTTTCAAGCGCTATTATTAAATTTTCATCTATATTTGTATTTGTATTGGTGTTAGGTCTATTAGCAATAGCTTGGTCAAATTGCTCCACTCCTTGTTTTGCTTCTTGCTCTAGCTTGTATTTGTTAAACGTTTCAATTCCTAGAAAAATCAACAATCCAATTATTCCAATAATAGCAACGATAATTATAACTGTTAGCACAACGCCAAATTTATTACTTGACATATTTTTTCCTCCTCTTTTGCATATATAAAATATATATAAAATATTATAGCATACTTTTTGTTTTTTTTAAAGTTTTTAATGCACTATTTTAGTTCCTAATTCTTTGCCACCAATTAAATGGAAATGTAAATGTTTTACCTCTTGTCCTCCATCTTTTCCGCAGTTAACTATTACTCTAAATCCATTCTCTTTAATTCCCATTTTTTCTGCTATTGTATTTATTACAGAATAGATTTTTCCTATTACTGCTTCGTCGTCTTCTTTAATCTCAGTTACAGCTGAAATATGCTTTTTAGGAATTATTAAAACATGAACTGGCGCTACTGGGTGTATATCTTTAAATGCTATTACTTGTTCATCCTCATATACAATCTCTGAAGGAATTTCTTTTTTTATTATTTTACAAAAAATACAATCATCCATTTTTCTACTCCTTAATTAAAACGGCTTTAATTCTGCGAACTCCAGATGAACTTGCCTCTTCTTTTTTTATTACGAATCTGCCCATGTCTCCAGTATGCTCTACGTGAGGTCCGCCACAAATTTCTTTGCTAAAGTCACCAATTGTATATACTTTTACTCTATCTCCATATTTATGTTCAAAAAGGCCAATTGCTCCAGAAGCTCTTGCTTCATCAAGAGTCATCTCTTCACAAGTAACTTTCAAGTCTCTTTTTATTTGTTCGTTTACCATGTCTTCAACTTTTTTTAGCTCTTCTGGTGTAACTTTTTGAGGATGAGTAAAGTCAAAACGTAATCTCTCAGTTGTAATATTTGATCCATTTTGTCTTACATGTTCACCAAGCACAGTTCTTAATGCTTGATGTAAAAGGTGTGTTGCTGTATGGTATGCTGTTGTTTGCTCATTTTGTTCAGCAAGTCCTCCTTTAAACTTTTGCTCTGCTCCTAATCTTGACATTTCTTGATGGGCTTTATATAGCTCGTCAAATTTATCTAGTTCAAGCTCAACTCCATTTTCTTCAGCAAGTTCAATTGTAATTTCTTGTGGGAATCCGTATGTCTCATATAGATTAAATACTGTTTCTCCATCAATCTTATTTTTACCTTCTCTTCTAACTCTTTCAACAGCTTTGTTAAATTCTTTTTCTCCATTTTCAAGAGTTTTCATGAACTTGTTCTTTTCTTCCATAAGTACATTCTTTATTGTCTCTCTATTAGCTTCAAGCTCTGGATACATCTCTTTTAAATTGTCAACATTTATCTCTACTAAATTTGCAATTTCGTTTGAGTCAATTCCTAATTTACGCATATGTCTTACCATTCTACGAATTAGTCTTCTTAATATATATCCTCTATCTATATTGCTTGGTCTTCCACCATCACAAATTATCATCATGCTTGAACGTAAATGTTCTGCTACAATTCTTCTGCTTTGTATATCATCAACAGTTGCTAACTCTTCTAGTTTATCCATAATTGGTGCAAATAATTCAATTTCATATGGTGTTTTCTTGCCTTGTAAAAGCATTGCCATTCTTTCAAGTCCAAGTCCTGTATCAACATTGTGTTGTTTTAGCTTTGTATATGTACCATCTGCTGATTTAAAGAATTCCATAAAAACGTTATTCCAAATTTCAACATATTTTCCGCAATCGCAAGATGGATCACAATGATCGCTACATGCTGGCTTACCTGTATCGTAAAACATTTCTGTATCTGGGCCACAAGGTCCCTCATTTCCAGCAATCCACCAGTTATTGTCTTTGCCAAAATAGTAGATTCTTTCTTCTGGAATTCCTGCTTTTTTCCAACAATCTGCTGAAACAGTATCTCTTGGAGCATCATTATCTCCTGCAAAAACTGTAACAGATAATTTTTCTACTGGTATTTGTAACTCTTTTGTTAAAAAATCATAACTCATTTGAATTGCTTCTTCTTTAAAATAGTCTCCTAAAGACCAATTTCCAAGCATTTCAAAAAATGTCAAGTGGCGGTTGTCCCCAACATCTTCAATATCGACTGTTCTAACACATTTTTGATAATCAGTAAGTCTTGTTCCTTCTGGGTGTTTTTCTCCCATAAGGTATGGTATAAGTGGTTGCATTCCAGCTGTTGTAAATAGAACAGATGGATCATTTTCTGGAATAAGTGACGCACTTGGAATTACTTTATGTCCATTTTTCTCAAAAAATTTCAAATATTTATTTCTTATTTCAATTGCTTTCATTGTAAAAGCCTCCCTTTTTTCTAGGAAATGATTATATTACAAGCATTAAAAAAATGCAAGCCCTAAAGTTTTGAAACATTTGGAAGAATGATAATAGGGACGTGTTTAAAAATCGCCATCGTTATTTGTAATAGACAAAAGGACTGGGCTTTTGTCCTGCGTGTTTTTTTAACCTTGAAACCTGCAAGACAAAAGCCCCGTCCCTTTGTCTGCCTTTGTCTAGATATCCATTTGACTGCCAAGAAATCCTGCTGCTGATTGCACAACTTTAAATTCAGATTCTCCCATTTTTATCCCTTGGTCTTTGGATAGTAGGATTACACTTCCTATTACATCTCCTTGTGATACTATTGGGTAAATAACTTGCGCATTGTATCTCCATTCTTTATTGTCATTTTCGGTAATTGGTAACGCAATTTCATCATTGTCACTACTTGTGTATATTTCCTTGTTTTCAAGGACTTCTTCTAATTCTTTGCTAAGTCCCTGTTCTAAGAATTCTTTCTTTGATCCTCCTGATACAGCAATTACGGTATCTTTATCTGTTATACAGGCTATGTGCCCCGTTGTCTTTGCAAGAGTTTCTGCATAACCTGTTGCGAACTCAGAAAGTTCTCCTATTGGTGAATACTTCTTTAAGATTACTTCGCCTTCCTTATCTGTAAATATTTCAAGTGGATCACCTTCCTTTATATGAAGTGTTCTTCTTATTTCTTTTGGAATAACAATTCTACCCAAATCATCAATACGTCTTACAACTCCAGTTGCTTTCACTTTCTTTCCTCCTTTTTCTAGTTTTATGTTCTTATTATTGCAAAAAAAAGCAAAATTATACAAAAAAATAAACTTTGAAAAATTCAAAGTTTATTTTTTAATCTTCCCTTGTTTCATCATCTTTTATTTGATTTGTTCCAGTCTGATTTACTCGTGGCATTGTTGGATTAGTTCTGGTATTCATTCTTGCTCTATCTTCTGGTGTTAAATCCCAGCTATGTGCTGTATGAGGGCTTGTTGGTGTCAAATTGGTTCCGTCTGTAAGCGAAGCAGGTTGTTTGCCTCTTAGGAAACGTAATAATCGCACTTTCGTAGCTACACCTGGTTGCATATTAGGAATTTCCGGCATTTCTTCATGATAATACATTGTTGGATTGTCGCATTCATATGCACTAGGGTTTTCAATTATATCTGCTGCTAGTCCAAACCAAAATGATGAAGGTGTCAAGTTATCGCTACAATCATATATAACTCTTTTTCCATAGTGAAACTCATTGTCAAAATTTGTTACTATGCCAAAACGTGAAAGTGCTTTTCCTAGTTTTCGTAATAGTTCTAAATTCTCATCAGTAACTTTTAGCATCACATATCCTCTTGAGCCGCCATGTCCTGAACAGCAAAACATACTTGGTGCACCATGTTCATATGCTGTTTTTAAAAAGCGTGTCAATTCTCTGCTTCCTTCACCAAATTCTACAAAAGCTCTTTCTCTTTCTTCGTCACTTAATTTAGTTAAATCCACATATGGCTCTGGTACGGCTAAGTCTCTTTCTAATTTTTGAATCAAACTCTGTCTTACTCTTTCTATTAATCCTTTTTTTTGCGTTGTTTCAGGCAAGTGAGTTCCCATTGCCTCAGCAATATCAGAAAGTTGGCCTAATATTTGTGAATCTGAAATGCATGGATTAATACTATGTTTCTTTCGGTCATATAAATTAGGGTTAGACCTTACTGTATCATTGAATAAAACTACTGCATCAATTGGCCCTATACTTTCCAAGCCAAAGACATGCGAATATAGTTTTAATTGCTCTGCTTGCTTTTCAATTGTCATCATCGCTTGAATAATTGGATGACAAGATTCTAAATCTATTTCTTTTTTTGCTCCCTCAGCAATTAAATCGAATATCCTGTTTTTTTGCCCTGGTTTTGCATGAATTACAAGTTCTGCAGCTGTATAACCATGTTGTGTATGATTGCAAATATTAAGGCTTTTAATTCCACTCCTTTTTTGGAATACACTTTGCATTATGCTTAAAGCTCTTCTTCTTGTTTCATCAGTAATTGTCATGGATATATATGGATCATTATTAATCCCGTCATGACCGGCACAGCAAGCCTCAGTTTCAATTCCATGTTCTATACATTGGCGCAAAGCTTCTTCTAAGTGTGGATTTCCTTCTGCCCATTCTCTAATTGCAGTTTCTAGTTCTTCTCTATCTTGTGGTATATTTACTGAAAATCCTCTGTTGTATTTGCCTTTAGCCTCTCCCATTTTGGCTATTCCCCCTTGTTTCTACCAAACATTAATAGCTTCTTTAAAAACTTCTCTTCCGTCTTTACTTGCTACTATTATTATTTCACATGGTATAACACTGTTGCCTCTGTATTTAAGGTCACAGTTATATGATTCAACTTTGTTCTGTTTTAGTAAGTCTTCAACAACATTATCATAGCTATCTTTTATTTTTGCTATTCCAATAGGGACATACACCATGTTTCTATCGTCAGCTGCTCCTCCAAATCTAAGTGCCATCAAATATAGCTTTTCTAATTTACCATTATTATATTCTTCTATTGCTTTTCCTTTTGAATCTATTCCTGCAAAATATGAAGATGTACTTTCCATATAGTCCTCCTTATTTCGTTAGCCATTAACTGTATAATTCTCTATAATAAATTTTCTTTCTTTTTCATTTATCTCTAAAGCATAAAAACATGCATTACTTATTTTAACTGATTTTATTTTATTAGACCATTCTTGGTTGTTTATATATTTATATATAGCGTTAATTACACCACCGTGAGTTACCATTGCAATATTTAGGACGTCTTTGTTTTCTTCTAGTAATTGTTCAAAATCCTTTGTGATTCTGTTGTAAAATTCTATTGGGCTTTCTCCTCCTGGAAATTTTTCATCAATTTCCAATGTATTAAAATATACTCCTGGGAATTTTTCTTCTGCCACGCTGTTCTTCATACCTGCTAATAGTCCATTATTCATCTCTCTTAGTTTTTCTGTATATTCTATAGCTGTATTTAATTTTGAATTAATAATTTCAGCCGTTTGTCTTGCTCTTTCTATATCGCTTGATAATATTTTATCAATTTTGCAATTTTCCTTTAAATATGTTGATAGTTTTTGTACCTGCTCTATTCCATTTTCAGTTAACTTACTATTTCCCCATCCGCCTCTTACGGACGGATCATCTTCTCCATGTCTTATCAAGTACACTAATCTTGTTTTCATATTTATCACCTACTATGATTGTTCTTCATCAACGGCCTCAGCTTTAGGAGCAAAAATACTACCTTTGTATTTGTCAATAATATATCCTAAGTCTTTTGAGAATTCATCTAGCATTACCATCTTTATACTTATGTCTTTTCCTTTTACATAGTCATCCATAATTTGTTTTAGTTGCTTTATATTTTTAATCTCTGGCTCTATTTCTTTTTGATGTGTATCAACTCTTTTTCTTAGGATTTCTCTAATTGTAACCATGTCTTCATTACTTGCACATGATAATCTTTGGAACATTTGGTGTACATCATAGTATTTAAATATTGGAATATCCATACACTCTTTTTCAAATTTATCGTAAAATGTTTCCATTTTCATTGGTATGCACTTAAATAAATCATCTGCTTTATCTCTATACATTTTATCTTTTAGCTGTGCATTTATCTCATGGAAATGCTTCAAAATCTCTTCCATTTCTGCGCTATTTTTTTCAACAGCTACAGTAGAAAGTTCTTTTTCAACATCTTCACAATAAGTTGAATTTAGTGAAGCAACATTCATTCCATTAAAGAAGATTGATTTTACAGTTTTCATGTCGTATGAAATAAGTCCGCTTTTTGAGAAATAGCTAAAGTATGCAAAAAGCTTAACAACTTCAACAAGTGTTACTTTTCCTTCTTTAATGTCACCAATAATGCTTTCAATGACTTTATCAAATTCGTCATCAGATATCTTCCAATATTCTTCTGTAAGTAGTCTTTTATATCCTGGTAATTTGTCTGTATCTATAGTATTTATAATGTTTTCCATATCGCCTTTAAATATCTTCATATCAAAAATTCTTGTCCTTACATAAAGCTCTATGAATTTGAAAAATCTGTAATCCGATTTAAAATTGTAATAGTAGTTGTTATCAAATTCTTTAATATAGAATTGTCTGTTATCCATTAATACTCTAGATGAAACAAGTATTGCCTTGTATTCTTCATTGCTCATAATATTTATAAATTTATCTTTAGTAATCTTACCTGCTTTAATTTCAAAAGATATAGCTATTGTAAAGATTAGCATTGTTTGCATAATTCGATAGTTTGTATTTGGATAGTTCTTATTAACCATTTCATAGATTTTTTTAAAGTCATTTAAAGCATGTTTTAAAATTCTTAAGTTTCTTGTTCCGCTCTTATTAAATGTCGATACAATTAGACCTGTATTTTCTCTTAAAAAACGCAACAAATCTGGGTTAGTTTCGTATCTCATTAACAACCCATTTATTATATAATTGAACTCTGGAGCATACTCAAAAGTTTCTCCTATTAACTTTTCTTTTATTCTTTCGTAGTCATTAGCTTTGTCAAAAACATACTCTATTTTATCTCTTATTTTTTCTACAATTGGTTTTTCAGTTTTTGCTAGATCTCCTTCTTTATCTAGCAAATATGTTGCTATAAATGTTTTCATTTCAAGATTACTGCTTTTTAATTTTGTTGATAATTCTTTTTCGTTACATATAATTATTGTCTTAATGTGGTCGTGTTCTACGAAATTATTGATGTAACCTAAAATGTCTATTACGTCCACGTTTGCTCTTTCTAGGTCGTCAAAACAAAGGACCTTGTCATCTGTTGAAAAGAATTTTGCATAATCTATTTTGTCTCCATTTTGTGTTACTCCAAAAAAGTTTGCCATGTCTAATCCAGTTTTAGCATATTCTGGTATATTGCTTTGCCCATTTGAATCCATAAACCTTTTTAAGTTCTTGTCCATTAATTGAGTAGTTTCTATAAATATCTTTTTGCTTATATCTTCTAAGTTTGAAATACCATATAGTGACATATAAACAGTTGTAAACTGTTTACCATTAAACTGCATACCATCAATTCTCTTGCGGATTTTGTTATTCCAGAAATAAGTTTTTCCGCTTCCCCATTCTCCATTTATCATAATAGCATAATCTGTGTATTCTGCTCTTACATAGTCTAATATGCTTTCTACTAAATCTTCCATTTTCATTTCTCCTTTTAATCTTTGGCAAAAGTAAATACTGATATCTCTTTTGCCCCTGACTGTTTAAGAACTTTTGCGCACTCTGCTACTGTACTTCCTGTTGTGTATATGTCATCAAATAAGATAACTTTTTTATCTTTTATTTTTTCTTTAATTTTACAATCATATGCGTCTTTTACATTGCTTTTTCTTTGGCTAGCATTTAAACTACTTTGTGTTTTCGTTTTTCTTATCTTTATTAAAGCATCTTTTGCATACTCAATGTGCAATTCTTTAGCTATTTTTTTAGCAATCAAATCCGCCTGGTTGTAGCCTCTTATGGTTTGTTTCTTTATGTGCATAGGTACTGGGATAATTATATCATAAGTTTCTAAAAATCTACATATTTTTTCATTTTTTATAATTAGTTTCGAAAATGTTTCTGCAAGTTCTGGTTCATCATTAAACTTAAATTGCAGCATCTTTTCTCTTATCTCATTTTCGTATTTATATGCATATAAATGATACTTATATGTTACATTATTTGTTTTTGCAATACAATCTTTTTTTAAGTATTTAATTTCATTCTCGCATTTTTTGCAAATAAAATCTTTGTTAATTTTTCCACAAAATCCACATTTTGGTGGAAATATAATGTCTAAAAATTTTGTAAATAAGCTACAAATAATTTGGGGCATGTGTTAAGTCCTCCTTGCTATTTTTTGCCCCCATATTTAATTATTCAAATGTTTTTATTAATTTGAATTCTAAACCAGTATTTCTTGTTTTGCCATCAGCATTTTTTATCATAAATTCAATTAATCTGTTTGATCCAATTATAATTAATAATTTTTTTGCCCTTGTTATTGCTGTGTACAAGAGATTTCTTGTAAGTAGCATTGGAGATGATGGTGGAATTACGAGAATAACCACATTAAATTCGCTACCTTGGGATTTGTGTATAGTAATACCATAGGCAAGTTCTATTTCTTCTAAAATTGAAAAAGAATACCAAGCCACTTTATCATCATCAAACTCTATTTTTATTTGTTTTTCTTCCTGGTCTATCTTGGTAATTGTTCCTATTTCACCATTAAAAATTCCTGTTCCAACTTCTTTTGTGGTTTTCCTCTCCCAAAAAATATCATAATCGTTTTTTATTTGCATAACCCTATCTTTTTCTCTGAAAGTCTGCTCTCCATAAGACTTTTCTTGCTTGCCAGTAGTCATTGGATTAAGTGCATCTTGGAGTGCTTTATTTAATTCCTTGGTTCCAAGCATTCCTTTTTTAGTTGGGGTTAAAACCTGTATGTCTCTGTAGAATTCATAGTCCCCGTAACTTGCGAGTCTTCCGCTTACGAGAGATATTACTTGATTTAATATTTTTTCTTGTGATGGTTCATTCACGTAAAAGAAGTCTTCTTCTGTATCTTTTGCTTCCATGCTTCCCTTAGCAATAAAAGCCTCTCCTTGATTTACATGGTGTGCATTAACAATTATTTTGCTTTTAGCAGCTTGTCTAAATATTTTATTTAAGCTAATAACAGTTATTTCCCCTGAATCTATTATATCTTTTAATATACTTCCAGGTCCTACTGATGGTAGCTGGTTGCTATCGCCTACTAAAATAAGCTTAGTTCCTAAATATATTCCTCTTACAAGGTAGTTCATAAGGAAAACGTCAACCATTGACATTTCATCTACAATAATTACATCACCGTCTATTGGCATTATGTCATAATCCACATTTTCTAATTTTTGCTCATCTTGTATTTTACCAATTTCAAGCAACCTATGGATTGTCTTTGCTTCTTTCCCTGTAGTTTCTGTCATTCTCTTTGCTGCTCTGCCTGTTGGCGCACATAAAACAACCTTTTTACCTAAATTCTCATAAATTGCAATTATTTCTTTAATAATTGTAGTTTTACCGTGTACCAGGTCCTCCTGTTATAACACACACATTATTCTCATTTACCGCTTCTACCGCTTCTTTTTGTTTTTCAGATAATTCAATATCAAGATTTTTTTCTTGTTTTTTCATTTCCTGTTTAAAATTTTTAATTTTCTTTGTATTTTTTGAGTTAACAAGCATGTATATTTTCTCTGCAATATTTTGCTCTGCTTTATAAAATGGATATAAGTAAATCCATTCTGTGTCATCTCTTTTTTCTATTACAATTTGATTTCTTCCAACTAAATTTATAAAGCAATCTGATATTTCTTCGCTTGTTACATCTAGCATATCAACGACAAATTGAATTAGATTTTCTTTTGCTGTGCAAGTATGTCCATTATATGTTGCTAAAATCAGGCCATACTTTATACCGCTTTCTATTCTTTTTTCACTGTTATATGGCAAACCTAAATCCATAGCCATTTTATCTATTTTTTTAAAATCCACGCCATATGTAATGTCAATTAGTACGTATGGATTTTCTTCAATTGCGTGTATAGCATTTACCCCGTAATGCATCATATACTTTTTTTGCATTTCCACTACTTATTCCAAATCGCTCTAAAAAACTAACAATTTGCCACATTTCCCATTTTTCATTAAATTCCTGTGCGATTTCTAGTGCTCTTGTTTCGCTTATTCCTCTTACTTCAGCTAATCTCATTGATTCAAATTTAAAAACAGCCATAGTTTCATCGCCAAAAGTCTTTACTATTCTCTTTGCTAGTGCAGGACCTATTCCTTTTATTATTCCACCTGCTAAATATTTTTCAAGGGCATCAACAGTTTCTGGCATCAGTTTTTCAAAAGTATCAATTTTAAATTGTCTTCCATATTCTTGATGCATTACAAATTTCCCAACAATTTTAAGGGTGTCTCCTTGGTTAATAAAAGGAAGATACCCTACTGCAGTTATTCTTTCTTCTTCAGTTTCCATTTCGCAAATTGTATAGCCATTTGCTTCATTTTGGTAAATAATGTCTTCAACTGTTCCTTTTAGTTCCAAGTTTCCACCTCTTTTTTAAAAAGGCAAAGATGTCTTTTATATCTTCGCCCCTATTATTTATTTTCTTTTTAACTTTGCCAATACCATATCTCTTATTTCATATACATACGACTCTCCAAGAATTATTAGCATTAACAGATATACTACCATTCCTGATAAAACTTTAATTCCTACAGATAGAATGTCAGATTTTACTATTATTCCAACAATTAAACAAACTATAAACATTGCTGAAGATGCAATTATATATTTTTTGCTTGAATGTATTGCTTTCTTTATATCAAGTTCTTTTCGTACATAGCGCATCTGTACAAATACTACAACAAATTGAGAGATTGTTGTTGAAAAAGCAGCTCCATATGCTCCATAGTTATTAATTAAAATCCAATTAAGTATAACGTTTACAATTAACCCTGCTAGAATTGAAAGTGTGTATTTTTTCTGTTGTTTTGTTGGTAGCAAGTATTGAGTTCCTATTACATTTGTTATTCCGCATTCCAAGTATTGTAGGAGCAAGTATATTCGTAATTATTGCTGCATCTCTATATTCCTCTCCCAAAAATATTGGTATAAACTCTTTTGAAACAGCTATTGCCCCTAGCATCATAGGAAAAGCTAATAGAAATGTAAATTTAAATGATTTTAAAATATACTCATTTAATTTCTTTTTGTCTCCACTAGCAAAAATACTCGCTATCCTTGGTACCATTACAATTCCGAGTGATGAAACCACAGTAAATAAAACATTAATTACTTTATATGCTTCTTCATAATTTCCAAGTGATGATTTATCTGTTATCATGTATCCAATCATTGTTTTATCTACTATACTATATAGTTTTACCGCTATTTGTGGTATAAACAACATGATTATTGGAACTGCGTGTTTGAAAATATTTATGTGTTTAACTTTTATGCCTTTTAAATATTTTGGTAGATAGAACCAGAGTGATATATTCCCTATTAAATCTGCAAGAGAATATATTAACAAATATTTTTCTAGGTCTTCTTGATTTTTTACAAATATAAAAATACATGCAACACTTGCAACTCTAACAATTACATTTCTTAATACTGTCTTTTTGAATTCTTCCATTCCTTGGAAAAACCAGCTAATGTCAAATGCAAATGCTAATAAATATAATATAAGTATTTGATAATATCCTTTGTATTGATCATGAGTAGCATACGTTAATATAAATACTGCCATTGCTATTGCCATTGTGATAAATCTAAAGAAGATTATCTCTATAAAAACCTTCTTTCTTTTTCCCACATTTTCTCTTGCATATGCTATTTCTCTTTGTCCATACAGTGAAACGCCAAGAGATCCAAACAGTGTAAAGTACGTTACTATTGATATAGTAAAGCTATATATACCAACATTTTCCGCTCCTAAAACTCTGGATATATATGGCGTTGTAATAATTGGTAAAATGAGTATTAGTACCTGATATACAAGATTATATAAAAAATTCTTTTTTATACTTTTTGTTCCCATTTTTCTTCCTTTCTCTATGGGAAATATTATACCACATTGTAAATTATTTTGGCTAGATTCAAATAAATAAAAATATAAATGCTATAATTAATTTAAAAAGATGAGCATTTTTACACTCACCTTTTTTTATTTTAAATAATCTATTAATAAACTATTCTTAATGCATCATTGTTCCCATTTTTAACTTTTTCCAATTTACATCCCGTATTTAATACAACAACTGGCCTAAATGCCCAGCCCGAACTATTGTAATGAGAATGTGCACCTATAGTTCCTCCAGAATAAATTGATATAATATATTGTTTATCCAACCCATATGGAGAAGCAATATTATATCCAGTTACATTACTTTGAATATTTGAAACAGAAAAAGGATTATCTTTTGTTTCCGTATCGCTTTCTATTGTTCCAGGAACAGTATAAGTATATCCTTTCTTGTCGTTTACATCTGATATAAATTTATTTTGCCCTGTAAGATTTTTATATTGATTATATGCACTAAATAAAAGTTCAACTGTTGGTCCTCCTATTGCATATTCAGCATAATTTCCAGCATAATCAGCCCATATATCTGTGTCAAGCATATATGCCACTGCTTTTATATTAGGTTCCGTGCTAGTTAAATTATTATTTGTTAAATAATTAAAATATTTTTTATTGAGGTTCTTGATTTTTGATTCAGTAATATCACTCGATCCACTATATTGTAACATCATTCCACTATTATCGTCGCCAGCAAATTTTGCTGTCTTACCGCTTCCATTAGTAACTTCAACTAGCGATACATTATTTTTTTTAGGAAGCTGTGTATAGTTTACGTATTTTTTTGAAATTAGATATATCCTTGATTCTGTTTCGTCTTCTAATGGTCCAGCATATAATAATTGCCATTCTATGTCTTGTAATTCTTCTGGCAATGTCTCTGCATAATTTGTTACATCCCATCCAAAATATGTACTTGCATTTTCATATAATTCTTGAGCAGATAAAACATTTGGATTAGGCATGAAGCTTAACAGTTCATTTAAAGTATTATTTTCTTCGTCAACTTTTTCATTCCATTTTTTTACAGTATTGTCTGTTTTTTCATATATGCTATCTGATCCAAGCCCCAACGATACTGCCGTACCAGATATTATGAGTAAAACAATCACTGTAATTATTAAAGCTATTAATGTTATACCTTTTTTCATTTGTTTCCTCCTTTTATATTTTGTTACATTTATTTTAATAATTGTAAATCAAAAAGTCAATAAAGCAACTATAATTTTAAACAATATAAAACTACCCATTTATATTTTCTATTATTTCTTTGCAGTCCTTCCAATTTACTGATTTTATCTGGCAATAATCACATCCTATTTTGTCTATTATCTCCTTGGTATTGTCTTCTGATCCTAGGTCCGCCACTAAAATCTGTTTAATCATTTCTTCTTTTCCATAAATTACTCTAAATAAAAAATTCCTTAAAAATCCCTCAATATGTTCTTCTTGATTTTTGACTGCCACAATTATATAAATTCCATCTGGTTTTAAATTTGCATATGTAAAAGTATAATAAACGTTTTTTATGATTTCTATTAAGCCATATATTGCCAAAGTGCAAAATATGACGTTAAAAATAAAATCAAGCATAGTATTCCTCCTTATCATATACTATGCTTGATTTTATTTTACGTGATTGCTATGCGTTTTCTTCTTTTGGTTTTATAATATTCTGTATGTCTTCATCTTGTTTTATAGTATCATATACATATGCATATGCATCTTTGTTTTGCGTTATAGCAGCTATTGCTACCTCTTTATCTTCTCTTAATCTTCTGCTAGCATATTTTAAAATAATCCCCTTGTTTTTTACCGCTTCTAAAACAACTTCTTTGTCATCTCTTAGTGTTTCCCCTGCATAATAAAGAATTTGACCATCTACTTTTACTCCAGCTAGTAAAATGTCTTTATCATTTAATAGTTTTTCACTAGCATAGCAAGCAACCCATCCTGCCTTTTTTACAGCTTCAAAAACAATTTCTTTGTTATCCTTTAGTCTGTCACTTGCGAATTCAAGTTCAATTCCGTCATTTTTTACAGCTTCTAAAGTAATCTCTTCATCATCATGAAGTTTATCAGATGCAAATTCATAAACCCATGGTTCTTTTTTTACTGCATCTAATATAAAATCTCTATCATTTGCTTTTGCAATTATCTCTTCTTTACTATACATTTTGCCAGTTCTCTTTCCTGAAACGTTTAGACCGTAAAAAACGTTTCAATTAATAATACACTTCCATTAAATACAATCCATGAGCTGGTAAAGTTTTTCCTGCTCTTGTTCTATCTTTTGATTCTATTATATCTGGAATTTCATCACATTTTATTCTGCCTAATCCGACATCAACAAGTGTTCCTGTAATAATTCTAACCATGTTGTACATAAATCCATTGCCAGTGTATTCAATAAATATTCTGTCTCCATCTTGTCTAATTTCTATATTGTATATTGTTCTAACACTAGATTTGCTACTGGTACCACTCGCTCTAAAAGCTCTAAAGTCATGTTCGCCTATAAAAAATTTACTTGCTTCTTTCATTTTATCAATGTCTAACTTCAATGGCATATGATATTCCAAATCATGAAAAATAGCGCTGCCACAAAGTGAGTTATTTATAACATATCTGTACTTTTTTCCTTTGCAATTATACCTTGCATGGAACTTTTCATCCACTTCTTCAGCGCTTTTTATAATAATTGTTTTTTTAAGTTTAGAATTTAATGCTAAAGGAATTTTATCTATTGGAATTGGGTTTTCAATTTTAAAGTTTGCAACTTGCCCAAAACTATGAACTCCAGCATCTGTTCTACCAGATGCATAGAGTTCAACATTTTCTCCGGTTACATCAAAAATTGCTCTTTCGATTTCCCCTTGAATATTAAGTTTGGTTGGCTGTTTCTGCCAACCATTAAATCCTTTTCCATTATATTCTATTATGATTTTGATATTTCTCATTTAGCTTCCTTTTTTGTTGTTTTTTTAGTTACTACTTCTTTTTTGTCCTCTGTATCTATTATTCTTACTAATAATGTAACTGCAAGTGCAATTGCAACAGATAATACTGTTCTCATTCCAACTGCTTTTGCTACGCTACTTCCTAAGAAGCTTAATATTGAACCGTTTAATGTAGAATATGATAATAGTTCATCTGGTATAAAACTTGCCATAACATAACCTACTAAAAAAGTTACAATAAAAATAATTAAACTAGCTTTTGTTGATTTCTTCATTTAATTTTCCTCCTTTGTTTTCTTTGTTTTATTTTTAAAATTTGAAATCTTTGCTACCCCACTTTTTTCAATCTTCGGTAATATTAAGTTTTTCATGAGGATTTTTTTAAGTGCTTCTTCTTTTAAGTCTGCAATTAAAGTTCCATCTTTTGCTACAGATATTTTTCCAGTCTCTTCTGATACTACAATTGCTATAGCATCTGATTCCTTAGAAATTCCGATAGCTGCTCTATGTCTTGTTCCTAATTCTTTTGCTATGTCTTTATCAGAAGCAAGTGGAAGCATACATGCTGCCGCTGTGATTTTATTTTCTGATATTATAACTGCTCCATCATGTAACGGTGTATTAGGTACAAATATGTTAACCAAAAGCTGTGGAGATATTTCTGCATCAATCAATATACCTGTGTCTATTATATCTTTTATCTTTATTTCTCTTTCTAGAACAATTAAAGCACCTGTTTTTGTTTTAGCCATTTCTGTTGCAGCAATGGCAATTTTATAAATATTTTCTTTTGTTTTTGTTTCTATATCCTTATCTAATCCAAAAAACTTACTAATTTTATTTGATCCAAGTTGCTCTAGTCCGCGTCTTAATTCAGGTTGGAATATTACAATTAAAATTAAAACTCCATATGTCATTATTGATGTAAGTATATAGTTAAGTATTTTAAGTTCGAATACTGCACTTAATCCCATTGCAATTACCAATAGTATAATTCCTTTTAATAATTGCCATGTTCTTGTATCTTTTGCTATTTTTAATAATTTAACCGCCAAAAATCCTACTAGTGTAATATCAATAACTAACAAAACTAACTTTATTGGATATTGGTATAGTGTTTGTAAATATTCTAATATATTGTTTTCGTAAAAATTTGTAAATATTTTTCCAAAATTTTCTAACATAGATTACCTCTTTTGTTTATGCAAATATATAGTATAGTAATGTACCTACTGTTCCTAAAAGCATAAGCGCTGCAAGTATTCCTGCCATTATTTTTGTTGCAATTTTGCCTTTATCATGTTGTTTCATTTTTATTCCTTCTTTCTTATAAATTACAATAAATAGTGTATCACACCTAAAAAAATAATTCAATATATAAAAGTAATTTTTATAGCCATTGTCCATGTAGTTTTATATATAATTTTTTGTATAGCTGAATCGCTGTTATATACATACATACAAGTCCTACTATCCATGCCATGTAGATGTAAGGTAATTGCACAAGATCAAATATTCCAGAAATACCTGTAAATGTGATTATTAGTGTTATTAAAACAACAACAAATGTTGATATTAACAATTCTTTAGATGATTTACTTTGTATAAATGGAATCTTGTGTGTTCTAATCATATGCATAATAACTGTTTGAGATATTATTCCAAATGCAAACCAACCTGTTTGGAATAATGTGGCTTTTTCAGGAGTATTAAATTTAAATACATATAGTAAAACTCCAAAGCACATCATATCTAGAATCATACTTATTGAACCGAAAGCAAACATAAAGTTTTTGATTTCCTTTGTATTCCACTTTTTAGGTTTTTCTAAGTATTCTTTATCGACATTATCAAAAGGCATTCCTATTTGTGCAAAATCACATAATAAATTTTGTATCAAAATGTGTATAGGTAGTAATGGTAAAAATGGTAGAAATATGCTGGCAATTATAACACTCATCATATTACCAAAGTTTCCACTTGTAGCCATTTTTATATATTTTAGAACATTTGTAAATGTCTTTCTTCCATTTACAACTCCTTCTTCTAGCACGTTTAAATCTTTTTCCAAAAGGATAATGTCAGCAGTTTCCTTTGCAATGTCTACCGCTGTATCTACTGAGATACCAACGTCTGCTTGTTTTAACGGAGGGCTATCGTTTATTCCATCTCCCATGTACCCAACTGTATTTCCGTTTTCTTGATAAATTCTAACTATTCTTTGTTTTTGAAGTGGTGATAATTTTGAATACAAGTGGCAGTCTTTAACTTTTTCTTTTAATTCTTCATCAGTTAAGTTTTCTACATCTTTTCCTGTTAATCTGTTGCTTACTCTTATTCCAACTTTTTTACATACGTTTAAAGCAACGCCCTCACTATCACCTGTTAAAACTACTGTATCTACTCCATGTTTTCTTAAAGCTTCAATAGCTTGTTTTGCACTAACTTTTGGTGGATCTAAGAATGCAACGAAGCCGATTAATACCATATTGCATTCGTCTCCTACGCCAAATGTTTCAATGCCATGTATTTCATTTTTTTGTGCAACTGCAAGAACTCTTAATCCGTCATCATTGTTTTCTTCATATACTTTATATGCTTTTTCTCTTAGTTCATCTGTAAGCGGTTTTGCCTCTCCATCAATATCAATGAAAGAGCATATTGACATTATTTCATCTACTGCACCTTTTGTAATAAGCTGTCTTTTGCCTGTATCATCTTTTAAAACAACACTCATACGTCTTCTAGTAAAGTCAAAAGGTATTTCGTCTTCTCTTACATATTTTACTTTTAACACATTCAAATTCTCTTTTTCAGCTCTTGAAATAATTGCAACATCTATTAAGTTTTTAAGTCCAGTTTGAAAATAGCTATTTAAAAAAGCATGTCTTAATATTCTAATATTCTCGTTTCCAAGGACGTCCATATATTTTTCAAGTACGATTTCGTCTTCTGTTAGAGTACCAGTTTTGTCTGTGCAAAGAATGTTCATTTCTCCAAATGTCTGAATTGCACTTAACCTTTTTACAATTGTTTTCTTTTTAGACATTTCCACAGCACCTTTTGCCATAGTCGATGTCATAATAACTGGAAGCATTTCTGGTGTTAATCCTACTGCAATTGTAATAGCAAAAATAAGTGATGACCACCAGTCTTCTTTTGTAAAAATATTTATAACCAAAATAATTGGTAGCATTACTGCCATGAATCTTATAAGAAGTTTGCTTACATTATCTACACCTTTTTCAAAGCTGTTCTTTTCATTAACACTGTGAAGTGATTTAGCCATACTTCCAAAATATGTGTCAGCACCTGTTGTTAATACTATTGCTGTTGCTGAACCACTTACAACGTTTGTTCCCATGAATCCTATATTAGAAATGTCTGTAATTGTATCGTCTTCTTTTACAACAGAAAACTTTTCAACAGGGTTTGATTCTCCTGTAAGTGATGCTTGGTCAATAAATAAGTCTTTTACCTCAAGAAATCTTACATCTCCTGGAATCATGTCTCCTGAAGAAAGTTTTACTATATCACCTGGAACAATGTCTTCAACATCAACTTCATACGGCACTTCATCTCTTATAACGTCTATTTTGTTTGTAATTAGGCTCTTTAACTGTTTAGCTGCATTGTCTGATTTAGTTTCTTGTACAAGAGAAATGATTGCAGATATAATTACAGTGCCTATTATAAGTAAAAAAGTTGCATAGTCCTTTTCTGTTGCTATAACAACATCAGTTATAAATGTAACTACAGCTACCATTAATAAAACTATATTAAACGGGTTAATTATAGCTTCTTTTATTTTTTTTAATAATGACTTTTCTTCTCCAAAGTCTATGATATTTTTTCCGTATTCGTCCTGTAAGTCATCTATATCAACAATGCTAAGTCCATTTATTGAAGATTTAAGCTCTGAAAATAGTTCCTCTTTTGAGATTTTGCTTAATCTTTTAATATTTTCTTCAGCTCTTTTTTGATTTTCTCTATCAACGCTTTCTTTCATTACTTTTTCGCCACCTTATTATTATTGCAAATTTTTCTTTTGTTATTATATCTCAAACATATTTTAGAAGCAATATTAAAAATATTCATTTAAACAAAAAATGGGGTGCCTTTTACAGCACCCCGTCGATCCAGTCCTGCTCCCTAAGATGGTGCTTTACCATCTCAACGAATCCGGACCATCCACCATACATCCCGGCAAGAAGCCGCGCAGGGCATTCTTTGCCAGACCAAAACTTGTGAGGCACAACGTGGGAAATCGGAATGTCATACATATGCATAAGCGTTGCTGTAAGCTGCGCCTGCAGACTTATCGCCCTGCACATGTTTGTGTCCGTATTGACCAACCGTTCAATCCCAATGCTACATGAATTACCGTCCGGGTTGCCTGTGTGACAAGTTGCCACGGTGGTTTCCAAGAACTGGTAGACTCTGGCAGGTTTGCCGGTGTTCGCCTCGACGAGGAAGTGATAGCCAACCTTGCTATCCCCAGTCGTCAGCATACCGTAGTACCTTGCAAAGTCTTTCTCAGCAGGCTGAAGGTCGGTTCCCAAGCTAGTCTCATGGACTGTAATGTAGGTAGGGATCATTTTGCCCACTCTCCTGGGCGAGTCAATCGGCAGTTGCCGTTCGACGAGTTCCACCTTCATGTTTACGTCTCCTTTCGTTAGTCGCAATGGAACAAATTTATGTTATAATTATATCACAAAGTATACATAATATCAAATTAAGCATAAAAAAAGTCAAATGGCAATTATCTCCCATTTGGCTTTTTATTATAAATTACTTAAACCACTTAAAAATTGATTTTCCAATTTGTCTTCCAATTGTTCCTAACGCTGCATTTGCTGTTTTTTCTAGTGCTTTTTCCGCTGCGGATTTTTTAGTTTTCTTGCTTCCGCTACCCTTTGTGCCTGAAGCTTTTTGTTTTTCTTTTTCCTCTTTTTCTTTTTGTTTTGCTTCTGCTTCTTTTGCCTTTTCCTCTTCTGCAGCTTCCATCTCAGCCTTTATTTTTTCATATGCAGTTTCTCTATCAATTGGGTTGTCGTATTTCCCTCTAAATGCACTTTGGTTCATAACCATAAGCCTTGTTGAATCATCTATTGCTCCCATCATACTTTGTGGTGGAAGAATTGTAGCTTTTTGTACAATGCTTGGTTCACCATTTTCATTAACAAATGAGATAAGTGCTTCACCAGTTCCTAGTGATAATATAGCCTCTTCCGTGTTTATTTCTGGGTTTGCTCTAAATGAACTTGCAACTGCTTTTATTATTTTTTGTTCTGCTGGAGTATATGCTCTTAAAGTATGTTGTACACGATTTCCTAATTGAGCTAAGATATCTCCTGGAATATCCATTGGCGTTTGAGAAATAAAATATAGTCCAATTCCCTTTGAACGAATTAATTTTACTACTTGTGTTACCTGTGTAAGCATATAATTTGGCATATCATCAAATAATAAGTGAGCTTCATCAAAGAAAAACACAATTTTAGGTTTGTCTAGGTCTCCTACTTCAGGCAATGTTTGGTTAAGGAATGTAAGCAACCATAGTAGGAAACAAGCATAAAGATTAGGTTGTTTAAATAGCTCTACTGCATGTAATATGTTTATATTTCCGCATCCGTTGCTATTAAGTTGTACAAAATCGTTAATATCTATAGCAGGCTCTCCAAAGAATTGGTTTCCACCTTGTTCTTCAAGCATTAAAATACTTCTTTGAATACTTCCAACACTTTGTGTTGCAACATTTCCATATGTTATAGTATATTTTTGTCTGTTATCTCCTATGTATTGAAGTAATAGTCTTAAATCTTTTAAATCTACAAGCTCTAACCCACTATCTTCTGCAATTTTAAATGCAATTGCAAGAACTCCTTCTTGTGCTTCACTTAATCCTAACATTCTTGAGAGGATTGTTGCTCCAACACTTTTTACAGTTGTTCTTATTGGATGACCTCCTCTACCGTAAACATCCCAAAACACAGTAGGAAATCCTTTAAACTCAAAGTTGTCTATTCCAATATTAGATAATCTTTCACTTATTTTTTCACTTGCAGTTCCAGGAAGTGGCATACCTGCCAAATCTCCTTTTACATCTGCTAAGAACACTGGAACTCCTGCAGCTGAAAAACTTTCTGCCATAACCTTTAGAGTAATTGTTTTTCCACTTCCTGAAGCACCTGTAATTAAACCATGACGATTTGCTTTGTTTAAAATAATTGAAAGTTCATTTTCAGTTCCATTTTTTCCTACTAAAATTCCATTACCTAAAAACATACTAATTCTCCTCTCATTTTAAATACTGTTTTACCTCTTCAACAATTTCTTTTGGTGTAGATGCACCTGTCATAATTCCAACGATGTCATCATTATTAAATCTTACGTTTTTTATCTCTTCTGGTTCTTGTATTAAGTATACTTCTTTGCAGTTATTAATAGCTATATTGTATAGTTCTTTTGTATTAGAGCTTTGCTTGCCTCCAATAATTATCATTTTGTTTGTTTTTTTTGAGAGCTCCATTACTTCAGTTTGTCTTTTTTCTGTTGCATCACAAATTGTATTTTCTACAGTAATATTGGATTCGTTAAATACGTCTTTTATCTTATTTACGAGCTCTTTAAATAACTCTTTTGAAAACGTGGTCTGTTCAACAATATATATTTGATTTAGTTTAGATCTTTTATAAGCTTCATAGGCAGAAACTATATCGTCTTCAGTTTCAATAACAAAGCTGTCTTGCTTTGCAAATCCTTTTGTTCCTATTGTTTCAGGGTGTGTTTTCTTTCCAATAATTATAATAAAACTTTCCTTTTGTTTTTCAACAAGGTCATGTATAATTCTTACTTTGCCACATGTTAAGTCAATTACTTCTAGTCCTTTTTGCTTTGCCCTTTCATAAATTGATTTTGCTTCCCCATGCGCTCTAAATATTACTTTGCTATTATTAGGTATGTCATCAACACTTTTTACAGTAATCATTCCCATATCTTGTAGCTTTGCAATAACTCTTTCATTATGAACTATTTCGCCTAGGCAGTAAATCATTTTATTTTCTTTTAAAGCTTCTTCTGCCTTTTTTACAGTATATTCGACACCAGGGCAAAATCCACATAAATTACCAATTAATACTTCCACATTTTCTCCATATTATTTATATTTTGCACGCTTTGATTATACATCATGTTACATAAAATTTGCAATCTTTTATTAATATATTTTCTATATAAAAAAGAGTGAAGCCTAATGGCTTCACTCTTGTATATAATTATATTCTATTTCTTTGGTAACATTGCAAGTACTCTTCCTGCAAAATCATTAAAGTTTTGTGTTTGAAGAATAACTTTTCCTGGTCCTTTAAGTCTTGTTAAGAATAATCCTTCTCCTCCGAAGAATATATTTCCTAATCCTTTAACAGTTTCTATCTCATATGAAACTGTACTTTCAAATCCTACTACATCTCCTGTGTCAACTTTTAAAATTTCACCTGGTCCTAATTCTCTTTCTACTGGATCTCCATCAACTTCTAGGAATAACATTCCCTGTCCTTCTGCTTTTTGGAGAATGAATCCTTCTCCTCCAAATAACCCTGCAGAAAATCTCTTTGTAAATGCAACACTTACTTCTACATTTGGTTCTGCACATAGGAATGCTCTTTTTTGAATTAAGAATCCACCTTTTTGCTCACTAACATTAATTGGTATAATGTCTCCTGGGTTTGTTACTGCAAATGCAGCCTTTGCTCCATCTTGTAGTGCAGAATATGTATTCATGAAAACAGACTCACCTGTAAACATTCTGCCAAGGCTTTTCATAACTCCGCCTCTAGCATTTGTTTTCATTTCGATTCCGTCTGATTGCCATACCATTCCACCACTTTGTGAATATACTGATTCTCCTTTGTTAAAAGTAAACTCTACTGCTGGTACTGTTTTTCCGATAATCTCGTATTTCATAAAACATCCTCCTTTTTTTGTTTAGTATATCACTCTTTTTAAAAAATGCAACACATTATTGAAACTTTTTAATGCATACAAAAAAAACCGCCCGGAACTGGGGTTGGCGGTTGGTCTCATCAGTACTTCTTGGAGCAGACGATGTACACCACAACGGCGATGATTGCGATCAGAATGTTCGCAACAAGCACCTCCGTGATGGCGGTAATCGCCAATTCAGGAATGTGGGACACCATCTCTTCAGTCGTCTCCAGAACGCCGTAACGCTCGTTGCCGATATATCCCATCCGGATGAGCACCGCGAAGAAGTCCAAAATTAGGCAAATTTTGTTAATTTTTATAGACGTGTAGTTAAATTTGTGTTAAAATATATATTGTGATGCGGGTATAATTTAATGGTAGAATGTCATGCTTCCGACCTGATAGTGCGAGTTCGATTCTCGCTACCCGCTCCAAGCAAAAAAGCATGTTAGAAATTTAATTTCTAACATGCTTTTTCTTATTTTGCTGGTTTTATATCTTTTACTTTAAACACATAAAAGTCATCTTTTGTGTATTTTTTATTTTCTATTCTAGATTCAAACAATTTAATCATAGTATTTGCCTTCTTTTCCCATTCTATCAGCTCTTTACTTTTCTCTCCTGTTTTCTCTGCTTGTTCTTTCAAGTCATTATACTTTTTATTATAGTTTCTTGTATCTTCAAAATCTTGCTTAGTAACTCCATTTTTTTGTATTGCAACCATTAATCCGTCATAGCTCTGTGGCACAGATATATAATATGTTATAGTTGTATTTTTTGTATCCGCATAGACATTTTCTGAAACTGTTTCTTTTCCGTTCCATTTAATTACTGTGTCAGCTCTAACCCCTATTTTATAAGTTTTATTTTCCCATTTGATTTCATTATATTTCATTTTTTTTGTATCTTCACTGGCACTTGCGCTATATTCATTTAATAGGTATTCCTCTCCTGTATAATAATCAAACAATACCGGACTTGATTGCATTACATTGTAATAATAGTTAATTTTGTTGCTATAATCTGTTCTTGTATATTTTATAGGTACTGTCATATCATATTTGAATGATACTGTAACATTTCCGTCTTTATCTGCCTTAGATACACTGTAATCATAAAATTTATATGATGCAGAAGTTTTTTCAAATGAAACTCCAACATCTACTAAGTCTTTTGTTTCCTCTCTATTTGTTGTATAGCAATATACTGGGTTCGTGTAGTTATCAGTTGCAGATAGAACCTTTATATTGTTCTTTTCTACATATGCAGTTGTTTTTTTATTGTTTTCCGCTTTATTAGATGTTTGGTTAGTTTTGCTAGTATTATTAGCTACTTTGTTTGTGTTTTTAGTTGTTGTTTCATTTGTAGTCTCATTTTCTGAAATCTCATTTGTTGTAGTTTCGTCAATAAATGTACTACCTAAAAGGCTATTAATGCCATTTGTTATTTCATTTCCATATAATACATATATTAGACCTACTGCTAAACCAATTACAAGAATTGATAAAATTACTACTGCTGCAATTAATGTCTTCTTACTTTTGTCCATAATTAATCCCCCTTTTATATAAGAATATTATCATATTAAAAGAATGTTTTCAATCATATGAATGGATATTTTTGTCTAAACCTTGAATTTCTTTCAATAATCTGCTAATCTATAAGTAATTATGCAGATGTAGTTCATCGGTAGAACGAGGCCTTCCCAAGGCTTAGAGGTGGGTTCGACTCCCATTATCTGCTCCATAATTTATGGGACGTTTTCCCTTTAGGAAACGTCCCATTAGAATTATTCTTCTCTTAGAGCTGCACCTATTTTATAATATAGTGCTTTTACAATTTTGTCTATTATTTTGTTTATTTCTTCAGATGTCATTGTTGTTTCATTGTTTTCTATTTTCATTTTTAGCATTATTGATTTCTTGCCTTCTGGTACTTGGCCTCCCCTGTATTCTTCCACGAAAATTACTTCATTAACATGTGGTGCAATTGTGCTTCTTATTTGTTCCCATGGTGTTGCTTCATCTACTAATATAGACAAGTCCTTTTCAATTAAAGGCAACTGTGGCAAATGTTTGTATTCATTTGTTCTTGATGTGTATGGCACCAACTTTTCTACATTTAATTCAAATAAAACCGCATTGGTATGTTTTATTTTTGTTTCAAGCATTGTCTTAATTGAAAGAAGTCCCATGCTTCCTATAACTTCTCCGTCTTTTACAATGTTCATGTGAGCATTTATGTCAGCCCAAGCTGGCTTTTCTCCCACAGTAAGCTCTATGTCTTCCATATGGCAATAGCTTGAGATTCCTTCTAATACGCCTTTTAGCTCATATAGTATTTCATATGCATTTTTTCCAACAATGCATCCAGCAAGCATTTTTTTATGAACTGGTAGAGTTTCATCTCCTGATGATTCGTGATATTCTCCCTTTTCATAAACTTGTGTTAATTCATATATCTTGAAATCATCAAAATATCTTAAGTTCTTAGCTATTGAGTCTAATAGTCCAGGAATAAGTGAGCTTCTTAAGTATGCCATATCTGGTGATGGTGGTGTTGCAAGTTTTACCATTTTTTCTCTATCAAGTCCTGCTGCATCTATATATTTATCTTCTACCCATGGGTATGTTATAACCTCATCAAATCCACATCTAAATGATAAATACTCTCTTATTCTTCTTTCTAGCAATACATTGTTTTGTATAACAGCATGTTCAACTTTAATTGGTAATGGCTTTTCTGTGAAGTTATCATATCCAATTATTCTTGCAATGTCTCCCATTACGTCATCACGAAGTGATACGTCTCCAGTAGATCTCCATGTTGGAGCTACTACATGATATACGCCATTTTCGAAATTTACATTATAACCAAGTTTTGTAAGAATTCTTTCAATTTCTTTTTGTTCTATAACTGTTCCAAGTCTTACATCTAAGAATTCTTTTGTTACATCAATTTTTGCTCTTTCTGTTTTTGCTTTATATTCATCTGCATAAGCTACAATTTTGCTGTTTGGGAATAATTCTTTAACAAGAGCTAACGCTAAATTTACACCTTGGTCGACTCTTTCAGTGTCTATTCCTTTTTCATATCTAATGCCTGCATCTGTTTTTTCATCAAATTTCTTTTCAGATCTTCGTATTGTACTTGCCTCAAAATTTGCAATTTCTAGTAATACTCCTGTCGTTTCAGGAAGTACAGAGTCTTTTATTCCTCCTCTTATTCCTGCTAGGCAAAGAGGTGAATGGATATCGCATATTACTAAATCATCTTCACCAAGTTCAATATTATTTCCATCTAGCAACTCTAATTTTTCATCTTTTTTAGCATTTCTTACAACTATTTTTTGCCCATCAATATGGGTTCTATCAAATGCATGCATTGGTTGACCTGTAACTATCATTACATAGTTTGTAATGTCAACTATAGCATTGATTGGCTTCATTCCCGAATTAATTAATACAGTTTGCATCCACATTGGAGAATCTTTTTGTTCAATTCCATCTATTTCAACTCCAACATATCTTGCACATTTCTTTTCATCTACTATTTCAACATCATATTTCTTTAGGCCTTTTTCTAAGTCGTATTTTTCTAATTCTTTTAAAGGCACATTGTATATTGCAGATAATTCTCTTGCAACCCCGTAAACTCCCCATAGGTCCGGTCTATTTGTTAATGATTTATTGTCTATTTCAATAACTACATCGTCAGCATTAATAATTTCTGCAACATTTTGACCAGGCTTGCAGTCTACACCTTTTAAGTCTACAATTTCTGTTTCAGATTCTGGTTTAAAGTATCCATCAAGGTATACTTCTGTTGCACCACAAATCATACCATATGAGTCTACTCCTCTCATTGGCATTGCCTTAATTTCTACTGGTTCGCCTTCACCATGCCATACAACTTTTGCACCTGGCTTTGATACAACAACATATTCTCCTTCATATAGGTTGCTTCCACCACAAACAATTTGTACTGGCTCTTTTTCCCCTATATCTACTTTGCAAACTCTTAATTTATCTGCATTTGGATGAGCACTTATTTCTAATATTTTACCTACAACAATATTTTCAAATTTCTTTGCAGTATTTTCTACATCTTCCACTTCAACTGTTTTTATTGTCAAGTCTCTTGCAATTTGCTCAGGAGTTAATTCTTTTGGTAAATCAATATATTTTTTTATTAAATTTAACGAAACTTTCATCTTTTTTCCCTCCTCCTAATTAAATTGCCTTAAAAATCTTAAATCCGAACTACGTAGCAAACGAATATCATCTACTCCATAGCGCATCATTACTAATCTGTCTAGGCCTATATTAATATAGAATCCTGTCCACTCATCTGGGCTTAAATTAGCTGATTTTAAAACATTTGGGTGAATTACTCCACCTGGCATAACTTCAATCCATCCATTATGGTTGCATGTTTTGCAGCCTTTTCCTCCGCAAACCAAGCATTCCATATCTATTTCATATCCTGGTTCAACGAATGGGAAGAAGCCTTCTCTCATTCTAACATTAATTTTTCTTCCAAATACTTTTTCTAATATTGT
This sequence comes from Clostridia bacterium, assembly GCA_017524665.1. Classification (GTDB taxonomy): domain Bacteria; phylum Bacillota; class Clostridia; order TANB77; family CAG-508; genus UMGS1754. The sequence goes on along the minus strand of JAFXVF010000002.1, from coordinate 51,970 downwards.
TTGAATCATAACAATTCCAGAAGAAAATGAAATGTCTTTATCAACAATTAATGCTTCGTATTGGAAAAAGTCTCTTTCATGTCTTGCATCAACAGCTTCGTTTCTAAATACTTGACCTGGATAAACAAATCTAGCAGGTGCACCATGTTGTAATAAATATCTTACAGAACCACCTGTTAAGTGCGGTCTTAAACATAGTCTTTCTGCTCCATTTTTATTTTCTGTTCCTTCTAGCCAATATGTATCCATTGTTTGACGCGCTGGATGATCTGGCGCAAAGTTTAAATTATCAAATGCATATTTTTCGCTACTAATTTCATCTTCGCTAAACACTTCGAAACCTAGTGACGCAAAAGCATCATTTAAGTCATAGCACATTTGAATAATTGGATGTATGCTTCCTCCACTTACTTTTTTTCCTGGAATAGTTAAATCAGCTGGAGCATTTAATACACTATTTGATTCTAAAATTTCTTGTTCTTTTGCTTCTAACTTAGCAGTAAACAAGTTCCTAATTTCAGAAACCTTCATTCCAACTTCTTTTCTCATTTCTGGTGTTAAGCTACCCATTGATTTTGTAATTTCTGATAGCTTGCTACTTTTTCCAAAAAGGTTTCTCTTAACCTCTTGCAATTCATCCATTGTTTTTGCACTAGCAATTTCGTCTAATCCTTGTTTGCTGATTGCTTCTAGTTCTTCTTTCATTTTCTACCTCCTATTTTTAGTATCCTAAAATAATAAATCTAAGTAGTTATACTAGCGCGAAGGAGAGCTTCTATTTTTCTTAGTCGAGCTTCTCCGGGGGGACCGCCGAGCGCTGTTAAGATTTATCTGTTACAGCGCCGGTGGGAAGAAGCGAAGGAAAGAAAAATAGACTCTCCTGGGAGCGGTAACAAATATGTAGTTTAAGTTATAGATTTATTATTTTAGAATACTAATCAAAAAAGCCATTTCATCCTAAAACATAGGACGAAATGGCTTATATTCCGCGGTACCACCTATTTTATTTGCTTAATGTTTTTAGCAAATCTCTTAAATTAGCTTTTAACGTAAGCTACACGCTTTTGCCTACTTAAGCTTTTCAACAAAAGACCTCGAAAGTGAAATTTCAAATACAGTTTCTTAAAATGGGCTTTCAGCCTATTGACCCATTCTCTCTAATAAGAAAAATATGTATTCTACTTTGCTTTGTCAATGGTTTTAACAATAATATATTACCACTTTTTAGTAATAATTACAAGACTTTTTGCAATTAAATTTATGTGAGGCAAAGAATCCATCCCCTTTGCCTCATTTCTCCTCATTAGTTTCTTTATCAAGTCTTATTATTTCATTTACTGCATCTTCCAGTATATCGTTTTCTACAGTAAAATCTACTACTTCTTTTACATTTTTGAATTTCTCATTGTCTATTTCTAATCTTTTTTGAATGCTGTCTAGGCTATCTCCTCTTAAAAGCATTCTTTTCGTTCTTTCCTCTGCTGGGACTGAAATGTAAAAGGTTACTATCTTTTTGTCTCCCAGTCCTAATTCTTTTGCTCTTTCTTTTACATCTGCTATTGAGTCTACTATTTGGATGCATGCAACGTCATCTCTTATAGAATCCGAAGAAATGCCATAGTATTCATTATTAAATTCTGCTCTTTGTAGTAATTTTCCTTCATCCCACATTGTATTAAATTCATCTTTGGTTGTAAAAACATATTCAGCATTGTTCTCTTCTCCTGGTCTTTTTGCTCTGGTTGTGTGATTAATTGCCTTTTTATAGCCTCTTTTTTCTAACTCATTTAATATGGTTGTTTTACCACTACCACTTTCTCCAATTAGTATAATCATTCTAATCCCTTCTTATATAAAAATCTTTTTTACCGTGTAAATTATATTATACAAGTTATGTAAAAGCCATTACAAATAGTTTAAGTTTTCGTTACATTTTAAATACAACTAAAAAAAGAACGCCTTAAAAGACGTTCTTTTTAATCTTCTTCTATTTGTTTTTTTATTATTTATTTTTGTTTTCCATCCAATCTTTTCCGTCTACTATCCTTGCTACAACCATTGATGATGCTGTGTCTCCAACAACGTTTAACATAGTTGCTGGTGCATCTATAATTGTTGCAATTATAGTAAGTATAGGCAATGCTGCTACTGGGTAGCCTAGCATTGTTATTATTAGCATTTCTGAAATCGTTCCTCCTCCAATTGGAACTGCTGCAATAAATAGGTTTGCAAGCAATGCTACTCCTATTATTCCAAATACATCTCCTGCTGTTGCCATACTTGTTCCAAATAGGCAAACTAGGAACATTATTTTAAACACTGATCCTATTATAGAACCATCTTTATGGAAGCTTGTTCCAAGTGGTATTGTTGTTTCTGCAATATCATCTGGTACTCCCATTTTTTTGCTACAAGCAATGTTTACAGGAATAGATGCTGCACTAGAACATGTTCCAAGTGCTGTTAGAGTAGATGGCCAAACGTTTTTCCAGAATGTAACAACTCCTTTCTTTTTACCTGCAATCCATGCATACAATGTGTAAAATACTGCAAAGAATGCAACGGATACAATTAGATATATTACAAAAGTTTTTAAGTATCCTACAACAATAGTTGCTCCAAAGCTTCCTACTAAAGCCGCAAAATAGCATCCTAGTCCTATTGGTGCATAATACATAATTATTTTTACAACATTATTTATAACTAAATTAGCACTTTCCAGAAAATCTACAACAGGTTTAGCTTTGTCTCCTGTCATATTAACTGCAATGCCAAAAATTACTGAAAATACAAGTAATGCAATAATGTGCTCTTTTGATAATAATTTAGAAAAATCATTTACTGAAACTAAACTTACTGTCCTTTCTAGTATTGTTATTTCTTCGTCATCGGCTTCTTCTGTCGAATCGTCCAAATATGAGCGAATTACCTCACCATCTTCAGGCTCTACAAGTTTAGTAGGCAATGTTGTAGCTAGCCCTATCAATACTGATATAAGTGAGGTGACAATAAATACACCTATAATGGTTATAAGTATTTTGCCTAGTCTTTTAGGCGTTTTCATTTTTGCAATTGATGTTGTGATTGTTAGGAAAATTAATGGAACAATAACGACTAGAAGAAGATTTAAAAATAAGTCACCTAATGGACTTAATACGGTTGCTTTTTCTTGGAATACGAATCCAACAATTGCGCCAACAATAATAGCAACCAAAAGAATTATCGTTGACTTGTACGTTGATAAAAATTTTTTCATATAATACCTCTTTTCTAAAAAAGAAAAGCTACTAAAATATAGTCATATTTTTAGTATTTGAGCTATTATATAATATCTATTTTATTAATTCAATAATTATGATAAAAAATTTCACCTTCATTTTTCATTATATAACATTGCGTTTTAAATCGCGTAACAACAATTCGTTTTATTCTATAATTTTCCTATACCATAAGTATAGGAGGTTTTTGTATGAAGACGCGCATTAAAGCACTACGTGAGGATCATGATTTAACTCAGAGACAACTTAGTAAGCTTTTACATGTATCTCAAGTTGCATATTCATACTACGAATTAAACAAGCGAAACATTCCATTAGAATTGTTAGCAAAACTTGCTGATTATTATGGTACAAGTGTTGATTATTTAATGTATAGAACTAATCAATTTAAGCCATACCCTAAACCAATCCAAGAAAATGAAAAAGATGTAATTTTTTCTTAGATTAATTTGCCTGTGAGACAAAAACAGTAAAAAAAGTGGCATTTACCAACTTTTGTTTGGTAAGTGTCACTTTTTGTTTAATCTGGAACGAATTTATGTGTCCCAAAAGTTGAAATGTTTAATGTCGTTCCATTCAATTGTTCCTAAAGTATTTATTTTATTTCCTCTCCAATCCATTTCATATTCATCTTTTTCGCGTGTAAGTTTTTCATGTCCATTTTTAAACGCTTCTTCATATGTATACGCAAACTGCTCATCTATTCCGCTGTCCATCCATGTTACATCAGTAAAATATATTTTATTGCCAAGTTTAATTAAGTTATATGCATGTTCCCTATAAGTATCTGTAGTTACTTCACAATATAGGCCTACTTTTTCACATAAATATAAATATGCTTTCGCGTATCCTCCACAAATGGATTTTCCATCGGCAAAAACACTAACTGTCGAATTAAGCCTCCAATTTGTATTATCATATTTTTCTTCTGCAGATATTAATCCTTTGTAGTATTTATCTTCCAGGGCATCAGCCTCCTCCATTCCTTCGATATCATATTCTGCAATATTGCAAATGCACTCTGCTAAATATTTATATTTTCCATATGTAGATAAGCTTTCTGGCATGTTTTCAACTATTTCTTTTACTGTATTATTAAACTTTATAAGCTCATCTTCTGTAAGTTCATAATTCTCAATATCCCATTTCCCTGAATATGTTCCATTTCCCCTGCATGGTAATATAACATTATTATAATAGTCTGCGACAAATTCTCCCGTTTCTCTGTCTTCATATAAATCATAATTCTCAAGGTCTAAGTTAACAATATCATATCGCAGTGCTTCAAATGCATTAAAATATTCCACCTCATCCCTGCCTTCTTCATCTCCATCTTCTGGTTGGAATCTTTCACCATTTACAATAAGGCATTCATATATTTCATCATATTTCTTTTTTTCTATTTCTTTTAAATCATTATATGCTCTATGCGAGCTATCTTCATTTGCAATTTCTATATATTCTGACAAGTCAGCTTTATTATTTATTATAGCATTGTCTATAATATATAATATAAATTGCATGTCTTCATCTTGATTTTTAATAGATCCATCAGCGTAAAATATTATAAAAATGTTATCTCTTTCAGTTATAAAGTAATCACAGTATTCTTCATAATTTGCTTCAATATAGTATTCATCATCAGTTTCAATATCGTTTTCAAAATTATTTTTAATAGAATATACTATGTTGTTCTCATCTTGATAAATAATATTAGCATTTTCATAATTATAATATACCTGTTTCTTTATATAGTCTATGGCAAAATCATTAAATGACTGGTTTTCAAAATTATACGAGGCATCTAATAATACCATATTTATATCTGTATCACGATTGTTTCTATATCTAATCGTATAATCAGAAGTCTTTTTGTCATCTTTTGCACCTAATACAGTTACACTAAAATTTTCATTTTTTATCATTTCGTATGCTGAATCTAAATTATACTCTTTTTTATAGTCGATTGGTCCTAGCTTCAAATTTGTGGTTAGCATAATCGTTCCAATTATTACTACAACAAGTATAGCAGTACATAGTAGTAATAAATGATAATTCTTTAATTTCAATTTAAATAATGTCTTTCCCATAATTGTACTCCTTTTTCATATGTGAGATTTTTTATATTATTACAATAATTTTAAAAACACGTTATTTTCTTATACTTCAACCAATTTATAGTTATATTATATAATCTCTAGTTAACTGAAGATTTAGGGACTGTTATAACAGGGCGAACTCCTGCATAAACATATATACAGTTGTTTCCACCAACTATATTTCCTGCATTATTAACAAAATACGCACTGTAATCTGCATACGCGGTTCCAAACCAATATTGTCCTTGCATAACTGTTGGTATTTTATCACTTGCTGATAAAATATCATATTCCGATTTAGTTAGAAGTCTCCCCGTTCCTCCTTTAGACTCTCCATATGTAACTGCTTTATTGTAAGCAGTTGCTCTGTCTGATTCTACTCCATTTAAATCATATGGATATGTTATTCCGCTTATGTCCTTCCAATATCCTTTATACGTGTTATTTGGATCTGTACAAAATGCAATATCCGTTTGTTCACTAGTACTTGTCACCTGTTCATTTGTATTTGTTTTTAAGTTATATTTTGCAATTAATGTTATTGTGTCCTTATTTGTTGTATCTTCTTCTATTACAAAAAATTGCTCTCCGCCAACTGTTACTTCCTGTCCTAATGTATATTTTGTGTATACTTTTTTATCAATTAATTCGTTAAGATATTCTAATGCTGAATTGATATTTTCTTCTTCTTCAACCTTATTGTTCCATTTTTGAACTGCAGTATTTGCTTTACCAAAAAGGCCTTCTCCATCCAGTGCTACTGTTACTGCTGTTCCTGATAAAATAAGCAATACAATAATTGTTATTACTAATGCAATTAATGTAATTCCGCTTCTTTTTCATAACTTTTCTCCTTCTTCTTTGTTTTTGGGCAATGTATTAAGTCCCTACTATTTAATGGATTTTTCCAAACGTTTCATTTATTAGTTTGTTGCAGCAACTTGGTGGTTTCTTGTAAATTCATCCAGCGAATTATATAAATCTTCTGTTCTCGTTATTTCATTTTCTTCTTCTCCCTCTACTCCTATGCCTCCCAAGCCTGAGTCTTCTAATGCATAATAGTATGCATTTGTTATAGTTCCTCCTGTTTGTTTTCCTGCAACTCCACCTATTTTGTCGTTTTCTTCTTTTTCTGGGCTTTGAATTAGTATTCCTCTATTGTACGCTGTAGTAATAGTTCCATTTGTTTGCGTTCCTATTATGCCTCCTACTGTATCTACTCTATTAGCCGAATTACCAACTGTTACTGGTCCCATATTAAATACATTAGTTGTCGTTCCTCCACCTTGGTAGCCTATTACTCCGCCTGCAACTCCCATCAATGCTACTTCTATTGACTCAACGCTGCCGGTATTAGCACAATTTAAAACTTCTCCCGCTGCCATATATCCTAATACTCCACCTACTACGTATTTAGTAGCTGAAACTGTTCCGTTATTGGTTGAATCTTCAATCTTACTTGCATTAAATTGATAACCAGCAATTCCACCAACCGCAGTTCCTCCTTCAACATTTCCAAAATTTGTTGATTGTTTAACATATCCGTTGTTTAATTCACCAGCAATTCCTCCAATGTCACTATTGCCTTGTATTTTTCCATAATTTTTGCATCCTGATACAATTGTGTCGTTTGTTCTTAGTACTCCAGTTATTCCTCCTACTGATGATTTGCCTTCAACTTCTCCATAATTGTAGCTATTTCTTATTTCACCATGATACAAATATCCAACAACGCCACCTATGTCACATCCGTATTCACTATATTGTCTTTCATATACACATTTAATATTGCCATAATTTGTGCAATTGGAAATTAGGCCTCCTCCGCTTTGCCCAACAATTCCACCTGCCCTGCTTTCTCTTGTTATCATCGTTCCATAATTTACGCAATTATCAATGTTTCCATAGTTGTATGATGCAACTCCTCCTGAATATCGTCCTCTGTAATTTCCTGTTTCTGGCGCAGCTGTTTCTATAACAGTGTTTCTATCAATAACAATGTTACTTATTTCTCCTCTGTTTATTGCAGTAAGTCCTCCGGCAGTGTTCCATGCCTTTGTATGCATATATTTTATTTTTAAATTTGATATTGTCCCCCAGTTAACACCGAACAGCCCACTACCAGTTTTTTCTTCTCTTATCATAGTCATTCCATGTATGCAATAATTATTCCCATTTAAGTTACCTGCAAATTTAATATTATTAGCATTGTCTATTAATGTTCCAGTTTCATCATATCCTATTCCAACCCATTCGTGCCCCGATAAGTTTATGTCTTTTGTTATTTCAATATATTCTCCTGCAAAAGTTGAAGTTTTCGTATTTACGCATTGAGCAAGATATGCTAACTCTGCTGCATTAGTAATTATATATGGATCTTGTTGTTTTCCTGTGCCGCCTGCAAATCCTTCTGCGACTTCTCCATTCCATTTATCCTCGCTTTGAAAAAACATAGAGTTTACGTCTTCAAAAATCATTGTTTCTTCATCAACAGTTTTTGTATACTCCTCTTGTGCTAAATTTACTTTGGTTAGTAATCCATCTTGAGATGAAAAAGTAGATAGTGCTACGCCTGCTAAAATTAGCAATACTATTACAGTTATTACTAATGCAATTAATGTAATTCCGTTTTTTCTCATTTTATCAATCCCCTTTGTTTTTATTAAGCAACAAAAGCTACCCATCTTATGCATAAAGCATTGATAGGTAGCTATAAATTATTTTATTTATTAAACCATTTGTAATTTCAAGGAGTTTATCTGTTTTCATATGTATTCTCCTTTTTCTTATGTACTAATTTTTTTAATATTATCACAACAGCTCTAAAAAAACAATACTTTTTTATACTTTCACTACACTTCAACCAATTTTACCCTATCTTCTCCTGTTACTTCTTGTAGCTCTTTTAAAATGTTTTCTGTTAAGTATATTCCTCCTGCTGGTTTTACTTGTTCTCCGTCTATTATTTGTATCGCCATGTTAGTTCTTTCTCCCATAAAGAACTTTAGTGCACCTCTTAGTCTATTCTTGCTTTCTTCGTCTAAGTTGGTTATATCTATGTTTAATACCTTCTTTGTTTGTTTTACAAATTCTCTTATATTGTTTGCAACTATTTTAGGCTCTTCGTCTTCTCTTAAGCTTAGTCTTCCTTCTATTAGCACAATGTTATCTTCTATTAAAACATTGCTAGCTCTTTGGTAGCAGCTATCAAATACAATTATTTCACAGCTTCCATATAGGTCTTCTACAGTAACAAAAGCCATTAAAGTATTATTCTTTGTGTATTTTTTCTTTATAGATGTAACTATTCCTGCATATGTAACATTTTGCCCGTCTTTGTATTCTTGAACTTCCTCGTCATTTCCTATTTCATGCATTTTTAAGGTGTTAATATTTGTTTGAGATAATATCTGTTCTCTCATGTTCTCTAAAGGATGCCCTGAAATGTATAGCCCTAGCATATCTTTTTCCATTGAGAGAAGTTCTTTTTGTGAAAACTCAGGTCTTATTTCGTATTTGTATTTTAAATCTTCCATATTAGTAGATTCTGTTTCTCCACCTAAGTCAAACATGCTTACTTGGCCTTTTAAAGACTTTCTTTCACTATCAGAAATTGCATCAATTATTCCTTCAAATGATGCAAGTAATGTTGCTCTGGTTTCACCTAAGTCATCAAAAGCTCCTGCTTTTATTAGTGATTCTATGCATTTTTTATTTACCGCTTCTCCACTAATTCTTTCACAGAAATCTGCTATTGACTTAAATTCGCCATTTTTTTCTCGCTCAGCACAAATTGTATCAACTGCGGCTACTCCAACATTTTTTATACTGCCTAAGCCAAAACGAATTTCTCCTCTTTTTACTGTAAATTTTGTATCGCTTTTATTTATGTCTGGCTTTAATATTTGTATGTTCATTCGTTTACATTCATCAATATATTCAGGCACTTTATCGAGGTTTCCTAAAAAGCTATTTAATGTTGCTGCCATAAATTCTTCTGGATAGTATGCTTTTAAATATGCTGTTCTATATGATACAACTGCATACGCAGCAGCATGAGATTTGTTAAATGCATATTTTGCAAACTCTGCCATTTCATCAAATATTTTGTTTGCAGATTCTTCATCTATTCCATTTCTTACGCATCCTGGAATAATGATGTTACCTTGTTCATCTACTTGACCATGAATAAAGTATTCTCTTTCTTTTGCCATTACATCAAGCTTTTTCTTTCCCATTGCACGTCTTACTAGGTCAGCTCTTCCTAATGAATAGCCTGCAAGCTGTCTTACAATTTGCATAACTTGCTCTTGGTATACCATACATCCATATGTTACATGCAAAATTGGCTCTAATGCTGGATGCGTATATTCAATGTTATCTGGATGTAGCTTGTTTTTAATATATCTTGGAATTTGATCCATTGGACCAGGTCTATATAGTGATACTCCGGCTATAATATCTTCTAGTCCATCTGGCTTTAGTTCCTTCATAAAGTTAGTCATGCCTTGGCTTTCAAACTGGAATATTCCAAGAGACTTTCCTTCTGCCCATAGTTTATATACCTTGGGGTCATTCATTTCTTTATCAAATTCAACATCTATTCCCCTGTTTTGTTTTACATATTTTATTGCATCATCTATAACAGTAAGGGTACGAAGGCCTAAAAAATCCATCTTAAGTAGACCTAATTCTTCAAGAGTAGTCATAATATATTGGGTTGAAATTGTATCTTCTCTTACATATAATGGCACATAATTTACAACTGGTTCTTTTGTTATAACAACACCACAAGCATGTGTAGAAGCCTGCCTTGGAAGTCCCTCTAGCGACATTGCAATATCTAATAGGTTCTTAATTTTCTCGTCTGTTTCATATAGCTCTTTTAGTTCCCTATTTTGCTCCATCGCCTTTTTTATCGTAATATGTAACTCATTTGGAATCATTTTTGCGAGCTTGTCCGCTTCTGCATATGGTAAATCTAGTACTCTTCCAACGTCACGTATTACCATCCTTGCAGACATTGTTCCAAATGTTATAATCTGTGAAACATGGTCTGCACCATATTTTTTTGATACATAATCTAAAACCTTTTGACGTCTTTCATAACAAAAGTCAACGTCAAAATCGGGCATGCTTATTCTTTCTGGGTTTAAAAATCTTTCGAAAAGCAAGTCATACTTTATTGGGTCTATGTCTGTTATTTCTATTGCATATGCAACAATAGAACCAGCACCAGAACCACGTCCTGGTCCTACTGGTATTCCATGAGATTTTGCATAATGAATAAAATCCCATACTATAAGGAAGTAATCTACATAGCCCATCTTTTTGATTACTTCAATTTCATATTCCATTCTATCTAAAATTTCTTTAGATGGGTTTTGCCCATATCTATTCCTTATTCCCTCATCACATAGTTTTCTAAAGAAATCAAAGTGTGTTGGAAATTCTGCCGGTACATCATAGTTTGGCAGTATTGTGTGTCCAAATTCAAAATCCACATTACATTTTTCAGCTATCTTTACTGTGTTTTCCATTGCTTCTGGTAGGTTCGGAATAAAGTCTGCTATTTCTTCTGGACTTTTTAAATAAAAATCATTTACTTCAAAACTCATTCTATCTATGTCGTTCATCTTTTTTCCAGTTTGAACGCATAGCAAAACTTCATGGCTATCAAAATCTTCTTTATTTAGGTAATGTGAGTCATTTGTAATAACAAGTGGTATATTTAATTTTTTGCTCATTTCAACTATTTTTTGATTTATTAATGCCTGCTTTTTTAAAGTATTTGCTTGTATTTCTAGGTAGTAGTCCTCTCCGAACAAGTTCTTATGCCACATAGCTATTTTTTCTGCTTCTTCTTGTTTGCCTTCTAGCAACGCTGATGCTACACTTCCTGCTAAACATGCACTACAACATATTAGCCCTTCATGATATTTTTCTAGTGTTTCTAAATCTATCCTTGGCTTATAGTAGTAGCCTTCTGTAAAACCAAGAGATACAAGTTTACTTAAATTCTTGTATCCATCGTTATTTTTTGCAAGTAATATAAGGTGGTTGTATTTATTATCTGTTCCTGGTTCTTTATCAAATCTGCTTCTTGGAGCAACGTACACTTCACAGCCAATAATTGGCTTTATGCCTTCATTTTTGCATGCTTTATAAAAGTCTATCGCTCCATACATAACTCCATGGTCTGTAAGGGCAACAGCACTCATTCCAAGCTCTTTTACTCGTTTAGGTAGCTCTTTTATTCTAATAGCACCATCAAGTAAGCTAAATTCACTATGCACATGCAAATGCACAAAGTCTGGCATGCTCGTTCCTCCTTAAATTTTTATCACATAAAACATCATTAATTATTAAAGATAACAGCGCGAGGAGAGTTCCATATTTTTTATGACGAATGACTCCGGGGTAGCCGCCGTAGAACTTGTGTGAGTGTGAAACACGAACTACAAGTTCTAGGATGGGGCAATGAGGAAGAAAAAATATAACTCTCCGGGAGCGGAAACTTTGCTGTTACTTATGATGTTTTATGTGCTATAAAATTTTAATCATTTCTGGGTTGTTTTTTCCATTTGTTTCTGGAATGAAAGTAATTTCAAACTTTGATACTTTGTCTCCAAATTGAATTTCAACAATGTCTCCAACTTTTACATCATAGCTTGGCTTTACCTGTTTTCCATTTACTGAAACTCTTCCGTTATCTGCAACTTCATTTGCAACTGTACGCCTTTTTATAACTCTTGAAACTTTCAAAAATTTGTCAAGTCTCATATTGTACTCCTCTTTTCGTGTCTTTTTTCACATATATTTTTATCATATTTTTGGGCTTTTGTCCATAGCAGCAAAAAAAAGAAGGGCCACCATGCATCCGCATTGCAACCCTCCGCCTGGGAATCATTCGCCATCGTAAAGCTTCAACGAGCCATCCGTGTTATACAGGGGAGTTATGAGTGACCCATTAACAATCAGATACATTACTTTTGTCTCTGGATCATACGTAACCCTTTGAATACTGTTGTCCATGTCATCGTAGTAGTAGCGGACAGTAGTCAGTGCCCCTGATTCCATGTTTGCCCTAAGTGGCATCGCCTCATTTCTCGGTATCAGCACCATGCTCAAAATACCGATAATGATGACCAACGCCATCAGCACGACGGTTTTGATGTCACTCCGATCATATTCCAGACCAAAGATTTTCAGGCTCTTTTTCTCCCTCATGTTCATCGCTCCTTTTTTATTCTGTCTTTTGGGAGATGTACAACATAGCAATTGCTATATCTCTTTTATTATACCATATTCAGCCACTTTTTTAAAGTCTACCTTCACCTACAAAAGCGTCTATTAAATCTTAATGTCCTTGCATCATCAATTATGTTTGCATTTTCACAGTTGTTTTCATTATTATAGATTTTCTCGCTTTCAGTGTTTAAATTTGCTCCATTTTCACATAATCTTTTTATAATTCTAGCAAGTTCAGCACTTAAGAATGCTAAAATTGTGTATATTATTGTTGCAATTAAAAATTCAGCATTATAAAAAGCAAATGTTATAACTAAGAAAATAGCAAAAGCTGTTGCAGCCACTGCAATTGGTGAATTTATGATTTTTTGAAAAACTGCTGATAAAATTATAGTTGCTACTGGTAGGGCAAAAAATATTAATAAAGAATTCATGTCATCTACATCTCCTTTTCTCATCTTACTTTATAATATTCCTTATCTTTTTTTATGTGATTTTCTTGTAATTAATTATATGATATGGTATAAGTTTTATATAAATTGTTTTGAAAGGATGGTTATTATGAATAAGAAAAAAATAAGCTTAATGGCTATAGTAGCAATTTTGGTTGTTGCATTACTGGCATTAACAGGATGTACATCAGAAGATGAATCTATAGATACATCATTATTATCATTTAGCCCTGTAGGAGTTTGGGTAGATATAAGTGATGGAGAAAAATTATTTGAAGCTTTTGCAAATGGCAAATTAGATTGTGGAGATGAGGATCTTTATACTTGGACAGTAGTTGGCGAAGATTTAATTAATGTAGACTTAGATGAAAACGGAGACTATGACTTAGGGTTATTCCAACTTTTAGGATATAATTTGATAGGAAATGAATATGCAACATTTTGCTTAGAAGATGATTATGAAAATGCTCATACAGAAGTTTATTTACCTCTAATGTCAGAAGAAATGAATGATTAAATGGAATAAAAAAACAAAAATAAAAAACCCTCTCGGGTTTTTTATTTTTGTTTATAATATTTCTAATATAGCAACTTCTGCTCTGTCTCCACGTCTTGGTCCTGCTTTTACAATTCTAGTGTATCCTCCAACTCTGTTCTCTTGTTTTGGAGCAATTTCACTAAATAATTTTGCAATGACATCAACATTATTTCCTTCGCTGTCTTTTACTTTATTAACATATTTCATCATTTTTCTTCTAGCATTTAATCTAGATGGCATATCTTTTTGTCTTTTTTCTGTAACTTCTTCTTTAACTACTTTTAGATATTCTTTTCCGTTTTTGCTTGTAGCTTTTTCAGTTACTTTATTTCCCTTAGCATCTAGCTTTGCTTTTTTAACTTTTACTTCAACTGTTTCAAAGTTATCTTTTTCTTTAATAGCTAAAGCTATTAAGCTATCTGATATTGCTTTTACTTCCTTTGCTCTTGGAAGAGTTGTTTCAATTCTACCATGTAAAAGTAAATCAGTAGTTTGAGCTCTAAGCATTGCTAGTCTTTGGTCTGTAGGTCTTCCTAACTTTCTATTTGTAGCCAATTTTTTCACCTTCCTTTTAAGTTTTACTCTTCTTCGTTTGCGAAGTCTAGTCCTAACGCATGTAATTTATTTGTTACTTCGTCTAATGACTTCTTACCTAAGTTACGAACTTTCATCATGTCTGAACCAGATTTATTAGCTAAATCTTGAACAGTTGATATTCCAGCACGTTTTAAGCAGTTATATGATCTTACAGATAATTCTAATTCTTCAATTGGCATTTCTAATACTTTGCCCTTCTTAGAATCTTCTTTTTCAACCATTATTTGTGTATTCTTAGCAGTGTCTGATAAATCGATAAATAAATCTAAATGCTCTGTCATAACTTTTGCTGCTAAGCTTAATGCTTCATATGGTTTTAAGCTTCCGTCTGTCCATACTTCTATTGTAAGTTTATCATAATCAACCATTTGGCCAACTCTTGTGTTTTCAATTGAATAGTTAACTTTCTTTACAGGTGTGAAAATAGAGTCAATTGGTAAAGAATCAACAGCTTGTGTAGGTTTTTTATTTTTTTCTGCTGTATTGTATCCTCTTCCCATGTCAACTGTCATTTCCATTTGTAAGTGTCCGCCTTCTGCTACAGTAGCAATATGTACTTCTGGGTTTAGAACCTCAACTGTACTATCTGTTATAATATCTGCTGCAGTAACTTCTCCTTCACCTTTAAAGTCTATTCTAATTACTTTTTCTTCGTTGTCATGAAGCTTTAGTCTTACGTTCTTCAAATTAACGATAATTTCAGGAACGTCTTCTACTACATTTGGTATAGTAGAGAATTCGTGTACAACACCTTCTATTTTAATGCTTGTAATAGCAGCTCCTGGTAATGAAGAAAGTAAAATTCTTCTTAAAGAATTTCCTATTGTCATACCATAACCACGCTCTAATGGCTCACACACAAATTTTGCATAGTTTTTGCTATCATCAATACTTAAGCATTCAATATTTGGCTTTTCGAATTCAATCATCTTTTACCTCCTAATTGAAATGTGCGATGTATCTCATCACCCATTACTCTTAAACATATTATTTTTTGAACTAGATGTCTAAATATATTTCCGATAAACTTCGGACAAGTTATTATTTAGAATATAATTCTATGATTAAGTGCTCTTCTACAGGGATGTCAACATCTTCTCTTGCAGCAAGTCTTATAACTTTGCCACCTAAATTAGCTTCATCTTTTTCAAGCCATGCTGGAACAGGCCTGCTACCGTTTACTTCAACATTTTCTTTCATTATTTTACTATCTTTTCTAATTTCTCTTACTTTGATTTCATCTCCTGGTTTAACTAAGTAAGAAGGGATATCAACCTTTTGTCCGTTTACTTCGAAGTGTCCATGAGTAACTAGCATTCTAGCTTGAGCTCTTGAACTTCCGTAACCTAAACGATATACTACGTTATCTAATCTGCTTTCTAATAATTGTAGTAAAACTTCACCAGTGATTCCTTTTTTGCCTTCAGCCATTTCAAAGTATTTTCTGAATTGTCTTTCTCCAACTCCATAATATGCCTTTGTTTTTTGCTTTTCTCTAAGCTGTGTACCATACTCTGAAAGCTTTTTCTTTTTCTGTCCATGTTGTCCTGGTGCATAACTTCTTCTTGTAATACTGCATTTGTCTGTGTAGCATCTTGAACCTTTTAAGAACAACTTTTGTCCTTCTCTACGGCAAATGCGGCATTGTTCATCTTTATATCTTGACATTTTAATTTTTCACCTCTCTATTATTTTTTACACTCTTCTTCTTTTTGGTGGTCTGCAACCATTATGAGGAATTGGAGTTACATCTTTAATCATGCTGATTTCTAATCCTGCTGTTTGTAGCGAACGAATCGCTGCTTCACGACCAGATCCTGGTCCTTTTACATAAACTTCTACAGTTTTTAGTCCATGTTCCATAGCTGCTTTTGCTGCTGTTTCAGCTGCTTCTCCAGCTGCGAATGGTGTGCTTTTTCTAGAACCTTTAAATCCAAGTTCTCCAGCACTTGCCCATGATAGAACATTTCCTTGAGTATCTGTTATTGTAACAATTGTATTGTTAAAGCTAGAATGAATATGTGCTGCACCTTTTTCAATGTTTTTTCTATTTCTTCTAGCAGTTGTTCTTTTAGTTACACTTTTTGTAGCCATTTTTTGAATTTTCCTCCTTTTTAGATGTCAGAGGTTCTCTATATCTCTCTGACTTAAATAATTAATTACTCTTTGCTCTTACTTCTGCTTACCAATTTTCTTGGTCCTTTTCTTGTACGAGCATTAGTTTTTGTTCTTTGTCCTCTTACTGGTAAATTTCTTCCATGACGAATTCCACGGTAGCATCTTATTTCTGTAAGTCTTTTAATATTAAGAGCTACTTCTCTACGTAAATCACCTTCAATTTTGTAACCATCCATTGCATTTCTTATTGCGTTTATTTGTTCGTCTGTTAAGTCTTTTACTCTAGTATCTGGATTGATCTTAGCCTCACCTAATATTTTTTGTGCGCTAGATAGTCCAATACCGTAAATATAAGTAAGTCCAATTTCTACTCTTTTCTCTCTAGGTAAATCTACTCCTGCTATACGAGCCATTATTTTAGCACCTCCATATTTTTTATAAGTTGTTTTTGCGTAAATTTTCTTTAAGGTGAAATGTCTACCAATTGGTAGCGATAAAGTACTTTAAACGCTATATATAAATATCTTAAAAAGAAAAGTGATTTCTCACCAGCCGCTACCTTTAAAAGATATCTATGACAAATTTAGTTTGGTCAATTTAGACTGTGTCATTTAACCTTTTTTGAAAAATAAAAATAATTAAAGGGCCAAACATAACAGTCTTAGTTGGCCGCTTAATTTTAAATTTTATCCTTGTCTTTGTTTGTGTTTTGGGTTTTCGCAAATAACCCTTATTACACCTTTTCTTTTAATTACTTTGCACTTTTCGCACATTTTCTTTACTGATGGTCTAACCTTCATTTCTTTCACCTCTTTAAAATCCTTAATAGTTATTTATATAAAATTATCGTGAGTCTATTTTATTTTGCTCTCCATGTAATACGTCCTCTAGTTAAATCGTATGGAGATAATTCTACTCTTACCTTATCCCCAGGTAAGATTTTTATATAATTCATTCTAAGTTTTCCTGAAATATGAGCCAATATTTGATGACCATTTTCAAGCTCAACTTTGAAATTTGTATTAGGAAGAGTTTCTACTACAGTTCCCTCTACTTCAATTACATCCTCTTTTGCCAAAGTGTTTTCCCTCCTATTTATCACAATTAGCCTTTATAGTATATAACAAAATTATAAGATTGTCAATATTTCTGGCTCTTTTTCTGTAATTAAAATTGTATTTTCATAGTGTGCTGCTGGACTGCCATCAGCTGTTACAATTGTCCATCCATCATCAAGAACCTCAATCTCTTCTGTACCAAGGTTTACCATCGGTTCTATAGCCAAACACATACCTGGTTCTAGCCTTACTCCCTTACCTGGTACTCCATAATTTGGAACCCCCGGATCTTCATGCATTTGGTGTCCTATTCCATGCCCTTGAAATTCTTTTACAATATAAAAGCCATGTGATTCTATATATTCACCAATTGCATGAGATACATCACCAATTCTATAACCTGGCTTTGCATATTTAAGTCCTTCATAAAAGCTTTGTGTTGTAACTTCTACTAGACGCCTTGTTTCTGGATCTACCGCTTCTGCTCCACCAATAAAGTGTGTTCTGGTTGCATCCCCGTGTACACCATTCTTATATGCACAAAGATCTGTGCTTACAATGTCGCCTTCATGCAAAATAACATGTTTTGACGGGATACCGTGAATTACCTCATCATTTACTGAAATACATACACCTGCTGGAAATGGTGGAACTCCTTTAACACCACTTGGATAATTCTTGCATGATGGAATTGCACCTTGCGCATATATAACATCTTCAGCTATCTTATTTAATTCCCATGTACTAATTCCTGGCCTAATTGCTTTTTTTATTGCCTCTTGCGCCATTGCTACAATTTTGCATGATTCTCTCATTAATTCAATTTCTTTTTTAGATTTAATTGTTACCATTGTGATTGTTCCTTTCGTTTGGGTCAGTAGGGACGGTTCTATTGGCCTATTCAAAATAGCTCCTTATCTCTTCTGCTATTCCCATAGTTGTTACATTTGATTCTTTGTTAAGTTTTACTGTGTATAGTAAAGCTTGTTTTTTGTAGTATTCTACTAATTCTTCTGATGTTTCGTGATATGTTTTTAATCTCTGCCTTACTGTTTCTTCATTGTCATCACTTCTTACAATAAGCCTTGATCCGCACACATCACATATGCCTTCTACTTTTGGTGGTTTAAATTCTAAGTTATATATTTCTCTGCATTCTGGGTTAGGGCAAGTTCTTCTTTTAACTATTCTGTCGATTATCTCCTCATCTGACAAGTCAAGGTTTACAACTATGTTTATTTCTCTATCTTGTTCTGCAAGAATTTCATTTAAGCTTTCTCCTTGTGCAACAGTTCTTGGGAAACCATCTAGTATAAATCCATTTACCATATCTGGCTCATTTAACCTTTTCTTTATAAGTTTAATTGTTAGCTCATCTGGTACTAGAGTCCCTGAATTAATATAGCTTGCTATTTCATCTGCAAGTTCTCCATGTCTTTGGCTATAACTTCTAAAGATTTCTCCACTTGATACGTGGGGAATTCCAAATTCTTTTGATAAGAGTTTCCCTACTGTTCCTTTTCCTGTTCCAGGTGCTCCAAGCATAACAATTTCCATATATAATCCTCCTTTTATGCTAAAACAAAAGTATATAATATTATATATTATTTTTCTTTTTCTTGCAACGGATTTTAAGCTTTTTTTAGCTGTTTTTTAAGAAAAAGTGATAAGAAATTCTTCACGATTTCTTATCACTTTTTTGCACACTCTCGCATATCTGTCTTTTGTGTACATATTAAATTATTCACCATTTCTGGTTTTATCATCGTCGTGTCTTTCATCACTTCTAGCTCTATCTTCTGCTTGTCTTGTATCTTTTAAATCTATTGTCGTGATACCACTTTCTAGTGCAGTTCTAGTAACATTTCTAATAGATATTGGTCTTTTTAATATATTTTCTGCTTCTATTGCTCTTTTTGTTGGCATTGTAGTGTCTAATTCTAAGAAGTCTTCAAAAATAGGATCAACTTCTCTTTCTCTTGATTGGACTTGTAACTCTATATATTCTGCTTCTGTGACCTCTAAATCAGCTCTTGCCAGTATTGTTGTTGCTTCTTCGGCTCTTTGCGTTGGCATCGTGGTATCTATATCATCAAATCCTGCTAAAAGAGGGTTTTCTTCTCTTTCTTTTGTTTGAGCTTGCAGTTCTCTGTATTCTTCTAAAGATACTCTCACCCTCGCCTTCGTCAACAGTTCTGTCGCTTCTTTGGCTCTTTGCGTTGGCATCGTAGTAACTAAATCGTCAAATTCTGCAGACCAAGGGTTCTCTACTCTTTCTTTTGATTGTTCCTGTAGTCTTTTAAATTCTTCAACTGTTATCGATAATCTTGCTTTTTTCAATAAATTTAGTGCTTCTTGCGCCCTATCTGTCGGAAACATATATTCGCTTCTGTTTATTTCTCCAAGTGTTTCCTCAATTATCGTCGCCATTGGGTCTAATTCTGTTTCTTTTGACATTTCTTGTAGCATTGAGTATTCTTCTATTGTTATTGTAACTTCTGCTCTTTCTAATAGCTCTGTTGCTTGCCTTGCCGCTTCAGTTGGAAGCATATATTCGCTCTCATTGGTTTCTCCTAGCATCTCTGCAACTTCTCTAGCCAGCTCGTTTTCTTCTCTTTCTGCTGCTTGAACTTGTAATTCTTTATATTCATCTAATGTTAATGTAACCTTTGCTTGTTCTAATAATTCTGCTGCCTTTTTTGCTTCTTTTGTTGGAAGCATATGTTCACTCTCATCGGTTTCTCCTATCATTTCTGCAAGCTCTCTAGCCAGCTCGTTTTCTTCTCTTTCTGCTGCTTGTTTTTGTAGTCTATTATATTCTTCTAAACTGATTAATAACATATTACACCCTCTCTTTTCATTGGTATATATCATATTTACAATCTCATTATGTTATATTAGATAACAAATTTATACCATAAAAAAAAATATTATGCAATAAAAAAACGAGCTTTCGCTCGTTTTTTTATTCTAGGAATCCCTTGTAATGTCTCATTACTAATTGAGATTCTAATTGTTGAACTGTCTCTAATGCAACACCTACTACGATTAATATAGATGTACCACCAAATGCTACATTTAAATTTGTAAATCTCATAAGCATTGGTAGGATAGCAATTATACTTAAGAATAATCCTCCAAACCATGTCAATTTTGACATTATTCCAGATAAATAATCTGTTGTAGGTTTTCCTGCTCTTATTCCTGGTATAAATCCACCGTTCTTCTTTATATTGTTTGATACTTCTGCAGGGTTAAACGTTGCATATGTATAGAAGAATGTAAATCCTACTATCAATAGTAAGTATACAATTGCATTTGCTATTGAATATCCAACTGGTACACTTGAAGAAGATGTAGCAAGTGAGAATTTGTATACACCTGCCCAAAATCCATCTGCATTTGCGATATCACGATTAAACATTGGAATGATCATTGCTGGAAATGTCATAAAGCTACTTGCAAAGATAACTGGCATAACACCTGCCATTGCAAGTTTAAGTGGAATATGTGTATTTTGTCCACCATACATTTTTCTTCCAACAACTTTTTTAGCATATTGTACTGGTACTCTTCTTTCAGCTTCTTGTACAAATACAACTCCGGCAACTAAAATTATTGCCCCAATTATAATTCCAAGTGCTGTTAGGAATCCAGTTGTGCTAAATGCTCCATTTGCAAAAATTAAACCATATACTGTTTCTACTGCTCCTGGTAAACCTGAAACGATACCAATAAAGATTATAATTGAAATACCATTTCCAATTCCTTTACTTGTTATCTGTTCTCCAAGCCACATAAGAAGTGCAGTACCTGCCATTAAAGAAATAACAACTAATGCTCCTGTTAAAAATCCTGGATTAATGAATATTCCTGAACTTTGGTATGAAACATAAATTCCTATTCCTTCTACTAGTGCAAGCAATATTGTTAACATTTTTGTATATCTATTTATTTTTGCCTTACCTTCTGGGCCACCTTCTTTAATTGCTTTTTCTAAAGAAGGTATTATCATAGCAAGCAATTGAATAACAATTGATGCTGTGATGTATGGGCTAATTGTCATAGCAAATACTGAAAATCTTGAAAACGCACCACCTGAAATGATATCTACTAGTCCAGAAAGACCAGTTGCACCATTTCTCATTACGTCTTCTAGTGCTACTGCATCAACCCCAGGTACAGTTATAAAGCATCCTAAACGGAATATGACGATTAGTACTAATGTATACATTAGTTTTTTTCTAACGTCTGGTGTTTTTAAGGCATTTTTTATAGTCTTAAACAACTTCAATCACCTCTGCTTTTCCACCTAATGCTTCGATTTTTTCCTTTGCAGAAGCTGTGAAACGAACTGCCTTAACTGAAAGTTTCTTATCTAGGTTACCTGTTCCAAGAATTACTATTCCATCATTTACTTTTCCAATAATTCCTTCTGAAAGAAGTGTTTCAGCTGTTACTTCTGTTGCTTTAGATTTGTTAAGCATTGTTAAAGTAACTTCTGTGTAATTATTTGCAAAAATATTTGTGAATCCTCTTTTTGGTAATCTTCTATATAATGGAGTTTGGCCACCTTCGAATCCACGTCTAACTCCGCCTCCAGATCTTGCTTTTTGACCTTTATGGCCTCTGCCTGAAGTTTTTCCTAAACCTGATCCAATACCGCGTCCAACTCTTTTTCTTGTTTCTTTCTTAACTGCTGGCTTTAATTCGCTTAGTTTCATTATGTTTAGCACCTCCCTTAATTTAAATTATCTTAAGCTATTTCTTCAGCTTTCTTTCCTCTTTTTTTAGCTACTTCTGTTGTTGTCTTCATATTTTGAAGAGCATTTAATGTAGCACTAACAACGTTTCTTGGATTGTTTGTTCCAATAACTTTTGTTTTTATGTCTCTATATCCTGCAAGTTCAAGAACTGGTCTTACACTTCCACCAGCAATAAGTCCAGAACCTTCTGGAGCTGGTTTTAAAAGTACACTTGCAGAACCAAATTTTCCAACATATTCATGAGGAATTGTTGTTCCTACGATAGGAACTTCTATTAAATTCTTTTTAGCATCTTCAATAGCTTTCTTTATTGCATCAGGAACTTCTGATGATTTTCCGTTTCCAACACCAATGTGTCCTGCTCCATCTCCAACAACTACTACTGCGCTAAATCTAAAAGTTCTACCACCTTTAACAACTTTAGCTACTCTTCCAATAGAAACAACTTTCTCTTTTAATTCTACTTGGTTTTCGTTTTCCATTATTTTTCTTTTCCCTCCATTCTTGAAAAGTGAGATGTGAGAAATGAAATTTCCCTTTTCTCTCGATCTCTATATTTACATATTTGTTTATTTTAGGTTACTCAAGTAAAAGTTTAAGGTTTTTTCACCTCTCACTTCTCACTTCTCACCTCACTTAGAATACTAATCCGCCTTCTCTTGCAGCTTCTGCGATTTCTTTTACTACACCATGATAAATGTATCCGCCTCTGTCAAATACAACTTCTTTGATGTTTTTATCAAGAGCTCTTTTTGCAACTAAAGTACCTACTTCTTTTGCAGCTTCTTTATTTGCACGCTTTGTTTTAACTTCTTTATCAAGTGTAGATGCACTTACAAGAGTTGCTCCTGCTACGTCATCTACTACTTGTACGTATATGTTTTGATTGCTTCTGTATACGCAAAGTCTTGGACGTTCTGCAGTGCCACTTATTTTGTTACGAACTTTTAAATGTCTTTTTTGTCTTGTTTCTTTTCTATCTATCTTCGTAATCATCTTGTTTTGTCTACCTCCTTTATTTTGGTTTGAAATTTTTATTTCTTACCTGCTTTTCCTTCTTTACGTCTGATTGTTTCTTCAGCGTATTTTATACCTTTTCCTCTATATACTTCTGGTGGTCTCTTTGTTCTAATAACAGCAGCCATTTCTCCAACTAATTCTTTGTCCATACCTCTTACAACTATTTGGTTTGGATTTGGTACGTCAAAGAAGATTCCTTCTGGCTCAACCATTTCTATTGGATGAGAATATCCAAGGTTTAATACTAATTTTTTACCTTGTTTTGATGCTCTGTATCCAACACCATTTACTTCTAGAGTTCTTGTATATTCTGTAACAACACCATTAACCATGTTATTAATTAATGTTCTTGTTAAACCATGTATACTTTTATTTAATGGATCATCATTTGGTCTTTCAACTTTAATTACATTTCCATCAATGCTTACTTTCATATTGCTGTGTAACTCTTTTTCTAATGATCCTTTTGGTCCTTTTACTGTAATTTTATTTCCATCTAGTTTAACTTCTACACCAGCTGGTACAGTAATAGGGCTATTTCCTATTCTTGACATTTTATTCACCTCTTTTTTGTTAGTTATTTATAGCCTACCAAATGTATGCTAATACTTCTCCACCTAAGTTTTCTTTTCTAGCTTCTTTATCAGTCATAACACCTTTTGAAGTAGAAACTAATGCGATTCCTAATCCATTTAAAACTTGTGGTAAATCTTCCTTAGATGCATATACTCTTAAACCAGGTTTGCTTATTCTTTTTAATCCAGAAATTACCTTTGTTCCTTTTTCATCATACTTTAAAGTAATTCTAAGCACACCTTGTGTTTCATCTTTTATTTCTTCATAGGCTCTAATATAGCCCTCTTTGAATAATATATCAGCTATAGCTCTCTTCATATTAGATGCTGGAACGTCAACTGTTTTTTGCTTTGAAGTTCCTGCATTTCTTATTCTAGTAAGCATATCTGCGATTGGGTCTGTTGTGTTCATTCTGCAATTTACCTCCTTCTTTTTATTTTTATTATGTGTATCTATAAAATTAATCAAAAACGAGTATTGCTAGGCGCTCGAATGAGAAAAGCGGAAGCGTATAAAGATACGCTGAGCATTTTCGAATGATGAGCAACACCGCAAGACGAAGTTTTTCATTAATTTTATTACCAGCTAGCTTTCTTAACCCCTGGAATCTCACCCTTATGTGCTAATTCTCTAAAGCATACACGGCAAATTCCATATTTACGAATATAGCTGTGTGGTCTTCCACATAATTTGCAACGATTATATTCTCTTGTCTTGTATTTTTGTACTTTTAGTTGTTTTACTTTTAATGATTTTTTAGCCATATGTTTTCTTTACTCCTCCTTATTATTTTCTAAAAGGCATTCCAAGTAAACTTAATAGTTCTCTTGCTTCTTCGTCTGTATTTGCTGTTGTAACAAACGAAATGTCCATACCTCTTAATTTATCAATTTTATCATATTCGATTTCAGGGAATATAAGCTGTTCTTTAACACCCATTGAGAAGTTTCCTCTTCCATCAAATGAGTTGTCAGCAACTCCTCTAAAATCTCTAACTCTAGGAAGTGCAACATTAAATAGTTTATATGCAAAATCATACATTTTTCCAGATCTTAAAGTAACTTTAAGTCCTATATTTGCTCCTTCTCTTAATTTGAAAGCAGCAATTGATTTTTTAGCCTTTGTTATAATTGGTTTTTGACCAGTTATAATTTGTAAATCATTCATTGCATTTTCTAATGATTTTGGGTTATCTCTAACATCTCCTAACCCGATATTAATTACTATTTTTTCAAGCTTTGGAACTTGCATTACTGATTTATAGTTAAACTTTTTCATTAATGCAGGTTTTACTTCTTTTTCATAACGTTCTCTTAATGCTTCCATTATGTATTGTTCCTCCTTTCTACTTCAATTTACTTCCGCATCTTTTGCAAACACGTACTTTCTCATCTTTTTCCATCTCATATCCTATACGAGCTGGTTTATTGCATTTAGGGCAAACTACGTTTACCTTGCTAGCATGAATTCCACATTCGATTGAAAGTATTCCACTTTCTTCTCCTTGTTTTCTAGCTTTTACGTGTTTCTTTCTAACATTTACGCCCTTAACAACGACTTTTTCAGTCTTTGGAACTACTTCTAAAACTTCACCTGTTTTTCCTTTATCATTTCCTGATAAAACTTGAACAGTGTCGCCTTTTTTTATTTTCATTTAGGATTTTCCTCCTTTTCTTTGATTATTCTCGTTTTGTGTTGAATTATTTTGTCTGACACAAATTAGAATTAGTATATTGCTAGGCGAAATTTATTTAAAAGGCAAGGGAGCGTACGAGTTGTACGTGACCGCGTTTTAAATGAATTTCAACGACGCAAGATGCTGATTATAATTTGTGTATTTCTATAATACTTCTGGAGCTAATGACAAAATCTTCATATACTCTCCATCTCTAAGTTCTCTTGCAACTGGCCCAAAGATACGTGTTCCTCTAGGTGTTTTGTCATCACGAATAATAACAGCTGCATTTTCATCAAATCTTACATAAGAACCATCTGGTCTTTTTGTAGGTTTCTTTGTTCTAACAACAACTGCTTTAACAACTTCACCTTTTTTAACCATACCAACAGGAGCTGCAGTTTTAACAGATGCTATAATAACATCACCAATTCTGGCTACTTTTCTATGTGATCCGCCTAAGCAACGAATGCATAGAAGTTCTTTTGCACCAGTATTGTCAGCTACTTTTAATATTGATTGTTGCTGTACCATGTTTGGTTTCCTCCTTTAAATCTTTTAGGGTTGGCAGTTTATTTTACTTCTGCCTTCTCAACTATTTCAACTACTCTCCATCTCTTATCTTTAGATAGAGGACGTGTTTCCATTACTCTTACTTTATCACCCATGTGGCAATTGTTTTCTTCATCATGAGCTTTAAGTTTATATGTTCTTCTAACAATTTTCTTATATATTGGATGTTTAACACTTGTTTCTACTGAAACAACAACTGTTTTATCCATCTTGTCAGAAGTAACTGTTCCTATTAATTCTTTGCGAAGATTTCTTTCTTCAGACATTTTAGAATTCTCCTTTCTTAGTTTTTAATGTAAAAACTATTTTGCTTCATTTAATTCTCTTTCTCTTAGAATTGTCTTAATTTTTGCTATGTCTTTCTTTACTTCTTTTATTTTTAATGGATTATCTAACCCATTTGTTGCTAGTGAAAATCTTAATTTGAATAACTCTTTCTTTAATTCATCTAATTCCTTTACTAGCTCCTCTGAAGACATTTCTCTTATTTTATTTATCTTCATTGCTATCACCTGCCTCTTCTGCAGATTCTCTTGTAACAAATTTTGTTTTTATTGGTAATTTGTGCATAGCTAATCTTAATGCTTCTCTTGCTGTTTCTTCAGGAATTTCAGCCATTTCAAACATAACTCTTCCTGGTTTAACAACAGCTACCCAATATTCTGGGTTTCCTTTACCACTACCCATACGAGTTTCTGCTGGTTTCTTTGTTATAGGTTTGTCTGGGAAGATTTTAATCCAAACTTTTCCACCTCTTTTTGTAAAACGTGTCATAGCGATACGAGCGGCTTCAATTTGGTTAGCAGTAATCCATCCAGCTTCTAATGCTTGAAGGCCATATTCACCTTCACTTACATAATTACCTCTTGTTGCTTTTCCTCTCATTCTGCCTTTTTGTACTTTTCTATATTTTGATCTTTTTGGCATTACTGGCATTAGTTTTCCCCTCCTTCTACTCTTTCTTTCTTAGTAGGAAGTACTTC
This sequence comes from Clostridia bacterium, assembly GCA_017524665.1. Lineage (GTDB taxonomy): Bacteria > Bacillota > Clostridia > TANB77 > CAG-508 > UMGS1754. Next base: position 24,986 of record JAFXVF010000002.1, on the reverse strand, counting down.
ACCTTTATAAATCCATACTTTTACGCCTATTTTTCCATAAGTTGTGTCAGCTTCATGGAATCCATAGTCTATATCAGCTCTTAAAGTTTGAAGTGGAATTGTTCCTTCTTTATAGAATTCAGTTCTTGCCATATCAGCTCCACCTAATCTTCCTGATACAGAAGTTTTAATTCCAAGCGCTCCAGCTTTCATTGTTTTTTGCATGCATTGTTTCATAGCACGTCTGAATGAAATTCTTCTTTCTAGTTGTGAGCATATGTTTTCAGCAACAAGTGTTGCATCTAAATCTGGTGATTTTACCTCAACTATATTTAGGTTAACTTCTTTACCTATCATTTTCTTTAATTCTTCTTTTAATACTTCAGCTAAGTTTCCGCCTTTACCAATTACTAGACCTGGTTTTGCAGTGTAAACATTAACCTTAACAAATTTTGCAGTTCTTTCAATCTCAACTTTTGAAATACCTGCTACAAATAATTTTTTCTTAACATATTCACGGATTTTGTGGTCTTCAACTAAGTATTCGCTGTAATGTTTTTTATCAGCATACCATTTTGAGTCCCAATCTTTTATAATACCTACTCTTAATCCATGTGGATGCATTTTCTGTCCCATGTTAAAAAATCCTCCTTCCTTAAAATTATTTTCTTTCTCTTAATACGATTGTTATATGACTTGTTCTCTTTCTTACTTTGAAAGCTGATCCCTTTGCAGCAGGTCTAATTCTCTTTAAAGTTGGGCCTTGATTTGCAAATATTTCAGCAATATATAGATTTGATCTTGTCATGTAATGATTGTTTTCTGCATTTGCAATTGCAGATTTAAGCAATTTCTCTAATACTTCAGATGATGCTTTTGGTGTGTATTTCATAATTGCTAAAGCTTCATCAACATTTTTTCCTCTAACTAAGTCAGCTACTATTTTAACTTTTCTGCTAGAGATTCTTGCATATCTTAATGTTGCTTTAGCTTCTACAGCTGTCTCTACAGCTGTATCAACTGTTTCATTATTATCTGCCACTTTATTTTCCTCCTTGTTTTTATTTTTGCATTTGGCTTTTTACTAAACTAAACGCTAAATGCTAAATATTTTTTACTGTTTAACTGTTGTTGCTTTTTCTCCGCTGTGTCCTTTGAAAGTTCTTGTTGGAGCAAATTCTCCTAACTTATGTCCTATCATTTCCTCTGTAATATATACAGGTACATGTTTTCTTCCATCATGAACAGCTATTGTGTGTCCAACCATTTGTGGATAAATTGTAGATGCTCTTGACCATGTTTTTAATGCTTCTTTTTTTCCACTTTCATTCATAGCTTCAACTCTTTTTAATAATTCAGGTGCTACGAATGGTTTCTTTTTGCTTGATCTTGACATGTTTTATTTCCTCCTCTTTACAATAAACTTATTAGAAGGTTTGTTCTTCTTTCTTGTCTTAAATCCAAGTGCTGGTTTACCCCAAGGAGTAAGTGGTCCTGCATGACCAACTGGAGCTTTACCTTCACCACCACCATGAGGGTGATCTACTGGGTTCATTACAGAACCTCTAACTGTTGGTCTAATTCCTAAGTGTCTTGTACGTCCAGCCTTACCAAGTTTAATATTTTCATAATCTGTATTTCCAATTGTTCCTATTGTTGCTCTACATCTTGAAAGAACAAGTCTCATTTCTCCAGATGCTAAACGAATATGTGCATATTGTCCTTCTTTAGCCATAAGCTGTGCTTCTGTTCCTGCAGCTCTAACTAATTTTCCACCTTGTCCTGGATGTAATTCAACATTGTGAATCATTGTACCTACTGGAATATTTTCAATAGGTAAACTGTTTCCTGGCTTAATATCTATGTTATTACCAGACATTACTTTGTCTCCATCTTTTAGTCCTATAGGAGCTAGAATATATCTTCTTTCTCCGTCTGTGTATTCAACTAATGCAATATTTGCACTTCTGTTTGGATCATATTCGATTCCAATTACTGTAGCTTCCATATCGTCTTTGTCACGTTTGAAGTCTACTAATCTATATTTTTGTCTGTTTCCACCACCTTGGTGTCTTACTGTAATTCTTCCATAAGAGTTTCTTCCTGCATTTTTCTTCTTTGTTGCAAGTAAAGATTTCTCAGGAGTTTTTTTAGTAATTTCACTAAAATCAGAAACTGTCATGTTTCTTGTTGATGGTGTCGTTGGTTTAAAATGTTTTACTCCCATTTTTAATTTTCCTTTCTCGGATTTATGAAAAATAAATCCTTTTTAAATTAATTTTCTTTTCCTAGTCTTAAAACTAGATAAAATTTATTTTCCGAGTTATTTCTCGATAATTTTTCATGTGTTTAATTATGCTGTAAATTCATCAATGCTACCTTTGTATTTTTTATTTAATTTAATTTCTTTTCCACCTTTTCCAAGGTAAATTTCTTCTCCTGGATTTGTATCTATTTTAACAATAGCTTTTTTCCAACTAGCTGTTTTCCCTTGATGAACTCCAACTCTCTTTTCTTTTCCTCTAACTGTTACTGTTGATACTTTTAATACTTTAACACCAAAAATTGCTTCAACTGCTTTTGCAATCTCAACTTTTGTTGCATTTTTAGCTACTTCAAAGGTGTATTTCCCTTCATCTAATTCTGCACTTGTCTTTTCAGTAACAACTGGTCTTTTAATAACTTCTTCTGCTGTCATTTAAGCATACACCTCCTCGATCTTTTTAACTGCATCTAATGTTAGAACTATTTTGTTGCAGTTTAATAAGTCATAAGCATTCATGCTATTTACTACTCTTGTTTTTACTCCTTCAATATTTCTGCTTGAATATTGAACATTTTTGTTTTGCTCTGGTAAAAGAATTAAAGCTTTTCCCTCTACTTTAAGGTTGTTTAATACTTTTGCCATACTCTTTGTTTTAATTTCTTTTAATTCTAGTTTATCTACAATAACGATTTCTTCTCCAGCTACTTTGCTACTTAATACTGATTTAACAGCTAAAGCTTTTTCTTTCTTATTTACTCTGTAGCTATATGAACGTGGTTTTGGTCCTAATGCAATACCACCTTTAATCCAGTGTGGAGCACGGATGCTTCCTTGTCTTGCACGACCTGTTCCTTTTTGTCTCCATGGTTTTCTACCACCACCAGAAACTTCTGCTCTTGTTTTAGTACTTTGTGTACCTTGTCTTTGATTAGCCATGTAGTTAACAACTACGCTATGTACTACTGCTTCATTTGGAACTATTCCAAATATTTCTTCCTTTAATTCAACATCGCTAACCTTTTTACCTTCTGCATTATATACATCTAGTTTAAGCATTTCTATTTCCTCCTTTCGCTAACCTCTACTGTGCTTTCTTTACAGTATCTTTAATTTTTAAAATGCTTCCTTTAGCTCCAGGTACGCTACCTTTTACTAATATTACATTTTTATCTAAGTCAACTCTTATTACTTCTAAGTTTTGAATTGTAATTGTTTGGCTTCCCATATGTCCTGGAAGTTTCTTTCCTTTAAATACTCTACCTGGTGAAGATGTAGGTCCCATTGAACCTGGTCTTCTATGATACATAGAACCATGTCCCATTGGTCCACGGTGTTGTCCATGACGTTTAATAACACCTTGGAATCCTTTTCCTTTTGATGTACCTTGTACGTCTACCATGTCTCCTACTGCAAACACATCAGCTTTTATTTCGTTTCCTACTACATAATCTGATACGTTGTCTACTCTAAATTCTCTTAAATATTTTTTAGGTTGTAATTTTAATTTTGAGAATTGTCCTTTTGCAGGTTTTGTTAATTTCTTTTCTTTAACTTCTCCAAAACCTAATTTAACAGCATTATATCCATCTGTTTCGCTAGTTTTAACTTGAACTACGCTACATGGACCTGCTTCAATTACTGTAACTGGAATAACTACGCCTTTTTCTCCAAATACTTGTGTCATTCCAACTTTTCTTCCTATAATTGCCTTTTTCATTTTTAAATTTTCCTCCTTTAGAGAGATGAGTACTTTGATTTTCATTTCCTTATTGCTCTCAATTTAGATGTAGGATTAAATATTTGATGTTTAAAAATTGTAGTTACAGATTTTTTCTGGCTTGCAATCTCTAACCTCTAATTCTTCTTTCCTAATACATCTGTAAATAATTAAAGTTTGATTTCAATTTCAACACCAGCTGGCAAGTCTAATTTCATTAAACTATCAACTGTTTTTTGTGTTGGGTAAAGAATATCGATTACTCTTTTATGTGTTCTCATTTCAAATTGTTCTCTTGCATCTTTGTGTTTGTGTGGAGAACGTAAAATTGTTACGACTTCCTTTTCTGTTGGAAGTGGAATAGGACCTGAAACTTTTGCTCCTGTTCTTTTAGCAGTATCTACTATTTTTTCAGCAGACTGATCTAAAACAACATAATCATAAGCCTTTAATCTTATTCTAATTTTTTCACTTCCTGCGTTTACTGTTGCTGCATTTTGTTTTTTTGTTGCCATAAATTTTCCCTCCTTAAATATAGTTTGTGACCTTTATGGCTATGGCAAGTTTTAATCAACGCACCCTGGTGTTTCTTTTATTCCCTTTTTAAAACCTAAAGTTTCAATATATTGAATGCTTTAGGACAAGTGCTTTTGTTTCAACTTATCCGCCTGGTCTAAAGCCATGACATACTCCATGTGAGTTCCCTCCACCTATATTTGGTGTAGCCACATCACACTTCATCGCAAATTTCATGCTTTATTATTATACAACGCATATACATTATTGTCAACCATTTTTAAAAAAAATTTAAAACATTTAGGACGTATAAAAACATTTCAGATAATCCTGAAACGTTTTTATACGTCCTAAATGTTTCATTTCTAGTTTAGTTGTCCGCCGGATTCATTTGTCAAGTGATATAAAGAACCATCCCATGGTATTGTTCCCCATTCAGGTTCTTGAGCATGATTTTTTAATATTTTTACTTGTTTATTTGTAACTTCTGGTTTTAGCAATACAATTGGTCGCACGCATGCTACGTTACCACAATATCGTCCATCTGAGCCAAATTGAATATCACCACTTGGCAGATATCCAAATCCTACAAATCCAGTAGAATAAACACAGCCAGTACCATATGTGGCTGAATTATAACTATAGAAAAAAGTCGATGCAAGCCAGTATGATTTTGGCCCAGCATATTCATAATCATAAGAATCCCCTTCTGTATCTTTAAATAAAAGTTCAAATATCATGCTTTCCGGGTCAACCACTTCAGTTGCATTATATTCAAAGGTATAACAACATCCACCATGTACTGTGTCTCCCACAGTTTTTGTTGGTAAACTTCCAAATTGTTGTGGATAGTTTTCTTTTAAATAATTTTCTAAAGCGAAATCTCCGGATTTATACTCATATTCATAGTTATATGGATAATCCCATATTAAATCATCATTTATTTCATGTCTTCCTGTAGTAGTAGTTTGGTATATAGTGTCATCTTCAATTTCAACATTTAAAAAGTAGTTTATATCTTCTGCTCTTATACTTCTTACTTGACTTGCCAAGTTTGTATTTTCATATATTCTGCAGACTTTATCTAAGATGTTTTCATCAATATAACCTGCAGTTACATATTCATCATTGGTCCAAGCAATAGATTCTGCGCCAGCCAAATGTAAAAAGTAATCTGTATATCCAGGTGTTTGCCCTCCTGTACTTGTTTCTGTATTCTTTTTTAGAGGGCTTCCTGTTGTTAGTACAATTTGTTTGTTTTCGCCTGTTCCATATGTACCTAGAACTCTCCATGTTGTATTAGAGTCATAATTATATATTTGAGTTCCTTCCACTCCTGTTTGGTTTTGCGTTAATGTTACTGACCTATCTGTGTTTGATGGAATATATTCCACGTAATCTCCAACCTCTAATGTTCCTAATTCAAATAAATCTATTAATCTTTCTTCCTCTGTTGTATCATTATATTGAGAATAGTAATCTAAATAATTTGTTACGTTTGCATTTTCTGTAGCAACTTTTTTATTCCATCTATCTACTGCATCATTTGTTTTTGTAAATAGTCCTTCACTGCTTACTCCCATTGAAATTACCACACCTGCTAAAATAAGCAATACAATTACGGTTATTACTAATGCTATTAGAGTTATTCCTTTTTTCATTTGATATCCTTTCTTTCTTTTGCATAATATTTCTTTTAAATTTTATTTTATTTTTTTCTACTTGTCAATACTGTAATGTTTTGGTATATATGCATGTATGCCATAATAAAGGTTTTGAGCATTTGTTACACTTTTATTACATTTTTTAATTTTAGGTAATTTTTAGAAACGTCCCTAAAATTGTCATAAAAAAAGAATGGTGGGGTTGCCTTGCGGCTTCCCCACCACTCCAGCGTTTGGAGGTCTTAGAGCTTGCCCGGCCAGTAGAACTGATCCGTGTAGTTTTCCTCGCGCCCCTTGCGCTTCTTGTACCCTCTCTCAATGAGAAGTTTTTCGAAGTCGGGCTGTGCCTCGAGGTCGATCCTCTCAATTGAGATTTCGTCACAGGTTCCATCCGTGTGGACATGCGCCCACCGGAAATAAAACCCTGTTTCTTGGAGTTCCGAGAAAAGGAATCGCTTCCCCTTCTTCTGTTGCTTCGCCATGGTGTCACCTCCTAAATTTGCGCATTGCGCAGGTTACTTATATTATACTATCTTTTTTTAATAAAGTCAAAAAATTGAGGGCATTCAGCCCTCTTCAAGGTGGAAGTGATCCGTTGCCTCATTCAGTCTCGTAGGATCCTTTTCAAATCCGCGAGAAAGAAGAAACCTTTCAAACTCCTCCGTAAGACGATCTCGCTCAATGGAAACTGTAAGCACTTTACCGCCTCTATTGATTCTTACCCAGCGGTAGTAGTAGCCACGTCCATTAAGCTCCTGCACACTCAAAGGCCGGATGAAAAAATCACGTCTCATGGTTTCAACCTTCCTCCATCTTTATTCATGCCTTGGCATGTATGATAATTATAATACCTTTTAAAGTTTATGTCAACTGCAGGTTTCGTCAAACTGGTACAACAAAAAAGACACCTTACGGTGTCTTTTTATTAATATATTATTCTGCTGATTCAGTTGTTTCTGTTTCAGGAGCTTCATAAGCTTCTAATATAGCTTTTTGAATCTTCTCTCTTGTTTCAGCATTGATTGGATGAGCTATATCCTTGAATTCTCCGTTTGGAGTTTTTCTGCTTGGCATAGCAATAAATAATCCATTTTGGCTTTCAATAACTTTAATATCATGAATTACAAATTCATTATCGAATGTTACTGAAGCAACAGCTTTCATTCTGTTTTCTGAGTTTACTTTTCTTAAACGTACATCTGTGATTTGCATCTAGAGCACCCCTTCCAATGTTATATAAATTTCGTACATAATTTAATATGTACAATAATATTATTCGTCATAGATTTATTTTTTCCTTCTTAATTTTACAAATTTTTTATTATTTTTTTATTTTCTTTTTTGGTTTGTAACATCTCCCTGTTTTTATACATATCTATTGTAAAATATGAATTAAAAGTGTATAATCTTTATTGCGAATAGAAAGGAAATGATTTTAAATGGGTGAAGCATTATTTAAATTAAATAGTATAAAAAATTGCAAACATATACATATGGTAGGAATTGGCGGAGTAAGCATGAGTGGTATAGCCGAAATTATGAACCACTGGGGTTTTGAAGTTACTCGGGTATGATGCAGTAAGTTCTGAGAATACTGATAGGCTTATTTCTCATGGAATAAAAGTTGTTACTGAACACAATTTAAGTGATATTAATACAGCCGATTTGGTAGTTTATACTGCTGCTATTTCTCCTGATGACCCTGAACTTGTTGAAGCACATAATATGAATATTCCATGTGTTGAGCGTTCAGAATTTGTTGGATATTTAACTAGAGCATATGAAAATACTATCGGTATTTCTGGTACTCATGGAAAGACCACAACAACATCTATGATTTCACTATGCTTTATTGAAGCCGGCCTAGACCCTACTATTCAAGTTGGAGCTGACCTAAAACAAATAGATGGTAACTACAGGCTTGGCAACGGCCCATACTTTATTTTGGAAGCTTGCGAATATGTTGAAAGTTTTTTAAAGTTTAGTCCAAAGTCAGAAATAGTTTTAAATATAGACAATGATCATTTAGACTATTTTAAAACTTTTGATAATGTAAAAAATGCATTTATTAAATATGTTAAGATTATTCCAGATGATGGATTGTTAGTTGTAAATGGAGATGATCATAATTGTCTTGATTTACCACAATATACAAATGCCAAATCTTTGACATATGGAATTACTAATAAAAACACAGATTTCTTTGCAACAAATATTGTTTTTGACAAAAATGGTTTTGCTTCTTTTGATGTATATGCAAAGGACAAATTCTATGAAAGAATTTCTTTATCTACTCCAGGAATGCATAATGTGCAAAACGCATTAGCTTGTATTGCATTGTGTAATGAATATGGAATTTCTTCTGATTGTATTAAATCTGCTTTATCTAAGTTTACAGGAGCACATCGTCGTTTTGAATTTGTTGGAGATTACCAAGGCATTTCTGTTTATGATGACTATGGCCATCACCCAACTGAAATAGTGGCTACTGCAAAAGCATTAATGAATAAGACATATCACGAATCTTGGGTTGTTTTTCAACCTCACACATATAGTAGAACACTTACTTTGCTTGATGATTTCGCTAAAGCATTACTAAACTTTGACCATATTATTGTTACTGATATTTATGCTGCAAGAGAGAAAAATACATTCGGAATTAGTGCCCAGGATCTTGTAAATAAGATTAATTCTTTTAATGAAAAAGCAGTGTACATTAAAGAATTCCAAGACATTGCTTCTTATGTTAAAACTAATGCAAAACCTGATGATATAGTTCTTACTTTAGGTGCAGGTCCAATTAATAAAGTTGGAAAAATGATTTTAGAGTAAATTGTTACGATATATTTGGTGTGGCAACTACGTTGCCACATCTTTTTGTATTGTTACGCTACTTATTTTATAATAACCACCCTATTTATTTAACTCTATATTTTTCTTTTCTTCTTCAATAGCATCAATTAGTTCCTGTTCTGTTGGCAAATGTATTTTATATGCGGATGAAAATATAGGCAAATTTATTTAAACTTCTCTTGATGTTTTTAAAAGTATATCTGCAAATATACCATATCCCATACTAGGATCATTTACAAGTACATGTGTTACTGCTCCAACGAATTTACCGGTTTTGTATTATAGGGCTTCCACTCATGCCTTGAATTATTCCCCCTGTTTTTGCTATTAGTCTTTCATCTGTAACTTTTATTAACATACTTTTATTATTTTCATTGTTATTATAATAAATTTTTTGTATTTCAATTTCATATTCTTCTTTATTCCCGGCTTCTAATGAGCATATTATTTTAGCATTTCCAGCTTTTATTTCACTCCTTGTTGCGACCTCAATTGCATCATTTAAATTAATGTCAAGAGCAGTAATATCGTCAAGCCTTCCATATATTCCAAATTGAGTATTTTTTGAAATTTTGCCTATTGATTTTCCGTATGAAATATTTCCTAATATTTCTCCGCGGTCTGCCTTCTTCTCCCTTAATTATATCTGTAATTGTTGCTGTTACAACTTCCCCATTTGAAATAGTTATTAATTTTCCCGTGTCTATATCTTGTATTCCATGGCCAAGAGCAGAAAACGTTTTTGTAGCTTCTTCATAATAGCTTACGGTCCCCACTCCTGCTGCAGCATCTCTAACCCAAAGGCCCAATTTATATGTTCCACCTTTTTCCATACTTGGTTTAATGTTCGCTGTTTTTACTTCTCCATTACTATCAAAAGTTATCTTTACATCTTTGCCTTTGCTTTCATTTACTTTTTTTACAAGTTCTTCTGTAGATGAAACCTCTTGTTCGTTAACTGTTAAAATAGTGTCGCCTTCTTTTATTCCAGAATTAGCATATGGTTCTTGTTTTAAATTATTGTTTGTTTCAACTTCTGATACACCAACAACTAGTACACCTTTTGTATATAATTTTAGTCCTATTGTTGCACCTACTGGCACTACTTTTGTTTTTGGTATTACATCAACTGTTACATCTTTTATTGGTATCGAGTCAAACAGTTTTAAGCTAAGTTCTGTTTTTCCTGCATTTTTTGTTGTTTCGTTTGTTCCTTCCCCTAAAATACTTGACGTTTGCATTGAATTATAATTTTCTTTTTGGCTTAAAGTTATTCCCGCTAAAGTACTTATTTTTAGGTTTTCTCCTTGGAACAAAATAATGCTTTGTGGTATTTGAGTAATATTACTTGCATATGCTAATAAGATTAGCAATGTTAATATTATTAAAATCTTTTTCATTTTTACCTCTCAAAATAAGAAAAGTGGCTTTGCCACATGTCACGATTGCTTCGCAATCGGACGAATCAATGTAACTTAACCTTGTTGCTCCGGAAAAATCTATCGATTTTTCCTGTGCAATAAAAAATAGAAGCTAGATTTTCTCTAACTTCTATTATACTAACCATTATTAATGATTTCATTCAGGGAACCCTTTTTTGTGTTTGAGAAGCATATGTATTTATTCTTCTTTCTCTTCCTAATGCCAATTCCTTTGCCTTTATTCTGGCCGCACTATTGCTTACATTAGTTGCATCATTTATATCTACAGCTGTATAATTTCTTTCAACCATGCAATAATAACAAGGTAAATTTTTATGCCTATAGTAACTATGCTGTTGTTTGACGCTTCCTCCTATTTCAACTGTAACCGGATCAAAGTCTACTTCTCTGTATCCTCTAATGTTTGTACCGGATAAACGCGGGCAATCAATTCTATGATAATCAGAAAGTGGTGCTCCTGTTGCATCTGTTTCTTCGCCATTTGCACCTGTTTCTACAAACACTAGATTTTCTAGAGCTGTATAAGATGTGTTTTTAGCATTGTTTATTATTGCATAATTATTGTATGTTTTAACTCCTACTGGTATTCCTTGTACAAAAGCTACCATACAAATATTTCTTGCAATTTGATCCCATTCTGTTTCTTCTAAAATCGGCACCTGGAACAAGTCAACTGAATGATTATTGTATGATGTTATAGCTGCACTTATATTTTCCTTTATTGAATTTTTAATTATATCTCTTTTATGAATATTAAACACAGAATTTTCATCTTCGTAACTTGCATTCGGATTAAAAATACGATAGCTCGTATCCATACTTCCATAATTATAAAATCTATCTGTATATTGCTCATTTACTAATTTAAGATTTCCTATTCTTACATCCCATAAATTTGCATGTACCCAATCTGTAAACTCTTTTGATTCTTTTGAATATTTAAGAGCATTTAAATCTGGTTCATATTGGTTATTTTCTGCTGCTGTTAGCTTTCCTAAATCTAATGTATAATACTGTTTTTGTCCTTTTCTATACATAAACCAATGCCTTACGATGCCGGTTTTGTTAAAATATGTTTCATCTTCTGAACCATCTGCATCATCATCATAGTAGTATCTTTCGCTTCCATTTAAATAGATATATTTAAATTCTTTATATGTTGTTGTTCCATCCTTATTAACGATATAAAGCCATTCTTTTAAACTTTCTTTCATATCTTCTTCATTTGAAAAAATACTAGTTGTATCATCTATTAAAAATCCTGAATTGTATACAAAGTCATTACCTATCGTTCCTATTATAGTAACATAATTGTCTAGAGTATAGCTTACCTCTATGTCAAAACTTTTAGAAGTACTGCTGTTTTGTGTGTTATCGCTTACATAGTGTGCAGTGTATGCAAAATATGGTTTTAACACATGTTCTATTTTTTTTGTAGTGCCGTTATCTTCTATTGTTGGTGCATACATATAATATCCGTCATACAATGTGAATATTATTGCTGGCACGTAGGATTTTGTATAGTCTACTCCATATCCTCCAACTCCAAGACCTGTTGCAAATCCATTCAAAAATGTATTTATAGAAGCTTCAATATCTCTTTTTTGTGAAGCTGATAAAATTGCAAAATTGTTATTTGCGGTATTTATCTGGTATGCTTTTATTGCATCTTCTACAGATGAAATAAGTATTTCATCATATTTAGCTTGTAGCTGCAATGTATCTATTTCAGTTCTTACATAATAGCTTAAAGTCAATGATACTGGTATAACAATCAATACGAATATTATTGCCAGGTTTTGAATTTTCATTTTTTCACCTACTTTTTGTCAACTTTTGTATTTAGAATGCAGAAATCGGACGTCAGAAGTCGGAATTTAAAGAGTAAACAAATTCCTACCTCTGACCTCCGATTTCTAGGTTTCATTATATTATTTGCCTTGTATACTAACCATTTTCGATTCCGTTGCAACAATTTGGTAAGTATCACTTCCTGTTGTTCCAAAGAAAAAGTTTTTAAGCATTTGTGCAATTGTTTTGTTTGTATTCTTTACTGTAACACAAATCTTATCTCCATCTTTTAATACACATTTCCCTGTGTTCTTTAGTTCACTTTCCAGTTGTGTTGTGTATTTAGAATAATACACGTTTTCGCCTATTTTTTGTGCATTTGCTTGTCCAACTTTAGCGCTTAAGTTTTTGTCTAATATTTTAAGTTCAATGTCAACATCAAAGCTATTTCCTGTTGAATTAATTTTTTGAATAAATCCATAATAATCTTCACTTGTAATTGTTCCACTTGTTCTTACTTTATTGACGAAATCTGCTGTCTCAGAATTAACAGCAAGTTGAGCTATGTCATCATTTCTTTCTGCAACAGACATTAACGGAAAAACAAACATTAAAACTGCAGCTAAAAAAATTGCAATAATTGTTACTAAAGTATCACTCATTATAAGTTTCCTCCCTTATTATTATATAACTTGTTGATATGTAATTTCAACTTTTATCTCTGTATTTTTAGAGTTAGTTGTATAATCATAATTTGTGTCATCTAATTCCTGCACTGTACCGCTTAATCATTTCAGTTCTATAAGTTTCTGTAAATTTCCAATTGTTACAATTGCGCTGAATATATTCTAACCCTTTCATTAGTTGTTCAATTTGTTCATCTTGTGGGATTCCTGCAGTTGAATCTTTTGCTAAATCAAATACTAATTCTGTGGTTCCATTTTTTAGTATTTCACCGTCTTTGTCTTTTATGATAACACTATAGTCTTCATTTTCAATACGGTATCTTTTTATTGAAGAAATTACCGTTTCTATACCAACTATTCTTACATCTCCATTTTGTAATACATCTATACGCTCTTCATAATTGGTTCTATCACTAGTGTAAAGCATTAAATCTGCTACCCATCGTGCCTGTGAAAAGGCAGTAAATGCTACTGTAATAGCAATAACAAACACAATGGCTGCAAATGCCATTTTTAAAGCATCTACTGCATTTTCCATAAGCTATCCTCCTTGGGATTAGTTTTCCTTAATTGTACATGTTTCAATGTATCCACTTGTACCATATCCAAAGCTAACAGTAAATGTTTTAGAACTTGAAGCGTTGTTTATCTGGTTTGCAATACCATTAGTTGCAGATGTTAACCCAGTTGTGTTAGCGCCAGAAGCATTTTTATAGCTAAAAGTAACCTTAACTTTATTACTTGAATTTGCATTATTGCTATTTATTGCTGTCATCAATGTTCTAACATTTGCTCCACTAACTTTGTTACCTGCATAGCTTGAAAATTGTGAGTTAAATACTTGCGCTGCTTGACTATTTGCTCCTTGTACAGCTATGTCAACTGGTGATTGCGCTGCGTTTATCATTACCATACCAAATGCAATTAATAATATGGCTATCAAAACTGCTCCTGCGATAATTAATGCTTTTGATGCATTCTCCATAAAAATTTCCTCCTTTGAATTTTTTATTTTAAGTAGATTATATTTTTTTATAATCTAAACATTAAAGTCTTTTGTTAATTAGTTATTTGCCTAAAAACTATTGTTGCAATTTTTCCTGTTTGAGAGTGATATGTTACTTCATCACTTCTAAAAATGCAATTATTAAATAAATTAATAAATTCTTCTGTTCCTAAGTTTGATATTCTTTCCATTTCGTATAATTCTTCTGAATTTTCTAATTGTACTTTAATTAAAACACTATTTGTATCATTTCCGATATATAAATTATTTTTATCTTTTTCTACTTTATATTTTACGTTATTATCTAATGCTTTATTTAAAAGAGTAACGAGCTCTGTTCCATATATGTCTCTTCCTAAATAGTATTCATACTCTGCATTTTCTTGTTGTAAAATTCTATTGTGGTTTCTTACATTTATCAGAAGCATCGCTAATGTTGATATAATAATTATAAATAATGCAATAATAAAAAGTAGTGTTTTTTTCAATTTTTTCTCCTTTATTATACAGTTTTTTTGCAAACTATGCAATGGTTTTTTATTTTTTTTATTTATTCTCTATATTTTAGTATATTTACGTATCCATTTTGATCATATTCAATAGAAACAAACTTATAGGTTCTCTCTGTATTATTTATATTTGTCTTTTCTTTTTCCATTATTGCAATTTGCTCATCATGATATGCTTGTGCATTAGCTCTGTCAACTCCGTTTAGACTTAATACTGCGTTGTTGTTTCCAATATATATTTCTATATTTTTTGTAGCATCTTGTTCATTTATTTGTGCTGCTAGGTTAATTAAAGTTACCATCTCATGAGCATTTATGTCTCTTATATAAATTTCAAATTTACTGTTAAATGAAGTTGTCATTTCTAATTTCAATCGTTCATCATAGGCTTGTGAAAAGTTTCCAATTGCTTGAAATAAGTAGACTCCTAATGACAAAATCATTATTGCAACTAAAACTCCTCCTGCCATTATTAATGCTTTTGAAGCATTCTCCATGCTAGTCCTCCTTACTTTGTTTAGCTTGCAAGCTCATATCTATTGTTTTAAATATCTTTGTAAAAAAGATATCTTATTAGCATATCCTGTTGTAGAGTCGTACTCTACCCCTGTGCATACAAAATATAGTTGTATAAATTCATCATACAATGTTGCATTACTAATTATACTATCAAAGTAATTGTTTGAATTTGTATCAGTTGATACATATGTGCCTGGAGTAAATACTAACATATTAGCTGCAGGTGAAATTGTAAATTCCCATATTACTTGATTTGGTGTATCTTTTTGGTTATTATTCCTTACTTTGTTTACAACTGTAGCAACATCATTACCTCTTAAAACTCTTCCTAAATAACTTTCATATTGCATGTTAAATGCTGAAACTTGTTCTGTTAGTTTTTTATTTTCTACTTCTTGTGCGTATCCTCCAATAGCATTCCACATGTATAAAAAAGCTCCTATTACTAACATTGCAAGAAAAACTCCTGCAGCCATTATTAATGCCTTTGATGCATTCTCCATTTTTTCCTCCTATTATACCATTCCAGACATTGTTGTAAACGAACTTGTCATGCTCATCATTCCGATTGCTACTAATGGCACGATTAGGTACCCAACAAATAGCACAACCATAGGCGTGAATCCTATTGCTTTTCCAATTAACCCTTTTCTTGAAATTAATCTTTCATTAGAATCTTTTCTCTTATCTTGGTAGTATGCTCTTTCTGTATCGAGTTCGTCAAATGCGTCTTGAATTGGTATTTTTTCTACTGCTGCTTGTAAACTTTCAACTATTCTTATAAATTGTAAAAATGATACATCATTTTTTAGCTCTTCTAATGCTTCCCATGCTCCTGCCTCATAATTGTTTACGCATTTAGTTATTGGCTCTCTGAATATATTTGAGTATCTTTCTATCCACTCTAGAATAATTTCAACATTTACTCTTTCGATTTTCATTAGCATTAAAATTATTGTTTGGAATTGCATTACTTCATTTTCCATTTCAAGTTGTCTCATTTTCTTTTGGAAAAGAAGCAACCACCCTGGAGAATAGTAGCCCATTGCTGCAAATGCAAGAGAAAGCAATAGCTCAAACCACTGCATCTGCTCACTATTTACTATTTGTAATTTGTCATATATTCTTTTTGCGCCTTCGTCTATTTCTTCTTCTGTTGCACCTTCATAATAGTCTGAGCGCGCAACTGCAGATCTTATTTCAATAAGTGTTGTTTTCGGTTTTCCCCTATATTTATCTAAGAAGTAATTATCCTGTAACGTAATTTCCATGCCTTTTTTCTTATTGCTTTCTGACATTTGTCCTACTATATCAAGGTCAGTCGTTGGCTCAGTATAGACCATATCAATAGCAATTTTATGCATTTGATTAAATAGAATTAGTGATACTAAAAATACTAAAATTGTAATACAAAGCTTGTTTACATACAACCATTCCATCTTCAATTTTGAAGCAGAATCTTTTAAAAGTTGAGTTGTTTTTCTATATTCCTTTGTACCTTTTTTAGGTAAGAAAACATCAATTACTTTTTTACCTATAATATTTTTGTATAATTTATTTTGCCATGGATTTTCCGTATTTACATTACTTCTATTTGTCCCATTATCTTTTAGCTTTCTTATTAATATGTAACATATAAATGTTATCATAATTATTAAAATCTGTGTAATTAACCCCAATTTTCCATTATAGAAACTTTCAGTAAATGAAAACTGAGATAATGCCCAATCTTTTATAGGTTGAATGCATACTACTGGTAGTGCAGCAATTATAGATAAACTTTGAAACACATAGTCAAGCTTATCTCTTTTTAATATCTCTAATTGCATTTCCTGTGTAATATTGTTTACATTTTTTAAATATAATGAACCTTTATCTACTTTTCTGTCTCCAAATTCTTTTGTAAGGTATGAAACACCTGCAAATTCTTTTAAGTATGCATTTGGAGCAATATCATAATATTTTTCAAGTTCTGATTCTGGGTCATCTGAAATTAAAATTTCATATATTTTTTCAGCTTGTCTTGAAACTTCAAGTTCGTCATTTTGTGCAACCTCGTATATAGCTTCTTCTACCATGTTTGTTTCATGGTATGCGTGCCTCATTTCCGCAAAAAAGTCTATTTGTTGTTTAAGCAATTTATTATCTACTTTATCTACAAACCCTTCCATAACTGTTTCAATAAATAGTAACTCGAATATTATTAAAATAGATAGTAAGAATAAGTCCTTTCCTGTTGCTATTACAAGTAATAATGTAAGTGGCACTAATAGCAATAATGCAAAAAACATCGTTTTTGCTGTTTGCTTTCTTATAAGATACTCGTCATCAATATTGATTATTTCAAGCCTTCTTCTAAGCTTCATTGTGTATCTCTTTAAGCCAGGAATCTTTACAAAGTATACATACATTTTTTGATAAAGCATTTCCATAGAAAAGCTTTTCTCTTTTGTGCCTTCTCTTAACTGTTTTATGTATTTTGCATCTGATTTATTGATATATTTACTAAGTACCATGTATGCTACTATTACTGCTAAAAATAGTCCTCCTGATATAAGCATCATGTACATTATTACCTGTTCAGACATTTGAGTTTTTCACCTCCTGTAGATTAAAGCGTCTTAGGTTTTCTCCCTCTTTTTGCCTTTTGTTTTTCTTCTTTTTTTTCTGTTTTATCTTCTATAATTCTGTTAGATTTAATATTTACTTTGCCCCAATTTTCTTCTACGAAATGATCAAATTCTTCAACATCTGTATCATCCATATTGTTTCTCATTTCATTTATGTTATAGTCTGTAATTTTATTTGTAAGTACATATTCTCCATCAACGAATTCCATTATATTTCTATATTGATACAATTCTTGGTCTGTGATTTTTGT
Organism: Clostridia bacterium; assembly: GCA_017524665.1. Taxonomy (GTDB): domain Bacteria; phylum Bacillota; class Clostridia; order TANB77; family CAG-508; genus UMGS1754. Next base: position 7,157 of record JAFXVF010000002.1, on the reverse strand, counting down.
AAAATAATTAGTAGCGTTGTCAATGAATTTATCAAGTTTTCCTTCAAGCGTTTTCTCTTTTCTATGGTCAAATGTATATTCGTTTTTCGATTCTACTGGAATACACTCTGTAACTCTTTCAATATATCTTCTACCTCTAAAATCTTTTACCATGTGAACGTTAAAGTTTAATACTTGTACAACCTGCTCTTCTGCTGTTTTTTCATTTGAGAACACTCCTGTACGAAGCATTGAGTTTCTTAGGGCAGTTACTAAGTTTGGAAATGTTTTAGCGTGGTGCGTAAATAATGTAAATTTAGATGCAACCTGTGCTGCCTGAATCATCCAAGATGCAACCGGGTCTGTTGCGACCTCCCCGATGATGTTAACAGAACCGTCAGTTTTCTTTTGTACGTCCAAGCCCTCCTGTCCACTAATTGTTTCTGTTTCACGGAATGTAAGGATGTTTCTAGTTGGATATATTTTTCTTAAGTGAAGCTCGAATGCAGTTTCTTGAACCCTTATATTCATCGTTTCATATATATTTTCAATCATTGCCATAAGCAAAGTTGTTTTACCAGAACCCTGTTCACCAGTTACTGCAACAATTCGTGCTCCTTTTACTAAGAATTTTAATAAGCTTATTGCTTTGTCTGCTCCAGGTAAAGTTACTAACTGTTCTAGTGTAGCTCTCTTTACGTCGAACTTTCTTACGAAGAATGCCCATGTTTCTGCCATACTTGGTCTTACAACAACAACACGAGAACCATCTTTCATTTCATTAATTTTGTATCCATTTGTATCTGATAACTGTCCTGGGTTGTTGTATTTATATATGTTCTGGCATACTCTTTTTAATTCGCTCTCTGATCCAAATGATAAGAATTCCAAACGTATTGATTTACCTTGGAAGAATATCCATATACTGTCACAAGCTCTTGGAACTTTACGTTCCATTACTTGTCCTAAATAATCTCCATCTGTTTGTGCAACCTGGCTTAAGAAGCTTTCAGGAAGTCCTGATACACCACCAGATACACCATCTATGTTCATATCTCTAACTTCATCTATACTACTGTAACCTTTATAATGCTGATATATTCTTTGCACTACTATATTAACTTTATCATTAAAGTTAAGTAGTAATGCTTCTTTTTCATAAATGTCACTAATTTCATCTGAAGTAATTACATATGATGGCTTAGTTTCACCTGCTACATATTTTAGCACTGCCAAGTTGTATTTTTTTATCATTTGAGTAAGTGCCTCATAGCCAAATTCTTTTTTATATGAATATATCAATATGTCGAATTTATCTTGCGCTGTTAGCAAAGATGGCAAATCAAATGGAATTGCTTTTGATATATTTATTTCGTTTACGCCATATTCTTTTACTAGCAAGTCATAAATAATTTCTTTTACATATTTTTTATCGTTTACATCTCCATATGTACAGCCTTTTAAAGCCTTTTTCAATTCGTACTTCTTGTTTTTCCTTCTCTTTAATTCTTCTTCTGAAAGGCCAATATCATATAAATTTACCTTTGTAATTTCATCTAGTCTTTTCTTTACAAATTCTGTCATTTTCTCTAATGTAAAAGTTTTGTCATCTATTTCTTTTACATCTTCATCAATTACTTGTGTCTTTCTTTTGTTTAAGAAATATATAACAAGCACTGCTGCTGCGACTAGTACTATAATCATTAGCAATACGTTTGTGATTTCCATTAGATGAAACTCCTTCCATTTAATTTATCTTTTCATTTGTTCTTCCTGTAAACAATAAATAATGTTTTCTGTTGCTCGTCTTACTTCATTTATAAATGTAGCATTTCTATCGTTTTCGTCTACATTTCTAAATCTTAAAAAGAAATCTGCTACTTTACCTTCATTAGCCGCCTCAAAGAATAATGTACTATATGGTACAGTGCATACATTTTTTTCTTTAAGGTATCTTGCAATATTTTTGCTATTGTATTTAGAAAACTTGTCATATCTGCCTATTAGTGTCATTATGTTGCCTCTTCTAAATAGCGGATCTGACATTTTTAAGTCTATATAATCATTTATTATGCTTAATCTCTGTGTTAAGTTTACTACAACAAGTTCAGACATTTCTAATACTTCTCTTACGTTTACGTTATCAATGCCTTTATTTAAATCAACAAATATCAAATCGTAATATTGATCAGCTGTTCTTAGAATCTCCGGATAAACTGATCTTAATGAATCATATTCTTGGTAATTACTTGTTTTAATGCTTGGTAAAACTTCAAGTCTGTTTTTAAAAACTGTTTTTGTATAATTAGTAACTATCTCTGGAGATGATTTATGGCTAACAATTGCTTTTGCTAGCTCTTCAATTCCTGTTCCCAGTCCTACAATATGTCTACGCACATCAGATACTTGTTGTTCCCAATAGCAATTTTCAAGTGTTGAATCATTGTAATTTGTTGATAACACAAGTATTTTGAAATTACGTTCTATGGCCATATATGTAGCAATTGCAGAAATTGAAAGTGTTTTTGCTGTTTCTTCTTTTCCATTACTCCAAAAAGAAATTATTGCCATTTCTATACTCCTTTTTCTATACTACGAATAATTCGTTTTATATCTCCTGTGCTTTTATCTTCTAGAATCTCTGCTGATACATCTAATAGGCCATCTTTGTATTGACTTGATAAATTTTTGAATTTAACTTTAGATGTCCTTTGGCCTTCTATAATTGCACTTTGATCACCCATTTCAAGAGGAAAATATATTTTATTTTCCTCCCACTCTATTGGATAATTTCTTGATATAAAGTTTAAATAATCGTCTTCTTCTTTTGACATTTCTCTTGAAAACAATATCTTTCTTAAGTACATTTGTGATGTAAATCCACTAACTACTTCTAAGCCTCTTTTTAGTGAGAACAGGTCAAATGAGGTAACAAAATAATTAATATATGCTTCCTTTAATCCAAAGTTTTCAAACATTTCGCTGTCATCTACATCAATCAAAGCTATGTCATAGTCTAATTCATCGTCATTTTCTATTCCTATGTAATATTTCATACCTTCAAAGTCTTGAAAACCAACAGCAACATCAAACCCTTCAAATTCTGTCAAATATGTTCTTGTTGGATTAATAACAGGAACAACATATTTAGCTTTTTGGGTTGTTGTTGAATCTACTACTATTGTTTTCTTGCCTGCTTCTGTTAGGATCTTTGCTAATTGGATAAGCATATCTGTTTTGTCAAACGCACCAATAAATCCAATCTTTTTCACGAGCTTCCTCCTATTTTATTTAGTATTGTCCTGATAATTGTTCTATATATTTTTCTCTTAATTTTGCTCTAGTTTCTTCTTCTTCCTTGAATTTTGTTTCAACATTTGTTTGTGCTTGGCCTGAATACTCTTCAAGTGTGCTATTTATTTGATTTTGTCTTTGGTTCATTTGATCTGATGTATATCTTTTAGCTAATGCATTCTTTGCTCTTTGTCCAATATTAGGATCGTTTTGTATTAAATTATATATTTCTTCACTAACAGCATATGTAGGTGTTGCTGCTTCTTGTAACCCTGGTTCTACATATGTATTTACTGTTAATTTTGAGCCTGTTATTATATATGCTTCAACTATTGCATTGCTCATAGTTAATATTTCGTCTTGAGTTAATTTTAACCAAATTGTATTTTCCATTATTTCAAGGACTTTCTTTTTAGGAAGGACAATATATTCTAATCCATTTGGTAATGTTAGTCTGACATCAATGTAATCTCCTGCTTGAAGCTTAATTGGCAAGCTAAGCATATTATACTCTTGGAGTCTTAGGTCATTACTTGCAATTTCATCACTTCTAGCAAAGAGTTCACTGGTAATTACTGTGTTTGCTGACATATTAACTTTTGCTATTAGTGGAGGGACCATAGTTTCTACAAGCTTAAAGCCATTGTCTACAGGTCTGTAAAGTTGATTATTAGACATCGTGAGATCTACTCTTTTTTCGTTTTCAATTAAATAATATCCGTTTTTCATCGCATTCTATTGGATAACCTGTATTTTTTTCTGCAAGAAAATATTCGTTAAATTCCGTTAATGTTATATATGGATGATTTACATCATTAGTATCAGAAATTACTGCATTAGCTGGCACTGTTATTCTTGGTAAAGATTGCAGATAATACATATTTTGTGTAACTATTTCTCCGGCAGCCACATCTCTATCTAAAATGTATACCTGAACTTCGTCAAGTTTCTTTGCCTCTTGCTCCTTCTGTTGATTTAATAATAAGAATGTTAAAAAGCCTATTGCTATTCCTGAAATTAAAAGCATAACTAGCATTCCTAATAAAAATGAATTTCTTGCCTTTCTTTGCATTGGGTTTGTTGTCATTTTAAATTCCTCCCTTTTTTACCTTTAAAAATACCATTGTCTTTTATAATTTTACATCAAATAATATATAAAAACAACGAAATATTGCTTATGTAATACAAAAATAATACTACTGTAATATTTTTGTAATATTACAGTAGTATTACTAACCACTGTTTTTTATTTTAATAATCTATCATAATTGTTATAACAATAAGTAGATAAATTTCCATGACTTACCTCTGCTTCTGATTCATCTATTCTTATTGCTTTAACCGTTCCCCCAGTTTGGTCTGATTGAGTATTAACATACCTTAGTGAACCATTTTCAACGTATGCTGTCCCTGTTTGTACATCTTCTTGTCCGTTATATCTTAACGTTATTGTGTAGTCCCACTCACTCACGATTTCTCCATCTGACGGAATTGGTGCAGTATATTCAGCCATTACACCATTATTTCCTCTATTGTCAAATCCGCCCATAGTCACTGTAACTGTGTTTTCATTATATTCAATTGTAGGCTTAACTTGAACCGCAGCATTATTTAATTTTTTTCCTCTTCCATCAGTTGCACCTGCTTGAAAGTCAAATGAATCCGTGTTTGTTGTATTTGTAAAATTTGTGAGTGTTTCTACTATCGCACATGTATCATTTTGCGTGAATCTAATAGGATTGTTGTTGCCAGTATTAGAATTCACTAAATTAACATCAGTACCGTTTTGAAGCCATCCACGCATATGCTGCTGCGCCATATGTTGCTATGTATGAGCATTCCCTTGAACCGCCTATATTGTTTGTGCCATTTTTCATTTTTTGTAACCTTCCAGTTGAATCAAGTGATGTATAGGTATTTATTTTTCCTCCTTGCTGTATTGTCAATATTGCTGCTGCAAACTCCATTTCACCACTTCCACTATATGCAACCATGTCCACACCTGCTTGATTATATTTTACAAGCTCGTTTGCCAATGCTTCCGCATTCTTAAATTCGCTATTTGATACCCCTGATACCCCTATTACTTCGCCGTAAATGCGTGATTCTCTTACTATCGTTTGCACACTTTCTACATAGTCAGCTAATTCTCCACCAGTTCCACTGCCAAAAACAAATACTCGGTTTTCATAGTTTATTTCATCATTTGTATAGTACATGCATTTTTTACCTGTTCCACTAATTACGGGAAGTCTGCTCCTTATAAGATTTGGGATTTCCTCATCACTTAATAGCCTAGCACTTTCAGTTTTCCCTCTAGGTGCTAATTTTTCAGCAAAATCTATCCCAGCCATCATTTCTGCTACTAATCTTTCGTTTTCGCCTTCTGCTTTGTTATTTTTTTGTGCATTTGCACCTATAACGGAATTGGTTTTATCGAGAAGGCCTAAATCTCTATCTATTCCTGAATAAATAGCACTCAAATCTCCTGCAAGTGAATAGTCACTTGGTATATTGCCTTTTTTCACTTTTGCTGAGTTTAAACTCTTTTTGGCTTTATCCAGATTTGTCATTGCTTGTTCAGATAAACTTTTATTGAATTTTAGCATATAGTTGCCTCCAATCGCTATTAGTTTATGTAGTTATGTTTATTGCTTATATTTTTTGTAATACAAGTGTCATTTCAATCGCGTAAAATTGTTCCGTTTTCTATTTGTAAATTTCTGTTATATTCAATAGGAACAGCTAAAACCTTTATTGTAGAAGGCGATGTTATTCTTCCATTTTCTTCCACGTCTCCGCCATGTCCGAATATGTATCTTTTGATTTGAACTGTCTACTGCTGTTGTGACATATGTATCAACTATTGTTTCATTATATACTTCACCATTATGTGTTGTTGTTACTAATATATAGTTTGCATCGGCAGTATATGTGTTGCCTGTTGTCTGATCTGTCCAAGTTATTGTGTCCGGTAATGTCTCATTATCAATTAGAGTAAGAGAGACTTGAAATCCTGGTATTCTTGTATCGATTGGCCTCCCCTCTGTACTTTCAGCAAGGCCTACTAACGTTTTTACTGTCAAATACGTTCCAACAGTAGCAGATGAGTCTCTTCCATTCTCACGAAAGTTGCTATTTGGATTTTGACCTAAATGAATTGGCTCTCCAGTTACTATAGTTATACGTTCAGATTCTTGTTGCATTGCACACATTATAACTGTATCAGCTGAACATTGCCCGTCTTGTTGTCCTCTTGTACCTTTCAGGTCTGCTGTCCTTTTGTATGCTATCGTTGGTAATTCGGGATATGTTGTTTGTAATAAAGGATTGTTAGCAGCTGCTTGGTAATCTTTCCCCTCAATTTTGATTTTTGACCATTTGCCATTTTGTAGGAAACAACATGATTCCATGTTTATATGCCAACTAGCTCTAGTACTAATACTTTCAAATCCAGGTTGACTAAACGAAAAATCTACTCCATTTCCATTAATACGAGCTTTTGTTGCTCTATTAATTGTTTTATCTGTATAGTCTCCTCTTCCTTTAGGGAACCCTATTTCGTCAAAGAGGTTATATATTGTTCCGAGGAGATTCCAATGTTACATTTCTTGGATTGCCTCTTAATGATAATGGCGCATCAGATACTGCTCCATTTGCTAAAAGTCCAACAAAGTTAGACCCCCTCGTCATTTCTGCTATAAGTCTTTGATTTTCTGCTTCCGCTTTGTTGTTTTTTTGCACATTAGCTCCTATAGCTGTATTAGATTTGTCCAAATATCCTATATCAACATCTATTCCTGAATAAATTGCGTTTAGATCTCCTGCAAGAGAATAATCACTTGGAACACTTCCCTTTTTTCCTTTTGCTCCACTTAAACTTT
>JAFXVF010000013.1 GCA_017524665.1 Clostridia bacterium | reverse complement strand
TTTTGCAGAGGCTGTTTTAGTAGTTGTTTTTTTAGGAACTGCTTTAGCAGGCACTTTTGCAGAGACTGTTTTAGTAGTAGCCTTTTTAGAAACCGCTTTAGCAGGCGCTTTTGCAGAGGCTGTTTTAGTAGTTGCTTTTTTAGAAACCGCTTTAGCAGGCGCTTTTGCAGAGACTGTTTTAGTAGCAGCTTTTTTAGAAACCGCTTTAGCAGGCGCTTTTGCAGAGACTGTTTTAGTAGTTGCTTTTTTAGGAACTGCTTTAGTAGGCGCTTTTGCAGAGCCTGTTTTAGTAGTTGCTTTTTTAGGAACTGCTTTAGTAGGCGCTTTTGCGGAGGTTGTTTTAGTAGTAGTTTTTTTAGAAACCGTTTTAGCAGTTGTTTTAGTAGTAGTCTTTTTAGAAGCTGCTTTAGTAGGCGCTTTTACAGCAGTCGTTTTGGTAGAAGAGCTTGCCACTTTTTTTGGTTTCTCTTTTTTTAATATTTCATTTTTTTCCTTATTTTTAGGCGTTTCTTTGGTTTTCTTTGGCATAAACCCTTCCTCCTTAGTAAACTATAAACATTATTAATTAATACTATATCAAAATACAAATTAATTCAATAGAAAACGACATTTTTTTTAAAAAAATTTAAAAATTTTTTTCTTATAAAAAATAAAATAAAAAATTTGTAAAAAACAGTTTACTTTTGTAAAATTATGCTATAAAATATCCACAGATATTTATAGATAAATAAATAAAAAACAAAAGAAGGGGGCCATTTTTCATGAAAATACTAATGCTTACATGGGAATATCCGCCAAGAATTGTAGGTGGAATTGCAAGAGTTGTATATGATTTATCAAAACGCCTTATTAAAGATGGACATGATGTAACAGTTGTTACATACAAAGAAGGTGACATGCCTGATTATGAAAATGACAAAGGAGTAAAGGTATATAGAGTTCCAAATTTTGAAATTAATCCAAATAATTTTATAGACTGGATTATGCAATTAAATTTCAATTTGGTAGCTAAAACTACAGAGATAATAGACAAAGAAGGAAAGTTTGATGTTATACATGCACATGACTGGCTAGTTGCATATGCTGCAAAAACATTAAAACATTCTTTTGATATTCCTCTCGTATCTACAATTCATGCAACAGAAGCAGGAAGAAATGGTGGAGTACATGATGAAGTACAAAGGTATATAAATGATACAGAATGGCTTTTAACATATGAATCAAACGAAGTAATTGTAAACAGCAATTTCATGAAAGGCGATATACAAAGACTATTTGGGTTACCATTTGAAAAAATAAATGTAATACCTAATGGACTTAATATGACGGCATTTAGTGGACTAGAAAGAGACTACAGTTTTAGAAGACAATATGCTGCAGACAACGAGAAAATAATATTAACAATGGGAAGAATGGTATATGAAAAAGGTGTACAGCATTTAATTGCTGCAATGCCTAAAATACTTGCAAATTATCATGATGCGAAATTAGTAATAGTTGGAAAAGGCGGAATGATAGATGAATTAAGAGCACAAGTACATAGTTTGGGAATTGATCAAAAAGTATATTTCGCTGGATTTTTAAATTCCAGAAAGGTTCCAATTTATCAATGCGCAGATGTAGCAGTATTCCCAAGTACATATGAACCATTTGGAATAGTTGCGCTAGAATCAATGCTAGCAGGAGTTCCAACTGTTGTATCAGATGTTGGAGGACTTGGAGAAATAGTACAACATGGAGTAAATGGAATGAAGAGTTATGCTGGAAATCCTAATTCAATTGCAGACTCAATATTAGCTCTATTATATAATCCAGAACTATGTGCAAACATTACTAAAAAAGCAAAACAAGAAGTAAAAGACAATTATAGTTGGGCAAAAATTGCTCAAGATACACATTTTGCATATCAAAAGGCAATATGTCAGACAGCAGCACAAAGACAAGCAAATCAAATTGCACAAGAAAAATCACAAAAAGCAAAAAAAGCCAAAAATGTGGAAACGGAAATAACAAATTTATTAGCTTTCAAGAAAAAACATGCATATGCATAGAATAAACTACAAGTTGGGAGGAATCACTAAACTATGAAGGTTTATGATAAAGCAAATGAACTTGCAAGAGACCTAAAAGAATGTAATGAATATATTGCATACAAGAAAATAAAAGATGAAGTGTATGAAAAACCTGAACTAGTAGATAAAATAAAAGAATTTGACAAAATAAAATATGATGCTCAAGTATTAGCAATTCATGGAGAAAAACAAGACGAGGAAAAAATAAAAAAACTTCAAGAGTTATATGAAATATTGCTAAAAGAACCAAAAGTAAAAGAATACTTTGACGCTGAAATGAGATTTAATGTACTGCTTGCAGATGTAAATAAAATAATCGGTGAAGCAGTTAAAGACGTATTAAAGTAAGCAAAAGAAATGGGGGCATAAAAATGGAATTCAAAAAATGTGAAAGATGTGGATGTTTTTTTATATCTGAAGACAACGTTTGTTGCCATTGTAAACCAAAAGACAGAGCAGATACAATAAAATTACAAAATTTTATCGAAGAAAATGGAGCTGGTTTTTCTATAGAAGAGATTTCTGCTGGAACGGGGATTACAACTAAAAACTTATATAGATTTGGAGAAATACAAAATATAAGTGGAACAGCAGGAAAGACTGAATTCAAACCTAATATAGAACTATAAATACATTATATTGCAAAAGAAAAGAGGGAAAAATAATGAAAATGCAAAAAGGAATAACATTAGTAGCTTTAGTTATTACAGTAATAATATTACTTATACTCACAGGTGTAGCACTAGGCATGGGTATGAGTGAAGAAGGACTATTCCAAAAGACAAATAATGCAGTAGATAAATGGAATAACAAAGTTGAAGAAGATAAAAACATGGTTCAGCTTGCAAACAACCTAATCACAGAAAATCCATATGGAATGGAATAATAGCTAAAAGTAATTTGTAAATTTAAAAAGAAGCTTGAATTTCTTTCAAGCTTCTTTTTGACAATAAAAAAACATTATGATATAATATTTTGGTTAATTTTCATAAAAGAAACAGAGGTAATTTATATGAACAATCCAAAAATAAGAAATGTAGCAATAATAGCACACGTTGACCATGGGAAAACAACATTGGTAGATGCAATGCTTAGACAAAGTCACGTTTTTCGTGACAATGAACAAGTTGCAGAACGTGTAATGGACTCTAATGATCTTGAAAAAGAAAGAGGAATTACAATTCTTTCTAAAAATACATCTGTAATGTATAATGATGTAAAAATAAATATAGTAGACACACCTGGACACGCAGACTTTGGTGGAGAAGTAGAAAGAGTACTTAAAATGGTTGATGGAGTACTTCTACTAGTTGATGCTTTTGAAGGCGCAATGCCACAAACGAGAGAAGTACTTAAAAAGTCTTTAGCACTTAACCTAAAACCAATAGTTGTAGTAAATAAAATAGATAGACCTGGTGCAAATCCATTAAAGGTTGTTGATGAAGTATTAGAGCTATTTATAGAATTAAATGCTAATGATGATCAATTAGATTTCCCAGTTGTATATGCATCTGCTAAAAATGGTATAGCTAAAATGGACTTGGACGAAGAATCAACTGACCTTCATTGCTTATTTGAAACAATTATAGATAAAATAAATCCACCAACATGTGATGAAGAAGGCACAATGCAAATGCTAGTTTCTAATATTGACTATGATGACTACATTGGAAGAATTGCAGTTGGACGTGTTGAACGTGGAAGCGTAAAAAATGGAATGCCAGTTGCTGTTTGCAAAGCAGACAAAACTGAAAATGGTAAAATTGCAAAACTATTTACTTATTATGGATTAAAGAAAACAGAAGTTGAAGAAGTAAAAGCAGGAGATATAGTTGCACTTTCAGGAATTGCTGATATAAACATTGGAGACACAATTTGCGACGTGAACAACCCAGAAAAAATACCTTTTGTTGATATAGATGAACCAACAGTATCTATGACATTTAGTGTAAATGATGGTCCATTTGCAGGCAAAGAAGGCACATTTGTTACATCAAGACATATTAGAGATAGATTATTTAAAGAACTTGACAGAAACGTATCATTAAGAGTAAAAGAAACAGATAGAGCTGAGAGCTTTGAAGTATCAGGACGTGGAGAATTACACTTATCAGTATTAATTGAAACAATGAGAAGAGAAGGATTTGAACTTCTAGTATCAAGACCAAGAGTTATATTTAAAGAAATAGATGGCGTAAAATGTGAGCCAATGGAAAAACTAGTTGTAAATGTTCCAGATGATTGCATTGGTAACGTAATCGAAAAACTTGGAAGAAGAAAAGGCGAAATGATAAATATGGAACCAGCTGAAGCAGGACACACAAAAGTTGAGTTCAGAATTCCTGCAAGAGGTTTAATTGGCTATCGTTCAGAGTTTATGACAGATACAAAGGGAAACGGAACAATGAGCAGTATATTTGACGGATACGACGAATACAAAGGTGACATTTCTTCAAGAACAAGAGGAGTTATAGTTGCTTTTGAAAAAGGAACATCTGTAACTTATGGATTATATAATGCTCAAGAAAGAGGAGACTTATTCATTGGAGCAGGTACAGAAGTTTACGAAGGAATGATAGTAGGTCTAAACTCGAGAGGAGAAGACATATCTATAAATGTATGCAAAGAAAAGCACTTAACAAATACAAGAGCATCTGGTTCAGATGATGCATTAAGATTAGTTCCACCAATACAATTCTCGCTTGAAAAAGCAATTGAATTTATTGAAGATGATGAACTAGTAGAAGTAACACCCAAAAATATAAGACTAAGAAAGAAAATATTAGATACAAAAACAAGAGAAAGAATGGCAGCAAGAAAATAAAATTAAAGCCAGATGACAATGTTAAAACAGCCTTATGTGGTATATATTATTTATTCTTAAGCTCCTTATTGTCGCTTTTAAATAAATAATATTTACCACGTAAATCTGCTAGTAAATTGTCATCTGGCTTATATAGGAAAAGGGAAAAACATGAATGAAGTTATTTTACAAGAAATAAAGCATAAAGCATTAGAAGATAGTATTCCAATTTTAATGGATGATACATTAAAAGAAATGGAAAAATATTTGGAAGAAAAAAAGCCAGCAAGATTTCTAGAAATCGGTACAGCAGTACGGATATTCTGCAATTTGCTTTTCAAGATATTTAAGTGAAAATGGAAAAATTGACACAATAGAAATGGACGAAGAAAGAGCAAAAACAGCTGTAGAAAATATTAAAAAAATGGAGCTACAAAACACAATAAATGTAATTACAGGAAATGCTGTTGAGATTCTTCCAACATTAAAGCCAGAATATGATGTAGTATTTATAGATGCCGCAAAAAGCAAATACCCAATATTTTTACAAGAAGCATTAAGACTACTAAGCAAAGATGGAATAATATTTGCAGATAATGTATTATATAAGGGATATGTATTAGGAGACTACAATAAGCATAAACAACGCACAGCAGTAAACCATTTAAGAGAATTTATTAAGCTTGCTACAGAAAATGATAAACTTGATACTAAAATTCTTGAAATAGGTGATGGGCTGGCTATAATAAAAAAATAGTTTAAGACTTGAAAATACAGATATAAAGATATATAATAAAGAAAAACTAAAGAAGGAAAATAAATGATTAAGAAAAGTCTTGAAATTAAAAAAATAAACGAAATATTAAACTACCAATTAGACAGAACTTATGCCTAATTGGTAGTTTTTGTATTTTAATAGACAAAGGAGAAATATAAAAATGAATACAAAAAAAGGAATAACATTAATTGCGTTAGTAATAACCGTGATAATACTCTTAATTTTAGCTGCTGTTATTATAAGTCTTGGACTTGATAGTGAAGGTTTATTTGCAAAAACAAATAGTGCAGTAACAGGATGGAATAGAAAAGTAGAAATGGAAGAATCTTCTTTACACAATTGGCTTGCATTAGCTAATGAAATAGATGAAGATATTGTTATTCCTGAAGGAGCAGTTGCAAGGATAGGAATAGACTTTTTTCCAACACTTCAAGAGGCAATAAATTCGATAACTTCCAATACACTAACGACAGTACTGTTATTAAAAGATATTAATGAAAACGTGACGGTACCACAGAATAGAAATGTGATACTTGACTTAGACGGAAAAGAAATTACTAATGCGACAAACACACCGATTATTACTTTATCTGGAAACATGACAGTAAAGAATGGAACAATAATGGGTCAATATGGAGCGAAGGCTGCTACTATTTTAGTAAACCAAAATTCTAAGATAAATGTAATTAATACTATAATAGGTAGAGAATCTGAAGGATCATATAGTTGGGAGACAGTTCAACTATACGGAGATTTAGACATAAGTTCTGGAAAAATATCTAGCACGAATAGCAATGCTATTTGCGTTTATAATGGATATGTAAATATAAATATAAGTGGAACAGCTGAAATATCAGGAGAATCAGCGAATAATACGACAATAGACAACAATGGTGGTTCAATTGTAATAAACGGTGGAAAGGTAAGCACAACAAATCGACCAGCAATACATAATTATTCAAATGGAACAGTAGAAATAAGTGGAACGGCGGAAGTAACAGCTATGCCAGATGGTGACATACCAGTATATAACCAGAATGGAACATTAATATTATCAGGTGGAAAAGTAAGTGGACCATATGGTGCGATATATAATGACAGCAATGGAACATTAGAAATAAGTGGTTCAACACAAGCAATATCATCAGGTAGTTATATTGTATTAACTAATTATGGTACAGCAAGTTTATTGGGTGGAGAAATAGGTGGTTCTAATGTTTCAATATGGAATTACTCGGGAGCAACGATGGAGATAGGTGGTTCAACTGATATAGAAGTGTTGGTAAACGCAGGAAGCGCAACGTTAACAGGGGGAATGGTTGGAAGAGTTCAAAACAATAAAACAGGTACAATAAATGTAAGTGGAACAGTAGAGATAACGGATACATTTGACAATTCTGGTACTGTAACGGCAACAGGAGGCAAATTTTATGGTGGCAATTATAATAATGTAACATCAATATTTAATTCTGCTACAGGTACAATTGAAATAAGTGGAACAGCGGAAGTTTTGCAAAGATATTCAGCAATTGCATTTGACAATACTGGCACGGCAATTCTAAAAGGAGGTATAATTAATTCATCAGGCGGTGGCTTAGCAATACGAAATACTTCTAACGGAACAGTGTATTTAGGACAAAATTGCGTAGTAACAGGTAACACATCAGGTATAATTAGTCCATATAATGGTGAATAAAAAACAAAGGATAATTTTAGGGACGTTTCTAAAAAATTATCCCCCATAGACATAGGGACGGAGCTTTTGTCTTGTGGATTTCAGGAGAAAAAATCTCCTAAAATCCGCAAGACAAAAGCTCCGTCCCTATGTCTATGTTACTATAGTTTCATTCTTTTTATTTTTCTCTTTCCATTTGCACATATTGTTCATAAGGTACATTGTAAAAATATTGGAAACAATCTTGAAGACTTAATTCATGAACAACAGGCATACCTTCTTGATTTCTTATTACAAGATATCTTGGAACAGATGCAAGTGGATGAGGGCCAAGCTCTCTTGGCTTATATTTTTCTGCATGATTTGCTCCTCCAAATTTTGCAACATCTTCCATATGTGCGGTTTTTATTTGCGTTTCAAACCTTCTGCCAGCAGTTATACCTGAAAAGTGAAGAGCCTGATATCCATTTTCTTTAGGCTCAACAATATAGTCTTTAAGCCTGCAAATTGTAGTTTCTGCAGGGAGTTTACTATAATAAGATTGTAAAAAATCTCTAAGTCTATAACAATAATCTGTGAGTATTTTTTCATCACTGCTACCATCTGCAAAATGAATTATATGTTTTATTCCATGTATATCAAAAACTTTTTCTATTCCTTTATGTTCCGCTTTTGCTAGAAATGATGTTAGAGATTTAATCCTACAAATTGTGTGAAAATCTATTTCAGGAAAAGCTTCCATTATTGCAATATGAGCTGATAATGCTTGATAATGAAATTGTGCCTTATAATCAAACAAGTACCTGCTGTACTCTTCGTATGCAGCAGATACGTCAAAACGTAATGATTCCAAAAAACTGTTTCTAGTATTCAATTTATTCGCCTCTGATTAATAATATTTTGTAACAAATGAATTATAGCAAAATATTTTGAAAAAGTAAATACACATACTGGATTTTAAAGCATTTTTATGGTATATTATTAAACAGAATACGACAAAAATAAAGGAGAAATAAAATATGAAAAAACCAGAATTATTAGCACCAGCAGGAACTTTTGAAAAAGCAAAAGTCGCATTTATGTATGGAGCAGATGCTGTATATGCAGGAACATCTTCACTTTCATTAAGAAGCAGAGCAGAAATGCAAGATAATAACCTAGAAGACACAATAAAATATGCTCATTCTATTGGAAAAAAAGTTTATGCTGCAATTAATATTTTTGCGTGGGATGACAAATATGAAGAAATACGTAAACAAGCAAGACTTTTAAATGATTTAAAAGTTGATGGAATTATAGTTGCAGACGGTGGAGTATTAGATGTACTTAAAGAAGAAGCACCAGATGTAGATAAGCATATTAGTACGCAAGCTAATACTGTAAGCGCACATGCAAGTAAATTTTGGTATAAAAATGGAGCAAAAAGAATAATTCTAGCGAGAGAATTAAGTAAAGACCAAATCCGTGAAATCATGGAAAACAAGCCAGACGACTTAGAAATAGAAATGTTTATACATGGTGCAATATGCTTTAGCTATTCAGGTAGATGCTTCTTAAGTGATTTTCTAGCAGGAAGAAGCGCTAACTTAGGTGATTGTGCACAAAGTTGCAGATGGAGCTATAATCTATATGCAGAAGAAGTAAACAACCCAGGACAATTAATGCCAATTGAGCAAGATGAACATGGTACACACATTTTTTCATCTAAAGATTTATGCCTAATAAAAGAAATACCAGAAGTAGTTGGATTAGGTGTAGATAGTTTAAAAATTGAAGGAAGATTAAAAACAGAATATTATTTAGCTACTGTAATAAATGCATATAGAAATGCAATTGACGACTATATGAAGTCGCCTGAAAGTTATGATTATACTAAATACTTAAAAGAATTAGAAAAAGTAACAACAAGAAGCTTAACAACATTTTATTTTAATGACCGCGAAAACAAAGATATACAAGAATACGAAGGTAAACAATATAATCCAAATTATGAATTTGGAGGAATTGTTACAGATTGTAGCCAAGAAAAAGCTCTAATTGAAATTAGGAATAGATTACAAGTAGGAGATACTTTGGAAATTATTGTACCTAATAAAATTGATCCAGTCGAATTCAAGATAACAAAAATGTGGGATGCAGAAACAGATGAAGAAATTGACTTCGTGAATCCAGGTAAATCTGGCCAAAGCGTTAAAATTGAATTACCAATTAAAGTTGAAAATGGATACATAATAAGACGAATGAAATAAAAAAAATGGCAGGCTTAGTAGGGCCTGCCATTTCTGTCGAGCCATGCAAATCATCAGACCAGCGAATAGAGAAAAGGCCTGATTTCAATGAATGACTCAACACTGAGCAAGTTGCCAAAGTCATCAGTAGCGAGGATCTGTTTCTCGCATGCGTCAGGCAATACGGCAACTGTCACCTTGCATTCCTGCGACCGCGTAGCTATGTGAATCAGCATGCCACGGCGCTGGTATGGCAGATTGAAGTCCTTGCAGAACTCAATTAACTGCCACATGGTGGAAGACCTTTTGGGCCTCGTGCTCATGGAAATTCCTCCTTTTATGGAATATATCTATTATACCATTGATTTACATAAAATGCAAATTCTGTAAATTTTTGTATAAAAATAGTAAAAAACTCTTTAAAAATATGACAAAATGGCATATAATATACAAAATTAGTTTTTTTAGGAGACTTTAATGAATAAAAAATGGGAAATATATGATGCTGACGAGCAAAAAATTCAGGAATTAAAAGAAAAATACAATATTCCTGAAATTGTTGCTAAAGTATTAGTTGATAGAAATGTAATAAAAGACGAAGATATAGAAATATATTTAAATCCTACGAGAAACGACTTTCATGATCCATTTTTAATGCCAGATATGGATAAAGCGGTAAACGAGGTTTTAAATGCAATAAAATTAAAAGAAAAAACGATTATTTACGGTGATTATGATGTTGATGGAATCACAAGCATAACTGTACTAAAGAAATTTTTAGAAGAACAAGGAATGGAGGTAGACTATTACATTCCAAACAGACTAGATGAAGGATATGGACTAAATAAAACAGCGATTGAAAAAATAGCAAAAGATGGGTACAAGCTTATTATTACTGTAGACTGCGGAATTTCTGGAATAGAAGAAGTAGAACTTGCCAATAAACTTGGTATGAGAGTTTTAGTTACAGACCATCATGAACCAGGAGAACAATTACCTAATGCACTTGCTGTTGTAGATGCAAAAAGAAAAGATAGCAAATACCCATGTAATGTATTAGCAGGTGTAGGTGTAGCATTTAAACTTATACAAGGAATTTGTATTAAGCTAGGACTTGATGAAAAAGAATATTTAAAATATTTAGACATAGTATGCGTTGGAACAATTTCTGACATTGTACCACTTATAGATGAAAATAGAGTTATTGCAAAACTTGGCCTAAAGCTTGTTGAACAAACAAAAAACGTCGGACTAAAGGCATTAATTAAGGCTTCAGGCTATAAAAGCATTGATTCTAACATGATTTCATTTGGAATAACTCCTAGAATTAACGCATGTGGCAGAATGGGATATGAGCAAGAAGGTGCAAAGCTATTCTTAACAGATAATATAACAAATGCAGTAAATATTACAGAAAGACTTAATAAATATAACCGCGAAAGACAAGCAACGGAAAAGAAAATTTTTGAAGAAGCCATTGAAAAACTTGATACAGAGCCTGAACAAAACAGCATTGTACTAAGCGCTAAAGGATGGCATCATGGTGTAATAGGCATAGTTGCATCAAAATTAACAGAAATATACTATAAACCATGCATACTGCTTTGCGAAGAAGGAGAGGAAGCTAAAGGTTCAGGCAGAAGCATTCCAGGTTTCGATTTATACAACGCTCTTTGCAAGTGTAGTGAAACATTAGAAAAATATGGTGGTCATGGCATGGCTGTTGGGCTAACATTACGCACCGACAAAATAGACGATTTTAAACAACAATTTAGAAAAACTGTTGAAGATGCTAATATTGGCGATTTAGAACAAGTAATATGGATTGACAAACAAGTAGAAATTAAAGAGCTTGACATAGAAAGTATAGAAAAAATAAAACTCCTTGAACCATTTGGCGAAGGAAATAAAATGCCAGTATTTATGCTTAAGAATTTAAGAATTGATTCTATAAGAGCTCTTTCAGAAGGAAAACATCTAAAACTTACACTCAAAGACGGAAACCAAGTATTAAGTGCTATAGGATTTAACATGGGAGAGCTTGCAAATGAGTATTTATTAGATGATAAAGTAGATGTTGTTGGACATTTAGAAATAAACGAATATCGGAGGAAATAAGCAGATACAAATAAATTTAAAGGATATAAGAAAATCATATTAATACTGCATAATACATTTTAAGGGGGGATAAGCATATGGAGGATGAAATAAAACAAGCCACAATAGAAGACGTTGTTAATCGAATGAAAGAGAATAATGCTAAGTCTGATTCGGATTTAATTATGAAAGCATATAACTATGCAAACGAACATCATAAAGGCCAACTGAGAAAATCTGGTGAGCCTTATATTATACATCCTATTCAAGTTGCTTATACTCTTGCTACACTTGACCTAGACGATGAAACGATTTGTGCAGCTTTACTTCATGATGTAGTAGAAGACACAAATGTAACTAAAGAAGACATTACAAGAGAGTTTGGTGAGTCAATTGCAGAAATGGTTGACGGTGTAACAAAACTTGGCAAATTAGAATATAGTTCAGAAAAAGAACAACAAGTAGAAGACTACAGAAAAATGTTTCTAGCAATGGGAAAAGACATACGTGTAATACTAATAAAGCTTTCAGACCGTTTGCACAATATGAGAACATTAAAATATCTAAAAAGAGAAAGACAAATAGCTAATGCCAAAGAAACACTTGATTTATATGCGCCACTTGCAAATAGATTAGGTATTTATTCTCTAAAATGGGAACTTGAAGACTTATCTTTTAGATATTTATATCCTGATGAATATTTTGAATTAGTAGACGGAATTAATAAGAAAAGAGAAGAACGCCTACAGTTTATTGACAAAATTGTAGAGGAAATAAGAGCAGAATTAAAAGCACAAAACATAGAAGCTGAAATTACAGGCCGTGCTAAGCACATGTACAGTATTTACAGAAAAATGCAAAGAGATAATAAAACTTTAGACCAGATTTATGATTTATTTGCACTAAGAATTTTAGTAAATTCTGTAAAAGACTGCTATGCAGCACTAGGAGTTGTGCATGAACTGTATAACCCTATGCCAGGAAGATTTAAGGATTATATTGCAGTACCAAAACCAAATATGTATCAATCAATACATACAACACTTTTAGGACCAAAAGGAACTCCATTTGAGGTTCAAATAAGAACATGGGATATGCATAGAATTGCAGAGTTTGGTATTGCTGCTCACTGGGCATATAAAGAAGCAAATAATAACAAAAACACAAAATCAAATGTAACTGTTACAGAAGATAAGCTTGCATGGCTTAGAGAAACTTTAGAGTGGCAAAAAGATATGCAAGATCCAGATGAGTTTTTAAAAACCCTAAAAACGGAATTATTTGAAGATGAAGTATATGTATTTACTCCAAAAGGAGACATCAAAGTATTGCCTGCAGGAAGTACACCTATTGATTTTGCATACAGCATACATGCTGAAATTGGTAATAAAACAGTAGGAGCAAAAATCAATAGCAAGATGGTACCGATAATTACTAAATTACACAATGGAGACATTGTAGAAGTAATTACATCTGATAATTCAAAAGGTCCTAGCCGTGATTGGTTAACTTTTGTAAAAAGTACAGCTGCTAAAACAAAAATACAGCAATGGTTTAAAAAAGCTCAAAGAGAAGAAAATATTGAAAAAGGTAAAGTTATAATTGAAAGAGAAATTAAGAAAATTGGAATGACTCATAGTGAGTTGTTTAAACCAGAGTGGGTACAAATTGCAATGGATAGATATAAATATGCTACATTGGAAGATATGTATGCAGCTGTTGGATTCGGTGCGATTTCTCCAGTTAAGATAATTTCTAGAATATTAGAAGAATACCATAAAGAGCATAATGAAGAAGATATTGAAGAAAAAATTGAAGAGCTATCAAGAACTAAGCCAAATATTAATAAAAGCTCTGAAAGTGGAGTCATTGTTGAAGGAATAGATAATTGCTTAGTAAAACTATCGAAGTGCTGTAACCCACTTCCAGGAGATAACATCATTGGATATATCACTAAAGGCAGAGGAGTTTCTGTCCATAGAGCAGACTGTGTAAACGTAAAAGACTTGCTAAATGATGACCAAAGAATAATAAATGTTTCATGGTATAATGACACTAAGGCAGCATACAATGCAGACATAGAAATTTATGCAAATGATAGAACAGGACTTTTAGCAGATATTATTTCTGCAATTAGTGATGTTAAGGCAAAATTGATGGCTGTAAATTCAAAAGCAAATAAAGAAAGAATAGCTTTAACAGAAGTTACAGTTGAAGTTGAAAACATAGACGAGCTTAACAAGGTGCTAAAAGCACTTCGCAAAGTAGATAGTGTATATGAGGTAAAAAGAAGAAAATAAGGAAGGTGATAATATGATTCAAAGACCTAAAGGAACTAAAGACATTTTACCAGAAGAAGCATGTACTTGGCAGTACATAGAAGACAATTCAAAAAGAATATTTGGGCAGTATGGATTTACAGAAATAAGAGTTCCTGTTTTTGAGCATACAGAACTATTTCAAAGGGGAGTAGGAGATACAACTGATGTTGTTCAAAAAGAAATGTATACATTTGAAGACAAAGGTGGAAGAAGTATTACTCTAAGGCCAGAGGGTACTGCAGGAGTTGTAAGAGCATATATTGAAAACGGTATGGCGAGTTTGCCAAGTCCAGTAAAGCTTTGGTACAACATGGCAATGTATAGATATGAGAATGTTCAAAAAGGCAGATACCGCGAATTTCACCAAATTGGTGCAGAATTAATTGGAACAAGTTCTTATGAAGCAGATGTAGAAATAATATGCATGGCTAAAAGAATGCTAGATACTCTTGAAATGAACACTGTAAAATTAAATATAAATAGTATTGGATGTCCTGAATGTAGAGCCCAATACCAAGAAGCTCTTAAAGACTGGATAAGACCAAACCTAGACAGATACTGTGAAACATGCAAAAGCAGATTCGATAAAAACCCTATGAGAATACTTGACTGCAAAGAAAAAATATGCAAAGACCTAAACGAAGGTGCTCCTGCAATACTAGACTATTTATGTGATGATTGTAAAAATCATTTTGAAAATGTAAAAGCAACATTAGATAAATTAAAAATAGAGTATAAAATCGACAGCAGAATTGTAAGAGGACTTGATTACTATACAAAGACAGTATTTGAATTTGTTGATGAGGAAAATGGATTAACTGTTCTTGCAGGCGGAAGATATGATGGCCTAGTAAAAGAACTTGATGGACAAGATACTCCAGCAATTGGATTTGCAATGGGAGTTGAAAGGGTTGCAGATTTGTTAACAAAAAAAGTTAAATTAAGTAATCCAACACCAGAAGTATATGTTGCTCAAATTGGTCAAGAACCAAATATATTTGCAACATTGCTTGTTGAGGACTTGCGTAGCAAAAATATATATGCACAAAAAGATATAACAGCAAAATCTTTAAAAGCTCAATTTAAATATGCTGACAGAATTGGTGCAAAATATGTAATTACAATAGGTGACGACGAATTAAAATCTGGACTTGCAAAACTTAAAAATATGAGTACAGGTGAAGAAATTGAAACAGGCTTAAATGCAGATGAAATAGCAGACAAATTAAAGTAAACAATGTTCTAAAAATCTCCTTATAGACATATATTAAATGTATATGTTTGGACAAAGGAGATTTTTTATGTTTAATGTTGCAATAATAAACATAAAAGACATATGGAAAATATTATTAAAAGTATTACTTTTTTTATTCTTTTTAATAATTACAGTGACTATAATGCATGTGTATAAAAATGACATACCATATGCAATGACATATTGTTTAGATACTACTATCCCTAGTATAAAACAAGCTAACTATGAAGAAAAAAAGACATTTCTTTTAGAAGAAATTTTAAGTTATGAACTTCCTATTCCAGCATATGCTGCAGGGAAAAAGGAAATAATACAAGAAGAAGTAAAAAACGAAGATTATGCTATAGCAATATCAGAAGATGTAACAACTGAAGTACAGGCAACCAATGTTCCGGAAACCTATACAGACATACTACAAAGCGTCAATATAAAAAATGGAACAGACTTTGAATTGACAGACCAGATGCTTTCACAGAAAATAGAATTTCAAAATTCAAAACAAATACTTATATATCATACACATACATGTGAATGCTATACACAAAGTAAAGAGTACAATTTTGAAACGACAGGAAACTTTAGAACTACAGACCAAAATTACAATGTAGTAAGAGTTGGTGAAGAGCTGAAGCAGTATTTAGAAAACTATGGCTACACAGTTATTCATGATAAAACAACATATGATTACCCGGCATATACAGGTTCATATGAAAGATCATGCGATTCTGTAAAACAAATATTGGAGAATAACCCAAAAACAGAAATACTATTTGACATACATAGAGATGCTATAGGAGATAGTAATTATGCTCCAACAGTAAAAATAGGAGATGAATATGCTTCTCAACTAATGTTTGTAATAGGCTCAAATGGTGGAGGTTTAGAACATCCTAATTGGATACAAAATTTAATTACTGCTGTAAAAATCCAAAGAAAAGCCAATGAAAAATATCCTGGGTTATTTAAACCATTGATTCTAAGAAATTCGAGATATAATCAGCATTTGGCAAAGGGCGCAAGCATTATAGAAGTAGGAGCAACTGGAAATACGCTAGAGCAGAGCTTAACAAGCATGAAATATTTGGCTGATGTATTAAAAGATATCTTCTAAAATAAAAACATATACAAATTGAAAAATTTTCACTTTTTGTGTTGTATTTTAATAAAATATCCTATAAAATATACTATTATAGGAGAGTGAGTACAAATGCCAAATATTAAGTTAAATTATGAATCTTCAGGTGTTTCTGATAAAGAAATTTTGAAGTATAAAGATAAAGTTGCAAAGATACATAAGAAAATACACGAAAAAGCAGAAGATGAAAAAGATTTTGTTGGATGGCTAGAGTTACCTACGAACTATGACAAAAAAGAATTCGAAAGAATAAAAAAAGCGGCTACTAGAATTAAAAAAACATCTGATGTTTTTGTTATTATTGGTATTGGAGGATCATACCTTGGAGCTAGAGCAGTAATAGAAGCACTTACTAATACGTTCTTTAATAGTGTTAGCAGAAAAATAAGAAAAGCTCCTCAGATAATATATGCAGGTAATAACATTAACCCAAATTATATACATGACATATTAGATTTTATCCAGGATAAAGATATATCTATAAATGTTATCTCTAAGTCAGGAACTACTACAGAACCTGCTATTGCATTTAGAATATTTAGAGAATTATTGGAAACCAAATATAAACCAGAAGAAGCTAAAAAAAGAATATATGTTACAACAGATGCACATCATGGTGCATTAAAAGACTTGGCAGATACTGAAGGCTATGAAACATTTGTAATTCCAGACAACGTTGGAGGTAGATATTCAGTATTAACAGCTGTTGGATTGCTACCAATTGCTGTAGCAGGAATAGACATAGAAAAGCTAATGGAAGGTGCAAGATTGGCAGAGGAAAAATACTCTGACAGTGACTTAAAATATAATGAATGCTATAAGTATGCAGTAATCAGAAATATTTTATACAAATATTACAAGAATACAGAAATACTAGTTAACTATGAACCAAAATTACATTACTTTTCTGAATGGTGGAAACAACTATATGGAGAAAGTGAAGGAAAAGAACTAAAAGGAATATTCCCAGCAGGAGTTGACTTTACAACTGACCTTCATTCGATGGGACAATATATTCAAGAAGGCAGAAGGAACCTATTTGAAACAGTTATTAATATAGAAAACTCAAAAAATGATATTAAAATAAAAACAGACGAGGGAAACATAGATGGACTTAACTTTTTAGCAGGAAAGACGATGGACTACATTAATAAAAAAGCAATGGAAGGAACTATAGAAGCTCATGTTTCTGGGGATGTACCAAATATTGTATTAAATGTGGAAAAATTAGATGCGGAGAATATGGGATCATTAATATATTTCTTTGAAAAAGCATGTGCTGTATCAGGAATGATATTAGATGTAGACCCATTCAACCAGCCGGGAGTAGAAGCATACAAGAAGAATATGTTTAGATTACTTGGAAAACCAGGCTATGAAGAAACAAAAAAATAATGGAGGACTTTTAATGAAAATTAATTATCAGGGAGTAGAACAAGAGATAAAAGAAGGAAGTAACATCTTAGAAAACTTCAAAGATCAAATTACAGAAGACGTAATTGCATGCATTTTTAATAACGAAGTAAAATCACTATACTTTTGTCCTAAAACTGATGGCAACTTGACATTTATAACATACAAACATAAAGACGGAAAGAGAATTTATGTAAGAGGATTGCTTTATATAATGGCAAAGGCAATAGAGGAAATATATCCAGAAGCGCTTTTAACGGTAAATTATCAACTTTCTAATGCAATGGTATGCCATATAGAAAACATTTCCATTACTGAAGAAATGATAGCAAAAATAGACACAAGGATGAGGGAAATAATAAACCAAAATTTACCTATTACAAAAAAGCAGATGACTGAACAAGAAGCAGAAGAGTTCTACAGAACCCATCATACTCTTAAAGGAAGATTACAACTTAGCGTAAAAGAAAGGGGACAAATTTCACTATATTATTGTGAAGACTACTATAACTATTTTTATGGGGTTATGCCAATTTCTACAGGATACATGAAAGTATTTGAATTAATGAAATATGGTGATGCTCTTTTGATTCGCTACCCAAGCAAATCAAACCCAAATGAATTGCAAAAATTTCAAGAGAACCCTAAGCTTTTGGCTGCAATTGATGACTACGAAAAAGTTCATACTGTATTAAATATAAATACTCTTTACAAATTAAATAAAGAAGTGGAAGAAAACAAAATTGCTGAAGACGTTTTAATAGATGAAGCTCTTCATGAGAAAAAAATAGCCAAAATAGCGGATGACATTTTAAAAAGAAGAAATGTTAAAGTTGTGTTGATTGCTGGACCTTCATCTTCGGGGAAAACAACATTTGCACAAAGACTTGGCATTCAACTTAAAATTAATGGATTAAAACCAGTAACAATCTCAGTGGATAATTATTTCGTAGAAAGAGACCAAAATCCAAAAGATGAAGATGGAAATTATGATTTTGAATGTATAGAAGCAATTGACTTAGAATTATTTAACAAGCATTTATTGCAACTGTTAAACGGAGAAGAAGTTGAGATGCCTACATTTGACTTTACAAGAGGGACTAAGCTATATAATGGAAACAAATTGAGATTAAGAGACAATGAAATATTAGTAATAGAAGGAATCCATTGCTTAAATGATAGACTTACATCATTAATTCCAAAAGACCAAAAATATAAAATTTATATAAGTGCATTAACTGTTTTAAATATTGATTACCATAATAGAATTTCCACAACAGATACAAGATTGATAAGAAGAATAGTTAGAGATCACCAATTTAGAGGCTATTCAGCTCTCCATACTCTTCAAATGTGGGATTCAGTAAGACGTGGTGAGGAAAAGAATATATTCCCATATCAAGAAGAAGCGGATATGATGTTTAACTCTTCACTTATATATGAACTAGGCGTATTAAAAGACTATGCAATGCCACTATTAATGGAAATAGATAATAGCCACCCAGAATTTTCAGAAGCGAAGAGACTATACAGCTTTTTAAACTACTTCAAGTCTATACCAACAGAAGACATACCATCACATTCATTAATACGTGAGTTTATAGGCGGAAGCATATTCCATGTGTAAAAAGAGGAAGTAAAATGAGAAAGTTTACGGAAATAGATGAAGAATTTATATGCGACAATTGCGGAAAAGAAGTTCCAAAGCTCGGCTATTCATGCAGAAACCATTGCCCACATTGCTTACATTCCAAACATGTTGATGTAAATCCTGGGGACAGAAGTGAAGAATGCCATGGAATTTTAGAACCAATAGGTATTGAAATTGATAGTAAAAAAGGATATGTAATTATATTTAAATGCAAAAAATGCGGAATGATTCGAAAGAACAAAGCAGCTAAAGATGATAATATGGAAGAAATAATAAAGCTCAGTGCAAGGCACTGAGCTTTAAAGTTGTATAAAAGCCTAAAAATAGGGCAAAGGTTCCTAATATCAAGGCATAAATGCTGGTTACATGAGGTGTCATGACAGGGATAGAGCCTAACATAAATCCTACTATAGTGGCAAATGCAATACTTTTATAAAATTTAAATAAATACTTAATAAAAAATAAAAGTAAAAATGATCCTATAATTAAACCAATTCCCATAGGCAGTAGTACACTAAAATTTAAGCTTGAAATAGCATTCAAATATGTACTATATTTCCCTAATAACATTAAAATTACCGTACTACTGACTCCAGGAATTATGACTCCAAAAGACATAGCAAATCCTGTGAAAACTAAAGAACTAGAAGATGAAGGGAAATTCGTAGATAACGCACATGAACGTTCAACAGCTACCATGACGATACCAAGCAAAAAGGTAATTCCAAAAGCAAGAGCATAAGACCATTTAAATTTCTTAATACCGGGACTCTTTAATTATTTTGTGAATACTTCCTAAAATTAATCCAAAAAAGAAAAAAGATACAATTACATTATAATTTGAATATAGAAGCCTTAGAACGTTTCCAAACAAAAAAACACCAATAGAAATTCCTAAGCCAATGGGAAAAAGAAACATGAAATTACCTTTTACATCAGAAAAGAAATCTATGATACTATCTATAAGATGCTCGTAAATGCCGAGAATTACACATAAAACACCACTGCTAATTCCGGGAATTATTGCTCCAATGCCAATAAGGATACCATATAAAATATTTAAAATGTAATACATAAATTAACTCCAAAATTGTTTAATTAATTGTATGCTAAAATTACTATTAATAGAAGCAAATAGATTATTTTATCTTGTATCAGAAAGAAAAATGTGATAATATAATCATAAGAAAAAATGGGAGTATTATATGAAAAAATTAGTTTTAATAATAACAATTTTTATTATTTTTTTATTTGCATACACCTTACCATGCTATGCTTTTGGTTGGGGAGAAATTGCAGGTGATGCTGGACATTTTCTTTCAACAGGTGAAAATGTTGGAGGTAATCTTATTCCTGTATCTGCCACAAGAGGCATGGTGGAAGGCCTTGCAAACATATTAACAACAATAGGAGCAGTTATTATATTAATCGGATTGCTAATAATAGGATTAAAATATATGATGTCAACGCCAGAAGAGGCTGCAAAATTAAAAACAAAATTGATAGGCCTTGCAATTGCGGGTATTATTATTTTAGGTGCCTATGGAATATGGAAATTGACAGGAAGTTTCTTTATGAGTATGACTGGAGAAAGCTCAAGTTCAAGTTTAAGTTCAGGAGCAAGTTCAGGTGGAAGCTCCCGAGGAGGTTCTGGAGGAGGAGGCTCACCACAAAATCAAACAGTATCAAATAATCAAGTAGGCCAAGGGAATGATGAACCAAAAACAAACAACCCAAAACCAGACACTGGCAAAGCCACAATTGTTGATAAGAATGTAACTCTTACTAGTGGAAGCGATAAACAAATTCAGGTAAAATACGAAAATCAAACTAATACAAATATAGATAATAATATTACATATACGAGTGACAATCCAAGTATTGCAACAGTAGACAATTCTGGCAAGATAACTGGAGTAGGTAGTGGACAAACTATAATAAGGGCGAAAATGAGAGACGGAACAGAAACAGAGATAAGTGTAACTGTAAATGAAAAAGAAAAAAACATTGGGGGCATATATACATCAAAATTTACTATTGAAGACGAAGGCACATATAAGGGAACAACAATAGATTATTGGGTTTATGTACCAGACATTGAACTTGTTGGAACATATCAAGACATTCCATTAATTGTTTACCTACATGGAAAATACGAGGGAAGCAGTTTAGAAGCCGTTGCATCTAATAGTTTACCTAAATATATTTCAAATGAAAATACTTTACCAAATGCTATTGTAGTTGCACCAAGATATCCGGAAGCAGCAAAGAATGGATGGACAATGCCATCTGCAGAAGTTGTTGCAACAGTTAAACACATGCTCCAAGAAGGAAACGAAAAAGGATTTAAAATTGATACAAACCGTATTTCTATTACAGGATATAGCTTAGGAGCTGCATCAGCACTACAAACTATAAGATCTTATCCAGGCATGTTTTACAGAGCAGTGCTAGTATCTCCTCAAGACTATCCAAAAACTGATATAAAATGTGATACAAGAATTTATTTTGAATCATCCGACAGCAAAAAATACAGAGAAAGTTGGCAAGCATATTATAAAAATGGGCAACTTCCTTCAAATGTTTCACTGGAAATACCAAGTAAACTAAGTGCACACTCGCAAATACCTGAAATATATTTACCAAGTACAAGCGATTCGGTAGAATGGCTTACAGGTAATATACAGAAACAAGATGAGCCACACTCACAACCAAAACTTGAAGGATACTACAATGGATGGACTAAAATAGGAGGAAACGAGTGTTATGTGTATATACCACACATAGATGATGTTGATACATACGAAAATATTCCACTTATAATTGCACACCATGGATGGGTCGATTTGGACAAAATGACAGATGAGAATGTAGAGAATATGTCTATAGCAAAATACTTGAAGAATGGAACGTCAAGTCCAAATGCAATTGTAATAGTAATAAAAGGAAATGATGTAAACAAGGAAACAACAAAACAAATAATTGAAAATGTTAAAGCAAGCAAAATTGATGGCATAAACGTACCATATAGCATTAATACAAATAAAATTTCAATAACAGGATTTAGCTATGGTGCAAGAAATGCCTTTGATACACTAATGCTTTTAAAGGATGAGAACATTTTTTCAGCAGCACTAATATTATCAAATCCTTATCTAAAAAAAGAATGGCAACAAATGTCTTATTTAGGAGAACCGCCATGTCCTATAAAATTTTATTGGGATATAGATACCTATCAAACCGGAACAAACAAAGAATATGGAAATAAGTCAATGGCAGATGCCTACGCAAAAAAATATCCTGATCTAGTGCAAAGTTATGCGGTTGATTCTGCTAAAAGCCACGTACAAACACTAGACAAATATATAGAAAATAATGGCGAACTAGTAAATTGGTTAATTTCACAAGAAAAAGCAACGGCAAATAATCAGAATATTTGAAATTTATAAATAAATATGTTACAATATACTTTGTTACGGTGCAGTATTCTAGTCGGAGTATTTATTCCAAAGATGGGGCTAAAAATCCATTAAAGAGCATATCGTTGAAACTTTCATATGTTTGCTTCTTTCGCCCAGATTGGGGCGACATATGAATGAGAATTGGGGTTCACTTGTAATGGCATACAAACGTGTAGCCTTGGTTCGCATAGGCATTCTAAAGTGGCAACACATAGAATGAAAACCTATTAGTATATATAAAATATTAATAGTGTAGCTTGCCGTGAGTGGGAATAGCGGATAACGAAAGTTTGAAATTATTCTTGCAAAAGCGGATAAAGAATAAATCATAACTTCGTTTGGGAAATCCTCTAGACTGTCGAGATTACTCGGGTATATTAGGGATTGAGGTGTGGACTAAGTGGTAATCAGGCAACTTTGATTTGCCACAAGCGACTCAAAGTAGCAGGTTTTAAAAGGAAACTGCCATCCTGGAAACAGATGGTAATTTGCTAGGAAATCTTGCTTGACCTAAGCCGCAAAATTTACCTAATGTGCTATCGTAACTTATTTTTTTATATAAAGGATTGAATACAATTGATAGAAGAAGTTAAAAAGAAGCCAAAAGAAGAGAAGAAAAAGAAAAACAATAGTTGGATTTGGATAATTTGCATTACTACATTCGTGCTAGCATTGATAATTGGAGCAATAGCAGATACAACAATTCAAAATTTAAATTTAGGATTTGCAATAGCAATCCTAATACTTATAGTAGTAATAGGTATATGCTCAGATATGGTTGGAATGTCAGTAGCTTCTGCAGATGAAGTGGTATTCCATGCACAAGCAACTAAAAAGGTAAGAGGAGCAGCAGAAGCAATAAGATTAGTAAAATATGCAGACAAAGTTTCAAGTGTTTGTAATGACGTAGTAGGAGATGTTTGTGGAATTATTTCAGGTTCTATATCAGCTTTAGTTGCAATGCAAATAGCTGCAACATTCAACTTACCAGTAACAATAGTTTCACTAATAATGGGAGCACTTGTAGCATCAATAACGGTAACTGGAAAGGCAATTGGCAAAACAATTGCAGTAAATAAATCAGAAAAAATTATAGGAAGAGTAGGAAAGGTTATTTCATATATTTCACCTGTAAAAAAATAAAGACCATGCACTTTCATTTTTCTATTACATATACTTAGTATGTATAGAAAATGGGGGTGCATTTATGTTAGCTCTTTCTATTTCTGGATTTCTTGCTTTTTTAAATTCAGCGGTTTTTCTTGTGGCATATATTCAAAGCAGTAATTTATTTCCTGAAGCGCTTAAGGCTGAAGAGGAAAAATATTATCTTGAAAGATTTAAACAAGGAGATGAAGAGGCAAGAAACATATTAATTGAAAGAAACCTAAGATTAGTTGCACATGTGTGTAAAAAATATAATGCAAGCCGAGTTGATAATGACGATTTGATTTCTATTGGTACGATAGGACTGATTAAGGGAATAAATAGCTTTGACCCAGCAAAGGGTGTAAGACTTGCTACATATGTTTCAAGATGTATAGACAACGAAATTTTAATGCATTTAAGAAGCACAAAAAAGCTAGGAGCAGAAGTATATTTAAATGAGCCAATAGGCAAAGACAAAGATGACAACGAAATCACGCTTATAGATATTTTAGAAAATGATGAAAAAAGTATAGAAGACGAAATTGATATAAAAATGAAAATTAAATTATTATATAAAAAAATGAAAGACTTCTTAAAACCTCGTGAGAGAAATATATTAGAACTTCGTTTTGGACTAGATGGGAATAAGCCGAAAACACAAAATGAAATTGCAGAAATGATGGGGATTAGCAGATCTTATGTATCACGTATTGAAACAAAAGCAATTGGAAAATTAGCAAAAGAAATTAGAGAATGAACAGGTTCAATTTGTAATCAAAACGTAATAAAAAAAGATTGAAAATATGAATAATTATGTATAAAATAATATAAGCACAGGAAAAAGAACCAGAAGAAAAACGAATGATATGGTGTATATTGTAAGCGCAGACTAGAGTGTATACCAGTGCCAAGAAAAACGAAAGGAATTAAAAAAATGAAATTAAACAAAAGTCAAATACTAAATGCCAAACGAAAAATGTTAAATGCAAACGTGTTAACCAAACGAGAACATATTCCTCATTTAACAAATGAAATAAGCGGAATTACTCTAATTGCTTTAGTAATTACTGTAATAGTATTACTCATTCTAGCAGGAGTAGCAATATCATTAGGTGTAAGCGGGGATGGCTTATTTGCAAAAACAAATAATACAGTAACAAAATGGAATGCAAAAGTTGGAGAAGAACAAAATGAAATAAATAATGTATTAAAATCATTAGACAAACAAATATATGGATATGATCCAGTTGAAGGAGACCCAACAGACTGGATAGTAGATGAAGACAAATTAGTTAAATATATTGGCAACAAGACTGATTTAGTGGTAATACCAAACATGCTAAATGGTGTATTTATGAATACCATAATGGGAGGTGTGTTTAGCGGAAGGACTGATATACAAGCAATAGAAATATCAAATGGGATAAAGACAATAGGCAATGGAGCATTTGCGGGTCAAAACAATCTTAAAGGAAGCCTAATTATTCCAGATAGTGTAACAACAATCGAAGCTGGAGCATTTTACAACTGTAGTGGATTTAATGGAACACTAAATTTGGGAAATGGTGTTAAAACAATAGGTGGAAGTGCATTTTATGGATGCAGTGGCTTTACGGGTGATTTAACCATCCCAGAAAGTGTAACTGAAATAGTAAACACGGCATTCTCTGGATGCAGCGGATTTAATGGCAATCTAACAATAAATGCAAACATAGATGAACTGAATGCAAATAACATATTTGGAGGAAGCAAAAATTTTGCAGGGAATTTAGTAATAGGTGGAGGAGTAAAGAAAATTGCAAATGACTCATTTAAATATTGGAGTAATTTCAAAGGAACGTTAACCATAGAAGAAGGAGTCACAACAATAGGAAATAATGCTTTTGACAATTGCTATGGCTTAACAGGAGGACTTACTATCCCCAAAAGTGTTAAAACAGTGGGAGAAAATGCGTTTAATTATTGCACTGGTTTAACAGGAAATGTCATAATAGAAGGAAATACAGAAACAATAGCGGCATATGCTTTTAGAAGCTTGCAGGGGTTAACTGGTAAAATAGAAACGGTTGAAAAAGTAGGTACAATACATCAAACAGCATTTTCTGATACAAAGAAGATAAGCGAATTAAAGCTAAATGCGAGTGATATTAAGATAGATGAGTCAATTTTTGATTCTGCACCTAATCTTGAATACGTTCAGCTACAAGGGGATACTATTTCTATAGGTAATAGAGCTTTTTCTGGAGGTAAAAGTTTAAAAAATGTAGAAATAAATGCAAGCAATATATTAAATGGCGGAGTTTCTGCATTTGACTCGTGTAGCGAACTAGAAACTGTAAATATATATGGTGGAGACATGACATTTAAAGGGCAAGAATTTTATTATTGCCAAAAGTTGAAAAGCTTTTATATAGAAGGAAAAAAAATTGATATGTCAAACGCAACTAATGGAGTTTTTAGGGTGTGCCAGAGTCTTGAAACTGGAACAATTAAAGGAGATGAAGTCTTATTAGGATTTAATACTGTATCAAGCAATTACTATATTAAAAATTTAACAATTACAGGAAAAACAATTTCTTTAAAACATGACAGCTTTTACCAAAATGGATACAATCCAAGTTACACATCATTTGGAGGAGGACTAATGAATGCTATAACATTTAATGGGAAGGTATCAATAAATGAAAATGGCCCAATGGTTGGCGTATACTCAAATAAATTAGTATTTAATGGAGACGTAGAAGTTTTTCAATATTTATCGAGCAATATGATAAAAGAAATCGAATTTAATGGAAGCATTGGAGAGATTGTCGCAAGTGATAATGGGTATTTTGATAACGGATTGGAAAAAATAAAATTACCAACAAATATTTCAGAAATACCAACAAAATTCTTTTACCAGTGTAATAATCTAAGAGAAGTTACTTATACAGGTACAAAATCACAATGGAATGAAATGAACAAAAATACAGGCAATGATTATTTATCTCAAGCAACAATTCATTGCTCAGATGGAGATATATTACCAAATACATAAGGCAGATGAACAAGGAAAGTGGATGAAGAATTCAAAATGGATGATTTATTAAAGTCATGTGAACTATGTCCACATAGATGTAAAGTAAATAGAATAGAAGGAAAACTTCGGAAGATGTAGAGCTGGAGCTTTACCGAAGGTTGCTTTAGCATCAATACATAAATTTGAAGAACCATGCATAAGTGGAACAAATGGATCTGGGACGGTATTTTTTTCTAATTGCAATTTAGGCTGTGTTTTTTGCCAAAATTATAAAATAAGCCACGAAGGTTTTGGAAAAGAAATATCAATTAAAAAACTAGCAAACATTTTCATAAGACAACAAGAAAGAGGAGTACACAACATTAATCTGGTTTCGCCTACAATTTATGTAGCGCAAATTATCGAAGCAATAAAAATAGCAAAATCGGAAGGATTAAAGATTCCAATAGTATATAATTCAAGTGGATATGAGCTAAAAAAAACAATAAAAATGCTAGAAGGTTATATAGATATCTATTTGCCAGACTTTAAATACATGGAAGACGAATTAGGAGAAAAATATTCAAATGTAAAGGATTATTCTACATATGCAAAAGAAAGTATATTTGAAATGATAAAACAGGTAGGAGATTTACAATTCGAAAATGGAATACTAAAAAAAGGTGTAATTATAAGACATTTAGTTTTACCAAATCATGTAAAAAATAGTATGAAAGTTCTAGATTGGTTTAAGGAAAATTTAGATGGAAAAGCTGCCATAAGCTTAATGGCTCAATATTTCCCAACGGCAAAAGCCTTTAATACAGATTTAAATAGAAAATTAACTATAAGAGAATACGAAAAAATAGAAAATTATTTATACAGTCTAAACCTTAAAAACGGCTATTTACAAGACATCGGAGACAATGAAGAAATTTTTGTTCCAACGTTTGACTTGTCAAATATCGAATGATATAATCTAGTTAAGGAAAAGTAAGGAAGTAATCGAAAAAGCATATTTTTTTAAATTTTTTTCAAAAAAAGGAACCAAAAAATTGCTTGCAAAATAATATATACTATGGTAATATAAATACAATAATATAATAATTGAATATATAAATTCCCTGCGTAGTTCGAGCGAATAGAAATTTTAGAACCTACAAGTTTGGATAAGGGAGTCGAGCCTGAAAATATGGCGTGTATGCTTACCATTTATGAAGTAAGAAACCCAGGAGTATTTTCGTAGACACCCACCTGTTTAAGTACAGGTCCTATAAAATTTTTATCATCAATACGGCTAAGGCGGGGGATTTTTCTGTGCCTTATATAATTATAGTTAAAAACGCTTGCTATATATCAAAAAATCGAAAAATAGGCATGGTCATTAGAATTGTCATAGAAATTGTATAAGTCTTCTCGCAGCGCCCTCACGTCACAGGTCGTGAGATTCCCTACTCGAATCCTTTAACAATTTCTACTTCCAATTCATTCCAATGCTCTATTTTTCGATTTTTTATATATAGCCGCGTTTATATATATTATATAGTTGCATTAATTTAGTATTATAAAGCGCAATCACTTGAAAATATTAGCCTATTGTGATAATATAATTAGACGAAAAAAGTTGAAAGAGGTAGTAAAATGAAGAATTATTTTTTTACATCTGAAAGTGTAACAGAAGGACATCCAGATAAATTATGTGATTATATTTCAGATAGCATTTTGGATGAATGCCTAAAACAAGATGAAAATTCAAGAGTAGCAGTTGAAACATTTGCATGTGCTAATAATATTACAATAGCAGGGCAAATTACTACTCATGCTAAGCTTGATATAGAAAAAATAGCAAGAGAAAGAATAAAAGAAATTGGGTTTGATAATGAAAATACAGATATTGATTACAGAACATGTAATGTAAATATATTTATTACAAAGCAAAGCCCAGATATTGCCATGGGCGTTGACATAGGAGGAGCAGGAGATCAAGGCCTTATGTTTGGTTATGCATCAGATGAAACTGAAGAATACATGCCATATGCTATATGGGCAGCACATAAACTTGCAAAAAGACTAACGGAAGTTAGAAAAAGTGGAGAGCTTCCATATTTAAGGCCTGACGGAAAAACACAAGTTACTGTAGAATATGAGGACGAGAAGCCAAAGCGAATTGAAACAGTGCTTATTTCTACTCAACACTTGGATAGCATTTCAATGGATGAACTAAAAAAAGACATTACAGAAAAAGTTATAAAAGCAGTACTTCCAAGCAATATGATAGATGACAATACAAATATATATATAAACCCAACAGGAAGATTTGTAATAGGAGGACCTTTAGGAGATACAGGGCTTACAGGAAGAAAAATCATTGTTGATACATATGGAGGCTACGCAAGACACGGTGGAGGAGCTTTTTCAGGGAAAGACGCAAGCAAAGTTGATAGATCAGCTGCATACATGTTAAGACATATTGCTAAAAATATTGTTGCAAACGGTTATGCAAAAAAATGTGAAATACAGGTATCTTATGCAATAGGAATGAAAGATCCAATATCAATTTGTGTTAATACTTTTGGAACAGGAAATAAGTCTGAAGAAGAACTAGTTAAATTGATAAAAGAAAAATTTGACTTAACTCCAAATGGAATAATAGAGTATTTAGGACTAAAACAGCCTATTTATACAAAAACTACGAACTATGGACATATGGGAAAACATGATTTACCATGGGAAAAAATAATTGAAATGTAAAGGAGAAAAGATATGGCGCTTGTACTAAAAAATGTTTCTAAAACATTTACAGGTAAAAAAGCTGTAGATAATATTTCACTAGAAATAAATCAGCCAGGAGTTTATGGATTACTTGGAACTAATGGAGCAGGAAAAACTACAACAATAAGAATGATATTAGGAATAATAAAAAAAGACTGCGGAGAAATAACATGGAATGGCAAACAAGTTGACAGAAAGAGCGTTAACTTTGGATATTTGCCTGAAGAAAGAGGAGTTTACCCTAAAACAAAAATATACGACCAACTTATGTATTTTGCAAAACTTAAAGGAATGAATAAACAAGATGCTGATGCATCAATAAAAAAGTGGGCCCAAAAGCTTAAAGTAGAAGAATACTTAAATATGCCAGCTGAAAAGCTATCTAAAGGAAATCAGCAAAAGATTCAATTTATGACTGCTGTTATTCATAATCCTGAACTAGTAGTATTAGATGAACCTTTTAGCGGATTAGACCCTGTAAACACAGAAATTCTTAAAAATATAATTATTGATTTAGTTAAAAACGGGAAATATGTAATTATGTCAGCACATCAAATGGCTACAATTGAGGAGTTTTGCAGTGATATATTAATTCTAGATAAAGGAAAAACAGTATTAAAAGGAAATTTAAAAGACATAAAAGAACAGTATCCAGCAAATCGTGTGCAAATTAATGTAAATCAAGATATTACAAAATATATAAAAGAATTTGGCTTGGAAATAGAAAATGAAAAAAATGAAGAATTTATGATAAAGCTTACAAACGAAGAGGTTGCTCATAAACTTTTAAATCGATTAGTAGAAAACAAAGTTACAGTAAATAAATTCGAAATTATGAAACCTACTTTAAATGATATTTTTATAGAAAAGGTAGGTGAGTAATATGCAAGACGTAATTACAGTAATGAAATTTACCATAAAAGATATGGTTACAAGAAAATCATTTATTATTTCAACATTGATAATCTTGGTCATGATTGTTATAGGATTTAACGTTCCAAACATAATAAGTTCAATTAAGGGAGAAGAAACTGAAACTAAGA
This sequence comes from Clostridia bacterium, assembly GCA_017524665.1. GTDB lineage: Bacteria > Bacillota > Clostridia > TANB77 > CAG-508 > UMGS1754. The sequence goes on along the minus strand of JAFXVF010000013.1, from coordinate 205,628 downwards.
TATTAATTGTTGATAGCCAAAACATCTTTGAAGGTAGCCTAAGCTTAATAAATAGTGAGGACTTGAATTATGAAATTCAAGTAGGACAAAATACATTTGATGAAATAAAAGAAAAGCTGGAAAATGGTGATATAGATTCAGCCATTATAGTAGAAGAAAATGAAAACACTATAAAAATGAGATATATTTTAGAGAATATGTCTATGATGGACAGTGTGCCTGAAGACATTATTACAGCACTAAATTCACTGTATACAAATGTAAAAATAAGCAAACTTGGACTTACTGAAGAGCAAATAAAATCAATTACACCAAATTTTGAATTTGAAATAGAGAGCACAGGAGACGAGGCACAAGGTAATATATTTTTAATGATGTTTATGTCAATAGCATTATTCTATGCAATATATTTTTGCGCATATCAAGTATCAAGTTCAATAACAACAGAGAAAACCTCCAAAATAATGGAAACACTTGTTACTTCTACTAGCCCAAAAACAATTATTTTAGGTAAAACAATAGGAATAGGTTTGGTTGGACTGTTACAAATGGTTCTACTTGTTATTACGGCATATGTTTGTGCAAATGCATTTTTAGATAAGGAGCTTTTGGCATCAGTATTAGACGTATCAAATTTAACAATAGGATTTGTATTAATAACATTTTTATATTTTATACTGGGATATTTTACATATGCTTTTCTATACGCACTCACGGGTTCGACAGTCAGCAAACCTGAAGATATCCAATCCGCAAATGGCCCTGTTGCTATACTTGCAGTTATAGGTTTTTATTTATCATATTTTACTATGCTTAACCCAACAAGTAGCTTAAATGCCATTGCATCGTTACTTCCAATATCGTCACCATTTTGCATGCCATTTAGAATAATGATGGGACTTGCAAATACTTGGGATATAGTTATTTCAGTTTTAATTTTATTTGTAACTATTTTATTAATTGCAAAGATTGCTATAAAAATATATTCATCAGCAATATTGAATTATGGCACTAAAATGAACCTAAAAGATATATTTAAAATATATAAAGACAAGAATAATTAACATAATACTGTACATATGCATTAAAAAGTGGTATAATATATGTATCGTCGAAAGACGAAACACAATACAAGGAGGAATACCACATGAAGACTCGGACCATCATCCTTTTCCTTCTCATCATGACCATGACCATGAGCACCGTTGCTGTCGCTTTTGCGGCGTCTGGCTTGAGGCCTGGTTCCACTGCCTACGTTACCGGCGACTACTTGAACTTTCGGGATGCCCCGCAAGGCAATAAAGTCAGCGGAGCGCGCTATGGAACCGCGGTAACAATTGTCTCAGGCCCTGACCGTCACGGCTACTACCGTATTCGTTACCATGGAACCGAGTATTATGCCTATGGGGAATACCTTACAGGCGAGTACATCGAAACCCCAACGCGTCAAGGTAGTGGAAAAAGGCAGACAGAATATACCTACTACGGGTGCGATTCAGAAGAGAACACATATAAACTCATGTTCGTGACGGCAGAATTGAGACTTGCTCTCCGAAAGGGGACAGGAACTGACGATCCACGAAAGGGTTGGCTCCAGCATGGAGAGCCTGTGATTATCTTGAACGATCGCCCTCGGAACGGGTACATTCAGGTGATGACTCTTGGTGGCAAAAAAGGATGGGCCTATCGGACGTATTTGTCTACAGAACCAATCTCAGACATGACGTACGAGGCTATCATCTGCCCAGAGCATGAAGACGATGGAAAGAACTACTGGATTGTTGACACCATCCAGTGGTACAGGAATGATCAGTGACTCCTTCGACGGCCCACAGAGATTTGACCAATGGCGGAACTCTGTGGGCCGTCACTTTTTTTGCTAAAAATACTACACAAAATTAATTAAATGTGTTAAAATATGTAAAGTTATAAGAGAAATAAAGGGGGAAATACTATGTCAGGACATAGCAAATGGCACAATATAGCAGCAAAAAAAGGAAAAGCAGACGCTGCAAGAGGTAAAATATTTACAAAACTCGGAAGAGAATTATTAATGGCTGTAAGATCTGGTGGACCAGATATTAATAGCAATTCAAAGCTAAAAGATGTTGTAGCAAAGTGCAAAGCTAATAACATGCCAAATGATACCATTGACAAAGCTATAAAAAGAGCAGCAGGAGATGGAAACCAAGAAAACTATGAAGAAGTAATATATGAAGGATATGGACCAAACGGAGTAGCAATTATTGTTAATGCAACAACAGACAATAGAAATCGTACTGCATCTGATGTAAGACATATATTTGACAAATTTGGTGGAAACCTTGGAACAAACGGATGCGTATCATACTTATTTGATAGAAAAGGTGTAATTGTAATAGAAAAAGAAGAAACAAATCTATCAGAAGACGATTTGATGCTTCTTGCAATAGAAGCAGGTGCTGAAAACTTTGAAGCAGGAGAAGACTATTATGAAATAACTACAACATCTGAAGACTTTTCAACAGTAAGAGAAACATTAGAAAAAGAAGGACTTACATTTGCAGAAGCTGATGTACAGATGATTCCACAAACATATATTACCTTAGAAGCAGAGCCTGCTAGAAAGATGGGATTATTAATTGAGAACTTAGAAGACTTAGACGATGTTATAGAAGTTTATCACAATTGGGAAGAATAAAGTTCTAAATCAAAAATTAAGTGAATATAATAATAGAGACAAGTTGTTGTCTCTATTTTTTTTACATGAAGGTGAAATATGGTAACTTCTAATTTGTTTAAATATTTTCCTCAAAGTATTTCTGAAATTATAGAAGAATATCTTAAAAGAAGTGATGAGAATATATATATTACCTTAGAAGAAATAAGACTTAGAATAAATAAACCATTAATCTTAAAATTTAATAAAAAAGAAAAAATCTTTGAATATACCGTAAAACTAGAAGATGTAACTGAGACACTTCGTCTTATATGCGAAAATTCGATTTATTCATACCAAAACCAAATCTGCAATGGATTTATAACAGTAAAAGGTGGGCATAGGGTACGGAATTACTGGCAATGTAGTAGTAGAAGAAAATAAAGTAATAAACATTAACCACATATATAGTATTAACTTTAGAATAACAAAACAAATAATTGGATGTAGTAATAAGATTTTAAAATATGTAATAGATATAGAAAACAATACAGTTTTTAATACATTAATTGCGTCACCGCCAGGTGCGGGTAAAACAACAATTTTAAGGGATTTAATAAGAAAAATAAGTAGTAATACAGAAATACCAAACTTTAACGGAGTTACAGTTGGCCTTGTAGATGAAAGAGGAGAGATTGCAGCAATGTACAGAGGAATACCGCAAAATGACGTCGGGATAAAAACTGATGTATTAGATAATGTACCAAAGCCAATTGGAATGAGAATGTTAGTTAGATCTATGGCACCAAATGTTATTTCTGCAGATGAAATAGGCAGCAAAGAAGACGTAGAAGCTATACATTATGCAATTTGTTCTGGAATAAAAGGAATATTTACAGCTCATGGAGCAAGTTTAGAAGACTTATCAGTAAACCCTGCGCTTAAAAGTTTGATGAGTAGTCATATATTTGAAAGAATAATTTTTTTAAATTCAAAAGGACCAAAAGGTTCAGTAAATAAAGTATACAACTTAAATAAATCAAATTCAGAATATATTTTAGCTGGATTTTGACGAGAAGAGGAAAAATGGAATTTGTTAAATTTAGTATTTATGCATTGATACTTGCATGCACGACTGGAATTGGATTTCTAGTATCTCAAAAGTATACAAAAAGAGAAAGCGAATTAAAAGATTTCAAGAGCGCATTTAATCTTATTAAAACAAAAATAAGATATACATATGAGCCATTGCAAGAAATATTTGATGATATTGCCAAAAACTACAACAGCAGCATTGCATATGTATTTAAACAAGCAAGCAATAACATGCAAACACAAAATGCAACTGATGGATGGAACAAAGCAGTTAACGAAGCAGTAATTTCCATTACCAAAGAAGATAAAAGAGTAGTATGTTCTTTTGGAAAATTACTTGGACAAACAGATAGCCAAGGACAAATAAATGAGATAGATTTATCTTTAAGCTTATTAGACGAGCAAATTGAAAAAGCAAAGATAGACAAACAAAAAAATGTAAAGCTGTATAAAAGTTTAGGAGTAATAACTGGAATAGCAATTGTTATAGTACTTTTTTAAATTTTTAAGGGGGAGTATATGGAAATAGATCTTTTATTTAAAATTGCTGGCATAGGAATAATTGTTGCAGTATTACACCAAATACTTTCTAAAGCAGGAAGAGAAGACCAAGCAATGATGGTAACTCTTGCTGGAGTTGTAATAGTACTTACTGTTGTAATAAAAGAAATTAGTTCGCTTTTTTCTGCAGTAAGGACGGTTTTTAATTTGTGATTTTTTTTGAGGTAATACAATGGAAATAATAAAAATAATTGCTTTAGGGCTTGTGGCAACAATTTTTATAATGATGTTAAAACAATATAGACCAGAATATGCAATTTATGTTTCACTTCTTGCTGGTGCAGGCATTGTGCTGCTTGTAATGGACAAGCTTGCAGGAATAATAAATATTTTAAGTAGCCTTTCGAACAAGGCAAATATAAACAGTGGATTTTTAGGAATCTTGTTAAAAATAACAGGAATTGCATTTTTAACTGAATTTGCAACAAGCATTTGCAAAGATAGTGGCGAAATTGCAATTGCAAACAAAATAGAACTAGGGGGAAAGGTAATTATAATCGGAATGTCGATTCCTATTATAACTGCTTTACTTGAGCTAATTATAAAAATCCTACCATAAGGGGTGGAAAAGTGAAATGTGCAAAGATAATATTTTTGACTTTAGTGATTTTATTTTTATTAACAGCGAACGTACAAGCTACAGCCGATATACTAGAAGAACAGAAAAATCTATTTAATATTTCGGATTTTATAAAAGAAGCGAATGAATATTCAAAAGAGTCTTTCCCTGAAATAAATATGTCAGACGTATTAAATTCAGCAATTAAAGGAGAAATAAATGGAGACTTTTGGTATAAAGTAGTTTTTAAAGCACTTGGAAAGGAAACAACAAATGCAATAAGAAGTTTAGGGCTAGTTATTGCGATTATAGTGATACATAGCATATTAAACTCTATAAGTGAAGGGCTAGAAAACAAAAGCATATCACAGGTAGTGTATTATGCTCAATATGTTTTAATTGTGACTTTAATAATGAAAAACTTTACTGAAATGATTGCATTAACTAAAAACACAATTGAAAATCTTGTTGGATTTATGAATTGCCTAACTCCAATATTAATTTCTTTAATGATTACAACAGGTAGCATCACAACGGCAAATGTAATTCAGCCTGTAATATTATTCCTTATTAGCTTTATAGGAAACACAATAATTGCTATGGTACTTCCATTTATACTAGTTTCAACAGTGCTAGGGGTTGTGTCGAATTTATCAGATAAAATTCAAATTGATAAATTGTCTCAATACTTTAAATCAGGTGTTACTTGGATTTTGGGAGTAGTATTAACTCTCTTTGTCGGGTTTGTTTCAATTGAAGGTACTCTTAGTAGTAGTGTTGACGGAATAACCGCAAAAACTGCAAAAGCCGCTGTTTCAAATTTTATACCTATAGTTGGCAAAATATTAGGAGATGCAGTGGATGCTGTTTTGGGCTGTGCTACTGTTCTTAAAAATGCTGTTGGAGTTGTGGGAGTTTTAGTAGTAATAGGAATTTGCATTTTACCTATCATAAAACTAGCAATTCTTACAATTGCATATCATTTAGCTACTGCAATTTGTGAGATAATTGCAGATAAAAAGATAGCAAAACTATTAGAACAAATGGCAAACAGCTTTAAAATATTGCTAGCAGTATTATTTTCAGTATCAACAATGTTAATTATAGGAGTAACCTTAACATTAAAAATATCCAATAGCCGGGTTAATGTACAGATAGGAGGCAAGAATGATAAAAAGCATTGGAAATTGGGTAAGCAGTATTGCAATAGCAGTAATTATAGTTACAATTTTAGAGATGATTTTACCAGAAGGGAAAAACAAAAAATACATAAAAACTGTATTGGGAATATTTTTGCTTTTCTCAATTCTTTCTCCAGTAATAAAGGCTGTAGCTGGGGATGATTTTAATTTAAACCAATTAATAAGTACAGATGAAATAAAATATAGAAACAATTCCAGCGTTAATACTAGCCCCAGCATAGAAGAACTATTTATTGCAAATATAAAAAAAGACATAAGCAATCGCCTAAAAGAGAAGGGCTATATTGTAAACAAAATCATACTTAGTGCAGATATACAAGACAATTTAAATGATGCAAGAATACGAGAAATAAGTGTAGTAATTAGTAAGCAAAGCTCAAAAGCTACAGGAACTGAAACAGTAGAAACCGTTGAAATTTCAATAGGAAATACTGGATTAAAAAAAGAACTCTCCAATGAAAACACTATTACCAACAATGAAAAAGAAAAGATTATTGAATATCTAAGCACTACATATGACGTGCCAAAAGAAAAGATTGCCATAAAGGAGGGGTGAGATGATTCAAGAAAAAATAAAAGCACTTGTAAAACAGCAAAAAGAAAAGAGTGACAAAAAGAACATAGAAAATTTGATAGTTTTTTTAATAATATTAATTGTAACGGTTATTGCTATCAATACTATATTAGGTGATGATGACAAAAAAGACGAAGCCATTGATGAAAGTACAAAAATGTCTTCAACTATTGAGCTAAATGAAGAAACGTCAAAAACACAAGATTCTTTAGAAGATAAACTAAAAAATATTTTAAGTAAGATTGAAGGTGTAGGCAATGTAGATGTACTTGTAACATATTCTACAACAAGTGAAACAGTCGCAATGTATAATGAGAATCAAAAAGAGAGTTCAACAGAAGAAACAGATACTGGAGGAGGAACAAGGAAAATAACAGAAACCGACAATTCTAAAGAAATAGTATTTAAAGATGAAAACGGGTATAAGATTCCAGTTACAACAAAAACAATACTTCCAAAATTAGAAGGAGCAATTATTATTGCACAAGGTGCCAAAAATGCAGACATAAAAGCAAATATCATTCAGGCTGTTGAAGCAGCAACAGGACTTGCAACACACAAAATTCAAGTTTTTGCGATGCAACTTTAATATTAAAAGGAGGAAGAAAAATGAATATATTAAAAAGAAATCAAGTGGTGATTTTTGTAATTGCCTTAATGCTAGTTACAGCAGGATATCTAAATTTTATGCAAAATAGTTCAGAACTTATTGAAACAAGTGGAGAAATTATAGAAGATACTACATTTATAGGTAAACGGAACAATAGATGAAGCCATAGAAGAAAAAGAAGAACAAAATGATATTGATGTTGCGATAAGCAACAAAGAAATAGATCAAGCTAAGGAAAATATCGACTTACAAGAAACTAGCCCAAAAATAAAAAACAATGAAGAGACCTATAATAATGAGTATTTTATAAATTCAAAATTGGAAAGAGATAATATGTATTCGCAAATACAAGAAAGCTATCAAAAGATGATAGATTCCAACAGTGTAACAGCAGAACAGAAAGCAATTGCACAAAATGAAATAACAAAAATAAACAATCAGAAGAATGCAATTATGATTGCTGAGAACCTAATTAAAACTAAGGGATTCAAAAATGTTGTAATTTTGATAAACGGAGAAAATGTAAATGTGATTGTAGCGAGTGAAGAATTGCAATCAACTGATGTTGCACAAATACAGAATATAATATCAAGAGAATTGCAAGCCCAAATAGAGAATATACATATTGCCAATAGATAAATATGATTAACAATGTATCTCCCACATATTTGTTATTAAAAAATGTTGACATTGACACATACATAATGATATAGTTTTTATGATGATGTTAATTAATGCAGGATAGCATTATAGCCTGCAAAAGAGAAAGGGAGATACAGATGAAAAAGAATAATATTTTAAAACGAGCACTTTTTGTAAGTCTTGTAATTATATTTATAGTAACATTAAGTACAAACATAGTACTAGCAGTTGCAGTAACAGAAGAAAATTTAAAAGAGGCATTTCAAAAATTTATAGCTTCAAGCGATAATGAAAAAAATTATCAGGCGACTGTAGGAAATAACCAAATTACTATTACAGTAGACCAAACAAGCTATGTTTTTAGTTATGATTTAACAGATAAACCTACGTTTACATATGAAGCACAAATAGTGCAAGGAATGGACTATGAAGAATACAAAGAAAAAACAGAAAGCTCTTCAGCAGTAATGCTTGGATATGTTGCTATAGCCTCATTACAAGGCGTTGAATATAAAGATTCACTTACATACTATGCTATGATGCTACTTGGCACGGCTTTGACTAATGCTTTTTCAACCAATAATACAAATGGCTATTATAGAATTATAGATGACACGCAAACAACAGAAGGAATTACAATCGAAAAAGACCCTAATAGTACAAATACAATATATGTGTCTGAATTTGGAAATCATGTAATGGAATACATTAATTCTTTATATGGAAACGGTAAAACAGTTAACGACAAAGATGCATTAAATACATTTGAAATGACAACAGTATTAGAAGATGTTACTGATACATCATGCAAACTTGTATCAACTGTAGTTGTAAATACAGATGCAGATTTTTCACAATTAAATGGCTATGCAAAAAAAGTTGAAGATTCTCTAAATAATAAGGAACAACAAAATAGCAACAATAATGATGCTCAAAGTGTTACAACTACAAATGAAGAATCAACTAATACAGTAGTAGATAATTCGACAACTAATGCAGAGGGAAGTAGCAATACGACAGCCACACAAAAGACTAATGCTGAAAACGCTACAAATAATATAAGAGCAAAAGTCGAAGAAGAAGATAGAATGCTAGAAGAGTTGAAAGACAAACTTAAAAATACTACAAGGCAACTTGATAATACACCAAAAACAGGAGCAGAAACAAATTATGTATTGATTGTTGTATGTGTTTTGGGTATAATTTCAGCTATTGCAATAGTAATAATTAAATTGAAATTAAATTAATGTAATGGGGTAGACATTTATTATATCTACCCTACTATTTTATTAAAGGAAGTCAAAAATATGAATGGGCAAAGAAACAAAGACAGCAGTTTTAAGAAAATATTAATAATACTATTAACAATAATATTTATATGTTGTGCTATTCTGTTTGCAAAAATTAAAATTACAGAACATATAGAAAATGAAAAGCAAAAGGAAATTTCTCGAGCATTGGATAATATAAGGCTAGAGCCTAATGAAGAAGACTCAGACGAAATCGATGCTTCACAAATGACAGAAAGAATGCTAAAGCTAAAAAAATTAAAAACTGAGAACAAAGATATTGTAGGATGGATTGAAATAGAAGGCACTAATATTAATTATCCAGTACTACAAGGAAGAAACAATGAGTACTATCTAACTCATGATTACAAACGTGAATATATATCAACTGGATCAATTTTCCTAGACAAAGATTATGATTTTAGCTTGCCAAGTTCAAACTTGCTTATATATGGACACAGAAACAAAGTGGGTTTAATGTTTGACGAGTTAATAAAATATGAAAGCGAAAGTTTTTACAAAGACCATAAAATAATTAGATTTACTACAACAAAAGAAGACGCAGAATATGAAGTAATATCTGCTTTTTATAGCAAAGTCTATTATAAAGACGAAAGAAATGTATTTAAATATTATAACTTTATAAATGCAAACAACAAAAATGAATATGATGATTTTATTAGCAATGTGAAAAAAATAAGCTTATATAATACTGGAATTACAGCACAGTATGGAGAACAACTTATGACACTTTCTACTTGTGACTATTCAGTAGAAAATGGCAGGTTTGCAGTAGTAGCAAAAAAAATAAATGTAGAAGCTCACTAATAAGTAGTGAGCTTTTTGCTATTTTAAATAGCCTAAGTTACAACTAAAAACAATTTTTCTAAAAATATCTTGAAAAAAAATAAATATACTTATATAATGACTTTAGATTTTTTATTTTTTAGGAGGTTTTTATGATAAAGAGAGTAGCTATATTAGCAAATGGTGGAGATGTTTCAGGATTTAATGCAGTAATTAGGGCAATTGTTAAAACGGCCGAAGAAAATAATGTTGAATGTTTAGGATTCCTTGATGGTTACAATGGCTTACTAAAAAATAATTATGTAAAATTAAGTACAACAGGCAATGCGTCAGGTATTTTACACAAAGGAGGATCTATTATAGGATCTTCATTAAATGCTAATGTATTCAACTATAAAGTAGTTGATGAAAATGGAAATGTAACTTATCAAGACTTATCAGAAAAATGTGTACAAAATGTAAAAGAAGATGAAATAGATTGTATATTTACTTTAGGAGGAGATAGCACACAAAAATCAGCAAGAGATTTTACTTTAAGAGGACTTAAAGTAATTGGAGTACCAAAAACAATTGATAATGATGTAGCATGCACAGATATAACTTTTGGATATAATACTGCTGTATCTGTTGCAACTGATGCAATTGACAGATTACACTCAACTGCAGAAACTCACAATAGAATAATGTGCATAGAAGTTATGGGAAGATATGCAGGATGGATTGCATTAGAATCAGCAATTGCAGGAGGAGCAGATGTTGCACTAATACCAGAGATACCATATGATATAGATAAAGTTGCAGAAGCTATAAAAAGAAGACAAGCTGTTGGCAAAAATTTCAGTATTGTTGTTGTTGGAGAAGGAGCAATGCCTAAAGGTGGAGAAATGGCGGTAAAGGCTACACGTGATGGCGGAGCTGGCGTTATAAATACTCAACTTGGTGGAGCAGGAGAAAGAGTAGCAAGAGAACTTGAAAAACTAACTGGACTTGTTACAAGAAATACAACATTAGGATATATGCAAAGAGGAGGAACTCCAACACCATTTGATAGAGTATTATCTACAAAATATGGAGCAAAAGCAATGGAACTTGCAATGGAAGGAGTATTTAATGTTCTTACTGTATTAAAAAATGGTAAACTAAGCTATGTACCATTAGAAGATGTTGTAGGAAAAAACAAAGAAGTAGGAGCAGTACAAGGGGGAACAGCCGAGAGCAATGTAAGGCTTGTTACTATGGATGATGACTTAGTTAAAACAGCAAGAGATATAGGAATTTGTTTAGGTGATTAAATAAAAAGAAAATAATTTTAGGAACGTGATAGACATAGGGACGGAGCTTTTGTCTTGCGGGTTTTAGGGGATAAACCTAAAACCCGCAAGACAAAAGCTCCGTCTCTATGTCTATTATAAAAAAACAAAAGCAAAATTTTCGCTCATTTACCCCTATTTTAGACACGAAAATACTTTACTTTTTTCGCAACAATAGGTATAATATAGCTGTTAAAATTTGAGGAGGATTAAACACATGACTGACTACAAAAAAACAATTGCAGATGCAATTGAAAAAGTAACTGATATTGATAGCCAAGTACTTGAAGACTACATAGAAATTCCACCTGATAGAACATTAGGAGATTATTCATTTCCTTGTTTTAAATTGGCTAGAGAACTAAAGAAAGCTCCACAAATGATTGCGCAAGAAATAAAGGATAATATTGAGGTAGACAATAGCATAATTGAAAAAATAGAAATTGTTGGTGGATATCTAAACTTATATATAAATAAAAAAGATTTAGTAAATACGGTATTAAGAGAAATACATAAAAAGAAAGAAGATTATGGAAAACAAACAATAGGCAATGGCCAAACTATAGTAATAGATTATTCTTCTCCTAATATTGCAAAGCCATTTCACATTGGGCACTTACGCTCAACAGTTATAGGCGGAGCATTATATAACATATATAAATTCTTAGGATACAAAACCATAGGAATAAATCATATAGGAGATTATGGAACACAATTTGCAAAGCTTATAGAGGGCTACAAGAGATGGGGTAATGAATACGACATAAAAAACAACCCTATTGACGAACTTACAAAAATCTATGTAAGAATAAATGAGCTATGCAAAGAAGATGAAAGTGTGCTAGAAGAGTGCAGAAATAACTTCAAGAAACTAGAAGACGGAGATGAATATTGCACTAAACTCTGGAATGAATTTAGATCTCTTAGCTTAAAAGAATTTGAGAAAGTTTATGACTTGCTTGGAAGCAAATTTGATTCATTTAACGGCGAAGCATTTTATTCAGACAAAATGAGGGAAGTTATAGAAAAGCTAGATGCATCAGGAAAACTTGTAGAATCGGAAGGTGCTAAAGTAATTAAATTAGATGAGCAAAATATGGCACCATGCTTAATTATTAAATCAAACGGATCTACAACTTATGCAACAAGAGACTTAGCTGCAATACTATATAGAGCAAGAACATATGATTACACAAAAGCAATTTATGTTACTTCATATGAACAATCATTACACTTTAAACAAGTTTTTGAAGTAGCAAAGCTTTTAGGGCTAGATAGTAAATACACTGATAATCTTATACATGTTCCTTTTGGAATGATACATCTAAAAACAGGAAAGATGTCAACACGCGAAGGTAATGTTGTAAAGCTTGAAGATTTATTGAATGAGGCAATATCAAGGTCAAAAGAGATTATAGAAAACAAAAACCCAGAACTAGAAAATAAAGATGACGTTGCAAGAAAAGTAGGAGTAGGAGCAGTTATATTTAATGACCTTGCAAACAACAGGATTAAGGATGAAATATTTGACTGGAATCAAATACTAAACTTTAATGGTGAAACAGGACCATATATTCAATATATGTACGTAAGAACAAAAAGCATACTAGAAAAAGCTCCACTGCCACAAATAGAAGAAATTGACACAGAAAAGCTTTTAGATAATGAATCTATACAAGTAATGCAAAAACTTTATGAATTTGAACAAATATTAAGAGATGCAGCTGATAAGAACGAACCATCGATACTTTCAAGATACCTAATCGATTTAAGTTCATGCTTTAGTGCATTCTATAATGAACACCACATTATAGGAGAAGAAGTAAGCATACAAAATGCAAGGCTTTGCTTAATTTATGCATGTAATATTGTCTTAAAAACTGGAGCTCGGATTACTAGGGATAAACATGCCAGAAAAAATGTAATAAATGTTGCAATATAAACGTCAAACATATATAATAAAGACGTTAATAAAAATAGAAATTAGGTGAAGAAAATTGAACAAAGCAGACATTTTAGACTTTATGAAAAGACACAGAATTGTTTTTATTAGATTAATTGATATTTTCCTTTTAATTATTGCATATGCATTTGTAGAACTGTTTAAAAGTGAAACATTAGCAATTTTTACAAGTTCAGATAGACAAATCTTTTTAAACACTGTTCTACTAGCAATTGTAGTATATCAGTTGTTTTTAACACTGTTTGATTGCTATAAAAACATAATTAGATATGAAAACGGAAAAGACTACCTTGTATATGGCTTTGGATGTATGGTTTCATGTGTTATTGTATCAATGCTTGGAAGCATATTTAAAATAGACATTATGGGACCAAGATCTAACTTGCTTACAGGTGTTTTGATTTCAGTGTTTATGATAACATATAGGCTAATTATAAGGTTAATTATTACTGATAATATCGTACACAATGCAAAAATTATTAATATGACAACTAGAAAGAACCTATTAATAATAGGTGGTGGAAATGCAACAAGAGATATTATAAAAACTTTAAAAACTAATATGCAAAGGACATATAACATTGTCGGAATTATTGATGATGACAAAACAAAAATAAATTATGCCATTTCTGGTGTAAGGATATTAGGAAACAGATACAAAATAAAAGAAATATGCAGAAGCTATGGCGTAGACGTTATATTCTTTTCAATATCTGCAATAGACAGCAAAGAGAAGAAAGAAATATTAAATATATGCCAAGAGACAGGAGCAAAAATAAGAATACTTCCTAGTACAGTAGATATAATTAAAGGCAAAAATATCATGCAAAGTATGCGTGATGTTGAAATTGAAGACTTACTAGGTAGAGACGCGATTGTTTTAGATAATAATGATATTAATTCTTTAATAGAGAATGAAGTTGTTTTAGTAACAGGTGGAGGAGGTTCTATTGGTTCAGAACTTTGTAGACAAATTATAAAATTCCACCCAAAACAGTTGGTAATTTTAGATATATATGAAAACAACCTATACAATATAGAACTTGAGTTAAAGGCTAACTATCCAGACGAAAACATTGAAGCAGTTATTGGTTCTGTAAGAGATAAAAAGAGAATGGAAGAAGTGTTTACAGAATACAAACCAAGCTTAGTATTCCATGCAGCTGCTCATAAACACGTACCACTTATGGAAAACAACCCATTAGAAGCAATAAAGAACAATGTATTTGGAACATATAATACAGCATGTTGCGCAAGTAAGTTTAATGTAAAAAGATTTATACTTATTTCTACAGACAAAGCAGTAAACCCAACGAATATAATGGGCGCTTCAAAACGTGTATGTGAGATGATTATACAGGCAATTGATAAAACAAGCAAAACTGAATTTGCTGCAGTTAGATTCGGAAATGTCCTTGGAAGCAACGGTTCTGTTATACCTTTATTTAAAAAGCAAATTGCTAATGGAGGACCTGTAACTGTTACTCACAAAGATATTACTAGATTTTTCATGACGATACCTGAAGCAGTTCAACTAATTCTTCAAGCTGCTACATATGCAGAAGGTGGAGAAATATTCGTTCTAGATATGGGACAACCTGTTAAGATTTATGATTTAGCAGTTTCATTAATAAAACTTTCTGGATTAGAGCCAGATGTTGATATACCAATTAAAATTACAGGCTTAAGACCAGGCGAAAAGCTTTACGAAGAATTGCTTATGTCAGAAGAAGGACTTAGTGCAACAAAACATAATAAAATATTTGTATCAAAGCCAATGCACTTTGAAATGAACGAATTGGAAGAAAAATTGAATACTTTAAGAAACCTTGAATATGACGAAAAATTCTCAAGAGAAGTTGTAAAACAAACTATGAAATCAGTAGTGCCAACATATAAAGATCCAGAGGAAGTAAATAAAATTGAAAATTAAAAGAATAATACTTTTTATATTGTTAATTATTTGGATGGCAACGGTCTTTTTCTTATCAAATGAAACTAGTGACGAATCAAGCGGAACAAGTGGAAAGACTATACGAGCTATCATAAACTTAATACCAAGTATAAGAAATATGGAAACAACTGAGAAGGAAGAGATAGTTGCAAATTTACAACCTATTGCAAGAAAACTAGCTCATTTTACACTTTATACAATAGGTGGAATAATATTGTTTTTAAACTTTAGACTATATGGTTTAAGCAATAACAAAAAGCTAACATTTTCAATTGTAGCTGGTTCATTGTATGCTATGACAGACGAGATACATCAAATGTTTACACCGCGGAAGGAGTCGGGGAATTAAGAGATGTAGTTATAGATACATTAGGAGTAATTTTAGGAGTGACAGTCAGCTACATAATTAAAAAAATATATGAAAAAAGAAAGAAGGAATTAAATTGAAAAAAATACCTTTTTCACCTCCAGACATTGGGGAAGAAGAAATCAATGAGGTAATTGATTGCTTAAAATCAGGATGGATTACTACAGGTCCAAAAACTAAACTTTTTGAAAATAATATCGCAGAGTATTGCAACACCAATAAAACAGTTGCTTTGAATTCAGCAACTGCAGCATTGGAGCTTACTCTTAGACTTTTAGGCATAGGACCAGGAGACGAAGTAATTGTACCTGCCTATACATATACAGCTAGTTGTAGCCCTATATATCATGTAGGCGCTACACCTATTATGGTAGATATTCAAAAAGATCATTTTGAGATGGACTATGATGCAGTAGAAAGAATGATTACAGATAAAACAAAAGTTATTATTCCTGTTGACATTGGAGGAGTACTTTGCGATTATGACAGAGTATTTGAAATAGTTAAAAATAAGGCTAAAATGTTTACCCCTAAAAATGAGCTACAAAAACAGTTCGGAAGAATTATTGTAGTTGCTGATTGTGCGCATGGAATAGGAGCTAAACGTGATGGGAAAATGGCAGGTGAAATTGCTGATTTTACAACATTTTCTTTCCATGCAGTTAAAAACTTGACTACAGCCGAGGGGGGAGCCGTAACATGGAGAAAAGATCTAGGCCTAGATGATGAAGCAATTTATAAAAGATTTCAAATATTATCACTACATGGACAAACAAAAGATGCTCTTGCAAAATCGAAACTAGGAGCATGGGAATATGACATCCTAGAACCAGCATATAAATGCAATATGACAGATATTAACGCGGCACTTGGACTAGTCCAACTTAAAAGATATAATTCGCTTGTTGAAAGAAGACACGAAATAATAAAAAAATACAACGACGGACTAAAAAACTTAAATGTACAGGTTTTACCTCATGAAACTACAAATAGCACTTCATCAGGCCATTTATACATAACTAGAGTAAATGGAATTACATCAGAAAAAAGGAATGAAATAATAGTTAAAATGGCTGAAAGAGGAATAGCTACAAATGTACATTATAAACCATTGCCGATGCTTACAGCATATAAAAACTTAGGATTTGACATAAAGAACTATCCAAATGCTTATAGTTATTTTGAAAATGAAATAACTCTTCCACTTTATAGTATCTTAAAAGATGAAGATGTAGATTATGTTATTGAAAATTACAAGGAAATTTTAGGTGAGAAGTAATGATACTAAAAAAATGGGACGATTTACCTGAGAATTTAAAAAATGAAGATGTAAAAAAATACTACGACATTTTATCAAAAAAGAAAGTTAGTCTTTTTTTAAAAAGACTTTTTGACTTATTCTTTTCTTTAACAATAATGATTGTACTTTTACCATTTTTTATAATAGTTGCAATAGCTATCAAACTAGATTCTAAAGGAACAGTTTTTTACAGACAAGAAAGAATTACAACATATGGAAAAACATTTAAGATATTTAAATTTAGAACAATGGTACAAAATGCGGATAAAATGGGGACTCTTGTTACAATTGGCCATGATAAAAGAATTACAAGAGTAGGAAAAATTATAAGAAGAATAAGACTTGATGAAATTCCACAATTAATAAATGTTTTAAAAGGAGAAATGACATTTGTTGGAACAAGGCCAGAGGTAAAGAAATATGTAGACTGTTATACTGATGAAATGAAATCTACTTTGCTTATGCCTGCTGGTGTAACTTCAATTGCCAGCATAAAATATAAAGATGAAGACAAAATATTGGAACGTGCAACTAAGGAAGGAAAAGATACAGATACAACATATATAACTGAAGTTTTACCACAAAAAATGCAATACAATTTAAAGTATATAGCCAAATTTTCAATTTGGTATGATTTTAAAACATGTATAGAAACTGTAATAAATGTACTAAGATAGGAGGTAAAAATGTTAATCTCTTTTATTATCGTTGCGTATAATGCCGAAAAACATTTAAGAAATTGCTTGGAAAGCTTAAAATGCCAAGACTATCCACACAAAAACATAGAAGTAATATTTGTTGATGGAATGTCAACTGACAACACTAAAAAAATTTTTGAAGAGTTTAGGGATGAAAATATCGTTGATTTTAATAGAATTATAATTATAGACAATCCTAAAAAAACATTACCATGTGGTTGGAATGTTGCTTTGAAAGAAGCAACGGGAGAAGTAGTATTACGAGTAGATGCCCATGCTTTTTTTGAAAAAGACTTTATATCCAATAATGTTAAAGAAATTGAAAATGGAGAAGATATAGTTGGAGGCAAATGCATTAGTGTTACTAAAAATGATACAATGATGGAAAAACTGCTATTAACAGCCGAAGAATCCATTTTTGGATGTGGAATAGCTGACTTTAGAAGAAAAAGCAAAAAAGAGTATGTTAGTACATTAGCATTTGCAATGTATAAGAAAAAAGTTTTTGATAAGGTTGGACAATATAATGAGAACTTAGCAAGAACCGAAGATAACGAAATGCACTATAGAATGAAAAAAGCAGGATTTAAATTTTTACTATCACCAAATATTAAATCCTATAGATATGCAAGAAATGATTTGAAAGGGATGGCCAAGCAGAAATATGGGAATGGAAAATGGATAGGAATAACAATGTACTATTGCCCAAAATGCTTTTCTATTTATCACTTTGTTCCTTTGCTTTTTGTAATTGCATTAATTATATCATCAATATTTATGTGCTTTAATATACCATTCTTTTTTATTGCATTAAGTAGTGCATATTTACTATTCAATATAATCAATTTAATATTAATTACTATAAAAAATAAATTTCATATAGAATATTTGTTATTACCATTTCTGTTTTTTATATTGCATTTGTATTATGGAATTGGAACAATCGTGGGATTGATTATAGGACCATTTTATAAGAAAAAACGTTCAAAAGGAGAAAAACAAAAATAGTGGAAAAAATAAAAAAAATAATCCATGAATTTAATTATCTAAAGAAAGAAGACTTTATTGAAATACCAATATTCGTAATATCAATTATACCTGCAATTATATTTAAAATATTTACTAAGATAGCAAAAAAACAAATATGGTTAATTTGTGAAGACAAAAATGAAGCAAGGGATAATGGATACTGCTTTTTTAAATATTTGAGAGAAAAACAAAAACACGTAAATACATATTATGCAATAAGTTATAAATCAAAAGACTTTGAAAAAGTTAAATCTTTAGGAAAAACAGTTAGATATGGAGGCTTTTACCATTGGATATTGTATTTTGGATGTAAATATAATATTAGTTCGCAAAAAGCCGGAAAGCCAGATGCTGCAATATGCTATGTATTAGAGCAACTAAAAATTATAAAAAACAAATCAGTTTTTTTACAACATGGAATTACTATAAACAAAGCAACATGGCTATTTTATCCTAACACTAAAATGCGCCTATTCATATGTGGAGCAAAACCAGAATATGAATATGTAAAAAAATACTTTGAATATCCAGAAGAAAATGTAGCATATACGGGATTTTGTAGATTTGATGATTATTTCAATATAAATGTAAACAGAAAGCAAATTCTATTAATTCCAAGTTGGAGAGAATGGATAGCATCTAAAAATGAATATTCAAAAGTGTATGAAGATAGCTCAGAATTTACAAACACAGAATATTATAAAAAGTATCAAGAATTAATTAACAGCCAAAGACTAGTAAATTTTTTAGAGAAGAATGATTTAATTTTATATTTCTATCCGCATAGAAACATGCAAAAATATATCAATGACTTTTCAACAAGTTGCAATCGAATAAAAATTGTTACAAATAAAGATACAGATATAAGAAAACTTTTAACTGAGTCAGCTGTAATGATAACGGATTATTCAAGCGTTGCACTTGATTTTGCATATATGAAAAAGCCTGTTATTTATTATCAATTTGATGAAAAAAAATTTAGAGAGGCACAATATGCAGAGGGCTATTATAGCTATAGAAACAGTGGATTAGGTACTGTTACCGAAACTTGTGAACAAACATTAAATGAATTAGAGAATTTATATTCAAATAATTTAGTAATGACGCAAGAATTTGAAGAAAAACATAATAGTTTTTTTGAACTCTGGGATAACAATAATTGCGAAAGAGTTTATAATGTAATTAAAAACATTGGAACAAGGTTAAAACATTAAATGAGGTGAACATATGAATAAAATTAAAAAGCTATTTGGTAAAGTTGATTGGCTCGTATTATTGGTTTTTTTCTATTTTAACTTTACATTTACTATAAAAAATATTAGCACAATAAATAATTTATTGATATATGCTATATGCATAATTTATTTATGCATAAATTATAAATTACTTTGGAAAATTGTTAAAAATATACCTAAGACAGCATTTTTTTTAACAATTATTTCATTTATTATATGTGCTTTAGCAGCTGTTATTATACCAATAATATACAAAACAAATGACTTCTCTTATACTGATACACTATTAAGCATTCCAAGAACAGGGATAAAACTGCTATTCATTGTAGTGTTAATGTATAAAAGATTTGATGGAAAAATTGACACAGAAAAATTTTCAAAGTATTATGTTGCTACATGTGTCTTGTACTTTATATCTACATTGATATTTATATGCATCCCATCATTAAAATATTTTTGGAACGATATTATTAATGATAGTAGCTTTGCTAAATATGAAAAAGAATCATATTACATAACAAGATATGGACTAATGGGATTTTCTGGTTTCCAAGTCGCCTTTAAATTTGCTATTGCTTGTTGCCTAAGCGTTTATTTAATAATGACTGAGCAATGCAAAATAAAAAAACAAAATATTTGGATATATATTTCATATGTAGCATTAATTGCAGGAACATTTATGTATGGCAGGATAGGAATGGTAGCAAGCTTAATAAATTCAATATTTTTAGTTATAGCAGTATTTAGACAAAACAAAAAGCTTTTGTTGTTTTTGTTACTTACTATTATTATTTTTTCATTGGTTGCAGCTGCTCTATATAATATGAATAAAACTACCCAAAAATGGGTTAAATGGGCTTTTGCACCATTTATAAGTTTATTTGAGACAGGGAAAATATATACTGGGTCTAGCGATATTGTATTCAATAGAATGATTTTTATGCCAGAAACAAAAACACTATTTCTAGGAGATGGACTTTATAAAGACCCAAATGGTAAAGGATATTATAAACATACAGATGTAGGATTTATGAGACCAACTTTATTTTACGGTTGCATACTAACAGCAATTGGATATATGATTGCTATTATTCCTATGATATCTGTAATTAAAAGTGGAAAAAAAGAAAAAAATAGTAATCTTGTCTTATTAATGCTAATGCTATTTAATACACTTATAGTTTTTGAAATTAAAGGAGAAATTTTCTATAGATTAGCACCGCTCATTATAACATATTTAATAATCAAAAATATTGAAGGGGAGAAAAAAGAGATTGAAAGAAACTAAAGTTTCAATAGTTATTCCTGTGTATAATGGAGAAAAATATTTAAAACAATGTATTGAATCACTTGTAAACCAAACTTATCAAAATATTGAAATCATATTAGTGAATGATGGGTCCAAGGACAATACTCAGAAAATTATACAAGAATATGCCGAAAAAGATAACAGAATAATAGCTATATCTCAGGAAAATCAAGGCCAACTTAAAACTAGAAAAAACGGAATTGCAAGAGCAACCGGAGAGTATTTGACATTTGTAGATGCGGACGACTGGGTTGATACAAATATGATTAAGACAGCTATATATGAAAACGAAAATTATAATGCAGATATTATACGATTTACCTATATTGATGAACATATAGAGGAAAATAGAAGTGTTACAATAAAGCCAATTTATGATTCTGCATTAATAGTAAGAAAAGAAGAGTTTAAAGAAAAACTATATCCATGTTTTTTAAAAACTCATCAACTGAATTCAATGTGGGGGCAACTTATAAGAAAAGAATTAGTAACAGATTTTGAATTTGACAGTAGCATCAGAATTGGAGAAGATCTTTTATTTAACATTATCACATATACAAATGCGGAATCAATCTTGTTTATTCCAAATGCATTTTACCATTACAGATGCAATTCAGAAGGAATAACAAATTCGAGAACAGTAAAACAAGTACAAGATAGAATAAGAGATGTAGTAAATGTATATTCAGTTTTTTATGATTATGCAAAAAAATGGGATGTGGCGACAGAAAAAAACATAGAAACAATTACTAATAGAATACTTAGCGAAACAGACAAGTGCATAAACCTATTATTTACATTTAAGAATACTAAAGAAGATAAAAAGGCTGTAATGAAATATGCTTCAGAATTGCTAGAACAAAAAGGCATAAAACAAAATACAGACCAAATCACTGTGGAAGCAAGAGAATTGTTAGGACAACAATACAATAAACTAATTCTAAGGAAAAACATTAAATTTAAGCTTATGTATTTAATAAAAAAGAAAGTAAAACAATGCCTTGTTATAATAAATAAAAAGAAAAATTAAGGAAAGAAAATTCGATGTTTGATATGTATTTTAAACTTCAAAGGATATCAAATAATGCTTTTAAAGAAGATATCAAAAAGTATTTGAAAAATGGGACTTACTTTATTGATAAATCAGGTACATATATGTATCTAGAAGAAGCTAAAGAAAAGACAATTGATAATTTTAGTGATACTTTTGAAGCAAGTAGGAAAGCCCAATTTGGAGACAGATTGGCATTTATGAAAGTTAAGGATGGAATTGAAATAAAAAGTGACAATAAACAATTTAAAGGAGACTGCCTTCTTATTTCAAGTTCTAATGATGAAAAAAAATTTTTTAATTTTAATGATAATATTGTACTAACAAAATTTAATAATAGAGGTAAATTCGAAACAAGAGTTAGAAATATGCAATATTTCAGCAAGTTTTTTAATGTGCCTGAACTAGTTGAATATAAATTTGAAGATATGACAATACAAGAAAAATGCATTAAGAAAAATAAGAATTTCAATGCAGAAGAAGTATTAATAGAACTCCTAAAACAATATAAAAATTATTTTATTGCAATAGCAGAAAACAGAGATTATGAAATTGAAACAAAGGTAGATTATAAAAAATATGTTTTCGATTCAACTTTTTCGCAAAACATTTATGAGGCCATAAATAATAATATAGCGAGTGCTAGACTAAAGATGCATGGAGATTTATGGAGGTCAAATATTATTTTAGATAATGACAAGATGTATATGATAGATTTTGAAAAATCAGATACATTTTCAATGACTTATGATTTTTTTACATTTATTTTTAACGAATATGTAATAAAAAATGACAGTCAATTATTAGATAATTTTTTTTCGGGAAATTTTGATGAGATACTAACAGAACTCTTTAAAACTTTCAATCTTAAGTATGAAAGTAAATTTAAAAAAGATTACTTTTTACAATATGTTTTAGTATTTTATTTTGACCGATGTAAAAATACGTCAATTAAATTTAGAATAAAAAAACGACACATGATTATGAAAATATTCAAAAGATATGACATAGAATTAAAATGAGGAGACAAAATGCAAAGCAAAGTTTCAAAAACAAGTAAAGATGTTATAAAATTTTTTATTGCTAAAGTGATGATAGGAATAATAGGACTCGTACTAGTATCACTTTATTCATATTTGCTTACTCCTGATGTCTATGGAGACTACTCATTAGTTGTAGGCGTAATCAAAGTATTAATATCTATTTTTATTGGATGGGTAGGATCTTCAGCACTTAGATATTATGACCAATATAAAAACGAAGAAAAAAATTTCTTATCAAATGTTGTAGTCCAATGGATTGCAATGACTATTGTAATGGTAATAATAGCTTATATTGTGGGTTCCTTATTCCAGGGATTATTAATAAAAGAATATTTTATTTATGTGTTATTATTGCTAACATTCATGGGATTTGTGGAAATATTTGAAAAAATACTACGCGCTGCTCAAAAAACAAATATTTATTTAATTGCTATAGTTTTGCAGAGCATATTAAATGTTTCACTTCTCTATATATTAGCAAAAAAATACAATTTAGGAATATATTCAATGTTTATTGCAAATGTAATTTCATATGTAGCATTTACATTAATAGCTATATTTGCATTTAAGCTATATGGAAAGATAAACTTTAAACTGATATCAAAAGAAATACAAAATAAGTTTTTCAAATATGGATTCCCTATGGTTGGTATATGGGGAGTAAGCTGGTTTCTAAGTGCAGCAGATAGATACATGATAAAGATTTTTAGCTCAAACTACGATGTCGGATTATATGATATAGCCTATAAGATAACAGAAAATTCTATAAATATGATAATTAGTTCATTTACTTTAGCTGTTTTCCCAATGCTAGTTGCTACGTGGAACAAAGATGGAAAAGAGAAATCAGAAAAAGTCTTGACAAGAGTAATTAATTATTTGTTCTTACTTTTGATACCTTCTGTAGTAGGCCTAATTGGGATAAGAGAAAAACTATATGGAACGATTGTCTCAGAGCAATATTTAGGTGGCAATATGGTAATATTATTTGTAGGTATTGGTTTAATATTTAATGGATTTAACCAAGTAATTTATAAACTATGGCAGTTAAAGGAGCAACCTAAAAAGATATTATATTTTATGCTTGTTTCACTAGTGATTGATATCGTACTAAATATAGTATTATTGCCTAAATATGGCTACATTGCAGCTGCTGTTACTACTCTTATTTCTTATTTATTCATTACAATAGCATCTGTAATTGCAATAAAGAAAGACTTTAACATTCAAATTGATAAAATAAAACTATTAAAATGTTGCATTAGTGCTGCAGTAATGTTTGCATTTTTAATATATACAAGAGAATGGGTAAAGAACATCGTAGGTCTATTTATATTAATCGCAGGTGCAGCTATAGTTTATTTGATAACACTATTTATTACTGGAACACTTAAAGAAGAAATAAATAAATTTATTGGGAAAGATGGTAAAAAAAATGCTAACTGATAGAAAATTAATAAATACATTTGATGAGTTTAACAACGAAAAAATACAATATGTTATTTTAAGAGGATATACCCCAATAGAAGAAATAGAAACATCCAAAGACATAGATTTATATATTTCTAAAAATGATTATCAAAAAGTAAAAAAGTTGTTAGAGAAAAACGGATGGTATACACCAAAAATAAATGATACAAGGTTTCCACATAAACAATATATTTGCATGGAAAACCGCAGAATGTATAAATTAGATATTGTATTTGGACTGTATTATAATGAAAAACTATTTCATTATATAGAAGAAAAAAAAGTGTTAGAAAATACTAGAATGATAGAAAATGTTGCAGTTCCTTCACCAATTTCAGCACTTAAGACATATTTATTACATGTTATTTTTGACAAGCAAATTATAAAAGAAAAAAATTATAATTATATTAAACAAATATATGATGAATACTGTAAAAATGAAGAAAAAGCAGATAATACTATTACTATTTTTGAAAAAATAGCGAATGAAATTATTAATCAATCTATGGAAGACAGTAACAAGAACATAGACAGATATCAGAAACTTATAAAAAATCAGAATGCGTTGGACTATAATGTTTTAAGGCATATATATTTTAAATATGCATCAAGTATTAAATATAAAATAAGGAAAATATTAAAAATATTTGCTAAAAAAAATATCACAATTATAGGTGTTGATGGCACGGGAAAATCTACTGTAATTAAAAACCTGGCAAACACATTGGAAGATAAAGTTGCTATACAATACATGGGTTTTCGTAGCTATGAAACAAAGAGAATGAAAAAATATGATAAAGAAGATGAAACAAAAGCTAATTTAATAAAAAAAATAAAGATGATTACTGCATTACATTACGAAATGCTTTACAGATATTTTAAATACCGATTTACAACTAAAATTACCATTTTTGACAGATATCCATATGAAGCATACATAAATAATACAAGAGGAACAAGATTATTGTATAAATTATTATTTTATACAACTTTTCCAAAACCTAAGGCAAAATACTATTTATATTGCGATGTGGAAACATCTCTTGAGAGAAAGGCTGATATTCCAGATGCTTCAAAATTTGCAAAAATGAAAAAGAGATTTGACGATATATATTTAAAAGACGATAAAGTATGTAGTATAGATACAAAACATAACAACTGTGAAGAAGTTGAAAACATTATAATTGAAGACTTAAACAAAAGAATGATAAAATACTTTATATAACACTAATGAGGAAAACCTCATATTATATGATTATCAAATAGGAGATTACATGGGAAAAAAAATACTTAAAAATAAAATATTTATTAGGACAATAATTATTATTTTGGCTATAATAATAATTATAGCAGGAATATTGGGAGGCATAATTTTTAGCAAACTTTCAAATCTTAAAATAGAAGAAGTTGATAAAAACAATTTAGGAATGGCAGAAGACATTTATTCAACTGTTTCAGAAGAAATGACAGAAGAAGATTTTAAAAACATAAAGAGCTTTGTTCTATTTGGGATAGATACACAAAGCTCTGGGGACGGACAAGACGAAGAAGGCTTTAAAGGAAGAACAGATACAATAATGATTATATCTATAAACCCAAAATATAAATCAATAAAACTAATAAGCATCCCAAGAGACACATATGTCGAAATTGAAGGCTATGGAAAAACAAAAATCAATTATGCACATGCATATGGAGGAGCTCAACTTGCATTAAAAACCATTAACACAAATTTTAACTTAAACATTAGTGAATATGTTACCGTAGATTTTTCTGGACTTGTAAACATAATAAATGATATTGGAGGAATTGATGTAAAAATAACAAATGAAGAAAAGGAATACATTAATAGATATTCATATTTAGTATACAATGTTTCTGGTAACAAGCGAAAATGGCTTACATCATATGGAACAGTGTTGCTTGATGGAGAACAAGCTGTTATACATTCACAAAATAGAACTATAGGAGATGGAGACTTTACAAGAGCAGAAAGACAACGTACAATTATACAAGCAATTTCTAACAAGATTTCTAAAATGAATGCAGGCGAAATATATAACTTAATTGATGTATTTTTAAAAGAAGTAACCACAAATATTAATATCATGGATTACATGGGATTATTAGGTGAACTTGTGGCAAATAAAAACGCTTATTTAAACAATGTAGTATCAACACAAATACCAAAAGAAGACTATGCAACAAGTCAAACAATTAAAGGAATTTATTATTTTGTACCAACAGACACACAAAAAATGCTAGAAGAAATGAGAGAATATATTTATAAAAAATAGGAGTTTGAATGAAAAAGAAAAGAAACAAAAAAAGAATATCATTAATAATAATTGGACTAATATTAGCCGCAATTATAAGTTTAGGGATTTACGCAGGGTGTTTCATAGCTAACAAGTTAAATAATATCAACATTGAGGAAATAGACACAAGTAATCTTAGTACTAATGAAGAATTATATGAACAAGTGTCAGATAGTATAACGAGGAAAGAATTTGAAAACATTAAGACATTTGCACTATTTGGAATAGATTCACAAGATTCGATGATTGGCAGAAGCGACACAATAATTATAGTGTCCGTAAACTATAATAACAAATCTGTTAAAATGATAAGCATTCCTAGAGACACGTATGTTTCCGTATCAGGACATGGTAAAACAAAGATTAACCATGCATATGCATACGGCGGTGCTTCGCTTGCGTTAAAAACTATCAATGAAAATTTTGGCTTAGATATCACAGAATATGTTAGCATAGATTTTACAGGATTAATTCATATAATTAATAAAATTGGCGGAATAGAAATGAACATTACAAAGGATGAAATGAATTATATTAATGAGCACTCATACGAATGCGGATATAGCATTACAGGTAGAGCCACAAAAAAAGTTACAAGTTATGGAACGGTGTTGCTTGATGGAGAACAAGCAATTACTCATTCAAGAAACAGAACAACAGGAGAGGGATCTGACTTTGCAAGAGCTGAACATCAAAGAGATGTATTACAAAAAATAATGGATAAATTTACAAAAATGGGGACATCAAAACTTCTTGACATGTCAGATACAATCTTAAAAGAAGTAAAGACAAATATCAATGTCATGGATTATGTAGGAAAACTTACTGACGTAGTATTAAATTCAAGTACTTACTTTGGAAATATAACATCAATCCAAATTCCAAGTACAGAATATGGAAAAGGGCAAATGATAAATGGAGGCTACTATTTTGTAGCTGATAGCGAAAAAATGAAAGAAGAAATGATTGATTATATTTATAAAAAATAAAAGAAGAACTCGGAGGAATAAAATGGACTTTTCTAGTATAGTTTTTTTATTTACATTTTTCCCACTATCATTTTTGTTTTTTTGGATTGTACCAAAAAAAATTAGAAAAGTGTATCTTTGTATTGTATCACTTATTTACTTTTCACTTGCATCTCTACAGAGCTTGCCAATTTTAATTATATCAGTCTTATTTAACTATTTTTTTGGCAGATTAGTGGAAAAGTCAAGACACAAGAAACTTTTTATGGTGTTAGGAATCATAGCTAATATAGGGTTATTATTTACATTTAAATACACTAATTTCATGATTACTAACTTAAACTCACTACTTAAATTGAAAATAAAAGCAATAAAAATCATACTACCACTAGGAATTTCATTCTTCACATTTCAGAACATTTCATATTTAGTAGATATATACAAAGGTAAAATTAAGCCAGACAAAAACATTATTAATTTTACATTATATACATGCTATTTCCCAAGAATAGTAAATGGACCAATAATGAGATATGAATCATTTATTAATGAAATAAGCAACCTAACAAAACCAAACTTAGACAAAGTATATGATGGAACAAAAAGATTATGTTTTGGCTTGGGAAAGGTTTTAATATTATCTTTTGTAGTTGGCAACATATGGACTCAAATTATAGAAACATCTAATAGTTATGGAATAACAGTACTTACAGCTTGGCTAGGAATAATATGCTATTCATTATACTTATTTTTAAATTTTTCAGGATATATTGATATTTCAATAGGTATTAGTAAGATGTTTGGAATCGAATTGCCAGAAAACTTTGATTATCCATACTATTCAACTTCAATTTCGGAATTTTGGAGAAGGTGGCATATAACACTTGGAAGCTGGTTTAGAGATTATATATATATACCATTAGGAGGCAACAGAAAAGGAAACGTATATTTTAATTTAATGGTTGTATTTATTCTAACAGGTTTATGGCATGGCTCAAGTTGGAATTTTATCGTATGGGGACTCTACAATGGCATTTTTATTGTAATAGAGCGCTTTATAAGGGAGAAAGCATTTTACAAGAAAATACCGAATGTCATAAAAAGGGTGTTTACGTATTTGATTATTTTATTAGGATGGGTGCTATTTGCATGTAATGGACTAATGGCAAGCATTCACTACTATAAGTACCTATTTGGCCTAAAACCAGTGCCAGATGTACAATATTCGTTTAGATATTTCTTAACGTTCTACAATGCGTTTTTCATAATATTATCAGTATTAATATCGCTGCCAATAAAAGGATTTATCACTTCTAAAATAAAAAATAAAAAAGCATTGAATATTGTGTCAGGAGTTTTAGCTGTAGTGATTTTTGCAATATCGGTTGTTTACTTAATAAACAGCTCATATTCGCCATCACTATATGCACAGTTTTAAAGGGGAGATATATAATGAAAATATTTAAAATAGGCATAATTATAGCAGTTTTCGTAATTATATTAATACCAATGGTCTTTATTAACTTGAAACCTGACCAAATCTCTGAAATTGATAACAAAAAATTACCTGAGATTTCTACAGTAAAAGACGTAAGCACATTTAATGAATATTTATCCAAAAGAGTGGGATTTCGCAGTGAAATTATAAATTTTTACACGGTAGCAAATGATAAATTATTTGGGGAAATGGTTCATCCAACTTATACATATGGCAAAGACGGATATATATTTTTCAAGTTTATAGAGGAAAAACATGATGAATCCTATTTGGATAATTTTGCTGGAATGATAAAAAAAATGCAAGACTATGCAACTGAAAGAGGAAGCTATTTTCTTTTTGTACTAAATCCAACCAAAATAAGCATATATACACAATATTTACGAGACGGATATCATTTTAGAAACCGAAGACTAACTTATTTAAAAGGCAAACTTGAAGAATTAGGAGTTAACTTTATAGATAATACACAGTTGCTATTAGATGCTTCACAGAATGAACAAGTTTATAATGTAAAATATGATGCAGGACATTGGAACGAACGTGGAGCATTTTATGGAATAAATGCAATATACAAGAAAATGATAGAAGATGGAATAAATATAGAACTATTGAAAGAATCAGATTACACGATTTCGACAACACATGCAAATTCATTGCCTGTTTCAAAATTCGAAATAAGCGAGGATGTACCAAATTATGAACTTAAAAACGAAAGCTTTATAAACACAAGAAAATACAATACATTTGTAGACATAAGCAAAGATCATAATACATGGATGGAATTAACAAACAACACTGTAAATAACGATTACAATTTAATGTTTTTTAGACGGAAGCTATATGGGACATAAAGAAAAATTCATAGGTGTAAACTTTAAACAATCGTATTTAATATCAAACTATGAAAATGCAATCAATTTTGATTATTACTATAACATCATTCAGCCTAATATAGTATTATTTGAAACTGTAGAATATGCCATTACAAAAGGATATTATCCTGAAAAAAGAATTAAAAATAGAATATATAATGAAGCTTACGAGAAATTTGCAGATTTACCAGAGGGTTCAATAGAGAATATAGATAATAATAAAATTAAAGAAAGTGTACAAAGTCAAATTAAAGAATCAAATGAGAATGATTCTAAATCGCCGTTAACTAAGATTACTATTCCAAAGAACAACTATAAATTTGCATATTTAGTTGTAAATGATAAAGCATATGATTTTTGCAATGATGGATCAAATGAGTATTTATCAATAGATAAAGAAATCATCAATAACAACGAATTCAAAATTGTTTTTATTGATGAAAAAATGGAAACTAAACATACTGTTAATTTTAACTAATAAATAATATTTGTGAAAGGAACATAAAAAGTGGAAAGAGATAAAGCAATAGACATAGCAAGAGGGATAAGCATTTTGCTAGTTCTTATGGGACATAGTGCATTTATACCTAGCAGCATATTAGTTTTCATACATTCATTTCATGTACCACTGTTTTTCTTTATTTCGGGAATGGTGTTTTCATATAGTAAATACCCACAATTTAAGGATTTCCTAAAATCTAAAGCAAAAAGTTTACTTATTCCATATTTTTTATTAGGAATTATTGTAATATCAATAGATAAAGCATACAGAGTCTTTAAAAATGGACAGGCTATAACAAACTTTTTTAGCGCAGGATATTTTAAAAACATACAAGGACTATTTGTAGGATATAGATTAAATGGACCTTATTACAGCTTCTGGTTTATACTAGTACTTTTTGTTTCAATGCTAGCATTTTATTTTATTGCTAAAAATGTTGACAAATACAAGAAAAAAAATGCTATATATATTAGCATTGCAGTAATATTATCTGCTTTAGGTTGTGTATTAATAAAATTTGTTAAAGGTTTTGTTTGGAGCCTTGATATAGTTCCAATTGCTTTGTCGTTTGTAACTTTTGGCTATTTAGTAAAGATAAACAAAGAAAAAATATCAAACAAGCTAATGTACTTTGATTGGATTATTCCTGTTTTGGCAATTAACCTTGTATGTACATATTTTAATTACTCATTATATGGGAAATCTCATTTGTTTGCTTGCAATGTTGGAAATTATTTTTTGTATATATTACAATCGATATTTGGAATTTGGCTAACTATGATTATTAGCAATAAAATAGGAAGTAGTAAGATATTAGAATACATAGGGAAAAATACACTAATATTTTATATGTTCCATAGTAAAGTTTTTTTCCCGATATTTGATGACATTCTAGGAAGTTTTAATTTAAGCAAAAGCTTAAATTTTATAATTGAAATAATTGCAACTACTTTATTATTATGCATTTTATCATATATTATAAATAAATTTTTACCATTTCTTCTTGGAAAATTTGAAATAAAGAATAATAATGCACAAAACATAAAAACGTAAGGATATGAAATAAACTATTTAAAATAGATCGATAAACAAAGAAAGGAACTAAAAAATGGAAAGAGATAAAACTATAGATATAGCAAGAGGAATAAGTATGTTGCTTGTTCTGGCTGGACATTTATCATGTGTTCCAAAACCTTTTAAAATTTTTCTATTGGGTTTTCATATGCCACTGTTCTTTTTCCTATCTGGAACGGTGTTTTCGTGGAAAAAGCACCCAAAATTTAGGCATTTTTTGAAAAATAAGGTTATAAAGTTAATTGTTCCATACTTTTTGCTAGGAATAGTAGTAATAATACGGTACGAGTACAATAACATTGCTGGCGAAAGGAACATTCTCATTAGATAAGCTATTTAACTTTTCTTTATTAAAATCAATAAGAGGATTAGCTGTTGGATGGAGACTTAAAGGCCCATATTATAGTTTTTGGTTTATATTAACAACATTTATTGCTGAATTAATACTTTATTACATATGTAAGTTTACTGATGACAAAAAACATAAAAATACGATATACGCTATAATTGCAGTGATATTATCAATTATAGGAGCAATTCTTATAAAATTTGTTAAAGGCTTTATATGGAGTTCCGACATAGTACCTATAGCATTAGCATTTATGATTTTTGGTTATTTATATAAAATTAACAAAGAAAAAATAAAATCATTTATAAACAATTTTGATATGCTGCTGGTAGTTTTTGCAATAAATGCTATAATTACATATATTAATTATAAATACTATGGGGTAGTTGATTTGTTCTACTGCAAAATTGGAAACTATTTTTTATTTATGATTGCAGCAATAACAGGAATAATTTTAACTATGATGGTAAGCAATAAAATCTCAAGCAGTAATGTGTTAGAATACATAGGAAAAAACACATTCATTTTCTATTTTTTCCATTACCAGATAGTATTCAAAATCTGCAATTTGATATTAGATCTTTTAAAATCTATTATTCCAATCAATGACAACATAAGATTTTATAGCACAATTATATTATCAACAATCATATGCAGTATTATAGCATATGTAATAAATAAATTCTTCCCATTTTTAATGGGAAAATGGTATAAGAAAAAAGAAAACAAGGAAATAAAGGAGGCAAAAAATAATGCGTAAATATTTTGGAACAGATGGAATTAGAAGAATTGCAAATACAGATTTAACACCAGAGCTTGTTTATAAAGTTGCAAAGGCAGGTGCTTATGTGCTTTCAAAACACACAGATCATGCACCAACAATCTTAATTGGAAGGGATACTAGACTTTCAGGCACTCTAATAGAAAGTGCAATGACTGCTGGCTTTTTAAGCTATGGAGCAAATGTAAAATTATTAGGAGTTATACCTACACCAGCAGTAGCATACCTAACAAAAAAACTAAATGCTGATGCTAGTGTTGTAATATCTGCATCTCACAATACATTTGAATTTAATGGTGTAAAATATTTTAGTAACAAGGGAATGAAAATACCAGATGAGATAGAAGAAGAAATAGAAGACGTTATGGATTCTGGAAAAGTTGAAGAATTAACAGCTGTTAAAGACAAAATTGGTGTTTCTGAAATAAGAGAAGACCTAATGGATGAGTATGTATACTTCTTTAGAAAAAACTTTGATGATGATATAGCAAAGTATAATAGAAAAGATTTTGTAGTAGGACTAGATGTGGCAAATGGTGCAACATACAAAGTTGCAGAAAAAGTATTTAAAGCTTTAGGTATTAATTATAGAATTATAAATAACAATCCTGACGGAGTAAATATCAACGAAAATTGTGGATCTACACATTTAGAGGGATTAAAGAAATTTGTAGTACAAAACAAACTAAGTCTTGGCATTGCGTATGACGGAGATGGAGACAGATGTTTAGCTGTTGATGAAAACGGAGATGAAATAGACGGAGATAAAATACTAGCAGTATGTTCAAACTACATGAAAGAAAAAGGAACGTTGAAAAAAGATACGCTTGTAGCTACTGTAATGAGCAATTTAGGTTTAAGCAAATATGCTCAAAACAATAATGTTGATTTCAAACAAACAAAGGTTGGAGACAGATATGTTCTTGAAGAAATGCTAAAAAATGGGTATAATATTGGTGGTGAACAATCAGGCCATATTATATTCCTAGATTATAATCCAACAGGAGATGGAATACTCACTTCTTTAATGTTAATTAAAATTTTATTAGAAAAAGGGATGACAGTTTCGAAACTTTGTGGTATTATTAAATTATACCCACAGGTTTTAATAAATGCAAAAGTTAATAACAACAAAAAAAGCGAAATAGATAAAGATGCAGATATTCAAAAACTAATTCAAGAAACAGAGAAACATTTTGCTGGTAATGGTAGAGTTTTAATAAGACCTTCGGGGACAGAACCTGTCATTCGTGTAATGATTGAAGGAGAAAAGCAAGAAGAGATTAATGAAGCTGCTAAAAAAATTGCAGAATTAATTGAAAAAAAGTTAAATTAAAGGAAGTGATTGTATGGAAGAAAATGCTATTGGAGAAGCAGATTTAAATGCAAAGCAAAAAGCACAACAAACTCTTGAAGAAGCAACGCAAGAACTATATGATGTCAGAAAAAAATTACAAAGTCTTGAAATGGCACCAGGGTTTCAACCAATTTCAATAAGCAGATATAAAGGAGAAGTACAATTAACAGACAAACTACAAGACAGCGATGGTATTGTTGCACAAGATTTAATTGCAATTGAGCTGGAAAATGAAGAAAAAGAACGCCAAACTTTACTTGTACAATTAAAGGATGATGAAATCCATTTAGTTGCTACAATAAATGAGCAAAATGAGCTAATATTAAGCGAAGAATTAAAAGAAAAATTTGGAAACTATGTTAGAGAGGGAGAACTTGACGAACCATACATTGTAGATAGAGAACAACTTGAAAAGAAAAAAATACTAGAAATTCCTGCAGAAGAAAGAGAAGAGGAAGAAAGAGAAGAAGAAAAAAGCAAAGAAGAAAGAGAACCAAGTGATGATGGGAATGCACCTTCTGGACAAAAAGCAAAAATTGCGAAAGCATTAGGAGTGAGAGAAAGCACTATTTTAATGGTTGTCGAAGTAAAAGATGAGTTTACAATGTCGAGAGTTTTAAATAAAAATGTCGAACATGATAATTTATACCTGGTAAAATTAAAACAAGACACTGGTGGAATTGGCTCAAACGACTGGGTAGTTGTAAATTTAAATGATCGTGGAGAATATCAAAGAGCTGTAATGACAGACCATTCAGATACAATACAAGATTTAAACGTAGCTTTAGGAAATACTATATATACAGGAGAAGCTGCTGATATTGATGCAGGAGATATAAGAGTCGAAAACTATAAAGGAACCAACACAGGTGCAATTGACATTGATGTTAGAAGAGAAGGAAATACAGTAGGAAAAGAACATGACGAAGAAATGGCTGTAAATAAAGCAGGAGTAGCTGAACCTGAAGAAGAAGAAATTGAGGAAGAAGAAACTCTAGACGAAGAAGAACAGGAAGAGGAATTAGAAGAAGATGACTGGACACCTGGTGGAGAAGCATACAACAGAAGATTTAATAGAGGACATTAATTTATAAAAATATATATTTTAAAATACAAAGGAGGAAAAAAAATGTTTATTTTCAACATTGCTAACCCAATTACTTTAATATTAATGCTTGCAATTACATTAATATTAATATTCTTAGGGAAGGAAACGAAAAAAGGTTATATTACAGCTGCTTCATTACTTACATATTTAGTTTTACTAATCTGGCATGTAATACAAATAATGATGTTAACACCTGAACTTG
Source organism: Clostridia bacterium (assembly GCA_017524665.1). GTDB lineage: Bacteria > Bacillota > Clostridia > TANB77 > CAG-508 > UMGS1754. The sequence continues at coordinate 169,890 of JAFXVF010000013.1, read as the reverse complement.
AAGAACTAAAATCTACATTAACTAGTTGCCTAACAATTGACTTTGTAATGATACTATTGTCTTTCCTATCTTACCTATGGGTAGACGAATTGGAAAGCAGAACAAGCAAGAAAAAAAGCTATAATTCTGGCATGGAATGGTTCTGGGGAAAAGTATAAATACGACAATAAATATTCACTATTCATTATTCATTTTTCATTATTTATTGCCTTGTTTAAGGTTAACAAAATAATGAATAGTGAATAATGAATATTTTTTTTGGGGGAAAATATGAGCGGAAAATTATTTGTAATAGATGGAACTGATGGGAGTGGTAAACAAACGCAATTTAGCAAACTAACAGAAAGACTAGACAAAGAAAAAATACCATATAAAAAACTGTCATTTCCAAGATATGATAATCCATCATCAAGCCTTGTTAAAATGTATTTAGCAGGGGAATTTGGACAAAATGCTAAAGATGTAAGTGCATATATTGCATCAATTTTTTATGCAGTAGATAGATATGCAGCGTATAAGCAAGAATTTGAGCAGTTTTATAAACAGGGAGGACTAGTTCTAGCAGACAGATATACAACTGCAAACATGGTACATCAAGCAGGCAAAATAAAAGACAAAGAAGAAAGAGAAAAATTCTTAAAATGGCTATTTGATTTGGAATACAATATTTTTGGAATTCCTAAGCCTACTGAAACATTTTTCTTAAACATGCCTCCAGAATATGCTCTAAAACTTATGGAGAATAGAGAAAATAAAATTACGCATGAATCCAAGAAAGATATTCATGAAAGAGATCGAAACCACATTGTAGATAGTTACAATGCTGCTTGTGACCTAGTAGATGAATACAATTGGTATGAAATAAAATGTGTTAAAGATGGAAAAATAAGAACGATAGATGATATACATGAAGAAATATTTAATGAAATAAAAAAACATATAAAAAAAATAGACGTTTAAACGTCTATTTTTTTTATTTATTTTAAGTCTACTAAATTTATATCTTCTTTTTTATACTGTTCAGGCTTAAGGCCTACACGTGATTTCATCCTATATAGCAAAATAGCAAATACAAATGTTGAAATAATACCAAGGACCAAGAAAGACATTGCAGTTGAAGTAACCTCAAGCAATCTTGAAATACCGAAGGCAATTAATGCTCCACACAAATTTTCAAATAAATAAGTTGCGGTATATATTTTTGGCCTTACACTAGAAGCTGTAAAATTGGTTAGATACTGCTTATACAAAGTGTAAAATGGGCCTTTTATTGAGGCTCTGACGCCAAAAGACATAAGTATAAGCAAGAAAGAAACAATTGCTGATACCCATACTAATGTAAATAACCCTGATACGATACAAGAACATATAAAGAATATTGAAAATACAGTTAAAACTTTGTTTCTAAACTTTTTGTGTATGAACCCTTGAGATCTTGAAAAAACTCCAGAAAGAATAGAAAGCAAGGCATATATAATACCAAAATATTGTGCTGGAACGTTCAAATCTGTAAGTAAACTTCTATCTAGTGTAGTTGTAACTGCAATTAAGCTCTGAAACAACCCATAAAAAATAATTAAATATCTTAATCTACTTGATTTAAATATTTGCCTAAAAACATAATGGAGTTCTTTTGAATATTCAGCAATTCTATCTGTTGCTTTTGGAATTACTTCTTTTTTGGAATTCCTGTTAGTATTTAATGAATAGAAACTTGATGAAGCAACGGTTGCCAAAATACTGAAAATAAAGCAAAGTAAAACAGGCAAATATGGATTAACAGCATATAGAAATCCAGTAGATAAAAGTGAAACGGCATTTAAAAAATAATACAAAGCAGAACCACGACCGTCTAATTTGCTAAAAATTTTTCCTCTTTTTTCATTATCTGGCAGGGAATCATATAATATATTTGGTTCTGTTATAGATTTAATTGCAAACCCAAAGGCCATACAAAATTCTGCAAGTGCTAGGACAATTAGATTTGAACAAATTATTATAAAAAGCATAGAAAATGCAATGTATATATTACCAACAACAAGGCTAAACCTTTTACCGAGCTTATCTGTTAAAATAGTTGCGGGAAGTTGTAAAAAACCTTTAAATAATGTGTATATAGACACATCCAAAAGAACAACGTCTGCACTTGAGAATCCTTTTACTTCGGTCAAAAATAAAAATGAGATTGCATAGTAAAAGAGCAAATCCCAAGCAAACATTTTATATATTGGATAAAGTTTTACATTAAATTTACTTTTTTCCTCAAAATTCATTTGTACAAATACCCTTCCTTATTCTTAAAAAAGTATACCAGAAAAGAAAAATATTTGCAAATAATTTGACAAAATAGTATTGAATTGATAATATATTTATGCAAAACTAAGCGGAAGGAACACAGAGAGATATGCTTTTTTATCCAAAAATGTATGTAAATACTATAAAAGACATACCATATGAAGAACTGGAAAAGAACAACATTAAAGCGATTATTTTGGACATGGACAATACTTTAATAGACTTTGAAGTAAACGTTTTAGAACGGAGCTAAAGAATGGTGTGATGGGTTAAAAGAAAAAGGAATCAAATTTTTAATTGTTTCAAATAGCAATAAAAAAGAAAAGCTAATAAAAGTATCAAAAGAGCTAGAAATGGATTACATATTATTTGCAATGAAACCATTAAAAAGCGGATTTAAGAAAGCAATAAAAATCTTGAATGAGAAACCAGAAAACATCGCTGCAATTGGAGATCAAGTATTTACAGACGTAATAGGTGCAAATAGATGCCATATGTTTTCAATTCTTGTAAAACCATTAGATGAAAAAGACATCTGGCTAACAATAATGAAAAGACCATTAGAAAATTATATAATAAAAAGATATGAAAGAAGGTTGAAAAAATAATGTATATAAATGATGTGCATATATTAGGATATGTATTAATAGCATTTATAGGAGCTTTTGTTGGATACTTTTTAAATTGGGCAAATGCAAGACTATCTGAAGAAAAAAGTGTATTTTGTAAGGAATTCTTCTTGCAAAGAAAGAATATAAAAACAAATCCTGCACTAGTTATTGTAACAGCATTAGCTTATGTAGGAATACTGTATACATATGGATTTGAATATTCTTTTGAAAAAAATTTAAGCTTATTTAAGTTTCTAATATTGGTACCAATGCTTATTTCAGCCTTTGTAATTGACTATAAATTACAAATCATACCAAACAGATTGAACCTTACAATATTTGAAATAGGATTAGTATTTGCATTTTTATCTGGAATATTTATTAATTACAATGTAACAATTAATATGCTTCTTGGATGTCTAGTAGGAGGAGGAATATTCCTACTTATTACATTGTTACGGAGGTTTGATTGCAGGTAAAGAAGCCATGGGCTTTGGAGACGTTAAACTAATGGGAGCAATAGGACTATTTTTTGGATGGACCAATATAATTGCTGTATCAGTAATTGCTTTCCTATTAGGAGCTATAATAAGTGTTATCCTATTAGCTTCTAAAATTAAGAAAACAAACGAATACATACCATTTGGACCTTTTATTGTATTAGCTGCTTTAATAGTAATATTTGTACCATTTGACGTCTTATTACATATTCTTTTAACTGTTTTTACACTAGGTTTGTATAGGGGGTAAAATATGAACCACAAAATAGAAGTTTTAAGGAACAAATTTAAACGGCCTTGGAATTGATGGAATGATTGTTTCTAACCCTGTAAACATTAAATATTTAACAGGGATAGATGCAGAAGGAACATTATTGATAACTAGAAAAGAAAATGTATTTATTACAGATGGAAGATATATAGAATCGGTAAACCGTGTTTTAACAATAGATGATGGAATAATCGTATATGATATAAGAAGCATAAGAGAAGAAGATTTTGAAAACTTCTTCCTATTTTGCAGTGCGGTAGGTTTTGAAGAAAACTACGTAACATATGCTAAATATAAAGAGTATATATATAAATACAAAATTGAAAATATGCAAGAAACTGAAAATTTAATTGAACAGCAAAGAACAATAAAAGATGAAGAAGAAATAGGAAAAATAAGACAGGCATGTAAAATAACAGATGATTGCTTTAAGCATTTAACAGAATTTATAAAAATAGGAATGACAGAAAAAGAAGTTGCAGCAGAAATAGAATATTTCTTTAAAACTCATGGAGCAGAAGAAGTATCATTCCCACCAATAGTAGCTTCTGGAGCAAATTCATCAATGCCACATGCAATTCCAACAAATAAAAAAATAGAAACAGGAGACACTATTATAATAGACATGGGTTGCAAGTACGAAGGATATTGTTCAGACATGACAAGAACAATATTTATGGATTATGTACCAGAAGAAGCAAAAACTGTATATGATTTAGTTTTAAACAACCAATTATCTACATTAAAAGAATATGTAGATGGAGGAAATACTAAAATAATTAGTAAGCTTGTAGAAAACAATTTTGAATTTAACAGATATATGCTTATACATGCACTCGGCCATGGAGTTGGACTTGACATTCATGAAACACCAGTAATAAGCTCAAGAACAGCACAAACATTAAAAGAAAACATGGTAATAACAGATGAACCAGGAATATATTTGCCAGGTAAATTTGGAGTTAGAATAGAAGATACTGTTTTGATAACAAAAAATGGAGCAGTAACTCTTACTAATTCTGAAAAGAATTATGTGATACTTAAAAGTACAGCTCAAAAGAGCAAGTAAAATTTTAAAGCCTGTATAATGGCTAAAAATCAATAAAAATGAATAACGGTACTTGATTTTATGCGATAAATGTAGTAAAATAATTAAGTCAAACAAAAATATAAGGAGGAAATAAATATGGCAGAAGTATATATGGCAGGAGATATAAGAAACGGAACAACATTTGAAATGGACGGTTCAGTATATAAAGTTGTTGAATTCCAACACGTAAAACCAGGAAAGGGAGCAGCTTTTGTTAGAACAAAACTTAAGAACGTAATAAACGGATCAGTTTTAGAAAAAACATTTAACCCATCTGAAAAATTACAAGGTGCAGAAATAGAAAAAAGAGATATGCAATACTTATATAATGATGGTGAATTATATTATTTTATGGACAACAATACTTATGAGCAGTTACCACTTAACAAAGAAGAATTAGGAGATGCCCTAAAATTCATAAAAGAAAATATGTCTTGCAAAGTATTATCATTTAAAGGTAAAGTATTTGCAATAGAGCCTCCAATTTTTGTTGAGCTTGAAGTAACATATACAGAGCCTGGATTTAGTGGAAACACATCAACAAGTGCCAATAAACCTGCAACATTGGAAAATGGTACTGTAATTAATGTTCCACTATTCGTAAACATTGGAGATACAATTCGTATTGATACAAGAACAGGCGAATACATGGAAAGAATTTAGGAGAAGGAAAATTTATGGATTCAAATATTAATGACGAATATCGCAGAATTTTAAGCGATATGGATGCAAACATGAAAAATGCTGATGACTTAGAGTATGCAAAAACAAAAATGAATGAGTTATGTATGCTATTTGTAGACGAATTACAAACAGTTTCAGATAAAAATGAAGATAGAACTAATGCACTTGCACAAAAACAACAAGAGCTTGAAGATACAATTAAAAAGATGCGTAAGGACGTTAACGAGATAATGAAGGACATCTATGACGAAGATGAATTAGATGGAAACGAAGTATTTGAATTTGAAATAACATGCCCATATTGCAACTATTCATTTGAAACAGAAGTAGACGAAAACAAAAAAGAAGTTAAATGCCCAGAATGCGAAAACCTAATTGAGTTAGATTGGGATGGATTAGAAGAAGACGGATATTGCAGTGGAAGCTGTGGACATTGCCATAGTTGTGATGACGACTGCGATTGCGATGATGATTGCGACTGTGATAACAACGACGAAGATATGTAAAGATAAAAAAGAACACACTTAAATGTGTTCTTTTTTAGGTTAATTGTGTACGACAACAGTTTTATAATTACTATAAATGACCATTCCGGGGCTTTGCTCCGGATGGTTTTTTTACGTTTTTTACTTGGCAATAATCTACGCTAACATTCGTAGAATCTTTCGCTTTGCTATTTTGCATTGCAATTTGAGCGCACCTTAAAATAACATTTTCTGGAACATCTTTATTTTCAACTTTTAAAACAACATGGCTTCCTTGAATGTTTTGAACATGAAACCAAAGGTCTTGTTTATTAGCAATTTTAAGTGTTAGCATATCATTTTGTTTATTATTTTTTCCAACTAAAACAGTAAATCCATTAACATTCATACTTATAGGCTGACTTTTGTTATATTTTTCAGAAATTTTTTTCATTGAAGATGCTTTAGGCTTGCCAATAATATTTGACTCATTAATTTCATCTTTAATATCTTGTAATTCAGAAATTTCAGTACTATTTTCAATAGAGAACAGAATGCTTTGAATGTATTCAAGTTCTATTTCAGTTTCTTTCTTTTGAAGAGAAACAATTTGAAGTGTGTTCTTTAATTTATTATACTTTTTAAAGAACCTTTCAGCATTTTTGCTTACAGAGTATTTTTTATCTAGCGTTATAGTAATTTCCCTTTGATTATCATAATAATTTTCTAAAGTAACTTCAGACAAATTCTCATTAGAATTAAACTTATACAAGTTTGATGTAATAAGCTCCCCGTAAATTTTATATTTTTCCATATCTGCGCATTCATTTAACTTAGCATTAATGTTCTCAAGCCTTTTAGAATATTTCTTTAACTGAGCAGAGATAAGGCTGAGTAATTGATTCCTTAAATGAATAAATGAAGTAGATGTTTCTTTTTTATAATAAAAATGATCTAAAAAAGAATTGACTTCCAAAGGCAGTTTTTCTGGGTTAAAAGAAATACAATATTCGTCATCATCATTTTTAAGCACAATCTGAGAGATGTGGTCTAAAGTATATTTAATTTTGTTATAGATTATTTCTAGTTCAGAATTAGTAGGAGTATATGAAAGTGAGTTTTCCTTTAATATAGACTGAATAAACCCGCGACTAATTCCAATGAAATTGTCTGATAAAGTTTTATCTATTGGTTCACTACTAGCAGATACTATACTTATAAAGTCATTAAAGCTTTCAAGTTCATAAAAAGAACGTTTTGACGACTTAGGCAATTCATATTCTCTTGCAGGGAGTATTTCTGTAACATTATTACTTACATGTCTAAGACTATCAATAATTATATTATTACTATTTGCAAGAATAACATTGCTATGGCTTGCCATAACTTGTACAATAAGCTTTTTTATAACCTTATCTTTTAATTCGTTATATGTTTCAAAACACAACTCAACAACTCTTTCTAAGCCAAATGTATTAATTTGAACAAGTCTTGCACCTGTAAGATGCTTCCTTAAAAGCATGCAAAAATTAGGTGCCTGAAATGGATTAGGCTTAGAATAAGTTGTACAATGAATACGAGAAAATTCTGGCTGAATATTTATAAGAAGAGACACACTTTTGCCAGCAGAGTAAAAATCTAGTATTACTTCATTTTTTGTAGGTTCATATATTTTATTAACTTTACCGTTTAATAAGCTTTCGCGAAGTTCACTTACAACGGCACTTAAAACTATTCCATCAAATGCCATGGTTAATTTTCCTTTCACTTAGACATTTTAAAATGCAAAGCAAGAAAAGTCAATGTTTTTACAAAAAATACAGTTTTAAACAATTTACAAAAAATACCGTAAATCACTTGACATAAGGCCATTTGTTACTTATAATAGCGATAGTGGCATAAAATTCATCAGGGAGGTTCCTTAATTTTGAAAAGCAACAATGTATATTATTCGTTTGATAACGATTTAAACAATCTAACAGATGAAGAGCTTATTTCAGTTATCAAACAAGGAAATCAAGACGCAATAGAAATATTATTAAAACGCTATAGAGAGCTTGTTACAATGAAAATTGGCAAGTATTTTATTGTTGGTGCTGAAAAAGAAGACATTTTTCAAGAAGGCATGATAGGCTTGTATAAAGCAATAAAGTGCTTTGACAAAGAAAAACAGAACTCTTTTAAAGCGTTTGCTAACCTTTGCATAGAACGTCAATTGATAACCGCTATAAAAACCTCAAATAGACAAAAACATCAGCCACTAAACTCATATGTATCACTAAATACTTCCGCATTTGATGAAGATGATGATACATCGATTATTGAAGTACTAGATTCAAACTTAGTAGAAGATCCTCTTGACACAATAACTAAAAGAGAATTCTACCATTATGTCGAAGACAAAATAGATACATCTTTAAGTGATTTTGAAAAACAGGTATTACACCGTTATGCAAATGGAGAAAGCTATGTAACAATAGCTGAAAAACTTGATGCACCTGTAAAATCTGTTGACAATGCAATACAAAGAATACGCAAAAAAGCTGCAAAAAGTATAATGAATGAGGAGCAGGACATGCTCTAAATTGACGCTTCTATAGCTCAGTAGGTAGAGCGCAGCCATGGTAAGGCTGAGGTCGCGGGTTCGATTCCCGCTGGAAGCTCCATTATTTTTATTTGAACAGGAGAATAAAATGAAAACGGTTTTAAAATGTGTAGTCATATATATAGTATTGACGATTTTTTTTGTTGCTTCACTAGTTGGAGCATCTTGCATACCATCTGAAGCAATACATAAAAATACTACTGAAACTGCAATAACGATGCTTCTAGAGGGAAATCGAAAAATTGTAAACATTCCATATAGAAGTTTTGAAATGCAATTTGACAACTATTCAGATGCATTGATGATTAATACTATATATTCAATTGATAGTAATCATCCACTAGAATCAGCATTTTTAAATCGAAAAAACTATATAGAAGGAAAAACAAAAACAGTAGAAGCTGACAAAGTTGGTGAATTAAGTTCATCTTCTAAATACCAATATCATAATGAAGTTGGAGAACTATACGATTTAGTTAATGGAGAAGCAGAAGAGAGCTTTGAATATGCTAGATATTGGCATGGATATATAATAATATTAAGAATATTATTAACATTTCTTAACCTAGATGCAATAAGAATATTTTTATTTATTGTTTTGTTTGCGTTAGCTGTAGTATTATTCTATTTAGTACAAAAGAAAACAAATCCTTTGATAGGCATAATATTTGAAATTGGGCTATTTAGTGTGGAATACTTTTACCTAGCTTATACGTTACAAGGTGTATTTGTATTCTTAATAGCTGTAATAGCTTCTATAGTATTACTTATTAGAAGTGAAACAATGAAAAATAAAGTACCAGTGTTTTTTGTCGCTGGTATGCTTGCAAATTTCTTCGACTTACTCACTGTACCAATGGTAACATTTGCTGTACCACTAATAGCTGTGCTTTTAATAAATGAAAAGGATAATAATACATGGAAAGAAATAATATTAGAAACAATAAAGCTAGGGATTGCTTGGCTTGTTGGATATGGAGCAACATGGATTACTAAATGGATCTTGGTTGATATTATATTTAACAGGAATCTACTTTCAGTTGCATTACAACAAATAACATACAGGTCTAATGCAAGATCTTATACAATATTAGAGGCTATAGAAAGCAACTTGCAATATGAAACAATTATTATTCCTGCAACTTTACTAGTAACATCAATTGCTACAATTATTTGTACAAGAAGTAACTTACTAAAAAATAAACATTATAAATTAACAGAGATATTGCCATACATAATAGTTGCAATGGCACCATATATTTGGTATGCATTGATTAGAAATCATTCTGTAGAACATTCATTTTTTACATATAGAAACCAAATAATAACAGTTCTTGGCTTAAATATATTTATTCATAGATTTCTTGCAGAGCTTACTAAAAAAGAAGAGCCGAGGGAAATAAACAACATAGAAAAATTCAAAGACCAAATATCAGTTAATAATGAAACAGATAAAAATAAATAAATTACAAAAAAAGGAGTAATCAAACATGAAAATAGGTATAGTACGGACTACCAAATGTTGGAAAAAGTACATTATTTAATGCAATAACAAATGCTGGAGCAGAATGTGCAAACTATCCATTTTGCACAATTGAGCCTAATGTTGGTGTTGTAGCAGTACCAGATGAAAGATTGAAGGTTTTAACTGAAATGTACAAAGCACAAAAGACAACTCCTGCAGTAGTTGAATTTGTAGACATTGCAGGTCTTGTAAAAGGCGCCAGTAAAGGAGAGGGATTAGGTAATAAATTTTTATCACATATTAGAGAAGTTGATGCAATTTGTGAAGTTGTAAGATGTTTTGAAGATCCAAACGTTGTACATGTTGATGGCTCAATAGATCCAGCTCGTGATATTGACACAATAAACCTTGAACTAATACTTGCCGATATGGAAACTATGGAAAAGAGAATAGATAGAACAAAAAAGATGTTAAAGGCAGATAAAAAATATGCTTTAGAACTTGGAGCATTAGAAAAAATTCAGTCTGCATTAGCAGATGGAAAACCAGCAAGAAGCGTTAAGCTTACAGATGAAGAAAAAGACGCAATAAAAGAAACAATGCTTCTTACAGCTAAGCCAATTTTATATGTAGCAAACATATCTGAAGCTCAAATAGAAAATGCACAAATTGATGCAAATGTTAAAAAAGTTCAAGAAATCGCAAAAGAAGAAAATGCTGAGGTTATACCTCTATGTGTAAAAATAGAAGAAGAACTTACTATATTAGATGAGCAAGAAAAAAAAGAAATGCTAAAAGAACTTGGTTTGGAAGAATCTGGTTTAGACAAAGTTATAAAAGCAAGCTATAAATTACTAGGACTTATGAGCTTTTTAACTGCAGGAGAACCTGAAGTTAGAGCATGGACTATAAAAATAGGAACAAAAGCACCGGAAGCTGCTGGAAAAATTCACACAGATATTCAAAGAGGATTTATAAGAGCAGAAGTAGTATCATATGATGAACTTGTAAAAGAGGGATCAATGGCTGCTGTAAGAGAAAAAGGAATGCTTAGATTAGAGGGAAAAGATTACATAATGCAAGAAGGAGACATAGTATTATTCAGATTTAATGTGTAAAATGTAACAGTTTTGACACACATACGTAACACAAATGTAATAAAAAAATGCGAAAAAGGCTTGATTTTTCTCGCTTTTTGTAGTATAAATATATAGGTAAGATACATATACTAAAGAAAAAGTATATAATTATAAAGTGAAAGGGAGAATAAATATGAAAAATTCAAAGAAAGTATTAACAGTATTAGTGATTGCCTTTTTGTTAATAGGAGTATGTAGTGCAGTATTTGCTACAGAATTTGAGGACGAAGAAGTAACAATAATACCAAACTCAAGACAAGAGAATAATGTAGTTAATTACAATACTACAAACCAAACAAATACAAATGTTGCGTTTAACAGTTTAAATACAAATGCAAATACAAATACATCTAGAAACACAAACACAAATACAAACACAGCAAAAAATACAAATACAAACAACAGCAGCACATATTCTAACTTACCTAAAGCAGGAAGTTCAGACAATATAGTATTAATTGCTGTAATTGCACTTTTTGGTGTTTCAGCTTTATATGCTTACAAGAAAATAAAAGATTATAATATAAAATAATTTAAAGAGAAATTGCTTTTACAATGACCCTGTTACCTGTAAAGTTATTACAGGTAACTAGGGTTATTTCTTTTTGCCCATTTGTATCTTGACTTGTACATGCAGTATTATTTGAACTAATTTCAAATTTATCATAAACGGTATAGTAACAAATATTATTATTTAAATCTGTAAAAATAATTACATCTCCAATTGAAAGCCTAGGTATGTTACTAAATAAACTTCCATCATTATAATTATGGCCAGCAATGCATATGTTGCCAACAGTATTTTTTGTAGGACCATAGAAATGGCAAGCAGATAACTTTAATAAATCATCATTTAATTCAGAAAGAATAGGCAAGTTTAGTTTGATAGCAGGTATTTCCAATGTTCCAATTGAATGGTATATACCAGAATAGTCAAAATTATCATATGGTATTATAGTTGCAGAATATAATGTAGAGATATGCGAAGGTTGCATGATATAATTTACAATTTGATTTTTTTGAGCGTCTCTATAAATAAGATAAAATAAGTAGAAGACAGAGCAAAATATAATAAGGATAGAGAGTAAAAGAACTATCCACAAAACAGCTTTATACAATTTTGATTTTGTAATTATACGTATAATCTGATTCACCTTTTCACCTACATATATATTGCTCTAAAAAGAACTAAATATACAAAAAATGATTGAATGAAAAAATGCTTTGTGTTATACTTTAAAATGAAAATAAGGAGGAGCAAAATGGCAAAGCTGACTAATGAAGAGAAAGAAAAATTCACAGATAAGCTGAATTATATTGGACTAGATATAGAAAACATACCGGATTTTTTAAAAGACTTTTCACCTCTTGAATATAGAACAAGTAAAAAGTTCGACAATAAAGAATATTTGGTATATCAATATGTACCAATTAATAAAATAAAAATTTTAATAACGCCTAAAAATAGGTTAACAGATATAAAAGAAAAATATGAAGCAGCAAAGCCTATATCAGAATATTTAAAATCAGAAGATGAAGAAGGCATAGAAAACTTTGCAGTATTTCTTAATATGTTAAAAAATACAGACATAAAGGAAATAGAAGAAGTAGAAAAGAAACAAAAAGAACTAAACGATTCAATTCCTTTTTTAGTAAGATATGAAAAAAATTATTTATGGCAAATATATTATTCTGAATATTCCAACCAATATTTCATGCTTGTACCAAGTAGTGATATGGAATTTGGTGCATTCTTTTATTTATTGAAAGAACAACTTAGTAAACAAAATAAGGAGAAATATGTATACGTTCCAATAGCAAATTGTGAACCAAGTGAAGAAATATTAAGGAGAAGCGACATCAGTGATATAGAAAACTATCTCTGGTTATTTACTAAAAATTGGCCAAATGTTTATGAAATTACAGACAAAGACCAAAACAAAAAGATAGTTATTGTAGGAGAAATAGAAGTATATTCTGGGATTAAATCTACATATCGTGTTGAACTTAATAATAAAGAAGAAGCAAGTGAGTTTTACAAAGAAATAAAAGCATTATTTATTCTCCAAGCAGAATTACCAAGTTTCTATAAATTTGACAATAGCATAGATGAAAATGGCAATCTAGAATTTTATTTTAAAGGTAAGCCATTAGACTATAAACTATTACCAGAGTTTATAAAAAACGAGTACAGTGAAACAGAAAAAAACATAAAGAGAGCAAAAAAACAGTCAAAAGCATTAACTCTTCTATTGGACGACTTAAAAAATGAAGTTACTGAAAAAGAAAAAGAATTTTTAGACAAGCAAAAAGAAATTACAACATATCTTCAGTACAAAAAGACTTTTTTTGGACGCGTTAAATATTTCTTCAGTAGAAAAAAGACTAAAAAAGATAAGCAAATTAATATTACAGCAACAGTAGTAGATAGTATTGAAAAAACAGATAGAAAACATGAAGAAAAAGACTCGTATACAATTGAAGACTTGATTGTAATATATCAGGAATACTCTAAAATACTTGAAGAAAAAAAGAGCAAGCAATTAGATGTTGATGCCCTAGACCTTAAAGTTAGAAACCTAACTAAAAAAATAGAAAATGCAACTTTATATATAAACGAAATAGAAAGTCATAAGAAAAGTATCTTTGAATTTTGGAAATTTAGTACGAAGGATGAATTACCAGTCTTAAATCCGGGAGAAGAAGAGGAACCTGAAGAAGAGGAAAAAACACTAAGAAAAGTATTTGACTATGCTGATGACATAGAAGATATATCAATGCAAATTGATAAAATCCAAAGAGAAAACCTTACAAAAGAAGAAGAAGACAGCATTTTTGTAGCAAATAGTGAAATATTAGATATTTTAAGCAAGCTAAAAACTCTTGTAAAAGTAAATGATACAAAAATTGCCGAAGTACTAGAATTATTAAAAAAGAAAGCTTTAGAACAGGAAAAAAACGGAGAGATAACTGAAATTGATATATTTGGAAGTGTATCCGAAGACAGAACAAAAATAAAAGTATTAGGCAAGAACAAACATAGAGAAACAGAGAAAAATTTATTTAAGATTCTTGGAATAAACCAAGATACTGAATTGGTTGAATTTAAAAATAAATTAAAAGCAATCGAGAAAAACTTAAACAAAAGTTTTGAGAATGCAAAATGTATTATTGATATGCCAATTTATAAAGTAACTCCTATAGAAGAAAAAATAGATTTATATGGATACAGTATTTATTCTTTAGATGCGGGAAGGGAACTTACAAATGGAGATTCTAGCCAAAATGAATACAATTTATTTAAAGTAAATCTTAAAGAGGAGATGCCTGCTATTTACTACACCAATATAATTTTCTTTGATAATTTTAATAAGACATTGCCACTTGGAATGGACAAATCAACTAATTTAATAATAAACTTAGACAATTTTGATTTCACACTTAAAAACAGAAAAACTTTCTATACAAATCAGTATTTTACAAAAGAAACAGATGCAAGCTTTTTAATTACTAAAAAAGTAAACATTTATGAATATGATATTTCGTTAAAAAAGAAAGGTGCAGAAAAATGATTGAAAGATTTATAATTGTTGTTTTAGATGGATTTGGAGTGGGAGAATTACCAGATGCATGTGATTATCATGACGAAGGAAGCAATACATTATTAGGAATATACAATAACACAAAACTAAACATACCTAACCTAAAAAAAATGGGACTATATAATATTGACGGCATAGAAATACCAGATAAAGAAGATGACGTAATAGGTAGCTTCCGGAAAAGCTGCCGAAAAATCACAAGGGAAAAACAGCCCAGTTGGGCATTGGGAGATTTCGGGCTTCGTTAAAGAAAAAGGATTTACTACATATCCAAATGCATTCCCTGAAAAAATGATTGAAGAATTTAAAGCTAGAACTGGACTAAAAGGTATCCTTTGTAATGAAGTTGGTTCAGGCACAGAACTACTAAAAAAATATGGCGAAGAGCATATAAAAACCGGATATCCAATTATATATACTTCTGCAGATAGTGTTTTCCAAATAGCTGCTCATGAAGATGTGATTCCGGTAGAACAATTATACAAACTTTGCGAAAGTGCTAGAGAAATGCTTGCTAAAGAAGAATATAATGTCGGAACAGTAATTGCAAGACCATTTGTAGGAGATAGTGCGGAAAACTTTAAAAGAACATATAATAGAAAAGACTTCGAATCAGAAAAGTTTGGAAAAACCATGCTAGATGAAATAAAGGAAAGCGGAAAAGATGTAATTGCAATAGGTAAAATTGAAGACCTTTTTTCTGGTAGAGGAATTACAAAAACAATTCACACAGAAGGAAATGCAGATGGAATAGAAAAAACAATAGAAGAAATAAAAAATAATAATAAAGGCTTAATTTTTACTAATTTAGTAGATACAGACATGCTTTATGGCCATAGAAATAACATAGAAGGGTACGCAAGAGCATTAGAATACTTTGATGATAAACTACCAGAAATTATGAATCAAATGAGTGACACAGATTGCTTAATTGTAACAGCAGATCATGGTAACGATCCAAGCACACCTAGTACAGACCATTCTAGAGAATATATTCCAATTTTAATATATGGAAAAGAAATAAAGCAAAACACAAATATTGGGACAAGGGCAACATATGCAGACATTTCAGCTACAATATTAGACATATTTAATCTAGACAAACTACCATATGGTGAAAGTTTTAGAAAAGAAATAGAGGCTTAAGTTATATGAAAAAGAAAATTATAATTGCTTTAATAGTTATTATTTTATTAATTGTGGTATTCTTTGCAACAAAAAATCCACTTGCAAAAGAAATATATGACGGGTGCAAAAATATAAAGTCATATATAGTTGTAAAGACTTCAGATGAATACAATAAACTTGATTCAGAAAAAAAGTATTATAAATCTGAGAAGAATATTAGAATTCCAATTTTAATATACCATGAAATACCAACAGAAAAACCAACGAGAGATTTATACTACATGCAAACAACAGCAACCCAATTTGAAAAGCAAATTAAGGGATTGTTAGAAGAAGGTTACACATTTATTAGCTATCAAGACTTAGCTGATTATTATGATGGAGCAAAAGCCTTGTCTGAAAAAAGTGTATTGATAGGCTTTGACGATGGATGGGCAGACAATTATTATAACGCATTCCCAATTTTAAAAAAATACAATATCCCTGCTGCAATTTACGTTGTAGATGACCTAGTTGGAACAGATGGATACTTTAACTGGGAACAAGCAGAAGAAATGAGCAGAAGCGGATTAATAAGCATATTTTCACATGGAAGAACACATATTTTTTATGATAAAGAAAGTGTAGAAACACTTATATCTGACGTTGAAATTGCATATGAAAACATTGAAAAGCATGTTGGCAAAGCAAAAATAAGAGTGTTTACATATCCATATGGAGCATGTAGACAAGACCAAATTGAAGCACTATATGAAAAAGGATACATACAAAACATGACAGATGATGAAATCAATAAATCTGATAGCCTGGAACTAAAATCATTACATAGATATTACGTAAAACAAAATGAATCTGCTTATAAAATTATACGCAACATTAATGAATTAAATTAAAGAATAAATGGCATATATCTATGCCATTATATGCCCGGGTGGCGGAATTGGCAGACGCGCATGATTCAGGATCATGTGGGAAACCTTGCGGGTTCAAATCCCGTCCTGGGTACCAAAATTGACATAATACTGGCACGAATGATATAATAAAAGAGTATCCCAATACTTTTCAAGGAGATGACAACATGGAGGAGATTCGTGTGATGCCGGAGAGCATCATGGGCGTTTACTTTGTCCGGTCGCAGAATGAAAAGGCTTTCTACGATCAAGACATCGATGCGCTTATGAAGCGTGGGTTTAGTGTGGTCAACAGAGGCCCCAACTACACCCGAATGGCAAAACCTTGCCAGGTGTACATCTGCATAGAGCACAGCGACGGAAGGGTTGAAAAACTTGAGATTCGGAGGGAATTGTGCAGGTACTATCATGTGCAACTCTTGAAGAAGGAACGATTCAACAAGTTCGTGGTTGAACTCTACACAGGAAAGGTTCACTTGGTAACGTTCTTGGCTCCCCACGAGGGAGACCCTAACACCTATGAGATCCGGTACGAACTCAGGAGACCGCCGAGGTAAGCCTTGAAAAACGGGAGTGGATGAAAATTCCGCTCCCGTCTTTTTTTATACTTTTTATCTTTTATTTTTCTTT
Source organism: Clostridia bacterium (assembly GCA_017524665.1). GTDB lineage: Bacteria > Bacillota > Clostridia > TANB77 > CAG-508 > UMGS1754. The sequence goes on along the minus strand of JAFXVF010000013.1, from coordinate 152,495 downwards.
ATTTAAAAATTTGAATACTAAAGCAGCTAATGCTGAACCAACAAAAGGAGCTAAAATAAATACCCAAACTTGTGCTAGAGCTTGACCACCTAAGAAAATAGCTGGAGCTAAACTTCTAGCTGGGTTAACAGATGTACCAGTTAAAGGAATACCCATAATATGTACAAATGCTAATGTTAATCCGATTACTATACCTGCAACAGATCCTTTTTTATCATCAGATGTTACACCTAATATAGTATAAATAAATACAAAAGTAAGAACAATTTCTACTAATATAGCTCCAAACATATTTAAATTAACACTTGAAGCACTATCAAATCCATTTGCTCCTAAACCAGTATCTGCAACATTAAGTCCACAATTAGCTATAATAGCATAAAGAAGAGCAATACCTAATATTGCACCTAAAACTTGTGCGAGAACATAGAAGCAGAAATCTTTTACAGACATCTTTTTATTAATAAGCATTGCTAAAGAAACAGCTGGGTTAATGTGACAACCTGAAATGTTTCCAATAACATATGCCATTGCAACAATTGAAAGACCAAATGCAAGGGCAATACCTAATGTACCCAAACTTGAACCTGCAATTGCTGCACTACCGCATCCAAACAATACAAGAACTGCGGTACCAATAAATTCAGCAACATATTTTTTCATAAAAATCCTCCTTTAATTTTATTTGAGTTTATTATATTTTTTAATCAAAAAGATGTCAATAAACTAGTAAAAATTATACACAGAAAATTCACAAAAAAAGTATTGACAAAAGGTATAAATGGATATAATATATATTGCGTTAGCAGTCGAATAGTTAAAGTGCTAGCAAAGAGGTGGTAAAAATGCTAGACGAACGAAAAAAAAGAATATTGCAGGCAATTATAGAAGAATACATTAATACTGCAGAGCCTGTTAGCTCAGGTGCTCTTTTACAAAACTATGGACTAGAGTGTAGTAGTGCAACAATAAGAAACGACATGGCAGAACTTGAACACATAGGTTACCTAGACAAGCCTCATACATCAGCAGGACGAGTACCTTCAGCAAAAGGATACAGATTCTATGTAGATGAACTTTTAAAAGACGACAATATTAGTATAGAAGAAATACAATATATTAAATCAAAACTTGAAACTAAAGTAAATGAAATTGAAGATTTAACTAAGATAGCAACAAACACGTTATCAGAAATAACGCATTACACAACACTTGCTGTTGGACCAAGAGCAGATATGCACAACATAGTAGATATTAAATTTGTATTACTTGGTAGTCGTGTATTAATGGCAGTAATACTCACAGATGCAGGAGCAATAAAAGAAACAATAATAAAATTTGATGAAGACATTACACAAAGCCAAGTAGATAATTTAAGCTTTTTATTCAACAACAAACTTCGCGGAATGCCACTAGATAAAATAGATGAGCCTTTTGAACAATATATGATGAATGAGATGAAAGGCGAAGTAAAAGTTATAAAGCCAATAATTGAGCAGATAAATCATGCAATAGTTGAAAACACAAATCTTTATTTAGAAGGAACAAATAAGGTATTTGACTTCCCAGAATTTAAGAAAATGGATGTTGCAAGAAACTTTTTAAATGTATTAGATGAAAAGGATGTTGTACTAGATATTTTGAATTCTGGAATTGCAGAAGACATAAATGTATATATTGGTGATGAAAATGAACACTCGGAATTAAAAGACTTTAGTATAGTTACATTTAAGCATACACTTGGAGACAAGGACTTAGGAACAATAGGAATTATAGGGCCAACAAGAATGGACTATTCAAAAGTAATTTCAGTAATGAAATATATTAGCAAAAAATTAAATGAACAACTTGGTAAAGGAATGTTTTAGAGGAGGATACCATGGAAGAAGAAAAGCAAGAACAAGAGGTAAAAGAGGAAAACAAACAAACTGCAGAAGCCGAAAATAAAGATTTAAATGATAAAGCAGATGAAATAATAAAGTTAAAACAAGAGCTTGAAGAAAAAGATGATAGACTAAAAAGACTTATGGCAGAATTTGAAAATTATAAGAAAAGAAGCAGTAAAGAAAGAGACTTTTTATATGGCTCAATCTTAAGTGATATAGTAAGTTCACTTTTGCCAGTATTAGACAACCTTGAAAATGCAGCTAATGCAGAAACAGCAGATGAAAGCTACAAACAAGGAGTAGAACTTGTTTTAAAACAATTTAAAGATGTATTATCAGCAAATAATGTAAAAGAAATAGAAGCAGTTGGACAAACCTTTGACCCAGAATTACATGAAGCAGTAAGCTCAGTAGTAGACGAAAACTTAGGCGAAAAAGTAGTAAAAGAAGTGTATAGAAAGGGCTACAAAATAGGAAATAAAGTAATACGTCATGCAATGGTAGTTGTAGCAAATTAAGGTAAAAAAATGCTTAATAGGAACTTAATTGATGAACAAGCCAGAAATTTTATAAGTCAGATACCTGTTGAGAAGGTTGATAAAACTCCTAATATTGCAAGTGGTTTATTGCTACTAGTTGCAGTGATTTCTCCTATAATAGCAATTATTTTTCTAAAATCAATATTAAAAAGCAAAGGGAAAAAAGAAAAAGTAGATGGTAGAGACATATTTATATTTATAGGCTTTTCAATTATTACAGTTATAATAATCTTTGCGTTTATAGGGCTATTATTTATTAGATTTTTTTAAAAGCATAAAAACCGACTAAATAGAAAATAAAGTAATAAGCCACTCAGTGATAGTTGTGGCAAATGAGGTGAGACAAATGAATGAAATTATGAATAATATGTTAAATCCTTCAATGTCAAGCAGCGATTTAGTTCCAGTTCGAGTCAATCCAATTATTAAAATATTTGATTTGTGCTGGCAATATGGAATACCAGGAATTTTTTTGATATTATCAATTATATGTTTAATAAAAGCTATCAACAACCGAAAAAAAACAGGCCAAATGGATCAATATAAAATATTGTTATGTATAATATTTTTAATTTTTACAATTACTGTTGCATTTATAACAAGTCATCCATTACATCTGTAGATATAAGCAAAATTAATATAAGTTAAAAATAATTAATTAGTTATTAATTTTAAAAAAATATATAAATTTTTAAGGAGGACAAACTTATGTCAAAAATTATTGGAATCGATTTAGGAACAACAAACTCATGCGTTTCAGTTATGGAAGGTGGAGAGCCAGTTGTAATTCCAAACTCAGAAGGAAACAGAACAACTCCTTCTGTAGTAGCATTCTCTAAAAATGGAGAAAGATTAGTAGGACAAATTGCTAAACGTCAGGCAGTTACAAATCCTGACCACACAGTAATTTCAATCAAAAGAGAAATGGGTACAACCAAGAAAATAAAAATTGAAGAGGACGAATTTACACCACCAGAAATTTCAGCTATGATTCTTCAAAAATTAAAAGCAGATGCAGAAAGCTATTTAGGACAAAAAGTTACACAAGCTGTTATAACAGTACCTGCATACTTTAGCGATAGCCAAAGACAAGCAACAAAAGATGCTGGAAAAATAGCTGGACTTGAAGTTTTAAGAATTATAAACGAGCCAACAGCTGCAGCACTTGCTTATGGTATGGATAAAGAAGACCAAGACCAAAAAATCATGGTATATGACTTAGGTGGAGGAACATTCGATGTATCTATACTAGATATTGGTGATGGTGTATTTGAAGTTTTATCAACAAATGGTAATACAAGATTAGGTGGAGACGACTTCGACCAAAAAATTATGGATTACCTTGTTGCAGAATTCAAAAAATCAAATGGAATAGACTTATCTACAGATAAAATGGCAATGCAAAGATTAAAAGAAGCAGCAGAAAAAGCTAAAATAGAGCTTTCTGGAATGCAACAAACAAATATTAACTTACCATTTATCACAGCAGATAGCACAGGACCAAAGCACTTAGATGTAACACTAACAAGAGCTAAATTTGAAGAATTAATTCATGATTTAGTAGAAGAAACAGCAGGACCTGTTACACAAGCTCTAAAAGATGCTGGAATTACAGCAGATAAACTACACAAAGTATTATTAGTTGGTGGATCTACAAGAGTTCCATGTGTACAAGAAATGGTAAAAAGATTAACAGGAAAAGAACCAGATAAGGGAATAAACCCAGACGAATGTGTTGCAATTGGTGCAGCAATTCAAGGTGGTGTATTATCTGGAGATGTTAAAGACTTAGTTCTATTGGACGTAACACCATTATCATTAGGAATTGAAACATATGGTGGAGTATTTACAAAATTAATTGAAAGAAACACTACAATACCAACAAAGAAATCACAAATATTCTCAACAGCAGCAGATGGACAAACAAGCGTTGAAGTACACGTACTTCAAGGTGAACGTGAAATGGCTGCATACAATAAAACATTAGGAAGATTCCAATTATCAGGAATTCCACCAGCACCAAGAGGAGTTCCACAAATTGAAGTAACATTCGACATCGATGCAAACGGTATAGTTCACGTATCTGCAAAAGATACAGCAACAGGAAACAGCCAACAAGTATCAATTACAGCTTCTTCTAACTTATCAAATGAAGATATTGAAAAAGCTATTAAAGATGCAGAAGCTCATGCAAACGAAGACAAAAAGAAGAAAGAAGAAATTGAAGTTCGTAACAATGCAGAAAGCTTAGTATACAATAGCCAAAAAACACTTGATGATTTAGGAGACAAGATAAGCGGAGAAGAAAAGGCTAAAGTTGAAACAGAAATAGAAGCAACAAGAAAAGCATTAGAAGGAAATGATACAGAAGCAATTAAACAAGCTTCAGAAAAATTAACAACAGTATTCTATGACATTTCTCAAAAACTTTATGCTCAACAAGCTCAGGCTAATGGAGCAAATGCAAACGCAGATCCAAATGCTGGAGCAGGAGCAAATAGTGAAGCAAACAACGGAAATGTTTATGACACAGAATATAAAGTTGAAGAAGAAAATCCAGAAAACAAATAGAATATAAAATCCTAAAATAATAGTTTAAATCTTAAACAGTTGTAGCGCGAGGGAGAGCTTCTATTTTCTAAAGCGACCCGCTCGGGGGGACCGCCGAGCGCTGTTAAGTACGGAGTACTGTTACAGCACCGGTGGGAGGAGGGAAGCACTTAGAAAATAGACTCTCCCGGGAGCGGAAACATTTTTGATAAAAACTATTATTTTAGGGATTTTCTACGTAAAATGCAGGAGGCAATCATGGCAGAAAGCAAAAGAGATTATTATGAGGTTTTAGGTGTAAGCAAATCAGCAACAGATGATGAGATAAAACACGCATACCGTAAACTTGCAAAAAAATATCATCCAGATGCCAATCCAGACGATAAAGCTGGAGCAGAAGCCAAATTTAAAGAAGTAACTGAAGCATACGAGGTGCTTTCAGATAAACAGAAACGTCAGATGTATGACCAATTTGGATTTAATGGACCATCAGGATTTGGTGGCGGCGGAGCTGGAGGAACAGGTGGAGGCTATTACTCTTATACAGGAGGGTTTAATGGCTTTGATTTCGGTGACCTTGGAGGATTTGGAGATATATTCTCATCATTCTTTGGAGGAGGAGCTGGAAGAAGTACACGTAATCCTAATGCACCAAGACAGGGAGCTAACATTCAAACAAATATAGATATAACATTTGAAGAATCATTTTTAGGAGTACAAAAAGAGATTAGTATTTCTAGAAATGAAGAATGTACAACATGCCACGGAAAGGGTAGTAAACCAGGAACAAATCCAGAAACATGTAGCACATGTCATGGTACAGGTCAAGTAACTCAAACTGTGTCAACAATGCTTGGACAAATGCAAACGACTAGAACATGTAGCGCCTGTGGAGGAAGAGGAAAAATAATTAAAGACCCTTGCCCAGATTGCAAAGGAAAAGGAAAAATAAGAAAAACTGTTAAAATAACAGTAAAAATTCCAGAAGGAGTTGCTGAAGGACAAACTGTTGTACTAAGAGGACAAGGAGAATCTGGCACAAACGGAGGCCCACAAGGAGACCTTTATATAATTGTTCACATTAAAAGACATAGTATTTACACAAGAAAAGGAGACCATGTGCTTTGTGATATTCCAATTACATTTACACAGGCTACACTTGGAGCTGAACTTGAAATTCCTTTAGTAGATGGAACTAAGGAAAAATATAAAATTCCAGAGGGAACACAAACCGGAACAAAATTTACAATTAAGAGCAAAGGCTTTAAAAATGTTAATGGAAGCTGGAGAGGAGACTTTATTTTCACGGTAGTTGTGCAAACTCCAAAAAGACTTACATCAGAACAAAGAGCGATTCTTATGGAACTAGCGAAAACGATGAACGAACAGCCTCCAGTAAAAAAAAGAGGTTTATTTGGATAATAAAATAAAAAAGAGCACTTCATATATCTAAAGTGTTCTTTTTTTTCTGAGGCAATGGGGATGGACTCTTTGCTTCGTTTTTTGTTCAATCAAACATAATTGCTTTTCTTGACAAAATACTTGATTTTTTAATATTGTATTTGTATAATTTTATAAGAAATAAAACAAAGGAGAAAATTATATGAACAATAACAAAGGAATAACACTTATTGCACTGGTTATTACAGTTATAGCACTGCTTATATTGGCAGGAACTGCAATATCACTTAGTTTAGGGCAAGATAGCCTTTTTGAAAAAACAAATAGTTCGGTAGAAAGATGGAATAAAAAAGCTGGAGAAGAAGAGAATTCGTTGAGTGATGCAATGAGTCTATTAAATATAATTACTGGAAGCACACCGCCGCCAGTAGCAACAATATCAAAAGAAACAAGCTTTGTAGGTTATTATGCAGATATAGAAGGAGATGGAACTGTAGATGGAATAATCTATGCAGATTTAGCACTGGGAACTACAGGAACTGGAACTGATATGTATGGAGCAGTATCTTATACTATTCCTACTGTAACAGGAATAAGAGACTATTATGTAAGCCAAGAAAAATATTCAGGATTTTTAGGAACTAAAGATGTGTTAACGCCTACTGGAACAGGGAATGATAGATTTTATATAATGTCACTAAATGATTTGAAATCAGGAGAACTATATTGCTGGTATGCTGGAGCAAGCGGAGAACTAATGCTAGCAGATATCGATGCTACTTCGCAAAATTTTGGAAGTGGCAATTATAATACGGCTACGATGATATCAAAGTGGAATTCAGAAGCATATGGAGAAAAAAATCATGGACCAGATTATGAAGACATCTGGGGGAACATAGATGATGAGTTTTCAGAGAACTGGTTTGTTCCTTCAAGTGGTGAATGGGCTGCTTTTGTAGGAGAGCTAGGAATAACAGAGGAAGAATGTTATAGTATTGGAATGGACAGTTATTGGTGTTCGGATTTTACAAGTCATACTGACATAGTCAATTATACTAGTTGCCTGAAAGATTGTATGCAGATAGACAATGGGGGATTTATATCAGGGGCTAATACACCGGGGGATTCTTGCTATCATGTTCGCATGAGTAAGATGTTTTAAAAAAAATGAGGCAATGGGGACGGACTCTTTGCCTCGTTTTTTGTTCAATCAAACATAATTGGCTTTTCTTGACAAAATACTTGATTTTTTAATATTGTATTTGTATAATTTCATAAGAAATAAAACAAAGGAGAAAATTATATGAACAATAACAAAGGAATAACACTTATTGCACTGGTTATTACAGTTATAGCACTGCTTATATTGGCAGGAACTGCAATATCACTTAGTTTAGGGCAAGATAGTTTGTTTGAAAAAACAAATAGTTCGGTGAAAAAATGGAATGCAAAAGTAGAAAATGAAAACATAGTATTAACTGATTATATTAAATATCTAGAAGAAATGGGACGTGAACCAGAAAAAGATTGGATAATGGCATTAGTGTTTAGAGGAATTTACAACGAATATGGAGAACAGCAATGGTTTACTCCGTATTTTAAAGATAAAGAATTGGCAGAAGAATTTGGCTATAACAATAATAAATTTTCAGGTGAATATGAGGGAGTGAAGCATGAGTACACTCTAGACCCTGAATTTACTTTCACTTCAGAAGAGGATATAGAATTGGAGCAAGCTAAAGGAAGTGTAGTGTTTAAATTATACAGCGATGGTGAGTTAAGAATATCAGGTACTGATGGACTACCAGAAAACAGAATTTATGCCTCATCTTTATGGGGATATTTGTTTATGCCAAATGTAATTGATGAGGATGAAGCCTTTTATGACATATTTTACACAGCAAGGGATGTTCTATTCGAAGAACTGACTGAACGCATCTCAAAAGTTGTAATATGTGAAGGAATAAAACATATTGATATTGGTTATTTCGGCGATTCAACACCTTGTGCTAATGCTACATCTTTTGAATTTCCATCAACCATAGAAGATATAGATTCACAAGCGTTTTATTACAATGGATGGATTAGAATATTGGATAGTGAACGCGGATATTGGAATAGCCAAATGGAGACGGAATTTGTAGATGTTGAAATAAATGGGAAAAACTATAGTCTTGTCGTATATTATTAATTGACATAAAAAACGTGGATTGTTTGGGTGAGGCATTGGAGACGGATTCTTTGCCTCATTTAAATAAAAATATAAAATAAAGCAAACAAAAGAAAAGGGAGAAGAATACCGATGAACAATTTTAAAAAAACGAAAAATGGTATTACATTGATTGCACTAGTAATAACTGTAGTAGTATTACTAATTTTAAGCGGAACAGTAATATCTATGACTGCAAACAAAGAAGATTTATTTAGCAAAACAGAAAATTCAGTAAGTAAATGGAATGAAAAAGTATTAAACGAAGAAGAAACCATGCAAAATTCACTTAATATATTGGACATGGTTGCTAATCCGGATTTAGCAAAGTACAAGTTAACAGTAAAAGTAAATGAAGATGGAACTGTAGAAAGTCCATACTATGTAAATTATCCATCAGCCAGAGGAACAATAAAATGTAGAGTACTATACAATGACAGCACATACGGATTACAAATAATAGCTGTAAATCCTGTCGAGACAGTGACAATAGGGAAAAATGATTCTACCCCTAATTTAACTGGAGAAATAAATAGCCTAGAGAGAGCAGAGAGCTCATATAATAGAGCAATATTGACATTAAACGAAAAAGCAGAAGCATATTTAGAGACAACTAATAATGAAATATTAGCAACAGATGCAAGATGTGTTGGAAGCAACCCTTTAGACAAAAATTATCCAGATAATCAAACTGGGGAAGCAAAAACTGCAGCAATGCTTACAGTAAGTGACGAATATACATTCATGGAAGATTATAATGGAAAGTTCTACAAATCAGACAATAACTATCGTACAGACCAATTAAGACTTGCAAAAATTGATGCATTAAAATACAGTGATAAAACAAATGGAGCCTATTTTCTTTATGCTTCCAGACAAACTATGTTTTTGCCTAGCTATGGACGATGCAATTTTTGCTTACCACTAACAGACTACGAAGGTAAGACACAAGTATGGAGATTATGGGCAGTGAAAGATGATAGAACGACAGAATACGATAATTATACAGGCGGGATTCGCCCTGTTTTCACATTATCGACAGAAGCTAAAATTATAAGAGGCGAAGGCACAGATGAAGTTCCATTCGAATTAGGATTATAGACATAGACAAAGATGTGAGGTAACGGGGACGGACTCTTGACCCCAATTTAAAGGAGATAACTTAGATATGAGTTATCTCCTTTTTGTAATATATATTTAATTTGAAAAATATTGACATCTTAAAAATTCAAATATACAATAAACTAAACAAAAGAATAATCAAGGAGAGTGGTACAAATGAAATATCAAAACAAAAAACGGAATAATTTTAACCGCTCTTGTAATAACAGTTATTGTTTTACTAAATATATAAATGCAAAGAGATAAACTCTTTGCATTTATAACTTTGAAATATAAAATAGTATTAAGCAATTAGTTGAAAAAAGCTTAAAGAAATAAAAAAGGGGGTAAAATATACATGAAAAAAATACGACTTATATTATGCGTTTTTATTATTACATTTCTTTTTTTATTTAATAGTAACATCTCATATGCAAGTAATTTTGGAAGAGTAATATCATTTGATAACAATAAAATTTTAGTTTATCAACAATTAGACAGTATGCGAATAAAATCATCAAAAGGACATGTGCTTGCTGGATTAGACACAAGAACATACATAGGAAGCATCGAGACTGAACAAATATCAAATGGAGATGTTGATGTTTGCTTTATACTAGATTTTTCTGGTTCAATGATTGAACCTGTAGGACATAGTTCTGATCAGTCCTTATATACATTGCAAAAACAGATAGAGCAGGAAGCACAGGAAGCTGCAACTACTGAAATTATACATACATTTGGAGATTCTCAAGAAATTATAGGCAAATACCTTCCAAAATATAAACAAAAATACATAGAAGAAATTATGCTAGAATATGGGTATACGTCAAAATCAAGAGCCTTAAAGAATGGTATGATAACATTAATAGATCAAATAAAGGAAAAATTTGGCGATAGAGCCAGAATAGGTGTCTTGTTTTATTCTACAAAACCAATAAAAGGAATTAAGTTAATAGAATGTACAGAAGAGAATATATCAATAATACATGAAGAAATTATGAACCAATATACAAATGGAAGCACAGGAACAGCTCAAGCCATAAAGGCAGCAAATGATTTGATTTGGGAAGAAAATAATGCAAGAGAATGCCCTAAATATACTTTCTTAATCACAGATGGTATGCCAGATCCAAACGACGAACCATATGTAAATCAAACAATAAAAATGGTAAAAGACAAAACCGAAGGAAGCTTTATTACATTATTTATAAACGGTAAAGAAAACGAACTTAAAGGACATGAAGAATCTTTTGAAAATTCAGATGAAACCATGGCAATTAATGAGGCAGATATAGAGAAAATTCTTAATGAAGACATTTTTGAAACAATTACAAGTAGTCATGTAAAAACAGATACTTTAGTAACAGAAATAATATATGCATATAATGCAAAAATGTGGGACAATAATACCTTTTCCGCAGAAATTGATGATGAATTATTAAATGGAGGAATGCTTGAACTAGAATACAGTTTCAATATTATAACAACAGAAGAAATAGATGAAGTTACAATAATTGACCATTTAATAAATAAGGACTCAGAAGGAAATCTAAATAGCCTTGGGTATAATGAAAATGCGCGAATGATTTCAATAGAAAAAATAAATAATCAATATGGGTGGGTAAAAAAAGGAGACAACTTGACAAGTACATTTGAACCAGAAATGGAAAAAGATGAAAATGGAAACTACAAAAATATTGTTGTAAAGCTATTATTACAAAAACCAATAGCAACGGGAGTAGAGGTAGAAGATATAAATAACCCAGCTGATATGATTATAAAAACAAAAAATAAAACATTTCTTACAAAAGACGCAATAGAAAGTGAAACTATAGAAGAAGGTTTTGACGTTGAGAGAAATGAGGATGGAGAAGTAATTAAAATAGCGGGAAAGATATTACCTCCACTAATCTCTATACAAGAACCAAGAGGTGAGACAAATCAACTGAAAATAATTTGCTCAATTGCTGTGATTATAATGCTTGTAATTGTAATTTATAGCAAAAAGCATAGAAGAAAGATTTAATAAGACAGAGGAAAAAACCTTTGTCTTATTTTGTATATAAAGAAAGATGTTAATATGAAAAGCACTTGATTTTTTAATTATGTATTTATATAATTTATGCAGTAAACAAAGGAGGAAAACAAATGATAAAGAATAAAAGCGGAATAACATTAATTGCATTAGTAATAACTGTAATAATATTACTTATATTAGCAGCAACAGTAATATCAATAAGTGTAAATGGAGGCGGCATATTTAGTCGTACGGAAGATGCTGTGGAAAAATGGAATAAAAAGGTAGAAAATGAACAATCTGTACTTGATCTTTTAGAAATGGCATATGAATATACAGAAAATGAAGATGTACCGGAAAATGCTGTTGCAAGAATAGGTAGCCAGTATTATACGACATTACAATCAGCATTAGATGACGTACCAAGCGATAATACAAGAGCTGTAGTATTATTACTAAAGGACATTTCAGAAAATGTTATAGCTCAAGCAGATAAAAGAGTAGTACTATATTTAAATGGACATACGATACAAAATGAAGACGATACTCCAATAATAACAATATCAGGAAATATGACCATAACAGGAGGAACCATAACAGGACAATATGGTATAAAAGAAGTAGCAAGCGTTTTAGTAAATGAAAATGCAGAATTAAGTTTGTCTAATACACTTGTAGACAGGAACAGTGAAGATGAAAATGGCTGGTATACGGTTGAAATACATGGCAAACTAAAAATTAATTCTGGTAAAGTTAATAGTAGTAACAGCAATGCATTAAACAATAAATCAACAGGAATATTAGAGATAAGTGACACAGCCGAGATAACAAGTATAGCAACCGGATTTCCCACATTGTGGAACCATGGGGATTTGAAAATAAATGGAGGCATCATAAGTTCAACAAATAGTACAGCTTTAGCCAATGACAATACAATTTCAATAAGCGGAGGAACGATATATTCACTAAATTATGCTGCCATGACAAATGCGGGAACAGCTACAATAACTGGAGGTAGCATAAGAGCTGAAAAAAACATGGCGATATATAACCAACAATCGGCCACATTGGAAATAAGTGGAACAGCTGAAATAGAAGGTGTAGACAATAATACTGCACTAGGCAATTATGGAACTGCTACAATCAAAGGAGGTAGCATAAAAAGTACAAATAAAGTTGCTTTCACAAATGTTGGGACAGCAGTTATAACAGGAGGTGATATCAGCTCAACAAACTCTGGTGCAATAAATAATCAATCAACAGGAATACTAGAGATGAGTGGAGTGGATATGACTGGAACTGGAGGAGGAATAGTAATAGCAAATCATGGAACGGCAACGATAAATGGGGGAAAACTAAAATCAACAAATAGCAATGTAATAAATAATCAGGAAACAGGGACACTAACATTAACTGGTGCAATTGAAATTGAGGGGACCAATAGTGAAACACCTGCAGTAGTAAATCATGGTATTTTGACGGTTAATGAAGGAATAATTACTTCAAATAGCAATGCAATAAATAATAGAGCAACAGGTACACTTGAGATAAATGGTGCAGTAGAAGTAAAAGGAACAGGAAGTAGTTTACCGACTTTATATAATTATGGAACTGCAACTTTGATAGCAGGGAAAATTGAGCATACTGTTTCAGGAACAAAAGCGGTGTATAATTCAAACGGCACAGTTTACAAGAGTGACGACTTTATAATAATAGGGGGTACTAATGGTACAATTAGTCCATATACTGGACAATAAAACAAAAGAACAAAAGAGACAAATATATGAGAAAACTTCAAACACGGAATAATCTTAATTGCATTAGTAATAAAGGAGGAGAATGCATGGAAAAACACAAAAGAGGAATAACCCTAATTGCATTGGTAATAACAGTAATAGTAATAATTACAATAGCAGGTGCAACAATTACAATAGGACTGAATAATGGAGAATTATTTGAACGTAGCGACAACGCAGTAAGAAAATGGAATGCAAAAGCTGAAGAGGAAAAATTAACACTTAGTGATTATATGGAGTATTTTGAGGCAAATCCTCAAAGGTTAATAATAACACCAAGACAAGTAGGAGCAAAGGTAGAATTCACAGTAGACGGATTAGAAACAAAAAACATAGCAGAAGCAACAAGAGAGGAAAAATTAGAAGTATTACTTACATGTGCTATTGCAGATGGAGCACCTCCTGACTTGACAATAGAAAATATTAAAGACGCTCTAGGTGCATATAATTACGAAGAATTGATTGCTATGTATTTAGAACATTATGAAATAACAGTTTCAGACGGGGCAGAAGAAAATGACATACTTGATGCAATACTAGCAGCTGCAATTGCTGAAGGAGCACCATCGAACCTGACTAGGGCTGACATTAAAAGTGGCATAGAAGCAGAAGTTGCTGAGGGCGACGAAAGAATAGCAGAAATGCTAGAAGAATATGAAGTAACTTATATAGAAGAAACATTACAAATAGTAGTAACATATGGAGATCAAACTATTTCAACCTTAAATGCGCCATTTATTGCAAGACAAGAAGGAACATATAATATAGTAGCTACAACAAGCAAAGGAAGAAATGCAGAAGCGTCAATAATAGTAGATTTTCATGGATTAACACCTCTTATAATAGGAAATTTTCCAATATTATATAATAGCAACACAATAACAACATGGGCAGACTTAATTGAATCAGAATATAATACTTTAGGACTTAATGTAAACATGAATAATGATGTTTATGCATTAAGCGAAATAGTTGGCCGTGCATGCTATATAGAGAGAGAAGACGGATTATGTGCCAAATTAAATCAAGAAATTGATCCTCAATATACTTACAGATTTTTTGAAAGAATTGTATAAACTGGGACGTTGATTTGTCCCCAAAATCACCAAAATCATAAACCCCAGTAAAAGTTTTACTTTGACTGGGGTTTATGATATACTTATAACATTGGTAAAAAGGAGAAACACTTATGCAGAAATTTTTTGTTAACTCAGATCAAATTAAAGAAGATGAAATTAATATAATTGGTGAGGATGTAAATCATATTGCAAATGTACTGAGATTAAATGCGGGTGAAGAAGTGCTTGTAGGAGATAAAACAAATGGAGCAAGCTACTTATGCAATATAAAAAGCATAAACAAAAATGAAGTTTTGCTTAATATTTTACAAACCAATGACAAGACTACGGAACCTAATATATATATTCATTTATTTCAAGGCTTACCAAAAGCAGACAAAATGGAATCTATTATTCAAAAGTGTACAGAAGTAGGCGTTTCGGAGTTTACCCCAGTTATAATGAATAGATGTGTTGCAAAATTAGAGGGAAAAGATAGCAACAAAAAAATTGAAAGATGGCAAAAAATTGCAGAGACAGCCGCAAAACAATCCAAAAGGGACATAATTCCCAAAATAAATTTTGCAGAGAATTTGAAAAATGTATATGAAAATTTGGAAAAATATGATATAGTATTAGTGGCATATGAAGACGAATGTGAAAAGATATTAAAAAATGAATTACAACAATATAAGAAACAAAATAGTAATATTAAAAAAATAGCTATTATAATAGGTCCAGAAGGAGGACTAGAAAAGCAAGAGGTTGAACTAATGAAACAGCAACGGTGGAATTGCGGTTTCACTAGGAAAAAGAACTTTAAGAACAGAAACAGCGCCTATAGTAATGGCAAGTAACATTTTATACGAACTAGAAGAAATATAAAAAGGAGTGTATTCAAATGAAAGAAGCGATGGCAAAAGAAATGGAAAAAGAGGCTAGAGCACGAAAAAGATTACCAGAAGATGTGAAGGATAAAAGGGATAAAAGCGTATTAAGAAATCTTCTAGTTGCATGTTTAATAACATTATTATTTATCTTAGTAAACATAGGATATTTTATGCTAGATAAAAGTACATACATAGAAGATACTGCAATCTTCTCAATGATTATTCTTGGCATTTCTATTATTTTATTTGAAGAAGCATTTTCTAAAGGAAAAGGTTTTATAGGACTACACGGAGTTGAATTATTGTTCGTATGCATTTATATATATTTTATTCCGTATACGTATTATAACTATGGCGAACTTACAACAAAATTGCTTATGCTAGCTCCACTTGTTTTTGAAATGTATTATTGCTTTAAAGGAATTGGAATATGTATTAAAGCAAACAAACAAAAACGTGGCGACATTAAGGAAATTGTTTCTAAAAAAGAGACTAAAGAAGATGATAGCACAATAGAAATGGATAAAGATGAAGAAGTTGATAAAGAAGAAGAAAAACTTGAAAAAGAAAAAGTAAAGAATAATAAGAAAAATAATGTTAAAACAACAAAGAAAGAAGACAAAAAGGAAACTGTAAACAAACCAGAAGAAAAAGAAGAACACGAAAAAATAGAAGAAAAAAACAATGAACCACAAATTACGAAAAAAGTTGCTGTAAAGAAATCAACAAGAAAAGCGAAAGAAGAACCAGAAAAAACAGAAAAACCTGTAGTAAAAAGAACTGCAAGAAGTCCTAAAAAAGTAACTACTGAAGAGAAAGATGTTAAAGAAAAAAAGAAAGAAACAAGCACTAAAAAAACAGTAGCTAAGACAGCAACTAAGGCTACAACAAAGGCGGCTACAACTAAATCTACAACAAAATCTAAAACAACAGCAAAAGCTACTACGACAAAAACAACAGAAAAACCTGCAAAAACAACGGCGAAAAAAACAGCTACTAAAAGCACTAGGAAAAAGAAATCAGAATAAAGATGTAAAAGAAATGAGGAATAAAAATGATAAAAAGCATGACGGGATATGGCCGTGGTAAATACGAAAACGATGGCAGAAATTATATTGTTGAAATAAAATCAGTAAATCACAAGTATTCAGAAGTATCAATTAGACTACCAAGAACACTTAGCTTTTTAGAGGAAAAAATAAAAAAGACTGTATCAAACAGTATTAATCGTGGCAAGATAGACGTATCAGTGACTTTTGTAAATTTAAGCGACAAGGGAATAAACATTAATATTAATAAAGAACTTGCAAAACAGTATTTAGCTGAAATACAAAATTTGGCTACAGAAACAGAACTTCGTGGAGCAATAAGTGTAATGGATATTACAAGGCTTCCAGAAGTATTAACAATAGAAAATAATGAAGACGAAGACTTGCTTTGGGGAGAACTTGAATGTGCTTTAAATGAGGCACTAGAAAACTTTACTGAAATGAGAAAACAAGAGGGAGCTTCAATTGCAAAAGATCTTGAAGCAAGAGCAAACTTAATTGAAGAAAAAACAAAAATGATTTCAGAATTATCTGCAGGATTAGTAGAAGAATACATTGCAAAATTAGAAGCAAGAATAAAAGAATTACTAAAAACTGATGTTGTAGACCAAGCAAGACTTGCTCAAGAAGTTGTTATTTATTCAGACAAATGCTCAGTACAAGAAGAGTTAACAAGACTTGCAAGTCATATTGCTCAATTTAAAAACACGATTAAAAAAGATGGACCATGTGGTAAAAACCTTGACTTCATAGTACAGGAAATGAATAGAGAAACAAATACAATTGGCTCCAAAGCAAATAAACTAGAAATTACTAATTTAGTTATTGAAACAAAAACAATTATAGAAGACATTAGAGAACAAATTCAAAATATTGAATAAGGAGGTTTCTTATGCAATTAGTTAACATTGGTTTTGGAAATATTGTATCTGCTAGTAGAATAATAGCAATAGTAAGTCCAGAATCAGCACCGATCAAAAGAATAGTACAAGAAGCAAAAGATAGTAAAATGGCTGTTGATGCAACATATGGAAGACGCACAAGAGCAGTTTTAATAATGGATTCAGGACATGTTATATTATCTGCTGTACAGCCTGAAACAGTAGCAGGAAGATTTGTAAAAGACGAAAAAGATATTCTTGTAGAAGAATAATCTTAAATAACATTATAAAATGGAGGGGATTTATTATGATGGTTAAGCCAACCGTAAAAGAGCTTCTAGAACATAGCAAGAATCGCTACGAACTAGTAATTGCAACATCAAAAAGAGCAAGACAAATTGCAAATGGAGATGAACCATTAACAAAAGTAGAAGAATCATCACCGGTTACATTAGCTACGAACGAAATAGCGGAAGGAAAGGTAGAAATATGTTAGTAATATTATCAGGAGTTGCAGGAGCTGGGAAAGATACAATCAAAAAAGAACTTCTTAAAAGAATGGATAAAGTAACAACATTACCTTCATATACAGATAGACCACCACGTGCTACTGACGTAGTGGGCGAAACATATAATTTTGTTACAGCTGAAGAATTTGAAAAGATGATACAAGCTGGAGAACTATATGAATATTCTGTTCACCATAACCATTACTATGGAACTTCAAAAAAATTACTAAATGAAAAAATACAAAGCGGAAAGATTATAGTAAAAGACATAGATGTTAATGGTACAGAAGGATTAGTTAATCTTTTAAAAAATGATGTAAAAATTGTTACAATCTTTTTAAGAGTTCCAAAGGATGAATTAAGGAGAAGACTAGAAAAAAGAGAAGACAAACCAAGTATTAAAGAAATTGAGCTTCGCCTTAATAGATTTGATTATGAAGAATCAAAGATTTCTTTATATGATTATGTTTTAAAGAATAACGACTTAGAAAAAACGGTTCAAATAATTATGACAATAATTGAAAACGAATACAAAATGCAACAAAAGAATTAATTATTACTTTTAAAAGATAAGCCGGAAGTCAGAAATAAAAGTCAGAGAGATAGAAGAATATTAACTGGCTTTTAAGCTCTGGCATCCGGCTTTACTGTATAAAAAAAGGAGCAATTATGATAGCAGAGGTTATAATAGATAGCAATGTAAAAACACTTAATAAAACATTTGACTACCTCGTTCCAACAAGCTTAGAAAAAGAAGCTAAAGTTGGAGCTAGAGTTCTTGTGCCTTTTGGAAATAGAAAAGAATTGAAAACAGGCTATATAATATCCATTAAGGATAGCACAGAATATAAAGTAAAAGAAATTGAAAAGATAGAAAAAGGCATTATTCCAGAGAATAAGGTTGAACTTGCAATTTTAATGGCGCGAAAATATTTTTGCAATATATCTGATTGCATGAAATTAATGCTACCACCACGGTGTTCTTCGGAAACAGAGTTAAAGAAAAGGTAGGACAATTTGCTTACCTTAATAAAGAATGGGAAGAAATAGAAGAAGATATAGAAGAAAAGATAATAAAGAGCCCTAAACAAATAAGAAGCCTTAATATCTTGCATGAAAATGACGGAATTCATATTTTAGATTTAGAGCTTTTAAGCGATACAACTAGAGCCATAACTAAAACATTAGAAAAAAATGGATATATAGAAATTGTTGAGGAAAAAATCGAGAGAAATCTTTTTGAACATAAAGATGTAAAAAGAGATAAACCATTAAAGCTTACTAAAGAACAAGATGTTGCATTTGACGGAATAAAGCAAGCAATAGACGAAAAAAAATTTGCAGAATTCTTATTATATGGTGTAACGGGCTCTCGGAAAGACAGAAATTTATTTGCAACTAATTGATGAAGTATTAAAACGTGGAAAGAGAGCTATGGTTTTAGTACCTGAAATATCATTAACACCTCAAATGGTTGATAGGTTCTTAGCAAGATTTGGAGACTGTGTTTCAGTTTTACATAGTAAGTTATCTATTGGTGAAAGATTTGACCAATGGCAGAAAATTAATGACAATGAAGCAAAAATTATAATTGGAGCAAGATCCGCTGTTTTTGCGCCAGCTGAAGATATAGGAATTATTATAATAGACGAAGAACATGATTCATCATATAAATCTGAAATGACGCCTAGATACAATGCAAAAGAGATTGCATATTATTTGGCAAAACAAAATAACATTCCATTGGTTTTAGGCAGTGCAACACCGGATATTAATACATTTTACAAAGCACAGATAGGAAAAATAAAATTACTTACATTAAGAAATAGAGCAAACAATTCAAGATTACCTGAAGTAAAAGTTGTTGACTTAAGAGACGAATTAGCCCAAGGAAATAAGTCAATGATTAGTAGGCTATTACATGATAAAATTGAAGAAAACATAAAAAACAAAAAACAAACTATTTTATTTTTAAATAGAAGAGGTTATTCAACATTTGTAATGTGCAGAGATTGTGGATTTACTGCTAAGTGCAAGAACTGCAATGTAACTCTTACATACCATAAAGACGAAAACAAGCTTAAATGCCATTTGTGTGGATTTGAGACGCATAATATAAGTATCTGTCCTGTCTGTGGAAGCAAAAATGTAAAATATTTTGGAACAGGAACCCAAAAGTTAGAAAGCGAAATACACAATATGTTTCCAGGAGTAAGCACAATAAGAATGGACATAGACACAGTTACAAGAAAAAATACACATGAGGCAATTTTAAATAGATTTAAAAACGAAAATATTGATGTGCTAATTGGTACACAAATGGTTGTAAAAGGACACCATTTTCCAAATGTAACTCTTGTTGGAGTAATTGCTGCAGATAGCAGCCTTAATATTGAAGATTTTCGTGCAAGTGAAAGAACATTTCAAATATTAACACAAGTAGCGGGAAGAGCGGGAAGAGAAAACAGCCCAGGAGAGGTTATAATACAAACATACAATCCGGACCATTTTAGTATTGAATATGCAAAAGAACAAAACTATGATTTATTCTACAAGGCAGAAATAAGTTTAAGGGAAAGGTTGAAATATCCGCCATTTTGCGATATAATAGTACTCGGAATTAATGGAAAAGATGAAGAAATGGTAAAGAAATCTGCTGAAAAAATGGCAAAAATATTGGAAAAGTATAAAGACAGCAATTTCTTTATATCAAAGGCAATTCCATCGCCAATTAGCAGAATAAAAAACAGATATCGCTGGAGAATAATATTAAAGTGCAATTTTAATAGTTCTGTAATAAATAAAATTAATGCAAGTTTAGAGGAATATTATAAAAATAACAAAAAAGATATAAATATATTTATTGATATTAACCCAGGCAGTATGATGTAATAATAAGGAGGAAATATGGCAATAAGAACAATAAGAGAAGAAGGAGACGAAATCCTAAGAAAAAAATCAAGAGAAGTAGAAAAAGTAGACGAAAAAATTAAAGAATTAATAAATGACATGTTTGAAACAATGGTTAAATATAACGGAGTTGGCCTATCTGCTGTACAAGTAGGTGTGCTTAAAAAAGTAATAGTAATCGACACAGGTGAACCAGGAGAAAGACTTGTATTAATAAATCCTAAGATTATTAAGGAAAAGGGAGAACAAACAGTAGAAGAAGGATGCTTAAGTTTTCCAAACAAATTTGGAAAAATAGTAAGACCAAATGAAGTTACAGTTGTAGCACTAGATGAAAATGGCAAAGAATTTAAGACAAAAGCAAAAGAGCTTTTAGCTCAAGCAATTTGCCATGAGGTAGATCACCTTAATGGAGAACTATTTATAGACAAAATATTACCTGGAACATTAGAAATTATTAATCCAGAGGACCAGAAATAGCATTTGGAATTTAGAATTTATAGATTAGTATTTGTATAATCTAACAACCAAACACCATTGACAAGGGGGGATAAAAATGAAAGTAGTATTTATGGGAACACCAGATTTTGCAAAAGAGTCATTGGAAGCTTTGCATAATGCTAAGTATGACATATTGGCTGTCGTTACAAATATAGACAAGCCACAAGGCAGAGGAATGAAATTAGTAGCTTCTCCTGTAAAACAATTTGCACAAGAGCATGGTTTAAAAGTAATGCAACCAGAAAAAGTTAGAAAAAATACAGAATTCCTAGACGAAATACGAAAATTAAAGCCAGACATTATTTGTGTAGTTGCATATGGAAAAATACTACCACAAGAACTTCTGGACATTCCAAAACTAGGATGCATAAATGTTCATGGTTCACTACTTCCAAAGTACAGAGGCGCAGCACCTATTCAATGGGCAGTAATTAATGGAGAAAAGGTAACAGGAATTACAACAATGTATATGGATGCTGGGATGGACACAGGAGACATGCTTCTAAAGGAAGAAGTTACAATTGGAGAAGATGAAACAACTGGAGAACTTTGGGATAGATTATCTAAAATTGGAGCAAATCTATTAATAGAAACATTAAAGAAAATCGAAAATGGAACTATAAAAAGAGTAAAACAAGGAGACGATTTTTCTTTAGCCCCAATGCTTAATAAGGAAATGGCAAATATCGACTGGGAAGAAAAAAATGCAAGAGAAATCAAAAACCTAGTAAGAGGACTAAATCCTATAATGGGTGCATACAGCTTCTTAAACGGAAAAAAAATAAAATTTTGGAAAGTTGATGCAATGACAAATGAGAACTTCTTTGATAAATTCAATGAATTTAAAGAATATGACTATAAATTTAAGAACATAGCACCAGGCACAATATTATATGTAAATGATAAAGCAGGATTTTACGTAAAGGCTAAAGAAGGCATTCTTTCACTATTAGAAGTGCAAGGAGAGAATGCAAAACGAATGCCATTTGGAGATTTTTTAAGAGGCAACCATATAAATGCGGCAGATATGTTTGAAAAGGAATAAAATATAAACTAAAACATTATAAAAAATAGTTGTAAAAAATATAATATATTGGTATACTAAGAAGGACATAAATTATATTTATATAAAAAATATAGGAGGTTTATTATGGAAGAGAATGAAGAATTAAAAGTAAATGAAGTTGAAGCAGCAGCAGAGGAGGTAAAAAACGAAGAACCAAATTCAATAAAAATAGCAGATGATGTTGTTGCTGTAATAGCAGGCGTAGCTGTATCTGAAGTACCAGGAGTAGCTGGAATGTCTGGCGGATTTGCTGGTGGAATATCAGAAGTATTAAGCGGAAAGAAAAACCTTGCTAAAGGTATAAAAGTAGAAGTTGGAGAAAAAGAAGCAAAAATCGATGTTAACATTATAGTCGAATATGGAACAAGAATTCCAGAAGTTGCTTTTGAAATACAAAACAGAGTTAAAAAAGCTGTTGAGACAATGACAGGATTAAACGTATTAGAAGTAAATGTACATGTACAAGGAGTTACAACAGTTCCTGATGGTACTGTTGAAGAAGAATCAAATAAAGAAGAATAGGAAGGAATTAATATGAAAATTATCGAAAAAATTACATTAGCTCTATTCTCAAACATTATGCTTATTATATCTGTACTTTTTTGTTTAGTAATATTTGGATGGTTGGATATAGATGTAATCCATGAAATGATAAAAATGGGATTAGCTAATAATGTTGTCTCAAATATTATTTTAGGTGCTTGCGTGGTTTTCATTTTATTAGCAATAAAAGCTGTATTTTTTGATGGCTCTTCAGAAGAGCAAAACGGAAAAGAAGGCTTAATGCTTGAAAACGACAGTGGCAAATTAATGGTCACAAGAGAAACATTAGAAAACCTAACAAATAGTGTTGTAAAAGGATTTGAAAATACTGAAAGCATCAATAGCAGAGTTTTCCTAGATGACGAAAACAATGTAAGAGTACTTGTAAATCTTACAGTAAAACCTGGAACAATAATAAAAGATCTATCTAATAATTTACAAGCAAGAATTAAAGAAACAATAAAAACATCTTTAGACCTTGAAGTTAAAGAAGTAAATATTAGAGTTAGAAATATTGCTCCTAAGCAAGAACCTGCTAAAAAGGAGGAATAATAAGTGGAAGGATTTAAAAAGTTTTTAATAGAGTATAGAGGCGCTATTATTGGAATTTTAGTAGGAATATTACTTCTTTTTACAAATCTATACAGACTAATTATCGGAATTATCCTTATTTTTATTGGAGCTTTTATTGGAAACTATATTCAACATAACAAGATGGAAGTAAAAGAAAAAGTTAAAAATTTTATTGATAAGTTATAAAAAGTAAAGTGTCAGAAATCATATGATAAAAAGGTTTCTGACCTCTGCTTTTTGGCTAATAATTGGAGGAAAAGATGAACAGATCAGCAATGAGGGAAATTGCTTTTAAATTTTTATATGGTGCAGAAATACAAAAAGACCTAGATGCAAGTCAAATAGACGATTTCTTTGCTAACTATGAGATTACTGACGAAAATGCAAAGAAATATGTTAGCGACATTGTTACAGGAATAAACGAAAACAAAGATGAAATTATTAAATTAATAGAGCAAAACCTTAAGGCTGACTGGAAAATCGAAAGAATTTCAAAAGTAAGCCTAGCCCTTTTAAAACTTGCAATACTAGAAATTAAGTATCAAAATCTACCATACAAGGCAATTATAAATGAAGTTGTAGAACTTTCAAAAAAATATGGAGAAGACAATTCCCATGTGTTTGTAAATGGGATACTAGCAAGTATTGTAAATGAATAAAAGGGAGCATTAGCTTATGAAAATAGAGCCAATTACCGTAACTGAATTAAATAAATATATGAAAGATAAAGTAGCAAGTGATGAATTTTTAAACAACGTGCTTGTAAAAGGAGAGATATCAAATTTTAAATTACATTATACAGGTCATATGTATTTTACTTTAAAAGATGAAAATTCTCTTATTAAGTGCATTATGTTTAAAGGACAAACAGCTACTTTAAATTTTACCCCAAAAGATGGAATGAAAGTTTTAGTGTTTGGTACTGTCTCTGTTTTTGAAAGAGATGGTGTATACCAAATATATGCAAAAGCCATGCAAGAAGAGGGCATGGGTGCATTATATACAGCCTATAAAGAATTAAAGGCTAAACTTGAAAAAGAAGGACTATTTGATAAAGAACATAAAAAGAAACTCCCTATGATGCCTAAAGTCGTAGGAGTACTTACATCAAAGACAGGATCTGTTATTAGAGACATAATAAATGTTAGTACTAGAAGGAATCCTAATGTATACATAAGACTGCTACCAGTACCAGTACAAGGAGAAGGAGCAGCAGAAAAAATTGCAAGTGCAATTAAAACAATGAACGATAATAAGCTAGCAGATGTGCTAATACTAGCAAGAGGCGGTGGATCTTTAGAAGATTTATGGCCATTTAATGAAGAAATTGTTGCAAGGGCAATATATGATTCAGAAATACCTATAATATCTGCAGTTGGACATGAAACCGACTTTACAATAGCCGATTTCGTAGCAGACTTAAGAGCACCAACACCATCAGCTGCTGCGGAACTTGCAGTAGCAGATGTTTTTGAACTAAAACAAAAACTTGAAAACTATAGAACCAGATACAAAGTATTATTAAAACGTAAAACTGAACTTATGCGAATGAGATATGAAAAATGCATGAAATCAAGGGCATACACAATGCCAAAACAGAGAATAAATGATGAATACGTTTTAATAGATAAAAATGTGAAAATAATGATTAATTCAATAAATATAAAATTAAACCAATCAAAAGTAACAGCTGGAAAGGTAATATCAAAACTAGACACTTTAAGCCCGCTTAAAACACTTACAAGAGGATATTGCATAACTGAAAAAGATGGGAAAATCATAAAAACTGCAAGTATGCTAAACTCAGAAGATGAAATACAGCTATTATTTAGTGATGGAAGTAAAAATGCAAAAATAATGTAATGGGGGAAAACAGAATGAACTTTGAAGAAACAATGAAAAAATTAGAAACAATTACAGGAGAACTGGAAAAGGGTGATTTAAACCTTGAAGAATCAGTAAAAAAATTTGAAGAAGGAATGGAACTTTCAAAAAAAGCAAGTAAAATATTAGATGAAGCAGAGAAAAAAATAAATATTTTAATACAAAAAGAAGATGAAATTGTTGAAGAAAGTTTCACAGGAGAAGAAGGCTAAAAGATATGGATGTTTTTTTAGAAATAGTAACAAGCAAATTTGTATATTTACCAGTAATAACGTGGTTTTTCATACAAGTAACTAAAGTAATTGTAGACCTAATTACAACAAAAAAATTTAATTTTAAAAGAATTCTAGGAGCAGGCGGGATGCCAAGTTCACATTCGGCTGTTGTTTGTTGTCTTACTGCATTAGTAGGCAAGGAATACGGATTTAGCTCTGGAATATTTGCAATATCACTGATTTTTGCATTTGTTGTAATGTATGACGCTGCTGGAGTTCGTAGAGCAGCTGGAAAACAAGCAAAGATGCTTAATCAAATAATTGAAACACCAGGACTTACATCGGTACAGGTTCAAGAAAAACTTGTAGAAGTATTAGGACATACACCTAAGCAAGTTATTATAGGTGCTATTGTTGGATTCCTAGTTGGAGGATTGTTATAATAAAAGGGAGGTAAAATTATGACAGATATAGAAATTGCAAGAAACACAAAATTAAACCCTATAAACAAAATTGCTGAAGAAATAATGATTAAAGATGATGAATTAGAGCCATATGGAAAGTTTAAAGCAAAAATTTCAAATGAAGTATATGAAAGACTTTCTAAAAAAGAAGATGGGAAACTAATTCTTGTAACAGCCATAAACCCAACTCCATTAGGCGAAGGAAAAACAACAGTTGCAATAGGATTAGCTGATGGCTTAAGAAAAATTGGAAAGAAATCAATTGCAGTATTACGTGAGCCTTCACAAGGTCCTGTATTTGGAATGAAAGGTGGAGCAACAGGTGGAGGACATGCTCAAATAGCTCCAATGGAAGACATCAATTTGCATTTTACAGGAGACATACATGCGATTACTTCTGCAAATAACCTATTGGCAAGTATGATTGACAATCATATCTATTTCGGAAACAAATTAGACTTTAAAGAAGTTATATGGAGACGTTGCTTAGATGTAAATGATAGATCTCTAAGAAAGATACAAATTGGTTTGTCAGGTGAAAAAAATCTAGAGCCAAGAGAAGACGGATTTGATATTACTGCTGCATCAGAGATAATGGCTATATTCTGCTTAGCAACTGACATAGATGACCTTAAAAAGAGATTAGGAAACATTCTAGTTGGATATAACAGCAAAAATGAACCAATATACGCAAGAGAGTTAAATGCAGAAGGCGCTTTAACTGTACTATTAAAAGATGCATTAAAGCCAAACCTTGTACAGACATTGGAACATACACCAGCTATAGTGCATGGTGGACCATTTGCCAATATTGCACATGGATGCAATAGTGTTGTAGCAACAAAGCTAGGCCTAAAACTTGCAGACTATGTTATAACAGAAGCCGGATTCGGAGCTGACCTAGGAGCAGAAAAATTTATGGACATTAAAACAAGGCTTTTAGGAAAGACACCAAATGTTACAGTATGTGTTGCAACAATAAAAGCTTTAAAATACCATGGCGGAATGAAAACAGAAGAACTTAACAATGAAAGCTTAGAGTATCTAAAAAAAGGATACGAAAACCTTAAAAGACATATAAGAAACTTGAAAAACTTTGGTGCAAATGTAATTGTTGCTATAAATAGATACACTCAAGACACTGAAAATGAAATAGAACTATTAAGAAGCATGTTAAAAGAAGAAGACGTAAGCCTAAGCTTAGTTGAAGCATGGGCAAAAGGTGGAGAGGGTGCAGAAGACCTTGCACAAAAGGTTTCTAAATTATGCGAGAACGAAACAAAAATAAACTATACATATGACTTAAAAGATAGCCTAGAAGAAAAGATTAGAAAAGTTGCACAAAACATATATGGAGCAAAAGACGTAGAACTATCAGACAAAGCAAAAGAAACAATAAAAACAATTGAAAGTATGAAACTAGACGGATTACCAATATGCATTGCAAAAACACAATATTCACTTTCAGATGATCCAAAAAACCTTGAATGTAAAGAAGAATATATAATACATGTTAGAGACTTAACACCAAAAACAGGAGCAGGATTCATTGTAGTTTATGCTGGTAGCATATTTACAATGCCGGGATTACCTAGAGTACCAGCTGCAGAGCATATTGACTTAGACGAAGATGGAAACATTGTAGGAATTTTTTAAGATAACAAAAGAATAAAGGGGAGACAACCAACATGAAAGAGCCAGTAAAAATGAGCCATAAAGCCAGTAACGGTATTACACTTATTGCATTAGTAATAACAGTAATTGTATTAGTTATTTTAGTAGGAACAGTAATATCATTGAGCTTAAATCAAGAAAGCTTATTTAAAAAAACAAATAGCTCAGTAGAAAAATGGAATATAAAAGTTGCAGAAGAAGATAATTCAATAAACTATTACTTAAATTATTATGACAGACTTTTTAGAGAAGTAACGATTACAGCTACACAGGAAGATAATATGGTTAAATTTACAATAGATTGGACTGGAATGAGTGAAGAAGAAAAACTAAATACACTTTTACCATATCTTCAAGCAGAAAATATTAATTCAACTGAAGAGCTCAGGGAGATGATTAATAAATATGCAGAAGAAAGAGGCGATTCATATGAAAACGCATTAAATGAAATGCTAATTTACTACGATTTAGATAGTTTGCAAAACTCAACTGAGGGAGCCAAACTTAGTGCTTTATTGGATGCTATAAATGTATATACAATCAATGATGTCAAAAATGAAATAACAAGAGTAGCTTTAGATTGTGGATATACATATGACCATCTATTATGCATGTGGACTATGGAAATGCATTTTAATGATGACCTTAATAGAGAAATTTCAATTGTAGGCCCAAATGAGGAAACAATTTTAACATATAATTATGATTTTTATGACGGAGATTTTTATATAACAGAATCCGGTATATACAAAATAACAGCGACAATTGATGGACAAAAGAAGCGGAGAAACATTAATAGAAGCAGTACTAGAGGATGAACCAGATCCTTTGCCTGCGATTTAATAGAACACATAAAAATTGAATAAAAAATACACTTCTTGGGAAAAATAAATTGCATAAAATAGAATTTTTGTGCATATTTTTTAAAGGAGTGTTTTTTATGAGCCAAAACAGAAGAACAGTAATATTTTTTTTATTTTTTTTGCTATTAATATACAATATTTTTTTTAGAAATGAATACAGCTATGTTGAAGCATTATCAAAATATGGTTCAAGTGGAGACGAAGTAACACAAATACAAACGAAACTTAAAAGATGGGGATACTATAACGGAAATATAGACGGAATTTATGGTACTCAAACATTAAATGCTGTAAAATATTTTCAAAGGAAAAATGGACTAACCGTAGATGGAATAGCAGGTGCAAAAACACTTGCTGCTATGGGAATAATGTCAGGTGACAATAATTCAAGTAGCAGTAATTCAAATAGTACAGTATCTAATACGAGTGACTTAAATTTGTTAGCAAGACTTATATATGCAGAAAGCAGAGGAGAACCATATACAGGACAAGTTGCAGTAGGAGCAGTTGTGTTAAACAGAGTTAAAAGTTCAAGCTTTCCTAATACTGTTTCAGGAGTAATATACCAATCAGGAGCATTTAGCGTTGTAAGTGATGGACAAATAAACCTATCTCCAAACGATACGGCAAAAAAAGCAGCACAAGATGCTCTAAATGGCTGGGATCCATCCTATGGAGCAATCTACTACTTTAACCCTAATACTGCAACAAGCGCTTGGATATGGTCAAGACCACAAACCGTTCAAATAGGCAATCACAGATTTTGCAAATAGAAAAAATGTAACAAAAATGTAATACAAATTTAATATGCTCTGCGTTGACAGTGATAATATGTAGCAATAAAATATAATCAGTATAAAGTAAACGGAGGAAAATATGAAAAGTAGTAGAAAAAGGGATAATATTATATTCAAAAAGCCCAAACTAAATGCCAAACGCGGTATTACATTAATTGCATTAGTGATAACCGTAATAGTACTACTTATTCTTGCAGGTACTGCAATTTCAATGGGTATAAATGGAGATGGATTATTTAGTAAGACAGATAACGCAGTGAAAAAATGGAATAACCAGGTTTCCATAGAAAACAACGTAACAAATGGATTAGTAACTACATTAAGTACTCTATTGGACAAATATAATGGAGTAATAACTTTAGAGACAATGCAAGAATATATTGACAGCGGGGAAATGGTTTACATAGGAGGTTACTATGAACACAGAGATGGAGGCTGGGCTGACGGAATGGTATATAGGTTCACAGAGACTGGTGGGTTATATATTGTTGGACACAAATATTATTACAATGAGGTGTGGGAAACCTTGGACTACAATCCTGATGCGGACCCGGAAGTTGGAATACTTGACTGGGATGGCATAGTAACATTTGATAATAACCAAATGCCAATTCAATTAACTACAAGTTTTGGAACTTTCAATGCATATGAAAACTGGGGATATGGCAATATCCCGGATGATTTAATGGAGATTCGATTTCGATATGACGAGAGTGGAGAACAAGTAATAGGAATTGATAGTATGTCTGTATATCTTGATAGTGAAACTATTTTAGTGTATGATTTAAATGGAAAAGTGATTAAAATAGAATATGCTGATTAAAAAAACAATAAAAGTGCTTTTTTCAAAATTTGCTATTTTGCAAATTTTGAGAAAAGCTTTTTTATTGTTTTTGTTTTTTAAAAAAAGAAAAATAATGCTTATTTAATATGGGCGAAAACATTGACAAAAAGCATATTTCAATATAAAATTATGCCAAAGAAATATACAAAAAAAGAGGTAAGATATGAAGAAAATTTTTTTTGCTGCATATGACCTTGATTTAGGAGGAATAGAAACAGCGCTAATCACGCTTATTAATAGACTTTCAGAAGAAAAAGAGTATGAAATAACATTAGGCTTAGAAAAAAAAGAAGGAATCTTTCTAGAAGACTTAGATAAAAATGTAAAGATAATAGAATATAGAGCCAATAATTCTAAAATAGTACCTTTAAGAAAAGCAATAAACTTTTTTAAAAGATTAGGTTTTATTTTCAAATACAAAAACAAGTTTGATTTTTCTGCATCATATGCAACGTATTCTTTGCCTGCAGGATTTATGGCAAGAACTGCAAGCAAAAACAATGCATTATGGGTTCATGCAGATTATTTAAGCTTATTTGATGGAAAAGAAGAAGAAGTAAAGCACTTTTTTGAAAACGTGCATCATGAAAAATATAAAAACATTGTATTTGTATCAAATGAGGCAAGAGAGGCATATTTAGATGCTTTTCCAGAAAGAAAAACTGCAACAGCAGTAATAAACAATATTATAGACTATGAAAAAATAAGAAAGCTATCACAAGAAGAAATTGAGATAGGAAGAGATACAAGAGTTACAACATTTATAAATGTTGGTAGACATTACGAAAAACAAAAAAGAGTATCCCGTATTATAGAAGCTGCAGAAAGGCTTAAAGTAAATGGATTGCCATTTAGAGTTTTGCTTGTTGGAGATGGCGAAGATACAGATAATTACAAACAAATAGTAAAAGAGAAAAAATTAGAAAATGAAGTGATATTCTTAGGCAGAAAGAAGAACCCTTACCCATATTTTAAAATAAGCGACTGTCTGGTATTATCATCAGATTATGAAGGATACCCTGTTGTATTTGTAGAAGCATTTACTTTGGGACTTCCAATAATTACTACAGATGTATCAGACAGCTGTGAAGAAATACAAGGAAGATTTGGCTATGTTACATATAAGAAAACAGAAGACATTTATGAACATATGAAAAAATTCATTGAAGAAGGCTATATGATACAAAATAGATTTGATCCAATTGAGTTTAACAGCACTCAAATAGAGAAACTTAAAAAAATTATATAAGAGGTAAATTAAATGCCTAAACTAAGTGTAATTGTTCCTGTTTATAACACGGAAAAGTATTTATCAAAATGTCTAGACTCATTAAAAGATTTAAAAGAAACAGAAATAGTAATTGTAAACGATGGGTCAACAGATGGTAGTGAGAATGTAATAAACGAATATATAAAAGACAAGTCGAATGTTGTATATTTCAAAAAAGAAAATACAGGAGTCGCAGATACAAGAAATTTTGGAATAGAGCATGCAACTGGGGATTATACGCTTTTTGTTGATTCTGACGATTACATTGAACATGATTTGTATGATACACTTTGCAAATACATGGAAGAAAACATTGATGTTATAAAGTTTAAATTAAAACGTGTTAATGAAAAAGGTGAAACAATTAAAAAAGTAGAAGGTGCAGTATTTGACAAAAAAACGGGAGAAGAAGCATTTGCAGAACTTTATCCAACTGATGTTTTGCTTGATTCTCCATGTGTATACTTATTTAAAAGAGAATATATAAAGCAAAATCAGTTTAAATTTGATACAAGCTTATGCTATCATGAAGACTTTGGCCTTATACCTTTGATTGTTGCAAATGCTGGCAGTGTAGTATCAGTTGACTATTATGGATATAATTACGTACAAAGTACTAACAGTATCACAAGAAATGAGGACTACATCAAAACATTAAGAAAGATGGATGATGCATTAAAAGCTTATGACAACATGGTTAACAGCCTTGAAAAATATTCAATTTCAACAAGAGCAAAAGACAATTTAAAGATATACTACACAAATGCAATAATTATTAAGCTTAAAGAACTGAAGCCAGAAGACCAAGATATTTATATATCAAAAATAAAACAAAGAAAGATGATTCAAAATATAAAAGTAAGAAATGTAAAACAGCTAGTTAAGCGAGTTTTACTTACAGTTAATATAAAAACATACTTAAAAAAGAGGTGATAAAATGCCTAAAGTAAGCATAATAGTTCCAGTTTATAATGTTGAACCTTATTTAGAAAGATGTCTTGATACATTAATAAACCAAACCATACAAGATGTTGAAATAATTGCTGTAAATGACGGAAGTAAAGACAATTCTGGGGAGATACTTAATAAATTTCAAGAAAAATACCCTAATATAGTAAAGGTGCTAAACAAAGAAAACGGTGGACTTTCAAGTGCTAGAAATTATGGCATTCCACACGCAACAGGCGAATATATTGCTTTTATAGATTCAGATGACTATGTCGAAAAAGATATGTATGAAAAGATGTACAACGAAGCTAAAAAAGGCGATTACGACATGGTTGAATGTGACTTCATATGGGAATATCCAGACAAACAAAGAATTGATACAGGAGTAATTTATTCTTCAAAAAAAGAGGCATTAGAAAAAGCAAGAGTAGTAGCTTGGAACAAGCTGTATAAAAAAGATATAGTTTTAAATTCGGGAATATGGTTTCCTGAAGGGTTAAGATATGAAGATGTAGAGTTTTTCTATAAAATTCTACCTAAACTAAATAGAATTGGATTTGTAAAAGAGCCTTTTATACACTATATTCAAAGATCAAACTCAATTTCAAATACACAAAACGAAAGAACGAAAGAAATATTTGATGTACTTGACCATGTAATTGAATATTATAAAGGACAAGGCTTATGGGAAGAATATAAAGAAGAATTAGAATATACATATACAAGATACCTACTTTGCAGTTCACTTAAGAGAATGGCAAAAATAGGTGATGATGAAACTAGAAAAAAACTACTTAATGAAACATGGGAAAGATTAAATAACAATTTCCCAGAGTGGAAGAAAAACAGCTTGCTTAAGAAAAAAGGATTAAAGAATTTATACATGAGATGCATTAACAAAGTAACATATAAGATTGCTTATACACTACTAAGATTAAAATAAAAAGAAGGATAAACATGAAAGATTTAAGTAAAAAAATAACAATTGAAAATGCGCTATGCTTGTACATTATTTTATGCCCGATTTTAGATATGGCTAGCTTCATTTTTAGAAATGCGTTTACAACAAGCATTTCACCATCAACATTTATAAGGCCTATTATCTCAATCGCAGTTGCAATTGTTATTTTCTTCAAATGTAAATTCAAACGGAAAAATAGTTATAGTTGGAATTGCATATGCTATTTATGGAATAATACATTTATTTCTTTTTAATACTGTAAAAACCACAATTTCATATAGCAATGTAATTCATGAAGCTCAGTACATCGTAAATTACAGCTTTTTAATTTTGAACTTGTTTGTATATAGTTATGTATTTAAAGAAGGTAATACTGACAAATTAAAAAAGAGCATACTAATATCAATTGGCATATATATAGTTTCTATTTATATAGCAATTATTACAGGAACTTCATCATCAACATACATTGAAAAAATGGGATATAAAGGTTGGTATGAATCAGGGAATAGCTTAAGTGCAATATTTACCCTGGGACTTTTTGTTATTCTACCAATGATAAAACAAATAAAAAAACGCATACTAATACCATTGCTAATTGCAATTGGTGCTTTCTTATGCTTTCTAATTGGCACACGAGTTCGGACTTTTTGGATTTATATTGGTGCTAGGTGCATATGCAGTATGTGAAATAGTTACAGCCATATTACAAAAACACAAGCTTAATAAATTTGTAATAGCAGGCATTATAGCATCAGTTATTGCTGTAATTTGTCTAATTACTGTTATCGGTTCTAACACATTAGCAAGGAGGAAACATTTAAAAGACATTCAAGGAAATATAGTTGACAAAGGAGAAGAATCACATATCTCTGGAAGCTTGCTAAAAATAAAAGAGAGAATTGATGCAGGACAGGTAGAAGAAGATGAAATGAGCAAACCAGCACAACAATCTGTATTAGATCTATATAATTACGCAAATGAACATAAAGTAATAAACAACGACATGAGAAGACAACAAGTGATATACAATATATACTTAATTAAGAACCAAGCCAATCCTATTTTGATACTTTTTGGAAATGGATATATGGCAAACTTTAGAGAGCTAGTTATGGAAACAGAAATGCTTGCGCTAATTACTAACTTTGGAATACTAGGATTTGTGCTATACATAGGACCATTTATATGCATATTAGTTTGCGGAATTATATATGGACTAAAGAACAGAAAGAGAATTGACTCGGAATTTTTAATGTACTTAGGAGGAATATTATTTAGCTTTGCATTATCAACATTATCAGGCTACACATTCTTTAATTCTTCTAGCATGATGTTTGTAGTCGTACTGAGCACGTTACTAATAAATAAAATAAAAAGATATAAATTTAATAATTAATTACAATAATATATAAAAACACTGCAAAAGCTCAGGTCACTAGAATCTTCGCAGGAAGTGTATGTACCTTCTCGCAGCGCCCTCACTCAGTCTTCCGAATTTTCTTCGAAAATTCTCCCTCCGTGAGATTCCCTACTCGAATTTACTTACACTTTCTAACTCAGATTCGTTCCATTCGCTTTTTCGTGTTTTGATATATTATTATATTCATACATTATTATATAACATAGGATAGCAAAATTTAAAAGGAGACGATTTATGAAAAAAGTTTTATTTGGTATTACAGGGCTTACGCTTGGAGGAGCAGAAAGAGTTCTAGTAGATATTGCTAATAGCTTATCAGACAAATATGATATAACGATATTTACTTTTTATGCAAAAGGAGAGTTTGAAAAAGAGCTTAGACCTAATATAAAGCGAATATCGATATTTGACAAAACATTTAAAGAACTAACTAAATCGGAAAAAAGAAAAATAAGCTTAGACTTATTATTTAGAAAAAAGTATTTATACAACAAATATGTAAAAGGCGATTTTGATGTAGAAATTGCTTTTCTAGAAGGTCCAGTTACAAGGCTATTTGCAGCTAAGAATAAAAATGTACGAAAAATTGCATGGGTTCACAATGACATGAACCGTGTCTTTGGAGACAGCTTTAAAGCAAAATTAAAAATTATGTTAGAAAAGAAAAGTTATGAATCATACGAAAGACTTATTTTTGTAAGTAAAGATAACTTAAATAGTTTTGAAAACAACCTTAAAATAGATAAACCAAAACAAATAATATATAATTACATAGATAGCGAGAATGTAAAGAAAAATGCATCTGAACCAATAGATACAAAACTAGACCCGAACTCTATAAATATTGTTTCAGTATCAAGGCTGGTAGAACAAAAAGGTGTAGATAGATGGATCAGAGTACATAGCAAACTAAAAAAAGAAGGCAGTAATCAGAAAGTTTATATTATTGGTGATGGCCCAAAAAGAGAAGAGCTTGAAAACCTAATTAAACAAGAAAAAGTAGAAGATAGCTTCATATTGCTTGGAAAACAGCCAAATCCTTATCCATTTATAAAAATGTGTGATTACTTTGCATTGTTTTCATATTTTGAGGGTTATGGAATGGTTTTAGAAGAAGCTAAGATTTTGGGTAAAAACATTCTAATTACAGACACTGCAGCTCGTGAAGCAGTAGACGGATATGCAAATGCAAAAGTTTTTCCTAACACAGAAGAAGGACTAACTGAAGGCTTAAGAACTATTACAGAAAAACCTAATGGTGAAGAAACAAGTGCATATAATAATGAAGCAAGGATAGAAGAAATAATTGAACTAATAGGGGGATAACCAAATGAAAGTATCAGTTCTTACTCCAACATATAATAGAGCGAATACTTTAACAAACCTATATGACAGTTTAAAAAGAAATAGTAAATATGGCATAGAAATCGAATGGCTTATAATGGATGACGGTTCAACAGACAATACAAATGAGCTAATAGAGAGATTTCAAAAAGAAAATATTATTACCATATTATATGAACAACAAGAAAACAAAGGTAAAATGGCAGCACTTAATAATCTAGTGCCAAAAGCTACAGGAGACTATATTATAGAATGTGACTCGGATGATTTTTTCACAGGAAATGCATTTGAATACATAGCAAAGAATTGCGAAGATGACGAAGAAATATATGCATATGCATTTCTTAAATATGATCAAAACCATTGCAATATTGGAAACCTGTTTGATGAAGAAAATAATATTACAACAATGTTTGACCTTTATTTTAAACAGGGCGAAGACGGAGAAAAAGCACTTGTATTTAATGCAAAAATTAGAAAACAATTTTCATATGAACTTGAAAAAGATGAACGATTTATAACAGAAGCTAGAATGCACCATAAAATGGACAAGCTTTATAAAATTAAAGGCATAAACTTACCATTAATGATTTGCGAATACAGAGAAGATGGATATACGAAAAACATTAGAGAAGTCTTTAAGAAGTATCCATATCGGATATTATGAATACTTTAAAGAGATTTTTCAGATGAACTTAGAAGGCGCAAGATTTTGTAAATTATTTTATGCATATAAACATTACATTTTATTTAGCACCTTAACACATAACAATATTTCACTTAAAAACATACCAAGAACTATAGATAAAATATGGATTGCATTACTGTGGTTACCAGGCTTTATAATAACTAAATTAGTGTTTTAAATTTTTGACAATAACGATTGTTATGCTATAATATGGTATGTATTAATTTTAACTAATGGGGAAGGAAAAATATGAAAGACGAAGTTATAAAAGTAGAACATGTTAGTAAAAGTTTCACAGTATACTTTGACAAAGCTAATACTATTAAAGAGAAGCTTTTATTTTTCAAAAAGAGAAACAAAAAAGAAAAAAGAATAGTTTTAAATGATATTAATTTAACAATAAATAAAGGTGAAGTAGTTGCTTTAATTGGAACTAACGGAAGCGGAAAATCAACTCTATTAAAGCTTATGACCAGAATTATATATCCTAATAGTGGAAAAATAACAGTAAACGGAAAACTTACATCTTTACTTGAGCTAGGAGCAGGATTCCACCCTGACTTTTCAGGAAGAGAAAACATATATTTTAATGCATCTATTTTTGGATTAACTAAAAAAGAAATTGAATCTAGAGTAGAAGACATTATTGAGTTTTCAGAGTTAAGAGATTTTATTGATAATCCTGTAAGAACGTATTCTTCAGGAATGTATATGAGACTAGCATTCTCAGTTGCAATAAATGTAGATGCTGAAATCCTTCTTATAGATGAGATCCTTTCAGTTGGAGACCAACATTTTCAAGAAAAATGTTTTGACAAAATGCGTCAACTAAAAAAAGAAGGAAAAACAATGGTATTTGTTACACATAGTATGCAATCAGTAAAAGACCTATGCACTAGAGCAGTATGGCTTTATGATGGAAAGATAAAAATGGATGGGGACACAAACGAAGTTGTTGACAAATACATTGAAGCTACAGCATAAAAGCACATATCCCAATAAGACAATGAAAGCAAAGTGAAAGGAGTAAATAGTTTATTTTAAACTATAGACAAAGAAATGAAAGTATTTAAAGATCTATATCAATATAGAGAACTATTAAAAACAAGTGTAAAAAAAGAAGTAAGAGGAAGATACAAAAATTCATTTTTTGGAGTGTTATGGTCATTCTTAAACCCACTACTTCAAATTGCTGTTTACGCAATAATTTTTCCAATAATACTTAAAAATAATATAGAAAACTATGTTGTGTTCTTGTGTGCAGGATTGCTACCATGGACATTTTTCACAGCAGCTGTATCGCAATCATCCTTTATATTTATTAGTAATACAAATATAGTCAAAAAAGTATATTTCCCGCGTGAGATTTTACCAATATCAGTAGTTACAAGCTCATTAATAAATTTCTTAATTTCTGTAATAATTGTTATTGCTTTATCATTAGTATATGGAATGGGACTAAGTTGGTATTTGGTATTTTTCCCAATTATCGTAATAGTTCAATACATATTCCAGTTGGGAATTTCATTTATCGTTTCAGCGATTACAGTATATTTTAGAGACATTGAGCATTTCATTGGAATAGCACTTCAAGTCTTATTTTATGCAACACCAATAGTATATGATGCAGCTACAATTCCAGGCAGTTTTCAAATAATAATGAAATTAAACCCAATGGCATATTTTATAACAGCATATCGTTCAATATTCTATTATCATACAATGCCAGATTGGGGAGGAATACTTTTAATGCTAGCTCTCTCAATAGTATTAATTGTTGTAGGATATTTAATATTTAGAAAATTACAAAAAGGATTTGCAGAAGAGTTATAGAAAGGAATTTCATAGAATATGGAGAACAAAAAGAAAATAATTAGTTTTGATGTATGGGATACAATTATAAA
This sequence comes from Clostridia bacterium, assembly GCA_017524665.1. GTDB lineage: Bacteria > Bacillota > Clostridia > TANB77 > CAG-508 > UMGS1754. The sequence goes on along the minus strand of JAFXVF010000013.1, from coordinate 113,734 downwards.
ACGTAAATGCCACCCAGAAGAAACAAAGCTTTACACAGCTAAGTATATCTATTTAAGCTGCAACGATAAGCTAGTAAAAGACTATGCAGATATTTATAAGATCCTATTAAGAAGAGACGAAATAGAAGAAAAATTTGTAAGGCAAAAAGCGAGCCAACATGAAGACGAAGAATATAGAATTCTTGATGTGCTTAACGAGCTACAAAAAGACATTTTAGGATGTGACACTCCAGATGTAGAGCTATCAAAAGAATGGGTAAGAGCGGAAGTAGAACAAGAAAAAAGAGTAACATATATAAACCCTGATATTCTACCAGTATTTGAAAAATACAAAGACCTAGATATGTATTGCATATCTGATTTTTACATGTCTGGAGAAGATTTGGAAGAAATAATTAACAACTTAAATCTCCCAGTTAAATTTAAAAAGGTATTTTGTTCATCAGATTATCTTTTAAACAAAAAAAGTGGAAACTTATATAAACAAGCGGAAAAAGAGCTAAACATTACTCCTGCTGAACACATACATGTAGGAGATAACGACTATTCAGATATTCAAATTGCTAATTCTATTGGAATTGAAACTATAAAAATAAATAAAACACCACCATACTTTGAACCAAAACGAGAAAGAAACTTTAAATTTGATTTTAGTCAGATAAAAAAAGATGATACAACAATTGAAAATCGCCTATATAATCTAGGAACAGAACTTTCACCATTACTATACTTCTTTGTATACAATATTGTAGAACATGCGATAAGAAATAAAATTAATCATGTATACTATTTTACAAGAGAAGGAGAAAAATTCATAAAAATACATGAAAAATTTGAAGCACGTAACCCATTTGGAGTTACTCTTCCAACATGTTCTCTTTTGGAAGTTAGCAGAATGGCAACCTTTAGTGCATCATTAAACAACTTCTCTATAGGAGAGTTATTAAGGCTTTGGTCTCAATATAGAGTGCAAAGTATGAAGGCTCTGTTTAAAACTCTAGCAATTGATATTACTCAATACCAAAAATACATGGACAAATATGAGATAAATATTGAAGAAGATATATACGAACCATGGTTTAATATAAAAGTTCAAAAACTATTTAGAGATGAAGAATTTGTAAATAGTGTGAATGAAAAGCTAAAAGAAAAAAGACAACAATTAATAGAATATTTTGAAAATCAAAATATAGTAAATGATGACAAAAAAATACTATGCGTAGATATAGGCTGGAGAGGAACAATACAAGACAATTTGGCTTATATATTCAATAAGAAAACAATAGAAGGTTACTATATTACTCTATTTGATTACTACAATGCACAACCTAAAAATACAAAAAAATACAAATTTATAAAGAACAAAGATGTTATTTTGCAAGATGTAGCTCCAGCATTAACTGTTTTTGAAATGATATTTAGTTCAAATACAGGTAGTGTAATAGAATACAAAGATGGAATAGCTATTAGAAAAGCAAAAAAAGAAGAAACTGAAATTGTACAAAAATATATAACATATATACAAGAAGGTATATTTGCGGGTGCAGACATTATAAACGAATACATGGAAATACATCCATTTGAAGCAAGCGAATTTGATAGATACATTGAAAACCTTGTTACAAATGTCAGAAAAAATCCAAATAAAGATCTTATGGAAGTGTATTATAAGCTAGTAATGAATGACACTTTTGGAACAGGAAAATATGTTGACAAAAATGGCAACAAGCTAAGCCTACTAGGTAGATTAAACATTTTTAAATGCAGAAAACAACTTCAAAATGAAACATGGAAAGAAGCATACATTAAATATAACCATATCGAGTATATTTATGTTTTAATGAAAGTAAAATCATTTATAAGAAAAATAATTAGGAGATAAAACAATATGAATGAAAATTATGTGTTACTTTATGGCCCTAAAAAAGTTGAAGACATAATATTTGCGACAAATATGTTCAAACACACTAGGTTTATTCCTATTGGATGGACCAAAAATAGTAAGGAAATAATCAATAAAACTGTAGAAGAAGAAATTAGCAACAATATAAGTCAAATTATTTTTTGGGGTCTAGAAGATGGATGGGACTATACTATTGAAAAAATAAAAAAAGAACATCCTGAAATAAAAATTAAAGTAATATGCAACACATCTAATTCACTTTTGTATTATGAATATGAAAGACGAAACTTTGTTAAGATGCTAGATTTATCAACAAACGATAAAATAGACGATATAGGTTTTTTAAGAAAAAACATGTATGATGTGTATTCTAAACTTGGATACAAATCATCATATATTTTAGAAAATTTACAATTTAAAGAATCGCATAAAAAAGCAAAAACAGGTGAAATACTACAAATAGGATTTTACCCATTTAATTATACATGGGACAAAAACATATATAACCAGCTAAGCATAGGCAAATTTTTAAAGGACTGTGTTATTAACTATAATTTCATAGACAAGAAAATGGAAGAGTTTTTAAAAGTTATGAACATTAACTCACAAAAGGAAACAATTGAAAATACAGAAATTCTTCCAACAGCTCAAGAGATACAGCCAATTGACATTAATAATATTGCAGATACTGTATGTAAAAATGACATAAACATAGCATGTGACTTTACAGACTATGTCCATACTCTGTATTTCTTAAGCATGGAAAACGATACACTATGTATTATAGGCAATAACAGTGAATTGTTTGATGAAGGCTTGGTCGTAAATAGCGAAGACAACCCAATAGAGATAAGCAAAAAAATAGAAGAAGCAGTAGCAAACAAAGAAACTATTATGCAAAACTACAAAAAATGGAAAAGTGAATATAATATTGCTTCAGAAGAATCAATTAATAAATTTATAAATAAGTAGGAGGAATCGATGGAACAATTTAGAAAATTGAAGCAATGGTTTAGTGAAAAGTTTCAACACGATTCTCTTATTTATCGCATAGTTGATAAAACTTATCATTGGCTAAGCAGTATAAAATATGATTTAACTCATTCTTCAAGTGTTAAAAATGCAAAGCAAAGACGTCATTTTGCAAAGCAGGTAAAAAATGCTATAAAAATTATTAATGAACAATATAAAGACTCAGAATATATTGCTTTATATAATCCTACGTGGCTTGGTGTAGCAAATTCAACCAAAGGTTTATTTACAAATACCGTACCACTAGAGCAAGTTTTTGGAAGATTAAAAATAAGAGCAGTTGCCAAAGCTATTATTAAAGCAAATATTAAAACAATAATATTTAGCCAAATTGTTGACGGCTGGGTAGATGTACTTAAAAAAGTAAAAAAATCTAATCCAAATGTTAAGATTAAAGTAATATGGCATGCCAACAATTTTGAAGTAATGTCAGACTACACATGGGATTTGAACAAAAAAGTATTAAAACTTTATGACGAAAAATACATAGATGAATTTGCATTTGTTAAAAAGAGCATGGTTGAATTTTATAATAGAGCAGGATACAAAGCTAGATACTTAACCAATAATGTTCATTTAGATGAATCTCAAATGAAATCTAATAAGCAAACTGATTTTAATAGAATACAAGTTGGAGTATATAATGCAAACAGCAGAGAATTAAAGAATGTATACAACCAATTGTGTGCTGTAAAATTAATTGATGGAGCAATAGCAGATATTGTCCCAACCAATGAACAAATTACGAAGTTTGCAAAAATGATTAACCTTGAACATACTAGCTTACCAGATTATATAGACACAAAGGATTTATTAAACAGATGTATAGAAAATGATATTAATTCATATATAACATTTACTGAGTGCTCGCCAATGGTACCATTAGAGAGCTTTGAAGCGGGAGTACCGTGTTTAGTTGGAAGCAACAACGACTATTTTCAAAATAGCAAATTAAAAAGTTATGTTGTTGTTGAAAGGGAAGACGACCCAGTATATATTAAAGACAAAATGATAGAGTGCCTAAAGAATAAGGAAGAAGTAATGGAATTATATAAACAATGGAAAGAACAATATGACGAAGACTGCAAACGATATGTTAAAGAATTTATTGAGGATTAATCAAATGGAAGATAATTTTTATGAATTCCTAACTAAACTGATACAAGATAATTATGATGCAAATATAGCACAAGAAATCTTAAGTGGATATAATAAAAAAAGGGCTACAACCTTTCGAGTAAATACAAATAAGACAACAATAGAAGATGTTATAGATATATTAAAATCCAATGAAATTGATTTTAATAGAGTATTGTGGAGTAAAGAAGCTTTTATATTAAATAATGGAAAAGAGACAATATTACAAGAGCTAGAAATATATAAAGAGGGGCAAATCTACCTTCAGAGTTTATCATCAATGATACCAGCCATAGTTTTAGATCCAAAACCTAAAGAGAACATTTTAGACATGTGTTCTGCACCTGGAGGTAAAACTACACAAATGGCAACTCTTTCTAACAATCAAGCTTACATAACTGCGTGTGAGAGAAACCCAATTAGAGCAGAAAAACTAAAATATAACATTCAAAAGCAAGGATGCAAAGGAACTATTGTAATGACAAAAGATGCACGCGACTTAGATGATATGTTTTCTTTTGACAAAATATTATTAGATGCTCCATGTAGCGGAAGTGGAACACTATATTTAGAAGATGAAAGTATAAGCAAATATTTTACGAAAGAGCTTATTACTAAATCTGTAAAGACACAAACAGCTCTTGTTAAAAAAGCAATAAAACTTTTAAAGCCAGGTGGAGAACTAGTGTATTCTACATGCTCTATATTAAAAGAAGAAAATGAAAACATAATAAATAATATTCTGAGAGAAAACAACAATTTAAGTATTATACCAATTGAAATAAAAGACATACCAACATTGCCATGCAAACTAACAGGAACTTTATTAGTTAAGCCAAACGAAGAATATGAAGGATTTTATGTAGCTAGAATAAAAAAAGAAAACTGAAAGGAGCAAATAGATATGAGTAATGATAATATTAAAGAACTTTACGAGATTGTTAATAGTATACCTGTAACAAAAGAAAACCAAAAGACTATAGAAGAAATAAAGGCATTGCTAGAGAAGCGGAAAAATAATAAATGCACTTGAAAAAATAAAAACACTAACAACAGGAACAGAGATAGCAACAAAAACAATACAAAAAAAACCTGATGAAAAGAAAAAAAATGAAACTGTATACCCTGAAGAAATAAGAAACCCATTACTTGAAGAAAAATACATGGGTGTATTATTAAACAATCCAAAATTAATTGCCAAATATTATTTTATTCATGAGGACTGCCTATTTGAAAATCCGGAATTATTAAACATATATAAAAGTGTTATTTATACTGAAGGAGAAGCATATGCGCCAGAAATGGCAAAAAGAGATTTTAATTTTTCAAAAGATACAGAAGAATCATATAAATTAAAATCAAAATTAAAAAAAGACGTTCTAGGAAAATCCTATAATATGGAGAACATTTATGTAGAACTAAAAAAATTGTTTATAATAAGAAAAAATTACAACCAAATTCCTATAGAACGTATACAAAATAGTATTGTAGAAATAACAAAATATCTTCTATATGATGAAATGTCAGTAGAAGAAGTTGAAGATGCGATTGCGCAAGTAACAGCTACAGAAAAATTTAAAAGAGCAGTACTTAATAATAAATTAACAGACTTTTTAGAAAAAGGTGATAACAACTTAACAAATGGTCTTGCACTTCCTTTCCCAATTTTAACAAGCATTTTTAAAGGCATTAGAAAAGGAGAAACAATGGCATATGCTATGCCATCAAACTCAGGTAAAAGTAGGTTCACTATAAATCTTGCAGCACATACAGCTTTAGTTTATAAAAAGAAAGTACTTATAATTTCAAACGAGATGTCTGAAGATAAGATGAGACTTTGCCTTATAACTACAATTTTAAACAACCCTGAAATACAAAAATTGCATGGACAACACATTAGCAAAACAGAAGGAGAACTACTTGAATTTAAATTTAGAGCAGACAAAGGTAAAAAAGTAAAAGTAGATAAGGATGGTTTCGTAATAAAAGAGAAAGATGAAACTCAAGAAGAATTTGTAGAAAGGTTAAAAAAAGTATCAACTGAATTTAACCAAACTATTGCTATAACTGATTGGATAAATAGAGAATTAGAAAACTCAATATACTTTATAAATATAACAGATCATACAAATGATGAACTTAAAAAAGTTATTACAAACTATTACTATAAAGAAAAAATAGAATATGTATTTTACGATACTCTTAAAACAGATACAGCTAATATTGGAAATGGTGAGGAAATAAAGAAAACTGCAACAATACTTTCAAACTTAGCTCAAAATTTTGAAATATTTATTTGTTCAACACTTCAGTTATCGGAAAACTCTACATTGCCTATCAATTTAACAGTAAATGATTTAGCTGTTAGCAAAACAATAAAAGAAGTTCTAGATACTCTATGCCTTGTTAAGCAAATCAACAGAGAACACTTAGATGAATATGAGTATTCATTAAAAGAAGTTGACACAGAATTTTTTGAATTAGAAAAATTTGAAGATCCAGATGTAAGATACTATGCATGGATTGTAGACAAAAACAGAGCGGGAGCTAAACCTTCTTTACTATTTAGATTAAATCTTGCATACAATAGATGGGAAGAACTTGGATATTTAAGATTAAAACAAGCAGACAACGTAGATTGACATAATTATAAAATCATAGTATAATAAGCGTCAATACAGCATATTAGCTGTTTAACCATTGTTCTACTTTCGACCAACGAAAAGGAGGAACACGACATGCTTGCTCGAGACATCAAGAAGAGGCAGCTTTTCCAGCAGCGGAGATTCATTCAGAAGGGGCTGGATCGCACGGTGACACGCAAAGGGGACGGTGATTGCTCGTACTTATACATTGGTCACCTTTACCCGGAGAACGTTGAGTATTTCAGGAAGGAAGGCTTCAGCATTTGCCTGATTGAGTCTGAAACGCTCAAGGGGAAGACATTGGGAATTCCCGTGTTCTTGTTCACTGTTGCAAGCGATGTGCGTTTGACGCCTGAAGAAATGACGGAGTCAGAGCGTATGGCCAAGACCCCTGCTGATGAGTTCGACGAAGACGAAGGAAAGTGTATCCCGAAGTGGGGGCTGGATCTCATTAGGGATATTGCTGCACTCAATGATGATGGAAGGTAACATGGACGAGGGAGCCCGCATGAATTTGTGGGCTTCTTCTTTTTTTGTAAACATCATAAATAGTTGACAATAATTTAATAGTGTGCTATAATATTTCCATAAGTCGTAAAGACTTCTAATCAGCTGTGAAGGTGCGGTCCAGCTGTCAATATATTTCCCTCAGGAGAGGATAAAAACAAACCAATCTCCCGAAAGGGATAAATGGAATGCGAGGCCGCACGCTTTTCCAGCTTTTGACGAGACCGGCCAAATTCCGGTCTCGCCTTTTTTATGTGAAAGTAATAGACATTCTTCTATCAGGGAGGGTGTTTTTTTATTTGTGTTTATTTTTCTAAAAAAATATAATAATAAGTATAGTAAAAAAAATACTATTGATATATAATGAGGCTGTATTACTAAGGAGGATATTAACTATGGAAAATGAGTACAAAATAGTTGACAGCGTTGATGTGCTTAAGAAAACAATAAAGAAAGTTCGAGAAGCTCAGGCCAAATTTGCAAAGTATTCTCAAGAAGAAGTAGACAAGATATTTTTTGAATCAGCTATGGCAGCAAACCAGGCAAGAATTGAGCTTGCAAAACTTGCGGTTGAAGAAACAGGCATGGGTGTTGTCGAAGACAAGGTAATAAAGAACCACTATGCCGCTGAATATATTTACAACAAATACAGAAATGAAAAAACATGTGGTACTATTGAAGAAGACGAGATTTATGGGTACAAAAAAATAGCAGAGCCAATAGGTGTTATTGCTGCTGTTATACCAACAACAAATCCTACTTCAACAGCAATATTTAAAGCATTAATATCTCTTAAAACAAGAAATGGAATAATTTTTAGCCCACATCCTAGAGCAAAGAAATCAACAATAGCTGCTGCAAAAATTGTATTAGAAGCTGCAGTAAAAGCTGGAGCGCCTGAGGGAATAATTGCATGGATAGATGTTCCTTCATTAGATATGACAACAACACTTATGCAATCTGCAGACATTATTCTTGCAACAGGTGGCCCAGGAATGGTCAAATCAGCATATTCTAGCGGTAAACCAGCATTGGGTGTTGGAGCAGGGAATACACCTGCTGTAATTGATGCATCAGCTAATATAGAGCTCGCGGTAAATTCAATAATTCATTCTAAAACATTTGATAATGGAATGATTTGTGCATCTGAACAATCTGTAATAGTTGATAAAAAAATATATGAAGATGTAAAAAATGAATTCCAAAAAAGAGGTTGCTATATTCTAAAACCGGAAGAAACAGATAAAGTTCGAAAAACAATGATTATAAATGGAGCACTTAATGCAAAAATAGTAGGGCAAAAAGCACATACAATTGCAGAACTTGCAGGAATAAAAGTACCACTAAATACAAAAATTTTAATTGGAGAAGTTGAAAGCGTTGATCTATCTGAGGAATTTGCACATGAAAAACTTTCACCAGTTTTGGCAATGTATAAATCAGAGAGTTTTAGTGATGCAGTAAAGAAAGCTTCAAAACTTATAGATGATGGAGGCCTTGGACATACTTCTTCAATATATATAGATACATTAAAAGAACAAGGAAAAATACAGAAATTTTATGAAGCAATGCATACATGCAGAGTTTTAATTAATACACCATCATCACAAGGCGGAATCGGAGATTTGTATAATTTTAAAATGACTCCATCATTAACTCTTGGATGTGGAACTTGGGGTGGCAACTCAATTTCTGAAAATGTTGGAGTAAAACATTTATTAAATTATAAAATTGTAGCCGAAAGGAGAGAAAATATGCTTTGGTTTAGAGCACCTGAAAAGGTATATATTAAAAGAGGCTGCCTACCAGTTGCCTTAGAAGAACTAAAAAATGCAATGGACAAAAAGAGAGTATTTATTGTAACAGACAAATTTCTTTATGAGAATGGGTACACAAAAACAATTACAGATAAGTTAGAAGAACTAGGAATAGAGCATGCAACGTTTGCAGATGTTGAGCCAGACCCAAGTTTAGCTACAGCCCAAAAAGGAGCAGAACAAATGAATAGCTTTAAGCCTGATTGCATTATTGCAGTAGGCGGTGGCTCAGCAATGGATGCAGGTAAAATAATGTGGGTACTATATGAACACCCAGAAGTAAACTTCTTAGATATGGCTATGAGATTTATGGACATTAGAAAAAGAGTATACAATTTCCCTAAGATGGGAGAAAAAGCATACTTTATTGCAGTTCCAACATCTGGAGGAACAGGCTCTGAAGTTACACCATTTGCAGTAATTACAGACCAAGAAACCGGAATAAAATACCCAATTGCAGATTATGAATTAATGCCTAAAATGGCGATTGTAGACAGTAACCTTATGATGAACGCACCAAAAGGATTAACTGCTTCATCTGGAATTGATGCTGTATCACACGACCTAGAAGCAATTGCGTCAATGATGGCAACAGATTACACAGATGGATTAGCACTAAAATCATTAAAAACAATATTTGAATATTTACCAAGAGCATATGAAAAAGGTGCAGAAGATCCAGAAGCAAGAGATAAAATGGCAGATGCGGCAACAATGGCTGGAATGGCATTTGCAAATGCGTTCCTAGGAGTTTCACATTCACTTGCACATAAGCTTGGAGCATACCATCACATTGCACATGGAATTGCAAATGCATTGGTTTTAGATGAAGTTATAAGATTCAACAGTGAACCAGCTCCAACAAAAATGGGAACATTTCCTCAATACGAAGCACCAAATACTTTAAGAAAATATGCTGAAACAGCTGAATATTTAGGACTAGGTGGAAAAAATGACAAAGAAAAAATGGAGAACTTAATTAAAGCTCTAGATGAGTTAAAAGAAAAGATTGGAATTAAAAAGACAATAAAAGATTATGGAGTTAAAGAAGGAGATTTCTTAAAAACACTCGACAAAATGTCAGAAGATGCATTTGATGATCAATGCACAGGTACAAACCCAAGATATCCACTAATCTCTGAGCTAAAAGATATTTACTTAAAAGCATATTATGGGGGTGAAAAATAATGGAATACAATTTAAATAATGAAATTGCATCCAGAAAAACAAAAAATGTATACAGAGACGGTGACAAAACAATAAAGCTTTTTGTGCCAAACTATTCAAAAGCAAATATCTTAAATGAAGCGCTTAACCAAGCAAGAGTAGAAGAAGGAACAGACTTAAACATTCCAAAACTCTTAGAGGTAACCAAAATAGGAGACAGATGGGCAATTGTTTCTGAATATATTGAAGGTAAGCCTCTTGACGAGTTAATGGAAGAACATCCAGAAAAATTGGATGAATACTTAAATATGTTTGTAGACATTCAATTAGAAGTTTTAGGCCATGAAGTTCCACTTCTTGGAAGAATTAAAGAAAAGTTTAGAAGGAAACTAACAGAAGCTACAAATATAAATGAAGAAACACGTTATGAGCTTTTGCAAAGACTGGAAGGACAAAAGAATCACAAGAAATTGTGTCACGGAGACTTTAACCCAAGTAATATAATAATAAAAGAAAACGGGGAGCATTATATAATAGACTGGTCACATGTTACCCAAGGCAATGCTTCTGCAGATGCCGCAAGGACATTTTTGCTATTCTCAATGAACAAAAAAGCAGAACTTGCTGAAAAATACTTAAAACTATTTTCTGAAAAGAGTGGCATTGACATTAGAAACATCCAAAAGTGGGTACCTATTGTTGCTGCAACTCAAATGACTAAAGGCAAAGAAGATGAGCAAGAATTTTTAAGCAGGTGGATTGATGTAATTGAGTACCAGTAAGATTATTAGCCATCTATAAATTTATAGTATTTTTGTTTTATAAGCATAATATCAAATAAATTCCAAAAAATGCTCGGGTCACTAGAATTTTCGCAGGCATTGTAAGTGCCTTTTCGCAGCGCCCTCACGTCACAGGTCGTGAGATTCCCTACTCGAATTCACTAACAATGCCTAGCTCAAATTCGTTCCACTCACACTTTTTGAAATTTATTTATATTATGCTCTTAGAATAAAAAAAGGAGATTTTTATGAATAACAATATAATAGACTACGTAAAATATTATAGTAACAGCACATTTGATGAAATAAAATTTAATCAAATGGATGCGCTTGTGTATTCCATACTTGTTTACCTTCCAGTACAAAATGTAGTAAATGGGACAGAGATATCTGAACTCTCAAAATATGTTGATTCTGAAAAGGTAAGAGGAGCTGTTGGACCAATTGCAGCAGATCTTTTACCAACTGTTCTAAATTCGCCAAGATATAAAGATATTCAAGTGTATAATTTCGACAAAAGAGAAGATGACGAAGTCCAATTTGGAGCAGCAACTTTTAGAAGTTCGGGAAATACTTTTGTAGCATTTGAGGGAACAAATGCTGCAATTATAGGATGGATTGAAAATTTTATGCTAACAAGCGAATATCCAACTAAAACACAAAAACTTGCTATAGAATACATAAACAATACTATCCTTGATTCTGATACAAAAATACTAGTAGGAGGGCATTCTAAAGGCGGAAATCTTGCTATGACTGCATCAATGGAATGTCGCGATGATATTTTTGACAGAATAGAGACAATTTATAATTTTGATGGGCCAGGATTTAGAAAAGAAGAGTTTGAAAGTGATAAATTCAAAAGGATGAATTCTAAAACTATTAATGTATTACCAGAAGGAAGTCTCATTGGAATTTTAATGCTTAATAAAAATTACAATTATATAAATGCAGATGGAGTTGGATTTAAACAGCATTATCCAACTAGCTGGAAAGTTTTTGGACAATTTTTTGAACCTTCAAAACAAAGCAAAGCAAGTAAACAGATAGAAGAGAGTCTAGAAAAGAGCGTAAAAGAACTAAAAGAAGAAGACGTAAAGAAAACTTTAGCAATACTAATGGACTTCTTTAAGAAAAATAATATAAGCAATACAACAGACATAAAGGGGTTAAAATTCGAAGATTTAAGAAACATAATAAAAGATGTCAAGGACATAGATGAAAACAGTAAAAAGCTATTTATGGAAATATTAAAGATACTAATAAATCCAGAATAGACAAAGGTTAGACAAAGGGACGGGGCTTTTGTCTTGCGTGTTTCAAGGGAAAAATCCCTAAAACCTGCTAGACAAAAGCTCCGTCCCTTTGTCTATTATTTATACAATAGTGTTATTCTTCCATTTTTTGAATCAATAAAACCTTCTTCTTTTAGGTTTTTCATTTCTCTAAACATTGCGGCACGGTTTATTCCAAAGTAATCTGCTAAGTCTTTAAAACTGGAAGCAGGGTATATGTGCTTAGAATGGCTCTTTTTATATTCTATTTCAAAATATTCAAGTAACCTATCACGTATAGTTTTTTTCTCTAAAATTCTTATTCTATCATTACGCTCTTTTAACTTATTAATAATGATATCAAAAAGATTTTTAAAAAAGACACAATAATATCCAAAAGAAAAATTATCTTCAATTAATAATTTATTATAGTCAATTATTAAAACTTCTGTATCTTCATCTGCTATAATTTGGTAATTTTCATTGTTGGTTCCAGAAATATTTGTCCCAAAAACACTATCTTTTTCTAATGTTTCAGTGACGGTTTCGTCACCATTATAGTCGATTTGGACAATTCGCGCTTTTCCGTTTTGTTATAATGCCAATAATATTTTCTGATTTTATTGTTGGAATAATTTCCTGATTTTTTATGTAAATATACTTATGTACACCGAAGCATTTTTAAAATTCTATTTTTCTGTAATTCAGTTAAACCAAGGAATGGACCGTTCATAATATCACCTCGAAAAAATTTTATCATTTTTTTACAAAAGTTGCAAGTGCACCTTTTATATTTTTTTATTAATGGTAATATTTTTTTAAGTACAACAAAGGAGGAATATATAAAGATGAAAATAATTAAAAGAGATGGCCATGTTGTTGACTACGAGCCAGAAAAGATTGAAATTGCTATAAGCAAGGCAAATGCTGAGGTTGCAGAAGATGAAAGAGCAACAGACGCCGAAATCAAAAAGATTATCAAGTATATCGAAGGACTAGGAAAGAAAAGAATATTAGTTGAAGATATACAAGATATCATCGAAGAGAAATTAATGTCATTTGGTAAATATCAATTGGCAAAAAAATATATAACATATCGCTACACAAGAGAGCTTGTTAGAAAGGCAAACACAACAGACCAAACAATAAGAGAACTTATTGATGGCGAAAGCGAATATTGGAACAACGAAAATTCTAATAAAAACGCTGCTGTTGTAACTACACAAAGAGATTATTTGGCAGGAATAACAAGCACTGACATTACAAGAAGATTCTTACTTACAGACGATATTGTTAAAGCACATGATGAAGGAATTATACACTTCCATGATGCAGACTATTTTGCTCAAAATGCGCTACACAACTGCGAGCTTATTAATTTAGACGATATGCTTCAAAATGGAACAATAATAAATGGAGTAATGATTGAAAAACCACATAGATTTATTACTGCTGCAACTATTGCAACACAAATAATTCTTGCTGTTACATCATCAAGCTATGGTGGTGCAACTGTTTCACTTACTCACCTAGCTCCATTTGTAAGAGCAAGCTATGAAAAACATTATAATAAATATAAATCAAGAGGATTAGAAGAAAAACTTTGCAAGGAACTTGCACAAGCAGATACTAAAAAAGAAGTAGAAGATGGTGTTCAAACATTTAATTACCAAGTAAATTCTATGACTAATACAAATGGACAAGCTCCATTCTTGTCAGTAGCAATGTACTTAGGTGAAACTGATGAATATAAAGATGAACTTGCAATGATAATTGAAGAATTCTTAAAACAAAGAATTCTTGGATTTAAGAACGAAAAAGGTGTATATATTACGCCAGCATTCCCAAAACTACTATACATTCTTGAAGAAGATAATATTCATGAGGACAGCAAGTATTGGTATTTAACAAAGCTTGCTGCTGAATGTACAGCAAAGAGAATGGTTCCAGACTACATTTCAGAAAAAGTAATGCTAGAACTTAAGAAAAATGAAAAAGGTGTTGGAGAATGTTACCCATGTATGGGATGCCGTTCATTCTTAACACCAGATAGAACAATGAGCCTTGGAAATATTGCAAAAGCTAAGAACTATGTAGAAGGCAAAGGAAAATATTACGGAAGATTTAACCAAGGTGTTGTAACAATAAATTTACCAGATGTTGCTTTATCTGCAGATAAAGACATGGATTTATTCTGGAAGATATTTGATGAAAGGCTTGAACTATGCCACAAAGCGCTTCAAATAAGACATAAGAGATTAAGCAAAGCTACAAGCGACGTTGCACCAGTTTTATGGCAACATGGAGCTTTAGCAAGACTTGAAAAAGGTGAATCAATTCATGAATTATTACATCATGGATATTCAACAATTTCATTAGGATATGCAGGTTTATATGAATGTGTAAAATACATGACAGGACATTCTCATACAGATAATGGAGAAGGAAAAGAATTTGGATTAAAAATTATGCAACATATGAACGATGTATGCAAAAAATGGAAAGCTGAAGAAGACATTGATTATTCTGTTTATGGAACACCAATTGAATCTACAACATACAAATTTGCAAAATGCTTAAAAGAGCGTTTTGGAGTAATAAAGGGAATAACAGACAGAAACTATATTACGAACTCATACCATGTACCAGTATTTGAAGAAATAGATGCATTTACAAAATTATCACTAGAAAGTGAATTCCAAAGATTAAGCCCAGGTGGAGCTATTTCATACATTGAAACTCCAAACCTACAAAACAACCTAGATGCAGTTATAGAAGTAATTCAATTTATCTATGACAACATTATGTATGCAGAGCTTAACACAAAGAGTGATTATTGCCAGAAATGTGGATACTCAGGAGAAATATTAATAGATGATGATTTAGAATGGTATTGCCCAAATTGCGGAAACAGAGACCATGATACATTAAACGTTGCAAGACGTACATGTGGATACATAGGATCAAAATTCTGGAATAAAGGACGTACTCAAGAAATAAAAGAAAGAGTACTTCATATTGATAATAAAAATGCTGAGACATGTATAAAAGAAGAATGTGAATGTAAATAATTCATCTAAAGGAATGATTATATGAGATACAATACAATTAGAAAAATGGATATAGCAGATGGACCTGGAGTTAGAGTTTCTATATTTATGCAAGGATGCGCATTTCATTGCAAAAATTGCTTTAATTCAGAAACATGGGACTTTAATGGTGGCAAAGAATTTAATGATGACACCATAAACACTGTTCTTGACTTATGTGGCAAAAGCCATATAAAAGGGCTATCAATATTAGGCGGAGAACCAATGCACCCAAGTAACATTGAAGGCACTACAAAACTTGCTAAGGCTTTTAAAGAAAAGTACCCAGAGAAAAACTTATGGGTATGGTCAGGATTTCAATTTGACAAAGACTTAAAAGACAAAGAAGTAATGAAATATGTAGATGTCTTAGTTGATGGCCAATATCAAGATGAGCTACATAACCCTATGCTTAAATGGAAAGGCTCATCTAACCAAAGAGTTATAGATGTACAAAAGTCAATAGCGGAAGGTACAACAGTATTATTTGACAAATAGAATTACATATGATAAAATAATTGACATAATTTAGGAGTTTACCTAGAGCAAAAGCTCGAGCGGTAAAGGGGAACGAAAGCTCTCTACACTTATAAGACGAGAGTTTAAAAGTCTTACAGAGGAGTCTTAAAGAAGATTCTTTTGTGAGGCTTTTTTTCTTCCCTAAAAAGTGTCAAGTAAATTATAAAAATTTAAGCACAAAAAGTGCAAAAAAATTTAAGGAGGTGGAATCATGATAGAGGTTCACAATTTAAGCAAAAAATTTATCAAGCAAACAAAAGGAAAGGGAGTAATGGGCAGACTTTTCCCAACAAAGGAGGATTTTGTTGCCGTCAATGACATTAGCTTTTCGGTAAACAAAGGAGAAATAGTAGCTTTCGTAGGCCCAAATGGAGCAGGAAAGTCAACTACAATTAAAATGTTAACAGGAATTATCCATCCAACAGGAGGCACAATGACAGTCGCCGGGTTAGACCCAGTTAAACAAAGAAAACAGTTAGCATACAAAATCGGATGTATGTTTGGCCAAAAATCATCATTATGGATGCATTTGCCTGCAATTGACACATATAGGTTGCTTGGTGCAATGTACGACATCCCAAAAGATGAAATTGAAGGCAGAATACAAGAAACCGTAAAAATATTTGGAATAGAGCAAATAATTAATACTCCTGTTAGGAAACTATCTTTAGGGCAAAGAATGATATGCGAAATCGCGTCTATCATGATACATAAACCTGAAATAATTTTTTTAGATGAGCCAACAATAGGCCTAGACATAGTTGTTAAGGAAAGAGTAAGAAAGGCGATTTTAGATTTGCATGAAAACAGTGACACAACTATATTCTTAACAAGTCATGACTTAGGTGACATAGAAAGACTATGCAAAAGGATTATTATAATCGATAAAGGAAAAATAATAAAAGATGAAGACATAGATGATCTAAAAAAAGAGTATTTTTCAGAAAAGTTTATCCATATCATGTATGAGCAAAACATCGAGCATGTTCATTTTAATACTTTAGTTATGTCAAAAGAACAAAACAAAGTAATTCTAAAGGTAGACACAAAAACAACAAACATGAAAAAAATACTGGAGGAATTCATGCAATATGGAAACATTATAGATATTGAAGCAGTGCCAGTTCCTCTAGAAGAAGTAATATATGACATATATACTTCAACTTAAGAGTAAAGAGGTGAAAAAGCATGAGAAAATACATAGAAATATTTAAATACAGCCTAAAAACGAAGCTTGCTTTCATATTTGACTACTTAGTTTCAATATTTTCGTATGCCATACATATATTTGTTTTTAATGAATTATGGGATTATATTTTGCAAGGTAAAGCCGTTGCAGGGTATACAAAAAAAGAATTAATTTGGTACATAATTATCACAGAATTTGTTGTATATGCTACAAATAAGTCGTATAAGAGAATAGCTGAAAAAGTAAGAAATGGTGAAATTGCAAACATGCTAGTAAAACCAATAAACTTCTTAGTATATACAATAGCAGAACAGTTTTCTGTATTAATAAAAGTTGGTGTAAACTTTATATTTGGTATAATGCTTGGACTGTTTATGGCAGGTGCAATTGATGTTTGCGTAGAAAGCATAATAATTACAATAATATCTTTAATAATATCAATATTTATGACAATATTAATAGACATACTTTTGGGCATTATAAGCTTTTATACAGAAGAGAACCAGTCGTTTTATCTGATTATTCAAAAATTAATATTTTTTGCAGTATTTATACCTATAGAGTTTTACCCAGAATGGGCACAGAAGATATTGTTTTGCATACCACTCTTATACAGTGTATATGCTCCAGGAAAAATATTTGTAAATTTTGATTTGCAGGCATCATTAATTTTGCTTTTGAAACAATTTATAGCAATGCTTGTGATTTTGGGAGCTGTAATAATAACATACAAAAAAGGAGTGAAAAAAATCAATGTTAACGGAGGTTAGAAATAATTTAAATTTTATATTAAAGAATTGGAAATACACTTTTTTAGCTTCTTTTGAATACAAAAAGAGCTTTTTTGCTCAAATTATATTTATGATAATAAACAATGGCTTTTTCCTAATATTTTGGCAGACAGTTTTTGCAATAAACGATAATCAAATAAATGGATTTAGCTATAAAGACATATTATTCATGTGGGCAATTGTGCCTGCTGCTTATGGAGTAGCAAATATCTTTTTTGGTGGTTTAAATGAACTTAATAGGTATATTATAAATGGCGAACTAGATGCGTTTTGCATACAACCAAAAAATATATTTTTAAATGTTGCAACATCAAAATGCATTGTATCTGCAATTGGGGATTTGGTTTATGGAGTCGCAGTTGCATGCTTTGCAATATCTAGCATCCGTGAACTCGCATTATATATATTGTTTGTATTTACAGGCACAGTTTTGTTTATATGTACAAAAACAATTATAATGATGCTTGGAATTTGGATAGGAGATGCAGAAACAATTGCACATATATATGAAAACAACTTGCTCATTAATTTTAGCTCATATCCAGAAAGCATTTTCAAAACATGGGTAAGAGTAATAATGTATACAGTAGTACCAGCAGCATATATGGCACATATGCCAGTATCGCTGATTAATTCATTTGATATAAAGATGCTTGGCATTGTTTTTATATCAGTAGTTGTATATATTCTTCTAACTGTTTTGATATTTAAGAAAGGCATGAAAAGATACGAATCAGGAAGCGGAATAGGCTTAAGAGGATAAAATATTTCAATAGCATTAAATAATTATTACATTTTTGTAATATTAATTTAATGCTATTTTTATTATGATAAAATTACAAAGGCTAAATAGACAAAAAAGTAACACATACCAAATTTTGACTGAAAATAAAATCCTACAAAAGAAAGGAAAAAAGAGATGAAAAGAAGCGGAGTTACTTTAATTGCATTAGTAATCACAGTTATAGTATTGCTCATCCTAGCAGGAACAGCAATAGCAATGGGAGTAAGTGGTGACGGATTATTCGAAAAATCAGATAAATCAGTAAAAAGGTGGAATTTGTCAGAAAAAAATGAAGAAATTCAATTGTATGATTACTTTGCGTATGTGGAAGATATAACTTTAGAAGCATGGGATGGAACTGTTGGAACAAATTTTGCTAGTGGAGAAGGCACAGAAGAGTTCCCTTATATAATAGAAAATGGAGAGCAGTTAGCATACTTTGCAAAAACAATAAATGAAGGACAAAATTATGCAAATGAATACATTTCAATAACAAAATCAATTAATTTAGGAATGCATGAATTTACACCGGCAGGAGCTTATCTGGACAATCACTTTTTTAATGGAAATTTAAATGGAAATGG
Organism: Clostridia bacterium; assembly: GCA_017524665.1. Lineage (GTDB taxonomy): Bacteria > Bacillota > Clostridia > TANB77 > CAG-508 > UMGS1754. The sequence goes on along the minus strand of JAFXVF010000013.1, from coordinate 94,514 downwards.
AAACATTATAACTGGAATTAACATTGATTTGCCAGAAACTTCAATGATAGGTTTAATTGGGGTACTAGATACAAATGGAAAAATAAGTAACGTAAAATTGGGAAATGGAAATATCAATGGGTATCAATTTGTGGGAGGCCTTGTAGCATTTAATAAGGGAACAGTTGCAAATTGCAGTAGCAGTTTAGATGTAAGTGGGAAATATTACTCAGGAGGTGTAGTAGGCGAAAACCGAGGCAGTGTAACTAATTGTTACAACACTGGAAATATTTCATCAAGTTATTCATCTGGAGGAATAGTAGGCTATTTAGAATCAGGTAGCATAAAAGGCTGTATTAATAATGGCAATGTATGGACGAAAGAAGGTAATAATGCGGGAGGGATAACAGCTTATATTCAATCAGGTGAAATAAGCGGTTGTACAAACAATGGCAAAATATGGACGACAGAAGGACATTATACTGGCGGAATATCAGGTTATATACAATCTGGCAATGTAAGTAATTGCAATAATTATGGCACGATAATTGCAGATACAAGTTACGCAGGAGGAATAACAGGTTTAATAGCAGCTGGAACCATTAGTTTGTGTGATAATAATGGAGAAATAAAAACAAATAATAACCAAGCAGGGGGGATTGTCGGAGCATTAAGAGGAGCAAGTATTGCTGATTGTAGCAATAATAATACAGTAACTGCAAATAACTTTGCAGGAGGTATTGTTGCAACCATAAGTATTGAATCTTCTACTGTATACAATGTTTACAATTCGGGAAGTGTAATTTCGGAAGGAAATAAAGTGGCAGGAGGAATAGTTGCAGCCGGTACGAAAGGAATTCTAGAAAGAGCGTACAATAAAGGAGAAACAACTGGTAGTATAACAGGAGGAATATATGGTGCTAAGACAGGCGGAACGACCTTAAATACATATTATTATACTTTAGATAGTAACTTAAAAGGAATAGGAAGTAGTTCAACTACGGAAAAAATAGATGTAGATGACGTGCCGGGACAAGTGGATAAAGAAACACGATTATTTAATTCAAGAAGTGATTTTTTAAACTCTGTAAATTCATAAATAACTGAGACAAATAAAAAACAAAAGAAAGGAAAAAAGAGATGAAAAGAAGCGGAATCACACTAATTGCATTAGTAATAACCGTTATAGTATTGCTTATTTTAGCAGGAACAGTAATATCAATGGGAGTAAACGGACGGAGATATATTTAATAAAACAACAGATGCAAGAAACAATTGGAACAATAAAATTGCGGAAGACAGTGCTTTGCTTATGAATTTGCTTACAGAGGCAGATAATTTTATGGATAACGACGATCCATTAAGCATTTCATATGAAGATATAGTAGATATTGATAGAGATTTAATTTTAAGAAGTGATGGAACATTAAGCTGTTTTAAAGGTAGCAGTGCTATTAACAGCGAATATCAAGAAGCAACACCAGATGTTACAAATGAAATACCAATTTGTAATAAAGTAAAAAAATTGTTACATAATGGTTTTTTTATTACGGAAAATGATTACTTATGCTATTGGAATACGGAAAATTATACTATTATAGACAGGAATTTTAAAGAACTATATTATAAACCAAATTATGCTAATTACATTTATGGAAATGATGAAATTATATGGATAGATAAATCAAACAACTTACATTATGGTAACGAAGAGGAAGGATGGAAAGTAATTGCAACAGATGTAAAAAATTTTATTTTTGGACCTAATTTATTTTTCTATGAATCTAATGCAGGTGATTTATATTTTTCTCATGACATCAATACTGAAAGAACATATGGACTAGGATATGTATGCAAAACTAATAATTTTACTCTAAAGAGTTTAGAAGGAATTAAAGCTATTAATTATATAGATGTCAACAATGGATTTATTCATGCCCTAAAAGAAAATGGCAATTATCAAATACTGGGAACAGATTATGAAGTAGAAGATGCAGAAATTTTAATGGGTGAAGCAAGTTGCATTGATTTATTTTCATCTATGAATGGAATATCAGAAACTCCTGTTTTACTAAAAAACTCAAATGGAAATATTTATTGGCTGAATTATAATACAATAGAAATTATAACATCAGGTTCTGGTAATCCGCTAGATGGCTCAATTTTTGTTGAATCTTGGAATGGACGAACGTCAAATGGTAGTTATGTAAAGTACTTGGGAGACGCCGATGGAAAAAAATATATTTTTCTGGACGCTATATCACAGTCAGTTAACCATTATCAGTATGAATTACCTGAAGGCAATTATACTCATACAATTTGTAACAAAGATTATAGCAATATGTATCAAATATCTCATCTTGAAGATGATTTTCAAAACTACAAGCTTCCAGTGCAATACAGTTCAAATATAGATGAAATAGAGGAAAATCTTTTTGTTGCAATGGGAAATAATATTTTTTTTGTAAAAGATAATGAAGTATGGTATTGTTATTACTCTGAGCCAAATATGGAATGTTAGTGTAATGATGCATACCAATATGGATGGTTTTATACGTTTCACACGAAACTTCTTTCTTGCATATTATAATGCAAAGAAAGGAGTTTTTTTATGGATTATGAAATTATGATGAATGGGAATATAAAAATAGGAGATATAGCGCCAGAGTTTGAAGCTGATTCTACAATGGGAAAAGTCAATCTTGCAGATTATAAAGGCAAATGGCTCGTGTTTTTTTCGCACCCAGGAGATTTTACGCCAGTTTGTACAACTGAAATAATTGCATTTGCAAAAGCAAATACATATTTTAATCAATTAAATACAGCTTTACTAGGATTAAGTGTGGATAGCAATAGTTCCCATTTAGCTTGGCTATATGACATTTATATAAAAACTGGAACAACGATACCATATCCGATTATTGCAGACAGAAATGGAGAAATTGCAAGAAAATACGGAATGATTTCAAGTAATGTAAGCACAACTCAAACAGTTAGAAATGTGTTTATAATCGACCCAGAAGGAATTGTAAGATTAATATTAGTATATCCAATGAACGTTGGCAGATGTATTCCTGAGATACTGCGCGCATTACAAGCACTACAAACAGCAGATGCTAATAATGCAAGTACACCAGCTAATTGGATTCCTTGTGAACCAGTTATTTTACCAATACCAAAGACATTTGATGATTTGCTAGAACGAGCAAAAGAAATCAACCAAAATAAAAATGGAATGAGTTGGTACTTAAGTTTTAAAGAGCCAAAAGATTGCAATGTATTATAATGCATTTGGCATTTAGTATTATATAGATACTAACAACCAAAATCTAACAAATAAATGCATACTTTCAACTGAAAAATTTTCCATTAGATTTTAATTATAATTTTTTTAAAATTACACAAAATAAAAATATATAATTAAAAGGAGGAAAGTTTTATGCAAGAAAAGCAAAAAATTAATTGTACAGTTGGAAGTTGCGAGTATAATGATATGCAAGCCAATAGCTGCAAACTAAAACAAATAATAGTAACTCCAAATCAAAATAATCACACAACAACTCCAGATGAGTCAATGTGCTCTAGCTATAAATACGAGCAAAACCATCAGCACTAATTTAACAATAATTGCTTAAATATGATAAAGAGCATGTTTACAAGATTTTGAAATTGACATAATTTGGCATTTTTGGTATAATTTTATTAATAAACCCCAATGAGGGGAAAGAAAGGATGAAGATTCATGTTTGGCAAAGACAAGTATTTCAATGAACGGTATTGCATTGCCGAGTACATCACGATGAAATACGGAGTGTATACCATCCCTGAAGATGTTTCCGTCGTCGCTCGTGGAAAGTTCTTTACGGTTCTCGTGGAAGGTGAGGAGATTGTTTTCCACAATGACAATGGGAAGATCTACGAGATGGCGAATGCGCAGGAAATCCTTGACTGACTGATGGAACTTCGTCAGCCGAGCTTCGCTGTAAAAGGCGGGGCTTTTATTATGCATGTTAAATTTCCTGTATATTACTTGACAAATCATATAACTAGAAATAAAATATCATTTGAAATAATATATAGGAGGATGATTAAAATGCCATTAGTTACAACAAAGGAAATGTTTGATAAATCAATGAAAGAACACTTTGCAATAGGTGCTTTTAATGTAAATAATATGGAGATAATCCAAGGAATAACTGATGCTGCTGCAGCTCAAAACTCACCAGTAATTTTGCAAGCTTCATCAAGTGCAATTAAATACGCAAGAGTTGGATATCTAAGAAAAATGGTTGAGGCATCATTAGAAGAGCATGATATACCAGTAGCATTACATTTAGACCATGGCCCAGATTTCGAAACATGCAAAATGTGTATTGATAACGGATTTACATCTGTTATGATAGATGGATCAAAATATGATTTTGAAGAAAATGTAAGGCTAACAAAGCAAGTTGTTGACTATGCTCATTCAAAGGGAGTAGTAGTTGAAGCAGAATTAGGAAAACTAGCAGGAATTGAAGATGATGTAAATGTTGCTTCGAATGATGCAATGTATACAGATCCAGATCAAGCAAAAGAATTTGTAGAAAGAACAGGATGCGATTCACTTGCTATTGCAATTGGAACAAGTCATGGAGCATACAAATTTAAAGGAGAAGCAAAATTAAGATTTGACATACTTGCAAAAGTAAAAGAAAAAATACCAAACACACCTATAGTATTACATGGTGCTTCTACAGTAATTCCAGAATTAGTAGAAATGTGTAATAAATATGGCGGTGAAATTCCAGGTGCAAAAGGTGTACCAGATGAAATACTACATGAAGCAAGCTTATCAGGTGTATCAAAGATAAATGTTGATACAGACTTAAGACTTGCCATGACAGCAGAAATAAGAAAGGTATTTGCAGAAGATCCATCTGCATTTGATCCAAGAAAATATTTAACACCAGCAAGAGCACAAATACAAGCAACAGTTGAACACAAAATTAGAGACGTATTTGGATCAAGCAATAAAGCATAAAAAATAATAAAACACTGGGAACAGGCAAATATGCTTGTTCCCAATAACATAAAATAAGTATAAAGGAGTAATATGTGCAATGCCTGAAATAATTGCTAAAAATCCAGTAGCACACCACAACTATTTTATAGAAGACACGATAGAGGCGGGAATAGTGCTTTCAGGGACAGAAATAAAATCAATAAAAAGTGGCAAGGTTAATTTAAAAGATTCATATGCAGTAATTAAAAATGGTGAAGCATTTATTTATGGAATGCATATAAGCCCTTATGAGCAAGGCAACATTTTTAATAAAGACCCACTAAGAGATAGAAAACTATTATTAAATAAAAGAGAAATAAATCGCCTATTTGGACTAATACAACAAAAGGGATATTCTCTAATTCCGATTTCACTTTATTTTAAGAAAAGCTATGTAAAAGTTGAATTAGGAATAGGCAAAGGCAAGAAACTATATGATAAAAGAGAAGATATGGCAAAAAAAGAAGCTCAAAGAACAATAGAAAGAGAACTTAGGGGAAAAGTGTAAATCAAATGTCAATAGGGACGGAGAATTTTGACATAGCAAATTTTTTTGCTATGTCAAAATTCTCCGTCCCTATTGACATTTTTTTAATTATCTTCTAGTAGAACCAGTGTCTTGACTAACGTAATACAAGGTTAATGCAATTATGATTATGCCAGTTACACCTAAAATAAGCCACACCCATGCGGTGTTAGCCATGCTGCTTCCCCCGCCAACCATATCTGCAGAAGTTCTTGTAGCTGTATAAGTATTTCCAGTTGTAGTGTCAGTATTATCACCATCAAAGAAATCTTGGATTCCATTACCCATATCTTCAAAAGCATTCATTGCACCATTACCAACATCTTGAACCATATTGCCCATCCCTTCGGCAGCGTTCATAACCCCATCCTTTGCATTTTGCATAGTTTCGCCGGGTTTTATTTGCAGATTCTTTCATTTCCGTACTAAAATCTGTTTCCATGGCGAAACTACAAACTGAAGAAAGTAGTAAGACAGCAAAAAGTAAAAAGACTATAAAAATTCTTTTATTCATATTTTCCTCCCAAAAATAAATTTAAACTATATATAGTATTTATTTTTTTTAAGAAAATATGCGCAAAAAAAAGAAACCATGTAAAATGGCTTCTTTTTTAAATTATTTTTTCATTCTAATTAAAATTGCAATTGCAAGCAATACAATTAAAACACCAACAACAATTAAAAATATACTTAATAAATTTTCAATTGAAAGTAAATCATTTGATGATGTTGAAACTGTAGTAGTAGAACTACTTGATACTGGCTGGCTTGTTGTAGTAGATGTTGATGCCGTATTTGATGTTGCTGTATTTGTACTAGTATTCTTGGTTGTATTTGTACTTGTTGTATTTGCTGTGTTGCTTGTGCTTGTTGTGGTAGCTATTACGTTGTTTTGTGTATTTTCATTTTCAAGAGTTAAATTTTGAGCAGAGCTAATTTCATTTTGTCTAACTGAAGTTATCAAATCTAGGTCAATTGCATAAACTGATTGAGCGCAAGCCATAACAAATAAAAATGTTACAAGAATGGCTACAACTGTAATTGTCTTTTTCATATATGTTTGCCTCCCTTAAATATTTATATTTAACATACATAATAATACACAATTTTTCGCAAAAAGTCTATACAAAATACAAAAAAAATTCAAAAATGGCTAAAAACTTGAACATTTTACAAAAAGAGAAGTATAATCATATAGAAAAAAGGAGGTAAGTTTAAATGGATTTTATAATTGAAAACAATAAAATATATAAAAAAGACGGAAGTGGAAGGTTAATAGCAGAAATAACTTATGAAGATTTAGGAAACAATATGTATAACATTGATCACACATTTGTAGACGAAAGCCTAAGAGGCCAAGGAATAGCGCAAATGCTTGTGGAAGAAGCCTTAAAAGAAATAAACAAAAAAGGTGGAAAGGTTTGTGCCACTTGTTCATATGCTAAGCAATATTTAAAAAAGAAATACAATATATAGTTTTTTTATAACATTAATGATATAATGAAAATCCAGAATACAAATAGAAGGGAGACTCACATGAGGACTAAACTTAAAGACAGGAAACTACCAACATATACAAGAGGAGAAGAAATCTTTAATATGGTTTCTCATATTGTAGGTGGTGGATTATCTGTTATTGCATTGATTTTATGCATCATTGTTTCAGCAAAACATGGTAAGCCTTTATCAGTATTAAGTTCAATAATCTACGGAGTAACAATGATTGCATCATATACAATGTCAAGCGTATACCACGGATTAAGACCCAACACAGGCAAAAAAGTATTACAGGTTTTAGATCATTGTGCAATATATGGAATGATAGCAGGAACATATACACCATTTTGTCTAGTTACGTTTATGGAATATGACAGAGTACTTGGATGGACAATGTTTGCAATTGTTTGGGTAATTGCAGTTATAGGAATTGTTCTAAACTCTATAGATTTAAAACAATATAGAGTGATTTCAATGATTTGCTATATGGTAATGCGGATGGTGCATTATATTTAAAATTGATATTCTTCCAAAACTATTAGGAATACCGGGATTTGTACTATTGCTCTCAGGAGGAATATCATATACAATTGGCTCAATTTTATATGGCTGGGGAATAACAAAAAAATACATGCATTCAATATTCCACTTATTTGTTGTTCTAGCAAGTATTTTACAGTTTTTATGTATAATATTATATGTATTATAAAAAAAAAGGGGGGTAAAAAAATGGAAAAATCAAAAGTTTATTTTTGCAAAGAGATTACACCTGAAAATGTAGTAAAGCTGTATGATTTATTAGGAAAGAAACTTCCAGGCAAAGTGGCAGTAAAGGTTCATTCTGGAGAAGAAGGTAACCAAAACTATTTAAGACCAGAATTTATGAAACCAATGGTAGAACATGTAAACGGCACAGTTGTAGAATGTAATACTGCATATGGTGGAGAAAGAAATACTTCAGAGAAGCACCTAAAAACGTTAGAAAATCACGGATGGAGCAAAATATTTAATGTGGATTTATTAGATGAAGAAGGACCAGATATAAGCCTTCCCGTGCAAAACGGAAAGCATTTAAAAGAAGATTTTGTAGGAAAAAACATAGCAAACTATGATTCAATGTTAGTTTTATCACACTTTAAAGGCCATCCGATGGGAGGATATGGTGGAGCACTAAAACAACTTTCAATAGGATGTGCCTCATCAGAAGGAAAAGCATGGATACATTCAGCTGGAACTAATAAAGACCAGTATACATTATGGAATAACTTACCACCACAAAATGATTTCTTAGAAAGTATGGCAGAAGCTGCATCAGCAGTAGTTCATTATTTTAATGGAAACATGGCATTTATAAATGTAATGTGCAATATGAGTGTAGACTGTGATTGCTGTGCGGTTGCAGAAGATCCATGTATGAAAGATATAGGAATTCTTGCATCACTTGACCCAATTGCAATAGACCAAGCATGCATAGATTTAGTAAATAATTCTAGTGATCCAGGAAAAGAACACTTTTTAGAAAGAGTAAATTCAAGAAATGGAGTTCACACTATAGAGGAAGCAAGTAATTTAGGTTTTGGAAGCAGAGACTACGACTTAATATGCGTAGATTAATGATATTAAAAACTAAAAGTCATTTGCAATTTAAAAAAATAAGCAAATGACTTTTCTGCATTTATCACATTATTAGCAACCAATATAATAAAAGAGGTGCATATGAAAAAGAAAAATAATTTTGCTAAAGCACAGGAATTGATAAAAAAAATAACAAATACATTTTCTTTAAAAAAATTCGAAGATTTGGATAAAACAATGCGAGACATAATTGATGATGACTTATGGAAATTAATTGACAAAAACAACGAGGCAAATCTTAATAGACAATTGAATTCAATTTTTGAACTTACATTTTCATGGGGAAAAAAGCAAGAGCTTATCCATGATTTCTATGAATTAACAAAAAAACATAATATAAAGTTCTATACAACAAGAACTTTTAGAGCATATGCCAGAGTAATTTTCTTTTGCAATTTAAAAGCAGATAAAAAAATAGATTTTATCAATAATTTAAAAGAATATTTAACATATGTTAATAATAAATACTTTATGATAAATGCACGACTGTCGACTGACACTATCAATGCTACTAAATTAAGAAAATATGATTTTTATTCAAAAATTAATACATTATTAAAAAAATACAACACTGCTTATGATTTATCACCATATGATGAATATATTAAAAGCCAGAAGACTATGGACAAGGAAACTTTTTATAATTTTATACAAGAGCTAAATAAATATAAAATAAGCAAAAGTATAATACCGTATGAAATATGTAAATATTTAATTTGCCAAATGCTAAAACCAGATTCACCAATTAGCGCAGACTACAAATTTTGGGCGAACCTGAGAGAATGCGTTTTTTGCGATTTTATTTCAAACATATTAAAATTAAAATACAAAACAAATGACTACTTTAGTTGTGTAATAAAATTTAAAAATGGAAAAAGAGGAAAGCATAATAAAGAACAAAAAATTATTTGCTTAGATGATAATGTTGTATATAATTTTTCCAGCAACAACGCAAGGGCAATTACTACAATGTTTCATGAACTTAGGCACTTTGAACAAGCCAACTTTTTAAAGGAATGCATTGACGGACAATATAGAATATTGAAAGAAAAAATCGTTTGCAATGAGAATTTAAAATTTAAGAAGAAAAACTATTGGATCCTATATAATGAAATTGATGCTAGAAAATACGGAACAATAAATGCAATCAAATTTCTAGAAAAAGAGGAAGTGGATGTTACAGATCTAAGGATTACAGAAGGGCAAGAAGATCTAAAATTATTAGGCTTTCAAAAAAGAACATTAGAAGACTGTGAAGCTAGCTTTTGTAAAAATTACCAAAAACTAAATATTCAAAAAAGATTGGTAAAAATACTAAAAAACAATTGCAAAATTATAGAGGAAAATCCTATTTTGAAATATGAGTTTAATGAAAATGGAACAAGAAAAACAAATGTAGATATGTTGACAGGACTGGAGAAAGCATTCACTGAAAAAGAAATTGATAGAAAAACATTAGTTGATATTTTAAATTTTTCGATTTTTTCTGAAGAATACATTACAAAAAACAATAGAAATACAAATGCTATTTTAAAATATAAATATACTAACAACAAATTTAAAACGATATGCATTAAAACGTTATTCCAAAAATTACAGACAGAAATATTAAGAACACAGTTTTATGAAGACACGGACCGAGCTGACAAAGTAAATAAGTGCTTAACAGAACAAATTGAAGTATTAAAATAAATTTTACATTAGAATAAACTTACCATATAAAAAAGCGGCCTTTATTACAAGGTCGCTTTTAGCTACACATCAATCGAAAGTGCAACTCTGAAGCCGAGAAGTTTGCTTCTATGCGTTTTTCTAATGAGCCGTCTAGATGATATCCCTGCATGCTCCCTTACAACTGCGAGATTTGGATTGCAAATGCTCTGCTCTTGCGTCCACTCAGTAAATCCTGAATCCAGTGCCAAAACATTCTTAATGCATTTATGCTCTGACACAAGTTTAATCTGCCACTGAACCATTGAATCGTACTCGGAAGGAAACACTAGATGACTTGACAGGTGATGATTATAGAAATCTACAAATTCTTGGGAAATCACATAAGCATCATAGAAACTTACATTAGTGACAGGATATGAACCTGGGACTGACCTGTAAGATGCAACTGATGCTTTGGAAATCAAAAACCTGGAGATATAGAACCCACCATAGCGTTCAACACTGTTTCGCATCCGAGTGGCCTGCTCAAAAGAAAGACTTGCAGACTCCATCAGATTAGAAATGGGTGTGTCATCGAAGGAACGCCTACCGAACGAATGATTGAACCTTGTTCCGTCAATTGTTCCATTCTTCTCTAAGGAATTAGCTGGAACCCAAAAGAATTGGCTGCCATCCACATCTCTTTCAATCATATAGCCGAGTTCACAGTTACCCCAAATGTAATGAAAACCGAATGGAATTGGCGGTTTGTACCTTGCATTTGACAGGGCATCCATATAATTCAGCTCCTTTCTCAGCTTAAGCACAGAAGTGTTAACATAAAAATTATAACATTGTATATCCAGATAATCAAGATTTACTCATTAAATCGCAGATAGGCGATACATGTATTGTTTTTTTTACCTAAAAATGATAAAATATTTTTCTAGTAAAGGAGAACAAAATGTTTAAATTAGTTTCAGAATATAAGCCAACTGGTGACCAACCTAAGGCAATAGATTACCTATCTAAAGGAATAGAGGATGGAAAGAAATTTCAAACATTACTAGGTGTTACAGGTTCACGGAAAAACATTTACAATGGCAAATGTTATTCAAAAGGTGCAAAAACCTACACTAGTATTGGCGCACAACAAAACACTTGCAGGACAGCTATATAGTGAATTTAAAGAATTCTTCCCAGAGAACAATGTTGAATACTTTGTTTCATATTACGACTATTATCAACCAGAAGCATATATAGCATCATCAGATACATACATAGAAAAGGATGCTTCTATTAACGATGAAATAGATAAACTCCGCCACTCAGCAACAGCAAGTCTATTTGAAACAAGAGATGTAATAGTTGTTGCATCAGTTTCATGCATATATGGCTTACGGTGACCCAATCGATTATGAAAACATGATTGTGTCACTAAGGCCAGGAATGAACAAATCAAGAGATGAAGTCCTACGCAAACTGGTAAATATGCAATATTCAAGAAATGAAATGGATTTTAAACGTGGAACATTTAGAGCAAAAGGAGATATAGTTGAAATCTATCCATCAGATTATGGCGAAAGTGCAATTCGTGTTGAATTCTGGGGAGATGAAGTTGAAAAGATTACTGAAATAAATCCACTTACAGGAAAAACAATTGGTACGAGAAATCACATAATGATATTTCCAAATTCTCACTACGTTACAACCAAAGATAAAATGGAAAGAGCATTAGTTACAATAGAACAAGAAATGGAAGAGAGAGTAGAATACTTTAAATCACAGAATAAATATATTGAAGCTCAAAGAATAGAAGAAAGAACCAATTTTGACATTGAAATGCTAAAAGAAACAGGGTTCTGCCAAGGAATTGAAAACTATTCAAGACATATAAGTGGAAGACCTGCAGGTAGCCCTCCATATACACTATTTGACTATTTTCCAGATGACTTTTTATTATTGATTGACGAATCACATGCTACAATACCACAAGTTAGAGGAATGTATAATGGAGATAAAGCAAGAAAAGATTCGCTTGTAAATTATGGATTTAGATTACCATCTGCATACGATAACAGGCCGCTTATGTTTAATGAATTTGAACAAAGAATTAACCAATGCATATTTGTAAGTGCTACTCCAGCAGAATACGAAAAAGAACATTCAGGAAGCAATGTGGTAGAACAGATTATAAGGCCAACCGGATTGTTAGATCCTGAAATATTAGTAAAACCTGTGGAAAACCAAGTAGATGATTTAATTGAACAGATAAGAGAAAGAGTTGAAAGACATGAAAGAGTGCTTGTTACTACATTAACTAAAAAGATGGCTGAAGATTTAACAAGCTATTTGAGAGGATTAGACATAAAGGTACGATACATGCATTCGGATATAAAGGCATTAGAAAGAATGGAAATAATTCGAGACCTTCGTATAGGCGAATTTGATGTATTAGTTGGAATAAACCTTTTAAGAGAAGGTTTGGATTTACCGGAGGTATCTCTTGTAGCAATACTTGATGCTGACAAAGAGGGTTTCCTACGTTCGGAAAGATCTTTAATACAAACAATAGGACGTGCTGCTAGAAATACAGAAGGAAAAGTAATAATGTATGCAGACGAATTAACTGAATCAATGGAAAAGGCAATTTCCGAGACAAACAGAAGAAGAAAAATACAAATGGAATACAATAAAGAACATGGCATAACACCTCAAACAATACAAAAATCTATAAGAGACGTAATAAAGGCAACAGTTGTAGATGACATAAGCACAAAATATGATATTAACAAAGATGAATCAATTGAAGATGTAATAGCTAAATTAACAGACGAAATGCTAAAACATGCAGCCAATATGGAATTCGAAAAGGCTGCAGAACTAAGGGATAAAATAAAAGAGCTAGAATCAATCGCCTAATATCTATTGACAATAAATACTGTAAAGTATATATTTTATATAGAAAGAACAAAGGAGAAAATGTTATGAGAAAGATACAAAACAAAAAAGGTATTACTCTAATTGCATTGGTAATTACAGTAATAGTACTATTAATTCTTGCTGGAGTTGCTATATCATTAAGTTTTGGTCAGGATAGCTTATTTGAAAAATCCAACAGTGCGGTTACAAAATGGAATGCTAAAGTAAATGAAGAAGAGACAGGAATAATAGGACTAATGGAGTGGACAGACATTCTAACAGATGGAATTAAGCAAGTAAATGATGCAAATCCAGGAGTATTAGAGGGAAGTGGAACAGAAGCAGATCCATATACGATAAATAGTATAGAAGACCTGGTAGCATTTGCATATGATGTAAATACTAATACAGAATTATATTCAGGAAAGACAGTAACATTAGGATTAAGTTTAGATTTCCAAAATGATAAGTCATATGCAAATCCACAGTCAAAATATGTAATAGGAGATTATGGCTATACAACAAGTGATTCGGGAACAGCCATAAAAACGTTGCTAACAGATACAACAGGAGCAGGATTTGTACCAATAGGAAACGAAAGAAGTAATGGATTTGCAGGAACATTTGACGGAAATAACCATTCAATAGTTAATTTATATGAAAATGTAAACATTTATGGAGGACTATTTGGCACAACGTCAAATTCTATAACAATAAGAAATTTAGGAATAAAATCATGTAGTATAACAGCAAATCAAGCACCAGCAGGTGGAATACTTGGAAATGCAAACACAAGCTCAGCGACAACAACAATATCGAATTGCTATAACACAGGTACTGTAACATCAACTAATGCACCAGCAGGTGGAATACTTGGATGGGCAAGCTCAACTGCAAACATATCTAATTGTTACAATACAGGAAATATTAACTCTACGAATTCCAATGTAGGAGGAATATTGGGTGGTGTAAGTGGTCAAAGTACTACAATAACAAGATGTTATAATACTGGGGATTTAAATGGAAAGAGCAACGTGAGTGGCATAATATCAATAAATAACAATGCCAATGGTGAAACGATAATAAATAATTGCTATAACACAGGAACACTTACAGCAACTACTGGATCGACTGGAGGAATATTAGCTGATACATCTGGCATTACAGAGATAACTGAATGCTACAATACAGGAACATTAACATCAGCTAATGCGCCAACAGGGGGCATCGTAGGGACGGCTTCCAACCAGATTATTGTAGAAGATTGTTATAACAATGGACTTGCTATGTCAACAATACAGGCTGGTGGTATTATAGGATATACTACTTCTACAACTACAATAACAAGCTGCCATAACAGCAAAAGTAGCATAGATGGTTCAACTGTTGGAGGTATAATTGGCAAGTTTTATGCAAACAATGCTGGAAGAACTTTAATTATAAAGAATTGCTATAACGAAGGAGATTTTACACATGCAAATGGATATATAGGAGGAATAATAGGTGAAGCATCGTGTCCTACATCAGCTACGAATATATCTATTAAAATTGAAGACAGCTATAATAATGGAGATATAACAGTAGGAATGAACGGCTATTTAGGAGGAATTTTGGGAAATTGCGATGTTGATAGAATTAATACGACAATAACTAACTGTTACAATACGGGTAATATGACAGCGTCTGCTGATGGAAATGCATATATTGGCGGAATAAGTTCATATATATATACAGGAACAGTAATAAACTGCTATAATTCGGGGAACATTATATCTAATCAGTCTGGCGCGTGTGGAATAATACTAATTGGAAATGGCGTTACAATCGCAAATTGTTACAACGCTGGCAACATAAGTGCTGATGGAAACGCTGCCGTTGGTATTCTGGGCTATAACACATTTAGTAGAACTAATTATGCTTCTTATTGCTATAATTCAGGAAATATAACAGGCAATACAGATGCAAACATAGTTGCAGGTATATCAGGAAGGAACACTAATATAACAAACAGCCATAATACAGGCAATATTACAGCTGTTGATACTTCATACGCTGGTGAGATAATAACACAAGGTACTGCAGGTACAGGGTGTACCTATTTAATCAAAACAACTAATGCCAACTCTAATGGTGCAACAGGCATAAATGATGCCACAGCAATGGCGGAAACAATGTCACTTAGCAATTTTGTAAACCTAATGAATACATATGTAAGCGAAAATCCAAGTTTAAACTTAAGAGAGTGGAAATTAACAGGAGAGTATCCTACGTTTAAATAATATATAAAATGCCAAGTCTACCAATTACATTTGGTAGACTTTTTTAATTGAAAAATTAAAAAAATCTGAAACGTTTGGGACGGTTCCAAACGTTTCACCAAAACTCCATCCATTTGACTAACAGCTATTGACAATAAATATTGAAAAGTATATATTTTATATAGAAAGAACAAAGGAGAAAATGTTATGAGAAAAATACAAAACAAAAAAGGTGTTACTTTAATTGCTTTGGTAATAACGATAGTAGTTATGATTATTATAGCAGGAGCAGCTATTACTATTGGGATCGATAAAGGAGCTATACGAGAACAAGCAGAAAATGCAACAGAACGATTGGACAGCAGAATAGCTAGCGAACAAGAAAAAATAAATGCATTATTTGAAGACATAGATGCAGATGCAATAAATCAGGTAAAAGATCCAAACCCAGGGACTCTGGAAAAAAACGGGTCAATATATACAATAAATAGTGTAGAGGATTTGTTAGCGTTTGCGTATAATGTAAATAAAAATGCAGCAACATACTCGGGGAAAACGGTAAAATTAGGGCTTAATCTAGACATACAAAACGACAGATCATATGCAAATCCACAATCAAAATATGTATTAGATAGCTATGGTTATTCAGCTAGCAATTCAGGTACTGCGATAAAGCAGTTATTAACAGATACAACAGGAGTAGGATTTGTGTCGATAGGAAATCAATATGGTGATGGCGTAGGCTTTGGAGGCACATTTGATGGAAATAATCACTGTATAAAAAACTTATATCAAAACTCAAACAATTACGGCGGATTTTTTGGAAATTCGAACAACTCAGCCACAATATCTAATTTAGGAATTATTGCATGTAACATGAGAAGCGCTGCCCCTATAGGCGCAATTATAGGACAAATATCTTTGACAATAACTATAACAAACTGCCATTGCAGTGGTTCAGTTAACTCACCCTCTCCTGCAGGCGGAATAATTGGGCAAGGTTCTTCAGCAACAACTATAAGAAACTGTTATTCTAGTAGTTCAGTAAACTCAAATGCTCCTGCAGGTGGAATAATTGGATGGGCTCCTTCGACTACAACGATAGAGAATTGCTATAATACAGGAAATATATCAGCTTCATATCAAGTAGGCGGCATGGTTGGAGGTGGAAACTCCCGGTATAATTACTATTAAAAATTGTTACAACACAGGAAATATTATATACACTGGCACTGGTTACGGAGCACCAAATGGAGGAATAATCGGGAATGTAGGTAGTGATGCCACTGTGAACATTGCTAATTGCTATAACAGCGGAGATGTTACTGGACAAAATGTGGCAAGTGGAATAGCGGGAAGTGTAAGTAATACAACAATAATAGTAAATTGTTATAATACAGGAAACATTACTGGGCCTAGTATATCAGGAGGTATATTAGGATCAGCAAACACATCATCTGTGGTGAATATAACGAGTTGCTACAACTCAGGCAATATTACAACAGTAAGCTCAGCTCCAGCAGGAGGAATTTCGAGTGCATATGGTACAATTACGAATAGTCATAATACAGGCAATATTACAAGTGCAAGTACAAGTCTAGCCGGTGAAATTATTGGATATGGTACGTGCCGGAACAGGTTGTACATACCTTAGCAAAACCTCAAATGCAAACGCAAATGGAGCAAGTGGTGTTGAAAATATGACAAACACAATGTCAATGTATAAATTTGTGGAAATTATGAATAATTATGTAAAAGATAATAATTCTAATGTTTCTAATACACCACTAAAAAAATGGAAAGTTCAAAATGATAAACCATTATTTGCTGATTAACTAAAAAAGAAACGTTTGGAACGAATCCAACGTTTCTTTTTTTCTGCAAGGAAAGAAACCATTCAAAACGTTTTAAATAGCTTGAAAAAATTTGCAAAAGCTCTTGTTTTTTGTCGAATTTACTATTAAAATATATGATGTATTATTTATATAAAATAAGAATACTTATTTATGTAGGAGGAAAATATGGAAAAAAAATATGACGAATTTATGCAAGGACTATTTAAAGAATACAAACCAGACAAAGACAACTTAATTCAGATGCTTAATGAAGTTCAGGAGCATTATGGTTATGTGCCAAGAGACGCACAAGAAGCACTATCAAACTTCTTAGGAATTTCTATGGCAGAGATTTATGGAGTTGTAACATTTTACTCAAGATTTTCATTAGAACCACAAGGGAAATACAAGCTTTCTGTTTGCTTAGGAACTGCTTGCTATGTAAAGGGTTCACAAAAAATATTAGATAGAATAGTTGAAAGATTACATATAAAAGAAGGAGAGACTACACCTGACGGCATGTTTACTTTAGAGGCAATGAGATGTGTTGGCGCATGTGGTTTAGCTCCTGTATTTACTGTAAATGGAGAAGTTTATGGTAAAGCAACTGTACAAAAACTAGACCAAGTTTTAGATGAGTTAATGAAGAATTAATTATAATTTATCTGTGGCGTCTATATATTATTTATTTTTTATGCCTTGCTGTCGCAACCTTCCTAATTTTAAAATAGGATGGTTGCTCCACTCGCACTTCGCTTCGCTGCGTTTGTAGCCTTCGCGTACGCTACGGCTAAAATCTGCTCGCTGCGCGGCATTTTAAATAAATAATATATAGACACCACATAAAAATAAAATTAAGGAGGAATTTATGAAAACAGTAGACGAAATTCATGCAATAGCAAAATCAAAAAGAGAAGAACTAGAATTAAGAGTAAATACATCTGCAGATACCAGAGAAAAGCATATATTAGTATGCCATGGTACAGGATGTACATCTTCTAAGTCTCCAAAAATATTGGAAAACTTTAAAAGAATTTTAAAAGAGAAAAATGTTGAAAATGTAAGAGTTATTCAAACAGGATGCTTTGGACTTTGTGCAAAAGGCCCAATAGTAATAATTAGACCAGAAGACACTTTCTATGCAATGGTTACACCAGATGATTGCGAAGAAATAGTTGAAAAGCACATTATCGGTGGAGAAAAAGTTGAAAGACTTCTTTGCAAAGATATAGATGGAAAGAAAGTAGAAAAGCTTGATGAATTAACATTCTATAAAAAGCAAAAAAGAATAGCACTTCAAAACTGTGGATTAATTAACCCAGAAGATATTGATGAATATCTTGCATTTGATGGATATAAAGCATTAGAAAAAGTTGTAACTACAATGAAACCAGCAGAGGTAATAGATGTTGTTTCAAAATCTGGACTACGTGGTAGAGGTGGCGCAGGATTCCCTACAGGTAAAAAGTGGGAACTTACTGCTGCTGTTGAAGGACCAGTAAAATACGTAGTATGTAATGCAGACGAAGGCGACCCAGGAGCATTCATGGACAGAAGCATTCTAGAAGGTGATCCACAATGTGTACTAGAAGCAATGGCAATAGCAGGATATGCAATAGGAGCTCAAAAAGGATTTATATATGTTAGAGCTGAATACCCAATTGCAGTTACAAGATTAAGAATCGCAATTAAACAAGCTAAAGAATACGGACTACTTGGAGATAACATTTTCGGAACAGACTTTAGCTTTGATATAGACATTCGTCTTGGTGCAGGTGCATTTGTATGTGGCGAAGAAACAGCACTTCTTGAATCAATTGAAGGAAAACGTGGACAGCCAAGAGTTAAGCCTCCATATCCAGCACAAGCAGGATTATTTGGAAAACCAACATTAATAAACAATGTTGAAACATATGCAAACATTACAAAAATAATATTAAAAGGTGCTGATTGGTATTCATCAATTGGAACTGAAGGTTCAAAAGGAACAAAAGTATTTGCATTAGGTGGAAACGTTGTTAATACTGGACTAGTTGAAGTACCAATGGGAACAACATTACGTGAAATTGTATATGACATAGGTGGTGGAATTCCAAACGGTAGAGGATTTAAAGCAGCTCAAACTGGTGGACCTTCTGGAGGATGTATACCAGCTGAGCACTTAGATACACCAATTGATTATGAGTCATTAAAACAAATTGGATCTATGATGGGTTCAGGTGGACTTATAGTTATGGACGATACAAAGTGTATGGTATCACTTTCAAAATTCTACCTAGACTTTACTGTAAGCGAAAGCTGTGGTAAATGTAATCCATGTAGAATTGGAACAAAGAGAATGCTTGAAATATTAGAAAAAATATGCAGTGGAAATGGTGAAGAAGAAGACATACAAAAACTAGAAGACTTAGGACATAACATTATAAATGCTAGTGTATGTGGACTTGGCCAAACAGCTCCAAACCCAGTTTTAAGTACTCTAAAATACTTCAGAGATGAATATGAAGAGCATGTAAAAGACAAAAAGTGTAGAGCAAATGAATGTAAAGCAATGGCAAAAATTACAATTAACCCTGAGCTTTGCAAAGGCTGTGGACTATGCCAGAAGAATTGCCCAGTAGGCGCAATTGAAGGCGAAGGACCTGGAACAAAGAGAGAAATTAATCAAGAAAAATGTATTAAATGTGGTACTTGCATACGCTCATGCCCATTTAAGGCAATTAGTTAAATTTGAAAAATAATAATAGAAGGGAAATAATATTATGGAAGAAAATTTAATTACTCTTACAATTGACGGAAAAACAGTTAAAGCAAAACCTAATACAACAATACTAACCGCAGCACGCGAAGCTGGAATAGACATTCCTACACTTTGCTTCCTTAAAGACATAAACAATGCCGGTGACTGTAGAATGTGTATAGTAGAAGTTGAAGGCAGACGTGGATTTACAACATCTTGTATTACTGCTGTAGCTGAAGGAATGGTAGTACATACAAATACTCCAGCAGTTATAGAAGCAAGAAAAACAGTTTTAGATTTGATTTTATCTAATCACCATGAAGATTGCTTAACATGTATTCGTTCTGGAAACTGCGAACTTCAGGCATTAGCGAGAAAATATAATGTTAGAAAAATAAGATATACTGGAGAAAAGATTGACCACGAAGTTGATGACAAATCTCCATCACTTGTTAGAGATTTTAATAAATGTATTCTTTGCAAGAGATGCGTTGCAACATGTAAAAAAGTACAAGAAATTGGCGCAATAGATGTTGCTGAAAGAGGATTTAGCTCATGCGTATCTACAGTAGAAAATAGAAGCATTAATGATGTGGATTGTACATTCTGCGGACAATGTATTGAATCTTGTCCAACAGGAGCACTACATGAAAAAGAATCAATAGATGAACTATGGGCAAAAATTCGTGACCCAGAGACAACAGTTATAGTTCAAACTGCACCTGCAGTAAGAGCTGGACTTGGAGAAGAATTTGACCTACCTATTGGTACTAATGTAACTGGAAAGATGGTTTCTGCATTAAAAGCGCTTGGATTTGATAAAGTATTTGATACAAATACAGGAGCTGACTTTACAATAATGGAAGAAGCAAATGAATTTATTGAAAGAATTACAAAAGGTGGAGTACTTCCAATGACAACATCATGTTGTCCAGCGTGGATTAAATTTGTTGAAATGAACTATCCAGAACAAATTCCACATTTATCATCATGTAAATCACCTCATCAAATGTTTGGAGCATTATTAAAAACATATTATGCAGAAAAAGAAGGACTAGATCCAAAGAAGATTTATACAGTTTCTGTAATGCCATGTGTTGCTAAAAAGTTTGAACGTCAAAGAGAAGAAATGAAAAACAAAGACGGACTATATGATGTAGATAATGTTATAACAACACGTGAACTTGCTAGAATGATTAAAGAAGCAAATATTGATTTTGAAAAACTTGAAGAAAGCCAATTTGAAGATCCAATGGGAGAAGCAACAGGTGCTGCAGCTATATTTGGAGTAACAGGTGGAGTTATGGAAGCTGCTCTAAGAACAGCACAAGATACTTTAACAGGCAAAAGTGTAGATGCAATTGAGTTTAAAGATGTACGTGGTGGAGCAGGAATAAAAAGAGCTACTGTAAATGTTGCAGGAAAAGACGTAAGAGTTGTTGTAGCAAGTGGATTAAAGAATGCGAGAAAAATAATGGAAGAAATAAAATCCGGAAAGGCTGACTATGACTTCGTAGAAATAATGGCATGCCCAGGAGGATGCGTAGTAGGTGGCGGACAACCAATAAAGAGCTCAAAGATTCGTTCTGAAGTCGATGTACGTGAACTTCGTTCAGCAGCTCTATACACAATAGATGAAAAGAGCACTTTAAGAAAATCTCATGAAAATCCAGTATTAAAGAAGATTTATGCAGATTACTTAGGAGAAGCTGGTGGACACAAAGCACATGAGTTACTGCATACACACTATGAAAAAAGAGAGAAGTATAATTTAGATTAATAACTATAAAAAACATTTGGGTAATATCCAAATGTTTTTTTACTTTGGAGAAGCCCAATTTTGGTACATAAAGCAAAAAATTTACAAGCTTATAAAAACTCAAAACGAGGCTAAAACACAGGCTAATAGCACAATACAAAATACGTTTCATGCAAAAAACAGTAATAATAGTGCTTAGGGGGATGACAAATCTAAAAATATGTGTTATAATAATAAAATCTCACACAAAAGGAGGCTACCCAGATGAAGAAATTTCATCAGCCCACCCCGCAAGAAGTCCAGACCCGGATCAATGAACTCCAGGCAGAAAACTGCCAGGTTTGCGATCGTGAGCCCGTGCGGCTTGGCCCGGATCGCTGTGAGGGAGGTTTCTGCCATGTTGGCAACGAGCTTCGGCATCTTTACGAGCTTCATGCTCAGTTGACCAGGCAGCAGAAGAAGAACCAGAGGTAACCCCAGGGGGGAGCAGAGCAATTCTGCAACCCCCGCTTTTTTTTGCTTTAAAATACTTGTTTAAAATGAAAAAACATAGTATAATTGAAAAGCTATACATGATTTTTTAAAATATGTTTTAAGAATAAACTGATATATATTACCAAACAATAAATAGGGGGCCATCTTATGAACGACAAAATAATTATAAGAGGTGCAAAAGCACATAACTTAAAAAATATAAATTTAGAAATTCCAAGAGATAAGCTAGTAGTTATAACTGGATTATCAGGTTCAGGAAAGTCTTCTCTTGCATTTGATACACTTTATGCAGAAGGTCAAAGACGATATGTTGAAAGTCTTTCTTCATATGCTAGACAATTCTTAGGATTAATGGAAAAGCCTGATGTTGAATCTATAGAGGGATTGTCTCCTGCTATTTCTATTGACCAAAAAACAACATCAAAAAATCCACGTTCTACAGTTGGAACAGTAACAGAAATATATGATTATATTCGTTTGCTTTATGCAAGAGTTGGAACACCATATTGCCCTAACTGTGGCAAGAAAATTGAAAAACAAACAATTGACCAAATTGTAGATAGTATAATGGAATTAGAAGAGGGCACAAAGATTCAAATCTTAGCTCCTGTTGTACGTGGCAAAAAAGGAGAATATGTAAAAGTACTTCAAGATTTTGCAAAAGATGGATTTGTTCGAGTAAGAATTGATGGCAATATATTTGAAATTACAGATGATATTGACATAGATAGAAAAAAGAAACACAATATAGAGCTAATTGTTGACAGATTAGTTGTAAAGCCAGATATAAGAAACAGATTAGCAGAGTCTGTAGAAATTGCACTAAAATATGCAAACAACCTTGTTTTAATTGATTTACCAGGAAAAGAAGAAAAGCTATTTAGCCAAAACTATGCATGCCCAGATTGTGGAATAAGCTTTGAAGAATTATCACCTAGAATGTTTTCCTTTAATAATCCATTTGGCGCTTGCCCAGAGTGTACTGGTATTGGCTACCTTATGAAAATGGACGAAGATTTGATTATTCCTGACAAAAACAAAACACTATATGATGGTGTAAAAGCATTTGGTGCAAGTACAATGAAGAAAAGCGAAACAATGGCTAAAATGTATTTTGAAAGTATTGCTAAACATTATGGAGTAAATATTAATGTACCAATAAAAAAACTACCAAGAGACTTCCTGGATAAAATACTTTATGGAACAGGTACTGATAAAATTGACTTTTCTTATACATCAGCTGCTGGAACAAGAAAATTCACAGCACCATTTGAAGGAGTTATACCGACACTTCAAAGAAGATATAATGAAACAAAATCTCAAGGCATGAGAGACTTTTATGAAATGTATATGAGTGATAGCCCTTGCCATGTATGTAACGGAGCAAGATTAAAGAAGGAAAGCTTAGCAGTTAAAGTCGGTGGTAAAAACATTAATGAACTTACAGACATGCCAATAAATCAAATAAAAGACTTTATTAATAGTTTACACTTAAATAAAAAAGACGAAATAATTTCAGAACCTATTTTTAAAGAGCTAAATCAAAGATTACAATTTTTAATAGATGTTGGGCTTGAATATTTAACTCTTTCAAGACCAGCAGGAACACTATCTGGTGGAGAAGCACAAAGAATAAGACTTGCAACACAAATTGGTTCAGGCTTAACGGGTGTACTATACATTTTAGACGAGCCAAGTATAGGCTTACATCAACGCGACAATGACAAGCTTTTAGCCACACTAAAAAAACTAAGAGACCTTGGTAATACTCTTTTAGTAGTAGAGCATGACGAAGACACGATGTATGCTGCAGATGAAATTATAGACATTGGACCAGGCCCAGGAGTCCATGGAGGACAAGTTGTAGCTCAGGGAACCGCTGAAGAAATAAAACAAGTTCCAGAATCTATAACAGGACAATATTTAAGTGGCAGAAAAAAGATAGCTGTTCCAAGCAAGAGAAGAAAATCTAATGGAAAAGCGATTGAGGTTATTGATGCAACAGAGCATAACTTAAAGCATATGAATGTTAAGTTCCCATTAGGAGTATTTACTTGCGTAACAGGTGTTTCTGGATCAGGTAAATCTACTCTTGTAAATGAAGTGTTATATAAATACATTGCAAGAGAATTAAATGGCTCAAATGAGAAACCTGGCAAATGTAAAGAAATTAAGGGAATAGAAAATATAGATAAAATAATCAATATTGACCAATCACCTATAGGAAGAACTCCAAGGTCAAACCCAGCAACATATACAGGTGTATTTGACATGATTCGTGATATTTTTGCTGGAACAAATGAAGCAAAATTACGTGGATATGAAAAAGGAAGATTTAGCTTTAATGTCCCAGGAGGAAGATGCGAAGCATGCCAGGGTGATGGAATAATACGCATAGAAATGCATTTTTTACCAGACATTTATGTGCCTTGCGAAGTGTGCAAAGGCCACAGATATAATAAAGAAACTCTTGAAGTAAAATATAAAGGAAAGAGCATCTCAGATGTTTTAGACATGACAGTAGAAGAAGCACTAGATTTCTTTTCTAACATTCCTAGAATTAAGCAAAAAATACAAACACTAAATGATGTAGGACTTGGATATATTAAACTAGGTCAACCATCAACAACTTTATCTGGTGGAGAGGCACAACGTGTAAAGCTTGCAACAGAATTATCGAAACGTCCAACAGGTAAAACACTTTATATTTTAGATGAACCAACAACAGGGCTTCATATAGCAGATGTACATCGTTTAGTAGATATACTACAAAGACTTGTAGACACAGGAAACAGTATTATTGTAATAGAGCATAATTTAGATTTAATAAAAACAGCAGACCATATAATTGATTTAGGACCTGAAGGTGGAGAAGATGGAGGAGAGGTAATTGCAATAGGAACTCCAGAACAGATATGCAAAAATGAGAAATCACATACAGGAAGATTTTTAAAGAAATATTTGGCTTGAAATCTTGACGAAAAATGCATATATTATTATAATTACAGTAGAAAAACAAAGGAGGAAGTAATAAATATGCAAAAGATATTTAATAATAAAGGTGTTACTCTTATTGCATTAATTGTGACAGTTATAATCTTACTTATATTAGCTGGAATAGCAATTGGCGCTGGATTTAATAGCGGAAACATGATAGATACAACAAGTAATACTGTTGATCAAATGAATAATAGAATTGCAGACTATCAGAGTCAAACAAACAGTTTGTGGGAACAGGCAGTTTTAAATAATCCAAATGATTCGGCTCCAACACCTCCAACCTTAATAGAAAAGGTAACTGGTAATTCAGTATTGGCAGTCGCATCTGGAGGAACAGCTGAAGGTTCAGCTGTAGCTGGATACCAGTATAGTTTGGATGGTTCACATTGGAGCTCAACTATACCAGAGGGCGAAGGATGGTTAATGAAAATAAATGAAATTGCGCAAATGGACCCTAGCTCTTTATGGAATTATAGCAATGCTACCAAAACTACGCCAGAGACATCTATTATAAAGTCATGGCAAACAGAGGCAAAAACAAGAGTAGCTCCTATTCCAATAGGATATCAAGCATCAATATATGAAGGTGAAAATACTATAGCAGGTGGATTAGTAATCTACGAAGGTTCAAATGCTCTTGCAGCAGATGGACAATCAACGGCAATGACAACGAGAAACCAATTTGTATGGATACCAGTAGATGATTTAAATTGCATGATTATGTGTACAAGTGCTAAACAAAACACAGCAACTTTAGTTTATGCAAGAACTATTAGCACATCAGGAAGAGTTTCGATAAGTTACAGCCAAGAAGTTACAGAAATTTCAGCATGTAATATTGTTATGGGTACAGATGGAGACTTAATATGTACAACACATAATAGTAAAGATTTGTGCTCAAGAATTTACCGGAGGAAAAGATACCAACACTGGAATCTCATCACGGTGTAAGTACGCATTTTGGAGAAACAGGAAGAACGCAAGTATATAATTTAGCTTCAGGACACAGAGAGCCAACTGCTATTACAAATGTAAAAACCACAAATTGGGATACTTACCTTGCTGGGACACAATGGGATGGGTCTTCTTCAACTACAATAAAAAATGAAAACGGAACAGCTATCGCAAAAGGTGGAGTAAATGCACATAACGAATTTAAAAGACAATTTAATAACATGGCTAAAAGTGTTGCTATATATGGTGGATTCTATATAGGAAGATATGAATTGGGAAATGCAACTCCTTATACATGCTATAAAGGACAAGCTGTTTATTCTTCAACATGGTATAATATGTATAACAAAGCAATAAAAGCAAATGCAACTACTACGAGCCAAATGATGTGGCAGGCAGAATTATGCCAAGTATGGGCATTTGTACATGGAAAAACAGACGCAATGGGAAATTTATTAGATGTAGATAAAGCTGTAAGTGCAAGACATACAGGTTCTAAAGCAGCCAGTGGAGCAAATAGAAATGATTTAGTTTGTAATATATATGATTTAGAAGGAAATTATTGTGAATATACTGGAAGAGCAGTTGGAGCAAATAGTACCAATGGAAACAGAAATGGTAACGCAGGGACTTACAATTATACAAAAGAATGTACTTCTACTTATTTTGGAGTAAATCCAGGTGGAACCTACACTTCTTATTCTCCTTCAACTAGACCAGCATTATATGTAAATTATTAATTTTGAGACGTAGGGGACGTATAAATTCGTTTCAGATTAATCTCTGAAACGAATTTGTACGTTCTAAAGCATTAAAAGTATAAAGAAATAAAATATAAAAGCATATTATATAAAAGAACAATTATTTTTACATATGGAGGCAAAAAAGTGGAAAACAAGAAATTAGAAGAATTTGAACAATACTTAAAACGGAAGAAAAGTAGCTATAATTGGGCTAGGAGTTTCAAACGAACCGCTTCTAGAGTATATGCATAATCTTGGAGCTAATGTAACAGTTTTTGATAAAAGAGATTCTACAACGATTGATCAAAATGCTTTAAACAAAGTACATGATTATGAGATGGAGATTTCATTAGGAGAAAACTATCTATCACGTCTACATGGATTTGATATTATTTTTAGATCACCAAGTTGCAGACCAGATTTGCCAGAAATACAAGCAGAAGTAGATAGAGGAGCAGTATTAACTTCCGAAATTGAGATGCTTATGCAACTTTGCCCTGGAAAAATCATAGGTGTTACTGGCAGTGATGGAAAAACCACTACAACTACACTAATTTATGAAATATTAAAAGCAAAGGGATATTCATGCTATTTGGGCGGAAACATAGGAATACCATTGTTTACTAAGGTCCCAGAAATGAAACCAGATGACATAGTTGTACTAGAACTAAGTAGCTTCCAATTACTAAATATGGAGATTAGCCCAGATATTGCAGTTGTAACTAATGTTACACCAAATCACTTAGACATACATAAATCTTATGACGAGTATATTGAAGCCAAGAAAAACATATTAAAATACCAAAAACCAGATGGAATAGTAGTTTTAAATAATGATAACGACATAACATTTAAAATGGCAGAAGAAGCCAATGGCAAGGCAATAATGTTTAGTTCTAAAACAAAGCTAGACAATGGATATATTGTCGATGATGGCAAAGTAAAACTATGTGAAAATGGTTTAAGAAGACATATTATAGACAGCAAAGACATCTTTTTACGTGGAACGCATAACTTAGAAAATATATGTGCAGCACTTGCTGCTACAGATACTTTAGTTGACTTAGACACTCAAATTAAAGTAATCAAAGAATTTAAAGGTGTAGAGCATAGACTAGAATTTGTTCGTGAAATTGATGGAGTAAAATGGTACAACGACTCTATTGGAACAAGCCCAACTAGAACAATTGCAGGTTTGAATTCATTTAATGAAAGGATTGTTCTAATAGCAGGAGGATATGACAAACATTTAGATTATGATCCATTAGCAAAGCCTATAATTGACAATGTAAGTGCACTTGTTTTAATGCGGACAAACAGCAGAAAAAATACAAAACAGTGTTTTAAGAGAACTCGAAGCTGAAGGCAAAAAACTAAAAATAGTAAGATGCAATAATTTGGATGAGGCAATAAGAGAAGCAAGAAGACTTGCAATGCCAGGAGAAATTGTGCTCCTATCACCAGCGAGCGCAGCGTTTGATATGTTTAAGAATTTTGCAGAAAGAGGAAAGATATTTAAAGACTTAGTAAATAAACTATAAAAGTGGCTTTGCCACTTTTTTTATGTTCAAATGAATATATTTGTAGCAAATGATTAAGAGGATACATACTATATACTATTAGGAGGTATAAGTATGAATTATCAAAACTATGAAGAGTATATGCGAAGCGTATTGGGGTATAATCCAAATAACTGGGATACATATAGTAACTATAATCCACAAAATCAAATGCAACATTTAACAAATATGCAAGAAGAAAACCAAGACCTATATCCAGAGATATACAAAGTAATTTATCCTATGGTACGCAAAGCTTGCAAAGAAAATGAGAGCAATGAAATTACAGAAGAAACAGTAGAAAACTTAACAAATATAGTTTATACAAATATTGATATAGGAGATGTAGAGGTATCTGATAATCAAATTACTCAGCAAGAACTAAGAAATGGTGATGTACCAAATCCAAGAGCAAGAAGCCAACAAAGAGAAACTAGACAATCAAGGAATAATAATCCATTATTGCATGATCTAATTAGAATTCTTGTATTAAGAGAATTCTTTGACAGAAGAAGGCCTAATAGACCACCATTCCCAATTAGACCAGGAGAACCAATAGGACCAAGACCACCATTTCCAAGATACTATTAATTGGTATAAAAATAAATTAAATGTAAATACTACCAATTAGAAAGGTGGTATTTTAATGAGAGTAAAAGAATGCATGTCAGATCAAATGGTTTGGGCCACTGGAGATAATACTGTTTATGATGCAGCAAGACTTATGAACGAAAATCATATAGGAAGTATTCCAGTATGTGATACAAATCGAAACCTTGTTGGCATAATTACAGACAGAGACATAGTTTTAAGAACTATTGCTTGTGATAAAGATGTAAGGCATACAAAAGTAACAGATATAATGACAACAAATGTTATTAGGACGTCCAAAGACACAGAAGTAAGTTGGGTAGCCAATATAATGGCTAAAAACCAAGTAAGGAGAATACCAGTAGTAGAAGACGAAAAACTTGTTGGAATTATATCTATAGGCGACTTAGCAAGGAATAATGAAGTGCCAGATCAGGAAGTATCTAATTGTATGTGCCATATATGCAATGAAAATGGGAAAAATGCGCAATAGTAAAGAAGCCAGAATTTTTCTGGCTTTTAAAATGCTCATAATTTAGGTGCGTACAGCATATACTATAATTAGGGTGGTGAATTGTACGTGGCTATTGACATGGAATATTGGACAAAGGTTGCAAAAAGATTAATTATTTTTTTAATGACATGCCTTGGACTATTTCTAGCATTTAAATTAGCAGTGTTTTATATGCCATTTTTAATTGCATTCATCATATCGCTACTTGTTGAGCCACTCATAAAACTTATAGCAAAAAAACTTAATATAGAAAGAAAAATTGCAGCAATAGTGGTGCTTTCTATAGTGTCAGTAATTTTAGTGGTGCTACTTACATTTGGAATAATAGCAATTATCTCAGAAAGCTCGAACTTATTACAAGGGCTTAACCGGATATATTGAAAAGATATACAGCAAAGGACGAGATATAATAGCAAATATTGACTTAAAAAAATTGAATATTCCGCTGGATACTACAGAAATAATAGATACATCATCACAAGAATTTTTTCAAATGATTTCTAATTGGATAAGAAATACTCTTAGCACAATTTTACAGGTTATAACAGAGTTACCTGCAGTATTTATATATACAGGAGTTACATTAATTTCAACATATTTTATATGTACAGATAAATTTTATATACTAGACCAAGTTGAGCACCACATACCAAGACTATGGGTTAAAAGAATAATGGCAAAATTGAGGAAGATTATTACTTCTTTAGGCAGTTATTTAAAGGCAGAGACGATTTTAGTTGGAATTTCATTTGTAATTACATTAATAGGGCTATTTGCTCTAAATATAGCAGGGATGAATGTTCAGTATCCGTTTTTAGCAGCAATTTTAATTGGTTTTGTAGATGCTATGCCAATATTAGGTTCTGGAACAGTTATAATTCCATGGGCTGTGTTATCAGCTTTAGATGGAGACATAAAACTTGCAATTGCATTATTAATTTTACTAATTATAATTTCTGTTGTTCGACAATTTATGGAACCCAAAGTAGTAAGCAAGCAAATTGGAATATATCCGTTGTTTACATTAATTTCAATGTACACTGGATTTAAAGCAATAGGCATATTAGGACTGCTAATAGGACCAGTAGTGCTGATAATACTTAAAAATATATTCGAAACTCTAATCGACAAAGGAGTGGTAAAAAGTATTTTTGATAAAAAATAATAAATAAATTTTAACAAGTTATGTAAAAACCATTGACAATTACGATTTCGTTTGATACATTATAGGCATAAACCAATATTTAAAGGAGGAATTTTCTATGAACAAAGCACAATTAGTTGAAGCAATGGCAAAAAAATCAGGAGCTACAAAAAAAGCAACAGAAGAATCATTAAACGCATTTGTTGAGGTTGTATCAACAGCTCTTAAGAAAGGTGACAAAGTTGGATTAGTAGGCTTTGGAACATTCGAAGTAAGAAAAAGAGCAGCTAGAAAAGGAAGAAACCCACAAACTAAAGAAGAAATCAAAATACCAGCTTCAAAAGCTCCAGCTTTCAAAGCAGGAAAGGCTCTTAAAGAAGTTGTAAATAAAAAATAAGCAATATGATGAGATTTAAGAAAGATGAAGAGATTCATCTTTCTTTTTTTGCTTAAAATAGATTCACTGTTGGAACAAACGAAGAGTCTGGAGGATAAACATAACACTCAGTAGGCTTTACAACCTTTTTTATTTCGCTAACATTGATTACAGGGATTGGCTCATGATAATTTCCTTTTTCTATTGTGCCAACAATTTCAACCCATGTGTTTTCTTCAAAATTTTTTGCTTCTTTACAATTGCATAAAAATCCTACAACAAGTGTTTTTAAATCTGAGCTTATTATCATATCTCTAGCTAAAACAAATTGCATATCAGAAAAATCAGGAACTTTATATATATATCCAGAAAAACGTATTTTTTTGCCGAGATATTTATCTAAATTATCATGCACTTCTTTTAGTATATTAGTATAATTTTTAGAGTCGATGTTTATTACATCTGAGTTTATCTGACATGCATCTTGTGAGCCTTCCTTAATTATTCTATAAATTGAGTAACTAAAAAAACAAATTAGTATTATAGCAATAATGGTAAACATTATAGTTAACATTCTTTTTTTATTTAAATTAACATTACAAATAAACATATGCTAAATAAATCCTTTCTTAACTGTTTATACAATCTATGCAGAGAGTAAAATATTATGCTGTATATTACTTGATTAATCTACAAAAAGATGATATATTAATTAAGCATGAGGCTAAGTACTTAGCCGTTTAAAGGAACATTTTTTAAGGAGATATATATAATGGGAATTTTTAACAAAATATTTGGATCATATAGTGATAAGGAAATAAAGAGGATTACCCCTATAGTGGAGAAAATAAATAGTTTAGAGCCAGAGTATGAGAAGCTTACAGATAAAGAGTTACAAAATAAAACTGTAGAGTTTAAGCAAAGACTAGCTAATGGAGAAACTCTTGATGATATTTTACCAGAAGCATATGCAGTTGTACGTGAAGGATCTAAGCGTGTTTTAGGTTTAAGACATTTTGATGTTCAAATGATGGGTGGTATAATCCTACATCAAGGTAGAATTGCCGAAATGAAAACAGGTGAAGGAAAAACTCTTGTTGCATCATTACCACTTTACCTTAATGCATTAACAGGAAAGGGTACTCACTTAGTAACTGTTAACGACTACCTTGCTAAATACCAAGGCGAAATGATGGGAAACCTTTATAGATTCTTAGGTCTATCTGTTGGACTTGTACTTTCTGGTATGAACCCAATGGATAAACAAAAAGCATATAATGCAGACATAACATATGGAACAAACAATGAATATGGATTCGACTACTTAAGAGACAACATGGTAATTTACAAAGAGAATATGGTGCAAAGACCACTTCACTATGCAATAGTGGATGAGGTTGATAGCATTTTAATAGACGAAGCTCGTACACCACTTATTATTTCTGGAACAGGTGCAGAATCATCAATACTATATAAACAAGCAAATGACTTTGTAAGACGATTAACTCCAAAAATAATTGTAGAAGAAGATATCAAAGACGAAGCACAAGCAGAAGACAACGAAAAATATGACTACATTGTAGATTTAAAGGCAAAATCTGCTTCTCTAACACAAAAAGGTATAAAGAAAGCAGAAGATGCTTTCCATGTTGAAAATTTAAATGATTTATCAAATTCAGAGCTTGTTCACCACATAAACCAAGCTCTAAGAGCTCATGGAATAATGAAAAGAGATACTGACTATATCGTAAAAGATGGAGAAGTTTTAATTGTTGATGAATTTACTGGAAGAATAATGTATGGAAGAAGATACAACAATGGACTACACCAAGCTATTGAAGCAAAAGAAAATGTTAAAATAGCAAATGAATCTAAGACTTTAGCAACAATTACCTTCCAGAACTACTTTAGAATGTATGAAAAACTAGCTGGTATGACTGGTACTGCTATGACAGAAGAAAACGAATTTAGAGAAATCTATAACTTAGACGTAATTACAATTCCAACTAACAAACCAATGATACGTATTGACCACAACGATATTATCTATAAAAACGAAGCAGCTAAATTCCGTGCTGTTGTAAATGATATAAAGGAAAGCCATGAAAAGGGGCAACCAGTTTTAGTTGGTACTGTATCAGTTGAAAAATCTGAAAAGCTAAGTGCAATCTTGAAAAAAGAAGGAATTAAGCACGAAGTATTAAACGCTAAATATCATGAAAAAGAAGCTGAGATTATTGCTCAAGCTGGTAAATATGGAGCAGTTACAATTGCAACAAACATGGCTGGACGTGGTACTGATATTATGCTTGGTGGTAACAGCGAATATTTAGCAAAACAAGAAATGAGAAAGCAACAATATGCTGATGAGTTAATTTACCAAGCAAACTCATTTAATGAAACAGATGACCAAGAAGTACTAAATGCTAGAAAAGTATTTAAGGAATTAGAGCATAAGTTTTCTAATGAAATACAAGACGAAAAACAAAAAGTTATTGCTGCAGGTGGACTTAAAATAATTGGTACAGAACGCCATGAATCAAGAAGAATTGATAACCAGCTTCGTGGACGTAGTGGACGTCAAGGGGATCCCGGTGAATCAAGATTCTATATTGCTCTTGATGATGACTTAATGAAGATATTTGGCGGTGATATGGTAACTGCTGTATACAATACACTTGGTGCAGATGAAAATATGCCATTAGAAGCGGGCATTCTTTCAAAGCAAGTTGAATCTGCTCAAAAGAGAGTAGAAGGAAAGAACTTTAGTATTCGTAAACATGTATTACAATATGATGACGTAATGAATGCTCAAAGAGAGATTATATATGGAGAAAGAAAGCAAGTTCTTGACGGAGAAAACTTAAAACCAAAGATTCTTCATATGATTGAAGAAGAATCTGAAGAAGTTGTAAGAAGCTACACAGCAGGACTTGAACATGCAAAAGACATAAACAAAAAAGGCTTATTATGGGAATCAACAATTATCTTTGGTGTTGACAAACTTGATTCACTAAATGGCGAGAAAATTAAAGAAGATGAAGTAATAGAAGAACTTAAAGCAAAAGCTCTTGAAAGATATGAACAAAAAGAACAAGACATTGGAGAAACGGAACTACGTGAATTAGAGCGTGTTGTAATGCTTAAAGTTGTAGACGACAAATGGATGAACCATATCGACAACATGGATGAGCTAAAAGACGGCATAGGCCTTCGCGCATATGGCCAAAAAGACCCAGTTGTACAATATCGTATTGAAGGATTTGAAATGTTTGACCAAATGATTTCAGACATAAAAACAGACGTTGTGAAACTTCTTATGCATTTACAGAAACGTGAAAATGCACAAAGAACAAGCAATGTAAAGATTACTTCACAAGGATTAGAAGGACCAAAAGTTCCAGTAATTCCAAATGCAAGTACATCAAGTGGAGGAGATAGCAAACCTCAACCAGTAGTAAACAAAGGCCCACAAGTAGGACGTAACGATCCATGTCCATGTGGAAGCGGAAAGAAGTACAAAAATTGCTGCGGTAAAAACGCGTAAAGCCCTTAAATCAAGGGCTTTTTTTATAGCCGTTATTTTTTAGATACCTTCTTAAATACCTTCCGTGAGGGTATCTAAAAGGTATCTAGAAACATTTTTAAAACTTTAAAGCCTTTTATTGCAAGCATTATAGAGATTGTGTACCAGTGTCCCTATGACATGTGTCACTAACAAAATGAACCCAAGTGGCGTAAAAATAACATTTGTGATATAATTCAAAATGTAAGAGGAGTAGAATATGGAAACTAAAATATGCAATAAATGTGGTGTAGAAAAAAATATTGATGAGTTTGAACTAAGAAAAGATACTGGAAAATATAGAAATACTTGTAAAGAGTGTAGACGAGAATATTGTAAAAGATGGTATGATAGCAATATTAATTATGTAAAAAACTATAGAGAAGAAAATAA
Source organism: Clostridia bacterium (assembly GCA_017524665.1). Classification (GTDB taxonomy): domain Bacteria; phylum Bacillota; class Clostridia; order TANB77; family CAG-508; genus UMGS1754. The sequence continues at coordinate 59,332 of JAFXVF010000013.1, read as the reverse complement.
AGATGTAATACAAGAAAAAGCAAAAAAATATTATAGTAAAAATTCTGAACGTCTAAAAAAATATAGTAAAGAATTTAGAGAACAGAATAAAGATTATTATTCTAATTATAATAAAGAATATAAAGCCTCTCATAAAGAAGAAATTAAAGAATATAACAAACAATATTTAGCTCAAAATCATGAACAAATACTAAATTATAAAAAAACATATCATAATAATAATAGAGATATAGAAAGAGTGTATAGAAGAAAACGTAGGAGAGAAAGAATAAAAACAGATCCAATGTTTAAATTAAAAGTACAAGTTAGACATTTAATTTATCATAGTTTCGAAAGAAAAGGCTATAGTAAAAAAAGTCGTACGCATGAAATTCTAGGCTGTGATTATGAAACATTTATAAAACATTTATTAGACACTTATAAATTAAATTATGGTATTGACTGGGATGGAAAAGAGGATGTTCATATTGACCATATTATTCCATTAGCAACTGCAAACTCTGAAGAAGAAATACTTAAGTTATGTAATTATACAAACTTGCAGTTATTGAAAGCAAAAGACAATATAGAAAAGAATGATAAATTAGATTGGAAAAAGGAGTAAAGAATGATTAGTAGAAGAACAACATTAGTTGTAGCAAATATTTTATGCAATAATTTTACAAAAAGAAGTCCAGATTTAAATTCTATGGGATTTTCTGTAGGAAGTTCATATAAAGTTGAAGCTAACAAATTAAGAGATTTTCTTTTTGAATTTAATGTTGATGGTTATACGATAGATAATTTGTGTGAAGATTATTATAAAAAAGAATATTTTAAAGAAATGATTATGAATATACATACAGGAATTTTCTATTCTAGAAAAGAATATAAAAAATATCAGAGCCAAGGACAATCAGATTTAAAAAATATTGTAATTGGAATACTATATAGAAACATACAACCAGAAAGCAGAGAAACATTGGAAAATTTATTAAGAATAGATGGATATATATATGAAAAAGAGCATCTTTATGAAATAAATACAGATATTGATGATAAAGTTAATATTGTTAAAAAACTGTTTAATAAGTTTAATTTGGAAAACGAAGAGGAATTTGATATCTTTTATAGAAATATGAATGAACACTTTGAAAATTCAAAATGGGAAGATTCTATACATAATAGTAGAAAATTGTATGAATTAGTTTTAAAAGAATGTGCAAAATATTATTCAATCAATATTGAAAAAACAAATAAATTATTTGAAAAAGCACAACAAGTTGAGATAAGGAAATATCTCGAAGATGTTAAATTTTTTTCAGAAGACGAATTAAATATTATTCGATATTTTTATAAATATATGAGTAATATAGGATCACATACTAAACTAGCATTAGAAGAACAAGCCGATTTTTCAAGAGTGATTGCTATCAATACAATTATGTATTCGCTACGAAGATTAGAAACGTATATTGATTCAAAAAAATAATTAGTATTAAATTATAAGATTTTAGATACCTTTTTAGATACCCTGAGCGCCGGATGAACAAGAAAGTTAAAGGAAAACTTAGAAAAAAAAGGCGAAAAATGGCAATTTTCGGAAGATAAGAGTGCTGTAGAAAACAGTAGTATCAAGGAATTGACGGATTTATAAAAACAGAGAATACGAAAAAAATTACCTTTAGATACGTTTTTATAATTGAAAAAGTTGTTAAAAGATACATTGTTTTTAGATAAATGATGTATCTTTTTAAAATATTCTTGTTTAAAATGGAAAAATAAAAAAAAATAATGTATAATGATATTAAATTTAAAAAGGGGGGAATAAAAGATGAAAAAATATAAGGTTTTAACTCAAAAGGATAAATGGTTTTCTGGAAAATTTAATCCAGAGACATTAGAAAATGCAATTAATTCCTATGCGGAGCAAGGTTGGAGAGTTGTAAGCTGTGCAACTGCAGATTTTCCTTCTGCTTTTGGAGCTGGAAGACAAGAAATGGTTATTATACTGGAAAGGGATGAATAATAATGGCATATAAAACGGTTTATGATAATGTTATTTTTATTGAAGGTCCAGACAACAGGGTTAGTATTAAAGGAAAAATAACATATACATATGGATCATTTGGTTCGCAATTGAAAGGCTTAAATAGTGTAAAAGCATCTCTTGCACACCAAGCAAAATTTAAAAATTGTAATTGTATTGTAGATTTTAATTACGGGCAAAAATCAAGCTGGCTTTCTTTAGATGATACCAAATGGTATGGAGATGGAAAGTGTGGGGTATTATCTAAAGAAGATTATGATTCTATTATTAATGAAATTAATAGTAGATAAATTTTTCAATTAACGCGAATATGATTATTTTTAATGTCAAAAGGGACAGAGATTTTTGACATTGCAAAACTAATATTTTGAATATTTTAAGGGAGCAGATATAGAAAATTTGCTCCTTTTGTTATATAATAAAGAGGAAATGTAAACTCAAAAACTTCTCTAGATATTTAAAATAATAGGAGTAAAATATGTTTGAAGAAATAAAAATTAAAGTACAAAATATAATAAATGACAATAATGTTCAAGAAATTAGAAATAAAAAAGGAAATTTAGAAAGATTATCCCAAAGCTTTTGGGGATAGTCTTTTATTTTTTTAATATGTATTATATAATGCTATTAAAATTACAATTAGTTAAATAAAAATGGAGGTAATAAATATGTCAATTTATGATTACGAAGTTAAAAAAAGAAATGGAGATAATGTTTCTATTTCCAATTATAAGGGGAAAGTGCTAATTATTGTTAACACTGCAACAGGATGTGGATTTACACCACAATATGAAGGGCTAGAAAACTTATATAAAAAATATCATGATGAGGGATTAGAAATATTAGATTTTCCATGTAATCAATTTGGAAGTCAAGCACCAGGAAGTGATGATGAAATACACCAATTTTGTCAGTTTAAATATAATACAACATTTGACCAATTCTCTAAAATAGACGTTAATGGAGAAAATGAAAGTCCATTATATACTTATATAAAAAGTCAAAAGACAGAAGATGTGATTGATGGAATGAAAAATAAAATATCTATGAAAGCAATTGAAAAAATAAGCACAACAGCTAAAAATCCAGAAGATATTAAGTGGAATTTTACTAAATTTCTAGTAGACAGAAATGGAAATGTTATAGAAAGATATTCTCCAACATTTAAACCTGAAGATATGGAAGAAGAAATAAAAAAACTAATTTAATATATACGAAAGATTTGATTTTATTCAAATGTTAATAAAACGGGCGAATATTCCAGTTAAAATTGGTAGAAAGAAAACTTTCAAATATTTAAAATTGTATTTGAAAGAAGGTGTAAATATGGAAATTGGAAAAAACATTATGAATTTAAGAAAGAAATATGGTTTATCGCAAGAAGCACTTGCTGAAAAAATAGGCGTTACAAGACAAACAATTTCAAAATGGGAATTAGGAGAAACCTCTCCAGATTTAAAACAATCAAAAGAATTATCTAAGGTATTCAATGTAAGTTTAGACGAACTAACAGATAATGATATTAAAGAAATATTAGTCGAAAAAACATCCAATACAGAAAAATTAGCTGGTTTAATATTAAAACTAATTAAATTTATAGCTGTATTTATAATAGTTGTACCGATTCTTTTAATTGTATTACGAATTGTTTTCAAAAATATTAATGAAAACAATTCAGGAAGATTGATGAATGTTTCAATTGAATGTACACTACATAACGAAACATATGGATATGAGTTTGTATATTATGAAACGACTGGTCAAATTAAATATGCTGGTGGAGATGGATATTTAGCAAATATAACTGATATAGAAAAATATGATAATGCTTATCAAGCAATAGATATAATAGATGCATATGTTAAAAATAATGGTGGAACTAGTAAAATAGGTGAAGCTAAACCATATGAAGAATGATTAGTTTTTTGATATTGAAAAAATAATTACAGTATTTTTATTGAAGGTACTCGAGATGTAGTGACTTTGCTATAAAAAGGAGTAAATTATAATGATGGATTTGATTTGTAAAATAACAGATAGAGATATAGGAGAAGACTATATCGAAATGGAGAATCCAAAAATAAGATATGGGGCAAGAGGGATTGTTCTTAGAGATGATGGAAAAATTGCAGTATTTAATAAAGCTAATAAAAACGAATATAAACTTCCAGGTGGAGGAATCGAAGACGATGAAACTCCAGAAGAAGCTTTTAAGAGAGAAGTATTTGAAGAGACGGGCTGCAAAGTAGAAATTATTGAAAAATTAGGCATTGCAGAAGAAGACAAATCTCAAGCAAACTTTAAACAAATTTCTAATGTGTTTGTTGGAAAAGTAATAGAAGATACAAAAAAATTACATATTACTCAAAAAGAAATAGATGAGGGTGGAAAAATACTATGGGAAACACCACAGAAAGCTTTAGAATTAATAACTAAATGCTATGGTGAATTAGTAAAATCTGATTATGAATCTGTTTATATAACTAAGTTTATAGTCTTAAGAGATAGAAAAATATTGGAATATTATATTAATAAATAATATTAAAAAAGGATGTATACAATATATGCCAGAAGATATAAATATAATAATTAGCAATTTAATAGAAAAGCTTAAATTAGGTACCTTAATAAGCGAACCAGTTCGTGTTATGGGTGGCTTATTAAATAGAATGTATAAAGTTAACACTAGCAGTGGAACATATGCTGCAAAGCACTTAAATCCTGAAGTTATGAAAAGAAAAAACGCTAAAGAAAACCATATACTAGCAGAAAAGATTGCCAACATTGCAAAGAATAATGGCATAAATTGTATTCCCGCAAAAATTATTAATGGAACTGTTTTACACGAAATAGAAGAGAACTATTTCCTTATATTTGATTGGTTTGAAGGTAGATCCATTCATGAAGATGAAATTACTATAGAGCACGTAAAAAAAGTTGCTACATTATTAGCAAAAATTCACAATATAGATTTTGGAGAAATAAAAAATGAATGCCGTTTAGGTAACGAACTTTCAGAAGTAGATTGGGATTTTTATATTTCTAAAGTAGAAAATGAAAAAATAAAAGAATTGTTAATCAATAAAAAGGAATATTTAATTGAATTAGATAAAAAGGCAACAATTGCGAGAAAAGATATTTCAAATAATTTAGTCGTAAGTCATAGAGATATGGATTTACCCAATATTTTATGGAACGCTGATAACATTCCAACAATTATAGATTGGGAATCTTCAGGAGTTGTGAATCCATGTGAAGAATTATTAGAAACTGCATGGGACTGGAGTGGCGGACAAGACTACTTTGATGATAAAAAGTTTCATTGTTTTGTAAATACATATAAAGAAAATGGCGGAGATTTGAATGACTTAAATAAAGCAATTTATGCAAATTTTAAAAACAAAGCAGGATGGCTTGAATATAATTTAAAAAGAGTTTGCAAACTAGAATGCTTGGATGATGAAGAACAAAAATTGGGAGAAAAAGAAGCGGTTAGAGTTATAAACGAGATTATTATGTTTTATGATATTTTGAATAATTTTAAGGAGCAGATATAGAATATTTGCTCCTTTTGTTATATAATAAAAAAGTATTACGGAGGAACTATTTATGGAAAGAAAATTTAATAAAGGAGATATTGTTCAACATTTTAAAAGAGAAAAAATGAGTGAGGAACAATTAAAAGAAGAACCAAATCTATACTTATATGAAATTATTGGTACTGCAAGACACACTGAAAATGAAGAAGCATTAATGATTTATAAGCCATTATATAAAACTGAATGTACAAATGGACTTGACTATGCTGCAAGACCATTAGAAATGTTTATGTCAGAAGTTGATCACGAAAAGTACCCAGAAATTACTCAAAAATATCGTTTTGAATTAAAGAAATAATTTATGGAGTTGATTATATGGAAAATAATGTTGATGATATGAATTTAAGCATTAGAGAAGCTAACATTAATGACATTGACAAGGGCCTATTAGAAGTATTTATTGAAGGTTATAGATATCATCAAAATGGCAGACCAGATATTTTTGCAAATTTATCAGATGAAGAGCTAAAAAACGAATTAATTCAAAGATTTGATAAATTAACAACAATTGTAATTTTAGACGGTGATAATATAGTAGGCCACTTATCATATATAATAAAAAAACGTAAAACAGGTAAATTAGACGTTGATGAACTAGTAATTCTAGAAAGATATAGGGGGAAAGGCCTAGGAAAGAAACTTATGGATGAAGCTAAAAGAATTGCTAAAGAAAATGGCTGTAACAGAATAGAATTAAATTGTTGGCTATTTAATGAAAACGCACTTGAAATGTATGAACATATTGGATATAAAAGACAAAGAATTATATATGAAATGAAACTATAATATAAAAAGTTTTATTGTATAGGAGGAGGCTATATGGAACAAAGAGACTTATATGATATTAATAGAAAACTGACCGGAAAAACTATTTTTAAAGGCGAGCCAACTCCAGAAGGTAGCTATATAAATGTAGTTTTGGTATTTATACAAAACAGTGAAGGAAAATTTCTAATACAAAAAAGAAGTGAAAGGAAAAACGGCAAGTTTGCTACTACCGGTGGCCACCCAAAGTCTGGAGAGAACAGTGTCCAAGGAATTCTAAGTGAAACAAAAGAAGAAATTGGACTAGACTTAAATCCAAATGACTTGAAATTATATTATTCAGGAAGATCAGATGCTCAAAGAGTATTTTGGGACGATTATTACATTAGTATGGATGTAGATGATATAAAGAAATTACCATTACAAAAGGAAGAAGTCGATTCATTATGCTGGCTTTCAACAGACGAAATTCAATCATTAATGAAAGATGATAAGTTTTTTAAAAATCACTATGAGGAGTTTGAAATATTATTAGACTGGTTGAGAAAAGGTAAAACCAAATAAAAATACAAAAGAATAATTAAAGAGGGTGATACATATCGCAAAATATAATATAAAAGATAAAGTTGAACAAGCTACAACACAGGAATATGATACAAAATCGTTTATTATTATATTCTTTTTATCTGCATTCATAGGCTGGGTTCTCGAAGTAGTATTGGAACTAATTGACAATGGTAGATTTGTAAATAGAGGAGTATTAATAGGGCCATATTTGCCCATTTATGGCTATGGATGTTTACTTGTATTACTTACATTTTCCAAAACAAAACTAAAAAAAGTAAGCAGTAATGCTATAGCTACTTTTCTACTAATTACTTTATTTTGTACCATATTAGAGTATTGCACTTCGATTTTCCTTGAAACAGTATATGGAATGAAATGGTGGGACTATTCGAATAATATCTTGAATTTTCAGGGAAGAATATCGCTAATAACTAGCCTGTTTTTTGGAATTGCAGGATGCTTTGCGCTATATGATTATGCGCCATTTATAAATAATAAAATAGAGAAAATACCTAATAAAATAATAACTGCTATATGCATTATACTAATATGTATTTATTTAATTGATAGCATTTATTGCATTAAGTATCCTAATATGGGAGAGGGGATTACTATAAAAGTAACAAACCTTGGGAATCTTTTTAAATCTTAGATTATTAAAAAACGAAACAAGATATGTAAAATATTAATAATAGGCTTTTTTGCAAAACTAGTAAAGCTTATTAAGAAACGGGGTAATTATGAAAATATTAATAACAACAGATTGTTATGTCTATAATATGGGTGGTATTACAGCATCTGTTTTAGCATTGTGTAAAGGACTTCGCTACTATGGACATGAAGTAAAAGTCCTTGGATCGTCAAATAAACATAAGTCATTTAAAGATGGTGACAATTACTTTATCAAATCTTTTCCAGCTTTTTATTATCCTGATATGAGAATTAGCTTTGCAAAAAGAGATCCATTAATTCGCGAGCTTGAAGAATGGAAACCTGACATAATTCACGTTCAGACAGAAGGAACTGCTCTTAGATTTGCTAAAGTAATTATGAAACACTGCAAAATACCAATTGTTATGACATGCCACACAGATTATGGTCATTTTTTATTTGGTAAAAGAAAGAATTCGCCTCCAGTTAAGGCACTAGCAAGCTTTATAGGTGGTATATTATATAAAAAAGCATCAAAAGTTGTTGCCCCATCTCAAAAAGCATCAGAATTTCCTTTTTTACGCAAGGTTAAAGATCGTGTAGTTGTTATTCCAAATGGAATGGAACTTGAGAAATATAGAAAACAATTTTCTGATGAAGAGCGACATGAATTTCGTATGTCAATGGGTATAGACGACAATACGGTTGTTCTTGTATCAGTTTCTAGAATAAGCAAAGAGAAGAATATTCGAGAAATAATTTCATTTTTACCTAAGCTTCAAGAAAAATTTAAAGATGTAAAATTGCTTGTTGTTGGAGATGGACCTGACAAAGAATACCTTGAAAAAATGACAAAAGAGCTTAACCTTAATGATAGCATTATCTTCACAGGAAGAATCCCTTCTAAAGATGTATGGCAATATTACGCAGCAGGAGATGTATTTGTTTCTGGCTCTACATTTGAAGTACATAGTATGAGTTATCTAGAAGCATTAGCAGATGGACTACCTTTGCTTTGCAGAGAAGATGAGGCATTAAAAGGTGTATTAGAACATGGCGAGAACGGCTTTATTTATCATACTGAAGAAGAGTATCTTGATTATGCATATAAGCTACTAAGCAACGATGAATTAAGACATGGAATGGCAAATTGTTCATATAATAAAGCTGAAGAGTTTTCTAGCGAGTCATTTGCATCTTCAGCGCTTAAAGTTTATGATGAAGTAATAAACAACAAATAAATTAGGTGATTGCAATGGAATACGTAGTGGCAAAAACAATTCTATCAAAAGAAAAGTATGGAGCAGACTGGTATGGCATTGATTATAAAATGAACCTATATAGAGGTTGCTCTCATGGATGCATTTATTGTGATAGCAGAAGTAATTGCTATCACATTGTTAATTTTGATGTGCCAAAGGGGAAAGAAAATGCCCTTGTTACATTAGAAAACGAATTATTAAAAAAGAAAGAAAAGGGTGTTGTAGGTATTGGCTCAATGTCTGATACATATAACCCATTAGAAAAAGAATATGAACAAACAAGAGGTGCTCTAAAGCTTTTATCAAAATACAATTTCGGAGTTTCTATTGATACAAAAAGTGATCTGATTTTAAGAGATATAGATTTATTGAAAGAAATAAATTCGAAGAATAAGGTAATAATAAAATTTACTATTACAACTCCTAATGATGAATTGTCAAAGATAATAGAACCTCATGTATGCGTTTCATCTAAAAGATTTGAGGCAATTAAAACTCTAACTGATAATGGAATATTTACAGGAATAATGATGAATCCTGTATTACCATTTATTACTGACAGCGAGGAAGATATAAAAAAATTAGTTAGATTAGCACATGACTCGGGTGCAAAGTTTATTCATTCATATATGGGAATGACTCTAAGAGAGAACCAAAGAGATTATTATTATGAGCAACTAGACAAACACTTTAAAGGACTGAAAGAAAAATACATTAGGACCTATGGAGAAAAATATAGTTGTCCTGTTCCTAATTATAAAGAGTTGTATAAAGTTCTTACAGATGAATGTGACAAATATGGAATACTCTATAACATGAAAGACATTATAAAAGCATATAAGAAAGAAGATACATCAAATGAACAAATAACATTGTTTTAAAAATAAAGAGCTGATTGTTAAATCAGCTCTTTATCAATATATCTACTGTATTATTAGCAACAATGTCTGTCATTGCTTCATAGTCTATTTCTTTATGCTTATGATATACAATTTCGTGGCAAAGGTTATCAACCATACCAATAACTATATGCACTTTTTCATATACGTTATCGATTTTAAATCCATTTTCAATTAATGAATCAGCGATTCTTTTAGTCATCTCAATTTCTCTTTCATAAAAGAATTTAGCAATATCTTTATCAGAGTGGGCCATCGCGGTTATTTCTTCATGAGCGCTAGCAGAAAGTTTATGATTACTTATATATTTTTTTATCATATTTTTCATCAAAGAAGAAATATCTTTTTTTTCGAATTTAACATTTGACATGTTAAGCATAGGGTAGAACATATCATCTGCATATTTTTCTAGCCCTGCCATTAAGATATCTTTTTTATCTTTAAAATATTGATAAATAATTCCAGTTGAAACTCCAGCTTTTTTTGCTATTTTAGATGTATTGGTGTTATAGTATCCATCATTGCATATTAGGTCAAAACCCGCTTCTACAATTTTATCTTTAGTTTCTATAGAACGTTTTTGAATAGGTTTTCGTATTTCTGTTTCAGACATATAGGAATCCTCCAAATCCTTAAAATATAAGATAATTATAGCATAATAAAAAAATATGTCAAACAAATGTGAAAAAAGTTTCATATTCTATTGACATTATAATATCGAATATATATAATAACAAATGTGATACGTTTGTCATATTTAAAGTTAGTTGTTTATAAGGAGGAAATATATATGGTTTTAAGCAAGCTAAATGTTGGACAAAAAGCAAAAATTGTCAAACTAAATGTTCAAAATAAAGAAATAAGAAGACACCTTTTAGATATGGGACTAACTAGAGGAACAAAAATCGAGATTAGAAAAAAAGCACCAATGGGAGATCCTATTGATATTAAATTAAGAGATTACGAATTATGCATAAGCAAATCTGACTTAAGCCAAATTGAAGTGGAGGTGGTTAAGTAATGAAAGTTGCTTTAGTAGGTAACCAAAATAGCCGGTAAAACAACATTATTTAATTATTTAACAGGCATGAATGCTAAAATAGGAAACTGGCCAGGGGTAACAATAGAAAAAAAGACTGGTATAATAAAGGGTACAAAACACGAAATTACTGATTTACCAGGAATTTATTCTCTAAGCCCATATAGTATTGAAGAAGACATTTCAAGAAAGTTTATATTTGATGAAAAACCTGATGTAATAATTAATATAGTAGATGCTACCTCGTTAGAAAGAAGCTTATATTTAACTACACAGTTAATGGAACTTGATACAAAAGTTATAATTGCTCTTAACATGGCAGATTTATTAGAGAAAAAGGGAATAGAGATTAATGCAAAAAAGCTAGAAGAAAAGCTTGGAACGAAGGTATATAAAATTTCTGCTTTAAAAGAAACAGGAATTAATGAACTGATTAATGAAATTGATAACAAAAAAGATTTAACAAGAACTAAAATATATGACAACAAAATAGAAGAAATGATTTCAAAAATTTCTAATAATTTACTAGAAGCACACAAAAGATTTATTTCAATAAAGTTATTAGAATCTGATTCGAGATTTGAAGAAAATAATACAAAGGAGCTTGATGAATTTAGAAAAAACCTAGAAAGCAATTATGATACAGACCTAGAAGAAGTAATAGCGACTGAGAGATATTCTTTTATAGAAAAAGTAAAAGCAGAATGTGTTAGAGAAAAAGACAATGTAGTAACTTTCTCTGATAAATTAGATAAGATATTTTTAAATAAATGGATAGCATTTCCTATATTTGTTATAGTAATGTTTTTAGTGTATTTCTTATCTGTTGGTGTTGTTGGTTCAGGTACAGTAGATTGGGTAGGAGACAACATGGAGGCTTTTGGAGAATGGGTTGGAACATCACTTGAAACACTTGGTGCATCAGACTGGGTTAACAGTTTAGTTGTTAATGGAATAATAGCTGGTGTAGGTGCAGTTTTAGGGTTTATTCCACAGTTGATTATATTATTTTTATGTATTTCATTATTAGAAACAACAGGCTACATGTCTAGAATAGCATTATTATTTGATAAATTATTTAGAAGATTAGGCATGAGCGGAAAAAGCCTAATTCCATTTATAGTAGGTTCGGGATGTTCTGTTCCAGGAATAATGGGAACAAGGATAATTGAAAACCAAGATGAAAGAGAAATGACAAGCATTTTAGTTCCATTTATACCTTGTAGTGCAAAACTGCCAATCATTTCACTTTTTGCAGGATACTTTTTTGGAGAGTATTCAGGAATAGCATCTGCTTCATTATACTTTTTTGCAATATTAGTTATTATAACTTCAGCTTTCGTACTTTCAAGAACCAAGTTTAAGCATGTAAGTAGCTCATACATATCTGAGCTACCAGAATATAAAGTTCCAAGCATAAAATATGTTGCTAAAGATGTATTTGATAAAGTTATTGCATTTATAAAAAGAGCAGGAAGCATAATTTTAATATGCTCAATTGTTATATGGTTTTTACTTTCATTCTCCTTCCAAATGGAATATGGAGTTGATATAGAAGACAGCATGCTTGCAAGCATTGGCAAAACAATTTCATGGGTATTTTATCCTATGTTGGGGCAAAATAATTGGGGAGCAACTGTTTCTGCAATTCAAGGTTTAGTAGCAAAAGAACAAGTAGTTTCTTCTATGGCTGTAATCTCAGGTTTAGCTGAGGATGTCGAAGAAGGTTCTGAAATATTTGCAGAAGGAACTCCATTTGCAGGAATTACTATTGCATCTGCTTATGCATTTATGGTATTTAATTTATTTAGTGCACCATGTTTTGGAGCAATTGGAGCTATGCAAAGAGAATTGGGTTCTACAAAAAGAATGTTAAAGGCTGTGTTATTTCAAACAACCTGCGCATGGGTATTAGCAACAATTGTTTATCAAATTGGAAGCAGAATAGAAACTGGTACATTCAATATAGTAAACATTTTAATTGTCAGTGCGATTTTAATAGCAGTTATAGGAATATGCATTGCAAAATTTAGAAAGAAAAAAGATGGATGCTCGAGCTGTCCATATTGCAATAACTGCAAATAAAAGGAGGTGAAAAAGATGGATAAAATAGTAAGATGTGAAAAATGTGGAGCAATGGTTAAAGTATTAATAGATTGCACATGTGATGATTGTGGCATTAAATGTTGCAATGAAACAATGAAAGAAATTTCAGAAGATGAAGCAAAAAAATACCTAGAAGATAAATAATATTATCCTCCTAAAAAAGAGGCAAAGAAAAATAATTCTTTGTCTCTTTTTATTTGCTAAAACTTACAAAGTATGATATTATCTTTTTGGCTTTTATAAATTTAAGAGCTAGAAACAGGGGGGATTTAATATGAAAAAGAAAATAGCTTTAATTACTAGTTTAATTTTAATATTTACAGTAGGATTATTTATTTTAACTGGATGTGGAGAAACTAAAGAACAAACGACAACTACAAGCAATGCTCAAAGCACACAAAAAACCGAAAGCACAGCTAAAGCAGAAACAACTAACACTGCTACAACAAACAGCAAAGGCTACAAGTATACATATAAAGATGGTGTGTTAACACAAATTGTTGACGAAGAAGGAAAACCAAAACAAACTGATTTTGTAATTGATGGAATTATATTAGTTGGAAATAGACACAGCTATGAAGAAATGGAAGCCGATGCTGAAGGTATTATGGCAAAACTAGTTCAGCAAGGATATAAAAAGACAGGAATTAACTCATCATTCTATTTAAATGAATATATTGAATTCTATATTGATACAAAGTATGCAGGATCAACAAATGATGTAAAAATTTTAGTTACACCACACAGGACAGTTGAAGAATTGGAAAAAATGTCATTAACAAAATTAGAAGAACTTGCAAATGAAAACGGTGGATTTGTTATTAACTATTCAACTCCAGATGTTGATGAATACAAATATGTTGGAAATGGATATGTAAACATGGATTATCCAGAAGGCAAATATGACATCTTATTTACATATAAAGGAAAACTTGCATATTTCATTAATATAACAGAGACAAAAGAACCAGCTGAGTAAAAATATATAAAATAAAAGATTATCTATTCAATGTATAGATAATCTTTTATTTTTATTGTATAATCAAACTCAATATAAATCAGGAGGAAAATAATTATGAAGATTACAAAGTATAATCAATCATGCTTGTTATTAGAAACAAAAGGCAAGAGAATTCTCATAGATCCGGGAAACATAGGATATGATGAATCTAGATTAAACGATTGGAAAGATATTAATTATATTTTAGTTACTCACAGGCATGCAGATCATTGCAATGCCCAAGCTATAAACACTATTATAAAAAGAGATAATGCTGAAGTATATACAACTAAAGAGGTTGTTGATAATAGTAATTTAATTAACCCTGTAATTGTTAAACAAGGAGATATTATTGACTTAGGAGAGATTAAAGTAGAAGTTACAAAAGCGGTTCATGGTTTCCTTACAGCAATGAAGAAATCAAAAGGAGAAATTTTTGAAAATGTCGGCTATATTGTTGATGATGGAGAAAAAAGGCTATATGCAACAAGTGACACAATTAACTTTAATAATGACTACAAGTGTGATATTTTATGCATGCCGTTTAATGGAAATGGATTAACACTTGGTATAATTGATGGAGCTATGTTTGCACAAGATATTAATCCAGAAATAATTTTGCCAATTCATATGGAACATCCATTACCATTTATGAATCCAAACCTAGATGCACTAAAAACAGAAATCGAGAAAACAGGAATTGATTATAAAATAATGAATTTAAAAGAAACAATAGAGATTAAATAATTTTTTTTTATTTAACAGAGGTGATGTTTAATGATTGAATTTACTAAGATGGAAGGTTTGGGAAATGACTATATTTATGTTGATTGCACTAAAAAGGAAGAACAAGAAATAGAGAATATTAGCAAGTTAGCGCAAAAGATGAGCGACAGACATTTTGGCATAGGATCTGATGGACTAATTCTAATTTGTAGAAGTGATATTGCCGATTTTAAAATGAGGATGTTTAATCAAGATGGCTCAGAAGGCCAAATGTGTGGAAATGGAATTCGTTGTGTTGGAAAATTTGTATATGACAAAGGGCTAACTAATAAGAAAAACATAACAATTGAGACATTAGCAGGAATAAAGACATTAGAGATGCAGGTTGAAGATAATAAAGTGACTAGTATAACTGTTAATATGGGACGACCAATTTTTAATGAAGAATTTGTACCATGTATACCAGATACCAAAGTCGAAAACGGCTTTAATGATGAAATGATTTCACACGTTAAACTAAACGTTTTAGATAGAAGCTTTGACTTTACTTGCCTTACAACTGGAAATCCACATGCAGTAACTGTAGTAAACGATATAAACAGCATTGATGTGAAAAAATATGGACCATTAATTGAATGTGATAGACATTTCCCTTTAAAAGCAAACGTTGAATTTATTGAAATAGTTGATGACTCTACAATTGAAATGAGGGTTTGGGAACGTGGCTCAGGTGAAACTTTAGCATGCGGAACAGGGGCATCAGCATCAGTTGTAGCATGCATAATAAACCGGGTTAATAAACAAGAATAAAGAAATAAAGGTACGACTTTTAGGTGGGGAACTTAAAATTAAATGGGACGATTTTGTATATATGACAGGTCCTGCTAAAATTGCATTTGAAGGTACATATAATGAATAAGAAACAAAGAAATTAATTATAATTTTATTGTAAAAAAAATTATAATGTGATATAAATTATAAAGTAATTTTTACAATAAGAGGGGGAGTTTTAAAATGAAAAGAGTATTAAGTATTGCACTAATTGCAATTTTGTTGGTTGCAGGATTATTTATCTTAACTGGATGTGACAATGAAGGAGGAGCAAAAAAAGTAGATGGTGTAGAAATTTCTCAAACACTTGGAAAAGGAACAGTTACACTTACAGTTCCAAAAAATGAAGATGGAACACCAAAATATGAATTTACAAAAACAAAACCAAAGGAAGTAAAGGGAAGTGGAACATTTTACCTAGAAACAGAAACTGCAGCTTTTTCATTTGGCACACATACATTAGTATATAATACAGCAACATATTTTAAAGAAAAACACGGAGAACAAGCAGCATCATTTGAAGGATATTTAGAATGGATGCAAGAACCAGAATCTACAATAAAACTTGCTGGATTGGAACAATTCGAAATAAATGGAAGAAAAGCACTTAGATATTATAGCAGAACTGGTGGATCAGGAGATTATGTATATCATGGATACAACTATATGGTTGGAGTTGATGACATATATAAGGGAAGCAATCTTGATGTAGGTGTATACTATAAAGGAGACGAAGTAAAAGAATCAAAAGAATTTGATCAAGAAACATTAGATATAATCAATTCATTAAAAGTAACATTAAATGCACAATAAAAAATGAAATATTTCAGTCCAAAAGGAAGATTTTAAAATCTTCCTTTTTTATTGACAGGTTTATTTTTTTGATATACAATGTCACTGTATTAAGAAAGTAACACAGTGAGGTGAGATTATGGAGTTTACTTTTGACAATAATATTCCAATATATATTCAGCTATTAGAATATATGAAAATATACCTTATTTCAGGTGTATTTAAATGTGGAGAAAAATTACCTTCGGTTAGAGAATTTGCAAACACTTTTAAAGTGAATCCAAATACAATGCAAAAAGCACTTGCAGAGTTGGAAAGTATGAATTTAATTTATACAGAGAGGACGAATGGTAAATTTGTTACAAAAGACGAAAAAATAATAGAAAAGCTAAAAGACGAATATGCTATTACTTTAGCCAAGAGCTATTTTCAGGGAATGAAAAGAATTGGTCTAAGTAAAGCAGATTCAATAAAATATTTAGAAGGGATAGATGGATAATATGGAACTTTTAGAAGTTAAAAACTTAAATAAATCATTTGATAATAAAGAAATACTTAAAGATATTAATTTTAGTATTTCTGGAGGAAAGATTGTTGGATTATTAGGAAAAAATGGGGCAGGCAAAACAACGCTTATAAAATTAATAAATGATTTACTAACTCCAACAAGTGGAGAAATACTAGTAAATGGAAATAAAATTGGAGTAGAAAGCAAAAGAGTTATTTCGTATTTACCAGAAAAGACCTACCTAAATAAGCAAATGAAAGTCTCAGAAGTAATAAACTATTTTAAAGATTTCTACGAAAATTTTGATTCAGATAAAGCACAAAAATTATTGAAAGATTTAGATTTAGATATAAACCAGCATTTATCCAAAATGAGTAAAGGAATGCAAGAAAAGGTTCAGCTAGTTTTAGTTATGTCAAGAAATGCAGATTTATACATTTTAGACGAGCCACTTGGAGGAGTAGACCCTGCTACAAGAGATTATATTTTAGATACCATCCTTTCTAATTTTAATGAAAATGCTAGTGTACTTATATCAACACATTTAATCTCAGATATTGAAAGAATCCTAGACGAAGTAATATTTATAGACAAGGGAAAAATTGTGTTGCAAAGTGATGCAGACAAACTAAGAAATAAAGAAAAATCATCAATAGATGAAATCTTTAGGAGGATGTTTAAAAATGTTAATTAAGTTATTAAAATATGATTTAAAATATATGTTAAAAAACATGGCAATATTTTATATACTGTCTATATTCTTTGCAACAGTAACAAGAATATTATTTAATATTGACCAATCTGTAATTGTAAATATTATTGCACAAATTAGCATGGGATGTATGATATCTATGATTGCAAGTACCCTAATAAATACCATGATGAGAAGCTGGGTAAGGTTTAGAGACTCATTATATAAAGATGAAGCATATTTAACGCATACATTACCAGTTACTAAGAAACAACTATATAATTCTAAATTTCTTCAAACTCTGATTTTCTTTTTTATAAGTTTTGCTGTTATCATTTTAAGCTTATTCATTGCATTTTATTCAAAAGACAACTGGGCAGTAATTACTGAATATATAAAAACAATAACAACCGGATTAAACATGAGCACATTATTCTTTGTTTTGATGGCTATTCTATTAATATTTTTAGAAGTATTTAATGCTATTCAATGTGGCTTTCTTGGTATAATTTTAGGACACAGAAGGAACAACGGAAAACTAGGTTTTTCAGTATTATTTGGATTTGTAGCATATTTAATTGCACAAACTTTAGTATTAGCTCTAGTATTTGTTTATGGTGTATTTGACTCAACAGTAATGGAGTTATTTAAAACTGCGACAATTAACATTGATGTAGATGCATTTAAAATTTTGGCAATTGTATCATCTTTATTATATTTGGTAATAATATTAAGTATGAGCATACTTTGTAAAAGAATATTAAATAAAGGTGTTAATATTGAATAGAAAACAAATTGACATAACGCAGATGCCGTGATAAAATATTTGTGGTTACATACCGCATTTGTGGTGATTGCGATTGTTGTGACCAAGACAAAGAAAGAGGTGTATACAATGAAGAAACTTGCAACGGTCCTTTGCATCTTGGCGCTGATTGCTGTTGGCATCTGCGTGTGTGCTAAGGAGGCTGGAATTTCCATGGCGGAAAGTGAAGGAGCAGAAGGCTACATGACAAACAACAACATCTGTACTCAAGACGAGTATGAGCAGATTTTGTTTGGTCAGCCAATCTCTGTGGAAAGGAATGGCGAAATTCGCTTGGGTATCAAATGTACACATGATATCTATGCTGAGTTAACCATCTATGAAGCACGAGATGGAGCATATGTGCCGATTTTTACTTGTCCTGCCGTGATTGGGAAAAACGGCCCTGGGAAACACGCAGAAGGAGACACAAAGACTCCGCTTGGGACATGGGTTATCGGAGAAGCATATGGAATCAATGAAGATCCTGGCTCTCTGCTTCCGTACACTCAGGTAACGGAAGACATGTACTGGTGCGCAACGGGAAACCACGGAACCAAGTACAACCAACTCATTTTCAGGAGCGAGGAGCCCGACGAAGACTATTCTGAAGACGAGCACTTGATTGACTATCCTGGTGTCTACGATTACTTCATCGACCTGGGGTATAACAGAGGATGTGCTCCGTACGCTGGTAATGCAATCTTCCTGCACGTTTGGAGAAATCCGGACCACTATACAGGTGGATGCGTGGCAGTATCTGAAGAAAGCATGATTCAGATTCTCAGACTGTTGCCTCCTGGGACAGTAGTAACAATCTATTAAATCACCACAGAAGGCATCCTACCCCAATAAGGGTGCCTTCTTTATTTTAATAAATATAGCATTATGATGAAAATACTAATATTTCACATTAAATATATTGAAATGTTTTAAAAAAAGTGATTTAATATATATTGCTTTAAGGTTAGCAAAAATATAAAGGAGGAATTGAAATGATTTATTCTAAAGAGCTAGAAGATATGTGTTGTGTAAAAAAAGGTGCAAATCATGGACCAGCACCTATTCCAGAAGAAGGAAAATGGGTACAAGCTAAGGAGATTAAAGATATTTCCGGTTTAACTCACGGAATAGGATGGTGCGCACCTCAACAAGGAGCTTGCAAATTAACATTAAATGTTAAAGATGGAATCATTCAAGAAGCTTTAATAGAGACTATTGGATGTTCTGGAATGACACATTCAGCAGCAATGGCAGGAGAGATATTAACAGGAAAAACAATTTTAGAGGCATTAAATACTGACTTAGTATGTGATGCTATCAATACTGCAATGAGAGAATTATTCTTACAAATAGTATATGGTAGAACACAAACTGCATTTTCAGAAGGTGGATTACCAATTGGTGCAGGTCTTGAAGATTTAGGAAAAGGCCATACAAGTCAAGTTGGTACTATTTATTCAAGTACTCTTAAAGGACCTCGTTATTTACAATTAGCAGAAGGCTATATAGTAGAGCTTGGTTTAAGTGAAGATGACGAAATAATTGGATACAAATATGTTCATATGGGTAAAATGATGGATAATATAAAATCTGGAATGGCCCCAGAAGCAGCAATTGAAAAAGCAAGTGGAACTTACGGAAGATTTGATGAAGCTGTTAAAAAAATAGATCCAAGAAAACAATAAAGGAGGAATAGATAGTATGTCAGTAACATTTGAAAGTTATGAAAGAAGAATAGGTCAAATTAAACCTGTTATGGAAAAATATGGTATTAAAGATTTTGAAGACGCACTAAAGATTTGTACAGACAAAGGGTTTAATCCTTATGAGATAGTAAAAGGAATTCAACCTATATGTTTTGAAAATGCCGCATGGGCATATACATTAGGTGCAGCAATAGCAATTAAAAAAGGTTGCACAAAAGCAAGTGAAGCAGCAAAAGCTATAGGAGAAGGACTACAAGCTTTTTGTATTCCAGGCTCAGTAGCAGATGATAGAAAAGTTGGACTAGGACATGGAAACTTAGCTTCTATGCTTTTGTCAGAAGACACAAAATGTTTTGCATTTTTAGCTGGACATGAATCATTTGCAGCTGCAGAGGGTGCTATAGGAATAGCAAAATCTGCAAACAAAGTTAGAAAAGAACCTTTAAGAGTTATTTTAAATGGTTTAGGAAAAGATGCAGCACAAATAATTTCAAGAATTAATGGATTCACATATGTTAAAACAGATTTTGATTTCTTCACAGGAAAAGTTAAAGTTGTTGAAGAAATTAAGTATTCTAAAGGAGAAAGAAGCCTTGTTAGATGCTATGGAGCAAATGATGTTAGAGAAGGTGTAGCTATAATGTGGCTAGAAGATGTAGATGTTTCAATTACAGGAAACTCTACAAATCCAACAAGATTCCAACATCCTGTAGCAGGAACTTATAAAAAAGAAAGAATAGAAAATGGAAAGAAATATTTCTCAGTAGCCTCTGGTGGAGGTACAGGAAGAACATTACATCCAGATAATATGGCAGCAGGACCTGCTTCATATGGTATGACAGATACAATGGGAAGAATGCATTCAGATGCGCAATTTGCTGGATCATCTTCTGTTCCTGCACATGTTGAAATGATGGGATTAATTGGTATGGGAAATAACCCTATGGTCGGAGCATCAGTTTCAGTAGCAGTTGCTGTTGAACAAGCAATGAAATAAGCATACTTAAAATTATAAAAAAGGACTGATAATTAGTTGTAATTACCAGTCCTTTATTATATAATTCACATATGTAAAGAAAGGAACTACTAAAAATGAAAGAAGACAAAATAATTATCATAACAATGATATTGAATTTTATTGTTGCTGTTTTTAAGCTTATTGCAGGAATATGCTTTGCATTTTCAACATTAATAGCAGATTCAATTCAATCATTCATTGATTTTGTTACTGATATTACATGCCTAATAGCAAATAAAATAGGCAGGAGAAGAGCAAATAAAACCTATCCATTTGGATATGGACAAGTCTATGCAGTGGCAAACCTTTTTACTGGTGCCTTATTATTTCTAATAGGTGTTTTTATTGTATATCAGTTATTTTATTTTGAAGGAGAAGTAAATCCAAATCCAGCACTTTTTGCTGTAATGTTTGTTCTTATTGCAATAAAAAGCATAACAGTATTCTTACTACAACATTTTGGAAAACATTTTAAAAGTGAAGTTATGATTGAGTCTTCAAAAGAATCATTTGCAGACTTAGCTTCAACATGCGTGGTTCTTGTTATTTCTGTATTAGTGCTTATCATGAGATATTTCAACTTAAATATTAATGTTGACAAAATAGGAAGCTTGGGAATAGCTATTTATGTATTCTATATTTCAATTAAAATGATAATTTATAACATTAAAGAAATACTTACTAATACTGAGGAAAATGAAGAAATAAACGAGGACATAAAAAAAGAACTTGAAAAGATTAAGCAAATAGATTTAAAACAGCTACGAATTATAAAAATGTCAACTTACTATAGTGTTTTTGTAAAGGTTAAAGTTGATGAAAAGATTTCAATAAAACAATATATTGGGCTAGAAAAAAAGATAAAGAAAAATTTAAAATCAAAAAATAGAGCAATTAGATTTATTGACATAGAACCTGTCTAAAGATGGATAGGACTTTATTGAAAGTAAAAAATATACAGATAGGAGAAAATATGCCTTGAAAAAATTAAAAGCATTAATATCAGCAATTATTTTAATGACTATCTCATTGACTGTGATTATCATAACTGGAAAGACATACACATTAAAAATTGATAGAATTAGGAACATAACTGATATAGAAGCTATAAGTATTAAATTTGATAATGAAAATGTTGTTAAGTGTATAGAAAAAAACATTATAGATGGAACGCTATATATAAAGGTTGAAAGAATAGGTGAAGGAAAAACACATTTATATATTAATGACTCGCAAGATGATGAACTTTTTTTGGAATCAATATACGTCAATAAATTTGGAATCATAACAGTTAACCAATATATGGGAGACAGTACTTGCAGTATTGCTATTCCAATTGCAATTACAATATGGCTAATGTATGTGCTTTATTTATTGATAATATCTTATAAAAAAAGCACAAATGAAAATATGTATAGATACAAGAATATAGCATATTTAGGTATAATTATTTTCGTTGCAATTGCTATAGTAAACCAATTTCTTGCTTTGTTCAATTATAATGGCTTTATAAATACTATAAATGCAGTGCTTCAAATGTTTTCATTTACGACAGCATTACTTCCTATTGCTTTTGTTGTTTCGATTCTTATGATAATAAGTAATATTTTATTAATAAGAAAAGAAGGATTTAGCATAAGTAATGTATTGGGAATTTTATTAGGTGTTGTATTGTGCTTTTCTTCAGTATTACCTGAAATAATGTATAATATGCTGTATACAGCAACTTGGATTGACATTCACAATCAAAATGGTATTGGAGTATATATTTATAATTTTATTGAATCAACTATATACATTACAATTACTTATATTGAGTGCGTGTTAATTGGAACAGTTATAATGGGAATCAAAGCTTCAAGACATATTCCTGAATTTGATAAGGATTATATCATCATTTTAGGATGCCAAATAAAAAGTGATGGTACTTTAACAAAATTACTAAAAGCGAGAGTTGACAAAGCTATTGAATTTAGCAAAAAACAGAAAGAAAAAACGGGTAAAGATTTAATATTCATACCATCTGGTGGAAAAGGCAACGACGAAATAATGTCAGAAGCCCAGGCAATGAAAAATTATTTAATAGAACAAGGAATAAAAGAAGAAAAAATTTTAGTCGAGGATAAGTCTAAGAATACTTATGAGAATATTAAGTTTTCAAATAAGTTAATTAATGAAAACAAAAAAAATGCAAAAGTTGCATTTTCTACCACTAATTATCATGTATTTAGAGCGGGGACGATTGCAACTAATCAAAACTTAAGTATTGAAGGAATTGGATCTAAAACAAAGGCATATTTCTGGATTAACGCATTCATTAGAGAATTTATTGCATCACTTTTTGCAGAGAAAAAGAAACACATTGCAATAATCGGTTTCATAATTATTGTAGCATTATTTGCGATAGGCTTACAATATTTAGCTAATATATTATAAAAAACGAAAGAGGATATGAACATGGATAATTTTTTAAAATGGGCAATAGAGATACAAAGTATAGCTCAAAATGGATTAGCATATGTAAAAAGTGATTTTGACAAAGAAAGATATGAAAGACTAAGGGAAATTTCTGCAGAAATGATTAAAGAGAAAACAGACATTTCCTTAGAAAAAGTAAAAGACTTATTTTGCAACGAAACAGGTTATCAAACTCCTAAATTGTCTACAAGAGCTGCAATATTTAAAGATGATAAAATATTGCTGGTGCGTGAAAATAATGGTACTTGGGCACTACCTGGCGGATGGTGTGATGTATTACAATCAGTAAGATCAAATACGATAAAAGAAGTAAAAGAAGAAGCAGGTCTTGATGTTGAACCAATAAAGATAATTGCATTACACGATAGAAATAAGCACAATAAACCTATATATGCATATGGAATATGTAAAGTTTTTGTGCTATGTAAATTAATTGGCGGAGAATTTAAGAAAAACATTGAAACTACAGAATCAAAATTTTTCTCTATTGACGAATTACCAGAAAATCTTGCAATTGATAAATGCACAATAGAACAAGTAGAAATGTGTTTTAAAGCAAAAGACAATCCTAACTGGCAAGTTCAATTTGACTAAGTATAAAGGAGGCAATATGAAAATTCTTATTGCATCAGACGTATATGGTAATCAAATTTGTGGTGTAACTAATTCTATTGAAGCGCTAAGAGATGAACTAATAAGGCTAGGGCATGATGTTAGAATGTTAGTATTATCTCCAAATAGAAAATCATTTGTAAACAAAAATGAATACTATATTGGCTCATTACCTATGCCAGTATACCCAAGCGCAAGAATTAGTTTAAAAAAACATGATAAGTTAATTAAAGAGATAATTAATTGGAAACCGGATATAGTACATATTCAAACTGAGTTTTCATCTAGAATACTAGCAAATAGAATAATTAGGAAGCTTAATATACCATTTGTTATAACTTGCCATGGCATGTATGAAGAATATATAAAATATATACATATACCTAGAACAATTGGCAGACCAATTATAAAAAGGCTTAGTAACAAATACTATAATCCTTCAAGTGCTGTTATAGTACCTTCAAACAAGATGAAAGAAAAATTGATGGAATATAAAATTAAATGTCCAATAGAAGTTATTCCAACAGGTATTAATTTAAGCAATTATCAAAAAAAGCTTTCTCAAGAAGAAAAAAATAAGATCCTATCAAGCCTACACTTAAAGAATAACGATAAATACATTGTTACTGTAAGCAGGCTAGGAGCGGAAAAAAACATAGATGAATTAATAGAATACTTACCTGAACTAATAGAAAAAGATAAAGAAATAAAATTTATTATTGTTGGTGATGGACCATACAAAAATGAATTAAAAGAAAAAGCAAAAAAATTAAGTGTAACAGATAATGTTATTTTTACTGGAATGATTAAACCCACAGAAGTATATAAATATTACCAATTAGGAAATATATTTGTAAGCGCTTCAACAAGCGAGACACAAGGACTTATATTTGTAGAAGCATTAGCATGTGGAATGCCTATGGTATGCAGAAAAGATAAATGCCTAGAAGAAGTTATAGAAAACGGAGTAAATGGCTTTATATTCGAAAATAAAGACGAGTTTATTGAACAAATATTAAGTATTATTAACAATAAAGATTTGGCTGAAAAGATGGGCCAAATATCTTATAAAAAATCCAATAACTTTAGCAAAGAAGAATTTGGCATAAGAATGGAAAAACTATATAAAAAAATATTAGAAGGTAATAAGTATGAATGAAGCAATAAAAAAGAAAAGAATCATATATTTTTCAACTCCAGCTTATGGACACCTAATGCCTGAGTTTCCTATTATAAAAGAATTGGTAAATTTAGGGTATGAAGTAGAATGGTATTGCTCTGCAAAATATAAAGAATTTGCAGAAAAAAGTGGAGCAAAGTTTATTGCATATGATATCGATTTCGACAACATGTATAATGTTGCAGAACTAACAGAAAATTTTTACAACCTAATGAAAGGATTAATAAGCTTAAATCAACAAGCATATTCAATGTACATACAAAATAATTATGATGATGTTGACTTAATAATATATGATTCCATGGCTGGCTTTGGAAAAAACCTAGCTCAAAAGTTTAAAATAAAATCAGTATGTTTAAGTGCACTAGTTGGATATAATCCACTTGTATTTACCTTTTCAAACATGCTATTTCCCTCAATAAAACTATTTCTTTGCCATGGAATAGATATTATGAAACTTGTAAAACAAGAAAAAAAATTTAGAAAAGAGAATAATATTGCTAGATTTAGCCTATTGGATTTATTCGTAAATAAAGGAGATATAACAATTGTTTTTATGCCTAACGAATTACAACCATTTGTTACTACATTTCCTAAAGACGTAAAGTTTGTTGGTACAACTATAAAAGATAGACTAAATTTTAAAGAAGAAACCTATAATGAAGATTATGACATTTATGTATCCTTTGGAAGTGTGTTTACAAATAATATTGAAGTTATAAATGCAATTGTAAATGAAAAATTCTTTGATGATAAAAAAATTCTAATAAATATAGGAAGCATGGATCTTAAATCTCCTAAGGAAAACATTACATATATTCATTATACTAATCAAGTAGAGCTATTAAAGCACTGTAAATTGTTTATTAACCAGGGCGGACTAAATAGCATATACGAATCTATTTATAATAAAGTAGTTCAAATTAGTATTCCGCTTCAAGAAGAACAGAGAATGAACGCAAAAATAGTAGCCAAAAAGAAACTGGGATTTTACTTAAAAAAATTTGATATAAACAAAATAAAAAAATATATAAACAAAATCGATAGTGACAAAAAATATCAAGAAAGTATAGAAAAGTACAGCAAAATTGTTAAAGAATATGATGGAACAAAATTAGCAATAGAACACATTACTAAATTATTGGAGGAATAGATGAAAAGAGTATTGGTAACAGGAGCTACAGGCTTTTTAGGCAAATATATGGTTGAAGAGCTGAAAAACAATGGTTATGAAGTTGTAGCTCAAGGCAGAAAAGAAGATGTATTAAATTATTTGAAAGAACAATATGGAGTAGAAACACTTAAATGCTCATTAGACGAAATAGGAGATAAAGCAATAAATGTTGATTATGTTATACATGCTGCTGCATTATCTACCGTATGGGGAAAATGGCAAGATTTTTATAATTCCAATGTTACAGGCACAGAAAATGTTATTAACTTTTGCAAAAAGAATAATGTTAAAAGACTAGTGTATGTTTCTTCACCTAGTGTGTATTCTGCTAAATATGATAGATTGAATATTGTTGAAGATGATTTTAACCAAAATAACAAATTAAATTTTTATATAAAAAGCAAAATTCTGGCAGAAGATTTAATCCATAAAATTGATAACAAACAACTTGAAAGTGTTATAATAAGACCAAGAGGATTATTTGGAATAGGCGACACCAGTATAATTCCAAGACTTATTAATGCAAACAGAAAAATAGGAATTCCTCTATTTAATGGAGGAAAAAATATTGTTGATGTTACTTGTGTAGAGAACGTTGCATACAGTTTGCGTTTAGCAATGGAATCTGAAAAAGCAAATGGAAAAACATATAATATCACAAATGGTGAACCTACAGAATTTAAGAATATTTTAGACAAGCTATTTGAAGAGCTAGGAGAAAAGCCGAATTACAGAAAAATGAATTTAAATCTTATGTATTTTTTGGCTTCTATTATAGAATTAATCTACAAGACGTTTAGAATATATAAAGAACCTATGATTACTAAATACACAATTGCTACATTAGGATATTCACAAAGCTTGAATATAGAAAAAGCAAAAAAAGATCTTAACTATAATCCAAAAATGACATTAGAAGAAGGAATAATTAAGTATGCAAAACATGAAAGAGAACAAAGTAATAGAGATTAAATATTATGCATGTGGATACTGCACAAACAAATTAAAATACATAATTAAAAAACCACAGGAAAAAATAAAAAAATTCTACGCAGGTGTTTTTTTAATAAAACATTCAAAGTATGGATATGTTTTATTTGACACAGGCTATTCTGAGCAAATATATAAATGTGGAATAAAAGGAAAAATCTATAACATATTTAACCCTACATACATAACAAAAAATGAAAAAATAACAGAACAATTAAGGAAAGAAAATATTAATCCAGAATTAATAAAAACAGTTATCTTATCTCATTTGCATCCAGACCATATAGGTTGTGCAAAAGAATTTGAAAATGCAGAGTTTATAGTATCTAAAGACTGCCAAGAAGAGTACAAAAGAAATAAACTAAAGAGCTTAATATTTAAGAACATGTTACCTGTTAACTTTGAAGATAGAACAAAAGTAATATGTGATTTTCATGAAAAATACGAATTACTAAACCGGGTATGATTTATTTAAAGATGGAAGCATTATACTTACTGAGATAAATGGTCACTTTAATGGACAAATATGTGCATATATACCAGAACACAATGTGTTCATAGGAGCAGACATTTGTTGGGGATTAGATTTTAAAGACCATGTAAACGAAATGCATCCATTTGCAAGACTTGTACAAAACAATTATGAAGAATATAAAAAAGGAATTGATCTAATAAATAAACTTGAAGGAAATGGTATTAAAGTATATTTATCACATGATGATTATGACAAGAAGGAGCTGATTTAGTGGGAATTCTAATAGCAATAAAGAATTTTATTGAAGTAAGATGGACAAGAAAATTTAAAACAAGAGATGACCTAACTAGGTATCAAGACAAGATGATAAAAAAGCAATTATTGTTTATGAAAAATAACTCTCCATATTACAAAAATATTGATATAGACAAACTAGATGAAATAGAAATAATAGACAAAAAAATAATGATGGATAATTTCAATAAGATGAATACAGTAGGAATAGATAGAGATGAGGCTTTAAAAGTAGCAATTGAAAGTGAACATACCAGAGATTTTGAAAAGAAGTATAATGGTATTTCTGTTGGACTATCATCAGGAACAAGCGGACATAGAGGACTTTTTGTATTATCTGATAAAGAAACAATGCAATGGGCAGGAGCTGTTTTAGCAAAATTATTACCAAAACGGTGATTTGCTTGGACATAGAGTAGCATTCTTTTTAAGAGCCGATAATAATTTGTATGAAAGCATAAATTCAGCATTTATAAAATTTAGATTTTTTGATTTGCTAAAAAATATGGAAGACAATATTAAGGATTTAGAAGAGTTTAATCCAACGATTTTAGTTGCGCCCGCTTCTGTTCTAAAAGAAATAGGAAAAGAGAAAATAAACAAAGGGATAAATAGCCTAAATCCTAAAAAAATAATTTCAGTTGCAGAAGTTTTAACAGATAGTGACGAACGATTTATAAAAAAAGCATTTAATAAAAATATAATACATCAAGTGTATCAATGCACTGAAGGTTTTCTAGCTTATACTTGCGAGTGTGGCAATTTACATATAAATGAAGATATAGTAAAAATTGAAAAAGAAAAAATAGATGAAGAAAGATTTATACCAATAGTTACAGACTTTTATAGAAAAACACAGCCAATTATACGATATAGGTTAAATGATGTTATAGTTTCAACAAACAGGAAATGTGAATGTGGAAGTTCTTTTATGGTTATTGATAAAATAGAAGGTAGAGAAGATGACATATTCATTTTTAAAAGTTCTGTTGAAGAAAACACTGATGTACAAGTTTACGCGGATTTTATAAGTAGATGCTTGGTTTATGCACCAGATATAACAAATTATAGAGTGGTTCAGACAGATAAAGAGCATATAATTGTATATATTGACAATACAGAAGAAAACGTTAAAGAAAAAATTATTGAAGAATTTAAAACATTAGCGGAACGAAAGAAATTTAAAAATCCACAAATAGAGTTTAAAGAATATGAAACTGAAAAAGGGAAAAAAGTAAAAAGAGTTGAAAGAAGGTTCTAACATAATGAGAAATATAAAAATAATAGGGTATGGATCATATGTCCCTGAAAATAAAGTCATGTTTGGAAATCAAACAAGATACAGAGCAAACAATGAAGAAACACAAGTTGACATGAATGTTAAGGCATGCAATAAAGCTATAGAAAGTGCTAAATTAGATATTAGTCAAATCGATTTAATCATATGTGCATCAGCAGTAATGGCACAACTTTTACCTGCTACATCAAGCCTGATACATGAAAAAATTGCGAAAGGATTGACAATGCCTGCAATAGATGTAAACACATCATGCTCGAGCTTCTTAACAGCTTTAGACATTGCGTCTCATTATATTGAGTTAGGCACATATAAAAACATATTGATTGTGTCTGGAGATATTTGTTCTAAAGGGTTAAACAAAAACCAAAAAGAAAGCTATGAACTATTTTCTGACGGTTCAGCTGCAGTGGTTGTTACAAAAGGAAACGAAAATGAAGGAATAATTGATAGCATGCAAAGAACATATTCAGAGGGTACGCATTTAACAGAGATAAGAGGTGGAGGTACTTTAGAACCTGGGTATGAGTACACAGAACAAAATAAAGCAGATTATTTATTTGACATGAAAGGAAAAGAGATTCTACTTACAACTGCTAGAATAGTACCAACATTTTTAAACGATTTCCTAAGTAGAAACAACTTATCTATTGATGAAATAGATTTAATCATTCCTCATCAAGCAAGCAAAGCATTAGGAATGATAATGGATAGATTCAAAATTCCAAAAGAAAAATATATTAACTGGGTTGATGATTATGGTAATATGGTATCTGCATCAATACCTTTTGTACTGTGCAAATTACTAGAAAATGGAGACTTAAAGGATAAACATAGAATTATGTTATTTGGAACAGCTGCAGGGTTAACAATAAATGGAATAATATTAGATATTTAATAAGGAGAAAAAGAAATGGAAGAAGAAGTTAAAAAGATAATTCATGACGCATTTTTTATAGATATGGACAAAATCACAAATGATAGCTCTTTAAAAGATGATTTAGAAATTGATTCATTAGATGCAACATCACTAGTACTTGATATTGAAAATAAGTACAACATTAGAGTTTCAGATGAAGAATTGATAAATCTAGTATATGTTAGGGATATTATAAAACTATTGGAAGAAAAGGGTGTAAAAATTGAAGGCTAAACTTATTATTGATGATGTAATTAAGGAATTTTCTAATTCAAATATTAAGAAACTGAAAGTTAAGTATGGAAAGCTTGAAATAGAATTAGAAAAGGAAAATGAAACTAAAGAAAATGTTGATATAAACAAAGAAGATAATGAAGCCACTAAGATAAATAGCGACGAAAAATGGATTTTATCACCAATAGTTCGGCAAATATTGTAATTCCAAATTAAAAGAAGGAGACATAGTAAATAAAGGCGATACTTTATGTGTTATAGAAGCAATGAAGACCTTTAATGAAATCCATGCTGAAGAAAAATACCAAATAATAAAAATAATTGTAAATGAAAATGATATATTAGAATGTAACCAAAAAATGATTTTAGTAAGGAAGATATATGATTAAAAAAATATTAATAGCAAATAGAGGCGAAATAGCAATAAGGATAATAAGGACTTGCAAGGAAATGGGCATAAAAACAGTAAGCATTTATTCAAATGAAGATAAAGATGCTTTACATGTATTTATGGCTGACGAAAGTGTGTGCACAGAAAAAGAAAATGATTCTGATGGATATACGAATATAGACAATATTATTCAAGCTGCAATAAATACAAAATGCGATGCAATTCACTGTGGATATGGATTTTTAAGTGAATGCTATGAATTTGCTAAAAGGATAGAACAAAGTGGCCTTATATATATTGGAACCAATCCAGATGTATTAAAAGGAATTGAGAATAAATATTTGCTAAAAGAAAAAGTACAAAAACTTGGAATCCCAATTATTGAAAGCTATGAAGCAGAAAACATTAAAAAAGAAGATTTTCCAATATTAATAAAATCGGCCATAGGCGCAGGTGGCAAGGGAATAGAAAAAATTGAAAACATAGAAGAGTTCAAATTTAAGTTTGGTAAGATAAGTAACGATTTAAAAAATAAAAAAATTTATATTGAAAAGTACATAAAAGGTTATAGACATATAGAAATACAGTATGCAGCTGACAAATTTGGTAACATTATTACTTTTCCTGAAAGGGATTGCAGTTTGCAAATAAACTATAAAAAAGTAATTGAAATGACACCAAGTAGCAACATTTCAAAAAATCTAATAGCCAAAATGAAAAAAGATACATTAAAAATAGTTAAAGAGCTAGGTTATACCAATATTGGCACAGCAGAATTCATTGTAGATAAAGACAATAACTATTATTTTATAGAAATAAATCCTAGAATACAGGTAGAACACACTGTTACAGAAATGTGTGCAGATGTAGACCTAGTAAAAATGCAAATTGAAATTGCTGATAGGAAAAATATAGAAGAATATAAAAACATAAAAAGCTCAAATATTTTTGCAATTGAAGCAAGAATAAATGCTCTAGAAGGAAACAAAAATATTACATTTTGTAATTTTCCTTTAGGCAATAATATCAGACTAGATACACATATATATAATGGAATGAAAGTAAGCATAAATTATGATCCAATGCTAATGAAAATTATCTGTAAAGGGAAAACAAAAGAGGGCGCAATTAATAGACTAAAACAAGCTTTGGAAGAACTGATAATTGAAGGAATAGACACTAACATAAATTACTTATATGATGTTATAACAAGTGAAAAATTTGTTAATGGAGAATATGATTTGGAGTATTTAAAAGAAGTATAAAATGAATGTTATTTTTGAAAACAAAAAAAGAATTATAAATGCTAAAAATAATTGGAATACATGCCCTAAATGCAATACTCAATTTAAAAACCACAATGAATATAAAACATGCACTAATTGCGGATATAACTTTAAAATGAAAAGTACTGAAAGACTTAGCCTAATTTGTGATGAAGGGACATTTCAAGAAATTGATAAGAATAATAAAAGTGACAAAGACAGCATTATTATAGGAGTTGCGAACATAACTGGCTATAAAGTTGCAATTGGAATAATGGATTCTTTTAATATGGCAGGTAGCATAGGCAAATACTTAATAGACAAGTTATGCTATTTAATATACTATGCAAAAGACAATCATTTACCATTAATAATTTTTAGTGCAAGTGGTGGCATTAGAGTGCAAGAGGGTGTAACAGCATTAGTTGGAATGTCAAAATTATCAGAAGCAATAAATGATTACAAAAAAGATGGATTATTTATAAGCTTCCTTACAAATGCTACATATGGTGGACTAAATGCGAGCCTATCAATGCTTGGAGATATTATTTTATCTGAAAAAGATTGTAAGATTGGTTTTAGCGGCGCAAGAGTAATTGAAAATGAGCTACATCAAAATTTACCAGCTGATTTCCAAACAACTGAATTTAATTATGGAAATGGATTAATTGATATTATTACTAGAAGAGATAGCCAAAAATGCATAATTGGTAGAATATTAGAACAATACTACAACAATAATAACAATGTGTCAGTAGTAGATAGAAGTACTAAACAGTATAGTAAAAAAATTGATAAACTAGAGCTTTTAAAAGATATACGAACTGAAAGCCACGCAAGACCATACGAAATAGTTCAAAACATTTTTGAATCATTTATTGAAATACATGGTGATAGAATAAGCAAAGATGATAATTCGATAAAATGCGGATTCGCCAAATTAGACAATTCTTATATAAGTGTTGCTTATGTCGATAGACGAAACGACATTAATGAAAATATTAAAACAAATTTTGGAATGATTAATCCAGAAGGATACAGAAAAGTTAATAGATTTGTAAAACTATCAGAAAAAATGAATTCACCAATAGTGTTTTTTGTTGATACACCTGGTGCGAATGCAGGCTATGAAGCAGAGAAAAATGGACAAGCATCTGCTATTGCAAATTTATTGCAAGACATATCAAAAATAAAAGTGCCTATAATTTCATTCATAACAGGAGAGGCAAATAGTGGCGGTGCGGTTGCTTTGGTAACTGGAGATTATTTAGTAATGCTCGAACACTCATATTTATCTGTGATTTCTCCTGAAGCTTACATAGATATTATCTATAAAGGAAAAGAAAAACTTGAAAATGTAATAGATGAGCTAAGAATATTGCCTACAGATATGCTAAAAGATGGAATTATTGATGAAATAATTGAAGACAATGATTTTGACAAGCTTACAGAGGAAATTAAAGCAATTATAAATAATAAAATAACTGAACTATCACATCTTAAAAAAGATGAATTAATAAAAAATAGAATTCAAAGAATAAAGAATTGGGGAGAACATGAACAATAAAGCATTTATATTTGATGGACAAGGAAATAAGTTTAACAATTTTGGCAAGGATTTTTATGAAAATGAATCTTCATTTAAAGGATTTGTTAATACATATAAGGATTTCTTAGACCTAGAAAATGATGTCTATAATAGAGAAGAAAATGAAATTGACACTGAAATTTTTCAGCCAGCTGTTTTCTTAGTTGAAATGGGAATAGTTCATTTATTAATTGATCACGGAATAAAACCTAAAAATTTTGCTGGTTCAAGTTTAGGAGAGTACTCAGCTATTTGCAGTGCTAATTATTTAAAAGTAGAAGATGGCATAAAAATATTACAAAAACGTGGGAACTTGATGAAAACAGAATTATCTAAGATTGAAAGCGAAATGCGTGCAGTTATGTTCCTAGAAAATAGCAAGGTACAAAAAATAGTAGATGAATATAACTGCCAGATATCTAATGAAAATTCATATAACCAAGTTGTAATATCTGGATTAAAAGAAGATATTGAAAAAGCAAGCAATGAATGTATAGCAAGACGGAGCAAAAAGAATTGTTAAACTGGATGTTCAAGGCGCTTTTCATAGCAAGTATTTAGAAAACATAGGAAAAAATTTTGCAGATTTTTTAAGTACGTATAAATTTGAAAACAATGAAATAAACGACAATAACATATATTATAACTACACAGGGAGTAAAGAAGAAAATACTAACGAACATATACATGACCTTTTAACAAAACAACTATATTCGAAAGTAAAGTTTTTACAGATTATAGAAAATATGCTATATGATGGTGTTGATACATTTTATGAAATTGGGCCAGGAGGGAATTTAGCGTTTCACATAAACAATATCGCAAAAGCAAAACAAAAAGAAATAAAGTTATTTAAAATAAATAATTATGAGGATTTTAAGAAGATAATATGAAAAGAGTAGTAATTACTGGACTTGGGACAATTTGCCCAATTGGAAACAATATAGAAGAAATGTGGGAAAGCATTTTAACTAATAGAAGCGGAATAGACTATATAAAAGGAGTTAACCAAGATGCAACGAATGTTAAGGTTGCAGCAGAAATAAAAAACATAGATTTAAAAGAGTATTTAACAGAAAGAGAAATTCGCTTTAATTCTAAATATATTAATTATTCTAGAATTGCAGCTAAAGAAGCTTTCCTAGATAGTAAATTAAATGAAAATGAAATAAATCACGACCGATTTGGTGTATTTATTTCATCAAACATAGGTGGATGTGAAAAAATTGAAGAAAGCTATGAAACTGGAATAATTAATTCATATTATATTCCATCGGTACTAACCAATTCAGCATCTAGCATTGTAGCAATAGATCTAAAGGCTAATGGCATAAACATGTCAATTTCTTCTGCTTGTGCAAGTGGAAATAATACAATAGGTGAAGCATATTTGAAAATAAAGTATGGAATGCAAGACATAATGATTGCTGGAGCAAGTGAATTTGCAATAAATAAAAAAATTCTAGATGGATTTTCAGCGATGAGAGCAATATACACTGGAGATGATAAAGACAGAGCCAGCATTCCATTTGACCAAGACAGACAAGGCTTTGTTATTGGAGAAGGAACAGGAATAATAGTATTAGAGGAACTTGAACATGCTTTAAAAAGAGATGCAAAAATATATGCTGAAATAGTCGGGTATGGTTCAAATTGTGATGCTTATCATATTACTAGCCCTCAAAAAGATGGAAATTATGCTGTAAAAGCAATTGAACTTGCATTAAAAGATGCTGGAATAAATTCAAATGATATCGAATACATAAATGCTCATGGAACTGGCACTATATTGAATGATTTAATAGAAACAGAAACGATAAAAAAAGCTTTTAAAGATAATTATACAAATATTTATGTTTCGTCTACGAAATCAATGACAGGACATATGATGTCTGCAAGTGGAGCAATAGAAACAATAATATGTGCAAAAGCACTAGACGAAGGATTCATTCCTGCAACTATAAATGTTAAAAATATAGATTCAAAATGTGATTTAAACATGGTAATAAATAATGGACTAAGAAAGGAAATAAAATATGCATTATCAAACAGCTTTGGCTTTGGAGGAGACAATGCATGTTTAATATTTAAAAAATGGGACAAATAAAGATTTACTATTTTGAAACATTAGACAGTACAAATAATAAAGCAAAAGAGTTAAATGCACCAGAAAATGAATATGTTATTTATACAAAAAAACAAACAAAAGGAAGAGGCCAATATGATAGGATTTGGATAAGCAAGACAGGGCTTACTTTTTCAATTGTGACAAAGAAAGAAAATGCTAATTACTCATCAATAGTTCCTAATGCAATAATAGATTACCTATACGAAAAAGGAATAGAGGCAACAATAAAATATCCAAATGACATTTATTATCAAAATAAAAAACTTGGTGGAATCCTAATTGAGAACATTTATCATGATAATTTATATAATAAAACTATAATTGGGATAGGATTAAACATTAATGAAGATATTGACATAGAAAAAAAGATAGACAATTCAATTTGTATAAAATTGGAAGAGACTGGTGTAGAAATAATTGAAGAGATTTCCAGTAGAATATTACAAAAAAACAACTAAAAACAGTCTACATAAAAAGGCGCAAACCATTGTAAATTAACTAATATGCAGGCTTTACAACATAAAGAAAAAAATATAAAAAAATGCAAAAAAATGTTGTAAAAAAAAATATAATGTGATAGCATAGTCATGGAATAAATTTTTTTAAAATTACATCAAAGCTACAAAAGTAAAATTTTTTTAAGGAGGAATTCAAAAGTGAAAAATTTAAACAAAAAAACAATTAGTTTAGCGCTAATTTTTACATTGGTTATGGCAGTTTTTATGCCAACAATAGTACGCGCTGACGGGCTTCATTCTATTACTGTAGATCATGGATATGCAGATGTAGATGAAGCAGTAGCAGGTGACACAGTTACCTTAAGCACAAATTTACCTTCAAATACAGAGTTTGTGCGTTGGGAGGCTAACACAGCTTTAGATGATTTTGATGCAAATGTAGAAAACACATCATTTACAATGCCTGACAGAGAAGTAGAATTAGATGCAATATATAGACATGTATATGGAATTGTAACAGGAGATTTCCAAAGCTTTGAATTAGGAACAACAAACGATATTTCATTCGTAACTAGTGCAAGTGACTGCACAGTTTCAACGCTTTATTTAGGTAGCGATGAAATAGATCCATCATATTATACTGTTTTAGCTGAAGGTACAACTATAGTGCTATCAAATTCATATTTAAATACATTATCAGCTGGATTTTATGGATTAGAAATTGATTACTCAGCTACCACAGATGGATATGAAGGATATGCCCTTGCTTCATTTATGGTTGAAGAGGGAACTTCAAATGCAAATTTAACATTAATAGACACAGTAAATGCAACAGTAACACTTCCTGCAGTTGGAACAGTAATTGTTGACGAAAACACAAAACCTACAATTGATTTAGGAAGTAATGCAAATTGTTCAGTATCTTGGACAATGTTTATAAATAATTATCCATCAGTAGATGCTTCTTACGATAGTGGAGATGTTTTTGGAACAACAATCGAAGCTGGAGAAGACTATTATGTAGAAGTTTATTTAAATGCAGAAGATGGATATGGATTTGAAAATTCAAGTAATGTAGCATTAACAGTAAATGGTGGTACAGAATATGAATTAGGATGGTGCAGTGATACACAATTTTCATTCTTTACCAAACTAACAGCTACAGCAACAACAGATCCAACAACGACAGATCCAACAACAACAGATCCAACAACAGATCCAACAACGACAGATCCAACAACAACAGATCCAACAACAACAGATCCAACAACGACAGATCCAACAACAACAGATCCAACAACAACAGATCCAACAACAACAGACCCAACAACAACAGATCCAACAACAACAGACCCAACAACAACAGATCCAACAACAACAGATCCTAATTCTTCAGAAGATTCAAATGAAGAAGAAGAACCAGCAAAAGCATATAAATTTGTTGAAGATGGAACAAAAACTACTGCATTAGATAAAAATGAACCAGCAACATTTAAAATCGATGCTGATTATTCTTTATTTGAAGAAGGCGGAAAAGTATTTGTAGATAAGAAACAAGTAAGTTCTGATATGTATACATCAAAAGCTGGAAGTACAATAATAACACTTGCTAAAGAATTTATGAGTTCTTTAGAGGAAGGCGAACATTTATTAGAAGTAGTATTTAATAATAATGCTACAGCAACAACAACATTTGAAATTGCAAAGGTAGATACAACTGAAGAAGCAGAACCTGCTAATAATACAGAAACAACAACTACAGAGACTACAGAGACTCCAGCAACAACTACAACAGAAACAACAAGCACATTAAAAAATCCAACAACAGGTGATAACATAGTTGTATGGATTAGCATAATGGTAATTTCAATAGTTGGAATAGTAGGAACAGCTATTTATACAAAGAAAAATTAATAATTATAAGAAAAAGTGGCAATAGACTAACCGTTGCCACTTTTAATAATAAGAGGAGTTTATTATGGCTACATCAAAAGAATACAAAGATTTTATACTAGAACAGTTGGATTTATTAGATAATATAACTTGTAAACCAATGATGGGTGAGTTTTTATTATATTATAATAATACTTTATTTGGTGGAATTTATGACAATAGACTACTAGTAAAGATAGTTGATACTAACCAAAAATACAAAATGAAAGAGCAAATTCCATATGAAACTGCAAAACCAATGTATATAGTTGATGATGTAGATAATAAAGAACTATTAAAAGAAATTATAGTTGAAACATGCAAAGGATTAAAGCATTAATAATTAAATATTTTTTATAATAAAACGGACTGATAATTGAAATTATCAGTCCGTTAATATATAATTTAAACATCTTCAATCTAAATTCAATAAATCAATGCTAAATTATATTTGGGGTGATAATAAGTGAATATTTTAATTATAGAAGATGAATACAGCTTAGCCGATGCAGTAGCAGAGGCTCTTAAAAAAGAGAAATTTAATGTTTGTATTAAAACGAATGGAGAAGATGGAGAAGATGAAGCTTTAACAGAAAGTTATGATTTAATATTGCTTGATGTAATGCTTCCAAAGAAAAATGGTTTTGAAATTTTAAAATTTCTAAAGCAAGAGAAAATTAAAACTCCAATAATAATGTTAACTGCTAAGTCTGAAATAGATGATAAACTAAATGGCTTAGAGCATGGAGCTGATGACTATATAACAAAA
This sequence comes from Clostridia bacterium, assembly GCA_017524665.1. Classification (GTDB taxonomy): domain Bacteria; phylum Bacillota; class Clostridia; order TANB77; family CAG-508; genus UMGS1754. Next base: position 20,151 of record JAFXVF010000013.1, on the reverse strand, counting down.
CCATTCTCTATGAGAGAGCTAATTGCAAGAATAAAAGCTGTATTAAAACGAACCAATAGAATTGAGGATACAGATATTCTGAAATTTGGAGATTTAAAGCTGGACCTAAAAAATGCAAAACTAAAATGTAATGACAATGAAATACAAATAAGCGGAAAAGAGCTAGAACTACTAGAACAATTCCTTTTAAATAAAAATCAAATCCTTTCAAGAGAGGGCTTAATGGAAAGAATTTGGGGCTATGAGAGTGAAGCAGAATATAATAATGTTGAAGTATATATTACTTTTATTAGAAGAAAACTAAAATTAATTGATTCAAAGGTAAATATTAAAGCTGTAAGAGGAATTGGATATAAGTTGGAGGAAAAAAATGATAAATAAATTAAGAAAAAATATATTTTGGGTTATTCAGCTTTCACTTACAATAATCATATTGGGTATTATTATTATATTTGCTGGATTTAGCTATAGGAACACGATTACATCTTCTACAATGCTTATGGATAGAATAGATGGCAGAAACGACAAACCAAATGAACTTGGTGAAATAAGAATAGACAATGACAGATTTTTAGAGAATATTGAAGGTGTATATAAACTTGAAATAAGTAATAATGCAATTACAAAAGAATCTAGCGATGTAACTGATGAAATAAGAAATTATGCTATTAAAATCAACAATGGTTCTTTTGAAGAAGGGTATATTGGAAGTTATATATATAAAATAAGAAATATAGGGTATAACGGAAAAGAAATAACATTAATGGAGAATGAAGATGCAATAAATAGGCTAAAAACTACAGTTATATCAGCTGCAGTGATAGGACTGCTTGGTATATTTGCAACTTATATTATTTCAAAAAAGTTAGCTAGTATAATTGTAAAACCTGTTGAAGAATCTTTTGAGAAGCAAAAGCAATTCATATCAGATGCTTCACATGAACTTAAAACACCACTTGCAGTTATTGAGGCTAATGCAGATGTATTACAAGATAAAGTAGGAGAAAATAAATGGTTAACATACATACAAAATGAAGTGCAAAGCATGAATAAACTTGTTAATGATTTATTAACACTTTCTAAAGTTGAAAACACAAGATCAAATGTACAAAAATTTAACATCTCAAAAGAAATACAAATGGCAGTTTCAGCATTTGAAAGCTTAATATATGAAAAAGAAATTAAACTTAAAACAAATATTGATGAAGAAATTTATTTTAACGGAGATAAAGAAGATATAAAACACATTATTTCCATAATACTTGATAATGCAATAAAGCATACAGAAAAAAATGGGGAAATAATAGTTAATACCATAAAGGAAAAGAATGATATTAAGATTGAAATTATAAACCAGGGAGAGCCTATTCCAGAAGGTGAAGAAGAAAAAATATTTGAAAGATTTTATAGGGTAGATAAATCAAGAAATCGAGCAGAAAAAAGATATGGCCTTCGGACTTTCAATTGCAAAAGGGATTGTCGAAAAATATAATGGAAGTATTAAAGCAGGGTCTAAAGATGGATTTACAAGCTTTGTAGTAAAAATTTAGATAATAAAAAAAGATTGAAAAAATATTATTATTATTCAATCTTTTTTCAATTTTTATATTTTATACTAAGTACAATAAGAAAAAGGAGGAAAGAAAAATGAAGAAAAATTTATTATTTTTATTAATAGGAGTATTAATAGGAGCTGTGATTACAGCATCAGGATTTTTGATTTATGAAAATATAAATAAAAAATCAAATCAATTTCCAGATGGGGAAAGAATGCAAATGATGGGGATGCCTGATGGAGAAGAACCACCACAAAGACCAGACGGAGAAAAAATGGGACAAAGAGGACAAAACGATGGAATGCCTGGAGACTTCCAGAGACAAGAAAACAAAACCAAAGGAACATCCGCTTCAGATGTAGATGCAGGTGAAACTGTAAATTCTAAAGAAATTAACTTAAGTGAATATGACAGCAATTTAACAATTAATGAAGCTGGAACATATACATTAACAGGAAGTTTTAAGTATTCTGTTGTTGTAAATGCACCAGGAGATGTTACTTTAATTTTAAACGGGGTTAACATTGAAAGTACTCTAACAGCAGCAATTGCAAATGGTGGTACAAACGCATTAACAATCAAATTAGCTGATAATACAGTAAACAATTTATCAGACGGTGGATCAAGTGAATATGATGGATGTATATTCTCTTATGGAAAACTTACTATTGAAGGAAATGGAACTTTAAATGTTAATGGAAAGCAAGAAGATGGTGAAGGCATTGCAACAAAATCATGCGATTTAGTAATTAATTCTGGAACAATAAATATTTCATCTCAAGATGACGGACTTAATGCAGGTGGTTCAGGAGGTTCTATAACAATTAATGGTGGAACGATTTACATTAAAGCAAATGGAGACGGAATTGATTCAAATGGTGCATTAACTATAAATGGAGGAAGTGTATATACAATTGGATCATCAGAAGGTGGAGATGCAGGAATTGATACAGATGAAGGATTCTACTTTAATGGTGGAGAAGTTATTGCACTAGGTTCAGATATGCTAGAAAAACCAGAAGCAACGTCTAAACAAAAATCTGTATGTTTTGAATTACAAACAAAAGTAAGCAGTGGAAGCAAAATAGAAGTTAAAAATGCAAGCAAAGAAACCATTGTATCTTTTGAAGCAAAAGAAGACTTTAAAACTCTTATTATAAGCAATGAAAAAGTTACATCTGAAACATATTATTTATATGTTAATGGAGAAAAAGTTAAGTAAATATATATTTTTAAAGACTGATAATTATTGCAATTATCAGTCTTTTACTATATAATGCAAATGATGGAGGGAAAAGATATGGAATCAATTTGTGGAGCTAATTGCAATGGTTGCAAATACGGAGAAAACAACAATTGTAAGGGTTGTGCTAAAACTAAAGGATGCCCATTTGATAGGCAATGTTTTGTTGCAAAATACATATTAACAGGTGGAAAAGAAAACTATGAACTATTTAAGAAAAAATTGATAGATGAAATAAACGATTTAAATATTGAAGGAATGCCTAAAATAAATGAGCTAATGCCTTTAAATGGATCTTTTGTTAATCTAAATTATCCATTACCTAATGGGCAACATACTCAATTTCTTTACGATAACGACATTTATTTAGGTAATCAAGTTGAATGTGAGTTCAATGATGGAAAAGCTGCTAGATGCTTTGGAATACTTGCAAATATGGAATTCATACTTATAAGTGAATATGGGCCAAATGGGACTGATCCAGAAATTGTTATATATAAAAAAAGATAGGAGAGAATATGGAAATTTTAAAGGATAAGAACAACAATAATTATATAAAAGATACAAATCCATACGATAAATTTACCAAAATAGATAATGACATATTAGCATTTTATATGAAGTACAATCAATTAAAGAACATATATAGACAGGGGTGGCTCAAAGTCAGGATAGGGCTAGAGCATAAAGAAAAATGCGAATCAATTGCCGATCATTCTTTTTCAGTTGCACTTTTAGCACTAACCATAATTGAAAAAAACAAACTAAGCTTAGATGCTTTTAAATGCATTAAGATGGGAATTATTCATGAATTAGGTGAAGTGTATGCAGGTGATTTTACGCCTTATGACAATATTACGAAAGAAGAAAAGCATTTAAAAGAAAATGAAGCAATACTAAATGTTTTAAGTTCTATTGATAAAGACAATGATTTTTATGAAATATGGAATGAATTTGAAGAAGCTAAAACAGATGAAGCCAAATTTATAAAAAATATTGATCAACTAGAATTTTTACTTCAAGCATCTGCTTATGGGTATGATGCAAAGTACTTTGAAAGATGTTTAAGCAAAATAACAGACCCATATTGTAAAGAAATTGCATTATCTGCTATAGAAATTACAAATGGCAATAAAAAACCAAAAACTGTAGGATAAATAAAAAAGTCTTTTTTTTAAAAAAAATATATTATATAATATGCAAGAAATGAAAATTTAATTTTAGGAGGATGTTTTATGAAAAGAAAAATTTTATTATTAGCAGTATTAGCATTAGCAATGATGCTTGTTCTTACTGGATGCGGTAACGAAACCAAAGTAGAGACTAAAACAGATGCAAGCAGTACTGCAACAGCTATACAAACTAACACAAACAAAACACAAAAAAATACTACATCTAGTGAAAATAGTACAGCAAACAAACTAACATATTCATTGAAAGATAAAATACTTACAGTAACTGTCAAAGCTGAAGGACTAAATTATGATAACCTTCCATGGGTTGGAATTGCTCCAGTTGGAGATTACAAAAGTGAGGAAGAAGTTGACGAAGTTGATGTAACATATACATATGTAACAGCTGAAAATTATCCAAACGTTGAACTAGACATAGATGGTATAGAAAAAGGCGAATGGCTTGTAGTTTTCTGTGACACTGACGATGGAGAAAATGGAAAGATACTTGCTACAAGTCCAATTACAATAAAATAATAATAAAGTAAAAGATTGTCTAATTAACACTTAGATAATCTTTTATTTTATTTAAAATTATAATATAATACGTGCATATAGAAAAGGTGATTTTAAAATGATAATAATTATTGAAAGTATTATTTTATGTGCTATTTTTACAATAATGGTTTATATAATGTCTAGAGACCCAATTAAAACGCTATACAATTATCCTCCTAAAATACAAGAAAGAGTAAAGTCTTTAGAACAATATAAAGATAAAATTCCTACACAAGAAAACAAGGTTGTAGCAAAAATATTTGCATCAATTTTGTTTTTAATTATTTTGTGTGTGGTGCTAAGATATATAAATGGATATACAACATTTCTTGAAAGCTTTGGATTTGGATTCTTATTGTGGACAGTGGTAAACCTATATGATGCGGTAATATTAGATATTATATGGTTTTGCCATGACAAACATTTTGTATTTAATGGTACTGAAGATATGCAAGAAGAGTATCACAATTATTGGTTTCACATTAAAGGATTTTTTATAGGTGAAGCACTGGCATTAATTATTTGTGCATTAGCAGGAGCGATAATACATTTTGTGTTATAATATGTAAGAATATATTAACAATGGAGGTCTTTATATAATGAAAAAGAAAGAGATAATAATTTTAATTGCATTTTTAGTATTATTTGCTATTGTTTTAAGCTTAAGTAGCTTTAATGTATCGAACAAAGTTACTATAGCTAAAATTGACAATATGATAACTGGAACATGGCAAGCAGAAGTTAAATTTCCAGACTGGAAAGGATATATTGATGACACACTAGCCATGAATAGCATGTATAGTTTTGACGGGGTAGAGGACCAAGGCAAACTATACTTTACAGTTGCTGAAAAAGTAGAGAGTTTTGATCTATTTGTAAATAACATAAAGGTTAACACCAACAATATACTAAACGGGATATATGAGGTAGATATTTCAAAAATAGCTGTAAATGGTACAAATACAATCCAAGTAAGCAACATTACTCCAACTGATTTAAAAGAAGCAATAACTGTTAATATCCCATACCCTAGAGTAATAACAGGAACACTTAAAGAAGTCGGACTTAGCGAAGAGCCATTTAAACTAATAAGTGAAATTATTGAATCAGATATTGATAATGGATTTTCTAGTGCACAATTAGCGGTTATAAAAGATGGCAAATTAGTTTATCAGAATGCATGGGGACAAACAAATTCATATAATAAAGACGGCACAAAAATTGAAAACGGAACAAAAGTTACAAATGATACATTATACGATTTAGCATCAAATACTAAAATGTATTCAGTAGCTTATGCAATACAATATTTAATGGATCAGGAAAAGATTAGTTTAGACGATAAGATAGTAGATATATTAGGGCCTGAGTTTGCAAACAATACAATAGAAGTAGTATTTGCATCATATGGAGAAAACTATCCAGGACTTGAAAAAATAAAAGAATGGAAATCTGGATTAACTATAAAAAATGTAATGATGCATCAAGCAGGTTTCCCAGATAGTGGGCATTACCACAACCAGAAATTTGACGCTGTAAATCAGAAATTAGATTTAAATGTAGATAATGTATTATACATAGAAAATGCTAACAAAGAAAAAACACTTAAAGAGGGAATTTATAAAACTCCGCTTCTATACGAGCCAGGTACCAAAACTTTATATTCTGATATAGATTATATGCTATTAGGAATGATTATTGAAAAAATCACAGGAAAAGATTTAAATACATTTTTATCAGAGACATTTTGGGAGCCAATGGGGCTACAGAATATTACTTATCGACCACTAGACAATGGCTTTAAGAAAGATGATTGTGCTGCAACTGAATTAAACGGAAATACAAGAGATGGATTAGTAGATTTCCCAAATGTAAGAAAAGATACAGTTCAAGGAGAAGTTCATGACGAAGAATGTTATTATACTATGGAAGGTGTTTCAGGCCATGCTGGTCTATTTGCAAATGCAACTGATCTAGCAAAGCTTGCATCTGTTATGCTTACTGGAGGATATGGTAATAATAAATACTTCTCAAAAAACATAAGAGATATACTTATAGCTCCTCAAAGCAGTTCTAACGTTAACTATGGAATAGGCTGGTGGAGAGAAGCTGACGATAAAAGAGTATGGTATTTTGGAACTCAATCACCTGAAAGTACAGTTGGACACCAAGGTTGGACAGGAACATTAACTATGATTGACTTTGAAAACAACATGGTTATTGTATTCTTAACAAACTCAATAAATACGGCAATTTCAGACAAATCAGGAATTGAAACAGCCAATAGTTTCAATGGAAACTTTTACACAACATCTACTTTAGGCTTTGTACCACAAATAATATATACTGGATTTAATAACGATGGAAACAATTTAAAAGATGCACTTGATTCATTGATTAAAGATATGTCAAATGAAAAACAAAAATATATAGAAAACAAAGAAGAAAAAAATGGTAAAAAATTTGATGAAAATCATGCAGTAATAAAAGCTAAAAAAGCACTTGATGAAGTTGTAACCAAAAGAAAAACAATGAATTACTAATAAAAGAATTGGTTTTGTTTGAAAGGAGGATAAAAATGAAAGATAAGAAAAGACTATATGGAATAATAAGTGTTATTTTCTTTTTACTTGCTATTTTTATCCTTGCAGTAATTGACAAAACCAATAATATCAAACTTAGTCTTACAATACAAATTTTGCTAATTATTTATCTTGTTAGAATAACATGGGGATGTATTTTATACATAAAAGAACAATATATAAAGAAAAAATATTCGTATTCTATTATTATGAACTTAGGCCTTGCAATATTCCTTAGTATAAACATATTTAGACAAATAAATCTGTTAATAGTTGATTGGGACATGGTAAGCATTAATGACTTATATAATAATACACTAAATTCATTTTCATATTTTGCATATTTATTTTTGCCATTGCTTATCATAGTTGCAATATACAGCATTATAACTAATATCATTTTAATTATAAAAGAAGGATTTTACTTGCAAAATCTTTTAGGCATAATGTTTGGAATTTGCATTATACTTGGTGCATTTGCAAGTCAGTTTGTATTTGAAATAATAAAACATTTTGAATTTTTAAATTCATATCAGTATATTAAAAAATTTATAGATGTGGCGCTAAACTCTATATTATGTTACTTTTATTGTATAACACTTTCAACATTATATTGTAACATTATGGCGGCAAAGCATAAGCCAGAATTTGATAAAGACTTTGTAATAATACTTGGATCAAAAATTAGAAAAGACGGAACGCTAACTCCACTATTAAAAGGCAGAGTTGATAAAGCATTAGAATTTGCAAAAGAACAAAAAGAAAATGCTGGAAAAAATATTATTTTTGTTCCATCGGGCGGAAAAGGCAATGATGAAACAATTTCAGAAGCTGAAGCAATGAAAAATTATTTAATTTCTAAAGAAATAGATAAAGACGATATCATTATAGAAAATGAATCAACTAATACTGCACAAAATATAAAACTATCAAAAGATAAAATTGATGAGATAAATAAAAATGGAAAAATTATATTCTCAACAACTAATTACCATGTGTTCAGAAGCGGTGTCATAGCATGTAATGAAGGCGTTGACTGCGAGGGAATAGGAAGTAATACAAAATGGTACTTCTACACAAATGCGTTAGTTAGAGAATTTATTGCTAACCTATTTTCTGAAAGGAAAAGACATATAGGACTGATTGCAGTAATTAATGTATCAATGTTTGTATTAGTATTTATTGGATACCAATACAATTTAATGTAATATAAAAATCTTGTTATAAGGTTGAATAACGTGTTGTCTTAAACACGAATATATGATAGTATTGAAGCGGGAGATGATTAAAATGAAAGTTTTAGTAGCAACAAAAAACCAAGGAAAAATTGAAGGAGCAAAAAGAGCTCTAGAAAATTATTTTACAGATATAGAAATAAGCGGCATACCTGTAGAATCTAATGTTAGTGAGCAACCAGTAAATGATGAAATATATTTGGGTGCCAAAAACAGAGTAAAGAATTTAAAGAAATATGCACAAGAAAACAATATTAAAGCTGATTTATACTTGTCAATAGAAAGTGGTATAGATAATACCTTAGGAAAATGGATGATAACAAACATTGCAGCAATAGAAGATGACAAAGGATTTGAAAGCTGGGGAACAGGCCCTTCTTTTCCTGTACCAGACAGACTTGCACAAGATGTTATAGATACAAATTTAAGTGAGGTAATGAACAAAATATTTGACAAAGACGACGAAAGACATAATAAAGGTGGAGGAATCCAAATGCTTACACATGATAAAATTTCAAGGATTGATATAACAGAGATGGCATTTGTAATGGCCTTAACAAAATATATAAACGGCGAAAGCTGGAGATAAGGAGAGAAAGAATATGAAAATTTTAAAAAACAATTTAAAAAGTCAACTAAACATAAGAACAGAGAAAGACTATCCTGTAAAAGGCGTAGAGTTTATAGACATTACTCCACTTATGTTACAAAAAGAGACATTAAAGGAAATGACAGATGCATTTACAATTGAAGTTAAAAATAAAAACATTGACTATATTGTTGCACCTGAAGCAAGAGGTTTCCTTATAGGTTCTACTGTAGCTACAAACTTGAATATAGGTTTTATTCCAATTAGAAAAAAAGGAAAATTACCTCCAACTATTGTTGCAGCAGAAGCACAATATGAAAAAGAGTATGGAAAAGATGTATTAGAATTTCCTAAGCTTGTAAATGATGAATATAAAAATCATAATTTCTATATAATAGATGATATTTATGCAACAGGAAATACCATGAATGCAATTAAAAATACAATAGAAGACCTTGGGGGAACAGTAAAAGGCGAAGGCGTAATAATGAATATTGTAGAACTAAATAATAATAAAAATTTATTTTCACTTATTGACATTAATGAAGAATAAAAGGAGGATCTCATGATAGAGTTAGAAGAAAATAAACGTAACTTAACGACTTTAAAAGCTAGACTTGAAAGCGTTGGTGACTCTCTTTGACATAGAAAAACTTGAAAAAGAAGTTGAAGAATTACATGAGAAAACTTTAGCAGAAGGATTTTGGAATGACCAAGCTACTTCTAGTAGTGTTTTAAGTAGACTTAAAAATTGCCAAAACAAATTAACTAAATATAACAAATTAAAGTCAGAATTAGAAAATATTATTGACCTTAATGATTTATTATTAAAAGAAAATGACGAAGAAATGGCTAAGGACGTTTTAAAAAGCTCAAAAAAATTAGAAGATGAAATTACAAGCCTCGAGCTCGAAACTCTTTTAAACGGGAAATATGACGCAAATAATGCCATATTAACAATCCACCCCGGAGCACGGTGGAACAGAATCACAAGATTGGGCTGAGATGTTATATAGGATGTATGGTAAATGGGCTAGCGCAAATGGGTATACTTTAAAGGAGCTTGATTATTTAGAAGGTGAAGAAGCAGGTATAAAAAGTGTAACATTTTCAATCGAAGGAGACAATGCATATGGATACCTTAAATCAGAAATGGGAGTACACAGACTTGTTAGAATTTCACCTTTTGACAGTGGCGGAAGAAGACATACTTCATTTGCTTCAGTAGAAGTAATGCCTGAAATAACGGAAGATGTTTCTATAGACATTTCTCCGGATGATTTAAGAGTTGACACATATAGATCTTCTGGAGCTGGAGGACAGCATATTAATAAAACTGATTCAGCAGTTAGAATTACTCATATTCCAACAAATATTGTTGTGAGTTGTCAGTCTGAAAGATCTCAGATACAAAATAGAGAAACTGCTATGAAAATGTTAAAATCTAAACTACTTGATTTAAAAGAGAAAGAACATAAAGAAAAAATAGAAGATTTAAAAGGTATACAAAGAGACATAGCATGGGGAAGCCAAATCCGCTCATATGTTTTTTGTCCATATACAATGGTAAAAGACCATAGAACTAATTATGAAGTAGGAAATGTAGAAGGCGTTATGGATGGCGATTTAAACGGATTTATAGAAAGCTATTTAAAATATTTAACAAAAAACAACTAAAAGAGGGAATGTATATGAAAAAAAGTATTATATTAGTTTTAATAATAATTACGACAGCTCTTCTAATCTTTTTAACTGGATGTGATGTAATTGATATTATATCCAACACGATTATTAATGAAGACAATTCAAATATTGATGAAGGTGACTCGAATACAGACAAACAAACAGAAGAAGCTGGAATGGGTGAAACAACTCAAAACAATTTAACTAATAAAACAAACACAACAAAAGACAATACTACTAATAAAAATAAAACTTCAAAAAATAATACAACAAATCAAGCCAATACTTCAAAAAATAATACTACCAGCAAAACAAATACTACTAAAAACAATACAACTAATAGTAGTACAGCAAAGAATACGGATAAATCATCTTCAACTAAGGATAAGCTGGACATGCCTGAAAACGTTAAAATTCATTATGAGCATTATATGCCTGAAACAGATCAAGGATGGATAATTGAAGTTATTAAAATTGGAAACAATGCCTTTAGAACTGATGTTACAACACATGGTAAAGACATGACACCATATAGTAACTATGCTTACCATTACTATAAATATAAAGGAAATGGAAAATGGAATGATTACTATAGCACAAATAGTAAGCCTTGGACGTTATACAGAGAAGATATTGACTTAGAGGCCGTTGATGCTATGGTTAATGTTGCATTAAGAAAAGTTGAACTTCCTGAAAATGCCAAAACTATAGGTCATGAAACATTGCACGTTGATGGACTTGGAGATATAGATACTGATATTATTACTATAACTGATAAGACTAATACAACTACAACAATAAACTATTATAAAAAAATTGGACTATATGTTAAATCAATTGAAGATAAACACAATACAACTTTTACTATAAAAGAATATGACACTTCAGTAAAATCATTTGAAAGAAGTATTCCATAATTTGACTTAAAAAAATCATTTTGATATAATAAAAATATCTTAAATCATATTGGAGGTGTATTTAATGTCAAGCTACGAAGATGAAGTATGCTATGATTGCATGTATTATGGACAAGACGCATGCGAAAATCCAAAATATGATAAATACCATCAAGCATGCAGATGGTTTAAACGCAGATAATTATAGATTGAAGGGACTAAAACCCTTCAATTTTTTTGTTCTAAATAAGACAAGGCCTGAATATATATACTTTAGACAAAAAGAAAAAGGAGGGCACTTGTATGATAGGCAATGATGAAAAGAAAAACATAAATACTATCCAAAATCTTATTCTTGAAAACAGAAGCAAATTAAGCATTTCAGGTGTGCTTGATGTATTTAGCTTTGATGATCAAGTAATTATTCTTGAAACAGAATTAGGATTATTAACAGTAAAGGGAGAGAACTTGAGAATTAATAAACTAAGCATTGATACCTCAGAAGTAATTGTTGAAGGCGAAATATTTAACCTTAATTATTCTGATAAAGATACCGAAAAAAAGAATGGTTCATTTTTAGGAAAAATCTTCAAATAAATAGGTGAGAGCATATGAGCATTGAACAAGCACACTTGTTTTATGTATTCACGTTAACAGGTATACTGATCAGTTTAATATTTGATGTTTTTAGAATAATACGTAAAAATTTTATAGTCTCTGATTTACATACCATTATACAAGATATATTATTTTTTATAATAACATGTTTTTTAATAATGTATACGCTTTTTAAATTCAACAATGGTGAGTTAAGAAACTATGTTGTATTTGGAATTGCTTTTGGTGCTACAATATATTTTTTCTTATTTAGTAAATCATTTATAAAAATAAATAGCTTATTTATACAATTTATGAAAAAAGCTATAAATCTTATAATTAAAGTAATTACATTTCCGTTTGCGTTTTTATACAAATATATAAGAAAAATATTTTTACGTCCGATTTCGTTTATCTTTATAAATATAAGGAAAAGATTAGTGCTTATAATAAAAAAATGCAGTTTAAAAACAAAAAATAAAATAATAAATTGCAAAAAAAGCAAAAAAAGGGCAATTTGAGAAGGATTTTTTTTAGAAGTGTTGAATATTATAAATAGAAGCCGAATGGGCTTATATTTTGTTGAACTGGAGAAGTAATAATACACATATGAAAAACATTTTTAGTGGCAAATTAATAAAAAAAGTATTATTAGTTGGTGTTATTGTTTATGTTGCAATAACGCTTATTAATCAGCAAAAAACTTTAGATTCATACAATTCTGCTAAAAAATACAATGAACAAAAACTTGAGCAAGAAAAAGAATATCAAGAAAGTTTACTTGCAATGCAAGAAAATATTAATTCTACTGAATACATAGAACAAATTGCACGTGACAAATTATACATGTATTTACCAAATGAAAGAGTTTATATCGATAGAAGTAAGCAATGAGGCTAAAATACTAGCCTCTTAACTTTTACTCCTTTAATTCCAATTATTTCCAAGAATTTAAAATTAAATATTATAAATTATTATAAGGGGGCTATAATAATGGAAATTGACGGGCTATCTTTGACCGATTTAAAGAACCTAGCAAAAGAAAAAGGGATTAAGAACATTTCAAAGCTAAATAAAGAAGAACTAATTAATGTTTTAAAAGAGACAGAACCAGATAAGAAAAATGAAGATGATGTAAATTTAGTACAAGAATCAGTAGATTCAAATGTCGAAGACAGCAGGTATAAGCTTACAACACAAGGGGATTCTTTTGCTGAAGGCATCTTGGAAGTAATGCCTGATGGCTATGGATTTTTAAGAGGAGACAATTATTTATCAAGCCCAAAAGATGTTTATGTATCACCTGTTCAAATTAAGCGTTTCCGCCTTGATACAGGAGATAAAATAAAATGCATAACAAGACAACCTGGAGAAGGAGAAAAATTCCCAGCACTAATATTTGTAGGAGAAGTTAATGGACAACACCCGGAAAATGCAATGAAGAGAAAGAAGTTTGATGATTTAACACCAATTTATCCAACGGAAAGATTACATTTAGAAACTACATCTAAAGAATATACTATGCGTCTTGTAGATCTTATTTCTCCTATTGGAAAAGGACAAAGAGGCATGATAGTTGCTCCACCTAAAGCTGGAAAAACAACTATACTTAAAAACATTGCAAACAGTATTTCAAAAAACAATCCTGAGGTTGAACTTATTGTATTACTAATTGACGAAAGACCAGAAGAAGTTACAGATATGAAACGTTCAATTAGTGGAGATGTAATATATTCTACTTTTGATGAATTGCCTGAACACCATGTAAAAGTTGCAGAAATGGTACTTGAAAGAGCTAAAAGGCTCACAGAACAAAAGAAAGATGTAGTAATATTGCTTGATAGCATTACAAGGCTAGCAAGAGCATACAACTTAGTAGTGCCTTCATCAGGTAAAACTTTATCTGGTGGTTTTGATCCATCTGCATTACATAAACCAAAACGTTTTTTCGGAGCTGCAAGAAATACAGAAGATGCAGGAAGCTTAACAATATTAGCTACTGCTCTTGTAGAAACGGGAAGCAGAATGGATGATGTAATATTTGAAGAATTTAAAGGCACAGGAAATATGGAAGTACATCTAGATAGGAAACTGTCGGAAAAGAGAATTTTCCCTGCAATTGATATAAACAAATCTGGAACAAGAAGAGAAGAACTATTGTTAGACAAAGATGAACTTGATGTCGTTTTTGCATTAAGAAAAACAATGTCTAATATGTCTTCTGCTGATATGACAGAACAATTAATTAATCAAATAACTCTAACTAAATCAAATAAAGAATTTTTAGTAAGGATGAAAAATTTTCTAAAAATTGGAGGAAAAAATGAATAATCAGAAGATAGAAAATCAAAATATACTTAGCGCCAATCAAATGTCAGCGGAATTGCTTTTAGCTATAGTAATGTATGGAGTGATATGCTATATAATAAACTATATACTCTATGCTATAGTAGTAGCGAAAGTAATAAAGCAAGGGAATTATGGTGCTTTAGTTGCTTTTATTCTTTGTTCACATACTTTAATAATATCTATAACACTTAAACTTGCAAATAAAAAAGCTTTTAAAAAGGGGACGATATACAAATCTGAAGTTGGAAAAGTTTTTAAAAATGTTGCTTTTGTTATAATCGTTGTTTTATTATTTTCAGTGTTAGGTGCTTATGGAAATGTTGAGTCAGTAGTTGAAAATAAAATTAATGAAAATTTATGGATGAAACTTGAGAATAACATCGCATCGTCAGTGCTCAATAAAACACAAATGTCCGCTTACCAAGAGTCGAAAGAAAATTCAATTCAAAAAATGAAAGATACGGTATATAGCTATTTAACGATAGTAGAAATCGGAATTGTTGCTATATATGTTACTGCAATTTTTATAGAAAAAAAGAGTCTATATAAAAAAGCAATTGATGTAGATGATCCTATTAATAGTAATTTATAAAAAGATTAATAAAAAAGCGAATTATATAATTCGCTTTTTTTATTGATCTTTCATATACTTCAATATTCTAATATTATCAATTAAATAAAGAATTCCTATAATAATGTCGAGTAAATTAAGTGCTAAAATCATTAAAATTGCAACAATAATTCCACATAAAGGGCCATATATAGCCTTTTGTTTCATTCCAGAAATTGTTGCTAGTAGTAAAGCAATTTGAATAAAACATGAAATAATTTGCACTGTTGAAGCTTTCCCAGAAACAATATAAAGTACTGTTGCTATAGCAACTAGTACAAGAACAACAATTGCAACTGTTGCAGCATTTTTTAATGCTTTCTCGTATTTTTCGTCATCCATACAGAGTATAACCTCCTTTCATTAATCAATAATTAATTCTAATAACATAATAGCATAAGGAAAAATTGATTTCAATAGTTAAAATGTAATAAAACAATTGATTTTTAATGTTTTAAGAGTATAATAGATATTGTGCTAATTACACAACAATTATTATTTTAGGGGATTTATATGGGTGAACAAATACAAAAATTCAAAGAGAAAGTTCAAACTAGAGAAAACAGATTAAAAAATGAACAAGTTAAACTATTTAAGTGGGGAGGATATAAATTTGCAAAATGCATATTGGGCGTATTTTTATATTCGCTAGCGGTAAACTTATTTGTAGTACCAAACCATTTATACACAGGTGGAATATTGGGTTTAGCACAAATATTAAGAACAATAATTGTTTCACAATTTAATATCAACACAAGTATAGATATAAGCTCCATTATTTATTATTTAATAAATATTCCGCTTCTAATTATCGGATATAAAAAAATAAGTAAGACATTTATTGTTAGAACAATTTTCACTGTTACGCTTAATACGATATTTCTCATGGTACTACCAATACCAAAAGAACCACTTATTAATGATTTAATGGCAAGCACATTAATTGGTGGAATTTTATGTGGTATAGGAATTGGAATGATATTAAGTACCGGCAGTTCAAGTGGAGGCACAGATATCATAGGTATACTTATAAACAAAAAGAAAGATAGAATATCTGTAGGAAGCATTGGCTTAAGTTTTAATATTATGATCTATAGTATATGCGGACTAAACTATGGAATTGCAACAATGCTTTATTCAATTATATTTGCATCATTTGAAACAATTATGCTTGACAGAACTCATACGCAGAACATTAAATCAGAAACTATTATATTTACGAAACAAGAACCTGATAAATTAATTCATTTTATAAACTACGAGTTAAAAAGAGGAACAACATATTGGGAAGCAACAGGAGGGTACACTAATACAAAAACGTATATTGTATATACCGTATTAAGTAAATATGAAAGAATGCGTCTTGAAAGACACATGAAGGAATTTGATGAAAATGCATTTTTAGTTGGAGACGATGGAGTTGCAGTAAAAGGGAACTTTGGAAAATATTTAATTTAAAATTACACTAGATTAGCAATAATGTTTAAAGAATGAAATAAACAAGTACAAAGAATATTAATTATATAAAAAAAGAGAATTGAAACATATTCTCTTTTTTTATTACAATTATATTAAACTTACGTTACAATTATTAAAAAATAATTGTATATTTTAATTTGAATGATATACTAATAAAGGAATATCGTAATAAAAGAGAAGAGTGCTTTTTTGAAATAATTGTGATAATGAATAATAGTAAGGAGAAAAAGAGCAGTAATGAAATTAAATTATTATGAAGAGCTGATAAAAACGTTAAAAAAGAAAATAAATGCTTTTCAAAAACAAAATTATTTTGAATTTTTTAAAGATTCACCAGAATTAATTACAGCATTTAATTTAGCATATTTTGTGCTTGAAGAAGAAGAAATTATTTATACTGACAGAACAAATGGAGACATCCCTACACGACATACTTTATTTATAGATCAAAGCATAATTGATGAACTTTTTGACGGCAAAGATTTTAGAGATTATTTCCCTGATATTGTAAATTGTGAACCACAAGGAGGAAATGTATGGTTTGTTGCAGCACTAAGGAACTCATTAGTACATGGTGGGGTTAGTGGTATTGACATGGAAAATAATACAATAACAATAAAGAATGTTCATGATTTAAATAAGCTAGAATGTACAATTCCATTAGATTTCTTTGAAAAATTTATGAATATAATTCAAAGAAGCAAAAAAAACGACAGAGATGCAAATACTTTTGTTACTCAACTATTTGATAATAAAACTGCGTATGAACTCAACTATTTTTTAGAAATTGTTGATCAAAAACCTCTTGATGATAATACAATGGATAACATTTCTGAGGAAATATACTCCATATATAATAAAATCTTAGAAATATTAAAAAAACCTTTTACGCCTAATTCCAGACATGATGAAACTGGAAATGATTATATAGTTGAAAATGAAGTACAAGAATTTTTATCAAAAATTAATGACTATGCCATGATAAATAGTATTCCTAGAAATTCTGCAGAATATCAAAAATTATTATACCAAGAAATACAAAATTATTTACAACAAAAAATCAGTGCTCTTCATCCTGATTTACAAGTATCAGTTCAACAAGATATGCCAGAACATCAACGAGTTAAGTTCCTTGGAATGAACATTACTGAAAGCATGCATTTATTTGGCAGAAGCATGGATCAAACAGATTTTATTAGTGAAATAGTATATTTGAAAAATTCGTTTAGTGCCAATAGTCAATATATTGACGAAATTGAAAGATTTTTAACACCAGAGACTCAACAAATGTTGTTTAGTACTTCAGCAAATAGAAATCAAGAAACTAACATGAATAGAATTTTAAACTCGATTCATAGAACGCGAACACAGATGGGCGAAAAGCATTCTTATGGCCCAATAATTATAGATGACATTTTAAATCGAACTAGTAGCTTTTTTCGAATAAGACCAGATGAAAAAAAAATAGTACAAAATATAATTAAAGAAGTAAAAAACCATGGAAAAAGATTATCATATAACGACCCATTCATTAGTGAAATTATAGGTAAATACCAACCTTTTTTTGAAAGATATAATGAAATTTATCAAAAAAAAGGAGTAATTTCAATTGAAGATAGAGAGATAGCAGAAAGATTATTTGATAGTGAAAAAATTAGAATATTTATAGAAAATTGCAGATTGCAAAAGGGAAGAATGCTGACAGGACTATTGTATACATATGGCATAAATGTGTATGTAACAAATAAAGAACATGAAACTAATACTGGAGAAGTTTTCGAGGATGACGATTTTATAAGACATATTGATATGCCAATGTATACATCAATAGAAGGTGCCAGAGTGAATGATATGGAAAAACATTTAAAAGCTATTGAGGAAACTATAAAAAGAAAAAAAGAACTCTTATCTGCAAATCTCAATGCTCCCCAAGAAATAATAAATGGTATTAAATCAACAATAGCTGATTTAGAAAGAGAACACGAACTTATAAAAGATTTAATCAGTAATATATCAACACTTACATTGGGAAGCAAGATAATGGCACAAGATGAAAATATTGAAAGAAAAGCCGTAGTTATTCGAAATTGCTTAGCACATAATGGTAGAATAACCATTAGTGAGGAAAACAAACATTTTATAATAACTATGACAGATTCATTTAATGGTAGTGTGACGTCAACAGCAAGATGCTCTTTAAGCGATTTATTAAAATTTATAGAACATGATTTTAGGACAAGGGTGGAAGATAAAGGCGATAGCATGAGACCAGATTCCGCTGATTTTGAAGACAGTGTAGAAGCTACAAGAATTGCTGAAGGTGTAAGTAGTGTGATTCCAGAAGTGCTTTTGCCTCCAGAACATCCAACTATTAGTGAGCCAAAATAATAAAACAAAAAGGAGGTCTTTAACATCAAAAATAATTGTTATACTGAAGTGTTTGATATTTTAAAATATATGGATAAAACAACCGTAATGAAAATACCAGTAGAAATATTAGAGACTATAAAAAGCAAAATAGATTTTAATTATAAAACAAATGTTAATCCCAATGACCTCTTCAATGAAAAAAACATAAGTAAAGAGGCCATGGATATTCTGTGCTATTTAGACTATACTTATTGGATGAGTGACGATAAAAAGAAAGAAATCAATACTATAATTCAAAACAATACAGTACAAGAAGAACTAAAAAAACGTGAGCAATATAGTACGGAGATATTGTTTAAAGGAAACAATAAAAATAAAATTAACAATTCACTTATTAAAGTTGAAAAATCAAGCATTTTTATCAGAATTTTAAATAAAATAAAAACTTTTTTTAAAAGATGACAAGCATTAATAAGAAAGTCGTGAAATAGTATAAAAAATGGAAAGGAGAAGGAAATGGAAGAAAAATCGTATTTTGATGGTGGATTATTACAGCTAATAGGATGGCGAATACTAGGTGTTTTGGTAACTGTTTTAACTATAGGAATATGTTTTCCTTGGGCAATATGCATGATTTATAATTGGGAAATAAAGCATACTGTAATAGAAGGAAAAAGGTTATCTTTTGATGGAACAGCAATACAATTATTTGGTAATTGGATTAAATGGCTACTGCTATGCATTATAACTTTAGGAATTTACTCATTTTGGGTAGCAATAGCATTAAAAAAATGGAAAACAAAACATACACACTTTATATGATGAAAAGGAGAGAGAAGAAAATGGAAGAAGAAAAGAAAACTAAAAAAGTGTGGATAAAGATATTACTAATTGTGGTAGGATTTATTATTGCAGATGTTGTATTTAGATTTGTTGTCTTTAATTTTATTGATGGTCAAGACATTTATTTTACAGATGGTACTAGAATAATATATAATAGATATTTCCCATGGAATAAAGAAAGATATGAACAATTTAAAAAGTACATGTTTTATAATAGGCCCAATAATCGTGATGGACTTGTAGCTTTCAAGCCAATAATATATTTATATCCTGAAGAAGAACAAGAAATTTCAGTAAAGCTAAAATATAATGATGCAATTACTGTTTCATATCCTAAATATACTAATGGATGGAAAGTTTTAGCAAAAGAAAATGGAACACTTACTGAT
>JAFXVF010000012.1 GCA_017524665.1 Clostridia bacterium | reverse complement strand
TCAGGTGCTGAAAGCATGTATTTTATTCCAACTCCAATAAGCATAATAATTGCAATACTTACTCCTATAACTTGTACAACGGCAATTGCATTACCTCTGATTTCGTTAAGCTTTCCAGCTCCTACAAAATTAGTGCTTCCACTGATGGCATTTACATTCATTCCTGCATAGCTTACAGTATTAAGAAGTAAGAAAAATATAATTACAAATGGAATAATAATCTTTTTCATATAATTTAGTCTCCTAGATTTTTTTAATCTCTTTTGTTTTTTTTTATATATGATATATTAGCTATTATGTTCTTCTAACTCTGATGTACAATGAGGACAACGTGTTGCATGGTAGCTTATTTCTGATAAACAATAAGGGCATTCTTTAGTTGTTGGTTCAACAACTTCTTCTTTGTTTCCTTTTTTAAGTTTCTTACCAATATTAGATACTTTCTTAACAAACTTTAATATCATAAAGAGTACAAAAGCCATAATTAAAAAGTTAATAACGGCTGTAATAAAGTCACCATAGTTAATTGACAATGCTTTAGCAGCTTCAGAATCTAACCCAGTATAATCTACCCAAGGCAACTTTATAGAACCTCCAACTTCAGCTCCACCTATAGAATTAATTAGTGGATTAATAAAATTTGTAGTAAGTGATGTTACAATGTTCCCAAATGCAGCACCTATAATTACTCCAACAGCCAAGTCAAGGGCATTTCCTCTTAATATAAATTCTTTAAATTCTTTTAACATAATAATTCTCCTTTCTATTACAAATATAATAAGATATAATGCGAAATTTGTCAATAGAAAAAGGTATAAAAAGTGCTACAAATCAACAAAAAACAAGAGAATGCGATTTAATAGTATACTTGTATTTTTTAAAACCTTGTGATATAGTTATCAAAAAAAGAAAGGAATGTAAAAAAATGATAGTATTAGGTGCAGATCATGGTGGATATAAATTCAAAGAAGAAATAAAAAAATATTTGGATGAAAATGGCATTCAATATGAAGACATTGGAACATTTTCTGAAGAGAGAACAGATTTCCCAATTATGGCAAAAGAGGTATGTGAAAAAATACAAAAAGGGGAAGCGGACAAAGGAATATTAATATGTAGATCAGGGTATGGAATGGCAATTGTTGCAAACAAATATAAAGGAATATATTGCGCTCCTGTGTATAGTGAAGAAACTGCAAAATTCTGTAGAGCACATAACAATACAAATGTATTAGCTTTAGGAGCAGACTACATGGATAAAAATGAAGCTATCAGATGTCTAAGAGTATGGCTTGCAACAAATTTTGAAGGTGGAAGATATGAACAAAGGTTAAATATGATAAAAGATATTGAAAGAGAAAATATGAAATAAAACGGAGGACTTTCTATGTGGGGAGATATTGCAATAGCTTTTTTATTGGCGTTCATTACAGCGTTTGTAATTACACCATATACAATTAAATATGCTATCAACATTGGCGCAGTTGATACACCAAAAGAAGACAGAAGAATTAATAAAAAACCTACACCAAGATTGCGGTGGAATTGCTGTTATAGCAGGTTTCTTACTTTCAATGCTTTATTTAGTAATCGTCATGAGCATTGAAGGAACAATATCTTTATTTGAAGAAGATCAAAATGGTGTGAAGCTTTTAGGATTCTTTTTTGGAATAATAGTACTAGGAATTACTTGCTTTATAGATGATCATAGAGGAATACCACCTCTTACAAAACTTGCAGGACAGCTAATTGCAGCTATTATAGTTGTATATAGCGGAATTAGAATTGAAAATCTTGATCTTCCATTTATACATGAAATAGGGTTAAATTATACAGTTTCAATTATAATTACATTAGGATGGCTTGTTGGCATAACAAATGCTATAAACCTAATTGATGGATTAGATGGATTATCATCTGGAATAGGGATAATATCTTGCCTGTCGCTTTTAATGGTTTTTTCATTAAATGGATCACCGATAATTGCAATCCTTGCAATTACAGCACTAGCTGGTGCATTAATAGGATTTCTACCATTTAACTTTAACCCAGCTAAAACATTTATAGGCGACGTTGGTTCAAATTTTGTGGGATTTTCTTTAGCAGTTATATCAATTCTTGGTGTTGCTAAGACATATACTGCGATAGTAATTATAGCTCCATTAATTGTTTTAGGATTGCCTATTTTAGATACTTTGTGGGCTATTGTTAGAAGAGTATTTACTGGCAAATCTATAAAAGCAATTGTTATGCCAGACAAAAAACATTTGCACCATAGACTTATGGCAAAAGGATATACTCAAAAACAAGCAGTGTTAATTTTATATGCTATTAGCGCGACTTTAGGTATGAGTGCAGTTATCTTGCTAGATAGCGGAATATGGAAAGCATTGTCATTTTTAATTATGGTAGTTGCTGTTGTAGCAATTGGCTATAAAAATATTTTTTCACTTGCGGAAAACAACGAGAAAGAGGAAAAGAAAGATGATTGATTTGCATATGCATACTACATATTCAGATGGAACATGTAGCGTGAAAGAAATTCTAAAAGAAGCAGAAGAAAAGAAACTAGAGTGTATTTCAATTACAGATCATGATACTTGTTTAGGATATAAAGAATTGGAAGACACTAAAGTAAGAAATATTTTTCATGGTAAGATTATTCCTGGATGTGAGCTGAAATCTATAGTAGATGGAACAACAATAGAAATACTTGGTTATAATGTTGACACAAAAATAATGAATGAGGTATTACCAACATTTTCACCAACATATGAAGCTATTAATAGGCATGAAAGCAAAAAGCTATATGACTTATTTATAAGTAGAGGATATGTTCTAGACAAGGAAGCTATTAAATTCAATGTTGAAAGAGAATCAGGTGAAATTGCAATAATAAAAGAACTACTGAGTCACAATGAAAATCAGCGCTTTTTAGAGGAAACTAACTATACCGATGCACATGAATTTTATAGAGTACATATGTCAAACCCCAATAGTCCATATTTTATTGATAATTCAGAGTTGGTTCCAAAACCAAAAGATGTCGTTGAAGTTATTCATAAAGCAGGAGGACTTGCATTTATACCACATGTATTTGTATATGGAGAAAACTCAAATAAAGTATTAAATGCATTAACCAAAGACCATTTAGTAGATGGAATAGAATGTTATTATAGTAAATTTACAGCTGAACAAACTGACTTTTTACTAGATTTTTGCAAAAACAATAACTACTATGTATCTGGAGGAAGCGATTATCATGGAACATATAAACCGGGAATCTGCATGGGAAGAGGTATTAACAACAACCTGGAAATTCCAATAGAAATTATACAACCATGGGCCCAATTTATATAAATCAATTATTAATAGAGATTGCAACCAAAATTGACAATCTCTATTTTTTATACTATAATTACTTTTAGTTTTTTAAAACGCAAGGGGGATTTATGGAAGAGAATAATTCATACAAAGTTACACTTACAATTCCAGTTTATAATGCAGGCAAATACCTAAGAGATTTGCTAGAATCAATTTTAAAACAAACCATGGATTATAGAGAAATAGAAGTAATAATGGTTGATGACCTATCTACAGATAACAGTAGAGAAATAATGGATGAATATGCTAATAAATACAGCAATTTTATATCTGTAAAACTACAAGAAAATCACAAAATTGCAGGAACTGCAAGAAATAAAGGAATGGAAATTGCACATGGCAAATATTTAATGTTTGCAGATGCTGATGATTTTCTACCAGAAAATGCGGTACAAACGATGTATAATGCTATCGAAAGCAAGAATGCAGATTTTATTACAGCAAATTACATTAATGCAGATGAAGATGGAACACTTTGGACAAAACCAATATTTGATTTACAAAAATATACTGACTTTAAACTAAGAATAACTGATTATACGAAATCTTTCTTTGTACTAAATGGGTCAGCATGCAACAAGATTTTTAGAAAAGAGTTCATACAGAGTCACAATATAAAATTCTTAGAAGGTGTTCCAGGCGAAGACGCATATTTTACAACATATTCATTTATGGAATCTGAAAACGTATATTACATTCAAGACATAGTATATTGTTATAGACAAAGAAACCAAAGCAATGATTTAAAATCAGTGTCATTTTACTGCTCAGCTGATTATTTTGAAAGAATAAACCGTTCATATAGAGCAATATATGAGAACTTTAAAGCGCACAATCAATTAAAGTTCTATAGATATATGTATGCAAAAAATATGTCATATATCATGTATAAATTTATTGATTCAACATTACTTTCAGATGAAGAAAGAATACAAACTTTAATGAATATGCATTGGTTTTACGAATTAAGCGAAGAACTAAAAGTTCCCGCAGCACAAGAGGCTCAGCAAATGATTATTTCACAAATAGTAAAAGGCAACTATGAAGAAGCTGTAAACTACTGCAAAATTATTGCAGATATAAGGACATATGTGCCAAAACAAGTAAGAGAAGACATGTCTAGACCGGATGCAGATATGTATCAAAAAATAGCACAATATGATAGTGAATATTAAACAAAGAAGAGCTTTTTAAAAAGGCTCTTTTTTAATAACTGGCAAATTATTAGATATTTAAAAATATAGTATTGCATTAAAATATTCCTTCATGATAAAATACAAAAAAAGGGGGAATTGATAATTGGAAAATACTATTAGTGTCATTGTTCCGATATATAATAAGGAAAAATATTTAAAAAAATGTATAGACAGTATACTTAATCAATCATATACAAATCTAGACGTTATTTTAATAAATGATGGCTCAATAGATAATTCAAATAAAATATGTGAAGAATATGCTTCAAATGATAAACGCATTAGATATATTTCAACTGAAAATAGAGGAGCTGCAAGAGCTAGGAATACTGGAATTGAAACTGCTAAAGGAGAATATATTTCTTTTATAGATGCAGATGACTATATTGAACAAAGCTATTTTGAAACATTAATAAATTTGGTAAACCAATATCAAGCAGACTTTGCAGAATGTGGATTTGACAGAGTATTAGAAGGAGAAGAATATACATTTCCCAATAAAAAAGAACAAATAAGAGTTATGACAAGAAAAGAAACATTAATAGAGTTATATGGAAAAGATGATGACGAACATGTAAAAAATGTTATTATGTGCAACAAGCTTTTTAAAAGAAAGCTATTTGATAATATTGCATATGTACCTGGAAGGGTAATAGATGATGAAACAATAATATATAAATTAATTAATAAATCTGAAAAGATTGTTGACTTACAAGATACTTTATATGCGTATGTGCAAAGCAGTAATAGTATTATGAGAAATAACTTTTCAATGAAAAGATTAGATGACACAATAGACGTTTATGATGAGTGCATTAGCTTTTTTAAAGATGAACCTGAAATACAGGCTTGTTGTATAAAAAGGGCAGTTTATTTTTACAGTGAACTTCTTCAAAATATTATAACAAGTGACAATGTAGATAAAACTGTGGCATTTAATAGAGTAACAGAAAAGTATGATGAAAAAATGAAATGCTTTGCAAATATTCCTTATGAGGCAAAGCAAAGTATTGAAATAAATTCAGTAATTAAAAGCTATCATGACAGAATCAAGCTTTTTACCAAATAATTATATAGGAGAATGATATGTATTTAATTGTAGGACTAGGAAACCCTGAAGCTGACTATGATAAAACTAGGCACAACATGGGATTTCATGTAATTAATGAGTTAGCTAAAGAGTATGAAATAGAATTGAATAGAAAAAATTTTAACGGAATATATGGAAACGGCATAATTGAAGGACAAAAAGTTATATTACTTAAGCCACAAACATATATGAATTTAAGCGGAGAATCAATTGTAGAATATAAAAACTTTTATAAAATAGAGCCTGAAAACATGATAATAGTTTATGATGACATTGATTTAGAACCTGGAGAAATACGAATACGCAGAAAAGGAAGTGCAGGATCTCATAATGGAATGAAATCAGTTATCCAATGCATAAACAGTGAAGATTTTCCAAGAGTACGTGTGGGAATTGGAAAACCAGGGGAAGAAAAGGAACTAATTCAGCATGTTATAGGTGCTGTGGATGAGCAAGAATGGGAACTACTTAATGAAGGAACTAAAAAAGCTAAAGATGCAATTATCCAAATTATCAAAGATGGAATTGACAAAGCAATGAATAAATATAACTGAGAGGAAAAAATATGTACGATATAATTATAAAAAAGAATTTGCAAACACAAGAAATAATGATATTAGAAAATGGATTGCTAACTGAGCATATAATGCAAAACGAAGAAAATGAAAACATCGAAGGAAACATATATTTAGGAATAGTCAAAAATGTGCTTCCTGGAATGCAAGCTGCATTTGTGGATATTGGAGAGAATAAAAATACATTTATTCATCTAAAAGATATATTACCTAAAGTTGATGAAACAATTGAAAATAAAAGAAAAGAAAATAAAAACATTAACGAGATTGTAAGAAATGGAATGAATTTACTTGTACAAGTAAAAAGATCAGAAAGCAATAAAAAAGGGGCTAAGGTTTCTACACACATAAGCTTGTCAGGCAAGTATGTTGTTATAATGCCAGAAGTAAATTTTGTAACTGTTTCTCAAAAAATTGAAAATGCTGCAGAAGCAGAAAAGTTAAAAAACATGGTTAAATCATTACTTCCTAAAAATATGGGAGCAATAATTAGAACAGCAGCTGTTGGGGCAACCGAAAAAGAGTTAAAAGATGATATAGATGATTTAAACAATAAGTGGAATATTATATTAAAAAAATCTAAAGCACAAAACAATGCACCTAAGCTTTTATTTAAGGGAAATGATGCAATAGACAGGGTGCTTTATGACTTTGCAGGAAAGAAAATGCAATGCATAACTGTAAATGACCAAACACTTTATTCTGACATAATAAAAAGAACAGAGAAATTTAAAAACGTAGAAGTAAAATATGATGAAAATGCAGGCAATTCATTTGATATTACAAAACAATTAGAAGACATAGAAAATAGAAAGATATGGCTAAAATGTGGTGGATTTATAACAATAGATAAAACAGAAGCATTAACTGCAATAGATGTAAATTCAGGCAAGTATATAGGTAATAAGGATTTAGAACAAACCGTATATACTGTGAATAAAGAAGCCACAATTGAAATCGCAAAACAGTTAAAACTAAGAGACATAGGTGGAATTGTAATTATTGATTACATAGATATGTATGACAAAAAAGACAAAGACGATATAGAGCAACTACTAAAAGAAGAGCTAAAAAAAGACAGGTCAAAGACCCAAATTTTAGGATTTACAAAACTTAACTTATTAGAGATGACGCGAAAACACATAAACTAAACTTTATAAAGGAAGCAGGAATATATGAAAGTTGGATTTATCTCATTAGGATGTTCAAAGAATCTAGTTGACACGGAAATGGCTATAGGACTTTTTAAGAGCCAAAAGTATGAAATTGTTGCAAACCCAGAAGAAGCAGAAATTATAGTTATCAATACGTGCCGGATTCATTGAGTCTGCAAAAGAAGAGGCAATAAACACTATACTTGAAATGTCAGTATATAAAGAAAGTGGAAAATGCAAATACCTTGTTGCAATGGGATGCTTAGTAAAAAGATATAAAGAAGAACTTGAAAAGAGCATGCCTGAAGTAGATTTGTGGATCAGCTTAGACGAGTATGATAATTTTTGGATTAAAATTGAGCAGATGCTAAAAATCAGTAGCCCTAAAAATGATTTGCTAGATTATGAAAAAAGAGTAATAACAACTGGTGATACAACGGCATATTTAAAAATTGCAGAAGGGTGTAGCAATTATTGCACATATTGTGCGATACCTCAAATTCGTGGTAAATTTGTAAGTAGACCAATGGAGGATATTCTAAAAGAAGCTAATAAGCTTGCTGATAAGGGAATAAAAGAAATAATTGTAATAGCGCAAGATACAACTAAATATGGAACAGATTTATACGATAAAAATGGAAAATTGCCAGAATTGCTTAGCAAGCTTGAAAAAATAGAAAAAATAAAATGGATACGATTCTTATACGCATATCCAGAAAGTATTACTGATGAATTAATTGAGCTTGTAAAAAACAGTAATAAAATTTGTCACTATTTTGATATTCCTATTCAACATAGATCAGATCAAATATTAAAAAGAATGAATAGAAAAACAACAGGCGAAGACATAGAAAATTTGATTAAAAAAATTAGAAAAGAGATTCCGGATGCTATTATTAGAACTTCTTTAATAGTAGGATTTCCAGGAGAGACAGAGGAAGACTTTGAAGAACTATATAGTTTTGTAGAAAAAACAGGATTTGATAAGCTAGGAGTTTTTGCATATTCTATAGAAGAAGGAACTCCAGCAGCAAAGATGGATGGACAAATACACTTTAACACAAAAAAAGCAAGAAGAAATAAAATAATGAGTTTACAACAGAAAATATCGAATATAAATCTTAAATCTAAAATTGGAAATACTTATGAAGTATTAATTGAAAACATAACAGCTGACGGAAAATACTATATGGCAAGATCGTATATGGATGTGCCTGAAATGGATGGAGTATGTTGGATAAAAAATAGTAAAAGTCTTAAAATAGGACAATTCGCGAAATGCAAAATTGTAGATGTACTAGAGTATGATTTAATAGGAGAATTAATTTAAAATAAAAAAGGACATTCTATTTAAAATGAATGTCCTTTTTTGGTTATTATTTTTTCTTTTTTGATGAAGCATTAATATCTTTTTTTCTTCTATCAGATTTTCTATTTTCATGGTCTACAGGTTTGTTATTTTTTCTACGCGTAGTACGTCTTCTTTCATCAAATAAGTCACCATTGTTGTTCATTACTGGCATATAAATCACTATCCTTTCATTTGTATATATCGTTTTTAATAATTTTCAGCTTTAACTTCAAAATATGCTTTTGGATGTTTGCAAACAGGGCATATTTCTGGTGCGTTTGTGCCAACTACTATATGTCCACAATTTCTGCATTGCCAAATTACAATACTTCCTTTTTGGAAAACTTCACCTTTTTGAAGATTTTCAAGTAGCTTACGATATCTTTCCTCATGTTGTTTTTCTATCTTTCCAATTCCTCTAAATGTTGCAGCAATTTCTGCAAAACCTTCTTCATCTGCAACTTTCGCAAAGTTTTCATACATATCTGTCCATTCATAGTTTTCACCTGCAGCAGCGGCAGCTAAATTGGCCTCTGTATTTCCAATTCCATTTAAATATTTAAAATGTAATTTTGCATGTTCTTTTTCATTTTCTGCTGTTTCTAAAAAGATATTGGCAATTTGCTCATAGCCTTCTTTCTTAGCTACACTAGCAAAATAAGTATATTTATTTCTAGCTTCAGATTCTCCAGAAAAAGCAGCCCTTAAGTTTTGTTCTGTTTTTGAACCTTTTAATTCCATAAATAAAACCCTCCTTAATACTATGCATACATTGTATGATTAAAGAGAGTAAAAGTCAAGTAATAGTAAATAAAAAAAGCTTTTTTAGTTTTAAAAAAATTTGACAAAATTTTTAATAAAGTATATACTATCTTCGAACAAAAAAATGGGAGAGTAAAGATGAAGGTAGTAAAAAGAGTATTTTTTATTGCACTAATGATATTCGTATTATGCCAAGTTAATTCATATGCAGCGACTGGAACAGTTAAATCTGAAGGAGCAAGAATGCGTGCAGAAGCAAACACATCTTCAGATGTTGTAACTTTAATAGAACAGGGAGAAACTGTTGAAATCGTTGAAAAAAATGACGATTGGTATAAGGTAAAATATGAAAACAGTACAGGCTATATTCGTGGAGACTTATTAGAAATAATGGGAGAAGTAGAAGAAGTTCAGCCAAAGGAAGAACCTGCAACAATCGAAGAAACAGAAAAAACTGAAGAGAACAAAACTGAGCCTGAAACTGAAACAAAAACTGAACCAGAAAACAAAGAAGAAAAAGTTAATACAACAGGAGAAAAAAATATTAAAACTAATACAGCAATAAGAATTACGCCTTGCCTATTTTCTAGTGTTTTAGGAGAAGCAGTTGCTGGAAATAGAATAACTGTTGAAAAAGTATTAAACAACTGGGGAAAAGTTAAATTAGATAATGGTATAACTGGATGGGTTATGTTAAGCATGCTAGAAGAAGTTAAAGAAGCCGAAGTTTATGAAGAGCAACCATCTACAAAAATTGGATATATAAATGTATCAGCTGCAATCATTAGATCAAAGCCTATTCAATCTGAAGATACTATAGTTGCAGAGATAAGCAGAAATAAGTCTGTAGAAATAATGGGAGAAGAAAATGACTGGTACAAAATTCTATATGAAGGAAAAGAAGCATATATAGCAAAAAGACTTGTTTCAGACAACAAAGTTGAAGAAGCTAGTAGAAGCGGACAACAAGAAAGAGTAGAAATTGAAACACCAGTAGAATCAGTTACTGAAAACAAAGTAGAAGAAAGCAA
Source organism: Clostridia bacterium (assembly GCA_017524665.1). GTDB lineage: Bacteria > Bacillota > Clostridia > TANB77 > CAG-508 > UMGS1754. The sequence goes on along the minus strand of JAFXVF010000012.1, from coordinate 89,395 downwards.
AAAAATTGAAGAGAAAAAAGAAGAAACAAAAGTTGAGGCAGTTCCACCAACAGAAACAAAGCAAGAAGAAAGCGCACCTGCAGTAGCAACATCAAAAGGTGAAGAAGTTGTTGCTTTAGCTAAAAAGTACTTGGGTTATAGCTATGTATATGGTGGTTCAGGACCAAACAGCTTTGACTGCTCAGGATTTACACAATATATATACAAACAATTCGGAATTTCACTTGCTCATTCTGCAGTAACACAAGCAAATAATGGAACATATGTATCAAAAGACAATTTAATGCCTGGAGATCTTGTAATATTTAGAGACTGGGATAATGTAAGCATCGGACACTGTGGAATATATATAGGTGGAGGACAGTTTATACATGCAGCAAATTCAAAAAGAGGTGTTGTTACAGACACGTTAAATAGTGGATATTACTATGAAAGGTATGTAACAGGTAGAAGACTTCTTTAACTAAATATGGGGGCGATTATGGAGGGGCCATGAATAGACCTATTCTAATTGCTACATTTCGGAATAATATTTGGAATTATAGGGGAATTGTACTTAAGTACAATTCCTATTTTTTTGCTAATTTTATTTATTCTATTTTTAAACAAGAAAATACGAAGATACATAAAACTTTTCTGCAAGGCTAATATAGTTATTATATTTATGTTTTCAGCTATTTTATCATTTGGATATATAAGATACACAAATAGGCAATATAATAAAGTTTTACCAGGAGAGTTTGAAAAACTAACAGGTACAATTAAAAGTAGTGCAGAAGAAAAGAAGTATACATATTGTTATACAGTTGAAATAGATAACTTACAAAATCTTGGAAATGTCACATTTAAACTATATGTAAAGAAAAATGAAAAAACTAAAAGATTAGAATATGGAGATAAGATAAATATAACAAAAGGAACGATTGAATTATCAGAACCTGCGAGAAACTATGGAGGTTTTAGCGAGGAAAACTATTTTAAATCAAAAAAAATATTTGGCAAGATTTACGCAAATAAAGAGGATATAGAAATTGTTGCTAAAACCAGACTTACGATAGATAAATTTGGATATTACGCAAGAGAAAGTATCAAAAAAAATATAAGAAAATATATACCTGAAGAGAATGCAAAAATATTGATAGCGGTATTAGAAGGAGAAAAGAGCGAACTAGCTAATAATACAATAGAAGAATTTAGGAAGAGCAATCTAATACACATTCTTTGCATATCTGGAGCTCACATTTCTTTTTTAGTAATGGGAATAAATAAAATTACTGAATTTCTTGGGAGAAATAAACGACTGAAGATTTCAATTTTAACTGTATTTATGCTTATATGTATAATTGGATTTTCAGCATCAACTCTAAGAGCCTGTATTATGGCTATAATTGCACTAACTGGCAAGCTCTTTTTTAAAAAATCAGATTCTATAAATGCAATATCAATTTCTTTTATTTTTTTATTTCTATATAATCCATTTATCATCCACGACTTGGGCTTTTTGCTATCATATGCTGGAACGATTGGAATAATATCGTTTGCATGCATTTTAAAAAAGAAAAACAAAACAATATACACAAAAGAAAAAGGGCATACATTGATATTAAAAGTTAAACAATATTGCTACAAAACACTAGTTACCACTGCATCTGCGCAAATTATGCTAATGCCAATTATTGCATATTTTTATAATACGTTTTCCCTCATCGTTTTGGTGACTAATTTAATAGCTGCTCCATTATTTGAAATAATACTTTATTCAGGTTATACCTTTCTTATTTTATCTTATATCTTTAGGCCAGGTTGCATATTAATAAAAGGCATACTTAATGCGTGTATATCTGCCTTTACAGGAATTGCAAAAATATCATCAGATTTACCAATATCACAAATAAATATTGCTAGACCTAACTATATATTTTTAATTATCTACTATATTTTTGCCGCTTCAGTGCTCGTATGTTTTAAAAGAAATATCCCGATAAATTTTGAAAAATTTATTAAAATCATAAAAAATAATTATAAAAAACTAATAACATTTGCTTGCTGTATCGTGCTTGTAACAACAATAGTATATACTTCGCCTAGTGATTTTTGCATTTATTTTGTAGATGTTGGACAGGGAGATTGCACACTTATTAAAACAACACATAATAAAACAATTATGATAGATAGTGGAGGAACAGAGAACTTAGAAGAATATGATGTAGGGAAGCAAGTAGTAGTGCCATATTTACTTGCAAGAGGAATAACTAAATTAGATTATATATTGATTTCACATTTTCATGCAGATCATTGTAATGGATTTATTTCAGTAATGAACACGTTAAAAATAGGCACAATTTTAATTGCCAAGCAGGACACGCCAACAAAAGAGTTTTGCGAATTTATAAAAGTCGCAAAAGAAAAAAACATAAAAATTGAATATATAAAACAAGAACAAAAAATAAACTTAGATACCGAAACTAATTTAGAAATACTCTATATTGGGCAGGGTACTGACAATTTAAATAATACATCTGTGATAGCACGTATAAATTATTATAATTTTTCAATTTTATTTACTGGAGATGCAGAAAAAGAAGAGGAAGCGGAATTATTAAAAAAATATAATGCACAAGAAATAAAAGCTAATATTTTAAAAATTGGACACCATGGTGCAAAAACATCATCTACACAAGCTTTTTTAAATGCTGTAAAACCTCAAATTGCTTTAATTGGTGTTGGAAAGAAAAACAATTTTGGACACCCAAACGAAGAAACAATAAAGAGACTTGAAAACTTAAATACAAAGATATATAGAACAGATCAAGTGGGAGAGATTACAATCAAGGTCAATAACAAAGGCTACATAAAAATTAGAACGCAATTATAGAATGTATATTTTTCCTTTTTATAGAGAACAATAAAATAAAAAGGAGATAATTATGAAATATAAAAAAGCAATTGGCATAATGCTAGTTTTAATTTTTATAGTTTGCATTGGAATAGGAAATTATATTTATAAAATAAATGAAATTTCTAACATAAATATAAAGAGCATTACCGAGGTTTCAAACCAAAAGGTTACGGATGAATGTACAAAAGAAGGAGAAGAACTAATTCAAACAAATTGGACCGAAAAGAAAGTGTCTCCGAATGCAACTTTTATATATAAATTATCATATAAAAAATGTGGACATACAATAAAAAAGTATGATACAGCTCCTCAAATTACAGTAAATAATACAAAAGAGGAGCTAGAAAAAATATATAGCGACTGGACGATAGAAAGCTTTTCAAATAATGAAGTAGTGCTAAGTAAAACAGAAGAAGGTATGTGTGATGAACACTATGTTTTAAAAAATGAAGAAGGCCAAGTTGCAATTTATACTATTAAAGAAAATGGGGAAGAGAATGTACTAGAAAGGACAGGAATAATTATAAAGTATTTACCAGAAGAAGACCAAAAAAAATTAAAAGAAGGAATTCGAATAGATGGACACGAAGAACTAAACAGGTATTTAGAAGATTACGAGTAAAAAAAAGACACATCTTTTTTAGATGTGTCTTTTTTTAAAATTAATCTGTTTCTTTACTTGGGCTAGTTCCTTTTTTTAAATAGTCTTTTACAAAAAATGCTTTAAAATACATTATAAGAGAAAATAATGTAAATCCAACTGCTAAGTAATATACATATGAATCAAATGTGTATGGTAAGTTAAATTGTCTAAATATCATAGACATAAATATTGCTACATAGAATAACACTGTTGAAATTTTTCCATACCATTTACTAGAAACTACTAAATCTTTACCATATAGGAATGAAGCTCCAACTACAAGCAAAAATTCTTTTATTAATACAACTATTAAAATCCATAATGGAATAATTCCTTGTACAACAAGAACAATCAATGTTGCAACCTGTGTACATTTATCTGCAAGTGGGTCCATTAATTTTCCAAAGTCTGTTACAAAATTAAATTTTCTTGCTATATATCCATCTGCTACGTCTGTAATTCCTGATATTACTAGAAATATTGCAGCTACTATATAATTATCCTGCAATGCAAAACTAACAATAAATGGAACTAATAAAAAACGAATAATAGTTAATATATTTGGTACATGCTTTAACATATAAAACCTCCATGATTATAAAACATGAAATGTTAAATGATTATCTTCAAATTCAACGTTTATAGTATTTCCGCTTCCTACTTGAGATTTTAATATCATCTCTGAGATTTCATCTTCAATATATTTTTGAATAGTTCTTCTAAGAGGTCTAGCACCATATTTTAAATCAGTGCCTTCCTTTAAAATAAACTGTTTTGCTTCATTTGATACATACAAATTGATATCTTTATCTAAAAGAGCTTTTTCAGTTTCTTTCAAAAGTAGGTTTATTATATCTAATAATTGTTCTTCTGTCAAAGAATCAAACACAATTATTTCATCAACACGGTTTAAAAACTCAGGCCTAAAAATGTCCTTTAAAGAGTCTTCTATTTTAGATTTGTCAACAGTTTGCTTGCCAAAACCGATTGAATTATGATTTAAATTTGAGCCTGCATTTGATGTCATTATGATAATAGTATTTTGAAAGCTTACTGTGTTTCCTTGTGCATCGGTTAATTTACCATCATCTAATACTTGAAGAAGCATATTAAATACATCAGGATGAGCTTTTTCAATTTCATCAAGTAGAATTATTGAATATGGTTTTCTTTTTACCTTTTCTGTAAGTTGGCCAGCATCATCATAACCAACATATCCAGGAGGCGAACCAATAAGCTTAGAAGTTGAATGACTTTCCATATATTCAGACATATCTATTCTAATTATAGAGTCTTCATTTCCAAACATTTCGAAAGCAAGAGTTTTAGCAAGTTCGGTTTTGCCTACACCTGTAGGACCAACAAATATGAAAGATGGTGGCCTTTTTGAACTTTGTAGCCCAGCACGATTTCTACGAATAGTTCTTGCAACTGCTTCAACAGCATGGTTTTGACCTATAATACGTTTGTGTAAATTCTCTTCAAGATTAAGTAGCTTTTGAGTTTCTGCTTCTGTAATCTTCTTTACAGGTATTTTTGTTGCACTTTCAATTACCATTGCAATGTCCTGGACAGTAAGGCTTTTTACAGTCATTTTTTTATTTAACTCTTCAATTTCTTGAATCAAATTACATTCTTGAGTTTTAAGGTTAGCTGCTTTTTGATAATCTTCAATTGAATCAGTAGAAACTGCTTCGTCTTTTTCAGCTTGAATGTTTGCTAACTCATTTTTTAGCAATTCTAGCTTATATAATTCTTTGTTATTCAAGTTTATTCTAGAACATGCTTCATCGAGAATATCTATAGCTTTATCAGGCAAGAAACGGTCGTGGATGTATTTTTCAGACATGCGAACCGTTTTTTCAATTATGTCATTTGATATTTTTACCTTATGGAAGTCCTCATAATATTTTTTAATACCTTTTAAAATGTCAATGGTGTCTTCTATACTAGGTTCTTCAACAATTAAAGGTTGAAATCTACGTTCAAGTGCTGAGTCTTTTTCGATATATTTTCTATACTCTTTTAGAGTAGTAGTTCCAATTAATTGAACATCACCATTTGAAAGAGCAGGCTTTAAAATATTTGCAGCATTCATAGAACCCTCACTATCGCCAGCCCCAATAATATTATGAATTTCGTCTATTACAAGAATTATATTTCCAAAGATTTTGCACTCATCAATTATACCTTTCATTCGGCTTTCAAATTGACCACGAAATTGTGTGCCTGCCACAAGAGATGTCATATCTAATAAATATACTTCTTTATTTAAAAGCTTTGCAGGTACATTTTGTTCTGCTATCTTTATTGCTAAACCTTGGGCTATGGCTGTTTTACCAACACCAGGCTCACCAATTAAACATGGGTTATTTTTAGAACGTCTATTTAATATTTGAATCATTCTTTGAATTTCGCGTTCTCTGCCAATGATTGCATCTAACTTGTTTTCTCTAGCTTTTTGAGTAAGATTTGTGCCAAAAGTATCTAAAAAACTTTTCTTCTTCATTTTTGGAGGCTTCTCAGTTTTAGTTTTTTTCTTTGAATCTTGGCCTTCACTTGTACTGTCACTTGATGGACCTTTTTCACTAGGCACACCAAACATACTAGATAAAATTGACCCTATAGGAACATTCCCATTGTTCATAGAATTAATTTGATTTACATCATCATCAGATAGATTTTGAGAAATATCATTAAAAATATCTTCAAACTGTTTTGACATATCTTCTAAATTGTCATTAGAAAGATTTGCTTGTTTTGCAAGTACTTCTAATGGATTAATGCCTCTTTCTTTGGCACAGTTATAGCATAAGCCTTCTAAAGAAGACTCATTATCAGTTACTTTATTTATAAAAATTACAGCAGTATTTTTGTTGCAATTTGAACACAACATTTTATTTATAATCTCCTTTTTTAATATAAACTATCTATTTAATCATACTCTAATTTATATTAATAGTCAAGGAAAAGACTTGAAAAACCATTTGCATAATGCTATACTAAAAATATATTAGAAAAAGGAGAAATAATATGTCTATAATGAATAGTATAACAAATAAAAGATTAATACTATATACCATAATTGCAATTGCATGTGTAATTATAATAGGTGTTTCAATATATTTCCAATTTTTTAGTTCAAATGATAAACGTATAAATTGGTCTGAAACAAGCCAAACAGAAGAACATCAGGAAAGTGAATATGAAGAACTAAAGGTGAAATTTAATTCTATATTCAATAATACTGTAAAAATGCCTCTTGGAGAGCAAGTAGAGGTTAATAAGAGTGATGAAACAAAAGACATTGTATATACAGCATATGAAATAGATTTATACAGTGAAAATAAATATGATATTAATGTAAACATACCTGCTATTAATATAGACAGTGAAGTAGCAAAGAAAATAAACAAAGAAATTGATAACATATTTGGTAGCAAAGTAAATACTGTAATTCTTTCTAAGGATGCGTTAAGTATATATAACTTAGACTATGTTGCATATTTGAAAGACGATATTTTATCAATTGTAATTAAAGCAACTTTGAAAGAACTAGACTATTCACAAAGAGTTATTATTAAAACATATAATTACAATATAGCTACAGATCAAGAAGTAACTTTAGGAACATTTTTAATCAAGAAAAATTTAAATAAAAACGATGTGTATAATAAAGTAACTGATGAAATTGAAAAAGTAATAACGAACAATGAAGCTTTTGCAAAAGCTGGATTTGAGGTATATGTTAGAGATAAAAATAGTAAGATTTATTTACCAGAAAACACAGATACATTCTTTATGGATGAAAATGACTATTTGTATATAATATATGCATATGGAAATAACAATTTTACAAGTGAAATGGATATGATTATATTTTAAAAAAATAGCCGCTTCTTTTTATAGAAGCGGTTATTTTAAAAAAACAAAAGGGGATGTTTTTAAATTTAAAATCAATATTGCTTTAGTATTGATTCTATAAATTATTATAATTATGGATTATGAACATTGTGTGAACTTAGTGTAATAATTTTGCATATATTTTTTATGGTTGCTCTGTAAGAGTAATCTTAAATTCCATTTCTTTGCCTTCACGAACTACTTTAAGAGTAATTTCATCACCGATTTGGAATGTATTTTTTATCTCATTTATTTCATCCATCGTTTTTACTTCTTTTCCATTGACTGCGACGATTACGTCTCCAACTTTAATTTCAGCTTTTTGAGCAGCTGAGAAATCTTCTACAGAACGAACATAGACTCCAACCGGATAATTATATTTTTTTGCAGTATCTTCATCTAAATCTATTCCAGTAATTCCAATATATGGCCTTTTTACTTTATTATATTGAATAAGCTGATTTGCAATATCTATAGTACTATTAATAGGAATAGCAAATCCTAGACCTTCAACACCTGTGCCATATAATTTCAAAGTATTAATTCCAATAACTTCACCTTTACTATTGGCAAGAGCACCACCACTGTTACCAGAGTTAATTGCAGCATCTGTTTGGATAAGTATATATTTTTTCCCGTCCTCATCTTCAACTTCACGGTTAACTGCACTTACAATACCACATGTAACACTGTTTTGCATCCCAAGAGGATTTCCTACAGCCATAGTATATTCTCCAACTTTTACTGCATCTGAATTTCCTAAAGTTGCAGGAGTTAAGCCAGTTTTATCAATTTTAATAACTGCTAAATCTGTAACTGAATCTGTTCCAACTATTTCTGCTTCATATTCTGTATCATCACCATATAAATAAACAATAACTTTAGTTGCTTCTGAAAGCTGATAAAAAGATGAACTTGATGAAGTATTTACAATGTGATTATTTGTTAATATATAACCATCTTCTGAAATTATTACACCAGAGCCTGAAGCTGATGCAGTAGAAGACTGCCTATAAAATATACTACTTACATTGTATTCAACTTTAATACCAACAACAGATGGCTGTACTTTAGCTGCAACAGCAATTGATGTGTCAGAATAATTAGACAGTGATATTAAATTTGCACTTGAAGAGCTTATTTCAGATGAGCTTGGTGATGCAGAAACAATTTGTTCTGTTTTTTGATTAGACATAAGCTTTTCTCTAATAGAAGGGACACCAAAACATGTTCCTACTACTAACGTTGCTCCAATTACTCCACTTGCAAATGGTACTAAAACACTTTTGCCAAAACCTGATGACTTTTTATCAGATTCCATAACTACTTTTCTGTATGAATTTTCATTTTCTTCCATATGATACCTCCACTAAAATTGTTAATTATATATTAACCTAAACTTTCATTATAATACAATAGTAATGTGAAAAAAATGTGAAAAAAGAGTAACAATTATATTTTATTTTTGTATTGAAAAAAACGCATAAAAAAGATATAATGTAAAAAACAAAGGAGGAATTGAAGCAATGTGGAAAACTGAAAAAGGTATAACTCTTGTAGCTCTTGGCATTACTGTTATGGTAATGATTATACTATTAGGAGCATCAATGGGAACAAGCAACATAATAAAAACCACACAAAACCAAAAGATTATAACAAATATGGTTTTAATACAAAATCAAATAAGAATAATAAGCGATAAAGCAGACTTTTATGGTAGCAATTCATATTATGTTGGCACACCTTATGCACAATCAAGTGAAAAAACAAAATTTGAAAACATATTGACTCAGTTAGAGAAAACTCAAGGATATTTATATATATTAAGCCAAACGGATTTAGCAACTTTAGGGCTTAGTTCAATATTACTTAGTGAAACTGAAGCCTATGCGGTTAATTACAAAACGCTTGAAGTAATCTATTCTGTAGGTATAGAATCTGATGGAGAAATATTACATAGACTATCAGAACTAGGACGGAGAAATACGAAGCGGTACATAAAGTTAGGAGGGAAAGAATGAACAATAAAAACGGAGTTTCAATTATTTGGCTAATTATCGGAGTAGTATTAATAATTGCAATAGTAATATTTGGTTCACGACTAGTTAAGGAAGAATTAAAAAAAGAAAATGTAGAAGATATTAAAACACAAATGTTACAGGTTCAGGCAAAAGCAAAAGTTATATTTGAAAAATACCATGTAGATAACAATAACGGACTAAAAGGAACTCAAATGACACAAGAAGAAATGGACGAAAAATTTAATGCAACCGAAGCTGAAAAGTACTATAAATGGAATCAAGAAATTTTAAATGAAATAGGACTTTCTGATATTCAATTAGAAGAAGGAGAATATTTCTTAGTTAATTATGAAACAGAAGAGATAATTTATTCAAAAGGACTTACAACTAAAGAAGGCGAAACATACTATAAATTATCTGAAATAAAAGAACTACAAGACAAAAAGGAAGAAGAAAGCATAGAAGCTCTAACAAACTAAAAAGGAGAAACAAATGAAAGACAAGGAGATAGAGAGACTAAATAATTTAAAACAAATAGATAATGAATTTTTTAAAAAAGGAATAAAATATTTAGCTGGAATAGATGAAGCGGGCAGAGGCCCACTTGCTGGTCCAGTTGTTGTCCGGCTGTGTTATAATGCCGGCTTATTCTTTTATAGAAGGTGTTAATGATTCTAAAAAGGTATCTGAAAAAAAGAGAGAAGAATTGTATGAGATAATTACCAAAGAGGCAATTTGCTGGGGAGTTGGCATAGTTGATCAACACGAAATAGATGAAATTAATATTTTAAATGCAACAAAAAAAGCAGTAACTATGGCAATAGAAAGCCTTACTACAAAGCCAGAAGAAATTTTAGTTGATGCACTTACAGGCATAGATACATTAGGAATTTCATATACATCAATTATAAAAGGAGATGCAAAAAGTTACAGCATTGCTGCTGCTTCAATTGTAGCAAAGGTTACAAGGGATAGAATAATGAGACAATGGGATGAAGTATATCCTACATATGGATTTGCAAAACATAAAGGATATGGTACAGCTGCACATATAGAAGCTATTAGGCAAAATGGGACTTGCCCATTACACAGAAAAAGCTTTTTAACTTCAATGAATTTGAATTAAGGCAGGTGAAAAAATGAATATTCAAGAAATAATAATCAAGAAAAGAGACAAAGGAGAGCTCACAAAAGAAGAGATTAAATACTTTATAAATGAATATACTAATGGCAATATCACTGATTATCATGCAGCAGCACTAATTATGGCAATTTATTTAAATGGGATGACAGAAGAAGAAACAACAAACATTACTCTTGCAATGGCAGCGTCAGGTGACGTTATGGACTTAAGTGATATTTCAGAAAATATTGTTGACAAACATAGTACAGGAGGAGTAGGAGATAAAATTACACTAGTATTAATGCCTATTATTGCTTCTTTAGGAATTCCAGTTGTAAAAATGTCTGGAAGAGGATTAGGCTTTACAGGGGGAACTGCTGATAAATTAGAATCTATACCAGGATATAGAATTTGGCTAGACATAGATGAAATAAAAGAAAACGTAAAGAATATTGGAATAAGTTTAGCAAGCCAAACAGGAGATCTTGCTCCAGCAGATAAAAAAATATATGCCTTAAGAGATGCAATAGGATGCGTAGATAACATCCCACTTATTGCTTCAAGCATTATGAGTAAAAAAATAGCAAGTGGTGCAAATAAAATTGTTTTAGAGGTAATGGTTGGAAGCGGTGCATTTATGCAAACTGTAGAAGAAGCAACTAAACTTTGCAATCAAATGATATCTATTGGAAAACTCGCAGGAAAAGACGTAGTATGTGTTCTAACTAATATGAATGAACCACTTGGAATTAATGTCGGAAATTCACTTGAGGTAATAGAAGCAACCGAATGTTTAAAAGGTAACATTAGTAATGATGTTAAAGAAGTTGTATGCACATTAGGTTCATACATGCTAGAAATGGCGGGATTTGGAGCAGATACAGAAACAAATAAAAGAAAAATAGAGGAACAAATATATAACCGGAAAAGCTTACGAGAAATGGAAAGAGCTAGTTGAAAGACAGGGTGGGCTTGTAGAATATATTGAAGATACATCTCTTTTTGAAAAAGCAAAATACGAAATTGAGGTTACATCAAAAGAAAGCGGATATGTAAAAAGCCTTGATGCAAGAAAAGTTGGAGAGATATCTGTTTTGCTAGGCGCAGGAAGAACAAACAAAGAAGATGATGTTGAAAAAGACGTTGGAATTTCATTTAGAAAAAAAGTTGGAGATGAAGTCAAAGTTGGAGACACTTTAGCAATAGTTTATGCAAATAGTATTGAAAAGGCAGAAAAAGCATCAAATGATTTAAAAGATGCATATAGTTTTTCAATAGAAAAGACAGAAAACATGCCTACCATTTTAGGTGTAATCAAATAATTATTTTGAATAAATTTTACATTTTGCATAAAAATAATTATTAAATAGTTATTTTTATAGTCTTGTTATGAAAAATAATTAGTGATATAATTTTTTAAAATACGAAAGAGAGGTTAAATAAATGGATAATTTAGTTAATGAGAAAAAAACGGGATGGGAAAAAGTTGATAATGAACTAAAAGAAAAAATTTATAAATTTGCAGATGAATATATGTATTTCTTAAACAATGGTAAAACTGAGAGAGAAATCGTTTCAGAAACAACAGAAATACTAGAAAAAAATGGTTTTGTTAATGTTGAAAAATTAGAAGAACTAAAAGCTGGAGACAAAGTATATTATTGCAACCGTGGAAAAAGCTTATATATAGCAGTTATTGGCGAAGAAAAAATGGAAAAAGGATTAAACATTGTTGGAGCACATGTTGATTCACCAAGGCTAGATTTAAAACCAAATCCATTATATGAAGAAAATGGTTTTGCATATTTTAAAACACATTATTATGGTGGAATTAAAAAATATCAATGGACTACTATTCCTTTAAGCATTCATGGTGTTATTGTAAAGACAAATGGAGAAAAGGTAAAAGTAAATATTGGAGAAGCTGAAGAAGACCCAGTTTTTGTTATAACTGATTTACTTCCTCATTTAGCTCAAGAGCAGATGGAAAAGAAATTAAAGGATGGAGTTTCAGGAGAAGCCTTAAACCTATTAGCAGGAAGCATTCCAGCTAATGAAAAAGATGCAAAAGAAAAAGTTAAATATAATATTTTAAAATTGTTAAATGAAAAATATGGAATAGTTGAAGCAGATTTATTAAGTGCTGAATTAGAAATAGTTCCTGCATTTAATGCAAAAACATTAGGACTTGATAGAAGCATGATAGCAGGATATGGACAAGATGACAAGATTTGTAGCTATACATCTCTTCGTGGTATTTTAAATATAGAGCATCCTAAAAAGACTGCAATTTGCATTTTATCAGACAAAGAAGAAATAGGCAGTATGGGAAATACCGGCATGGAATCTCACGTTTTTGATACATTTATTGCAGAGCTTTTAGATAAAGTAGGAGAGAACAGACCTAATTTATTAGATAGAGTTTTCTGCAATTCAAGAATGTTATCTGCTGATGTTGATGCTGGATATGACCCAATTTATAGTAGTGTTTCAGAGGTTAACAATTCTGCATTTTTAGGAAGAGGCGTTGGATTAAACAAATATACAGGAGCAAGAGGTAAAGCTGGTGCTTCTGATGCAAATGCTGAATATGTTGCAGAAGTTAGAAAAATGCTTGAAGATAACAATATTGCATATCAAGTTTCTGAACTTGGAAAAGTTGATGTTGGAGGCGGAGGCACTATTGCATACATTTTAGCTAACAAGGGTGTAGATGTAATTGACTGTGGCGTTCCAGTTCTTTCAATGCATTCACCTTATGAAGTTACAAGCAAATTTGACGTATACGAAGCATACAGGACATATGAAGCTTTTCTTAAACTTCAGTAATTTAAAAAAATATATATAATAAAAGCTAACAATAATAAAAATTCTTCTGAATCTCGGTCGTTAGAATCTTCATAGGGACTGCAAATTCCTTCTCGCAGCGCCCTCACGGACGGGGCGTGAGATTCCCTACTCGAATTAATTAGCAGTCCCTAATTCAGATTCGCTCCATTCGATTCTCCAGAATTTTTATTATTGTTAGCTTTTTATAGTTATATATCTAATCTAAAAAAATTACTGAAGTTTAAGAAAAGGTATGTATAAAATGCAGCAAATATACCATGCAGTAATTTGCCTATTAGATAAGGTTTAATTGAAAGGCCTTCTTTTGAAATAATGCTATATACTTGTAAGAGAACAGATAGCCCTCCAAAGCCAGTTAGAAAACTGGCAATTATCACACTTTGAGATAATTGCTTTATTGGAATGTGAGAGATAGAGTTTAACCCGTTTGTAAGCTCAAGCATACCAGTTATTATTCCATTTGATAATTCAGGATTTATTTTAAATACATTTAGTATTGGTTTTAAAAAGAAAGCACAAATTGGTAGTATATGACTTCTTGTAAGCATTGATATTATTACAGAAAAAAGCATAACAAATCCACCTATTAGTAAAATAGTGTTAATTGAATTCATAATACTAGAAGCTAATATTTCACCTAAATTTGAAAAGCTTATAGAATTTTCTAATTTATTTATTAAAAACTTATTGCGCAAAACAGAGACATTTTTTTCTTTATTTATTTTCCAAAATCTAAACAAAATTCCAACACTAATACAAGCTAAAATATGTGTTATAAGCAAAAGTATGCCTGTTCTTGTATCTCCAAACATACTTATTCCAACTGTGCCTATGATAAATAGTGGGCCAGAATTATTTGTAAATGCTATTAATCTTTCAGCTTCAATTTTTGTGCATATTTTATCTTTATAAAATTTTGAAACTATTTTTGCACCAGTTGGATAACCACTAATAATGCCTATTATAAGTGCAAATGCGCCTTCGCCAGGAACATTAAAAACAGGATTCATAACAGGATTCAAAATTCTTCCTAAAAATCCTACAACAAAAGTATGACTAAGCAATTCTGTTGCAATAAAAAAGGGAAGAAGTGTTGGAACAATTGTATTTGCCCAAAGATACAAACCTTCTTTTGAGCTTGACATATTTGATTTTGAAAAAAGAACCATAAAAAAAATAAATAAACAAAACATTGTTGGAAGAATAACTTTTTTTAGCTTTATTACAAAAAAATTTGTACAATGCAATTTATTTCACCCAATAAATTAATATGTACAAAGGAAAAAAATATGAAAGGAGCTGCCCAGTCGAGCAGCCCCCGGTCGTGGAGGTAACGGTCGTCAGGTCTTGTTACGCTTCTGCGTAGACTTGCAGAACGATGCAATCCCGAACGGCGGCCGTTTATTCCCCTGGATTGTGCACACGGATTTGACTCCGTGTTTCCCGTGAATCTTCGCACCATGCGCGCACTGCGCACAGTTCTTCGGGGGGAAGCACTTTCCACATGTTGCCTGTTTACCCATGATGTGACACCTCCAAAAAATTTGATACAATCAATTATAGCTGATTTAACCAGAAAAGTCAACATAATATACATAAAAAGCTAGACAAGAACTACAAAAAGTGATATATTATTTTAGACTGTCTATAAAATTTTATATAAAAAGAGGTGTCACTATGGAAGAAGAAATAAGAAACACACTAAAACAATACAGCCAAGAGCATTTATTAAACTTTATTAATGAAATTTCAGAAGAAAAAAAGGAAATGCTCTATACACAAATTGAAAATATCGATTTTAAGCAAATTGATAAACTATATTTAGAAACAAAAAAAGACAATAATCTTGTGAATAATATAATTGAACCAATGGCATATACAAATAAAATGAAATTATCTCAAGAAGAAAAAGAAAGATATGAAAGAATGGGAGATAATATTATTAAAGCTGGCGAATATGCAGTAGCTACTATGGCTGGAGGACAAGGCACTAGACTTGGACATAAGCGGACCTAAAGGAACATTCGAACTACTACCAGGAAAATCTCTTTTTGAAATTCTTTGTGATGGATTAAAAAAAGCCAACGAAAAATATAATATAACAATACCATGGTATATAATGACTAGTAAGGAAAACAATGATGCAACTGTAAGCTTCTTTGAAGGTAAAAACTATTTTGGATACCCAAAAGAAAGCATCAAATTCTTTATGCAAGGCGAACTACCAATGATAGATACAAATGAAAAAATATTGCTAGATGAAAAGTGGAAAATCAAGCAAGCTGCTGATGGAAACGGTGGAATATTCAGTTCTATGATTAACTCAGGAATTCTTTCAGACATGAAAGAAAAAGGAGTGAAATGGCTATTTATAGGATCAATTGACAATGCAATTCTAAAAATGGTAGATAGTCTATTTTTAGGAATTACATTTAGCCAAAATAAATTAGCAGCTTCAAAAACTGTTGCAAAACTAAATCCTGCAGAAAGAGTAGGAGTATTCTGTAAAAGGAATGGAAAACCTAGTGTAATAGAATATAGTGAATTACCAGAAGAAATGGCACAAAAAAGAGATTCAAATGGTGAACTATTTTTTGGAGAAGCACATATTATGTGCAATTTGTTTAACATTGAAATCCTAGACAGAATTGGAAAAGAAAAATTACCATATCATGTAGCATTTAAAAAAGCAAGTTATATTGATGAAACAGGAAAGCTAGTAGAACCAACAGAACCAAATGCATATAAGTTTGAAAGCTTTATATTTGATGCATTTAGTTTACTTGATGACATATTAATAATGAGAGCTGTAAGAGATGAGGAATTTGCACCAGTAAAAAATGCTGAAGGTGCAGATAGCCCAGAAACAGCAAGAGCTTTATATTTAAATCAAAATAAATAGACAAGGAGTATACAATGGACTCAAGCATAAAAGTTTTACCTAATTTTAAGAAGTACAATGCTTATATAAATGATGTAAAAAATGGTGTTAATCCTTTAATGCTATCAGGGTTAACAGATAGTGGAAAAATGCATTTTGCGTTTTCCACTCTATTTTACGTGGAAAAACCAATTGTAATTGTTACATACAATGAATTACAAGCACGAAAAATGGTTAAAGATTTATCATACTTTACAGATGATGTATTGTTTTTTCCTAAAAGAGAAATATTTGCATATGACTATATAGCAGAAAGTAAAGAAATTTTTTATCAAAGAATGAATGTTTTAAATAGGCTACATTCAAGAAGTGCAAAATTGATAGTTACTACAATAGAAGCGCTAATGCAAAAAATACCATCAGAAGAAGTGTTATACAAAAATCAAATTACAGTGAAAAATGGAGAATCAATTGATGTAGAACAGTTTAAAGAAAAACTTATTTCACTTGGTTATGAAAGATATGAATTAGTTGAAGCTGGAGGACAGTTTAGCTCAAGAGGTGGAATTATTGACATTGCATTAAATGATAAATGCGGTGTGCGTATTGAGCTATGGGGAGACGAAGTTGACTCAATTCGATACTTTGACTTAAGAACGCAAAGATCAACAGAAATGATAAATGCTATTCAAATAAATCCAGTTCAAGAATTTGTATTAGAAAGATCTATAGAAGAAATTTGCAAATTAATAAAAGAAAATCCAAAATTACCAGATGATGTTATAGAAGAAGATACTGATGCAATAAAAAATGGTGACTTCACATCAAAGGTAGATAAATACTTCTGTGCTTTTTATGAGAAGCCAACAACATTTTTAGAATATATACCTAAAGATTATATTCTATTCATAGATGAAGCATCAAAGGTAAAAGCAAGAAGCGAAAACATTATAAAAGATAGAGACGCATTTGTAAAAAGCTTAATAGAAAAAAGAAAAGTAATACCAGATAGTCTTACAATTTTACAAGATTATCTAGAATTTGTTGATAAAATCCAAAAAAGGCAAATAATATACTTAGAAAAGCAAGATATTGGATTTATTGACAAACAAACTATGCATGCAAAAAGAAACGGATATAGCTTTAGCTATAGGGAGGTCAACTTTTTTCGTAGTTCAATGGATTTACTGTTTGAGGAATTACAAAAAGCAGTTATCGCAGAAAAAACAGTAATTCTATTAGGCGGAAGCCTAGAAAATTGCAAAAAATTAGACCAAACACTAGATGAAAGAGAAATACCACACATATTTATAGAAGACAATGAGCCACAAGATGTAGTACCAGGCAGGGTGATTATCACCCAGGGGCTGCTATCTTGCGGCTTTGAAGCTTTTGATTTTAACTTACTTGTAATCTCTGGCGAAGAGTTATTTACACCACCTAAAAAAAGAAAAATTGTATCTAGTGAATTCAAGCAAGGAGAAACAGTAGTATTTGCAGACCTAAAACCAGGAGACTACATTGTGCATAAAAGCAACGGAATAGGGCAATTTATAGGTGTAAATACAATAAAAGCTGATGGAGTTGTAAAAGACTATATAAAAATAAAATATCGCGATAACGATATGCTATATATACCAACGAACCAGTTAGACAACATCAGAAAATATATAGGAGCTGGAAATGCAGTACCAAAGCTTAATAGACTTGGAAGTAAGGAATGGAACAATACAAAAACCAGAGTTAAAAACAATTTAAAAGAAGTGGCAAAAGATTTAATAGAGCTATATGCTAAAAGACAGAAAATATCAGGTTATGCGTTTTCAAAAGATACTGCGTGGCAAAGGCAGTTTGAAGATGAATTTGAATATACGGAAACCAATGACCAACTTCGTTGTATAGAAGAAGTAAAAGGCGACATGGAAAATGCTAAGCCAATGGACAGATTACTTTGCGGTGATGTTGGATATGGAAAAACAGAAGTTGCAATAAGAGCTGCATTTAAAGCATGCATGGATCAAAAACAGGTCGCATATTTGGTACCAACAACAATACTTGCAAACCAACAATATGATTCTTTTAGAGAAAGAATGAAAGATTTCCCAATAAGAGTAGAATTATTAAATAGATTTAGAACTAAAAAAGAGCAATCAGCAATATTAAGAAAACTTGCATTGGGCGAGATTGACATTATAATAGGAACTCATAGAATTTTAAGCCAAGATGTAGAGTTTAAAGATTTAGGTTTACTAATTATTGACGAAGAGCATCGTTTTGGTGTAAAAGATAAAGAGAAAATTAAAAAATTAAAAAATAATGTAGATGTTTTAAGTATGACAGCTACACCAATACCTAGAACACTTCATATGTCTATTGTTGGAATACGTGATATGTCTGTTATTTATGAGCCACCTCAAAACAGAAGAACAGTGCAGACATATGTATTAGAATATGATTCTGAAGTAATAAAAGAAGCAATTACAAAAGAGCTAGAAAGGAAAGGGCAAGTTTTTTATCTGTTTAACAATGTTGAACAAATTGAAAGAAAATCGAAAGAAATTTCAGACCTTATTCCAGAAGCAAAAGTTGCATTTGCTCATGGCCAAATGTCAGGTAGAGAACTAGAAGATATAATGCTAGATTTCGTAAAAGGCAATATTGATATTTTAGTTTGTACAACAATTTTGGAATCCGGAATAGACATTCCAAATGCAAATACGATAATCGTAGAAAATGCAGATAGACTAGGATTGGCACAGCTATATCAAATAAGAGGACGTGTAGGAAGAGCTGATAAACAGGCATATGCATATATAACATATAAAAGAGATAAACTTTTATCTGAAATAGCAGATAAGAGATTAAAAGCAATGAAAGAATTTACAGAATTTGGTTCAGGATTTAAAATTGCAATGAGGGACTTAGAAATAAGAGGAGCAGGAAGCATTTTAGGAGAGATGCAACATGGCCATATGGACGAAGTTGGGTATGATATGTATTGCAAATTATTAGATGAAGTTGTAAAAGAAATGAAAGGCTTACCTGTTCAAGAAGAAATAGAAATACAAATAGATTTAAACATTTCAAGCTTTTTACCGGATGAATACATTCCAGATAGCAATCAAAAAATTGAAATATATCAAAATATTGCTTTGTGCAGAACAGAAAAAGACATAGAAAATGTTACAGATGAAATGCTTGATAGATATGGAAATATTCCAAAAGAAGCACAAAATTTACTGCAAATTGCAAGAATAAAAAATATTTGTAAAAAAATTGGAGTAATAAAGGTTGCACAAAAGGAACAAGTTGTGATATTCTTATTTGAGGCAGAGAGTTTTAGAATGGAATGGGTAGACGAATTGCTTAAAAAATTTAGAAATCAAATTAAGTTCTCGCCTGCAAAAGACCCATACGTGACATTTAAGATTAAGAACCAAGAAAATGTTTTAAAAGAAGTTCAAGAGTTTTTAGAAACCCTTAAACTTGAGGAGGAAGAAATAGATGCAAGTAATAACGAGTAGAGAAAATGAACAAATCAAACAAATTAGAAAACTTAAGGACAAAAAATACCGTGATGCGATGGGATTATATGTAGTAGAAGGAATAAAAACAGTAAATGAGGCAATTGCCGAAAATGCAGATATTCAAACTATTGTAATATGCGATGACAGTAATGAACAAAATGAGCTAAAGCAAAAGATGCTATATACAGTTGCAAAGTTTGATATTATCTATGTAACTGAAAAGGTATTTGAAGCAATAAGCCACGTAATGCACCCACAGGGAATACTTGCGGTTATAAAGAAGAAGAAAAAAACGGAAGAGATAAATTACAAAGATGATGTAATTTTGATATTAGAGAATATTCAAGACCCTGGAAACTTAGGAACGATAATAAGAACAGTAGATAGCTGTGGACTATCACAAGTGATCATTTCAAAGGATACAACAGATGCATATGCTCCTAAAGTAGTAAGATCTACAATGTCACGGAATATTTAGAGTAAATGTAATTGAATCAGAAGACCTAATTAAAACAATAGATGATATCAAAGCACATGGTTACAAAGTAATATCAACAACGCTAGAATCAAGCAAAACGATATATGATTTTTCATATGAAAAAACTGCAATAATAGTTGGAAATGAAGCAAACGGAATAACTAAAAAAGTAATTAATGCATCAGATGCAAAAGCAAAAATTCCAATGAAGGGAAGAACAGAAAGCTTAAATGCGGCTGTAGCAGCAAGTGTTGTATTATATGAAGCAATGAGACAATTAGGATAAAAGAGTGAAATGGATAATTTTAGGGACGCGTCTAAAAATTACCTCCCGGAAGGTAATTTTTAGACGCGTCCCTAAAATTATCCACTTCACTCTTCAGTTAAAAGATTCAAAATTTGAGGATATATTTCTTCTGCGTTTTCTTTCCAATTATCAGCAATTTGCTTAGCATGCTCTCTAGAGCCGGCGTATGTAGTTATTTCAAACATTGTAATATTGTTTTCTACTATTTTACATTTCACGTTATATTCGTTTTCATTAAGAGGAATAAAGTCAGCTGTTACAGAAACTTCTTCTTCAACTTGGTTTATATTTTCTTTTAAGTTATTATCAATTCTAAGTTTATGAATTCCTGGAATTAAATCAACAGTAAGTTTTAGAGTTTCTTTACCATCTTCAGTTAAAGAATATACCATTTCATTTTCATAAGAGTAATAAACAACATATTTATTATCTATTAAATCAAGCAAAAACTGTTGAAAATAGAAGTAATTCATGTCTGTAAGTGCGGTTACAACTTTAAGTAGTTCACCATTAGTAACAGGCTTGCCTATTTTATTAAGTATATATAAAATTAAAACTTTACCTTCAGCAAGGCTTTTGTCACTAGATGAAAGTAACATTAATACTCCTCCTTTTTAAAAACAAGAAAATTATACCACATTTTTGGAAAAAAACAACAGTAATAATTTTGGGAGATATTTTTAAGAATTATTATAAAAAATATATACTTTTAAAAAAAATAATGGTAAACTTTAGCTAATGAAATTTAATTTTACAAGGAGAGATAATTAATTATCATGAAAAAACAAGAGATAAAAAGAAACCCATTTTTAGACCATGCGGTAGAGGTTACAAGACAAATTGAAGAAGTTCGGGATAGAAGCTTTTGTAAGAGACTCAGATGAAGAGGAAATGGATTATGTGCCAAGAACACAGACTAAAAATTTATTTGACATTGCAAAAAAATATGAGGAACAAGGGGACTATGAACTAGCATTAAAGTTTTATAATATAATAATCAAAATGGGACCAGGTCAGCTGGACAAGTTCTTTAGAAGATATTCTATGAGTCAAGAATCCACAGAAACGATTTACTATAGAGCTCAATATTCGTATTTGCTAACAAAGATAAAAAGTGGGCAAGAATTATCAAGTGAAGACTTAGAAAAAATGGACAATCTTATAAAAAAAGACAAAGATAATTTGATTGGACTTGCAAATCCAGGGATGTATTCTGCAAGAGATTTTATGCATGACTTTTTTGGCAGAGATATATCAGTCATGGAATTAGAAAATGATATTTTACCTAATATTCGAGAAGAGTCTGAAGAAGAACGTGGAGAAAGAGGACAAGGACAGGATGCAGAACAAAGACAGTATCCAGAAGAATTGTGGCCACAAAGAAGATGGCAAGAAATGAGACAAAGATTTGAAATTCAAGATGGAACAGTAAGAGTAGGCAAGAGTAAAATGGAAGGCTGGATAGCCTTTAAAGTAAAAGGAACAGATGTAACAGTTTTGGAAAAATTCTTTGACAGAAGAGGAGACGACATTGTTATGTCGTATGG
Source organism: Clostridia bacterium (assembly GCA_017524665.1). GTDB lineage: Bacteria > Bacillota > Clostridia > TANB77 > CAG-508 > UMGS1754. The sequence continues at coordinate 67,216 of JAFXVF010000012.1, read as the reverse complement.
AGCAGCAACATACATAGTACATGATAGAGCCGAGATAGATATACAACAAGTAAGTAGAGGAGCTTTAGCTGCTAGAAAAAGACAACAAGAGCAGGGACGAGAGCTAGTAACAAGTGTAAGACATAAAGGTGACTATTATGAGAGACTTGTAAGAAGAGTAAATGAAATAAACTCATATGAAGAGCATGATAGTGATCAGCCGATAATACTACCCGGAAATGATGAAACCCAACAACCTACAATGGAGGAACAGGAAGAACAAGTTGCGATGCAAGAAGCAGACAGTAATCCTACACAAGAAGTAGAACAGGACCAAAAGAAGGAAGAAGGTACAATTGAAGAACAAGATGACCAAGATTTAGATTCTCAAATAGCAGAACTCGAAAGAGAAACTGCGAGAAAACAAGCAGAAGTTGCAAGGTTAACAGAACGACAGAAAAAGATAGAAAAATTAAGGCGTTTGACAGAACTAAATAGGCAGTTAGATGAGCAGTTACAAGAATTATCAAATGGGCAGTCACAAGAACAACGCAATTAATAAAAAGAAGAGAGGAAATAAAATGAATAATCAATTGATTAGAAAAGAAGATAGTTCATTTTGGGGTAAAATTAAGTTCTTCTTTAGAAAACTATTTAGAAGAGATAAAAACGAAGAAATTGCATATACGCAAGATGAATCTCAGTATATTGTAAATAGCACTAACTTTAAAGAAAGCCTAAAAATTGAAACTACAGAAAATCAAAATGACAGAACGATAAAAGAATACGCAAAAATAATAGAGACTAATCCAGATGCAATAGATGATTTAACTGAAGATATGTTAGATGCATTAATAAAATATTATGAGGAAATAATAGAAACTAAAACAGCAAAAATAAAAAGACTTAAAATTAGTAATGCATGATATAAAAAATATTTAATGAACTTGTGAGGCAATGAGGTCGAACTCATTGCCTCACTTTTTGCTATCAATAAAAACATAAACAAATATATAAAAGATTAAAGAATAATGCGTACATTTTTGAAAATACTATATTTAAAGGATTAGAAGAATGAAAAAGATTTTATATATTTTTGCAATATGCATAATAGCGTTAGGTACTAAAAGCAATGGAGCAGAAATAAGACAAGGCATAGAAAGTTTCCCAGAAAGCTATAGAGGATATTTACAAATGCTACAAGAAAAACACCCTAATTGGGTGTTTAGTAGTCTGTATACAGGCCTTGACTATAATGAAGTAATTGATAATGAATATGGGAATAATAGAAATTTAGTTCCACTAACATATAACGATAGATGGAAAAGCCAAGAAGTTCGGACTATATAATATTGAAATAGATAAAGGCTGGGTAAATGCATCTAAAAGAGCGGTAGAATATACAATTGATCCAAGAAGTTTCTTAAATGAAGTACGAATATTTCAATTTGAGAAGCTCTCATATGATCCAAGCATACATTCTAAAGCAGGTGTAGAAAAGATTTTGTATGGCACTGAATTTTATCAAAGAAAAGTATCATATAAAACGTCTGATGGAAATACAATAAACACAGATAAAACCTATGCAGACCTTATTTGGGAATCAGCAATATATTCAGGTGTTAGCCCGTACCATTTAGCATCAAGGATAAGACAAGAGCTTGGGAGCTTTTTAAGCAATCCTTCGATAAGTGGCACGGTTGATGAATATGAAGGATTATATAATTTCTATAATATAGGAGCAACCAGTTCTACAGAGTATCTGGGTGCTGTTAAAAATGGGCTAAAGTTTGCTAAAGATGGAAAAGGTGCAAGTCTAACTGAAAGAGAAAATTTATTTTTGCCTTGGAATACCCCTGAAAGAGCAATAAAAGGTGGGGCTGTATTTATTGGCAGTAGCTATATAAGTGTAGGGCAAAACACATTGTATTTGCAAAAATTTTCTGTAAATACAAACTATCCCAATAAGCTCTATTGGCACCAATACATGACAAATTGCTTAGCTCCATATAACGAAAGTGCAAGAATGTATAACGCATATAAAGACAATGGAATGCTAGATTCATCAATTGGATTTTTAATACCAGTATACGAAAATATGCCAGAAATAATGAAAGAAAGCCCAAAGATAGATGACTCGTTATTTATTGACGACATTAAATCAATGTATGCAAATGTAACAACAACCCTAAATGTACGTTCTGGCCCAGGAACTGACTATGAGATATTAACTTCTATTCCTAGTAAAACTGTTGTTACAAGGCTAAAAAAAGGAACACAAGAAGGAGAAACCTGGGACAAAATTAAATTAGAAAACGGTGCTGTAGGTTATGTTTTTGCAACATATTTAGCAGAAGTTATACAGCCACAATGGGAGCTTAGCTTTGATTCAAGCTTGCATGTTGAAGGAAATAAAATTAGCGGATTGCCATGGGAAACATCAACTGTTTCAAACATTACAAGTCTTGTAAGCACAAATTTACAAATAAGTTTTGAAAATACAAACCAAAATAGAATTGGAACAGGCTCAAAGCTAATTCTATCTAATGCAAGTGGCAACAAAGTGCACAAGTATGAATTTGTACTATATGGTGATTTAGATGGAGATGGACTAATTAATTCTAAAGATTTATTAATATTGCAAAAACATATTTTAGAAATTAAACCATTAGAAGGCATATACTACAAAGCTGGTAACCTAAGTAAAAACGGTAATCCGCCATCATCTTTAGATATGTTAAAACTTCAAAAACACATTTTAGAAATAAATTATATTGAGCAATAGGAGGGAAAATGAAGAAAGCTTTTTTTGCTTTAAGTTTTGCTATGATGCTATTTATATCATCTAATGTACAAGCAGCAGGGAATGTAAGCTTAATAACAAATAAAACAAATGTTGACATTGGAGAAGAATTTACAGTTAGTATTTCTATAAGTAGTGAGGAAGTTGCTTCTCTTACTGCTAGAGTAACTGTTGATACTAGCAAAGTAGAATTTGTTTCAGGGCCAAGTAACAGCAATTTTAGAAATGGCAGAATAATTTATACATGGACAGATCCAAATGGCGGTGAAAGTCCAATTACAAACGGAACTCTTGCAACGTTTACTTTAAGAGCCAAAGCAAGTGGGGCAGCTGGCTTTTCTGTAAGTGGTGACTTTTACTCTCCACAAGAAACAGCAATTAATTTAAATTTTACTGGTGCAACAGTTACAATAAATGAGCAGGCACCCGTAATAGAACCAGAGCCAGAAGAACCGCCTATCTCAAGCGAGCCAACAGAACCTAGTACGCCGGCAGAACCTGAAAATCCAACCACTTCAGAAATACCAAATAATCCAGAAGAGCCAAATGAGCCAGCCAATATAGAAAATCAAAACAAACAAGTGAATCCAATCAACAATGAAGAAATACCAAATATTTCAGGAAATACCGATTCTGCATCTTCAGACAATCTACCTAAAACAGAAGATACACCGAGTGCACAACAAAACTTGAGCTTTAATACTAACCTAAAATCACTAAGGCTAGATATAGCTACAATTATTCCAGAATTTAGTCCAAGTATATTTCAATACGAAACAAATATAGATGAAAATATAGAAAACATTGATGTTCTTGCAACACCAGAAGACAGTAAAAGTAATATTTCTATTACTGGAAACAACAATTTGCAAATAGGCAGAAACACTATATCAATTATTGTTACAGCGGAAAATGGAGAGAAAAAAGAATACAAAATTGTCGTAAATAAAAGCGAATTAGCAAAGCTTTCTAATAGTTTTTTAGAAAACCTTGCAATAGAAAATGCTGAGCTTATACCAGAATTTAGATATGACATATATGAGTATAATGCAGAAATAGATAATAATATAGAGAATGTAAACATTCTAGCAGTACCGCAAAGAAAATCTGCCAATATTACGATAGTTGGCAATGACAACCTTCAACCGGGAGACAATCAAATAACTGTAATGGTAACATCAGAAGATGGAACAACTAGTAATACTTATAAAATAAATGTACACAAAAAAACAGAAGCTGAAGAAATAAAAGAAGAAAATGAAAACAATAAAATTGAAGACATAAAATTAAAGGGAGATAGTGAAGAATTGACTAGGAGAGATACTACAGGGCATATTATCATGGCTATAGTTATATCTTTAAGTACAATTACTACTATTACAATTCTAATATGGAAATATAAAAACGAATAAATAATAAAAGGGGGAAAATATTTATAGCAACATGCTTGAAAAACTGAAATCATTTTTATATAATAACAGCATAAAAGTGTAAAGGAGAAATAATATGGAAAAAGTAAGAGGATTTGAAGTTGCTAAAGGATTTGAAAACATGGAAATTAATTTACCTGTTAGAAAAACAAAATATTCAGCAGGATATGATGTAGAAGCTGCAGAAGATACTGTGATTCCAGCATTTACACCAGGTTCTAAACCAACACTTGTTAAAACAGGGATAAAAGCATACATGCCAGAAGATGAATATTTGATGATTGCTAACCGTAGTTCTAACCCAGGTAAAAAAGGATTGGTTTTAGCAAATGGTGTAGGAATAATTGATAAAGATTATTATGGAAATCCAGACAATGATGGTCATATAATGTTTGCGTTTTATAACATAAAAGGAGAAGATATTACAATAAAAAAAGGTGATGCAATAGGCCAAGCAATATTCCATAAATTCTTTATAGCAGACCAAGACAACGCAACACAAGAGCGTACTGGAGGATTTGGCTCAACGAGTAAATAAATTTGAATAACATAAAAAATTTACAAAAAATAATTACCAAAAGTTTTGACTTTTGGTAATTTTTGTAGTATAATAGTTAATGTCGGGAGCAATATAATTTTAAGGAGTGATGATATGTTTAATGTTGGAGACAAAATAGTATATCCAATGCACGGAGCAGGAACAATCGAAGCAATCGAGGAAAAGGATATTTTAGGTGAAAAACAAGCATATTATATACTTAAGATGCCAGGAGAAGTTAAAGCTATGGTGCCAGTATCAAAGGCCGAAGACATTGGTATAAGAAGTATTATTGATGAAGAAACTGCAGGAAAGGTTATATCTGTATTAGAAGAAAATAGTACAGAAATGTCTATGAACTGGAGTAAAAGATATAGAGATAATATGGAAAAAATGAAAAGCGGAGACATATATGAAATAGCAGACGTAGTAAGAAACTTAAGCTTTAAACAAAAAGAAAAAGGACTATCTACAGGAGAAAAGAAAATGCTAGTAAATGCAAAACAAATTCTAGTTAGTGAATTAGTTTTAGCAGAGCATTCATCAAAGGATTACATAGAAAACCTTGTAGAAAACAAGATAAGCACTTCATTTGCTGAGTTCAACCCAGAACTTGCAGTAAAAGGAACACATACAGAAAATATTGTAAAGAAATTTATTCCATTTAATGGAACAGAAGCATAGTAAATAAAGGACGTTAAACTAATTTTAAGGGCGTTTCTAAAGATTATTTTTAAATTGATAATTTTTAGAAACGTCCTTAAAATTAGTTTTAATCTAGTTTCCATAATAAGAAGGAATTGGTGCAATCTTGTCGAATATTATATAGTATAGGGAAAGGAAGTAAAATGGTTAGATATAATGATGAATTAATTGATGAAATTAGGACTTCTAACGACATCGTTGATGTTATATCTCAATATGTAACCTTAAAAAAAAGTGGTGCTAACTATTTTGGACTTTGTCCATTTCATAGGGAAAAATCACCATCTTTTTCTGTTTCACCTAGCAAGCAAATATTTCATTGCTTTGGATGCGGAGCAGGTGGAAATGTTATCCATTTTATTTCTAAGATTGAAGGACTTGATTTTAGGGATGCACTTGAAACACTTGCTGAAAGAGCAGGTATAGCTTTACCAACAGATACCAATCAGGAAGATAGCAAAAGACAAGCACTAAGAGCAAAAGTGTTTGAAATTAATGAAGCAGCTTCAATTTACTATCATGAAAACTTGTATAAACCAACATCAAAAGAATGCCAAAATTACGTAAAAAAAAGAAAGCTTGACAACAAAACATTAAAGGCATTTAGACTAGGATACTCTAATCCAAGCTATAGTGACCTATATAACTTTTTAAAATCAAAAGGCTTTACAAATGAGCAAATGTTGGCATCAAGTTTAATAATTAAAACTGAAAAGGGCGATTTCGTTGATAGATTCAGAGGACGCTTTATGATTCCAATTCAAGATGTGCGAGGCAAAGTGATTGCTTTTGGAGGACGAGTTATAGATGAATATAAACCAAAAGCAGTTAATTCTCCTGATGCAAAATACATAAATTCGCCAGAAAACATTGTGTATAGTAAAGGAAGAAACCTGTTTGGACTAAATGTTGCAAAAAAATATGATACATCTAGGCTGCTAATAGTAGAAGGATACATGGATGCAATTTCACTATATCAAAGAGGAATTACAAATGTTGTTGCATCCCTTGGAACAGCACTTACTGAAAACCAAGGAAGACTCCTTAGAAAACATGCTAATCAAATTATATTAGGTTATGATTCTGATGGAGCAGGACAAGCAGCAATAGTTAGAGGACTTGATATTTTAACAAACCTTGGATGTGATGTAAGAATTCTGCAAATGGAAGGTGCAAAAGATCCAGACGAATACATAATAAAATATGGCAGCGGAAGATTTCTAAAACTTATGGATGAGGCAATATCACTTGTAGAATACAAAGTAAAGATATTAAAAAATAATTCTACATTTAATTCGTCAAATGATAAGATAAAATTTTTAAATGAAATTGCTAAAATACTAGTCCCTATTGACAATAGAATTGAACAGGAAGTATATATAGACAAAATTTCTGGAGAGTATAAAATTTCAAAAGAGGCGATTTACGCTCAAATAAATAAATTAAAATATGGAAATAATAATCCAGAAAAAGCACTTACAAAAAAGCCGATTAAAAGAGAAACTAAAGAAGATACAAATAATGAATACATAAAAAAAGAAAACATGATAATTGCTCTTCTATTAAATGAAGGAAATGCAGTGTATGAAAGAATAAAAAACACTGTAAGCCCAGAAGACTTCAAGTTACAACAGAATAAAAAAATAGCCCAAAAAATGTATGAAGAATTTGAAAAGGGAAAAAGTAATATAGAGAATATTCTAGATTTACTTGAAGGAGACGAAGAGTGCATAAGTCAGGTAACAGGGATAATGTCTGAAGAGTTTGAAATTAGCGATACAGAGAAATGCATACAAGACGTAATTAATGCATATTCAAGGGAAAAACTAACAAGTAGAAAAAACGAGATTATTAAATTGATTGAAAATCCAGAACTACCTAAAGAAGAAGCAATAGAATTAGAGAAAGAACTAAATGAGCTTATAATTAAGCTGGCCAAGAAATAAATGGAGGGGTTAAAAGTGGGAAAAGAAAAACCTGTAAAAGAGCTAAAAGGTAAAAAAGAAGCTGCCCAAGAAAAAGAAACAAAGAAGATAAGTAAGATTGAACAAAAAGCAAAAGCAGTAAAAGAATTAATAAAAAAAGTTGTTGTAAAAAAAGAAGACAAGAAAGCAAAGAAAGAAGAACCTAAAAATATTGTTAAAGCTAAAAAAGAAGAAAAGAAAGTTGAAGCAAAAGTTGCAACAAAGAAGGAAAAGAAGGCAGAAGCAAAGAAAGAAAAGAAAGCAGAACCAAAGGCAGAAGCAAAGAAAGAGAAAAAAGCAGAGCCAAAGGCAGAAGCAAAGAAAGAGAAAAAAGCAGAGCCAAAGGCAGAAGCAAAGAAAGAAAAGAAAGCAGAACCAAAGGCAGAAGTAAAGAAAGAAAAGAAGGCAGAGCCAAAGGCAGAAGCAAAGAAAGAAAAGAAAGCAGAGCCAAAGGCAGAAGCAAAGAAAGAAAAGAAAGCAGAACCAAAGGCAGAAGTAAAGAAAGAAAAGAAGGCAGAGCCAAAGGTAGAAGCAAAGAAAGAAAAGAAAGCAGAGCCAAAGGTAGAAGCAAAGAAAGAAAAGAAAGCAGAGAAAAAAGTAGAGGAAAAGAAAGAGAAGACAGTAGAACCGAAGGTAGAAGTTAAGGAAGAAAAGAAAACAGAGTCAAAGACAGAAAAAAAGAAAGAGAAGAAAACAGAACCAAAGGCTGAAGAAAAAGAAGAGTCTACTCCAAAAGACAAAAAAGAAGTAAAAGAAGACAAAGAGCAAGCTAAAAAAGAAACCAAAAATGCAGACAAGAAAGAAGAAATAAAGCAGGAAGACGATAAGGCTAAAGAAGTAAAAAATGAAGAAGCAAAAGCTGAACAGGAAGAAAATGAACCTGATGAACAAACATCAGAAGCAGATAAAGTAAAAAGCATTTTAAAGAAAGCAAAAGAAAAAGGAAAAATAACATATGGAGAACTTGCAAGCGAACTTGGTGATATTAACCCAGATCAGATAGATAAGGTTTTTGATGCTTTTGAAGAAATTGGTGTTGACGTATTAAAAGATGATGACTTAGAAGAACCAGACATAGAGGACCTAGAAGAAGTTGAAGACATTAGAATAGAAGACCTAGATGTATTAAACTTTGATGGCATAAATCTTGATGACCCAGTTAGAATGTATTTAAGGGAAATAGGTAGAATCCCATTACTTACTTATGATGAAGAGTTAGACTTATCTCAAAGAATGTTAGATGGAGATGAAGAGGCAAAACAAAAACTTGCAGAATCTAACTTAAGACTTGTAGTAAGTATAGCAAAAAAATATGTAGGTAGAGGAATGCTATTCTTAGACTTAATACAAGAAGGAAACATGGGATTGATAAAAGCCGTAGAGAAATTCGACTATACTAAAGGATTCAAATTCAGCACATATGCAACTTGGTGGATTAGACAAGCTATTACAAGAGCAATAGCAGATCAAGCAAGAACAATACGTATACCAGTTCACATGGTAGAAACAATTAATAAATTAATAAGAACATCTAGACATTTACTACAACAAATGGGAAGAGAGCCAACGCCAGAAGAACTAGCAGCTGAGCTAGAAATGCCAGTTGAAAAAGTAATGGAAATACAAAAAATAGCTCAAGACCCAGTATCTCTTGAAACACCAATTGGAGAAGAGGACGATAGTCACTTAGGCGATTTCATAAAAGACGAAGATAGTCCAGCACCACAAGATTCAGCAGCATATACAATGTTAAAAGAGCAATTAGAAGAGGTAATGAACACCTTAACTCCAAGGGAGGCAAAAGTACTAAAATTAAGATTTGGATTAGAGGATGGAAAAGCCCGTACACTAGAAGAAGTTGGACGAGAATTCATGGTAACAAGAGAAAGAATTAGACAAATTGAAGCAAAAGCATTGCGTAAATTAAGACACCCTAGCAGAAGCAAAAAACTAAGAGATTATATGAATTAAAGATAATAAAAAACTCCTCCGGAATTTCCGGAGGAGTTTTTTGGTAGCGAAGATGTGATTCGAACACATGACCTGTCGGGTATGAACCGAATGCTCTAGCCAACTGAGCTACTTCGCCATAAAAGACATGTATTATTATATTAGCTTTTGGATGTTTTGTCAACAAAAATAAAAAAAAATTTAAATATATGCAGGTAATGTTTTACCTGCATATATTTTATCTTTCCATTTCATCTCTTTCTTCAGATTCTTTTGAATGTTCTCCTTCTTTTGGCTTTTCTAGATTGCCAACTTCAGCACGTTCAACAACATTGGAACCGCCACTGCCTTTGCCAGATTTTTTTGAACCTCCATTATCACTAAGACTATCTTCTAATTTCTTAACTCCAGAAGGCACTTCAATATCACTAATATCAACATCTTCAAAGTCTTCTGAACGAGTTAATAACCCTTTAAAAAAATCACTAATAAAACTCATATCATAATTACCATTTTAAAATGATAATTTTTTCACCTCTTTAAATAATAATACAACACTATATATATTTTACCAGAAAAAAGCCAAAAAATCAAGCTTTTCAAAGCAAAAATTATGTTAATCCTTGTTTTCGGATTCTGAAGAATCTGTATCCTGAGCTTCTATATCACTATTTTCTACATTCTGCTCTTCAACCTTTTGCTCTTCTGGAGTATTATATTCAATTGCAGGTTTTACTTCTGGAATAACAATAGTTCCTCTGTCATCTTCTTCTTTAGACTTAGGCTTCATTGAAACTAAATGCTCTGTAACAGGAGATATATCAATTTCAGTGCCATCGCCTGGTACTACTTCGAATTCTTTTCTTTCTTCATCATTCATTTTTTTGTCCCCCCCAATACTAAAATTATAATAACATATAATTACGGAAAAAACAAGGGAATTCTTGACACTTTGCAAAATAAATGGCATAATATTACATAGAAAAAATGGGAGATTTTTGAGTTATGGAAAACGAAAACAAAAAAGCAATAATAGAAGCTATCTTGTTTGCAAGTGGCAGAGAAGTTAAAATATCAGAAATTGTATCAATATTAGATATAGAAGCAAAAGATATTCAAGCAATAATTGAAGCTCTTAAGGCAGAATATGAAGTACAAAATAGAGGCTTTGAGATTATTAAAGTAGGAGAAGGTTATCAAATGATAACTAAAAAAGACTATTACGATTATCTATATCCTATATTTGACAACAGAACAAAGCCAAGTTTGTCTGCTGCTGCAATGGAAACACTTTCTATAATTGCATACAATCCTAAAATCACAAGAGCAGAAATTGAAACTATACGTGGAGTTGCATCTGATTCTTCAATTTATAAGCTCCTAGAATATGGACTAATAGAAGAAGGAGAAAAACTAGATTTACCAGGGAAACCGAGATCATATAAAACTACAAATGAGTTTTTAAAAATGTTTGGAATATCATCTTTAGACGAGCTACCCGAACTCCCAAGATATAAAATAGATGAAAATGAGCAAATCGTTATAGACGATTTAGTAGATAATAATGAAGAAACAAACAATACAGCAAATGAAGCTGAAAACAATGTAGAAGGAGATAATACACTATGAGTGACAATAAAGAATTTGTAAAAGATATAACTAATATAGAAGAAGACTTTGCTAAATGGTATACAGATATAGTATTAAAAGCAGATTTAGCAGACTATACAGATACAAAAGGATGCATAGCAATAAAACCATATGGCTATGCAATTTGGGAAAACATACAAAAATACGCTGACGAGAAATTCAAAAAAGTTGGAGTTAAAAATGTTTACATGCCTGTATTAATTCCAGAGGGATTACTTCAAAAGGAAAAAGACCACGTAGAAGGATTTGCTCCTGAAGTTGCATGGGTAACCATTGGAGGTGGAGAAGACTTAGAAGAAAGACTTTGTATTAGACCTACTTCAGAAACCATGTTTTCAACTCTTTATTCAAAGTGGTTAAAATCATGGAGAGACTTACCATTAGTATATAACCAATGGTGCAATGTGTTACGTTGGGAGAAAGAAACAAGACCATTCTTAAGATCAAGAGAGTTCTTATGGCAAGAAGGGCACACAATACATGCAACAAGCAAAGAAGCAGAAGAAAGAACAATGCAGATGCTAGATATATACCAAGAGGTTATTGAAGAACTTCTTGCAATTCCAGTATTAAAAGGAAGAAAAACTCCAAAAGAGCAATTTGCTGGAGCTGAAGCTACATACACAGTTGAAACATTAATGCATGATGGAAGAGCTTTACAAGCAGGAACTTCACATTATTTTGGACAAAACTTTACAAAACCATTTGACATTAAATTCCAAAACAAAGATGGAAAAGAAGAATATGCATACCAAACATCATGGGGTATTAGTACAAGATTAATTGGAGCAGTTATTATGGCACATGGGGACAACCGTGGATTAAAGTTACCACCAAGAGTAGCACCAATACAAGCTGTAATTGTTCCAGTAGCACTTCATAAAGAGGGTGTACTAGAAAAAGCAAACGAAATATATGACACTTTAAAAGACAACTATAGAGTAGAACTAGATGACAGAGATAATTACTCAAATGGATATAAATTTAATGACTGGGAAATGAGAGGAGTACCAGTTAGAATTGAAATTGGACCAAGAGATATAGAAAACGGAGTAGCAGTACTTGTAAGACGTGACACTGCAGAAAAGATAACAGTTGAATTAGACAAATTAAATAATACACTTGGAGAATTACTTGAAGAAATTCAAAAAAATATGTTCAATGAATGCAAAAAGAGAAATGAAGAAAGAACAAGTATTGCAAAAGACATGGAAGAATTCGAAAGAATAATAAATGAAAAACAAGGATACATTAAAACAATGTGGTGCGGAGATGAAGAATGCGAGAACAAAATTAAAGAGCTTACAGGAGCACATTCAAGATGCATACCATTTGAACAAGAAAATATTTCTGACAAATGTGTTGTTTGTGGAAAAGAAGCAAAACACATGGTAGTTTGGGGAAGACAATATTAATAAATTGGGGGAATAAAAATGCACGAGTATAGAACACATAATTGCGGAGAGCTTACAAAAAGCAATATTGGAGAAACTGTTAGACTTTCAGGATGGATTCAAAAAATCCGTAACTTGGGAGGAATGAAATTTATTGATTTACGTGACGAATTTGGTATTACGCAAATAGTTATTTCTGAACAAGAAGACTTGCAAGAAATGGCTAAGAATTTAACAACTGAATGTACAATTAGAGTTGATGGAAAAGTAGTAGAAAGACAAAGCAAAAACGATAAAATAAAAACGGGAGACATAGAAATAATTGCAAGTAAAATTGATGTTTTAGGTAAATGCAAAAACGTGTTACCATTCGAAATAAACAGTAGTGAGCAAACAGAAGTAAGAGAAGATTTAAGACTAGAGTATAGATTTTTAGATTTAAGAAACGAAAAAATACATAACAATCTTTTGCTTAGATCAAGAATCTTACAAACACTAAGAAGTGAAATGGTAAAATTAGATTTTACTGAGATTCAAACACCAATATTAGCAAATTCATCTCCAGAAGGAGCTAGGGACTTTTTAGTACCAAGTAGATTGCACCCAGGTGAATTTTATGCATTACCACAGGCTCCTCAGCAATTTAAACAACTTTTAATGGTTTCGGGATTTAACAAGTATTTCCAAATTGCTCCATGTTTTAGAGATGAGGATCCAAGAGCTGATAGAAGCCCAGGAGAGTTTTACCAATTAGACTTTGAAATGAGTTTTGCAACTCAAGAAGATGTACTTGAAATTCTTAAAAAAGTAGTTCTTAACACATTTAAGGCACATGCAAAAGGCAAAGTATTAGAAGATGTGGTAAGAATTCCATATAGAACTGCAATGGAGACATATGGTAGTGATAAACCAGATTTAAGAAATCCATTAATTATAACAAATGTAACAGAAGTTTTTGAAAACCTCGATTTTCAAGCATTTAAAGGAAAAACTGTTAGAGCAATAGCAATACCTAAAGGGGCAGAACAGGGTAGAAAATTCTATGATAGATTAGGAGAATTTGCAAAAGAAGAGCTAGGAGCAAAAGGCTTAGCTTGGGTAAAAATAGAAGAAGAACTAACAGGATCAATTGCGAAGTTTATAGATGAAAAAGCAAAAGCAAAATTATTAGAAATTACTAAAGCAAACACAGGAGATGCTATTTGCTTTATAGCAGATGAAAAAGAAGCTTCATGTAAAATTGCTGGAGGACTTAGAATTGAGCTCGGAAAGAGCTTAGACTTAATAGAAAAAGATGTTTATAAATTCTGCTTTATTGTTGATTTCCCAATGTACGAATTATCTGATGAAGGAACAATAGATTTCAATCACAATCCATTTTCAATGCCACAAGGCGGAATGGAAGCATTACTTACAAAAGATCCTTTGGAAATTTTAGCATACCAATATGATATGGTATGCAATGGTTATGAATTAGCCTCAGGTGCAGTAAGAAATCATGACCAAGATGTGATGATAAAAGCATTTGAGATAGCAGGATACAGTGAAGAAGATGTTAAAAAGAGATTTGGAGCATTATATAATGCATTCTCTTATGGAACACCACCACATGCTGGAGCTGCTCCTGGAGTTGACAGAATGGTAATGCTAATAGCTGGTGAAGAAAATATAAGAGAAGTAATAGCATTTCCAAAAAATAAAAAAGCAAGAGACTTAATGATGAATGCACCATCTGTTGTAGCTGATAAGCAATTAGAAGATGTACACATAAGAGTTGAACTACCAAAAAACTAAAGAAATGAGGTAAAATTATGAAATCTCAAAAAGGTATTACATTACTAAGCGTTATTGTTTATGTTGTTGCATTAGTCATTGTTGCCGGAACTATTACTACTATTACTGCTTTTTTCTATGCAAACACAGAAAATATAAGTGATACAGCCACTAGTTTAGGTGAATTTAATAAGTTTAACCTAGAAATGGTTAATGAAACTAAAAAAGCAGGCAATGAAATTTCATACATACAAGAAGACGGAAAAAGAATAGTATTTACATCTGGAAGTTCTTTTACATTCCAAGATGGGGGAATATATAAAGATAGAGTAAAGATATGTACGGGAATTACAAATTGTCAATTTAAAAAGGTCATGCAAGAGGAAAAGGAAATTTTAGCAGTTTTATTTGAAATGGAAGACTTTGCAAAGACAATAGAATATGTACTGAATAATACTAAAGTTGTAAATACAAACATAGAAGAAAATTATATGCAAGTATCTCCAGAAAAATATGTGCAAGATGGCTTACAATTACACTATGATGCAATTAATAATACAGGAGATGGACATAGTAATACAACTACAACATGGAGAGACTTAAGCCCAAATCACAATGATGGGGTTTTACATAATGTTGACTTTACCGCTACAAGTGGGTGGGGAGAAGACTATATTGCATTAGATGGAGTAAATGACTATATTAATGGCAGTACAGCAGGCTGCGATAATTTTACAGTAGAATTTGTAGTTAAAAGCGTTGATGTAACAAATTCATCACAATATGGTAGTTTATTCATGATTAACCAATGGAATCACAATGTTTCTGATTGCAGTTTGCAGATTTATGCTGAAAAAATTGGAAGTGCTCTTCAATACCAAGCAAGATGGTTTCGACCAAACAGTGACTACTATAATGAAGGACAAAGAGGTTTTGCTATAGAGGTAAAAGACGACACAAGTACAACATTTACAATCACGAAAAGTGATTCAAGACTGATAGTATACCAAAATGGAGAAATAATAGATCAACATGGAGGAGCTTATCAAAGTATTACATTTACAGCAATTAATATTGAAATAGGAAGATGGTATGGATATACAACATGGCCGGTTAAAGAAAAAGTAAATAGCATGAGAGTGTATAACCGAGTTTTGTCAGAAGAAGAGATAATGCATAATTTCTTAATAGATAAAGAAAAATATGGAATAGTAGATCAATAAATAAAAAAGGTGATACAAATGGAAGAAAAAGATGTAGATGATAAGAAAAAAAGAATAATTGGAATACTGGAATTAATCGGACTAATGCTATTTACAGTAATTGGACTGATTATAAAGAATTTGTTTTTTTAACAAAACATCATAAAAAACAGGGACTCCCCAGTCGATGGGGAGTCTCTTTGCTCATCAGAACGGGGGATTCATTGCGATGCGCAACAAGTTTGCAGCGGTGCAAACTTTCATAGTTGGTTCTTTCCAGGAGATGAGACAGTCATGCTTGCCTTCTTCTCTTGTTGGTTTCCTCCAGAAGATGAGGCAACACCACTTGCTTTTTCCCCGAGATTGGGCTTTCTGAGCAAGCTCTGTTACAGTGAAGCCTCGTTTCCGAAGGTCGTTGATTTCATCCTCGCACAACGCAAGTTTAGCCACGGTTTGGCCTTCTTCAGCGATGCAGAGGAGTTGATCAACGACGCTATACGGTGTAGGTCTCATGATGATTCCTCCTTTGTGATGATGCAGATATAAAAGGCATTGCCTATAATACCTGTAAACATAATTATACCATTGATATGTAAAAAAGTAAAGAAAAGCACTTGTAGCCTGATTCCAACATTTAATTCATAATACATGCCTCATGTGAATACTATTTATCAAAAGTATTTGCATGGGGGTTTCTTTATGAAAGGTGTATCAATTGAGGAACGTGCGGTAAATTTGGCACATTATATTATAGAAACAAAAGACACTGTAAGAGGAGCAGCAAGAAAATTTGGTGTTAGTAAAAGTACGGTACATAAGGATGTTAGTGAAAGATTAACACATATAAATAAAGCTTTAGCGATAGAGGTAAGAGCAGTACTTGATGAAAATAAAGCAGAAAGACATATTAGAGGGGGAATGGCTACGAAGCATAAATTTGAAGACAAACACAAAGTGGGCTAAAACACTTTAGACGTAGACACAGGGACGGAGCTTTTGTCTTGCGGGTTTCAAGAGGTTTTTCTCTTAAAACCCGCAAGACAAAAGCTCCGTCCCTATGTCTGTGTTTTTTTAAAAATTATTGTTGGTTTCTTCTTGCTTCTTTTCTTGCTTTTCTGCAAGCTGGGCATCTTACAGGATCATTTTCAAATCCTTTTTCAGCATAAAATGCTTGTTCGCCTTCTGTAAAAACAAATTCATTTCCGCAATCTTTGCATACTAATGTTTTATCAGCCATTATGGGATCCTCCTTTTTAGAATATAAATTTAATTTTGACCTAAATGACCATTCTAAAAAAAAGGAATAAGTGTTCAGGTTAATTAAATTTGATTTGTTTATAAATCATAAATAATATACCACGAAATTTAATAATATACAACCCCTTAAAATAAAAAAATAAATCACAAATAAACATTTTTCCCCATAACATATAGTAATTTACAAAATACAAATGAGGTGAAAATGTGGAGGACAGACGAATAAAAATAGAAAGAACTGGAACAATTTTACATTTAGACGGTGATAAAAAATATGCAGAGAAATCAAAAGTATATTATAAAAGAATGGGATTAAATGCAATCGTAAAAAATATATCCGAAAAGGAGCAAGCAGAAGTAATAACAGATTTACTTAATCAATTTGAGCCTGACATTTTAATTATAACAGGGCATGACAAGATGATAAAAAAGGGCAAAAGATATTATGATATTTGTAATTATCAAAATTCGAAACATTTTATTAATACAGTATTAAAAGCAAGAAAATGGGAACATATAAGTGGGAAAGAAATAACGATATTTGCTGGAGCATGCCAAAGCTTTTACGAAGCAATTATGAAATCAGGTGCGAATTTTGCATCATCACCAGGAAGAATTCTAATAGATTTTGAAGATCCACTTATTGTTGCAAAGAAAATTGCAACGACAGAAAAACATAAATACATTTCAATTGAAGAAATTTCAAAGTTTCTTCGAGATGGAACAAAAGGAGTTGGAGGCATACGGAAGCAAGGGAAGAAAAGAAGTAATAATACTGTAATATAATTGTAATATAAATGTAACATTAAAAGAGAAAAGCTCCAAAAGCCTTGTGCCCGAAGAGATTAAAGGTATTGACATGAAGTTTCTTTTTTTGACAGAGACCACTAAAAATGATATAATTCGACCATAGTATAAAAAAGAAGTAGGTGGTTTCATGATTTACAAAAATGACATTATGAACCTAAAAACTGACATTGGAGAAAAAATTGGACAAAAGATAATTGTAAAAGGAACTCTAGGAAGAAGTAAAACCTATGAAGAAGAAGCTACTATAGAAAAAGCATATCCTAATATTTTTGTTGTTAGATATGAAGAGAATCAAAGAAATGTAACATATACGTATACTGATGTGTTAACAAGAAACGTTGAAGTACAAGTATATGATGGTGTTGGATATAGTCCACTTATTCCACCAATTGACGAAACTAAATTAAGAAAGAAAAGAGCAGTATAAAAATTAGATGCTAAAAATTCCTAAGAAATTAGGAATTTTTTTTAATTTCCCTTAATATAGATATATTAGCATAAATAAGGAGGGGGATAAAATGGCAATAGATACTACAAAGGAGAGTATATGTGTTAACCAACTTGTGGGAAAAAAAGTTGAAAGTAGGACGGTAGAAGGGGATGTAATAGTTCCTGATATAAAGCCAGATATTTTAAGTCCAGTACAAACAGCTGGAACAGTGTGCATTTACAGAAAAGAAATACTTGATGGGAAAGTTAAAATTGATGGAACAGTTCAAGTGTACGTTATTTATTCTTCAGATGATGAAGCAGGTACTACAAGAGGGTTAAATACAAGCATGGACTTTACAGAGACACTTGCTATGCCTAATTGCATTACAGGGATGGATTTAGTAGTAAAAACAGTAATTGAATCTATAGATGCAAGAGTTATAAATGGTAGAAAAATAAACATAAGGGCGACTGTAGATTTTGAATTAAAGGTTTATTCCAATGAAAATATTGATTTTATAAGTACAATAAATGGACTAAACGACATGCAGAAATTAGAAAAAGATATTAGTTTGGATTCGCTAGTTGGAGGTGGAAGCACAAAAGCATTTGCAAAAGAAACAATTTCAGTAGACACTGTAGATACCATTGCAGAAATACTAAATGCAAGCGTTTTGCTAATAAACAAAGATACTAAAGTAAGCTATAACAAAGTACTTGTAAAAGCAGATGCATTAATAAGAGTTCTATACTTAACCGAGGACAATATGATAAAATCTTGCCAAAGCAATGTTCCAGTTACAGGAATTGTTGACATCCAAAATGTAAATGAAAATCATATCTGTGATGTGAATTATGAAATTAAAAATTTGATTGTTAAGCCAAATGTAGGAGATGAACATTCTATATATGTTGAAACAGAACTTGAGATATTCTGCTCTGCATATGAGAAAAGAAATATGACTATAATCGAAGACATATATAGTCCAACACAGGCAATTAGTTTTACTCAAAAACAAATAAAAATAATCGAAAACAATGATTTTTTTAATGACACTTTTCATGTTAATGAAAAAATGGAAATTCCTGAACTTGCAGGAGGTAAAATATATAATGTTAAAATAAAACCTTTTGTTAATATGCAAAGAGCTACAAATGATGAGATAGACTATGAGGGAGATATAAAAGTTGATATTTTATTCTGGAACGATATAGAAAATAGAGCTTGTAATAAAATTATAAACTTGCCTATGAAATATTCTTTAAAAGTTCAGGGAGTAAATGACAATAGTGACATAGAAACTGAAATTACTTGTGGAAAACAGGATATTTCACTTTTGCCAGATGGAAATGTAGGACTTAATGTTGATATATCTTTTTCTGTAAATAGTATAAATTATAAAGATATTTCAGTATTAGATGAGATTACAGAAGATAAAAATGCTGATAATTCGAGTTGCAGTATGGTTATTTACTATGTAAAATCAGGAGATACACTATGGAACATAGCAAAACAATTTAGAAGTACGATAGAAGAAATAACTAAAATAAATAGTATTGATAATCCAGAAACATTGCAGATAGGAAGGCAGCTATTTATACCAAGATTCTGCTTTAGACAAATATAAGATTTTAATAATAAAAAGCCTCGGAAGTGATTCCTTCCGAGGCTTTTTTATATAAAGATTATCTCTTACTAAATTGAGGAGCTTTACGAGCTTTCTTAAGTCCGTATTTCTTTCTTTCCTTCATACGAGGATCTCTTGTTAAGAATCCTGCTTGTTTTAATGTTGGTCTATATTCTCCATTTGCTTTAAGCAATGCTCTTGCTATACCATGGCGAATTGCTCCAGCTTGACCTGTAAAACCTCCACCAACAACTTTGCATACAACATCGTATTTGTTTAATGTACTTGTTGCATTTAATGGTTGTTTAACGATAACTTTTAAGATATCTGTTCCAAAATATTCATCAATAGATTGTCCGTTAATTGTAATATTTCCTTTTCCATCCATAAGTCTTACTCTAGCGATGGCTTCTTTTCTTCTACCTGTTCCATAGAACACTATTTTTTCTTGTTTAGCCCTTGGCATTTAAATTCCCATCCCTTCTATTTAAAAATTCCATATTTCTGGTTTTTGAGCTTGGTTTTCATGCTCGCTACCTGCATATACTCTTAATTTGCGTATCATTTGTCTTCCTAGACTGTTCTTTGGAAGCATACCCTTTACTGCTATATACATAGCTTTTTCAGGATTGTTTTCCATCATAACTCTTGCTGATGTTTCATGCATTCCACCAATATATCCAGAATGACGTTTGTAAACTTTTTGGTCTAATTTCTTTCCTGTAAGAACAGCATCTTTGCAGTTAAGTATAATTACGTTATCACCAGTATCAATGTTTGGTGTATAAGTTGGTTTATGTTTTCCTCTTAATAACTTTGCGGCTTCTGTTGCAACTCTTCCTAGTGGTTTACCGCTAGCATCTAAAACATACCATTTTCTTTCAATTTCGCTTGATTTAGCGCTATAAGTAGTATTATTCATGGTAAAAAATACCCTCCATTCATTTCTTTTTTGTTTTATAATTAATTTCCAAGATTAGCTTAGCTACCGGGGAGAAGTAAGCTAAAATGAAAATATAATCAATCAATTGCTCTACTATTCTAATACAAAAACAAAAAAAAGTCAACATTTTTTGGAAAAACTCTTGACTTTTTAGTAAATATGAGTTAATATAATTTATGTTTAAAAGAAGAAGCTAGTTACTTCTCACCTTAACTTTTAGGGAAAAGGTTAAAAATCAAATAGTTTAACATTTTGGTTTTTATTTAGAGTAACAGGCTTTCTTTTAAAGAAAGTCTTATTTTTTTGAAACAATATAGTTTCAATACAAAACTATGGAGGTGTTTTTTATAAAACAAGAATTACCAATAAATGAGCAAATTAGAGACAAAGAAGTACAAGTAATTGACGAACAAGGACAGAAACTTGGCGTTATGAAAACATTTGATGCTATTGAAAAAGCAGCTGAAAAGGATTTAGATTTAGTTTTAGTTGCACCAAATAGCAACCCGCCGGTTTGCAAAATTATGAATTATGGTAAATACAAATTTGAACAAGCTAAAAAGGAAAAAGAAGCAAGAAAGAATCAAAAGATTGTGGAAACAAAGGAAATAAGAATTACTCCAAATATAGAAGACCATGATTTTGGATTCAAATGCAAAAACGCTAGAAAATTTTTAGAAGATGGAAACAAAGTAAAAATAACTGTACGTTTCCGTGGAAGAGAATTAAACTACGTTAAAGCCGGAGAAGATACGCTTAACAAATTTATAGAGGAGCTTTCAGATATTTCTCAAGCTGAGAAAAAACCAGTCCTTGAAGGTAAGAATTTATTTATTATTCTTGCGAAAAAAGCTTAAGTTAATTATTTTATAATTATATATATGCGTTTAGCATTTAGCATTTAGCGTTTAGTATCTAATTTATTAGGATAAGTACAAAATGCCAAATACCAAATACCAAATGCCAAAATGAAAGGAGCAAAATATTATGCCTAAATTAAAAACAAACAAAGCTGCAAAGAAAAGATATTCTTATACAGCTACAGGTAAAGTAAAAAGAACAAAAGCAAACAGAAGACACTTGCTTGGAAATAAAACAAGCAGACAAAAATCAAGAGGAAAGATTCAAGACGCATATGCAGACAAAACATGCGAAGCAGGAATCAAGAGATTATTACCATATGGTAACTAGAGTTAGAAGTAAGGAGAGTGAAATATAATGGCAAGAGTAAAAACAGCAAGAACCACTAGAGCAAGACATAAAAAAGTATTAAAACAAGCAAAGGGATATTTTGGAGCAAAAAGCATTAGATACAGAATGGCAAAACAGGCCGTTATGAAATCTGGAATGTATGCATATGTTGGAAGAAAAGACAAGAAGTCTAATTTCAGAAAACTATGGATCGCAAGAATTAATGCTGCTGCAAGAATGAATGGAACAACATATAGCAAATTAATGGCAGGACTTAAAAAAGCAAATGTAACAATAAACAGAAAAATGTTGTCAGAAGTTGCAATAAATGATCCAAAAGCATTTACAGAATTAGTTGAAGCAGCAAAAAAAGCTTAACAAAGTGAAAAAGAAGCGTTTAGGAACAATCCTAAACGTTTTTTTTTGATATTTTTTAGACACGTCCCCAAAATTATCATTTATTGCTTTTTTATTTTTGGCTTTGAAATAAGAGCTGCAATATACCCAAAGAAAACTGCTGCTGCAATGCCACCGGCTGTAGCGGTTATTCCTCCTGTAAATGCACCTAATATTCCTTTTTCGTAAACTGCATTAATAGCACCTTTTGCAAGTGCGTTACCAAAACCAGTAAGGGGTACAGTGGCTCCTGCTCCGGCAAAATCAACTAAATACTGGTATATACCAAGACCTCCTAAAATTGCACCAAATGTAACATATGCAACTAAAATTCTTGCAGGAGTAAGTTTTGTTTTATCGATAAGAATTTGACCAATTAAGCAGATTAATCCACCAATAACAAAACTTTTGAGAACCAAAATCCAATCAACATTTTGAAAAAAATTAATCATATAATTACCCCACTTAAATTAAATTTCAATGCTAATTGCATGAGCTATACTTGGAATTGATTCGCCTTGTTGCGCACTTGTAGCATTTGTCAATGCACCTGTTGCAACGAGGAGAATTTTTTTAAACTTCTTTTGCTTTAACTGATTAAATAAAAATCCGGAAAAAACTGTGGCGCAACAAGCGCAACCACTTCCACCTGAATGTGTATCTTGTTCTGACTTATCAAAAATCATAACACCGCAATCATTATAATTTGAGCTAATATTGTAGCCGTATTTTAATGAAAGCTCTGATAAAATATCTTTGCCGACATAGCCGAGATCTCCTGTAAATATACCATCATAATAACTAGGAGATCTGCCGGTATCATGAAAATGAGCGATTAAAGTATTCAAAGCAGCAGGGGCCATTGCTGCTCCCATATTATTTACATCTTTTATCCCCATGTCAACAATTTTTCCTGGAGTAAAGCTTGTTATAAAAGGACCTTGCCCTGATTTTGAAACTAATGCGCTTCCTGCACCAGTTACTGTCCATTGAGAAGTTTGTGGCCTCTGATTCCCCAGTTCTAATGGAAAGCGAAATTGTTTTTCTGCACTGCAAAAATGACTAGAAGTAGCACATAATGCATAATTTGCTATAGGAGTATTGCAAAATAGTGCAGAAAGACCCATTCCTTCAACAAAAGTTGAACATGCACCAAAAATACCCAAATACGGAACATTTAAATCACGCAACCCAAATCCAGAAGAAATACATTGGTTTAACAAATCACCGGAAAAGCAGTATTCTATTTTGCCTTGAGAAATTTTAGATTTTGCAACTACTCTATTTACAGTTTCTTTAATTATTTTACTTTCTGCTTTTTCCCATGAAGCTTCTCCCCAAAACTCATCATCTAAAACTTGATCAAAATATTTTGCGAGGGGACCGTTTGCTTCTTTTGGACCACCTATACAAGCGGTTTCTAAAACAGTAGGTGGTATATCAAATACAATAGTTTGATTTCCAACTTTTTTCATAAAATCTAAATCCTTTCTAATGATTAAATAAAATGATAACTGCAAATATTTTAAATTCCAAACATTGCATAAATGATGCCAACAATAATTGAAGATGATATTCCGTAAACAAGCACTGGGCCTGCTATTGTAAACATTTTTGCTCCAACTCCCATGACATATCCTTCAGACTTGTATTCCATAGCTGGAGATACAATTGAATTTGAAAAACCGGTAATTGGCACTAAAGAGCCTGCACCAGCAAATTTTCCGATACGATTAAATACATTAAGGGCAGTTAAAAATGCGCTAATAAATATTAAGCAAATGGAAACAATAGTAGTACATATTTCCTGATTTAAACCAGCTTGTTTGCATGCTTCCCATATCAATTGCCCAATCGTGCAAATTAGTCCTCCGTACCCAAAATGCATTAAAACAGTTTTTTAGAATTGGAGAATTGGGGGATTTGTAATTAACATATTTTTGATAATCTTTCTTTGAATCTAAAGGGTTCATATAGTTTTCCTTTCTATTCTCTATCATGATCTATAGTGAAACATAAATCTAAATCAACTAAATACTCTACAATTTTCTTACCACTTATTTTTGCACTTTGATTTAAAATTGTTACGCATGATAGATAATCAATTGATTTTGAAGCTTCACTTATTGTTTGAGTAATAGCATCTTTCCATGAAACTTCGGAAGAACCTGTTAAATGTAAGTGTTTTTCTGTAGACAAAATAATCAACTCCCAAAATAAAATTTTGATATTATATTTTCCAGTTTGACTAAAATTATGCATAAGAAAAAAATAACGATAAGTTCGTCATAAGCAATTATTACATTAATATTACATTTAGATTACAAGTATGTTAAAAATATTGACTTTTAAGTACAAAAATATAAAATAAATACATGAATTAAGTCGATTTTATAACTTTTTTTATAGCTATTTAGAAAATAAGAAAAATTTTCAGCGTATTTATATAAAGAGAATGCAAAAAATAAATAAAAACGATGGAAAACCTGGCGAAGGAGAAAGGGCATGTCAAGCTGTCTAGGAATTTATATTGAAAGTAATTTAATTAAATATGCCAAAATTGCCAAAGAGCGTGACACTGTCAAAGTAGAAGCATTTGGTGTTAAATTCTATGACAATTTAACAGAAGCAATAGATCAAATAATCAATGAAACATATAGCTTCCGTGTACCTATAAGCGTAAATATTAATGACGAGCAATATAACTACTTTGATATGGCAAATCTCCTAAGCGAAAAAGACATGGGAAAAGCTATTGCTATTGAGTTTGAACTTTTATGCGAAGAAAAAGGCTATACAAAAGGTTCAATGGAAGGACGATATATACTTGTAAACAGCCCAGAAAATAGAGAAATTGTTAAAGCATTACACGTTTCATGTAGCAAGGCAGAAATTAACAAACTTAATCAAGAGTTTCAAAAAAACACTTTAAAAACTATAGTGCCATTGCCTGTAGCTATTGCAAACAATGTTGAAATTGGTGTTAAGGAAAATAGTGTTATACTTAACTTGGAAGAAAAGGTAACTTTAACGACAATTATAAATGGACAAGTAAATAAAGTTGAACCTTTAATTAGCGGAATGAGCGACATTTTCCACAAAATAAATAGCAAAGAAAATTCATATGCAAAAGTTTATGATATATTAAAAAATACAACAATTTATACATCAGAAGGCAGAGATTTACAAGAACAGGATGACACATACTTACAAGATATTATGCCTACACTTTATGATATTATTTCAGAAGCAAAAGATTTTATAAGCAAAAATATTAGTAATATAGAAAAAATGTATATTACAGGTACAGGTGCATTAATAAACAATGTAGACTTATATTTTCAAGAAAATATGCCAAGTATAAAATGCGAGTTGCTTAGACCGTACTTTATGAAGAATGTTTCAACGAACATGACAAATATAAAAGACTATATTGAAGTAAACTCAGCAATAGCATTGGGATTACAGGGAATAGGTGAAGGACTAAAAGATATAAACTTTAAGTCTGAAAACACTTTTGAAAAACTAAAACAACTAGGAAGCATGGAGATAGGTGGCAAAAACAAAGGAAAACCATCATCAGCATCAGACTCAAAAAAGCCAAGCATTCCAAATATTAATATTGACTTTAAACTAAATGGTAAACTTGATGGCACTGAAGTAATGCAGTTAAGACTTGCAGGAGGAGTTTTTATAATTATTGTTGCATTTATAGTTATTTCGATAGTGCTCAATAATATGATAAGTAACAAGACAGAGGAGGCAGAAGCCATTATACAGGACACGCAAGCAAAGATTCAACAAATTAATTCTGATACTCAAAAAATAAATGATAAGGTAGCAGAATATAGTACACTTATAAGCAATCTAGAAGCTGTTAATCAAAAAATTGCAGATGAAAATAGCGTAAAAAATGCTATACCAAATTTAATGAGCAGAATAATGGTCTATGTTCCAAAAAATGTTCAGGTTACATCAATTGAGAATACAGAAGGTAAGCACATAGTAATTGGAGCACAATCAAAAACTTATGATGCATTAGGATATTTCCTTTCTGCAATTAATGCAAATGGCATATTAGTTAACACAAAAACTAACAGTGGAACAAAGCAAGACGATATAGTTAGACTTACTATAGAAGGAGACATGCCATGAGAAAAATACTAATTGCAATTTTAATAATATTATTAATATCTCTAGCAGTTACTGTTGTTCTTAATGGTATGCATGTTAGCTTTATTGATGTACTTGGTTACTATGAATTATCAGACAAGAATAACGAACTAGATGAAAAAATTAATGAAGCATCAATGCTAACAGGTGCAAAATTTGAAACTGCTAAAAGCGATTTGTCTTTAGCATCAAAGAAGCTTTCAAACAAAAAAGAAGAATACCAAGATAAAGTTGCATATTCAAGTGAAGAAGAAGTAAAAAGAGCAACAGAAATAAAGACATATCAAGTTGACTATTTGTTTTCCCACATTGGAAATTATGCTGAGAACAAATATGGACTAGATTTAAAAATAGACGCAAATCCAACTTCTGCAACAGGGGTATATGATATAAACTTTACAGTTAAAGGCAAATTTGTGTATATTGCGGAATTTATAAGATCAATAGAAAATGACAATGAACTTAATTTTGTAATAGAAAGATTTAAAATTGTGCCAGGGGATAGTACCGAAATATTAACGGCTACATTCACAGTATCACAAATTAGATTAGACATTGACAATAGCATAACAAATACTTCATCAACATTAGAAGATGATGACACCGAAAAGCCTACTAGCAAGAGGACAAATAACAATTAATTGAATAAAGCGGAGGTTTACACATGGTAAATGCAATAAAAGAAATTTTTATATTTATTTTATTATGTATTGCTATAGCTTTAGTATTTGGAGTTGCATTTTATGACTTTATACCACTTAGCAAAACAATTCCAGAAAAAGTAGCTTATACAGTTCCTGAAGAAGTAAAAACAGAACTAAACAGTGAAACAGAGGTTGAGGAAATCAAAACACAACCAATCACCTATATGGTTTCTGCTTCTGATTTAAGGGAATATGAAAGAGCAACAACATATCAGCCTGGGAATCCAAATCCATTTCAACCATATAATGTTGTAACAGAAAGCAATGCAATAATAAATGGAACAACAGGAACAGGTACAACAAATTCAACACGTACAAATACGCAAACGTACTATCCAAGTACAGATACAAAATAACAATGGTTATATTTATTTTATTAAATATATACAAAAAAATTTTTAAGGAGGAAAAACTTATGTTAAAAGAACAAAAAGGTATTACACTAGTAGCTTTAGTAATCACAGTTATTGTGTTATTAATACTAGCTGGAACAGCTGTAACACTAGCAATTGGAGGAGATGGAATTTTCACAAAATCAAATACAGCAGTTACAAAATATAACAACAAAGTTAATCAACAAAACAATGAATTAAACACAACAGTTACTGCTCTTAACACATATTGGAACCAATATGGTAACTAGTTTACACAAAATACAGTTATTTTTTAGGCATATGCATGATGACCTTATGTATATGCCTTAAATTTTAAATTAACAGGAAAGCTTAAAATGGATACTTATTTATATGTAATATATACAATCATTTTTATAATGGGCTGTCTAAATGGAAGTTTTTGTACGCTGGCAGTGTATCGTATTCCTATTGGAAAAGACATTACACATGAAAGATCTTTTTGCCCTAATTGCAACCATAAGCTCGGATTTTTAGACCTAATACCAGTATTGAGTTACATTTTTTTAAGAGGAAAATGCAGATATTGTGGGCAAAAGATAAGAATTCGATATCTAATTCTAGAAATTGCATCAGGTACATTATTATTACTTTATGCATTATCACTTAACATGAACATTAAAGAAATGTCATTAGATAAAATAATAGGCTTTTTCTTCGGAATGATGTATATTACATCAATAATGATAATTGCAGGAATTGACAAAGAAAAGAAATATATACAAAGGTCTGTATTGCTCTTTGGAGCAGTTTTGGTATTTATATATATATTATATCTATCCATAGTAGGAAATGCTAATATAGATAGATATGCTATATATTTATTTTTCATGTTTGCATATTTTTGCATAAATATATGTGATAATATCTCAAAAAAACAAAGAAAAAAAGCGATTGGTTTTTATATATGCATTTGTAATTTAGTAGCTGTGATAGCAGCAAATTTTGTGATGTGAAGGAGGCAAATATGAAAGATTTTTTACAGTCACAAAAAGGATATACTGGAATTGATTTAGCTGTAGCAATTGTAATATTGTCAATTTTTACATTTTTAATTTCAACAATATTTGTAAACATATATACACAATACACAGATGCAAGCAGAAGTGCTGCAGCAACAGCTTATGCTACCGCTATTGCAGAGAATCTTGATAAAACGTATTACCAATATTTAATAGATCCTAACGATACTAGTGCTATAGATGCAGCAATAAGTGCAGCAAATTTAACAAGTGGGTATACAGCACAAGTTAATATAGGAAATGCAAATAGTGGAGGAAAAGACCTTATAAGAAATATACAAATATCTGTTAGCTATAAATTAGGAAATAACACAAAATCAATAACGATAAATAGAACTAAATCAAAAGAAATATTAATTATACCAAATAAACCTAAAGTGCCAAGTGGCATGGTACCCGTTAAATACGTAATAACCGATTATATAAGCGAAACAGGATACTGGCAAATAACAACAGAAGAAGATACAACATGGTATAACTATGAAAATAAAACCTGGGCATATGCAATGGCTTTGGATGGATTAGAAATTGAAGGATATGATACTATAACTGATTCTAATAAAAGCCAAATGACAGGAAAAAGAGTAATAGAACAAGGTGTACTTTTTGCTTGGATACCAAAATATGCATATAATAGCTCGACAACGGATGTGAAATTTTCATATAGTACAACAGAAAAAACAGTTGATAGTAATGGCTACTTAGAGAATATAAATAATACGTATTCTATAAATAGTTGCTTTGGAGAGTATTCTGGTTTTTGGATAAGCAAAGCTGATGCTAATTCATCAGAAGCAAGTAGCATAGAAGGTGCAACTGTAAATGCAATGACTAATGCAGAAGGGACAACTGTAACAAATTTAGCAACAAGCTCATATGGGCCTGGAACATCAAGCTGGAGCGGACTAACAAATGGAAGACTTGTTGTTAAATATAAGTAAAATGTAAAATTTATGTAATTAAGTAAAAACGAATATAAAGCATTAACAATAAGGAATAATAATATAAAGAAACATACAAAAGAAAGGAGAAATACTTATATGGCAGCTGATGTAAAGAAAAAAACCCCTATGGGTATTGAGCTTGTTAGAAGAGGAATAGTTACCCAAGAAGACATTGAACGTGCAATGGAATACAAAAAAAATAGTCCAAACAAAAAAATAGGTGACATATTACACATCCTTGATTTGGGTGATCAAAACGCTCTTATACAAGCGATTGGCGAAATAATGGGCGAAAAAAGTATGATTCTCAGGTATGGAGACATAAACATTAACGTAACAGATTATATCTCCATAGATGTTGCAAAACAAAATAAAGCAATACCATTTGAAATTTCAAATGGTAAAGTTAAAGTTTGCTTTGCAGATACAACAAATAAAAGAATAATGGATACGGTTAGACTCTTATTATTAAACAGAGGACTAGTTATGGAACGCTATATTACATTTGAAAGTAATATAGATGAAATACTTGAAAGCTTTGAAGGACAAGCATCGGAGAACATTTCAATAAGCAGAGACGTTACAACACTTGTTGATAGTATTATAAAGACAGGAATGGAAAAAAGAGCAAGTGATATTCACATCGAACCTCTAGAAAATGAGGTAAGAGTTCGTTATCGTATAGATGGTGAACTTTTAACTGTTGCCAATATAGAAAAAGACAAACAATTGCAAATAATAGGAAGATTAAAAGCAATATCAAATATGCACCAAGAAAAACAGGAATCACAAGATGGTAGAATTCTTCTATACCCTGACTATAACATACGTGTTTCTTCACAGAAAAACATATTTGGAGAAAAGTTTGTTCTACGTTTATTAAAGAAAAATGCTGGAATAAAAAGAATATTTGAATTAGGATTCCCAGAAGATGATGCCCTAGTTAATAAATGCTTTAATAAGAGAAACAGTATTTCTATTATAGCTGCTCCAACTGGAGAAGGTAAAACTACAACCTTGTATAGTGTTATAGACTTTTTAAATAGTCCAAACATAAACATTACTACAATTGAAGACCCAGTTGAAATTCGTATTCCTGGATTAAACCAGATAGAAATCGACGCTAAGACATCATTCTCTGGATCATTACGTACTGTTTTAAGACAGGATCCAGATATTATACTTGTTGGAGAAATTCGTGACCTGGAAACTGCAGAAATTGCTATGCAATCCGGACAAACAGGACACTACGTATTATCAACAATACACACAATAGATGCCATAGAGGTTATCACAAGACTTCGTAAATTAGGCATTTCAAATTATGATATAGCAAGTACGGTAGCATCAACTATTTCACAAAGACTTGTTAGAAAGCTTTGTGAACACTGCAAGAAAGAAAGAAATTATACAGATGATGAAAAAAGAATAATAGAAACAATAGGGAAAAAATATGGAGTAGAATTTGATACGAGTGGAAAAACATTTGATGCTGTTGGATGCAAGGAATGTAACCAGATAGGATACTATGATAGAATAGGTATATTTGAAATACTAACAATTGGAGACGAACTAAAACAATTAATTGTAAATGATGCATCAAGTATTGAAGTTAGAAATGAAGCCTTAAAACATGGTTATAGACCGTTAGTAATCGATGGTTTAGGTAAAGTTATAAATGGAACAACAAACCTTGCTGAAATAAACAAAAAATTATTAATATATTAAACCTAAATTTTGGGAGGTAAACTAATGATAGCAATTGAAAAAGTATTAAAAACAGCTAAAGAAAAGGACGCATCTGATATTCACCTTATATGTGGGCTTAAACCAATGCTAAGAATTTCAAGAGCTTTAATAGCAATGGATGAATCAAAAGAGCTAACAGAAGATGATATGTGGGAAATATATGACTATATTGTAAGAGGAAATGTAGACAAAGACGAAATATTTCGTAAAACAAGAAAACTAGACTGTTCTATAGATTTCGAAGATGTAAGGCTAAGAGTAAATATTTCATTCTCTGATGAAATACCAGTATTTACGCTAAGAATAATAAAAAATACATTACCAAAGTTTAGTGACTTAGGAGTACCTGAAGTAGTTAGAAGAATGACATTTCAACCACAAGGATTAATGTTAGTTACTGGTAAAACAAACTCTGGTAAAACAACAACATTAAATGCTTTAATAAATGAAATAAACGAAACTCAAAACAGAAAAATACTAACTCTGGAAAGCCCTATAGAATTTAAACATGTTAGTAAAATGTCTGTTATAGTACAAAAAGAAGTTGGACAGGGAAGAGATTCTCTTAATTATCATGATGGCGTTAAAAACTCTCTAAGAGAAGACTGTGATATACTAGTTATAGGAGAGATACGTGATAGAGAAACAATGGATGCGGCAATAGAAATGGCAGAATCAGGACACTTGGTTATAGGAACATTACACACAAAATCATGTGCTGAAACAATCGATAGAATGATTAACTTCTATGATATAAGTGACCAAACGACTATTAAATACTTAATCTCAAGTTTATTAAAACTAGTTATTTCGCAAAGACTATTGAAAGGTGTTGATGACCAATTAGTCCTTGTACCTGAGGTAATGGTTGTAGATAACGTTATAGCAGGATGCATAAGAAAAGAAAAATTTAGTGTTTCAGAACTTCAAGATGGAATGCAGAGTAGCATAGAGAAAGGAAATATTACACTTATAAACTCGATTGCTAATTTATTTGTAGACAATAAAATAACATTAGAACAAGCAAAATCTCAAGTTGAAGAGAAAAACCTTGAAACACTTAATAGAACGATAATGCAATTAAAAATACAAAGACAATAACGAGAGGAGGGCATAAACTGTGCCAGTATATTCATACAGAGCTCTTACAAATAAAGGCCTTGAAGTAAAAAACAAAGTAGAAGATACTAGTAGATTTAGCTTAATAAAAAAGCTAAAGAGAAATGGGCTTATGCCAATCAGTGTTGTACAGGTAAACAATCGTGTAGGCAGGAACAAGGTAAAAAGAGGAAAAAACAATGAAAATATTGACTCGGTTCTTAAAAAGGTTAATGCAGCCGATATTAGAGCAAGATCAGGAACCAAGAAAATAACTCTAAAAGATAAAATTGGTTTAATTTTTTCAGGAGGAGAAAGAATTAAACCGAGAGATGTTATGGTATTTACTCAAAACTTTTACCTATTGAAAAAAGCAAACTTCAACAATATTCACGCATTATCAACAATTATCGACAGCACAGAAAACTTGACATTTCGTGCAGTACTAGAAGACATATTAGCTGGTGTTGAAGCCGGTGAAAACATGTATACAACAATGGAATACTATTCTTCTATTTTCCCATATATTTATATAAATATAATTAAAGTTGGGGAAATGTCTGGATCTCTTACACAATCACTACAACAGGCAATAACATATCTTGACGAAGCAACAGCTATGTCCAAAAAAATACGTAGCATACTAGTACCAAACTTATTGCAATTTGGCGGAATCTTTGTAATGCTTATTTTAGGTACATTATTAGCAATACCACAAATACAAAATGTATTTGATACAGTAGGAACTTCAGAAGAATTACCAGCGCTTACACTATGGTTTAAGGATTTCTTAGATGGAGTAATGGCACATTGGTATATTCCAGTTTTCTTAATTGCTGGAGCTGCAGTAGCGATTGTTTCATACATTAGAACACCAAGAGGAAGATACAATTTTGACTATTTTAAATATACTATGCCTGTATTTGGAAAACTTATATATGCATTAGATTTTGAAAGATTAATAAGAGCAATATTGCTAAATATTGAGAACGGAATGAGAATTCAAGATGCCATTGAAGTTAGTAAAAGTGTAACAAAAAACTATGTTATGCTTTCAATGATAGAAACATCAATAAACAATATCTTAATAGGACAGTCATGGATAGAACCTTTTGAAAGAGCAGGACTGTCATCAACAATGATAACAGAAATGCTTAAAATAGGAATGCAGACTGACTTAGCAGAAATGATGGAAAAATTGCTAGAATATATGGAACTTGATATAGAAAACATATTACAAAAAATAATGAAGGCATTGCCACAGATTGTGTACTCTATAGTTGGTGTGGTATTAATATTCTTCGTTTTAGTAGTTCTAGTACCAATGATACAAGTATATATGGGTACATTCTTATTCTCGGCGGCAGGAGTTTAAAAAACAAGAAGCGGGGGAAACACCCGCTTTTTTGCATATAACAAAATGAAACAATAGGAGGAAAACTAAATGAAAATAGGAATTGATCTTGGGGGAAGTCACATAGCAGTTGGACTAATTAACGACGACTACTCTATTGTAGAAACAGAGGGGCAAAATTTTACAGCAGAAGAAAAACAAAACCTTGGGAATGTAATAGTTCCAAGGATAAAAGAAAGTGTTACAAAATTACTAGTATCTAAAAATTTATTAATTAATAATATAGAGAGTATTGGCATCGCATGCCCTGGAACTGTATACAATGGAGAGATAATAAAAGCTGGAAACTTAGGCATAGAACATTTTAACCTAGAAGAAGCTGTATATAAAGATTTTAACATTCAAGTTAATGTAGAAAATGATGGAAAATGTGCAGCTATGGCCGAAAAAGGTATAGGTTCTTTAAAAAATTATGATGATTGCATTTTTATGAATTTAGGGACAGGAATTGGAGGAGCAGTTTTTCTAGGACGGAAAAATGCTTAAACCTAAAAAAGGATCTGCATTTGAAATAGGCCATATGACAATAGAAAAAGATGGAATACCATGTACATGTGGTAAAATTGGATGTTTTGAAAGATATGCATCAATGAAATCTTTAAAAGATAAAATTAGAAAAGAATATAATTTAGGTTTAGATGTACATAGCAGAGAACTTATGCAAATACTGGGAAATGGCAGTGAATTATCGAATAAGCTATTGGACGGATATTTATACAATCTAAAAATAGGAATAGCAAATTTAATAGATTTATTCGAGCCTGAAGCTATTTGCATAGGTGGAAGCTTTGCGTATTATGAAGACTTATTTATAGAGCCACTTAAACATAAATTGTTTGAAGCTAACGCAACATTTAATGGAAGAAAAGATATAGAAATATTCACAGCGCAATTGCAAAATGATGCAGGAATTATAGGTGCATGCATGATAGAAAAATAAAAAAAAAGCCTTGATTTATATTATCAAGGCTTTTATTAATTTGACTTTTCCTGGTAAATGTAGTATAATTCAACTTGAGTTGTTACCTATATTAAGGTAAAAGAAGAGATTTATGTAATATTTAGTTATAAAAAATGTTCGGAAACTAATAAGAGATAAATTATATATAAAACAGCTGTATTATACCTTTTAAGAGAGAATAAAGGTTAATATAGTTTAGTTTTTGGTGTTTATTTTTTACATAAGTTAAAATTTAAAAAGGAGATTAAAAATGAAAAAGGAGAACGAAAACAACACAGTGGCAAAGCATGAAGCCAAAACTGAAACAAAGAGAAAAGAACAATACAAAAGACATGTACCATATGGTACAAAGAAAAAAACAGAAAGAGCGGAAACAACAAAAATTGAGTTCAAAAAGGAACCATTAAAAATTATACCTTTGGGCGGATTACTTGAAATTGGAAAAAACATGACAGTTTTTGAATATGAGAACGACATAATAATAGTAGATTGCGGATTAGCATTTCCAGAAGATGATATGTTAGGTATAGACTTAGTAATACCTGATATAACATATCTAGAAAAAAACAAAGAGAAAATAAGAGGATTAGTTATCACTCATGGACATGAAGACCATATAGGCGCTATACCATATTTTCTAAAGCAATTAGATGTTCCAATTTATGCAACACGCCTAACTATTGGACTTATAGAAAACAAATTAGAAGAGCATAAACTTTTAAGAAAAACACGCTTAAAAGCAGTATTACAAGGACAAACAATTACACTTGGCAAATTTAAAGTTGAATTTATAAAAAGCTCACACAGCATTCCGGACACTGTAATGCTTGGAATTCATACACCAGTAGGAACTGTAATACATACAGGAGACTTTAAAGTCGATTATACACCAATAGATGGTGAGCTAATGGATTTTGGAAGATTAGCTGAACTTGGAAACGAAGGCGTTTTAGCTCTTATGTCAGATAGTACAAATAGCGAAAGAAAAGGATACACAATGTCTGAAAGATCTGTAGGTGAAGTGTTTAACAGACTATTTGTAAACTGTAAAAAAAGAATAGTTGTTGCAACATTCGCTTCAAACGTTCACAGAGTCCAACAAATTGTAAATGCTGCAGTTGCAAACAACAGAAAAATAGCTATATGTGGCAGAAGTATGCAACAAATGCTTGATACAGCAAGAGATTTAGGGTATATAGATGCACCAGAAAATGAGTTCATTGATATCGATATGATAAAGAACTATTCAGATGACCAACTAGTAATTATTACTACAGGTAGTCAAGGAGAGACAATGTCAGCATTAACCCGTATGGCAGCAGGAGAACACAAGAAAGTAGTTATTACTCCAAATGATTTAGTTATAATTTCAGCAAACCCTATACCAGGAAATGAAAAACTAGTATCAAAAGTAATAGATGATTTAATGAAAATTGGAGCAGAAGTTGTATACAGTGCGTTAGCTGATGTACACGTATCTGGACACGCATGCCAAGAAGAACAAAAATTAATATTTGCCCTAACAAAACCAAAGTATTTCATACCGGTTCATGGAGAATATAGACAACTTATGGCACATAGCGAAACAGCAAAAAGAGTTGGAATCCCTGCTGAAAACATTTTTATGATGACAAATGGTAGAGTATTAGAAATGACATCAAATTCTGCAAGACTTGCAGGTACAGTTCCATTTGGAAGAATAATGGTTGACGGCCTTGGAGTTGGAGATGTAGGAAACATTGTTTTAAGAGATAGACAACACTTATCTCAAGATGGACTTATAATTGTAGTTCTTACTATGGACAGTTCAACAGGAGAGGTTGTATCAGGACCTGATGTGATTTCAAGAGGATTTGTATATGTGCGTGAATCTGAAAACTTAATGGATGATGTAAAAAAAGTAGTAAGAGAAGAAATGGAAGAATGTGAAGAAAAACATATCACAGATTGGATGACAATTAAGACAAACTTAAAAGATACTTTAAGGGACTATGTATTCCAAAAAACAAAAAGAAATCCAATGATTTTACCAATTATCATGGAAGTATAGTAAAAAACGCCAAATCTTAGTGATTTGGCGTTGCTATTCCTTGATATTTTTAATGATTTGCTGTATAATATGAAAATCATAAAACAATTAATATTGTGAGGTGAATGGATGTGGAAGAAAATTTTCTAAAAAAAATAGAAGAGAATTTTTTAAAAGATGAATATTCAACTCATAAAATAAAACGGTATACAGCCAATATCCACTGGGAACATTAATTCTACATATATGATAGAATCAGACTCAGGAAAATATATATTGCAAAAAATAAATAAAAATGTTTTTAAAAAACCAGAAGAAGTTATGCATAACATAAGAGCGGTTACAACATTTATAGAAAATAAAGTAATTAAGACAGGTGGAGATCCATCCAAAGAAGCTCTACACCTAAAAAATACATTAGACGGTACAGGATTTCTTATAGATGATAGTGGCGAATATTGGAGAATGTATAACTATATAGAAGGAGCTAAAACATATAATACAATAGGAAGTCCCGAGATATTTAAAAAAGTTGGAAAAGCATTTGGAAGATTTCAAATAAGATTAATGGATTACCAAGCAAATACACTGTATGAAGCAATACCAGATTTTCACAATACGCCTAAAAGATATGCAGATTTTAAGCAGGCTGTATTAATAGATAAAGCTGGAAGACTTGCAGAAGCAAAAAAACACGATGAGGATCCTTTAATAAAGGCTATTAATAAACTATTAGCATGTGAAAATGAAATAGGAATTTTAGAGAATGGCAAAAAGATGGGATTCTTTCCGATAAGAATAACTCACAATGATACTAAAGTAAATAATGTAATGATTAACGAGACGGATACTGACAAAATGTGTGTAATAGATTTAGACACTGTTGGCCCAGATACTGCTTTAGCCGATTATGGAGATGCTATTCGTTCTGGAACAAATAGGGCAGGTGAAGTTGCAGAAAATTACGAAGATGTATCAATGGATATGGAGTTATTTAAAGCATATACAGAAGGGTACTTAGATGAAGCACTTGTTTTTGATGCAAATGGCAATTTAAATATAGATCCTAAAAAGGGACTAATTAAATCTGAAGTCGAGGCATTACATAAGGCCCCAAGAATTTTAACACTTGAACTTTCGATGAGATTTTTAGGTGACTATTTAAATGGAGACGAGTATTTTAAACCAAAGCCAGGCCAGCCAAATGACATTAACTTAAGAAGAGGACTCGTGCAGCTATATTTAGCAGAAGATATGGCACATAAAGAAAAGAAAATGGAAAGCTTTATTAAAGAATATATAGATAGAAAGAAGCAAAGCATGACAATAAAATGCTAGAAAGAGAGGAAATAAAAAAATGGATAATAAAGAATTAGCAGATTTAATTTTTCCAGATGTAAAGGATATTTCATATTATGAAGCAAAATATCCAGAAAGAAATTTACCAGAAGGGGCAATAGTTACAAGATTTGCACCAAGCCCAACTGGTTTTGTTCATGTTGGAGGAATAATGCAATGCGTTATAAATAGACAACTTACGAATCAAACAAATGGTGTACTACTTCTTAGAATTGAAGATACAGACCAAAAAAGAGAAATAGATAATGGTATTTCGCAAATTGTAAATTCTGTTCATGACTTTGGAATTGACTTTGATGAAGGAATGATAAACGAAACAGAAGAAAAGGGCGCTTACGGACCATATAAACAAAGTGCAAGAGGAGAAATATATAGAGCATATGCAAAATGGCTTATAGAAAAAGGTAGAGCATATCCATGTTTTGCAACACCTGAAGAACTAGAAGAAATGAGACAAAAACAAGAATCACTTAAAATAAGAACAGGATATTATGGAGTTTGGGCAAAATACAGAAACTTACCTATAGAAAATGCTATTGAAAAAATAAAAAATGGGGAACCATATATTGTAAGATTTAAATCAATGGGAAAAGAAGATAGAAAAATAAGACACCATGATGTAATAAAAGGTAATATTGATTTTCCTGAAAATGACCAAGACATAGTAATTATAAAAGCAGACGGACTTCCTACATATCACTTTGCACATGCAGTTGATGATCACCTTATGAGAGTTACACATGTTATACGTTCAGATGAATGGGTTTCATCAATTCCATTACACTTAGAATTATTCCAAACATTAGAATTTAAGACACCAAAGTATTGCCACTATGCACCAATACTAAAAGAAGAAGATGGAAAGAAACGTAAAATTAGTAAAAGAAAAGATCCAGAAGCAGCTGTTAGCTATTACCATGAAGAGGGAATTCCAGCACAAGCTGTTTGCGAATACTTAATGAATATAGGCAATTCAAACTTCGAAGGATGGAGAAGAGCTAATCCAGATAGACCTATATCAGAATTTAAATTTGAATTATCAAAAATGAGCACAAGTGGAGCTATCTTTGATGTTGTAAAATTATTAGACGTTTCTAAAAATGTTATATCAAAATATACTAAAGAAGAAGTATATAACGCATCATTAGAATGGGCAAAAAGATATGATGATGAACTACGTGAAATGCTTGAAAGAGATAAAGAGTATGCACTAGCCGTTTTTGGAATAGAAAGAGGAAATGTAAAGCCTAGAAAAGATATTTCAAAATGGTCAGATGTGAAAAATAGTATTATATACATGTTTGATGATAAATTTGAAAACAGTGATGAAGAATATGAATTTCAAAAAATCACAGATAAAGATGAAATCAAAAAAATTCTACAGAGCTACATGGACAAGCACTATAATCCAGAAGATGATAAGCAAACATGGTTTGATAGAATGAAAGATTTAGCAGAAGAAATGGGCTATGCAAGAGAAGTAAAAGAATACAAACAAAACCCAGATAGCTATGAAGGTCATGTTGGAGATGTTAGCACAGTTCTAAGAGTTGCATTAACAAGAAGAGCAAACACGCCAGATTTATATGAAATAATGCAAGTAATAGGAAAAGATAGAATAGAGAAAAGATTTAATAAAATAATTAATCAATAATAGCTTAAAGGGTAGCACAAAATGCTACCCTTTAAATTGATAGGGGGAAAGCAACATGGAATATAATGTTGGAGATAGGGTAGAACTAAAAAAAGAGCATCCATGTGGTAGTAAAATATGGGAAATAACAAGAATAGGAGTTGATTTTAAGTTAAGATGTGAAGGTTGTACTCATGAAGTAATAATATCAAGACAAAAAGCTTTAAAAATGATAAAAAAGAAATTGTAAAAACGTTGATATTTACGTTGAAATGACACCAACTTGACATAATATGGCAAAAGCGGTAAAATATAAGTATAACGCCCAAGGGCGAAAAAAAGGGAGGACACTACAACTATGACAAGGACAGCAACAGAGGTAAGAGAAATCCTGAAAACCATCTTTGGAGGTGAAATCGAAATCATCGAAGAGGATGAAGGGAGGATGCTCTCAATACCACGTGAAAAGGCGGATTTGCTCGAAGGAGCGAGACTGCTCAATTCCGTGGGCCTCGGATATGAGAACAAACGCGTGGGACGCGATGACACGAGGGTGCCACCCATGCGTGCGTTCTGGATGAAGTGACCTCAGGGGGGGAGTGGTGATACCGCTCTCTCTTTTTTTATGAACATTTTAATTCATTTGACATAATAAGGAAAAAGTTGTAAAATATTATTATAACCGCGAAAGCGGAATACAAGGAGGATTACCATGTCGAACAACGCGCACGAGACAAGCATGAAGATCAAGCAACTGCTGGGACGTGATGACTTCGTGACCATTTCCTGTGAGGATGGACATAAAATCTACGTTCCTTGCGTCGTGTGTGACGAGCTTGAGGCTCGCGGATTGATGACCGAAGCGGGTTTGACCTGCGAGGACACCTGCGACACGAGCTTCAACAGCAACTGGCACAAGTACCAGAGCAAGAAGCCTATGCGGGCTTTCTGGGTCTAATGTGCCAATCCTCTGGAGGGAGGGCAGAGCGTTCTGCCTTCCCATTTTTTATGCTCAATACTTCAAATTGACATAATATTGGCAAAGTGATATAATATATACATATTTCGCACCTTTGTGTGCATGAATGGGGGGAACAACTCATGAAAGAGTGTCGGAAACATAGCTACCAGAAAAACAAGATGAGACACCAACCATCTAAAAAACCTGAGACAGCGGAATTCAACCCAAAAAATCCTGAAAGAGAGGTGGACAAACTCACACTGCTAATGTTTGCAACAGAGTATAGGATGTTTGCGAATGCGATTGGAGTTAACAGTACAGCCAAGATTCGTTGTGGAAGAGTATTTGTTAATCCAAATGCGCTAGAACAGATACGACAGTCATTTGGAGCTGAGTTTATCTCAAAATATGAGGAGATGGGAGTGAGAGTGGGTGCGATTAGTTGATCTCCCGAAAGAGGCGGCAAGGGTTGCTGCCTCTCTTTTTTGATGCAAAAAAACACACGCCCAACGGTTGGGCGTGCGCTCTCTAGGGGATGGTCATCCATCAGACGTCGTCATCAGGATAGAGCAAGGCTTTCGACACCTCGGTGGCAACGGTCCTCAAGAGTGTGATGAGGCTGATGTTGGAAGTGGAGACCACGAGAGGATCTTCTTTCTTCCACAAGCCACCGTAGACGTTCGAGAATTCGCGCGCTTTGGTCTCGTCCGAGAAGACGAAGTACCGGGGTGTCCTTGTGATGCCGTCGTTCATGTTGCACTCTCCTAGAAATGTATTTGCTCCTGTGGAGCATATAATTATTATACACTAAAATTAGCTATATGTCAAAGATGTAGGTTTCTATTTGTTTCCAAACACTATCTATATATACTTTTCTTTCAGAAGAAAACGGTAAAAAGTGTATATCATGCATAGGATTTAAAATCTCTTGTATTTCTTTTGTTGTAGCATCTACTTTGGTTATTGCAATTTTGTCTGCTTTATTTGCTACTACAAAAAATGGCTTGTTGGTTTTTATTAAATAATCATACATAAATTTATCATCAGAAGAAGGAGCATGCCTAATGTCAATAACTAAGATAACAACTGCAATTTGATTCCTACTTTGTAAATATTCCTCAATAAAATGGCCACTTTTTACTTGTTCTTCTTTTGACATTTTGCTATATCCATAACCAGGCAAATCAACAAAATAAAACTTATTATCCATATTATAAAAATTGATTTGTCTTGTCTTACCGTGGCTCACTGCTAGTTCTTGCTAAATTTTTTCTATTTACTAATGTATTTATAAAAGAAGACTTACCTACGTTAGATCTGCCAACAAGAACTACTTCTGGCAAATCACCTTGCGGGTATTGCTTTGGAGAAACAGCGGAAATCTCAAATTTAGGATTTTTAATTTGCATAAAACTTCACCTCACCTGAAACGTTAGGGACGGTTCTAATCGTTCCACCAATAAATTTCATATTTTAAATTAAACAATATAAAAGTGAAACGTTTGGAACCGTCCCAAACGTTTCAAGTTTTATTTTTTTGGCTCTAGCTTTGTTTTTCCACCCATGTAAGGTTGTAAAACTTTTGGAATTAAAATGCTTCCATCTTCTTGGTAGTTATTTTCCAATAAAGCAATAAGCATACGAGGTGGGGCAATTACTGTGTTGTTAAGCGTGTGAGCATAGTAATTTCCTTTTTCACCTTTTATACGAATACCTAAACGTCTTGCTTGGGCATCTGTAAGGTTAGAACAGCTACAAACTTCAAAGTATTTTTGCTGTCTTGGACTCCATGCTTCAACATCTAAGCTTTTTGCTTTAAGGTCTGCTAAATCTCCACTGCAACATTCCAATGTACGAACAGGGATATCTAAGCTTCTAAATAATTCTACGGAGTATGACCACATTTTATCATACCATTTATAGCTGTCTTCTGGTTCACAAACAACAATCATTTCTTGCTTTTCAAATTGATGAATACGGTATACACCACGCTCTTCAATACCATGAGCACCTTTTTCTTTTCTAAAACAAGGAGAATATGATGTTAAAGTATAAGGCAAATCTTTTTTCTGAAGAATTTGATCTTTGAATTTACCAATCATAGAGTGCTCACTAGTTCCAATTAAGAAAAGATCTTCACCTTCAATTTTATACATCATTGCATCCATTTCTTCAAAGCTCATAACACCAGTAACAACATCACTTCTGATCATAAAAGGTGGAATACAATATGTAAATCCTTTATTAATCATAAAATCTCTTGCATAAGTAATAACTGCAGAATGAAGTCTTGCAATATCTCCCATAAGGTAATAAAATCCGTTACCTGCAACACGTCTTGCACTATCTAAATCAATTCCACAAAGACTTTCCATTATATCTGTGTGATATGGAATTTCATAATCTGGAACAACTGGGTCACCAAATTTTTCTATTTCAACGTTTTTAGAATCGTCTTCTCCAATAGGAACAGATTCATGAATCATATTAGGAATTTTCATCATGATTTCTTTAATTTTATCAGAGTATTCTTGCTCTAAAACTTCATTATTAGCAAGTTCTTCATTTATCTCATTAACTTGAGCTTTTATTTTTTCAGCTTCATCTTTTTTTCCGTCACGCATTAAGCCACCAATTTGAGTACTTAGAGAGTTTCTAGAATTTCTAAGCTCATCACCTTTTAGCTTAAGTTCACGATTCTTTTTATCTAATTCAAGAACTTCATCAACTAAGCCTAATTTGTGATTTTGAAACTTTTTTTTAATATTTTCTTTA
This sequence comes from Clostridia bacterium, assembly GCA_017524665.1. Taxonomy (GTDB): domain Bacteria; phylum Bacillota; class Clostridia; order TANB77; family CAG-508; genus UMGS1754. Next base: position 23,936 of record JAFXVF010000012.1, on the reverse strand, counting down.
ACTGCATCAGGATTTTCTCTTACAAATTTTATATCTAGCATAAAAACCACTCCTTTTTATACTACAAGAGTTTACTACAATTTTACGGATTTTGCAATATATATGGCATAAATTAAACTTATAAACCATATAATAGTAATAATATCTAGTGGAGGTAAAAAATGGAAGAGGGATTTATTAAAGAAAATCAGTGCGTTGAAAAAACAGAAGAAGAGAAAGACATAGACCTTATAAGAAGCGTTATTAAAACAAAAATGGACTTAGAAGTTGCAAGGCAAAACTTTGAATACGCAGAAGGTGAATTAATTGATTATTATTCATATAAAATAAAAGCTGATCAATCAAAACTTGATTATTTATTAAAAAAAGTAAAAAATAAATCCTTAGCATTAGACATGATAAATGAAATAAAACTTAGACTTAGTGAAGATAAAGCAATTTAGCATATTTGTCCATAAACCCTCATATTAATGTAAGTAAAAAAGGAGAGAGTTTATGGATTATGGAACAGTTGTAACTTATTTAATATGTATAATGGCATTATGCATATTTGGGAAAATATTTATGATGCCATTAGTAAAAATAATACACCTAATAATAAATTCATTATTAGGTGCATTGATAATTTATATAATTAATATAATAGGAAGTGTTTTTGCTTTTCACATTGGATTAAACTATATAACAGCTGTTATAATTGGCTTACTGGGAATCCCGGGAGCAATTTTATTAATAATCTTAAAAATTTTTTTGTAAGACAGTTAAGGACGAAGACAATTTTAGAGGTGTGTCCCTAAAATTATCTTCGTCCAAAATGTTTCATTTATTTTATTCAACTGTAACTGATTTAGCCAAGTTTCTTGGCTTATCAACATCCAATCCTTTTTCTTTTGATACGTAATATGCTAGTAATTGAAGTGGTATAACTGAAAGAACAGGGGAGATAAGTGAACTTGTTTTTGGTATTTCAAAAATGTAATCATATTTTTTATTTGGCAATTCCAAATTTGTTACTACAACTGTTTTCGCACCACGAGTTATAACTTCTTGGATATTACTAATCGTTTTTTCCATTAATGCTTCATCAGTCATAATAGCAACTACTGTGATACCATTTTCAATAAGTGCAATAGTACCATGCTTTAGTTCTCCTGCAGCATAAGCTTCTGAATGAATGTAAGAAATTTCTTTTAATTTCAAAGAACCTTCTTGTGCAACATTATAGTCTGGTCCACGTCCAATAAAGAATACATCTTTTTCTTTACTAATAGTTTTTGCAAGTTTTTCTATTTGAGGTTTGTTCTTTTCTATAACTGTAGTTACCTTTTCAGGTAATTGCATTATTTCATTTTTTATATTATCTAAAACATCATTGCCAACCGTTCTTAAGCGCTCAGCAAAGAAAATAGCTATCATAGAAAGCAATACTATTTGAGAAGTATATGCTTTTGTTGATGCAACAGCAATTTCTGGCCCAGCATGAGTATATGTATAATAGTCTGCTTCACGAGTTATAGAACTTCCTATAACATTTGAAATTGCAATTGTGGTTGCCCCTTTTGCTTTAGCAAGTTTTAAAGCTGCAATAGTATCAGCTGTTTCACCAGATTGACTAACAAATATAGCAAGTGTTTCTTTGCCTATAATTGGGTCACGATAACGAAATTCTGAAGCAATGTCAACAAATGTTGGTAAGTGACAAAGCTTTTCAAATAAGTTTTTGGCAACAAGCCCAGCATGCATTGCTGTTCCACATGCTACTATATATATTTGTGAATAATCTCTTAAATGTGGGATATTTAGCTCATCAAATTCACAAGGCATATTTTTTCTTAAGTGAGAGCCAACAGTTTCACGAACAGCTCTTGGTTGCTCATGAATTTCTTTAAGCATATAATCTTCATAACCATCTTTTTCTGCGCTTGACGCATCCCATTCCATAGTTTTTACATCTTTTTTTATAGGCTCTAAATCTTTATTATAAAACTCAATTTCGCCTTTTTTTATTACAGCATATTCTAAATCATTTAATAAATAGAAATCTTTTGTAAAAGATAAAAGTGCAGGGATATCTGAGCTTATATATGTTTCACCATTACCTTTACCAATTACAAGTGGACTATCTTTACGAACAACAATCATTGTATCTGGGAATAATGATGAAATAATTTCCAAAGCAAAACTTCCTTTTAAATCATTACATGCTTTCTGAACAGCTTCAAGGAAACTATAGTTATTTGTATCATAATAGTAATGAATTAAATTTGGAACAACTTCAGTATCTGTTTGAGAAGCAAAAACATATTCATTATCTGTTAAAAATTTACGCAATTCTGCATAGTTTTCAATAATACCGTTATGGACAACAGCAAAACTTTTACTATTATCCAAATGTGGGTGAGAGTTAACTGTAGAAGGCTTTCCGTGAGTTGCCCATCTTGTGTGAGCAATTCCAATTGTTCCAGACAATGTATTAATCTCTGGAATATCTTCAAGTGCTTTAACTCTACCTTTCACTTTAATATTTGAAATTCCATTACTTTCAATAGTTGAAATACCAGCAGAGTCATAACCCCTGTATTCCAACTTTAATAAGCCATTAACCAAAATTGGCTTGGCTAGTTTTTCTCCTGAGTAGCCTACAATTCCGCACATATAATTAATCCTCCTAAAAATATAAAATTGGTGCAGAATTTAAAAGGTTACTTAAAACTAGTCTCTGTTATAACATTACTGTTATTTTTTTACTAATTTTTTATGACAGTAACATGCCAAAAGAGCATCCGCCGAATCTTTCGATAACTCTTTCCCTCGTCAACAGCTTTAATACTGTCCAGGCGCTTAAATACTATACTTACAAACCTCCTTGATTTAAATTTTGCTTTTAAATTCATGCTTTGGAATATATTATACTAATATCAAAAAAAATGCAAGTGAAACATTTGGAACATATAAAATCGTTAAAAAAATTAGCATTCGACAGGTTTCTACAAACTTTTTAAAAAGAATGTTGTATAATTAAAGTAACCATTTTTATTCAAGCAGGCAGTTTTATGCCGAGATTTTCTAGAAAATCTATCTTAATTATTTTATGAATGTTAAAGAGAAAGAGAATGTAGGTTTTTCTCTGGTATTATGCGCGCCTCACTTGTTTTTTTACAGATTTAATTGTATAATTAGCCATAGAGGGAAATACAATGTTTGATATAGAAGCGGAAATAAAAAAACTCCCGAAATCTCCGGGAGTTTATATTATGAGAGATAAAAGCGATACGGTTATTTATGTAGGCAAAGCTATATCGCTTAAAAACCGTGTTACTCAGTATTTTAGAAAAACGAACAAAACCGAAAGAATAAAGAGAATGGTTTCTCTTATTGATCATTTTGAATATATTGTTGTGGACAATGAAGCAGAAGCACTAGTGCTAGAGTGCAATTTAATAAAGAAATATAGACCTAGATTTAATGTTTTATTAAAAGACGACAAAACATATCCATATATTAAAGTTGATGTAAAATCTGATTTTCCAAATGTTTTTTTAACAAGAAGAATTGTAAATGATGGAGCAAAATATTTTGGCCCTTATGCTAATAGTGGTGCTGCAAAAGAAATGCTCGATTTTATTAAGCAAAGATTTAAAATAAGGCAATGCAAAAATTTTAAATCTAATGAAAGAGCTTGCCTAAACTATCATATTAAGCGTTGCTTAGCGCCTTGCATGGGATATGTTAGTAAAGAAGAGTATAGAAAACTAATAGACCAAATATTATTACTACTAGAAGGCAAAACAGATAACTTAATAAAAGAGCTATCAGCAGAAATGGAAGAGGCATCAAAAAAATTAGACTATGAAAAAGCAGCAGAGATTAGAGATACCCTTATAGCAGTAGATAGAGTTGCAGAAAAACAAAAGGTCTCAAACATTTCTGAAAATAATATAGATGTTATAGGAATAAGCAAAAATGTGCTATTATGTTGCATTGAGATATTCTTTGTACGTGGAAGCAAGATGATAGGACGAGAACACTACTTCATAGATAATGTTTCAGACATGACTGAAGCCGAGATTCTAACTGAGTTTATTAAACAGTACTACATAGAAAAACCTGATCTACCAAGTAAGATAATGCTTCAACTTGAAATAGATGAAAAGGAATCAATAGAAAAATTATTAAGTAACAAAGCGGGTAGAAAAGTTGAATTAAAATCACCGCAAAAGGGTGAGAAGCTACGTTTTGTTGAGATGGCAGAGAAAAATAGTAAGATTACTTTAGAGAATAAATTAAAAGAGAAAAACAGCATTTTAGAAGAGCTCAAAGCAACTTTAAAATTAGATAAGTTACCAAGGAAAATCGAAATGTATGATATTTCAAATATATCTGGAGAGTTTATTGTAGCAGGTATGATAGTTGCACAAGACGGAGTTATAAAGAAAAACCTATCAAGGCGATTTAAGATAAAAACATTATTCCAGCAGGATGACCCAAGATGTATGGAAGAGGTAATAACTAGAAGAATTAAACATTCAATAGAAGACCCAAATGGTGGCTTTGGGGTGCTTCCAGATGTTATATTTGCAGATGGTGGAATTACTCAGATGAGGGCAGTAAGAAGAGCAATTGATTCATATAAAGTGGATATAATGCTTTATGGACTAGTAAAAAATGATAAGCACAGAACAAGAGCAATGATAGATGAGAAAAGAAAAGAACTACCACTTTCAGAAGAATTAATGAACTTTGTAACAAGGATGCAAGATGAGGTTCATAATGTGGCAATAGAATATCATAGAAAACTTAGAGATAAGCAAATGCATAAGTCTGCATTAGATGACATATCAGGAATTGGAGAAGCTAAGAAGAAACTTTTGCTTAAAGAATTTGGAAGCGTAAAGAAGATAAAAGAAGCGGAAGTTGAAGAATTAACGAAGGTTAAAGGAATAAATGAAAAATTAGCTAAACAAATTAAAAAAATGATTTAATAAAAAAGGAGGTGGAAAATTAATGAAAAAAGCAATTATAATTATTACAGCCATTGTTGCGGTATTGATTATAGTTTTTCTTTTAGCTAGAATGATAATGGTTCCTGTATTAGAAAACGTTATAGAAGAAGAGAGTGAAGATTTATTTAAAAAAGCTGCAGAACAAAGGACGACATACAAAGAACAGCAAAAAAAAGCAGGTAATTCTTCTTTTAATGTACTAAATGTAAATTAAAAAGGCATTTATACCTGAAAAATGCAAAATTATGTTATGCGATTAAAGTAATATTAGTGATGTTTCATAATATATATATCCTAGGAGGATTGTATATTATGGAATACACTAATCATGAAATATTAGATTTAGGGTACGATGAAAAAAAATGTAGTGCAGAAAAAACTGCTAAAAAAAATAAAACTATAAGTATGATGGTTAGAGCAGTTTTTTTCTTAATAGTAATTGATATCATTTTAATCAGAGATTTTTTTTCATTACTAAGTACCTTATAGGAAGAAGGAATAATGAAAGTAGCAAGTAACTGGAAAGATTACGAAATATTAGATATGGCAGAAGGCCAAAAACTAGAGCGTTGGGGGCAATACATATTATCAAGGCCAGACCCACAAATAATTTGGAAGGACAAGCTTTTTCCAGAAAAATGGCAGAAAGCGCATGCTGTATATCATAGAAGCAAAACTGGAGGGGGAGGCTGGCAATACAAATCAAAACTTCCAGATGCATGGGATATTCATTATAAAGATTTAACATTTAGAGTAAAACCTATGGGCTTTAAACATACAGGTTTGTTTCCAGAACAAGCTGTTAACTGGGACTGGATGATAGAAAAAATTAAAAATTCAAAAAGAGAAATAAAGGTACTAAACCTTTTTGCGTACACTGGTGGAGCAACTGTAGCTTGTAGCTACGCAGGTGCTTCTGTTTGCCATGTGGATAGCTCAAAAGGCATGTGCGCATGGGCAAAAGAAAATATTGCAGCTTCAGGTTTAGCAGACAAGCCAGTTCGCTTTATAGTAGATGACGTAGTTAAATTTGTACAAAGAGAAATAAGAAGAGGCAATAAATATGATGCAATAATAATGGATCCACCATCATATGGTAGAGGCTCAAACGGAGAAGTATGGCAATTTGAAGACCAAATTGCAGGGCTTATAGAATTATGCACAAAAGTTTTAAGCGATAAACCACTATTTTTCTTGATAAATTCATATACAACAGGAATTTCAAGTACAGTTTTAGCAAATCTTTTAAAATTAAATATAAAGAAAAAAGGCAAAGTTGAATGTGGAGAGATAGGATTACCAATGGCTAATAGCGACCTAATATTGCCATGCGGAATCTATGGAAGATGGGAAGAATAAAATGCAAGATTTAAAAGTATTATATGAAACAAATCATGTTATTGTAATTGAAAAACCAGTAAATGTGCCATCTCAGGGTGACAAGACAGGAGATATCGACTGCCTTAGCTTGATTAAAGATTATCTAAAAGAAAAATATAATAAACCTGGCAATGTTTATGTTGGATTAGTACATAGGCTAGATAGACCTGTTGGAGGTGTAATGGTATTTGCAAAGACATCTAAAGCAGCATCAAGATTAAGTGAAGCAGTACGCGAGAGAGAGCTAATAAAAGAATACCTTTTAGTTGCAGATGGAAAATTTGAAGAACAGAAAGGCATAATGGAAGACTACTTAAAAAAAGATGAAAGGACAAATTTAAGCAAGGTGGTAAAAGAGGACACAAAAGATGCTAAATATGCAAAATTAGAATATGAGGTGCTTTCATATAGGGAAGATAATGATATATCTTTGGTTAAAGTTAAATTAGACACAGGAAGACATCATCAAATAAGAGTTCAATTTGCATCAAGAGGGCATAGCTTGTATGGGGATCAAAAATATGGGACAAGAGGTAAGGGCAAACAGATAGCATTATATGCATTTAGGCTAACATTTCCAGATCCAGTTACAAAAGAAATGGTAACATTTACAGCATTGCCTGAAGCAAATGGAACATGGAGCATGCTAAAAAATATAGAAGTAGATAAAATATAAAGCAGAACCTAAAACTAATAAAAAAATATTACAAGATAAAAACAGCACTTTTAACTCGAAGTATTGAGTTAGAAGTGCTATTTTCAATTTTTATAAATAAATTTCTAATTGCTGTTTAAAAAACTTGTCATCTTTTGTAGTATACAAATTCAAGTTATCATTTCTATTGAGAATTTGCCTCACTTCCCATAAGCCAATTCCAGTATTATGTGGTTTACTAGAAATGCCTTTTTTAAAAATATTTTCAATATCAACATCTTTGTTATTATATGTGTTTTCAATTAATAGTAATTGCCTTGGCGATGTTAAATCTTTTTTTATAGATAAATTTATTGCTTTTTCAGTACATTCTTTTGATGCTTCAATTGCATTATCTAATAATATTCCAAGAATTCGAGTAAATTCATATATTTTGATATTTAATGTTTTTAAGTCTAACAAAATTTCTATATTAAAAGTAATACTATTTTCACAAGCAAGCATATATTTATTTACAACTAAATTATAAATTGCAGGTTCATTTATTATAGATGTATTAAGCATAGTTAAATTGTTTATTTCCATACAATCAACAGCTATTTGATTATAGTACTTTTTTAAACCGGCTATATCACTAGTACTTATATAGCCTCCAATAGTAGTAATAATATTATTAAAATCATGCCTAAAACCTCGAACACTATCATTTAAAGCTGATAAAGTCTGATTTTTATTTTTACACTGTTCTAAATCAAGTTTAAGTGAACTAAGAGACTTTGCATTAATAAAAACACACACTAAAAGAAAAATGTACACAAATAAAAATAAATAGTTAAATATAATCATGTGAAAAGGGATAATATTACTGTATATAAATAGCGTGTATAGTTTCAATACAGATAAAACTATAGAAACCATAAACCCAACAAACATAAGACCTTTTTTAATATTCATAAAAACCTCCAAAAGCTGTACAACCACCGATTTTTCTACAAAATTTAAATCACTTAATTTTTTAGCGATACGAGCAAATATATTTAAAAAGATAAAAATAGTCAACTAAAAAGTAAAAAAATGTAAAAACTTTTTTTGTTTTTTTATAAACTAATATGTTGCATTTTTGTTTAGAAATGATATAAAATAAAAACAAGAAAAATTTTTAATAAAAATTAAAGTGGAATAGAACTAATTCTGCCCCAAATAAAAAACATAAGAAAAGTAGAAAACAAAATGAAAAAAGATAATCAAAACATAACAGATGGCACAAATATAGTTCTATCAGGACACATGATATTTGGAAGCGAATACAAAATAGAAATAAACATTTACAATAGATAAAGAAAGATTTTACTATTGATAAATATAGTAAAAATTTAGGAGTATAAAAATGAATAATAATAAAACTTGGGTAATTATATTATGTGGTATTATTGGCTTAGGACTTATTGTATATGGAATAGTTCAAATAGTTAAAGTAAGTAATTATTCGGAAACGACGGGGAAATATACTTATAGCGTAATGAGAGAAAGCAGAGACTCAGACGGGAACAGAAGTACCTACTACATATGGTATTATGACTTTATTGTAGATGGTACAAAATACACAGCAAAATCTGATTCTGAATCATCTAATGATCCATTAAACAAAGAAGAAAAGATATTTTATAATCCAGCAAATCCGAATGAAAATACGATATCTACAGATTATGGTAGATATGCTATTATTGTTGCGGGAATAATTTTTTTAGGCACAGCATTACTTGTTAGGCCTAAGAACGTGCAAAGCACAAGTGAAACACAAAGCACAAGTGAAGCAAAAATGGGATGGGCAATATTGCTGTTTTCATTATGCGTTCTTTTAATCATATTTATGGCTGCAAATTTTAATATTGGTACATTACTAACGAAAATGCTTTTCCCTACAATAATAATGGCAATTTTCATAGGTATAGGTATTTATTTATTGATAAGATCACATAAACCGGAAATGCAAAATGCTGAGAGCACTGATATCGGCAATGATTTACTAAACGAGGCTAATAAGATAATAGAAAATGAGAAATTACAAAATGCTAGGAACGTTGTATTTAAAGTAAAAGGAATCTGGCAAATAATTTCAGGAATTATCTGGTGCATTTTAGTATTTAGCCCGCAGATTATTTCAGCATTAGTGGTATTATTTTCATTAAATTCTAAAAATCCAACATATACATTAAATGGAGAAGAAGTTACAGCAATTCAATTTATTTTTGGAGCGACCTCGATTTTTCAGTTTATTGGATTGGCTGTTGGAATTATCATAATTGTTCAAGGTATAAGAAACTTAAAAGCTTGTAAAGAAGATAATCAAAATATGCAGTAAAAAACTACAAATGGGGAGATGTACATGAACGAAAAAGAGATTATTAAAGAAGTAGAAGATAGAGTGAGAAAAGAATTAGAAGAAAAATTAAATCCTAATATGTTTGGATATATTCATATTTTTGAACAAAGAAAAAAAGAAATTTTAGAAAAAGAATATGGAATTACTTTTCAAACGTCAAGAGAAAAAAATACTAGCTGCAATATAGATTAGGAGGCTTTAACTATGCAATGTAAAACATATACAATGGTTAAATGGCTTATGGAACAATATCAGTATATGGCATTTACTCGGAAAAATAACGGAAGAAGAATTACTTCATATATTCAACTGCAGTAGCTTAGAAGATGTTTATAAGCTCATGCCAAAAGAAGAAATTGAATTTGTAGAAGAATGTCTTAATCAAGATGATAGGGGAGCTTTTCTTATCAACAAAATGAAAACAGACTTTCAAGAGGCATCCCCAGAAGATTTAGATAAAGATTTAGAAGAGTTTCTTGACTATACGCCAAGTTACTCTGACCTTATTAAAGCTATACCAAATCTTGAACTTATATTAGACAAGCTAGATACAATAGATGATGAGAGAAAAAAATCTTACTTGTTAGCAAGAATACCTGAAGAACAATTAATTAAATATATAAATGATGGAGGAAAAAGAAGTACCGAGCTACTATCTTTTTGGGGGCAACAATATAAAAATTCACGCGACAGTGATTCACTACAACATCAAGCCAATATTTTAAACGCAATTGACTCAGACTTAAATAGAACCATTTTTTTATTACATGGTGGAAATATAATGTTTTTACCATGCGTACAAGACTTATATTATAGAAACCAAATTGTTAAAGCAAAATCAGAATTTAATTTTAGTATTGAAGATTTATTGGCTGAAATTGCAACATATAATGAACATTTAAAAAGACTATCAGAGATAGAAGACGAGAGAGAAAAAGCAGAGTATATTTCTACAATTGATAACAATGAGATGAAAGAAGCCCTGTTTTTTTATACAATTGAGGAAAGAGAAAATAGAGACATTGTTATAAATAGTTTTGAAAGAAAAGTTGATCCAGAAATAGAAGGCTTAGACGAACTTGCAAGGGCTATGATTACTGAATTCTTTGAAGACAGATTAGGTGAAGATTACACAGAGGAGATGAGAGAATTAGTATCAATTGTTTTTGCTAAAACCAGTGTTTGTTTTGGCGAATTAGGTGAAAATACTAATGGGTCAGCAAATCATATTTTTAAAAATATTACTATATCAAACAGGCATAAAGATAGCATAAATAGGAACATAGGGTTTTTAATTCACGAATATGCACACTTATTTTCTTACTTTGCTTACAGTTATACAGGTGATAAGCCAGAACATAGTATAGAAGAAGGTATGGCAGATACATTTGCAGACTTGGTTATAAATCATTATATTGACAAGCATAAAGAAGTAACTTTAAATGGGAAAAGAGTTAGAATTGATCAACCATATTCTGTATATAGCGGATATGATTTTGAGAATGCATGGGTTAGAACAATGTTAAGTGGTATTGAAAATGGTGGCAATGACGTTAGGGCAATTGGAGAATATTTGTTAGGAGACAAAAATAAATTTGCAACTATGGTATTTGGCGAAAAAGAAGCCGAAGGCAAGAAAAAAACAAAGTTTGGAGTTGCACTGATAGAAACAGATAGATCTGAGCTATACCATTCTCCGGAACTTGATTTTTCTAATATTGAGGAAGGTTCAATCTACTATAGAAGAAATCATATTTTGCCATTATTTCAAATACAAAATGAAGTTGGAGAAAAAGCAGATGTCGTTGGAATCATGTCTCAGGGAAAAGCATTTTTTGCAAATTATATAGCAAGCATATATTTTAATGGAAGAAACTTTTATGAAATTCCAGAAGAGGAACTATCAAAATTTATTAAGCTACTTGAACTTCAGGTTGCACCTAATAATTATGGAAGTGCAATCACTGATATTGATACATATAAAAATGACTTGATTGACAATTTGACAGAAGAAGAAATATCACAACATTCATTTGAAATATTGACGAGAATTACAGCAATATTTGGAAACGATATAGAAGCTGGAACTAGATTGGAAGGAGTCGTTAGACTCGCATTTGCTGAAGAAATAAAGAAAATAAAGGAAGGACAACCTATTGAAATTACTAGAGAAAAAATGGAACAAATAAGAGAAAGATTAATGGGGGCTTTTACTGCAAAAACTGAAAGTAACATGTACATAAATGAATATATAAGTGATTTTGAGTTTGAAGCTTCTGAAGCAGAACAGATACAAACAAATAAAATAACTACACAACAAATAGGACAAGCAACAATAAATGTACCAACGCCAATAAAGAATGAGGCAAGACAAGTCGAAACTGGCGATGATGCACAAGAACAAAAACGAGAAGGAGAAGAAGTTGGTGATGGTAACTAAAGAATATTCTAAGGCATATACAGAGGTATTAGAAATATTAAAACATGTACCAGATAAAGACGTTCAAAAAATACCAAAAGAAAAATTAGATTTTTATAAAAACAATATGGACAAAGACTATGACTATAAATTAGATATGACAAAAGAATTTGAAGTTCAAGAAATGTCAGAAATTACAAAAGCAATCTTGGCAAATATATTTAGAGACTACTGGGCAACCCCAGAACAAAAAGAAAGAATAGAATTAAAAGAAAAACATGATTTAGAAAAGTTAGAAGAAGAAAAAAGAGAGAAATACAATCCAGATGATATATTTAAAAACAAGGAACAAGAAACAGCAGTCGAAAATACAAATTTACCAGTTAAAATAGAAAAAGAAACATTTTTTAGTAAGCTAATAAATTTTTTAAAAAATTTATTTAATAAAAATAATTAAGAATAAGTAACCATTTTAAAAAATAACTAAAGAGCAAATCTTTAGTTAATTTTTATTGGGAAAAAAGAAACGGATTAACTACTAAACAATATACAGAAAAACTGCTTGAATGTAAGAGTATAAGCACATCAAAGTTGAAAAAAAGGCCCAAATATTGTATAATAGAAGGTAGTAGAAAGAGAATTATGAAGAAAATGGAGGTGAGTCCGCTTTGATACACTTAAATAAAAAAATGATAGTTTTATTTCTTACAACAGTTTTATTAGCGGGGATTACCAGTTCTGTTTTTGCAAGCACAACAATAGAAAATAGATATAAAGTAGATGACAGTAATTATTTAATTGGAGTTTTTTCTAATACTACAGTAGGCACTTTAAAACAAGAGTTGTCAAAAGAAGGAGAAATAATATTAACTAATAATTCAGGAGAACCTTTATCAGATGATGATATTATAACAACAGGGACAAAGCTAAATAAAAATGACTTAACATATACGTTAGTAGTATGTGGAGACATTAACTCTGACGGAAACATCACAACAACAGATTTGATAAAATTAAAACATGGCTTGATAGAACAAGAAAATCTTTTCAATGAAAAAGAAACGGCTTGCGATTTGAACCTAAATGGAACAACCACTATAACCGATTTAATATATTTAAAGAAAGTCATTGTAAAACTACTTAGCGAAGAAGAACTTTATTTTAATGAAGACAGTAACGATGATTTCGAATATAAACACAATAAACTAACAGATAAAATCACTATTACAGGAATTAAAACAGATTCAAAGACAGTCCAAATTCCAGAAACAATTAATGAATTAACAGTATTAGACATTGATGGCCCTTTAGCGGAAAACACTTCTTGTGAAAAAATAGTGTTACCAGCAGGACAGGTAGAAATTAAAAATGGAGCTTTTATTAATTTTTCTAGTTTACAAGAATTTGAAGTAGATGAGAACAACCCAAACTTCTGTGCAGATAATGGCATTCTTTACTCAAAAAATAAAGAAGAGCTAATATTTTATCCTAGGGCTAAAACAGAAAGTGAGTATATAGTTGATAAAACAGTAAAAATCATATCAGATTATGCATTTGAAAACAACACAAACCTAAAAAAAATATATTTATTAAATACTATAGAAACAATTAACAGCAACGCATTTGAACAAACACAAAGTGAAATAATAGTACAAGACGGAGCCCTAATTGCTGAAAAATTTGATGAGATAAATGTTGTATATTCAATTGATAAAAAACCAGAGCTGAAGAGCCTTAAAATCATAAACCCTGCAAGTGGAGAGCATGACGCAGGTGTAAACATAGTAATTAGAGCTCAATTCAGTGAAAATATTAGTGGTAAAGCACCAGAATTAAAAATTAAATTTGATGGCATAGTAGGAACTGGAAGCATAAAAGTAAGTAGAGTAGATGGAAGCAAAAACTATATTGACTATACATATACAACTACAAATGAACATGGACTAGTAACATTTAGCCAATATTCTGGAGGCAATCTTGTAGATAAATTAGGTAGCAAAGCAAGTATTTCTCTAAAGAAAAACACAGGCAATAATGTTACGATACTGTATCAAACAAGATTTGGACCATATCAATATAGTGTAACTGGTACAAATAAAGGCAGTTATAAAGATGATTCTATTGAAGTTTCAGTAGAAAGAATTGATTCAATGAATGTAGCAAAAATATGGATAAAAGACCCTTCAAAGCAGATTAAAAAAGCAGAAGCGGGCTGGAATGTTAAAAATAAAATAGTAAAAGATATACTAAGTGGAATCCCAAATGCAATTATAGGCTGTAATGGAAGCTTCTTCTATGATGATGGAAGCAATTGGAAACCAAGTTCTACAACTGATGTAGGCAAAAGTAATTGGCAATACACAATAGAAGGACACTCAGTTATTTCAAATGGCGTTATTAGAAGAAATTTTGGACATGCAAACTTATATAGTGCGGTTGTAATGGGAATTGATAAAAACGGACAACTTATGTGCAATAATATTAGAAATCTAACTGCATCACAAATGGTAAGTTCATATAACATTGTAAATACATTTAGTGGTTCAACGATATTTATTGAAAATGGAAAAGAAACCAATGAGAACAGCAGATCAGGTAATGACAAACAATATGGAAGGACTTTAATTGGACAAGTAAATTATAATAATTACATTTTAATTTGTAGCTTTTGTACATTTGATAAAGCAATTCGTATTGCAAAATCATTAGATTGCCAATTCTTGTTTGGACTTGATGGCGGAGGTTCTTCAGCAATGGTATTTAGAAACAACTATGTGTACTACAATTCTGTTAGAAAAGTTCAGGACGTTATTTATTTCTCAACATTAGAATAAATTGGTGGATAAGAAAATAGGAACATTGCTAAAAAATAACTAAAGACCAAATCTTTAGTTATTTTTTTATGCCTTGCTTCATAGTATTAAATAGTGATTTAAAAATAATCGTAGCGGAGCTACTTAAGTGCTCCGCAAAGGAGCGATAAATGACGAATATAATGAAAAAACACAAATACATATTTGCAAGTGCATTAATACTACTAGTTGGTCTGATGTGCTGTAGCGTATCAGACAGTGATGCAAAAACGGTTGCAACTAGCAGTACTGCTTTAAGCAACAAAGCTGTTGGCTGGGGAATAAAGCGTTCAGAGAACCATACCCAGCCAGATTTAGGAAGTAAAAATAAAAGACTAATTGAACAATACAATGGCATTGCGATGGGAAGCAAAGACAGTAAGAATGTTTATCTTACATTTGATTTAGGCTATGAAGCGGGATACACATCAAAAATACTAGATACGCTTAAAGCAAATAATGTAACTGCAGCATTCTTTATAACTGCACATTACTTAAATACATCAGGAGATTTAGTTCAAAGAATGATAGATGAGGGGCATATCGTAGGCAACCATACCGTTAATCATAGAAGCTTACCAGAACTTTCAACAGATAAAGTAAAAGAAGAGGTGCAAAAACTTCACACAGCAGTATTTGAAAAAACGGGGTATGAAATGAAATATTTTAGACCGCCAAAAGGAGAATACAGCCAAAGCGTATTAGATACAATAAAGAGAATGGGGTATACAACAGTAATGTGGAGTTTGGCTTATGACGACTGGGATTTAACAAAACAAGGAAGAGAAGAATATGGAAAACAAAAAATATTAGATAATATTCATCCGGGAGCTGTAATTTTGCTACACGGAACTTCAAAAGACAATAGCAATATATTAGATGAATGTATTAAAACAATTAAAGACATGGGATATAAATTTAAATCTTTAGATGAATTCAAATAGAAAAGAGTGATGATATGAAAAAAAGCAAAAAAAGGCAGATAAATGAACTGCTAGAAATACCAAAGGATATATACCAAAACGAGCCAAAGCTCACTATAGTGCGGATTTAATGAAATGATAATCGAGAATTATAAAGGAGTTTTAGAGTATGAAGAGTTCTATATTAGAATTAATACTCTAGATGGAATAATAAATATAAATGGATTTGAATTACAACTAAATCAACTTACTGATGAAGCAGTAAGTATTACTGGCAAAATTGAAAGCATAGATATTGAAAGAAAGGAAGAATAAGGAGGCAGTTCTTGTTTATAAAAATATTATTATCTTATATTTTAGGATACATTAAAATTACTATTGAAGGGTACTTTGCAGAAAGATTTATTAATATCTGCACTAATAAAAAAATATTACTATGGAACATTAAAAAAATAAATCAAGCTACTTCTTCGGCAAATATTTCAATAAAGGACTTTAAAAAAATACGACCAATTTCAAAAACAACAAAATGCAAAATAGAAATAAAAAACAAGAAAGGACTACCTTTCTTGTTTGAACGTTATAAAAAAAGGAAAATCCTATTGATTCTTTTTTTGATTCTTATAATCAATTTGCTTATAATTTCTAACTTTATATGGAATATAGAAATAGAATGTGATGGAGAAATTAACAAGCAAGAGATAGAAGATATCTTAACCAAAAGTGGATTAGAAATAGGAAAACTTAAAAGTAATATAGATACTAACAAAGTAATACAGAATATAAGGTATGAAAGGGAAGACATTGCATGGGCAGGTATAAAAATTAATGGAACTAATGCAATAATAAACCTAATAAAGGCTACAGAGAAACCCAACATAATACCTCAGGATGAATACTGCAACATAGTTTCGGATAAAGAAGGAATAATAACAAAAATAAATGTACAAAATGGAACAGCAACAGTAAAAGTTGGAGAATTAGTAAAAAAAGGAACACCTCTTGTAAATGGGTGGCTAGAAGGAAAATACACAGGTATTAGATATGTGCATAGTATTGCGGATATTCAAGCAAAAGTATGGTATAGCAAAAAACAAAGAGTATATAAATCTCAAGAGGTAAAAACATATGCTGGCAATTGTGAAACCAAATATAAAATAAAAATAAATAATTTTGAAATAAATTTGTTCAAAACACTTTCAAAATTTCAAAACTATGATACAATAGTGGAGAATAAAAAGCTAAAAATTTTTTCGGATTTTTATTTGCCAATTGAGATAGAAAAAATTCAAAATTCTGAAACTGAAAAAACACAGAAAACATTCTCAGCAGAAGAGCTAAAAGAAATTAACATTCCAATTATTGAAAAAGAAATTGAAGAAACAATTAAGAATAAAGAAGGTATCATAAATAAGCAAATAAATATTGATGAAAAAGAAAAGTACATAGATATAGAAATAATCTATGAAGTGCTTGAAGAAATAGGAATAGAAGAAAAAATAGTATTTTGAAAGGATGATGAACATGGAGCAAAGAAGCCTTAAAGTCTTAGACGCAGACAAGACCTTTTTTACCAAAATTTCAACAACAATTAGCAAATTATTAATACCAACAAGAGTTGGAATTAATGGTTTACTTATTTCTATGAAAAGAAATAATGTATTAAAGGCTTATGAAGCATATACAGCTAGTAAGGAATCAGAAGACTCAACAAAAACAGAACAAGATGCACAAAAATATGAAGAAACATATAGCCTATATTTAGAGTCAATTGATAAATACATAATGGATTCAGTATACAAAAAAGTTAAATCTGGAACAGCTTCACATTTTGAAAGAGATGCTTTATCAAAATACTATACAGTAGTTCATCTAAAAGATGAGGAATATGTAGAATACAAGCATAGAAAGCAAAAATATCTTCTAGAATTAGACTATGAATCATTATTACTTACTCGGAAAAGAAAAATTAATAGATAGATATAAGAGTTTTTATCTAACAAAAATTGAATCACTTTATAAAGGTATTCTAAAAAATTATTCTGTACAACTATCTGACGTGCATAGCGCCAAGTTTCATACAAACGATGAAATATATGAAAAAATCTTTTCAACAATAGAAGATTACACAACTAATGTAATGCCATTAAAAATTGAAAGAAGTAAAAAAGAACTTGATAAACAATTACTTGAAGATTACCATAAATTTGAAAGATTTGAAGTTGGAAAACTAGAACAAAGAGATCAAGTAGAAAAGAAGCTTGTATTGCTCGCAATTAGTAGAAGTTTATTTACTCATAGTATGCCATTAGTAGTTGCAGATGAATGCTACGTAAAGCTTATAAAAGAAGTAAGGAACCTAATTGTAGAAGCAGAAAGCGATAGAAAAAAGGAAGAAACATATTCACTATTATTAAGTGTTATAGAAGACTATAATGTAAGGCTTCTTTCAGGAAAAGTATATTGGGACAAGCCAGAAGAAAAAGAAGAATATAAAAAATTCTGGGCTAATTATGAAAAGATAAATACATTAAAACAGAAAAACTATATTGAGTATATGAGGCAAAAAGAGATACTATTTGTAAGAGCTGACCTTAAAAAATTAAGAGCAAGTAAAAAAGACTACTCTAAAATAATTGATTTTTATAGACAAAAATTAATAGAAAATGATGACATGAGACCTATAAAAAATAAATGTACAACTTTAAATGGTAACTATGTTAAAGTAGCTAAATAAGCATAATAAAAGGTGATTATTTGTGGAGATAGAATTTAGAGGGATTAGAAAAAACATATCATATACAAAACTAATAGAAAATGTTACATTAGTATGCCTGGAAACAGAAAAACTGGACAACAAAAATGTTGAAATGAATGTTATACTTACAACACCTGAAGAAATAAGAAAAATAAATAAAAAATATAGAGGAATAGATAAAGAGACAGACGTGTTGTCTTTCCCGATGTTTGAAAAAAAAGAAATAAAAAAGATTCGCGAAAATGGAAGTATCACACCAGAGGTGTTAGGAGACATTATTATTTCTATAGAACAAGTAAAAAAACAAGCGGACGAATATGGACATGGCTTTAACAGGGAACTTGCATATATGATAGTACATGGATTCTACCACTGCCTAGGATATGACCATATGACGGAAAAAGATAAAAGCCAGATGCGAAAAAAAGAAGAAGCGGTTTTATCAAAAGTTGGACTTGAAAGGGAGCAATAAGCATGAAAGAAGATAAACAGATGACCTCTAATAAAAACTTATTTGATGCATTTAAAAATGCATTTAGTGGTATAGCTTATGCTATAAAAACGCAAGCAAACATTAAGATTCAACTTGCGATGGTTGTGATAGTAATGGTAGCAGGTGCCATATTAAAGTTTTCAGCAATAGAATTTGTGTTTTTGACATTTGCATGTGGACTAGTACTTGTTACAGAAATGTTAAACACATCAATAGAAGCAACTGTTAATTTAGTAACTGACAAATTTCATCCAATTGCGAAAATTGCAAAAGATGTTGGAGCTGGAGCGGTGCTGATTGCTTCACTTAACGCATTAGTAGTTGGGTTAATATTATTCATAGGAAAAATTATTTAAGAAGGAGATTTTTATGAAAGAAAAATTAGGAGTTGAAACGATATTGATTCTGGGAGCTATAATAATAGTGTCAATTGTTTTAATAGCTACTCTTATTGGAAATGGAAAGGCAAGAGAGGCAAGAGAGGCAAAAGGTGAACAGCCACAAAGCGTTGGACTAACTGAAATGATAGACAGAGCAAATGATCCAGAATTAACGAGGTTTAATTTTAAATTTAGCGGATACAGTGGTTCTCAAACAGGAAGAAACTTAAGAGCGCTTGTCGCTGCAGTAGAAGAAAACAATGCAACAGGAGAAAGACAAGTAACATTAATTGGAGGAGACGACTTAACTGAAGACAAAATGTACAATGTTAATATGACAAAAGATAAAGATGGTTATATAGACACCATAACAATTACAAAGCAATAAGATTTATTAGGAGGAATACAGGGTGTTTAAATCAGGCTTTGGAGCAATAATTGGCAGAACTAATGTTGGAAAATCTACATTACTCAATTGCCTCGTTAGAGAAAAAGTTGCAATAACAACAAATAAACCTCAAACTACGAGAACAGCAATTAGAGCAATAGTTAACAACGAAAATTCGCAAATAATATTTATAGATACTCCAGGAATTCACAAACCTCAAAATAAACTTGGCGAAACCTTAAATGAAACTGCATTTCAGACATTGATTGAAGTTGACTTTATTTTGTTTTTAACAGAAGCAAGTAGCGAAAAAATAGGAAAAGGCGATAGCATAATATTAGAAAAACTAAAAGAAGCCAAAAAGAAAGTAATACTTGTTATTAACAAAATAGATTTAATAAAAAAGACAGATTTATTAGAGCTAATAGATAATTATAAAAACGCATATCCGTTTGAGGCAGTGGTTCCAATATCAGCAACGAATGGAAAAGGTACAAAAGATCTTATAAAAGAAATAGAAAAAATATTACCTGAAGGGCCAGCATATTATGACAAAGAAGAATATACGGACCAAACGATGAGACAATTAGTAGAGGAAACTATCCGAGAAAAGGTATTAAAACTTTTACAAGATGAAGTGCCACACGGCATTTATGTTGAAACCGAAAAAATGAAAAAAAGAGAAACAAAAGAAAAAGAAGAAATATATGATATAGAATCAACGATATATTGTATACGAAAATCTCATAAAGGTATTATTATTGGAAAAGAAGGAAACATGCTAAAAAAAATAGGAACTTATGCAAGACAAGACCTAGAAAAAATGCTTGGAACAAAGGTAAATTTACAACTTTGGGTAAAAGTAAAAGAGAATTGGCAAGATGATGAATCAATTTTAAAAAGATTTAAACTTGAACAATAAAATGTCAACTTAAACTTGTATAATTTATAATCAAACTACAAAAGATAAAACAAAAGGAGAGTGACATAAGTTGATTAAAAAAATTGCATGGAATACTTTTAAAAATACCGGTAATATAGACACGATGATGGAATTAATGGAAGTAGAAAACATAGAAAAGAATTTAAAGGTGGAAAACAATGGGGATAGTAAAGACCAAAGGAATTGTTATTTCAGAAAGTAATACAGGTGATTTTGACAAGATGCTTACAATATTAACCCCAGGCAATCGGGAAAATTGGGTGCTTAGCCAAAGGAGCAAGAAGGCCTAAAAGCTTGCTCATGGCTCGGTAGCCAATTTTTGTGTTTTGGAGACTATATGTTATTTAAAGGCCCAAACTCATATACCATGAATTCATGTGAAACAATAGAAATGTTTTACAATTTAAGAACAGACTTAGATAAATTAACTGTTGCATCTAACATAACAAAAATAATAATGGACGTTACAACTGAAAACCAAAATAGTTACAGAGTTTTACAACTATTTTTAAATACTTTATATGCAATTTCAGAAACAGAGAAGAACATTGAACTTATAAATTCAATTTTTAAATTTAGACTTTTATCGATTATAGGTTTTCTACCAAATATTAAAGAATGCACAAGTTGCAAAACTACAGAAAACCTATCATATTTTAGTTTTAGAGACAACGGCTTTAAATGCGAGTCATGTGGAAAACAAGACAAAAGTGCAATCCACATGCTACCAGAAACAAAAGAGGCAATATGCTATAGCATTTTGTCTCCAGCAAAAAAAATATATTCGTTTACAGTGCCAGATCAAACCATACATGAACTTGCAATTATTTCGAAAATTTATTTAAATGAAAAACTTGAAAAAGACTACAAATAAGGCCATTACAGCACGAATTTATCATACTGACTTGACTAAAACAAATTTAAAGATATATAATAACCGTGTAAAACATAAAAGAATTTGAAGGAGGAATTATTATGAACATCAAAATTACTGGAAGAGACATTAAAGCAACAGAGGCAATTAAAGACTACTTAGAAAGAAAAATGGATAGAGTACAAAAATATTTTGACGATGATGTAGACGTATCACTTACAATTAAGGCTGAGGGAAACAAACAAATTGCAGAAATTGGAACACAAGTAAAAGGAAGTATGTTTAGAGCCGTAACAGAAGATAGAGATTTATATGCGTCAATAGATAAAGATATAGATATTCTAGAAGGACAAATTCGTAAATGGAAAACAAAAAGAGATAGGCTAAACAAAGAAGATTCAATAAAAATGCAAAATGTATTAAACAATGTTGACAACCATAGCCAAGTTGAAAATGAAATAATAAAAACACTATATTATGAGCTAAAGCCAATGCATCCAGATGATGCAAAACTAAAACTTCAAGAAAAAAGCCAAAATCAATTTTTAACATTTATAAATGTAGAAACTAACAAAGTAAATGTTATATATAAATTAAAAGATGGAATTAATTACGGATTAGTTGAACCAGAAAACTAAAAAAACAGCGGCCTTTTTAGGGGCCGCTTTTTCGAGCCAAGTCTGACTCTACCGGGGAAGGACGTACGCGAAGTACTCAGGTGCGGTGCACTTGAAACCAAGCTTGCGCATGATTGCTCTGGATGCGGAATTGCTACGCTTCACAGCAAAGTTCAATGCCGTGTAAGGTGTGCTATCCGCAATGTGACGAGCAAAAACCATTGTAGCCTGGCTACAGTAACCGAGCCCACGGAATTGCCTACCTACAAAAGCACATACCTCCAGGGTGAAGGATGAGTTCCTATAGGCAAGAATTGCGCCTACCATCTGTGAAGTGTCTGCGTTGCAGATGGCATAGTAGAAATCATTGACGAAATCCACGTTGGCGTAATTGTCCAACAAGGTAACCGCGTCCTCGAGAGTCTCCGTGTAAGAATACGGAACATAGCGCTTTATTTGGCTATCGTGAGCCACAGCGTAGTATTCTTCCGCATCCGCTTTGGTGAAACTCCGCAGCATGATTCTGCCAGAGACAATCACCTGTCCCATGTGTGCCATGGTATCCCTCCTTAAAGGTTATGTAAATATTATATCACAAAAAACAAACAATGTAAAACAGGCTAAAAATAGGAAAACAGCATTTTTATTTGAGAAAACCCAAGTAAAAATGCTGTTTTTATGATTGACATAGAATTAACTATCTACCAATCATTTGGCTTTCAGCTTGTTGGATAAGTTTCTTTACCATGTTTCCGCCTATTCTACCAGCGTCTTTTGCTGATATATCTCCATTGTAACCATTTTTTAAGTTAACACCAACTTCATTTGCTACCTCATATTTAAACCTATCTAATGAATCCATAGCTTCTGGAACTAATTTTTTGTAACTATTTGTGTTTGCCATTATACTTCACCTCCTAATTAAAGCTAAAAACTGTTGAAAAAGCAATTTGCTTTTTCAATATATATAGTGTGTAAAAAAATAAAAAATAAACTAGAAATTTTTGGTTTAATTTTTTTAATTAATTTTAATTGACAGTGAAAACAATTAATGATAAAGTCTATTTTGAAAAAAGTTAAAAATGTATTATAATTATAATAAGGGAGAAAAAGTTTTAGAAACAATTAAAAAATGTGAAGCAAACAGCATGCATTATAATTAATATACTTAAAAAAGTGTAAAATGTTGATTCCTTTATATTGCAATGAGTAATAGTGCTCAAATTATAAAAATTGCAGATGAAGTTATACCAAACAATAACTAAAGCGGAGTAAGTGCTGCATTAATAAATATTTAAAATTTGTAAAAACCAGGAGGAACAAGCCATGTTAAATGAAGAGCTAAAACTAAAAAATCAAATTTGGAATCTTGAGAGAAAAAGGGCTTCGTATGAGGCATTAAAAGGAAATTTAAATGCAACTGTTGCAGAACTAAAAAATGCAATAGGAAGTATTACGTCTGCAGATGGAAATTTAAATGCAGGAGTTTCTGGAACAGCGAAAAAAACTGCACTAAAATTTAATAGTGATGTAAAAGCTTCAATAGAATCAAAAATCGCAAAAATTACAGGTACTCATATTCCAACAATTGACACAAAAATAAAAAATATTAATTGGGAGATAAATGATCTAAAACGTAAGCTAAGGAATTTAAATTCAGATACTCCATTACTAAAATAATAAAGGAGATATTAAATATGCTAAAATTTGAACCAAACATAGCAAAGCAAGCAATGGCAAATATAAACAAAGCTAAAAAAAGTTTAAGTGGAGCAAAAGGAAAAAAGGGAAGTGTTCCAAGTGATTATTCTCTTGCAGGAGATCTAAACGCAATTTATTCAGGAATAGATGTTGATATAGGATATTTG
>JAFXVF010000011.1 GCA_017524665.1 Clostridia bacterium | reverse complement strand
TACATATACAATCGCATGTTTCTTGATTTCTGCTTTGTCATTTGGTGCTGCAGATATGTATTTAATAGCTAGTACTATTAACATAATTACTGCTACCGCTACACCAATTACTTGTACCACTCCTAAAATTGTTCCTGAAATATTTTTAACTGCTGTTGCTGTGTTTCCGGAAGTATCGCTACTAATTGTTGTCTGATCCCAAGGCAAAGTTACTGTAGCATATGTTGAACTTGCAGCTATCATAGTAATAGACATCATTGCTATTATTATAAATAGCAACTTTGAGATTTTATTTCTCATATAATCCCTCCTTCGGAATAGTTTAAAGTTAAAACCATCCCGCAACCTTTGCTATTAGCCTTAGTATCCCGGTTGCAGCATAAAATATTATTACGCCTATAACAAATGGTATCATCTTTTTCTTTATTTCTGCCTTTTCTTCCACACTAGATAATACATACCTTATTCCTAAGAAAATGCTTGCTGCAACAGCCACAGCTGTTCCGACAATTTGAATTGCTCCTATTACTGGTCCAAACATTGATGCGAGATCTCTGTCTATCTGTGGTTCGCCAATAGCATTAAAACTAAATCGCATACTAATTACCCCTTTCTTAGGTTTACTTTAAAATAATTCATATTTTTATTTAAGAAATTGATATTATCCTCTTTTTGATACTAAAGTTTGTTCTATTTTTGCTGTAGAAACATTAACTCCCAAATTTGAAGGATCCACAAAGCCTCTAATAATTCCTAGTATTCCACTTGAAGCAAATAATACTACTGCTCCTACTACATATACAACCATGTGTTTCTTTATTTCAGCTCTATCATTTGGTGCAGAATACATATATTTTATTCCAACTACAAGTAACATTATTACTGCAACAGATACTCCTATTACTTGTACCACTGCTAAAATAATGCCAGTAGTGTTTCGCAAGCTGTTTGCTGTTGAATCACTTTGTGCCACGATACTGCTAGGAGATAAAAAATTAGTTCCAGCAAAAACACTGTTGTAGCTAAATAATACGGCCATAACTATCAAAATAAATAACACTAATTTTGTCATTTTTCTTTTCATTTTTCACACTTCCTCTTTTAATATTTTTATATTTGTAGTGCAAAATTCTTGATTATTTCAAGGATTACAGTTGCTCCAAATAATATTACTGCTCCTACTACATATACAACTGCATGTTTTTTGATTTCTGCTTTGTCATTTGGTGCTGCTGACATATATTTTACTGCTAATAAAATTAGCATAATAATTGCCACTGCCGCACCTATTACCTGTACTATAGATAATATATGACCTGCTATTGTTTGCGTATTGCTTGCAACGCCTCCTCCATCATGTGCACTAATTTTTGATGGATCAATATAGTCAGTAGCATATGACGGAACTATTAATGCAAAAGCTGTTAATAATGCTATTAATATGGAAATAGATATTTTTAAATATTTATTTTTCATCTGATTCACATCCTTATTTTATTTAATGAGACTTCATAAAACATTACATGAAGTCTCATTTATAATTTATTAGACAATAATTATAACTATGCTTTTACTTGGTTTGCAAAGTTCTTAATAATTTCAAGTATTCCACTTGCTGCAAATAATACTACTGCTCCTACTACATATACAACTGCATGTTTCTTGATTTCTGCTTTGTCATTTGGTGCAGCTGAAATGTACTTGATTGCTAGTACTATTAACATTATTACAGCTACTGCTACACCTATTACTTGTACTACTCCTATAATTGTTCCAGAGATATTTGATGCTGCTGTTGCTGTGCTACTTGAAGTATTACTACTAATTGTTATATTATCCCATGGTATTGTTACACTTGCAAGTACTGGTGTTGCAGCTATTCCTAGCATTAATGCTGCTACTAGCAATATTGATAATGCTTTTACCATTTTCTTTGACATATTTTTCTCCTCCTTTTGCTTTAATTTTAAAAATTTATATTATATTAAGTATAACATATTCATTTATAAAAAGCAAATTAAAATTAGTTTTTTATAAATAAAAGAAGCTCATAAAACATATATTTTATAAGCTTCTTTTATTTTAGTTTTTCTCAATTTGAATAAATTATGCTTTTACTTGGTTTGCAAAGTTCTTAATAATTTCAAGTATTCCGCTTGCTGCAAATAGTACTACTGCTCCTACTACATATACAACTGCATGTTTCTTGATTTCTGCTTTGTCGTTTGGTGCTGCTGATATGTACTTGATTGCTAATACTATTAGCATTATTACTGCTACCGCTACGCCTATTACTTGTACTACTCCTATAATTTGTCCTGAGATATTTTTTGCTGCTGTTGCTGTATTTCCTGAAGTATCACTAGTAATTGCAATAGAATTCCATTCTAGTGTTGCGCTTGCAAGTACTGGTGTTGCTGCTATTCCTAGCATTAATGCTGCTACTAGCAATATTGATAATGCTTTTGCCATTTTCTTTGTCATAATTTCTCCTCCTTTTATTTTTTACATTTTTTATGTATTTATTTTAATATACCACAAAAGAATAAAAAATGCAACTTTTTACATTTTTATTTATTTTTTTTTGTATTGTGCTCGCATTGCTTGTAATACTTTGCTATTAATTCGTCAAGTTCTACACTTAATTTATATACCTCTTCGTAGTCTTTTCCATCCTCAATACTTTTGTTTAATTTTTCCCTTAGTTTGCATATTTCATCATTTATCATATAGATCACTCTCCTTAAAGAAAACATTTATCATTTGTAATTAGTTGGCAAATATGTTATTAGTTGTGTATAAAATACCATATTTTTACAGATTGGTCAATAAAATTATAGTGATTTATCAACTTTTGCGCGCCAACTTTCCACATATTGTTTATGTTTTTGTTGTCTTTTTATATTCTTTTTCTTTTTTCGCTAAAATAAAGCAAAATACGATAAATATGAATATTGATAAAATTTGTGATATTCTTAAATTTCCAAGCATTAAGCTGTCGATTCTTAGTCCTTCTATTATTGCTCTTGCAAATGCATATCCAATAAGGTAAATATAAGTAATTTGCCCACTATATTTTTTTCTGTTTTGTAGAATAATTAGTATTAAGAAAATAATAAAGTTGGCAACAGATTCGTATAAGAATGCAGGATGAACCTCTTTATATGTACCATTTTCGAATATTCCCATTCTTAAAAAATTGTTAGTTTCAACTCCATATGCTTCAACATTAATGAAATTGCCCCATCTTCCAATTGCTTGTCCGTAATGCCAAACATGGCACAATGTAGTCAAGTAGATCTAAAAAGTTTATTTGTTTTTTCTTTGCATATACATAGCAAGTAATGGCTCCCCCTATAACTCCGCCATAGATTGCAAGCCCGCCCTGCTTAATGTTTAATATTTGAATAGGATTTTGTAAAAAGTAGTCAAGTTTAAATGCCACATAATAAAGTCTTGCACACAAAAAAGCAACTGGTATAACATAAATGCTCAGTTCTAGTATGTCTTGGAATTTGATATTATATAATCCGTCTCTTTTCTTATATATGAGTAACGCTATTCCAATGGCAGACACAATCAAAATAGCATACCATGCAATGCTTACACCAAAAATGCTAAAAGCTATTTTTGAAATATTAAATTGGATTCCCAGCCCTGGAAATGAAATTGTATTCATGGTTTTCTCCTTTTAGTAAGTCAAATGTCTAATGTTTTATGCATTTAATGTTTATCTCTGACATCCGCTCCCGGGAGAGTCTATTTTTCTCAGTCTCGCTTCTTCCCACCGGCGCTGTACCAGGCAAAGCCTTAACAGCGCTCGGCGGTCCCCCCGGAGAAGCTCGCTAAAGAAAAATAGAAGCTCTCCCTCGCGCTAGTTCATTTAACAATTAATTTTAAAATTTGACATTTGACTTCATTTTTCTACGATAGAAAGTACTTCTTTGTTTTCATTAAATACTTCCATTAATACCTGCTCAGCATATTCCTTGCTTACAGCTTCGTATTCTTCTAAATAATCAAAACTGTTTATTCCTTTAAATGAATCTGCTAAAAAAGTTCGTGCAATTTCTGAAACATCATTGTATCCACGTATGAAATCCCCATATACTTTTCTTTTGTTCCTTGTGAAGTCATCATTATTTATTCCGTCTTTTTTTAATTGTTCAACCTCATTTAAGAATAATTTTTCCATTTCTTGTGGGTTGTTGGATGTGCCCATTATAAGCACGTGTGCATAATCTTTTGAAAACTCGTAATCTAAATCTGGTTCATTTTTTAGTAAATCCTTTTCATAAAGAGTCTGATAAAGCTTTGAGCTTTTACCTATTAGAATTCCAAGTAAAATTTCAATTGCAATATGCTTTTTAACAATATCTGTTGATGGTTTTACATCTTTGTATGCTATTGTGAAAAGAGGAATGCTTGCTTCCATTTTTTGTATGCTCATTTTTTGTTTTATTTCATTTGGTTCGTCAGTTTCAATTCTTTTTATTTCAGGTTGTAATTCTTTTGGAAGAAGCCTTTTTTTCACTTCTTTAAGTATTTCTTCTGGTACAAAATCTCCGCATACCACCATAATAGTATTTGCAGGGTGATAAAAAGTTTTATAACACCCATATAGAATTTCTTTGTTTATATGGCTTATAGTTTCACTTGTGCCAGTTATATCTATTCTTATTGGATGCTTTTGGTACATGTCTCCAATAGCATTTAAATAAACTTTCCATTCAGGGTAGTCTTCATACATACGAATTTCTTGGTCAATTATGCCTTTTTCTTTTTCAACATTCTGGTCGGTAAAATATGGATGCTGAAAATAGTCCATTAATTCATCAAGTGCTTCATAAAAATTATTTGTTGCTTCAAAAAGATAAGCCGTATGGTCATTTGTTGTATATGCATTAGCTTCTACACCAAGAGCTGTAAGTACGTCTAAGCTATTAGGTTTATTTTCTTGTTCAAACATTTTGTGTTCTAGGAAATGAGCAACCCCGTTAGGTACTTCTGTTACTTTTTCCTCTCCTGGAACAATAAATTTGTTGTCGTTTGAGCCATAATGTGTACCCCATATTACATACTTTTTTTCAGTATGTTTTTTAGGGATGCACATAAATGTCATTCCGTTTTCCAATTTTTCTATATATACTTTTTCCTTAACTTTGCTATTTTCAATAACTTGCATATATTCTCTCCTTTAAACTAATTTCTCAAAAACAAAATAGTGTTAATTTGCGTATTCTTTGCAATATCAACAATTTGGTCTTTGGTAATTTGTTCAATCTGTTTTTGGTACTCATCTAAACTTGTGTTTAATCCAGAAAATTCTTGTCCCATATAGTAAGTTATTTCTGTATCTTGTTCTTCCTCAACACTCTTAATTCCATTTAACATATAGCTTTTAGCATTTTGTATATCTTCTTCTGAAAAATTACCATTTTTCATGTCTTCAAGCTGTTCTTTGATAATGTCCAAAGCTTTTTGTTTATTTGGTATTTCTATTCCACATTTTATAAAAATGTTATTTTTTTGTCTTGTATAAGTTGATCTGGCAGTATATGCTAAGCTAGCTTTTTCCCTAACATTTTGAAATAATTTTGATGTAGCACTTTCTCCTAATATCACATTATACATATTTACAGCAAATCTGGAATTTGGCTCATTTTTTAATATATCTAGCCCAAGCACTAGTTTTCCTTGTGCTACGTCAAGTTTAGTTTCTTCATATTTCTCTTCAACTCTTGCCTTTTTCTCTGTCGTTTCATTGTTTTGTATATATTTTGGAGTTCTTCCGCTTAGTCCTAGCTGTTCTAGTTTTCCCTTTATATAGTCAAATACGTTTTCTTCTACATTTCCTGAAACATATATATCTATTTTTGCTTCTTGTATTATCTCTTTGTATCTATTAAACACAATCTCATTTGTAATGCTTGCTAAATCTTCTATATATCCATATTTATATAATGAATATGGAGCATTACCATACATTAGCTCTATGCATTTGTCTACAGCATACTGTTCTTTGTTGTCAATTTTTGCCTCTATTTTCTGCCTTATGTTTTCTTTTTCGCTTGTTACATATTCTTCCACGAATTTTCCATTTTCTAAAACCGGGTTAAAAACTATATCTAAAAGTAACTCTATTTGTTTTTTTAATAGCTCCTCTTTTTGTGGTAAAAATTCATCACCTATAGATTCAGTATAGAATTTTATAACATGGTTGTCTCCTGTTTTTTCTATTCCACAGTCATAGGTTGTTCCATACATTTCTTCCATTTTTTTGCTTATTTTTTCCTGCGTCGGATAATTTTTGCATCCCCTTCTTAATACTGCAGGCACCATACAGTCAATCGTAACATTTTTTCTTTCTAGTGGAACTGTAATAAAAATTCCGCACTAAGTCAGTTTTAAATTTATCAGTTTTTATAGTATGCAGTTTTATTCCTTCTACAATTTCTATACTTTTTGGTTTCATATTGCCTATAATCTCCTTTTCTTTTTATAAATATTATATATAATTAATGCAAATTTATTCAGCAATGAAACGTTTGGAACCATACCAAACGTTTCATATTTGTTTTATTTTATCATTGCATGATTTTTTTATCAAGCATAATTT
The DNA here is from genome assembly GCA_017524665.1 of Clostridia bacterium. Taxonomy (GTDB): domain Bacteria; phylum Bacillota; class Clostridia; order TANB77; family CAG-508; genus UMGS1754. The sequence continues at coordinate 19,965 of JAFXVF010000011.1, read as the reverse complement.
TTCCCATAAATAAAAAGTGACGCCTGGGCAAGCCCAGACGTCGTCCGTCCCATTCAGGGGGGTGGAAAGAGGTAAGAGCCACGTTCACTCGATAGTGATCGAAACCACCGGCGAGGTGCTGATCATCGTGGGCTCTTCTTCCGGTCTCAGCAGGTAATCCAGTTCGTTGCACTCGAAGTTGAAGCGTTCTCCAATCGCCAAACGGACAATCTTGGGGTTGATTGCTTCGAACGCCCTCTGCGGGCACCAAACGTGAACCTTCCCATCAATCTGTTCGATGTGGTACACAGAGCCGGACCGGGTCGTAATCTCCATCTTCATGATGGCTCCTCCTTTATCGTGCATTGCACGTTGATATATTTATTATACCTTAAATTCCAAATAATGTCAATTTGACGTGGTTTTGCATTGTCAAGGCATTTGCATTTGATATGACAAAACTAAAAAAGACATCTGGTTAAAACCAAATGTCTTTTTAATATTAAAACTTTCTTTTCCTTGCAGCCTCTGACTTTTTCTTTCTTTTTACGCTAGGTTTTTCATAGTGCTCTCTTTTACGTACTTCTTGAAGCACTCCATTTCTAGCGCATTGTCTTTTAAACCTTTTTAAGGCATCTTCTATATTTCCATTATTAACTTTTACCTCTGACATGATTTCCCCTCCTTCCAAAGCTTACGAATCATTCTGCGGGATTTCTTTTTTAGATGCACATATTATACATTAACTATTATAAATTTGTCAAGCGCTAAACTCAAAATTCCCTAATGTTGAAATTGGAAAGCAAAGAGGGGTAGGTTATTGCCCATATATGTCTGCAAACATGTTTACGTCCCTAACGACAACATCATAAAATGTTCTTGGTATTGCTCCATGAGGTATTCCTTCGCATAGGTCTACTGCAACAACACTATCACTGCTGTCAGTATATGTTACAATATATACACGTCTTGTTACATTATACGTTCCGACCAACTATATATGTTGTCTCCCCTATTTTTTCTATTGTTTGTACATTTTGATATTCACCAGGGGCAATATTCCCTTGAGCGTACTCACCTGCCATATATTCCATTGCTTGTGCAAAGTTGTGACCTGAAATACTAGCTGTTGAGTCATGAGTTGTCGTTGTATATACATGGATGTACTCTTTATCATCTCCAATTCTTATTACTCGGTCAACAGATCTCGCTGATTCTTGTGGGGTTCTTTTATTCCCATTATTTTCCGCCGTTTCTTCGGTAGGTATATTGCCTCCATAATAGAATCTATCACCTTTTAATTGCGCTGTTCTCGAATATGGTATCCCATCTAAAAGGATTGCAGCCTTTACAGTTGATTTCCAAAAGTTTGTAGCGGTACCTGTTGTATCGTAATCCTTATCAGTAAGTTTTCTTCCTCCGTCACTAAATCCAAGTCCAAATATAGAATTTCTTGGGCAATATTGGAATGGACTACTGTTGATACCTATGTCTCTTTTATATCCGTATGTTTGTTATTGTATTTCCAACATTTTCTGGAGGATCTAATAGTCTATTTGCTAGTAACAGAGCATTTTCTCTATCTGGGCTCTCCAAGCTTCCGCCACCACTACTTCCACCACTGCTGCCCCTTGGTCCTGGTCCTCCTGTTGATGCTACAAGGTTTTCTATTGGAATCCTTGGAGAAGTATCTAATGTATCTTTTAATCTTTGCTTTATATTGTTTTTTAATGGCAAATCAGATAATGCTGCTTCTGTCTTCTTTAATCCTGCCGTCAATTCTCCTAATAAGTTTTGATTTTTTAGATCCGCTGCTTGTAATTTTTCTTTCTTTTTTTGAAGTTCTTGTTCTTTTTTGTTCATCTCTTTAGCAGCTTCTTGTATTTTATCTATTGCTTCTTTATCGTTGTTTCCCGTTTTTTGGTTAAGTGCCATTTCGCTTTCTTTTACCTTATCTATTATTTGTTGAAAGTCATTTACAAATTTTTTGTCGTTTGTACCTTGCAACTTTTTATTTGCTTCTTCTAAAGCTTTTTGAGCTTGTTTAATTATATTTTCTAAAGCTTGTTTCTTTGCAGCATTTTCTTTTTCTGCAATTGCTTTCTCAGCCGCTTCTTTCATTTTTTTTGCTGATTGCTTTAATATTGTTTGTGTATCATCAATACTTTTTAGATTAGGGTCTACATCTTTTTTTACAAATGCCATTTTAATCTCCTTTTAACTAATATTTTATATCCTTAATATATTATATATTGAAAATAATGTCAATTTTTTATAGACATAAGGACGGGCCTTTTGTCTTGCAGGTTTTAGGAATTTTCCCTGGTGATAATTTTAGGGACGTTTCTAAAAATTACCGCAGCCGGTAATTTTTAGAAACGTCCCTAAAATTATCACATTCTTAAAACTATTAAATTATTCTTCAAAAATAGCTGCAAATTCTTCTCCGTCAATTTTCTCTTTTTCAAGTAATACACCTGCTACTTTGTGTAATTTATCTATGTTTTGGCTTAAGATAGCTTCCGCTGTTTTATAGCCTTTGTCAATTATTTTCTTTACTTCTTCATCTATAATTCCTGCTGTTTCTTCACTGAAGTTCTTTTGTTGTGTGAAATCTCTTCCTAAAAATACTTCTTCTTGATTTGTTCCAAATGTTATTGTTCCAAGTCTTTCGCTCATTCCATATCTTGTAACCATTTCTCTTGCTATTTTAGATGCTCTTTCAATGTCATTGCTTGCTCCTGTTGATATGTCATTTAGTATTAAGCTTTCAGCCACTCTTCCACCAAGCAATGATACTATTGTTTCTTCCATTTCTGTTTTTGACATAAATGATTTATCTTCTGTTGGACGATACATTGTATATCCTCCAGCCATTCCTCTTGGTACAATTGAAATTTGATGTACTTGGTCTTGCGTTGGTAAGAACCTACTTACTATTGCGTGACCTGCTTCGTGGTATGCAACTAATTTATTTTCTTTCTCACTTCTTACACGAGTTTTCTTTTCAGGTCCCATGGTTACTTTAACCATTGCATCTTCTATTTCTTGCATTTCTATTACTTTTTTATCTCTTCTTGCTGCTAAAAGTGCTGCTTCATTTAATACATTCTCTAGGTCTGCTCCAGAAAATCCTGATGTGTTTTTAGCAATTGTTTTTAATTCAACATCTTCTCCTAGCTTTTTCTTTCTTGCATGAACTTCTAGTATTTGCTCTCTTGCTTTAACGTCTGGTGATGGAACTACTATTTGTCTGTCAAATCTTCCTGGTCTTAAAAGTGCTTTATCTAGTACATCTGGCCTATTTGTAGCTGCTAGCACTATAACTCCTTCGTTTGTTCCAAATCCATCCATTTCAACTAATAATTGATTTAATGTTTGCTCTCTTTCGTCATGTCCTCCTCCAAGGCCTGCTCCTCTTTGGCGTCCAACAGCATCAATTTCATCTATAAATATAATACATGGTGCACTTTTCTTTGCTTGATCAAATAAGTCTCTAACACGTGATGCTCCGACACCAACGAACATTTCTACAAAGTCTGATCCACTGATTATAAAGAATGGAACTCCGGCTTCTCCTGCAACTGCTTTTGCAAGCAATGTTTTACCTGTACCAGGTTGACCTACAAGTAATACTCCTTTTGGAATTCTTGCACCCATATCTGTAAATTTCTTTGGAGATCTTAAAAATTCTACTATTTCCTCAAGTTCTTCTTTTTCCTCATCTACACCAGCTACATCGTCAAATGTAATTTTATTTCTATCAGCAGGTGTCATCATTCTGGCTTTGCTTTTGCCAAATGACATTGTTTTGTTTCCACCTTGTCCTTGGTTCATAAATAAGAAGAATAAGACAAACATTATTATTACTATTCCAAATGGTGAAAGCAAGCTTAGTATTGTAATAAATATTGATTCTGTCTTTTCACTTAATTTTATTTCTCCATTTGAAAGTTTCTCTTGAATGTAATCCATAAAGCTGTCTTTGCTAGGTAGAATAACTTTCTTTTCACTACTATCACCTTTTGTTGTAACATATGCTTCTTTTCCATTTGCTTCTATTTCAATTTTTTCTACATTTCCACTTTCAATTTCTGTAATTAGCTTAGAATAAGTTATTTTGTTGTCTGAATTATCTATTATGCTTGTAACCATTACAACAAAAATTACTCCAATTATTAACCACATTGCTAGTGTTTTTAAACTACTTTTCAAGATATTGTCCTCCTTAAATTAGGATGTGATAGCATTTTCACGTCCTATACCTCTTTATATTAAAGTATATACCACAAATATATGCTAAAATCAACGTTTTTTTTGTGACATTTGTGTGTCAATTCGATACGCCTTACGGAAGCTCAAATTGCTTCAAAAACAATTTTTTTATTTTTAACACTTATTTTTATTTTTTTATTTGGAGTTAGGTATTTATTTCCAATATTTTTTTCACACATCTTAATAATGTCCTCAACATGGATATTCCCTACTCCTTGCAAGTCACCTATAGTTTTATTTATAGTATATCGTATTATTCTCTTTTTTATTACATTTTCCTGTTCATTAAAAAGCTTTAATTTCAGCTCTATTTTACCATCTTCTTCGCTAATTAGCATTGTTTTATATTTTTCTTCAGCTTGGTTTTCTATATAATCTGCTTCCTCTTTGGCAATCTTTGAAAATCTATTTAATGTACCAACAAAGTTTTCGTTAAACTCCTTCTTTACGTATGGGATCATAACATTTCTTACTTTGTTTCTTTGGTAAATTAATTCATCATTTGTTTTGTCTTTTCTCGGATTTAATTTGTTTTTATTGCAGTATTCTTCGATTTCTTCTCTGCTTGTATTTATAAGCGGTCTAATTAATATACCTGCTTTTGGCTCAATTCCTTTTAGCCCATCTGTTCCACAACCTCTTATAATATTTAAAATTATCGTTTCTGCATTATCATTTGCGTTATGCGCTGTTGCAATTTTATTTGCATTTACTTTTTTTCTTACTTCTTCAAAAAAATCGTATCTAACAGTTCTTCCAGCTTCTTCTGTTCCAATTTTGTTGTCTTTTGCTATTTTTTCAATTTCTGCTCTTTTAATGTATATTGGTATGTTTCTAACTTTGCAATATTCTTCTACAAACTGCTCGTCTTCTACTGCTTCGTCTCTTATCATGTGATTAATATGTGCAACTGTTATCTTAAAATCTAATCCATTCTTTTGAATTTTTTCTAATATATTTAATAGGCTCATGGAATCTGGGCCACCGAGAAACGCCCACGACGATGCTATCGCCCTGGGCTATTAGTTTTTCTTCTTTTATAAAATTCTCAATTTTATTTACTAAATCCATTTTCTCCATTTTTTTGTTTATGTATTACCCTCTGTATTTTTCTATGCTTGCAAATTTTGTATAGTTGCTTAACCATAATAGTTCTACTGTTCCAGTTGCACCGCTTCTATGCTTAGCAATAATTACCTCTGCAACATTTTTCTTTTCAGAATCTGGGTTATAGTAATCATCACGATACAAGAACATTACAATGTCAGCATCTTGTTCTATTGCTCCTGATTCTCTTAAGTCTGAAAGCATTGGTCTATGATCTTGTCTTTGCTCTGATGCTCTTGATAGCTGTGAAAGAGCTACTACTGGTATGTCTAACTCTTTTGCAAGTATTTTAAGTGAACGGCTAATTTCAGAAATTTCTTGTTCACGTGATGCTCCTCTTTTTCCTGTTCCCTGAATAAGCTGTAAGTAGTCTATTACTACCATTCCAATGTTTTTTTCCAGTTTCATTTTTCTACACTTAGCACGTATTTCCATTATAGAAATACCTGGTGTATCGTCTATATATATTGGTGCTTCAGAAAGAGGGCCTAATGCATTTGCAAGTTTTAGCCAATCGGCTTCTTCTATTTTACCAGTTCTTACTTTTTGGCTATCTACCATAGCTTCACTACACAAAATACGATTTACCATTTGCTCCTTAGACATTTCTAATCCAAATATAGCAACTGGTGTATTTGCACGCACTGCAGCATTTGCAGCTATATTTAATGCAAATGCTGATTTACCCATTGCAGGACGAGCCGCAATTAGTATCAAATCTGAATTATGAAATCCTGCTGTAATTTGGTCTAAGTCGGCAAATCCTGTTGGAACACCAGTTATGTATCCCTTTTGATTATATAGTTTTTCAATTTCAGCAAATGTATCAATTAATATGTCTTTAATAGGGAGATATCCTTTTTGGCTCTTTTTTTGCATTATTTCAAAGATTTTCTTTTCAGCAGTATCCATTATTGCATCTGCTTCTTCTTCTCCATAGCCAAGTGTTATTATTTCATTGGAAACTTTTATTAAGTTTCTTAAAATAGATTTTTCTTCAACTATTTTTATATATCTTTCAACATTAGCAGTTGTTGGTACTTTATCAGGAAGAGCTGCTAAGTATTCTAGCCCCCCAACTGATTCGAATTTACCATTTTCTATTAATTCGGCCTTTACTGTAATTATATCAATAGGCTCTGGTTTAGAATACAAGCTTACTATTGCTTCATAAATTGCTCTGTTGTCTTCTCTGTAAAAGTCTTCTGGCCTTAATACTTCTATTGCATTTACAACTGCATCTTTGTCTGTAAGCATACATCCAATAACGGCTTGCTCTGCTTCTATGTCATGTGGTGGTACTTTTCCGAAGCTCCATGTTTTGTCCCCCTTTTTTGTTGTAATAAATACTACTCAGCCTCAATGGTAACAGCTAATTTTGCTATTACTCCTTCAAATAGCTTTATTTCAACACTAAATCTTCCTAATGTTTTAATTGTCTCCTGTAAATTAACTTTCTTCTTATCAACTTCTATGTTGTATTCTTTCTTTAGCGCTTCTGCTATTTCTTTTGATGTAACACCACCAAAAATTTTACCATTTTCTCCTGCTTTTACTTTAAGGTTTAAATTAATTTTGCTTATTTGCTCTGCTTGTTTTTTTGCAAATTCAAGCTCTTGTGCTTTATGGTAAGACTGTCCTTCTTTTTTTGCTTGAAGCTTTGCAAGATTTTCTGCATTTGCTTCAACTGCAATTCCTTTAGGAAATAGGAAATTACGTGCATAACCATCACTTGCATTAATTATTTCGTCTTTTTTTCCTACACCTTTAATGTCAGTTTTTAAAATAACTTTCATTAAAATACCTCCTATATTATTTTGCTCTTGATCTTAAAATAAGTCCTACACCTGCAGCAGCTAAAGTTAGCATTAATAAGTAATCAAATAATGTAGTAGAAACAAATCTAAATTGTACACTCATAATAATGCTTATTACTATAAATAGCGCACCTAATCCCATAACTATCTTTGGGAAAATTGATTTTGGTTGATAAAACCACCAAATTATACCTATAATAAGTGGAACTACAACAAGCCCAGATGCTACATCAAAGCCTCCTATATGCCAGCTAAACCAACCGTGTAGTTACTATAACTTTTCTGCTTAGTATAAAAAGCCCTACTGCTAATAACACCATTCCTATGAAGAATTCTGTGGCATTTCCTTTCTTTTCTTCCATTATTTGTTTCCTCCTTTATTAAATATTATCCTATTTCTGAAAAATACTCATTTATCCTTATAATAAGCTCTTGTTTTGCCTCTTCTATTGTCATTCCTTCTACTTGAGCTCCAGCTAAAGTGATGTGTCCGCCTCCGCCTAGTTTTTCTAGTATTATTTGTACATTGATATCTCCTATAGAACGACCGCTTATACATACTTTATCTCCCTGATGCCCCAAAACAAATGATGCTGTAATATCACTTATTGTCAATAGCTCATCTGCAGCCTTTGCACAAATTAAATTTGCAGATTTGTCTTCTTTATCATAAATAGAAATACCTATGCTTTCATTAACAATTTCTGCGTTCCTTACAATTTCAGAAATAATTCCATAGCTTTCTAGGTCACTTTGGAACCATTTTTTAACTCTTATTATATCAACTCCGCACTTACGCAAATATGCGGCTGCTTCAAATGTTCTTACACCTGTTTTAAATGTAAAATTCTTCGTATCAACCATGATTCCGCCATACAATGCTTCTATTTCCATTGGTTCAAGTTTAATTTCTTTACTTGCATATTGTAATATCTCAATTACAAGCTCTGCTGCTGATGATGCATATACTTCGTGGAATGCAAGAGTTGGGTTTTCTATAAATTCCGTACTCTTTCTATGATGGTCAATAACAACAATTTTAGATGTTTGTTCTAAAAGCTCTGGTGCTTCTACATAAGTCTTTTTATGCGTGTCACAAACTACCAAAACAGTTTCTTTACCTGTCTTTTGAATTGCATCTTGTTTGCTAATTAATGCCTCTTGATACTCTTCTTGTTCTAAAAGTGCAGTTAGAAAGTTTTCTAGTGCATCTCCTGAGCTGTTATTTACTATGTTTGCTTCTTTACCTAGTGTTTTTGCGAGTCTATATATTCCAAGGCTTGACCCCATTGAATCAATGTCGCCATTGGTATGTCCCATTATCATTACATTTGATGAAGCTAGAATAAGCTCTTCTAAAGCTCCGGCAAATGTTCTTGCCTTAACTTTAGTTCTTTTTTCTACTTCTTGAGTTCTTCCACCAAAGAATGTATATTTTCCATTTTCACGTATGACAGCCTGATCTCCTCCACGTCCTAATGCAATGTCTAGCGCTGCTGTTGCAGATTTGTATTTTTCGTAATTGCTATCTCCTTCGTCAGAAATTGCAATACTAACAGTTAATTGTTGCTTTCCATCTGCAAGAATCTCTTTAATTGTATCTAATATGCTAAATTTGCTACTTTCAATTTGCTCTAGATATTTCTTCTCAAAAACATATATAAAAGTATCTCTTTCGGTTTTAATTACAAGGCCACTAGTAAGGCTTGCCCAATCATATATTGTTTTTTCAAGAGAAGCTATAACCTGAGGTTTTTCTTCAGCTTCAAGCCTTTGCATAATCTCTTCATAATTGTCTATCATTATAATTCCAATGCATGTTTGGCAGTTAATGTATTTTGAATACAATTCAACATTTTCAGTATTATCAATAAAATATAAAGTCATCATGTATTCATCTTTTTTGCCTTTTTTACTCTTTACATATTCTCCAAGTACTTTGTATGTTTTATTAACAATTTTAATTTGTTTCATTATACTCTGCCTTTTACCATTAAAATTGTTAATTTCTTGTTTAACTTCTCTTATTATTTCGTCTAGATAAGCATTTATATCAGTACTTGCAAACTCATCTACAAATTTAGCACTTTTCCAAATAATGTTTCCGTCAGTTTCTAATATTACTAAAGGGAATGGTGAATTAATAAGTGTGTTTTTCGCTGCTGAATCAACATCTCCAATAAGTTCATGTATATGATCTGAAATTTCCGCTTTTCTTTTTTTGTTTACTTGATAAGAATATAAAAGAATAAGTAAAAACATTATTATTGCAAGTACTATAAATTCAGGTTTTATTACACAGATAAGGATTAAAAGTATTGCAATAATAATTATATATATTTTTGTTCTTGACAAAAAATTATCAATTATTTTTCTGTTTTTATTGGACATAAAATCCTCCTTTTATCACACATATATTGTACCTCTAAACTGGACATATGTCAAGGAAAACAGACGAAGGCCTTAAAGTCCTTCGTCTGTTTTTATATATTTAGTTAATCACTATTTTTTTCTATTTCCTAAAATCCATCCAATTAGCTCTTCATTGTAACATTTAGTAGCTCCATTATGTGTTGTATCTGGTATAGTTTCATATTGAATGATATTTGGTACACCTGCAGTATTTAGCCTGTCGACTTCTTTCTTTATATTTTTCATTTCTGTTTCGCTCTTAGGCGATCCACCAAAATTACTTTCAAATATAAATCTAAGGTCACATTTCGTTATATTTTTAATATTTGCATATGATCCCTGATACCTTAAAGATACTGGTACACAGCAAAAGAATACGTCTTGATATTTTAAAGCGGTTGAAAACGCTGTATATGCTCCTGTGCTATGTCCTGTAATAGATATATTGTTTTCATCTATATCATATTGTGTTTTAAGAGCATTTATAAGTTCTATAATTGAACTTTGCGAATAACTTACAGGATTTACAACTATAGCATTTACTTTTAATGTGCCATCTTTCAAATATTTAGGTAATGAATATCCAGTTACGTCAAAGCAATTAGCATCTCTTTCGGAACTACTTCCGCCATGTAAGTATACAATTAAAGGTATTTTTTTGTAAGTTCCTATATCTGCAAGTTTAGGTATATAACGCCAATATTTTACATTGCCGTTTATTAATTCTATTCCGCCTAAGTCAGATTCTTCTGATGATACTGGTATTTCTGTTGTTTCCTGTGTTGTTGGTGTATCCTGAATCGTTGGAGACTCTTGCATCGTTGGAATTTCTTGTGTTGTTGGTGTCTCCAATGTTTCTAGTATTTCTTCTTCTACTTCTTGTACTCTGCTTTTTGATATAATCCAATCAATTAAACCTGTTTTGTAGTATTCTACAACAGTACCGTGTGATGTGTTTGCAACAGTTTCATAAGATACATCTTGTTTTTTTCTGTTACTATTAATATATGTTTTTGCTTTTGTTATCCATGTTGATGCTCCTTGAGATTCAAATACAAGTTTGATTGGGCAATCAATTTTCGGACCATATGATGCAAGTAAGTTTCCATATCTATATGATACAGGAACACAAGCTGAAAATAATCCTGGGTTTTCTGCTGCTGCAACAATTGTTGAATTTGCGCCAGTGCTATGGCCTGTTATAGCAATTCTGTTGCTATCTATTGTTTCATATTCACGTTTTATTTGTCTAACAAGTTCAGGAATATAATATTGTCCCCAATCTGCGAAATATACAGATTTTCTGCATGGAGCAATAATAATCGCATTTGGTTTTATATCTCCATCTTTTAAGTATTTAGGTAAAGAATAGTTTGCAACCTCATCTGCTGTATATGTCGTTAAATTGTCTTTGTCGCCATGTAGGTACACAATAAGTGGTATGTCATCATACGTTCCAACATCACTTATCTCTGGTACATAAATCCAGTATTCAATTTCTACATCTTTATTTTTGGCTGTAATTTTTGCAGTTCTTTTTTCTATACCATTTGTGCCTAAATTTACTTCTTCTTTGTTATTTATGTGTGTTAAATATCCACCTTCAAATTTGGCAAATGTAGCATCTGTACTAGCTGAATCAAATGTTATTCCATTAATTCCTCTAAGCTTGATGCATCCTTTAAACATATTGTCACTTGCAGTTATATTAGCTATGCTCCATTTGTCTCCAACATATATTCTGCTTAGTTTGCTACATCCTGCAAACATCTCTGACATTGAGGTAACAGTACTTGTGTCCCAGTCACTTATGTCTATTTTTTGAAGATTTTTGCATCCATAAAACATTCTATCCATGTTCTCTACTTTACTAATGTCAAAATTCTTTAAACCTTTTATTTCTATTGAATTGTTCATCCCAATAAAGCTAAATAGATTACTTGAATCTTTATTAGCAATTACTTTTCCGTAGTTAGAGCCTATTATTACTTCATATAGGCCGTTTTTGTCTATGTCTTCGTACCATGCTAAAATTGAACCATTATTTTCTGCAGACACATCCCATGCTGTTCTATTTGCGCAGGTAGCATCTTCATCAAATGTTATTTTTTCAATTTTGTCTTTTGTAACTTCTCCATTCCCTCTTTCATTATTTCCTAGAAAATACGAATTGTTTTTCCCTTGCAGTATTAATGAAGACGTACTTTCCCAGTTTGCAATTACAGTTATATTACCATATGAACCCTTAGGTATTAATAGTCCTACTGTTGGTTCTTTTACTATTTCTGTTGTCCATCCTGCAAACACACATCCCTGTTTTACAGGATCTTTTAATTCTAATGTATTGCTTTCTATTGTATATTTAGTTGGATTTCCCTTTGCGTTAGTTCCACCATTTAGGTTATATGTTATCTTATATGTTACTGGTATCCAATTTACATATAGTCTAACAACTTGGTCTTCTTCTGCTAAATTAACACCGGCAAAGTCATTTGCATTATATGTAGTAAGTGTTTGGCTAAAGAACATTCCTGAGCCATCCGGCTCTGTGTTATATGCTTTAGCTGCTGTTACCTTATAGCCCGTTTTTGTTAGTTTAAGTGTAGCAACATTATGAAGTCCACTGCTTCCAACTTTATTTTCTGTAGTTGTTATATTATTTACTGTTGAGCCATATACTCCACGTAAAAATTTGCTAGCTCCTTTAGTTGTTGCTACCAAAGATCCTTCTAGTTTGTATGAAGTATTTGGCGTCATTTCTCCACCATTTGCATCATATTCTATGCACAAATAGTTTCGTCTATAATAAATATTTATAGTTCTCGCAGTTTTTGTTGATAATGTGACTGTTGTTTTTGCTCCTGATGATGGTTTTGTTGTGTCTCCATTAAAATATGCATTTGAATATGTAAAACCATCTATTTGTTTTGCAAGATCTCTTATAGTAATGTTAGCACCTGATTCTCCTTTTAGAGTTTCTGTTTTATATAATGTATATACGTTTTGACCTAAATCATGTATATAATGATTTACTGTATATGACACATTTCCATCTGTTGTGTTTAGCGTCCATTTTGCATATAGCGTTACATCTTCATTTAAAACATATTCATCACCAGGGTCGCCTATTTTATTTATGCATTCTTCCTCGCTATACCATCCGCCAAATTCATATCCACTTCTTGTTGGAATTGTTTGGCTTAGTATAACAATTGGGCAATATATATCTGTGCTTCCAGATATGGTAGTTTGCGTTATCTTATATGTAGTTATAGGCTCAATTTCTTCAGCGCCACCGTTTACATTATATGTTAATATTACTTCTACATTCTTTCTTATTACCCCTGTATTTGATCTATATGTATAATTTTTTTCGATTTCTTCAGATGCAGGTTCACTTTCTTCAAGCTTATAGTACGTTTCTTTTATTTCTTTAATATTTTCTGGTTGTTTTGTTTCCAAGAAAACTGATACTATTAGTGTAAGCAATAGTATTACTGAATAAAGTATAATTATCCTTGTTACCCTTTTTTCTTTACTATATGCATTTCGGCTTTTCATTGCTATCATCTCCTTATTAGGCTTTTTACATAGCAGTCTATCTTGTTTTAATATGTCACTTGAGTTGTTTAAAACTCTCTGTATATTTTAGTTTATTTAAATATAACATTTATGTTGTTAATTTCTTGTAATTCTATTCTTTCAAAGTCTGCGATTAAATACGCAGTTCCGTAATTTGGTTCAATTTCTGTAATTTTAAATCCTTTAGAAGTAATTACATCTCCACTTTTATTAAGGATTTCAATAGTAACTGGCCCTTCTTCGACTTTTTCTGTTCCAGACGAGTTTATAAAAAAAATTTCAACCATAATTACATTTCCATCTTGAGTTATTCTAGAGCAATTCCACCTTAAACTTTCCATGCTTTCTATTGTTCCATCTAACGAAACGTCTTCAGAAACTTGTATTCCAAAGTTTTCGTCTTCTATTTGCTCTGTCTTTGTAGTACTTGATACTAAAATATATATTAATAGTCCAATCACTACAGCCACGAAAATAATTACGCAAATTTTCCAAGGCTTCATATCTTTTGTTTCCATTTTTTCCCCCCTTTTATGCATTATAGTTTCGTTATATTACAAATGTAGTTTTTTGTGAATACAGATTTTATATTGGACCCAAAAGCCACGTTCCTTTGGGCCCATCTCCGTAACAAATCCAAAAGTCTTTACGTTTTGAACTTAATTAAGCTCCTTTTTTCATGCCACATACTATACACATTTTTCCGTTTCCGCCTTCATCATTACCCCATGTATGTGCTTCGTGTCCCCATGCCTGTCCGCATCTTCCACAAATCCACCAGTGTTGACTACCGTTTTGGCTCATGCCGGCTTTGGTATGTCCATATGCGTTCCATACTTGTCCACATACTGTACATCTTGTGCCTGTCGTACATGTTGGTGTTGCTGGATTATAACTATGTCTTGGTCCTGACCATTGAGCATATAGAGTAATTGTATCTCCTATTAATGCTAAATTTGTTACACTTTGTCCATTTGTATAATCGGTTCCACTTCCATTTGCTGCAGTATTCCATTTTGTATATGTATAGCAATTTCTTGTAAATGTATTTGCGTTTAATGTTGTCGGTGTTCCATATGTTATTTCTTGATTTGCCATTGTACCACTACCGCCATTTGCCTTAAATATTACTGTATATTTGTTTCCTACAGGTTTTGATCTCATGTAACCTGGATTACTTGTTCCGCCATCTAGGTGTGCATACGCTTTATCCACATGTGAAGAATTGTAAGTTGTTCCTGCGCCACCATTTATTGCATTACAATAATAAAACATATCCGTACTTGTACTTGATGTTACACCTACTGTGCTCCAATTATCTCCTATATATATTGCTACTAATTTACTACATCCACTAAACATTTGTGTCATATCTGTTACTTGGTCAGTATCAAAACCACTTAAGTCTAATAGTGTAACATTCGAGCATCCTGCAAACATTTGCTTTGTGTTTGTTAATGAGCCTGTAGTAAATCCGCTTACATCCAATGTTGTTACTCCACTACATCCCGTAAACATATTTGCCATTGTTGTTACATTATCTGTTACAAAATTACTTACATCTAATGTTGTTACAATGTTACATCCCATAAACATATTAGAGAGGTCAGTTGCGTTATCTGTAACAAATCCGCTTACGTCTATTGTTGTAAGTTTAGAGCATCCCAAAAACATTGAGTTCATTGTAATAACATTGCTTGTGTCAAATTCGCTTACATCCAGTGTTTCAAGCTTACCACATGATGCAAACATTGCATACATCGTAATAACATTACTTGTATCAAATTCACTTACATTTAATGTAGTTAATTTCGTACATCCCGCAAACATTGAGCTCATTGTAGCAACATTGCTTGTGTCAAATTCACTTACATCCAGTGTTGATAAATAAGTACATCCACTAAACATTCCTGACATGTTTGTCGCAGCACTTGTGTTAAATCCTGATACATCTAATGTTGATACTGCTGTACAACTTGCAAACATTGCTGAGAAAATATTTACATTGCTAGTATCAAATCCGCTTACGTCTATTGTTGATACTGTTTTACAATTGCTAAACATGCTGTTCATATTTGTTACATTTCTTGTATCTAAATAATTTAATCCATTTATCTGTGCACTGCCCACGCTATTGCCTATATATGAGCATAAGTAACTTGAGTTTGAATTTGCATGTACTCTTCCATATACAGATCCTACAGTTACTTCATATAGTCCATCATTATCTGTATCTGTGTACCATGCCATTATAGAGCCATCTTGTTTTGTTGATACATCCCATGCGGTTGCGTTTGCTCCGCTTATAGAATTTGTGAATGTTAGATTTTCAATATTGCTCTTATTTATGTTTCCGTTTCCTCTTGTGTCATTTAATAGGAATGATGCATTTTGTCCAGGAGCTTGTGTTACTAATGTTGCAGGATTCTTAATCCAGAAGTAACCTGGATCTACTGTTCCATAGTCAACATGTGCATATCCTTTATCAATATGCGATTGACTATATACGGTTCCTGCTCCACCTACTATATTTGTAGAATATAGGAACATATTGGTACTGTCTGTTACTCTAGATGTTGTCCAATTTTCTCCTGCGTAAATCGTTGTTAATGCACTACATCCATAAAGCATATATTCCATATGGGTTACATTGATTGTGTCAAATGAACTTATATCAAGAGATGTCACTGCTGCACAGTTTTGGAACATATGTGACATATCTGTTACGTTTTCTGTATTGAAGTCTGTTACATAAAAGTCTGTTAAACTGTTGCAATTATAGAACATGAATGACATATCCTCAACGTTATCTGTATTAAATGAACTTATATATAATGTAGTTAGACTTGTACAATTAGAGAACATTGATAGCATTGATTCTACATTTCCTGTATTAAAGTTGTTTAAATCAAGGCTTGTAAAGGTTGTACATCCATCAAACATATATGACATATCTGTTACATTGCTTGTATTTAGGTTGCTTACATTCAAGGTTGTTAAAGTATTACTCAAGCTTCCGCATCCGCCAAACATGTATGACATGTCTGTTACACTACTTGTATTTATACTTCCTAAATTCAAGCTATTAAGTCTGTTACAGTTGTAGAACATGCTATGCATATTTTCTACGTTGCTTGTATTAAAGCTACTTACATCTAAGCTTGTTAAAAGATTACATTCATAGAACATATATGCCATATTCTCTACATCGCTTGTATCGAAGCTACTTACATCTAAGCTTGCAACATTTTTACATTCATAGAACATATGTGACATATTTGTTACATTTGCTGTTTCTAAGTTGTTTAATCCATTTATTGAAACCGCTGTATTATATCCAATGTCTGCAAATAAGTATGATGAATCTGGGTTTGCATAAACTTTTCCAGAAACAGATCCTATTGTAACATCATAATATCCTGTTTTAGTTGAATTTGTATACCATGCTAGTATTGATCCATCTTGTCTTGTTGTTACATCCCATGCTGTACTATTTGCTCCACTAATTGAATCTGTAATTGTTATGCTTGCAATATTGCTCTTAATTACAGGTCCTCCTCCTCTTATATTATTTAATAAGAATGATGCAGTTATTCCTTGTTCTTGTGTTACTAATGTTGACATAGTAACAATATCTATGCTAGATGCTGCCGAAGCTACTTCATTATTGTCTACTGCTCTAAAGTACACTGTTGAATTTGTATATGTGTTAAATATCTCTGTGTTATTAGTCATTATGTTCCACGTTGAAGATGGGCTTTCAGGTCCTACTCTATACTCGTATCTTAATATTCCTGCTCCAGGATAATCTTCTGATAATGCTATATATACATCTTCGGTTGTCCATGTTCCACTTGTATATGTTGCTCCATTTGCATCTGTATATTTAGCTGTTATTGTTGGTGCTCCAGGTCCTAACACTGTTAATTCTTCTGATATTGAATCCATTGTAGTTGTTACTGTTACACATCCTGTTTCTATCGATGTTGGCTGTGCTGAAATTGATTTTCCTGTTGCTCCATATACTATACCATCATAGAAATTGAATGCTCCTGTTGAAAAGTCTGTCTTTTTCACACCATATGCTGCACCTGTTATCGATGGAGCATCTATATTTATACTTGGTGTTGTTTCTTCATGTGTTCCTAATGTTATTGTACCTGTTGTTGCATTTACACCTACTCCAGTTGAAGCTGTTGCCTCTATTGTTCCTCCAGTAAGTGTTGCAGATCCGCTTGTCACTGATACACCATATGTTGTTCCTTGTACTACACCATCTGAAACATTTATAGTACCTGTATATCCTCTAATTCCCGCACCATTTGAACCAGCTGTACTTCCTCCTGTAATATTTACTTTTCCGGCTCCATTATTATATATACCGTTCGTAGCGCCTTCTACCCAACCTCCGTTTACATTTATTGTTCCTCCTACTCTGTTATAAATAGCATTGTTTGAATGTGATGTTACGCTACCTCCATTTATAGTTACTATTCCGGATGCATTATAGTTATAGATTGCATGTGATGTAGCAGATACACTTGTTCCGTTATATACATTTACATATCCTGCACCATAGTTGAACACTCCATATGATCCATTCTCCCCTGCATGAACGTTAGCATTGGTTATATTAATTGTACCTTTACCATTATTTCTAATACCGTTTAAAGTCTGTGACGATATAATTCCTCCTGTTATATCTATTATACCAGTTGTAGTGTTATATATAGCATTGTTTGATGTTGAAGATATAGTTCCGCCTTGTATCTTAATTGTTCCCGCAACTGCGTTACTT
The DNA here is from genome assembly GCA_017524665.1 of Clostridia bacterium. Lineage (GTDB taxonomy): Bacteria > Bacillota > Clostridia > TANB77 > CAG-508 > UMGS1754. The sequence continues at coordinate 1,995 of JAFXVF010000011.1, read as the reverse complement.
ACTGCATAATATGCACTAGATTGAATTGTTGTTCCAGAATTTTGTATTACAACTGCTGCATTATCTCCTGTTCCAGTTCCTTTGTAGTTTAGTAAAGCTATACCGTATGAGCTAATTGTTCCTCCTGTTACTATTGTTCTTGCTGCTGTATCTCCAGTTGCGCTTCCATTTAGGACACCTCTTTCATATTCTGTTTGTGTTAAGGTGTTTTGCAAGTTAGCTCCATTAACTGTTAAAGTTCCTCTATTCACAACCACATATCTATAAGCAGCTGTTTCTGGTTGAACAATTTCTGCTGTAAATGTTAATGTTGCATTTGTATTTAATGTAGCACTTTTTCCAGAATTGTTGTAAATTATTCTTCCAGCAGGGCTAGATGATGTATTTCTTAATGTTATTGTATGTGTTGTACTTGTTCCATTAACTGTTAATGTTCCTGCGTTTGTAATCATAGGAGCATCAAGGTTTCCTTGCAATATTGCTCCATTTACTGTTGAATAAATATCTAATACGCCATTATTTGTTATTGCACTATTTAATGTAACTGTCATACCGTTTAAATCAAGTTTAACAGTTTTTCCATTAGCTAAGCTAATAGCTGGTGATGCAGGTTCTGATAAGTTGTTTACAATAGCTTTAATTTCTTGTCCGTTACTTACATTAGTTAATGCTTCTGCTAATGTCTCATAGTAAATTACTGGGTTAGATGTTGATACATTTTGGTAATTATTTTTCTTCCATGTAGCTGTTAAGGTTACTGTTCCATTATTTGTATCTGTTAGGTTCATAAAGTGAGTATGTGTTACTGCTGCTCCAGCCCACGTAGTACTTGGGTTCGCTGCTGTTCCTGATTTTGCATTTGAGCCTAATCCTGCAGCTGAACCTGATGTCCATCCCATAAATGTATATCCGCTTCTTGTTGGATTATCTATTTCTACATCTTGGTCATATGTTCCGCTTGCTGGGTGTTTTGTTCCTGCTGTTCCACTAGCATAGTCATATGTAATGTTGTATGTATTTGGTGTTGCATTTGCTGTTAATGTTGTAGCCTGTGTTAATGTTACTGTTGTTGCTTTTGTTGTTGTACTTGCTGGATTATTTCCACTTACTTTTGCCCATGCTGACCAAGTATAGCCTGTTTTTACTGTTGCATCTATACTTACTTGTTTTCCATATTTATATGTTCCTGCTCCTGTTACAGCACTTATTCCTGTTCCTGCATTTAATGTTAATGGAAGTGTTTCTCTATTAAACCAGATGTAATATGTCGTATTTGCTGTTAAAGTTTTTGCTGTATTATTTACTGTTGCTGCACTTGTTCCATATGTTGTTGAACATCCTACATATGTTCCTCCTGTTTGTGCATCATATATATTTGCAGGTGTTATGCTTGTATTCTTTGGTGCTATATATGTTTTGTCTGTTCCACTTGCTACATAGTTTGCATTTGTATATGTTCCTGTTGTACCGTCTATTTTTTCTAGTACATGTTTTACTACATAGCTATTTATTTCTACAGATTTAATGTTTGACATATTTCCTGCTGAATCTTTTACCGCAAAGTAGTATGTTCCTGCTGAATTTACTGTAATTGTTGTACTAAAGTTTGCAGTACTGTCTACTGGTGTAAATGTACTACTGCTTGTTGGTGATGTTGTTCCCCAATAGTATGATACTACTCCCACTACATCTGTTGCTGATACTGTTGCTGTTTGTGATGCGCTCTTTAGAGTAGCTGTTACTGATATGTCATTTGCTACTGGTGCTATATCATCTACCCAATTTGCTGTAAATGTCTTGTTACCATATGATCCTGTTGGTATTGTTAAACCTTTTGTTGGTGTTGTAACTCCAGTTGTTGTCCATCCTGTAAAGCTATATCCATCTCTTGTCGCATCTGCTAATGTTATTGTTGCACTTTCTATATTATATGAAGTCGGATTTCCCGCTGCATTTATTCCTCCATTTAATTCATATGTTATTGTGTAATTTTCT